>NZ_CP076543.1:6735000-7935000 GCF_030440515.1 Streptomyces xanthophaeus
AAATGCCCCCGTAACTTCGGGAGAAGGGGGGCCATCACTGGTGATCGGACTTGCTCCGTGAGCTGGGGGTGGCCGCAGAGACCAGCGAGAAGCGACTGTTTACTAAAAACACAGGTCCGTGCGAAGCCGTAAGGCGATGTATACGGACTGACGCCTGCCCGGTGCTGGAACGTTAAGGGGACCGGTTAGTGACCTTTCGGGGTTGCGAAGCTGAGAACTTAAGCGCCAGTAAACGGCGGTGGTAACTATAACCATCCTAAGGTAGCGAAATTCCTTGTCGGGTAAGTTCCGACCTGCACGAATGGCGTAACGACTTCTCGACTGTCTCAACCATAGGCCCGGTGAAATTGCACTACGAGTAAAGATGCTCGTTTCGCGCAGCAGGACGGAAAGACCCCGGGACCTTTACTACAGTTTGATATTGGTGTTCGGTTCGGCTTGTGTAGGATAGGTGGGAGACTTTGAAGCAGCCACGCCAGTGGTTGTGGAGTCGCCGTTGAAATACCACTCTGGTCGTGCTGGATGTCTAACCTCGGTCCGTGATCCGGATCAGGGACAGTGTCTGATGGGTAGTTTAACTGGGGCGGTTGCCTCCCAAAGGGTAACGGAGGCGCCCAAAGGTTCCCTCAGCCTGGTTGGCAATCAGGTGTTGAGTGTAAGTGCACAAGGGAGCTTGACTGTGAGACCGACGGGTCGAGCAGGGACGAAAGTCGGGACTAGTGATCCGGCGGTGGCTTGTGGAAGCGCCGTCGCTCAACGGATAAAAGGTACCCCGGGGATAACAGGCTGATCTTCCCCAAGAGTCCATATCGACGGGATGGTTTGGCACCTCGATGTCGGCTCGTCGCATCCTGGGGCTGGAGTCGGTCCCAAGGGTTGGGCTGTTCGCCCATTAAAGCGGTACGCGAGCTGGGTTTAGAACGTCGTGAGACAGTTCGGTCCCTATCCGCTGTGCGCGTAGGAATATTGAGAAGGGCTGTCCCTAGTACGAGAGGACCGGGACGGACGAACCTCTGGTGTGCCAGTTGTCCTGCCAAGGGCATGGCTGGTTGGCTACGTTCGGGAGGGATAACCGCTGAAAGCATCTAAGCGGGAAGCCTGCTTCAAGATGAGTATTCCCACCTCCTTGAGAGGGTAAGGCTCCCAGTAGACGACTGGGTTGATAGGCCAGATGTGGAAGCCCGGTAACGGGTGAAGCTGACTGGTACTAATAGGCCGAGGGCTTGTCCTCAGTTGCTCGCGTCCACTGTGTTAGTTCTGAAATAACGAACAGCTGTGTTCATGCCAGCGTTCAAATTTCATAGTGTTTCGGTGGTCATAGCGTTAGGGAAACGCCCGGTTACATTCCGAACCCGGAAGCTAAGCCTTTCAGCGCCGATGGTACTGCAGGGGGGACCCTGTGGGAGAGTAGGACGCCGCCGAACAATCATTGTGGGAAAGCCCCGCACCAGCCCGTTAAGGGTTCGGTGCGGGGCTTTTCTGCGTTCAGGACACGTGTGCGGACTCCTGTAGGGTCAAGGGGCATCGAACGACCACATTTCTACAGTCACAGTGGAGGCCCCCGGGTGGAGGTCCAGGAGACTCGGGTTCAGACTGACCGAATTTTCACCATTCCGAACATCCTGAGCATGGCTCGCCTCGCCGGCGTGCCCCTGTTCTTGTGGCTCATCCTCGCGGAGTACGACGGGTGGGCCCTGGCCGTCCTCATGCTCAGCGGGATCAGCGACTACCTCGACGGGAAGCTCGCGCGGCGCTGGAATCAGATCAGCAAGCTCGGCCGGCTGCTCGATCCTGCCGCGGACCGGCTATACATCCTGTCGACGCTCTTCGGTCTGACTTATCGCGAGCTTCTGCCGCTGTGGCTCACCGGAGCGTTGCTGGCGCGCGAGCTGATGTTGCTGGTCATGGTGTGGATCCTGCGCCGTCACGGATATCCGCCGCCGCAGGTCAACTTCCTCGGCAAGGCCGCCACCTTCAACCTGATGTACGCGTTTCCCTTGCTGCTGCTCAGTGACGGAAGCGGCTGGTTGGCCTGGTTGGCCGCAGTTTTCGGATGGGCGTTCGCTGTATGGGGTACAACCCTCTATTGGTGGGCAGGAATCCTTTACGTGGTTCAAGTCCGCCGTCTGGTGAAGGCTGACACCACGGCCGATTGAGCCCGCCCGGCGCCGGATGACGCGGAGGAGTTGCGAAGTCACCGACCGAGACGGGCGAGGGTCGGCACGACTGTCGTCTCCCAAGGAGGACTCTTCCGACATGAAGGCCGTCGTGATGGCCGGTGGCGAAGGCACGCGTCTTCGCCCCATGACCTCGAGCATGCCCAAGCCGCTCCTGCCGGTGGCCAACCGGCCGATCATGGAGCATGTGCTCCGGCTGCTCAAGCGGCATGGGCTCAGCGAGACCGTGGTCACCGTGCAGTTCCTGGCGTCACTCGTCAAGAACTATTTCGGGGATGGCGAAGAGCTCGGAATGGAGCTCACCTACGCCCATGAGGAGAAGCCACTCGGGACCGCCGGCAGTGTGAAGAATGCCGAGGAGGCCCTGAAGGACGATGCCTTCGTCGTCATTTCCGGCGATGCGCTCACCGACTTCGACCTCACCGATCTGATCCGCTTCCACAAGGAGAAGGGCGCCCTGGTCACGGTGTGCCTGACCCGGGTGCCGAACCCGCTGGAATTCGGCATCACGATCGTGGACGAGGAGGGCAAGGTCGAGCGGTTCCTGGAGAAGCCGACCTGGGGGCAGGTGTTCTCGGACACGGTCAACACCGGCATCTACGTCATGGAGCCGGAGGTCTTCAATTACGTGGATCCGGACGTCTCCGTCGACTGGTCCGGTGATGTCTTCCCCCAGCTGATGAAGGAAGGCCGGCCCATCTTCGGCTATGTCGCCGAGGGCTACTGGGAGGACGTCGGCACGCACGAGAGCTACGTCAAGGCGCAGGCCGACGTGCTCGAGGGCAAGGTCCAGATCGAGATGGACGGCTTCGAGATCTCACCGGGGGTGTGGATCGCCGAAGGGGCCGAGGTGAGCCCCGACGCGGTGCTGCGCGGGCCGCTGTACATCGGCGACTACGCCAAGGTCGAGGCCGGTGCCGAGATCCGCGAGCACACCGTCATCGGGTCGAACGTCGTCGTGAAGAGCGGGGCCTTCCTGCACCGGGCCGTGGTCCACGACAACGTGTACATCGGGCCCCACAGCAATCTCCGCGGCTGCGTCATCGGCAAGAACACCGACATCATGCGGGCCGCGCGGATCGAGGACGGGGCCGTCATCGGCGACGAGTGTCTCGTCGGTGAGGAATCGATCGTTCAGGGGAACGTACGGGTCTACCCCTTCAAGACCATCGAGGCCGGCGCCTTCGTCAACGAGTCGGTGATCTGGGAGTCCCGCGGCCAGGCGCACCTGTTCGGCGCGCGTGGGGTCTCCGGGATCCTGAACGTGGAGATCACTCCCGAGGTGGTGGTCCGGCTCGCCGGCGCGTATGCCACGACCCTGAAGAAGGGGGCGACCGTCACCACGGCCCGTGACCACTCGCGAGGCGCCAGGGCGCTCAAGCGGGCCGTGATCTCCGCACTCCAGGCCAGCGCCATCAACGTACGGGACCTGGAGAACGTACCGCTGCCGGTGGCGCGGCAGCAGACCGCGCGCGGCAGTGCCGGCGGGATCGTGCTGCGGACCTCGCCGGGTGTTCCGGACTCCGTGGACATCATGTTCCTGGACGAGCGGGGAGCGGACCTCTCGCTGCAGGGGCAGCGCAAGCTGGACCGGGTGTACGCGCGCCAGGAGTACCGGCGGGCGTTCCCCGGAGAGATCGGAGACCTGCAGTTCCCGGGCAGTGTCTTCGACGCCTACACCGGCTCGCTGCTGCGGCGGGTGGACACCACCGGCATCGCCGACGCCGGGCTCAAGGTGGTCGTGGACGCCTCGAACGGAAGCGCGGGGCTCGTTCTGCCCAGCCTGCTGGGGCGGCTCGGTGTGGACGCGCTGACGATCAATCCCGGGCTCGACGAGTCCAGGCCGACGGAGACCAGGGAGTCCCGGCGCGCCGGGCTGGTGCGGCTGGGGGAGATCGTGGCCTCGGCGCGGGCGGCCTTCGGCGTACGGTTCGACCCCGTGGGCGAGCGGATCTCGCTGGTGGACGAGCGCGGGCGGATCATCGAGGACGACCGGGCGCTGCTGGTGATGCTCGACCTGGTGGCCGCGGAGAAGCGCAGCGGCAAGGTCGCGCTGCCGGTGACCACGACGAGGGTGGCCGAGCAGGTGGCGGCCTACCACGGGACGCAGGTCGAGTGGACGACGACCTCGCCCGACGACCTGACCCGGGTGGGGCGCGCGGAGAACACCATCTTCGGAGGAGACGGCCGGGGCGGCTTCATCGTTCCCGAGTTCGGCAGCGTCTTCGACGGTTCGGCGGCCTTCGTGCAACTGCTCGGGCTGGTGGCGCGTACGCAGCTCACGCTGAGCCAGATCGACGCCCGGATTCCGCGGGCCCACGTGCTCAGGCGGGACGTCTCGACGCCGTGGGCGGTGAAGGGGCTCGTCATGCGGCGGGTCGTGGAGGTGGCCGGAGACCGGCAGGTGGACACCACCGACGGGGTGCGGGTGGTCGAGGCCGACGGACGGTGGGCGCTGGTCCTGCCGGACCCGGCGGAAGCGGTCACCCACCTGTGGGCCGAGGGCCCCGACGACGGCACCGCGCAGGCCCTGCTGGACGAGTGGGCGGCCGTCGTGGAGAGCGCCGGGCAGTGAGGGCCCGGCGTGCGATGACGTAGGCGGAAGTCCGGTGGTCCGGGTGCGGGGAGTGCCGGCCCGGCCCACCGGATGGACGCATTGGGTGAGTGCGCTGCCGACATGCGACGATGTGCGGCATGTCGCAGCCGCCCCACAACCGGACTCCGGCGTCTCCTGTGCCCGCGCGCCCGGACGCTTCCATGTCGCTGCTGACGCACGTGATGGACCACAGTCTCGACGAGGGCTACGCGGAGGCCGCGGCCCGGCGCGAGGCGGAGGGAACGGCAGGTCTGCCGCGGACCCTCAAGGCCAAACTGGGGCTCGCGGCCGGGCTCGTCGTGACCGCCATGGTCGTCACGCTCGGTGCGGCCGAGGCGCGGATAGCGGCGCCGGTGCTGGCCAAGGAGCGTCAGGAACTGATCGACCGGGTCGAGCGGGCGGACGACCGCGTGCACGGCCTGGAGCGTGACGTCGACCGCCTCAGGACCGATGTCGCGGCGCGCCAGCGTGCGGCGCTGAAGCAGCCCGGCGGGGGCCAGGGCGAGCTCGTGGCCCTGCTGGCGGGTGCCACGGAGGTCCGCGGGCCGGGGATCAAACTGGTGGTGGACGACGCGAAGGGTGCCTCGTCGGGCGGCGGTGGCAAACCGCGCGAGAGCTCCGGCTTCTCGGACACCGGCCGGCTCCGGGACCGGGACATGCAGAAGATCGTCAACGGGCTCTGGCAGTCCGGGGCGGAAGCCATCTCCATCAACGGACAGCGGCTGACGGAGCTCTCGGCGATCAGAGCCGCGGGTGACGCGATACTGGTCGACAACAGGCCGCTCGTGCCGCCGTACGAAGTGCTGGCGGTGGGGGACAAGAAACGGCTCGGCACGGCCTTCCAGGACTCGGCGGACGGACAGTACCTGCACGTGCTGCAGGAGAGCTACGGGATCCGTTACGCCCTGTCCCCGGCGGACGACCTGCGGCTGCCGGCCGCGTCGAGCCTGACCGTACGTACAGCTACACCGGCAGAGCAGCAGAAGGGTGCATCGTGATCGCGGTACTGGGCCTCTTGGCCGGAGTGGTGGCCGGACTTCTGGTCCGGCCCGAAGTACCGGCTGTGGTGGAGCCATATCTGCCGATCGCCGTGGTGGCGGCGCTGGACGCGGTGTTCGGCGGCCTCCGCGCGATGCTGGACGGCATCTTCGTGGACAAGGTCTTCGTGGTGTCGTTCCTGTCGAACGTGGTCGTGGCCGCGCTGATCGTCTTCCTCGGTGACAAGCTCGGGGTCGGCTCGCAGCTGTCCACGGGTGTGGTCGTGGTCCTCGGTATCCGCATCTTCTCCAACGCCGCGGCCATCCGCCGGCACGTGTTCCGGGCGTGAGGCCGATGAGTACGAACGACAGCCCCGAGGAGCCGGGAGGCGCGGGCCGTCCGCCGGAGCCTCCGAAGTCTCCTGAGTCCCCGAAGTCTCCCGAGCCCCAACAGCCTCCGAAGTCTCCCGAGCCCCAACAGCCTCCGGAGTCCCTGCGGTCTCCGCAGTCCTCGGAACCGCCGCAGTCGCCCGAGCCCTCGCAGCCCGTGCAGTCGCCGGAGCCGTCGGAGCAGCCCGAGGAGGCGCCGGGGCCGCCCGAGGAGACCGGCCGGCAGCGGCTCGCGGCCGGGCTGTGGCCGCCGCGGGTGAGCCGGGCCCAACTGATCGTGGCGCTGCTGCTGTTCGTCCTGGGGCTGGGTCTGGCCATCCAGGTCCGCTCCAACAGCGACTCCAGCGCGCTGCGCGGGGCCCGCCAGGAGGACCTCGTACGCATCCTCGACGAGCTCGACGGGCGGACCAAGCGCCTGGAGGACGAGAAGCAGCAGCTGGAGGACCAGCGCAAGGAGCTGGAGACCAGCTCCAACCAGGCCGAGGAGGCCCGCAAGCAGACCGTCGAGAAGGAACGCCAACTCGGCATCCTGGCCGGTACGGTGGCAGCCCAGGGACCGGGCATCACACTGAAGATCACGGATCCCACGGGCCAGGTGCAGTCCGACCAGCTGCTGGACACGCTCCAGGAGCTGCGGGCGGCCGGGGCCGAGGCGATCCAGATCAACGGGGTGCGCATCGTGGCGGGCTCGTACTTCTCGGACGAGGACGGCGGGGTCGCCATCGACGGTAAGAAGATCACTCAACCCTATGAGTTCAAGGTGATCGGCAAGCCCCAGGATCTGGAGCCCGCGCTGAACATTCCGGGCGGTGTCGTCCAGACGCTGGAGAAGGAGCAGGCCACCGTCGCCGTCACACGGTCGGCGAAGATCGTTGTGGATGCCTTGCGGGCTGCGAAGCAGCCTGACTACGCTCGGTCGTCATCGTGATGATGCGGAGTGATGAGTGGAGCGTCCCACGCGGGCGGATGCCTGCGGGGGGTCGGCGCACCGAAGTCGCGGTGCGTGGTGGAAACTGTCTGGTGGTTACGGACGTTGTGAGAATGTCCGGGTCGGCAGGTGTCTGCATTCGGAGTTCGTCCTGCCCCACGGGCGGGTCTGTTTAGGTCAAGGGGAATCGCCCGTGAAGTTGTTTGAGAAGTTGTTCGGCAAGAAGAACCGTGAGGAAGGCGGCGCGGCACGGCACCGCGCCGGGCACGGGGACGTGGAAGGGCAGGGCGACCGGCCGCTCTTCCGCGACGAGGTCGCCGGAGCGGGTGATGTTTCCGGTGCCCCCGGCGCGTCGGCTGTTGACCCTGCTGGTACCGGACGCATAGGTTTCGGTGAACCATCAACCTCAAGTGCGGGTGGAGGGTTTGCCCCCGACCCGTATGCCACCAATGCATCCGCGGGGCATCCGCGGCGCGAGGAGCCGTCCATGTCGGCCGAGCAGATTTGCAGCAGGTGCGGACACCGCAGCGATGCGGCCAGTCGGTTCTGCTCGAACTGCGGTGCGCCGCTGCGGGCGGGTCTGACGCCGGAGCGTGCCTCGGAGACCACGTCCACGATCTCGATCTCGGGCCTCGAGGCCTACGAGGCCGAGGTGTCGGGACAACCGCACGTGTCGTCCTCCTCGCTGTCCCCCGAGGCGCAGGCCGCGGTGGAAGCGCTGCCCCCCGGTTCCGCTCTGCTCATCGTGCGGCGCGGTCCCAACTCCGGGAGCCGTTTCCTGCTGGACGGTGAGCTGACCACGGCCGGCCGCCACCCGCAGAGCGACATCTTCCTGGACGACGTCACCGTCTCCCGGCGCCATGTCGAGTTCCGCAGGAGCCAGGAGGGCGGCTTCACCGTCGCCGATGTCGGCAGCCTCAACGGCACGTACGTGAACCGTGAACCGATCGACTCCGTCGCCCTGCAGAACGGCGACGAGGTGCAGATCGGCAAGTACCGGCTGGTCTTCTACGCGAGCCTGCGGGGCATCTGACCCTTTTAGGGAAGGTTCCATGCTGCGTACCCCGACCGGCGGTGCCCCGCGAAGTGGCACCGCCGGTACCGCCGGCCCGGCCGGGCGGCTGGTGAGCATCGGCACGGTGCTCACCACGCTGCGTGACGAGTTCCCCGAAGTCACCATCTCGAAGATCCGCTTCCTGGAGGCGGAGGGGCTCGTCGAGCCCCGGCGCACACCTTCGGGATACCGCAAGTTCAGCACGGACGACGTGGAGCGGCTCGCTCGGATCCTGCGTCTGCAGCGTGACCACTACCTGCCGCTGAAGGTCATCCGCGAGCAGCTCGACGCGCTCGCCCGCGGGGAGCAGATCCGCATCCCGGCGCCCACCGCGCACGGGGACTCCGCCGAGCCCGCCGGAGGGACGGCCGTCTACGGCGAAGTGGGGCGGGAACGCCCCACCGTGGCCCGGGTGGGCCGCGCCGAGCTGCTCGCGGCCGCCGGCGTGGACGAGGTGCAGCTGGTCGAGTGGGAGTCGTACGGGCTGCTCGCCGAGGGCACGGACGGCGGATTCGACGCCGAGGCGGTCACGGTGGCCCGGCTGGTGGCCGACCTGGGCCGTTTCGGGCTGGAGCCGCGGCACCTGCGTGCGATGAAGGCCGCCGCGGACCGCGAGGCGGGGCTGGTGGAGCAGGTCGTGGCACCGCTGCGCAGGCACCGCAACCCGCAGACCAGGGCTCACGCGGAGGCCACCCTCAAGGAGCTCGCGGGGCTTTCCGTACGGCTCCACGAGGCGCTCGTACAGACCGCTCTCGGGGTCCGGCTGCCCTGAGGTGGGGGGCCCGACTACCCAAACCTGCCGAGCAGGTCCTAGGGTTGCTGTGTGAACGAGCTCGACGTTGTGGGTGTCCGGGTGGAAATGCCCTCCAACCAACCGATCGTGCTCCTGCGTGAAGTGGGAGGCGACCGGTACCTCCCCATCTGGATCGGTCCAGGGGAGGCGACCGCCATTGCCTTCGCGCAGCAGGGGATGGCCCCTGCCCGACCGCTGACGCACGACCTGTTCAAGGACGTGCTGGAGGCGATCGGCGAGGAGCTCACCGAGGTCCGGATCACGGATCTGCGGGAGGGCGTCTTCTACGCGGAGCTCGTCTTCGCCAGCGGGGTCGAGGTGAGTGCGCGTCCTTCCGACGCCATAGCCCTCGCCCTGCGGACGGGGACGCCGATCTACGGCAGTGACGGCGTGCTGGACGACGCCGGAATCGCCATTCCGGACGAGCAGGAGGACGAGGTGGAGAAGTTCCGCGAGTTCCTCGATCAGATCTCACCGGAGGACTTCGGCACCGGCCCGCAGTGAGGTGTCGGCCGCGTCGTCCTCGGAGATCTTCAGGCCATTCGATTAGCCTTTCCCCGTAAAGGGATACGGGAAACCACTCTCAGGGTGATTATCACTCGGCGTGCCGAGTGTGGCGATCGTTGACGCACCCCTGGTGACTGCCTACCTTCGAGGTGGGCAGGTCAAGGACGGAGGGTCGGCGTGAGGATCACGGGCGACGGTACGACCGGGGGCACCCCCGTACGGAGTGAGGCTGGGCCGTACCCGCTGCGCGGCGGTGCGGTCGGGTCCGCGCGCCGTCAGCCGGAGTCGACGCCGGTCGGACCGGTGGGCGCAGACCCGGAGCCCGAGCAGATCGGCTACCGCGGGCCGACGGCCTGCGCCGCGGCCGGCATCACCTACCGGCAGCTCGACTACTGGGCCCGGACCGGGCTGGTGGAGCCCAGTGTGCGGGCCGTCCACGGGACGGGGACGCAGCGGCTCTACAGCTTCCGCGACGTCGTGGTCCTCAAGATCGTCAAGCGCTTCCTGGACACCGGGGTGGCGCTGCAGAACATCCGCACGGCGGTCCAGCACCTGCAGGACCGCGGGTTCTCGGACCTCGAACGGATGACTCTGATGAGCGACGGCGCCACCGTGTACGAGTGCACCTCGCCGGACCAGGTCGTGAGCCTGCTCCAGGGCGGTCAGGGCGTTTTCGGCATTGCTGTGGGCGTGGTGTGGCGCGACGTCGAGAGCGCGCTGTCGCAGCTGCACGGGGAGCGCGTGGACACCGGCGAGACCCTGGTGCGGCACAACCCGGCGGACGAGCTGGCCGCCCGCCGCAACCGGGCCGTCTGACCCGGGCCGGGGCATTGTCAGTGGCGTAGGGCAGCATCGGGCTGTGAGAGCCGCGCCGACCATCCTGCACCTGGACATGGACGCCTTCTACGCCTCCGTGGAGCAGGCGTCGAAGCCGAGCCTGCGGGGCAAGGCCGTCATCGTCGGAGGCCTCGGGCCGCGCGGGGTCGTCGCCACGGCCTCGTACGAGGCCAGGCGGTTCGGGGTGCACTCCGCGATGCCCATGGGGCAGGCCCGGCGGCTCTGTCCGAACGGCGCGTACCTGATCCCCCGCTTCAGCCTCTACCGGCAGGTCAGCGACGTGGTGATGGCCATGCTGCGGGAACTGTCGCCCCTGGTGGAGCCCCTGAGCCTGGACGAGGCCTTCGTGGACCTGGAGGCGGGCGGGGTGGCCTTCGACTCGCTCAGCGCGCGGGAGACGGGGGAGCGGCTGCGGGCCGACATCCGGGCCGCGACGGGGCTCAGCGGGTCGGTGGGGCTGGCCGGGTCGAAGATGCTGGCCAAGGTGGCCTCCGAGGAGGCCAAGCCGGCCGGACTGCTGCTGATCGAGCCGGGGACGGAGCGCGAGCTGCTCGCGCCGATGTCGGTACGGACGCTGCCCGGGGTGGGTCCGGCCACGGGCGAGCACCTGCGGCGGGCCGGGATCACCACGGTGGGGGAGCTGGCGGAGGCCGGGGAGGACGAGCTGGTCCGGATGGTCGGCCGCTCGGCCGGGGCCGGGCTGTACCGGATGGCGCTCGGGCTGGACGACCGGCCGGTGGTCGCGGAGCGGGACGCGAAGTCGGTGTCCGTCGAGGACACCTTCGACGTGGACCTGCACGACCGGGTACGGATCCGCGGCGAGGTGCAGCGGCTCGCCGACCGGTGCGTGCAGCGGCTGCGGGGCTCGGGGCACTCGGGGCGCACGATCGTGCTCAAGGTGAGGCGGTACGACTTCTCCACGCTGACCCGGTCCGAGACCCTGCGGGGGCCCACGGACGACCCGGCGGTGGTGCGTGAGGCGGCGGCGCGGCTGCTGGAGGGCGTGGACACCACGGGTGGGGTGCGGCTGCTGGGAGTGGGGGTGAGCGGGCTGGCGGACTACACGCAGGAGGACCTGTTCGCGCAGTCGCTCGCCGCTGAGCCGGACGGGGCGGACAGGGCCGACGGCGCGGACAGGGCGGAAGGGACCAACGGAGCGGACGGGACGGACGGGACGGACGGGACGGACGGAGCCGGAGGGGATGCGGTGGCGGCCGGTGCCGCGCGCACGGCGGCCGACGGTGCCCAGGAGGCCGCTGGGCCGCCCGGGGAGCCGGAGCAGGCACCCGAACGGCGCTGGACGGCCGGGAGCGACGTACGGCATGCCGTGTACGGGCCCGGATGGGTGCAGGGCAGCGGCGTCGGGCGGGTGACCGTGCGGTTCGAGCAGCCCGGATCGGAGCCCGGCCGGGTGCGGACCTTCCGGGTGGACGACCCCGAGCTGGAGCCGTCCGATCCGCTGCCGCTCGTGGGGGCCGGCCCGGATCAGGAAGAGACGGCCTAGCTCTCGTCGCCCGCCAGGCGGCCGAAGTCGCGGTTGAAGTCCGACGGCAGGGTCGTGTCCAGTCCGTAGTGGTGGTAGAGCTGCAGCTCCTGTTCGGGGGAGAGGTGGCGCCCGACACCGAAGTCCGGGGCGTCCCTGATGAGGGCGCGTTCGAAGGGCACCCGCAGGGTGTCACCCACCAGCTCGCTCGGCTCCAGCGGGACGAAGGCGTCCCGGCTGAAGAGCCCCGTCCGGACCGCGGCCCACTCCGGGACGCCCGTGGCATCGTCGAGGTAGACCTCGTCGATCGTGCCGATCTTGGTGCCATTGCGGTCGAACGCCTTGCGGCCGATCAGGCTGCGCGGATCGATGTCGGTCTGCACGGTCCCTCCAAAAGGTCGCAACTGCTCCGTAATGACTACAGAAGTGCATATCTGCAGCGGAGGCCACTCGGGGAGGGTCCAGATCCTCGCTGGTACGCTGGTGAACGGCTGTCGACCCTGTGCGGGAGAGTCCTCCGAGTGAGCAAGACGGAGGCGCCGAAGGAGCAAATCCTCCCCGGAATCTCTCAGGCATACGTACCGCACGGACGAGGCCACTCTGGAAAGCAGGGCGGGTACCGGGCGCGCAGTGCCGGTCCCCCTCCTCACCGACGGTGAAAGCCGGAACTCTCGGGAGACCCCCGTGACTCCGGTGAAACTCTCAGGTGCAGATGACAGAGGGGGAGGCCGTCCGGGTGCCCGCGCCGTGGTGCCCCTCGCAGGTCATACGACCAGGAGGCCTCCGTACATGACCGCCAACCGCATTCCGCTCTCCCAGCTGGAGCGAGGCATCCCCTTCGAACAGCGCCACATCGGCCCGGATGCCGAGGCGCAGGCGAAGATGCTCGCCCAGGTGGGCTACGGCTCCCTGGACGAACTGACCGCTGCCGCGGTCCCGGATGTGATCAAGACCGCCGAGGCGCTCGACCTGCCCGAGGCGCGTACCGAGGCCGAGGTGCTGGCCGAGCTCCGCTCGCTCGCCGACCGCAACCAGGTCCTCTCGCCGATGATCGGTCTCGGCTACTACGGGACCTTCACGCCGCCGGTGATCCTCCGCAACGTCATGGAGAACCCGGCCTGGTACACGGCGTACACGCCCTACCAGCCGGAGATCTCCCAGGGCCGCCTCGAAGCGCTCCTGAACTTCCAGACGGTCGTCGCCGAGCTGACCGGGCTGCCGACCTCGGGCGCCTCCCTGCTCGACGAGGGCACCGCGGCCGCCGAGGCCATGACCCTGGCCCGCCGCGTCGGCAAGTCCAAGGGCAACGTCTTCCTGGTGGACGCCGACGCGCTGCCCCAGACCATCGCCGTCATCGAGACCCGCGCCGAGCCGATCGGCATCGAGGTCGTCGTCGCCGACCTGTCCGCCGGCATCCCGGCCGAGGTCGCCGAGCGCGGCATCTACGGTGTCCTGATCCAGTACCCGGGTGCCTCCGGCGCCGTCCGGGACATCAAGCCGGTCATCGACCAGGCGCACGAGCTCGGCGCCATCGTGGCCGTCGCCGCGGACCTGCTCGCGCTGACCCTGCTGACCTCTCCGGGTGCGCTCGGCGCGGACATCGCCGTCGGCACCACCCAGCGCTTCGGCGTCCCGATGGGCTTCGGCGGACCGCACGCCGGTTACATGGCCGTCCAGGACAAGCACGCCCGCTCCCTGCCCGGCCGCCTCGTCGGCGTCTCCGTGGACGCGGACGGCAACAAGGCGTACCGCCTCGCACTGCAGACCCGTGAGCAGCACATCCGCCGTGAGAAGGCCACCAGCAACATCTGTACCGCGCAGGTGCTGCTCGCCGTCATGGCCGGCATGTACGCCGTCTACCACGGCCCGGACGGCCTGCGGACGATCGCGAGCCGCACCCACCGCTACGCCACCCTGCTCGCCGCCGGTCTGACGGCCGGCGGGGTCGAGATCGTGCACGGCTCGTACTTCGACACGATCACCGCCCGCGTGCCGGGCCGTGCCGCCGAGGTCGTCGCCGCCGCCCGCGAGGGCGGGGTGAACCTGTTCCAGGTCGACGCCGACCTCGTCTCCGTCGCCTGCGACGAGACCACCCTGCGCGCCGACATCGAGGCCGTCTGGGCCGCCTTCGGCGTCACCGCGGACATCGAGGCGCTGGACACGGCCACGGCCGACACGCTGCCCGAGAGCCTGCTGCGCTCCGACGCGTACCTGACGCACCCGGTCTTCCACCAGCACCGCTCCGAGACCGCGATGCTGCGCTACCTGCGCAAGCTCTCGGACAAGGACTACGCGCTGGACCGCGGCATGATCCCGCTGGGCTCCTGCACCATGAAGCTCAACGCGACCACCGAGATGGAGCCGGTGACCTGGCCCGAATTCGGTCAGCTGCACCCCTTCGCGCCGGTGGAGCAGGCCGAGGGCTACCTCACGCTCATCAACGAGCTGGAGGAACGTCTCTGCGAGGTGACCGGCTACGACAAGGTCTCCATCCAGCCGAACGCCGGCTCCCAGGGTGAGCTCGCCGGCCTGCTGGCCGTCCGCGCCTACCACCGGGCGAACGGCGACGAGCAGCGCACCGTCTGCCTGATCCCGTCCTCCGCGCACGGCACCAACGCCGCCAGCGCCGTGATGGCCGGCATGAAGGTCGTCGTCGTCAAGACCGCCGACGACGGCGAGGTGGACGCGGCCGACCTGCGTGCCAAGATCGAGCAGCACCGCGACGAGCTCGCCGTGCTGATGATCACGTACCCCTCGACGCACGGTGTGTTCGAGGAGCACGTCGCCGACATCTGCGCCCAGGTGCACGAGGCCGGCGGCCAGGTCTACGTCGACGGTGCCAACCTGAACGCCCTGGTGGGCCTGGCCAAGCCGGGTCACTTCGGCGGCGACGTCTCGCACCTGAACCTGCACAAGACCTTCTGCATCCCGCACGGCGGCGGCGGTCCGGGCGTCGGCCCGGTCGGTGTCCGGGCGCACCTGGCCCCGTACCTGCCGAACCACCCGCTCCAGCCGACCGCGGGCCCGGAGACGGGCGTCGGCCCGATCTCGGCCGCTCCGTGGGGTTCGGCGGGCATCCTGCCGATCTCGTGGTCGTACGTGCGCCTGATGGGTGGCGAGGGCCTCAAGCGCGCCACCCAGGTGGCCGTGCTCGGCGCCAACTACATCGCCAAGCGCCTGGAGCCGCACTACCCGGTGCTCTACACCGGCCCGGGCAACCTGGTCGCGCACGAGTGCATCATCGACCTGCGGCCGCTGTCGAAGGCCACGGGTGTGAGCGTGGACGACATCGCCAAGCGTCTGATCGACTACGGCTTCCACGCGCCGACCATGTCCTTCCCGGTCGCCGGCACGCTGATGATCGAGCCGACGGAGTCCGAGGACCTTGCCGAGATCGACCGCTTCTGCGACGCGATGATCGCCATCCGCGGCGAGATCGAGCGGGTCGCGGGCGGCGAGTGGCCGGTGGACGACAACCCGCTGGCGAACTCCCCGCACACCGCGGCGGCGCTGGGCGGCGAGTGGAACCACCCGTACACCCGGGACGAGGCCGTCTTCCCGGGCGGGGTCACGGCCGCCGAGAAGTACTGGCCGCCGGTGCGCCGCATCGACGGTGCGTTCGGTGACCGGAACCTCGTGTGCTCCTGCCCGCCGCTGGACGAGTACGACGCCTGAGGTGTTCCGTGTCGTACGGCCGTCGTATGACGGTCGTACGACATGAACAAGGGGCCGGTCCGGGAGAGTCTCCCGGACCGGCCCCTTCGTCGTTCGCTACGGTCGGCCGGACAGCTCGATCGCCTAGGCCGCCGCGAGCGGGCGGTGCGGGGCGATGATCTGGCCGTCCGGCAGCAGTTCACCGGTGTCCTCGAAGAGCAGGACGCCATTGCACAGCAGGCTCCAGCCCTGCTCCGGGTGGTTGGCCACCGGGCGTGCGGCCTCCCGGTCGGCGGATTCGGCTGACGGGCAGGCTGGCTGGTGCTGGCACATGGATGCGTTCTTTCGCTGCGGTGTGGTCTGTGTGCTACGGCTCGATGCGTGATTCATGGCCGTCCCCCTGGGTCATCCCCGCACCCGCGGGGAGCGTGTCATCAGTCTTCCCCCATGACAGCCGCTTCGCAGGTATTTCCCGGCAGCTGTCCTCACAGATTGATGACGCATCACTCGTGCGGGCGGTTCAGGCCAACTCCCCTGTCATTTCGGATGGTTCGCAAGTGGCCCGGGTGGACTAGGCCGAATGGGTGATTCGGGTCAGGCGGCGGGCGCGGCCAGGGAGGGGGGCGCCGCCGTCGGTGCCGGGGTCAGCCGGCGGGTCAGTACGGGCAGCAGTTCGGAGACCGGATGCGGCCGGTACGCGGCGATGCCGGGCGGGGCCGGGGCGAGGGGTACCAGCAGGTCCTCGCCGGCCGGCAGCCCGGCGGCGGCGTCGGCACCCACCGCCCCGTGCAGCCACAGGGTCAGCATGTAGAGCTCCGGAACCGACAGCAGCCGTGGCTGGTAGCCGGTGGTGAGGGATTCCGCCTGGCGCAGGGCGCGTTCGGTGGCCGCGACATAGGGTCCCTCGAAGAAATGGGAGAAGACCCAGCCGTCGGCAGTCAGCCGGGTGTCGGCCGCCGCGATGTAGCGGTCCCCGCTGCGGATCAGGAACCGCCAGCCCGTGAGCCGGCTGCGCGGCGGCCTGCCGCCGGCCGCGAGGGTGGACATGCCCAGCCGGTCGAGGACGTGGACCGGAAGCGGGAGTTCGGCGGTCAGCGGCCCCTGGTTCGCGCGCAGGGCCGGGGTGTGCGCCTCGTGGACGGCGGTGGGGGAACCGAGTGCCGCGAGGACGCTGCGCAGGGCGGGCGCGGGAGCCGGAGGGACATGCAGCGGCATGGTGGGTCGCCTCTCACTTGGGAGACCGGTGGAACGAGGGCAGGTGCGGACTCGCATTCTGGGGCCAGAGGGGGGCCGAGGGGCAATGGCCGCGCGCCAACTCTCTGCCTCGTTTGCGGAGTTTATACGACATGTGTTCACGCAGTGTTTCGGCTAGCTGTCCCGCCTATTGCCGGCAAGGCGCTTACCGGACCCGCTGACATGGCATTCATGCCGCATGCACGCGAACATGTCGCGCTGACCTCGGAGGTTACCGGACGGGGGCTCGGCTGGAAAGCGTCGGTTATCCGGACGAGGCAAAGTCTAAGAGGAATTTGCATACCGTGACTTGCCACGTGAATGTGCCGAAGCGCCCTTCGGCCAAACCGGCGCGCGCTCCTGGTCACGCACGCCCCCCGCGCGTTATGGATCACGCTGCCGGGGCATCATCGACCGTAACGCGAGCCTGGGTTGTTCCGGGCCAGGCCCACTCGAGGAGGGACGCTTCGATGGGGGAGAAGGTCGTGGCAGGCGGATTCGACCTGTCCGATCGGCAGCGGTATCGAAGGAAGCTTCACGAGTGTCTGGAGGGACTGGAGCGGCTCCTGGAGGAGAAGAGGTTCGATCGCCCGAAGAACATGATGGGACTGGAGATCGAGCTGAATCTCGCGGGTGCCGACGGGTTGCCGAGAATGGTGAATGCACAGGTTCTGGAGCGGATTGCGAGCCCCGATTTCCAGACCGAGCTGGGAATGTTCAATCTGGAGGTGAACGTCCTTCCGCACCGGCTCGGCGGCCGGGTTTTCGACCAGCTCGCCGAGGAGCTCAGCGCCGGGCTGGGCTATGCCCACCGGCAGGCCGCGGAGATCGACGCCGGAGTGGTGATGATCGGTATTCTGCCGACGATCTCCCGCGCCGACCTGGTCACCGCGAACCTGTCGGCGGTGGACCGCTACTCGCTGCTCAACGAGCAGATCCTGATGATGCGCGGGGAGGACTTCACGCTCGACATCGACGGCGTCGAACGGCTGATCTGGACCTCCGGGTCGATCGTGCCGGAGGCCGCCTGCACCTCCGTACAGCTGCATCTGCAGGTGACCCCGGCCCGGTTCTCGGCGGTGTGGAACGCGGCGCAGGCCGTGGCCGCGGTGCAGATAGCCGTCGGCGCCAACTCGCCCTTCCTGTTCGGGCGTGAGCTGTGGCGCGAGTCGCGGCCGCCGCTGTTCACGCAGGCCACCGACACCCGGCCGCCCGAGCTCCAGGCCCAGGGCGTGCGGCCGCGCACCTGGTTCGGGGAGCGGTGGGTGGACTCGGCGTACGAGCTCTTCGCCGAGAACGTCCGCTACTTCCCCGCCCTGTTGCCGATATGCGACGAGGAGGAGCCGCTGCGGGTGCTCGCCGAGGGCGGGGTACCGGGGCTGCAGGAACTGGTCCTGCACAACGGCACCGTCTACCGGTGGAACCGGCCCGTGTACGGGGTCGCCGACGGGGTGCCGCACCTGCGGGTGGAGAACCGGGTGCTGCCGGCCGGGCCGACGGTCGCCGACGTCGTCGCCAACGCCGCCTTCTACTACGGGCTCGTACGCACCCTCGCGGACGAACCGCGCCCGGTGTGGACCCGGCTGCCCTTCGCCGAGGCGGAGGCGAACTTCGACGCGGCCTGCCGGTACGGGATCGACGCCCGGCTGCGGTGGCCGCGCCGGGGCCGGGCCGGGGGGCTGGCGAGCGTGCCCGCCGTGCGGCTGGTCCTGGACGAGCTGCTGCCGATGGCGGCGGCGGGGCTGGACGCCTGGGGCATCGAGCCCGCGGACCGGGACCACTACCTCGGCATCATCGAGGAACGCTGCCGGCGCCGGGTGAACGGGGCGACCTGGCAGGTGGACACCTACCACCGGGCACTCGCCGCCGGACTGGAGCGGGACGAGGCGCTGGCCGCGACGACCCGGCGGTACACCGAGCTGATGCACAAGGGCGACCCGGTGCACACCTGGCCGGTCGGGCTGACGGAGGAGGTGAGCGTCCCGGCGCCCGCCGTGCGCTGACCGGCCACGGGGCGGGGCGGGCCGATGCCCGGCCCCGCCGCCCGCCGCCCCGCCCGCCGCCCCGCCCGCCGCCCGCAGCCCCGCCCGCCGCCCGCCGCCGTCCGGTGATCCCGGTGCAGGCCCCGCAGTGATCCTCCCGGTCCCGCGAGGAGGCAGTATGGGGTGGTCGCAATGGGATGGCAGGACGGAGTCGGGCGTGCGGACGGAGCCGGAGCCGGTGTTCGTGGAACTGGACGAGGACGGGCGGCGGAGCCTGCTGCGCACCGAGACGCTGCTCGTCCTCGCGCTGTCGCTGGGCGCGAGCGGGGTCTCGGCGCTGATCAGCTTCATCGGCTCGCTCACCAAGCCCGGCGGTCTCAAGGACCAGGCGGCCACGCTCAACGGCTCCTACGCCCCGGGCCGGCCCTGGCTGGACCTCGCCTGGCAGCTGTTCGGCATCGCGAGCGCCCTGGTGCCCGTACTGCTGGTGGCGCACCTGCTGACCCGTGAGGGCGCCCCCGGATTGCGGGTGCTGGGCTTCGACCGCACCCGGCCCTGGTGGGACCTGGGCCGGGGAGCCCTCGTCGCGGCCTGCATCGGAAGCGCCGGGCTGGCCTTCTACCTGGGCGCCCGGGCCACCGGATTCAACCTCACGGTGGTGCCGGAGGCGCTGCCCGACGTGTGGTGGAAGTTCCCCGTACTGATCCTCTCCGCGCTGCAGAACGCCGTGGTGGAGGAGGTCATCGTGCTGGCCTACCTGCTGCGCCGGCTCGGCCAGCTGGGCTGGTCGCCGATGGCCGCGCTGCTGGCCAGTTCGGTGCTGCGCGGCTCGTACCACCTCTACCAGGGCATCGGCGGCTTCATCGGCAACGTGGTGATGGGCGTCGTCTTCGTCCTCGCCTACCGGCGCTGGGGCCGGGTGGGACCGCTCGTCGTCGCGCACGCGCTCCTCGACATCGTGGCCTTCGGCGGGTACGCCCTGCTCGCGGGCAAGGTGGGCTGGCTGCCGACGCCGTGACCCGGGGCGGGTCCACCCGATCGGACCTTCCGGGCGGTGGCGGACGCCGCAGCGGTGCGACCCTGGGGCGAGTGAGGAGGCGCGCCCGGTGGCTGTTGTGGACACACTGGTACCGTTCGCGCCCTTCCTCGTGCCCGTGGTCACCGGCCTGGTGGGCGGCATCAGCCTCCTCATCCGGGACCGCCGCGAGGCGCGCAGCACCGACCACCGCTACCGCAGGCGACTGGAGAAGGCCCAGCTGGAGATCCAGTTCCTCTCGGGCTGGATCCAGGCCAAGCAGCTGGCGCCCACCGACTCCCCGCCGTCGGACCCGGAGCCGGGGCGCTGGCTGGACGAGTGCTACGAGTCGGTGCGCCGGGCCAAGCAGAACACGGGCGGCCGCCACCGGACGGGACCGGTCTCGCTGCGGCGCATTCTGCTGCTGGGGGAACTGAGCGGCCCGGCGAGGAGCGTGCGGGTCGGCTACTGGGTCTCCCTCGTCCTGTTCAACGTGGCGCTCGGGTGGTGGGTGAACGCGCTGATCACCGGCGTACCCGGCTTCATGCACGAGGAAGGCGTCTCCGAGTCCGACGAAATCGCCTCCTACCTGGGGGTGGCGGGCGTCCTGTTCCTCGTGTCGGCCGGCCTGTGGGGATGGACGGTGCACCTGGGCGCGGCGGAGCCGGGGCAGGTCTACCGCAAGCGGATCGACTCGGCCGCCTGGATCGAGCAGGAGGAGAAGCGGCGGAACGCCGCGCGCGCGAAAGCGGATGCGAAGGCCGATGCGAAGGCACGCTCGAAGGGGGATGTCGGGGGGAAGGGCGACGGGGGCGGGTCCGCGGGCTGAGCCGGCCGGGCGGCCCGGCCCGGCCCGGTGCCCGCGTCCGTGCCCCGTGGTCACCCCGCCTGTCCGGCCCCGGACGGGGGCGCGAGGAGCTCGCCGTCGACGACGGTGACGGCCCGGCCGGTGAGCAGGGTGCGGTCGCCCGCCAGGGTCACCCGTACGAGACCGCGTCGCGCACCGCCCTGGAGGCCGGTCAGCTCGGTACGGCCCAGCCGCTGCGCCCAGAACGGGGCGAGCGCGGTGTGGGCGCTCCCGGTGACAGGGTCCTCGTCGATCCCGAAGGCGGGGAAGAAGCCGCGGGAGACGAAGTCGTACCCGAGGGAGGGATCCTCGGCGGGCGCGGTGACGATCACCCCCCGCCGGGCGAAAGCACGCAGGGCCGCGTGGTCCGGCTCCAGCTCGCGGACGGTCTTCTCGTCGGCGAGCTCGACCACCAGGTCACCGATGTGGTCCGCGGTGTCGTGCACGGAGAGGATCGGCGGGCCGCCGAGCGCGTGGTCCACGGCAGGCGGCGCCGGCACCGGGGTGAGCGAGGACGTCGGGAAGTCCATGGTGATCGTGCCGTCCTCGGCGGTCTCGGCGGTGAGGATGCCGCAGCGCGCGGAGAAGCGGATCCGGCCCGTGGCGAGCCCGCTCGTGGCCAGTACGTGCGCGGTCGCCAGCGTGGCGTGGCCGCACATGTCGACCTCGGCTGCCGGGGTGAACCAGCGCAGCGCCCAGTCGGCGTCCCCGCCGGGCGGCAGGGGGTGGGCGAATGCGGTCTCGGAGAGGTTCATCTCGCACGCGACCTGCTGGAGCCAGGCGTCCGGGGGGAACGCGGCGTCGAGGAGCAGGACTGCGGCGGGGTTCCCGTGGAAGGGGCGGTCGGTGAAGGCGTCGACGATTCGGATGCGCATGCCCCGACGGTAGGGCGATTTCTTGATCGTCGACAAAGGCCAATCCGGGGTGACTGGCCCGGTCGGGTCGGCGCGCGGGCGGTCAGGTACCGGCCGGCCCCGATCAGGTCGAGCCACAGGTCCTCCATGCCGGTGATCCGCACGGCACGGTGCACACGAAGCGATGTGTTCCGATATATCGTTGACACATCGCGAGCCGTTGCCGATAGTGGAGACATCGGACAACCGATGAAGCAACGACAACGTGACGGAAGGAGCGCAGACATGCGTTCACACGGACAGCACGGACACGACCACGGGCATGACCACGGACGGGGCCACGACCACTGCGGGCCCGATCGTCGGGAAGGTTTCAAGGGGCGGCGCGCCGCCTTCGGCCCGTTCGGACCGCCCTTCGGCGGCGGCCCCTTCGGCGGCCGCGGCGGACGCGGGGGACCGCGGGGCAGGGCCCGGCGCGGCGATGTGCGCGCCTCGATCCTGGCGCTGCTCGCCGACCGGCCGATGCACGGTTACGAGATGATCCAGGAGATCGGCGAGCGCAGCGGCGGGGCCTGGAAGCCCAGCCCGGGCTCGGTCTACCCGACCCTGCAGCTGCTCGAGGACGAGGGGCTGATCACCAGCGCGAGCGAAGGCGGCAAGAAGCTGTTCACGCTCACCGACGCCGGCCGCACCGAGGCCGAGTCGGGCCCGGACGCCCCCTGGGCGGACGCCGGGCGCGGCTTCGACTTCGAGGCGATGCAGGAGGTCCGGACGGCCGGCATCGGCCTGATGGAAGCCTTCGGGCAGGTCTTCAAGACGGGCTCGCCCCAGCAGCGGGAGAAGGCGCTCGGGGTCATCAACGACGCCCGCAAGAAGCTCTACCTGATCCTGGCCGACGAGCACTGAGCCCGGCCGGCCCCGGCATGCAACGGCACGCAGCGGCGCGCCCCGCGAGTTCGTCTCGCGGGGCGCGCCTTCGCGTGGTGCGCGGGCGGCGCCTGCGGTGTGGACGGTGTGGACGGCCCGGCGGTCAGACGACCAGACCGGCCAGCTTGCGCAGCGACTCGTTCAGCGCGGCGGTGGCCGAGTCCTTGAGCTTGCCCGCCATCAGGGAGACGGCGGCCCCGGTGAACTCGCCGTCGATGCGGACCGTCGTGGCCTCGCCGTCCGGGATCAGGGTGTACCGGGTGAGGACCGCCACCCCCATCGGGCCCTTGCCGGTGATGGCGAAGAGGCGTTCGGCCTCCAGCTCCGAGACGGTCCAGACGACCTCGGCCGGGAAGCCCATCATCTTCATGTTCTCGGCGAAGGTGGCGCCGATCGCGAGGGTCTCGGGTCCGCCCTTGGGAAAGTTCGTGTGGGTCATGCTCCACTGCCCGTACGCGTCCCAGTCCGTCAGCTGGGACCAGAGCTGCGCGGCGGACGCCTCGATGCGTGATTCCGCGGTGACTTCAGCCATGCGACCACCCCTTCTCGTCGGGTACGTGCGGCGGAAGGTAGCCCCGGCGGGCGGAACATTCAATACTGACGACCTGTCAGATATTGCCGGTGTCGACGGGGTGTGATCTCGACTCCGTCTCAACAGGTGTCATCCTCGTGACGCTCCTGACCTGCCCTGTCATGATGGCTGGATGCAAGCGTCAGGGAGAAATGCCGGACTGGGCCTCGCCCTCGTCTCGGCGTTCGCGTTCGGTGGTTCCGGAGTGGCGGCGAAGCCGCTGATCGAGGCGGGTCTGGACCCCCTCCACATGGTCTGGCTCAGGGTGGCCGGGGCGGCGCTCGTACTGTCCCCGCTGGCCTGGCGCCACCGTGACCTCGTGCTGCGCAGGCCCGCGCTGCTCGCGGGCTTCGGGCTGGTCGCCGTCGCGGGTGTGCAGGCCTTCTACTTCGCCTCCCTGTCCCGCATCCCCGTCGGCGTGGCCCTGCTGCTGGAGTACCTGGGCCCGGCGCTGCTGCTCGGCTACATCCGCTTCGTGCAGCGCAAGCCCGTGACGCGCGGCGCCGCCGCGGGCGCGGCCGTGGCCGTCGTCGGACTGGCCTGCGTGGTCGAGATCTGGGCCGGGCTGAGCCTGGACCTGCTCGGAGTGCTCTTCGGCCTCGCCGCCGCCTGCTGCCAGGCCTTCTACTTCGTCTTCGCCGACCAGGGCGCCGACGGGGACGACGCCCCCGACCCGCTCGGGGTGATCGCGTACGGCATGCTCGTCGGCGCCCTGGTGATGACCGTGATCGCCCGGCCCTGGGAGATGGACTGGCAGGTGCTGGGCGGCGACGCCTCCGTGGGCGGCACGATGGTGCCCGCGCCGGTGCTGCTCGCCTGGGTGGTGCTGGTCGCGACCGTCTTCGCCTACCTGACCGGTGTCGTCTCCGTGCGCCGGCTCTCGCCCCAGATCGCCGGCGTCGTGGCCTTCCTGGAGGCGGTCGTCGCCACCGTGTTCGCCTGGATCCTGCTCGGCGAGCACCTGTCCACCTGGCAGATCGTCGGCGGCGGCCTCGTACTCGGCGGCGCCTTCATCGCGCAGTCCTCGCGGCCTGCCGCCCCGCCGGTGCCGGCCGTGGCCGACCAGGTCGTACCGGAGCGTGAGACGACCACGGCCGGCAAGAGCTAGGCCGTCTCTTCCGGATCTTGCCTGTCCCACGCCGCCTGGCACCGCACCTCGCCGCGTTGTCGGAGCACCCAAGTACGTCCAGTACTCGGGCGCCCCTCCGCCTTGCGATGCACGGCACCAGACGACGCGGGCTTAACCGGCAAGATCCGAAAGAGACGGCCTAGATGTGTTGTCCGGACAGGTTGGTGGCGCGGCTGGCGGGTGTCTGGCCACTGATGCCGGTGTGGGGTCGGTGGTAGTTGTACCAGTGCAGCCAGTCGGTGAAAGCTTCCTGGCGCTGCCGGTCTGAGGTGTAGGGCTTCTGGTAGGCCCATTCTTCGAGCAGGGTGCGGTGGAAGCGTTCGACCTTGCCGTTGGTCTGTGGGCGCCAGGGCCTGGTCCATCGGGGCTGGATGTCCAGATCGCGGCAGGTCTGGCGCCAGGTGTGCTTGGTGTAGGCCCAGGCGTTGTCGGTCAGGACACGTTCGACGTTGATGCCCAGGGACGCGAACCAGGCGGTGGCCCGGGTGAGGAAGGCGGCGCAGGTCGGGGCGGTCTCGTCGGGCAGGTCTTCGGTGTAGGCGAGGCGGGTGTGATCGTCGAGTGCGGTGTGCAGGTAGGCCCAGCCGGCACCGGTTTTGTTGCGGCGGCCTTCGGCTCTGCCCAGTGCCTGGTGCCCGCCGCCGTCAGGGATCCGGCCGAGTTTCTTGACGTCGATGTGGACGAGTTCGCCGGGGCGGGCCCGTTCGTAGCGGCGAACGGGTTCGCCGGTGGCCCGGTCCAGGGCGGCCAGCGGGGGCAGGCCGTGCCGCTGGAGAATCCGGTGGGCGGTCGAGGGTGCGATCCGGCAGCGGGCGGCCAGCCGCAGCGGCCCGATCCGGTGCTCGCGCCGCATCCGCAGCACCTGTTGCTCCACGGCGGTCGGCGTCCTGGCGGGTTGGTGGTGTGGCCGGCTGGACCGGTCACTCATTCCGGCGATGCCCAGCATCCGGTAGCGGCCGGCCCAGCGGGCCGCGGTGGTGTGGCTGACCTGGAACCGTTCCGCGGCCCGCCGCACGGGCCAGCCGTCATCGACGACGCACCGGGCCAGGCGCAGTCGCCCGGTCTCCGTCAGCGGGGCATTACGGTGGACCACGAGGGCCTCCTCGGCTAGGTGCAGATGTCGCAATCCACACCGAACCCGGAGGCCCTCACCCATTTCAAGGACCCAGCACGCGTGTCACCAACGTCCCGGGACAACACACCTAGACCGTCCCTTTCGGATCTTGCCTGACCCCCTAGGATGGCTGCCATGCATTCGACCGTGCTTCCGCCTCCCGCCGCCTAGCGCGGGCGGCGTCACCACGTCAGGTACCCGGCCCGGGGAGCCCCTGGGCGGGTCCGTGCTGCCCGCGAAGCGATGACCTGCTTCTTTCATCCTTCACGCATGCGCGGAGACATCTCGTGTCGAACCATTCGCCCGCCGCCGGGCGCAGTCTGCTGTACCTCGTCGTCGCCGGAGCCGCCTGGGGCACCGCCGGGGCGGCCGCCTCCCTCCTCTTCCTGGCCAGTGACCTCGGCCCGCTCGCCCTGTCCTTCTGGCGGTGCGCGGGCGGGCTCGTGGTGCTGCTCGGGGTGCTCGCCGTACGCGGGCCCCGCCCCGCCACCGGCCGGGTGCGGCCCTCGGTGGCTTCGCTGATCGGGACCGGGCTCCTCTTCACCCTCTTCCAGGCCGCGTACTTCGCCGCCGTGCGCGAGACCGGCCTCGCGGTCGGCACCGTGGTCACCCTCGGCGCCGGGCCCGTGATCATCGCGCTGGGGGCCCGGTCCTGGATGGGCGAGCGGCTCGGCCGCGGTGGCGTGGCCGCCGTCGTGGGGGCGCTGGCCGGGCTGGCCGTCCTGGTGCTGGGCAGTGGCGGCGGTGAAGTACGGCCGCTCGGCGTCGGCTGGGCGCTGCTGTCGGCCGCCGGCTACGCGGGGATGACCCTGCGGGCGCGGTGGCTCGGGCAGCGCGGCGCGGGCGGGGACCCGCTGGTGACCACCGCCTGGTCGGTCGCGGTGGGCACGGTGTGCCTCCTGCCGCTCGCCGCCGTGGAGGGGCTGCTGCCGCACACCGCCGACCTCGGCCGGGTGCTCTGGCTGCTGGTGTACGTCGCCACCGTGCCGACCGCGCTGGCGTACGCGCTCTACTTCACGGGCGCCGCCGCCGTACGGGCCGCCACCGTGTCGGTGATCATGCTGATCGAGCCGGTGAGTGCGGCGGTGATCGCGGTCCTGCTGCTCGGGGAGCGGCTGACCGGCGCCGTGGTGCTGGGCACCGTACTGCTGCTGACGGCGGTGGGCGCGCTGATCGTGGCCGAGGCCCGTCGGCCGGCGGCCGCGCCCACCCCCGTACGGAGCAGCCCTCAGAGCGCGCTGAGGTAGTCCGGGACGGCGATGCCGGGGGTCAGGTCCGCGGCGGGCACCGGGGTTCCGTACACCGGGGCCACCGGAACCACGCCCGCCCAGTAGGGCAGGTCCAGGTCCTCGGCGTCGTCGTTCACCGGTCCGTTGCGGATCTTCGCGGACACCTCGGCGAGGTCCACGCGGATCACCGCGGTGGCGGCGAGTTCCCGGGCGTTGGCCGGCCGGGTGTCGGCGGAGCGGCCCGGGGCGACGGCGTCGACCATGGCGTCCAGGGCCGTCCGGCACTCCGCCTCGTCGGTGACCTGGTGGGCGGTGCCGTGCACGACCACCGAGCGGTAGTTGAGCGAGTGGTGGAAGGCCGAGCGGGCCAGGACCAGTCCGTCGACGTGGGTCACGGTCACGCAGACGGGGAGGCCCGGGTCGGTGCGGCCGGCCGCCAGCAGCGGGCGGGAGCCGGTCGAGCCGTGCATGTAGAGAGATTCGCCGACCCGGGCGAACAGCGTGGGCAGGACCACGGGCGCGCCGTCGCGGACGAAGCCGAGGTGGCAGATGTAGGCCTGGTCGAGTATCGAGTGCACCGTCTCGCGGTCGTAGCGCGCCCGGTTGCGGGAGCGGCTGGGGACCGTGCGGTCGGTGGGCTCGTAGCTTCCGGTCGATGCGTCCCTCGGGGGCGGCGTCCCGGGCGTCTCCGTGGCGGGCGTGGCGGTCATGGTGCGTACTCCATTGCACTAGTGCATACTGGTGTTTGTGCTAGGAGACTATCGGATCACAGGGCGTCGCGCAGCGGATATCGCCGCCGGCGTGGAGGCGGGCGTGGCTTCGGGCGCGCTCCCGCCGGGTTCACTGCTGCCGCCGATGCGGGAGCTGGCGGGCGATCTGGGGGTGAACCCCAACACCGTGGCCGCCGCCTATCGGACGCTGCGCGAGCGCGGGGTCATCGAAACCGACGGGCGGCGCGGCAGCCGGGTGCGGTCCCGCCCGGCGAGCACGCCGCGGGACGCGCTGCGCATGGTGGTGCCCGAGGGCGTGCGGGACCTCGCGGAGGGCAGTCCGGACGTATCCCTGCTCCCCGCGCTGGAGGGGCCGCTGGCTGCGGCCGCCCGGCGGTACGGGCAGGCACCGACCCTCTACGGGGCGGACCCGGTCGCCCCGGAGCTCGCGGAACTGGCCCGGGCCGGCTTCGACGCGGACGGGGTGCCGCCGGGACCCGTGGCGGTGACCTCGGGCGCGCTGGACGCCATCGAACGGGTGCTGGCCGCCCATCTGCGGGCGGGCGACGCGGTGGCGGTCGAGGACCCGGGCTGGGGCGGGGCGCTGGACCTGGTCCCGGCGCTCGGGCTGCGCGTGCTGCCGGTGGCGGTGGACGACGACGGGCCCCGGCCCGAGGCGGTGGCCCGGGCCCTGGCAGCCGGGGCGCGGGCGCTGGTGGTGACCGCGCGGGCGCAGAACCCGACCGGGGCCGCGGTGGGCGCGGAGCGGGCGCGGGAGCTGCGGGCCCTGCTGGCGGACCACCCCGGGGTGCTGCTGATCGAGGACGACCACGGGAACGGGATCGTCGACCTGCCGTTGCATCCGCTGGGCGGGGTGACCCGGCACTGGGTGCTGGTGCGCTCCACGGCGAAGGCGTACGGGCCGGACCTGCGGCTCGCGGTGCTGACCGGCGACGCGGTCACGCTGGACCGGCTGCGGGGGCGGCAGCGGCTGGGGCCGGGCTGGGTGAGCCGGCTGCTTCAGTACGCGGTGGTGGAGCTGTGGGCCTCGGGCGCGGTCGACCCGGCGGTGGTGGCGCGCTCGTACGCGGGGCGGCGGGACGCACTGGTCGAGGCGCTGCGGCAGCGGGGGGTCCGGGCGCACGGGCGCAGCGGCCTGAACGTCTGGGTGCCGGTGGTCGACGAGACGGTGGTGGTGACACGGCTGCTCGCCGCCGGATGGGCGGTGTCCCCCGGGGCCGTCTTCCGGGTCGAGGCGGGGCCGGGGATCAGGCTGACGGTCTCGCAGCTGAGCGTCGCCGAGGTGCCGGGCCTGGCGGACGCGGTGGCGGCGGCGGTCAGTGTGGGGGCGGCGGGGGTGCGGTACGACTGACGGCAGCCCACCCGCCCCGCCCGCCCCGGCCACCCGGCCCGCCTCCGGCCGACGCGCGAGGACCGGCCCGGCCGGGGCGATCACGGCGCCGCGGGTGCGGACAGGCCGTGCGACATGCCGGTCAGGCGGGCCTGCGGGCCCCGGGGCGGGTCTGGGTGAGGGCCGCGCCGGCCAGCACGATCGCGGCGCCGACCGGGGTGTTCCAGTGGAGCTGCTCGCCGAGGACCAGGACGCCCGCCGTGGTGGCGATGACCGGGATGAAGTAGGTGACCATCTGGGCGGTGGTCGGGCCGACCTCCGTCACCAGCCCGTACTGCATCTGCAGGGCCATGCCCGTGCCGAGGGCGCCCAGCGCGATCACCGACAGGGTGGGCCAGAGCGGGAACGAGCTCGGCGCCGAGGTGAACGCGGCGCTCACGAGCGCGAGCTGGATCGTGGAGATCATGAGCTGGCCGCCGGTCAGGGCCACCGGGGAGCCGGGGGTCCCGGCCAGCGTGCGGCGGACGTAGATCCAGCCGATGGGGTAGCAGAGGGACGCCAGCAGGGCGAACGCGGTGCCCTTGGCGTCGACACCGGAGAAGCCCTGCCAGGCTCCGAGCACGGTCAGGACGCCGAGGAAGCCGAGGCCCAGCCCGGCGAACCGACGGCGCGTCGGGCGGTCCTCGGACAGGGCGACCAGCGACAGCGCCATGCCCCACAGCGGCGAGGTGGCGTTGCAGATGCCGGCCAGGCTGGAGGGGATGCTCAGCTCCGCGTACGCGAAGAGCGAGAACGGGGCGGTGTTGAGCAGCAGCGCCGCCACGGTCAGGTGGCCCCAGGTGCGCAGTCCCCGGGGGAGCGGCTCGCGGCGGACGAGCAGCACGGTGAGCAGGGCGAGCGCGCCGAACAGGACCCGGCCCAGTGCCACCTGGAAGGGTGCGTACGCCTCCGTGCCGACCTTGATCAGGAGGAAGCTGAAGCCCCAGACGACCGAGAGGATCGCGAACCGGACCCGCCAGTCCAGGAGGCCGCCCCGGCGCCGGCCGGTGGTGGAGGCGGCGGTCGTGGTGGGGGAGGCCGGGGACGGGGAGGCGGCCGGGAGGATCGGCCCGGGGGTGGTCGGTGCGCTCATGCTCCTTACTGTGCTCGTATCAACTTCGTAGGACAAGCGAGAGTTTCTCGGGGTGACGCCGTAGCATTGCTTATATGTTGAACCTGGAGCGCCTGCGCACCCTGGACGCCCTCGCCCGCCACGGCTCGGTCAGCGGCGCGGCCGACGGCCTCCACGTCACCACCTCCGCCGTGTCCCAGCAGCTGGCCAAGCTGGAGCGCGAGGTCGGACAGCCGCTGCTGGCCAGGAACGGGCGCGGGGTCCGGCTCACCGACGCCGGGCGCCTGCTCGCCGATCACGCCGCCCGGATCATCTCCCAGGTGGAGCTCGCCCAGGCCGACGTCGAGGCCCAGCGGGGCTGCGCGGTGGGCGAGTTGCGGATCGGGGCCTTCCCGACCGCCATGCGCGGGCTGCTGCCCCAGGCCCTGGCCGCGCTGCGGGCCGGGCATCCGGAGCTGCGGGTCCGGGTGCGCGAGCAGGAGCCCGAGGAGAGCATGGCGGCCGTCGTGCGCGGGGACCTCGACCTGGCCCTGGCGATCGACTGGCACAACAAGCGGATGCCGGTGCCCGCCGAGCTCACCCGCACCCATCTGCTGGACGACACCGTCGACATCGCGGTCCCGGCCGGCCACCGGCTGGCCGACCGGGCCGGGGGCTCCGCGGGGTCCGGGATCTCCCTCGCCGAATGCGGCGACGACGACTGGATCTCCTGGAACGAGGGGCAGTTCTGCCACGAGTGGCTGGTCTTCACCCTGCGCGGTACGGGCATCGAGCCGCGCATCGCCCACATCGCCGAGGAGCATCACACCCAGCTGGCCTTCGTGGAGGCCGGACTCGGCGTGTGCGTGGCGCCGAAGCTGGGCCGCGGCCCGGTGCCGCCGGGCGTGCGGCTGCTGCCGGTGTGCGACAGCGTACGGCGCCACGTGTACGCCGTCTGGCGTGCGGACGCCGACCGCAGGCCCTCCATCCGGGCCGCGGTCGACGCCCTGCGGCAGGCGGCCGCCGGACTGCGGTAGGTCCGCGGTTCCGCGGCCGCCTACAGCTTGCGGAAGTCCCAGGAGACGATCGCGTCCGGGGTCAGCCGGATCCAGGCGTGCCGCCCGTCGTGCGGCATCTCCTCGATGCCGAAGTTCTTGACCGGGAAGATCCGCTCGGCCTCCGCGAGCTCGGGGCAGGGCTCGCCGGTGCGCGGGGCCTCGCCCACGAAGACGGCGCTGCCGGACAGCTCCACCCCGCGCAGTTCGTCGTACGACTCGCCGCAATCCACGACCACAGAGATCCGCGGATCCTTCCTCAGGTCGGACCAGCGGCGGCTGCGCGTGATCGAGTACAGCCACAGCGAGCTGCCGTCCCATGCGAACCACAGCGCGCCCACGTGCGGGCGCCCGTCGGGGGAGACCGTCGCGACCCGGCAGGTCTTCTGCTCGCGCAGGAACGAGTCCACCTCCGCGTCGCTCATCATGATGCGCCGGCCCCGCCGCTGCGAGGTTCCGGTTCCTGCCCCGTCCACGTCCATCCGTCCTGCACCCCTTCACATCTGACTGTGTGTCAGGAATCATGAGGGCTCTTCCGTCGCCACGCCAGGGGGAGCCATGCCGGATCTCGATCCCGCCACCACCGCGCTGCTCACCGTCGAGTGCCAGAACGGTGTCGTCGGCGAGGAGAGCGCACTGCCGGAGCTGGCCGAGCAGGCCCGGGACTCGGGGATGCTGGGACGGGTGGCCGCACTGGTCGACGCCGCGCGCGGGGCCGGTGTACAGGTCCTGCACGCGGTCGCCGAGCGGCGGCCCGACGGACTCGGCGCGAACACCAACGCCCGGCTGTTCCGGGCCGCGGAGAGACTGCCGGTGCGCCAGCTGACCGGGAGCCGGGCGGTGGAGGTCGCCGCGCCCATCGTCGTCGCCGGGCAGGACCTGGTGGTCCGCCGGCTGCACGGGCTCTCCCCGATGGCCGGTACCGATCTCGACCCCCTGCTGCGCAATCTCGGCATCCGCACCCTCGTCGTCACCGGGGTCTCCTCCAACATCGCCATCCCGAACACCGTCTTCGACGCCGTGAACCTCGGCTACCGGGTGGTGGTCCCGGCCGACGCCATCGCCGGGGTGCCCGCCTCCTGCACCGCCGAGGTGATCCGCAACTCCCTCGCACTGGTTGCGGCCGTCACCACCACCGAAGAGCTGCTCAAGCAGTGGGCTCCCGCGACCTGACCCCCGTAACCTGGACGGATGCTGTCCGAAGTGATCGCGACCCGTTACGTCACGCCCCTGCGTGAGGGCGGCTCGCTCCCGGGGATCGTCGAGGCCGACGACCTCGGTACCTACGTCATGAAATTCACCGGAGCCGGCCAGGGTCGCAAGACCCTGGTCGCCGAGGTCATCTGCGGCCGCCTGGCCCAGCGGCTGGGGCTGAGGGTCCCACGGCTGGTGCAGATGCAGCTCGACCCCGTGATCGGGCTCGGCGAGCCCGACCAGGAGGTCCAGGAGCTGCTCAAGGCCAGCGGCGGGCTCAACCTCGGCATGGACTACCTGCCCGGCTCGATCGGCTTCGACCCGCTGGCGTACCAGGTGGACCCGGTCGAGGCGGGGCGCGTCGTCTGGTTCGACGCCCTCATCAACAACGTCGACCGCTCCTGGCGCAACCCGAACATGCTGGTCTGGCACGGGGACCTCTGGCTCATCGACCACGGCGCCACCATGATCTGGCACCACAACTGGCCCACCGCCGTGGCCGCGGCCGCCAAGCCCTACAACGCCTCCGACCACGTACTGGCTCCCGTGGGCCCGGACATCGCCGCCGCTGCCGCAGCACTCGCGCCGCTGGTCACCGAGGACCTGCTCACGGAGGTCGCGGCCGACGTCCCCGACGAGTGGCTGGTCGACGAGCCGGGCTTCGACTCCACCGACGCGCTGCGCCGCGCCTATGTGGAGGCGTTGCTGCCGCGCGCGGCCACGATCCACGAGAGGATCTCGCTGGAGGCCGAGGTGAAGACGCCTGCCGGACCTCCCGGCTGGCTCACCGACCACCTGCCGGAATGGCCCCACAAGACCCACAAGAAGAAGAGCGACATCGAGTGACCAAGCGGGACGTGTTCGAGTACGCGCTGGTGCGCGTGGTGCCCCGGATGGAACGGGGCGAGTGCTTCAACGCCGGCGTGATCGTCTACTGCCGGGCGCACACGTACGTCGCCGCGCGCACCCACCTCGACGAGGCGAAGCTCCTCGCGCTGGACCCCGGGGCCGACGTGGCCGGGGTACGGGCCGCCCTGCGCGGGGTCGAGGGCGTGTGCAGCGGCGGGGCCGAGGCGGGGCAGGCGGCGGGTGACGACGCGGGACGGCGGTTCCGCTGGCTCATCGCCCCCCGGAGCACCGTGGTGCAGCCGGGTCCGGTGCACACCGGCCTGACGGCCGATCCGGCGGCGGAGGTGGAGCGGCTGCTGGACCTGCTGGTCCGCTGAGGCGGTTCGGGGGCTCCACCCCCGGACCCCCGCGCCCGAAACGCAGGCGGGGCCGGATCGACTGGCGTTGACACCGGGTGCCAGGGCTCCTAGCGTCTCCTCAGCTGAAGCTACTAAGCGGTTGCTCACCTCTGGGCGGCCGCCTCTCAAGGGCGAGGAGATCCAGCATGTCCACCACCGAGCAGCGCGTCGCGATCGTGACCGGGGCGGCCCGGGGCATCGGCGCCGCCACCGCCGTACGCCTGGCCGCCGAGGGTCGGGCCGTCGCCGTACTCGACCTCGACGAGGCAGCCTGCAAGGACACCGTGGAGGCCATCACGGCGGCCGGCGGCAAGGCGCTCGCGGTCGGCTGCGACGTCTCCGACGGGGCGCAGGTGGAGGCGGCCGTCGCGCGCGTCGCGAGCGAGCTCGGCGCCCCGACCATCCTGGTCAACAACGCGGGTGTGCTGCGCGACAACCTGCTGTTCAAGATGACCGAGACCGACTGGGACACGGTCATGAACGTGCACCTGCGTGGTGCGTTCCTGATGTCGAAGGCCTGTCAGAAGTACATGGTGGAGGCCAAGTTCGGCCGCATCGTGAACCTCTCCAGCAGCTCGGCGCTCGGCAACCGCGGCCAGGTCAACTACTCCGCCGCCAAGGCCGGTCTGCAGGGCTTCACCAAGACCCTGGCCATCGAGCTCGGCAAGTTCGGCGTCACCGCCAACGCCGTCGCCCCCGGCTTCATCGCCACCGAGATGACCGCCCAGACGGCCGCCCGCGTCGGCATGGGCTTCGAGGACTTCCAGGTTGCCGCCGCCACCCAGATCCCGGTCCAGCGCGTCGGCCGCCCGGACGACGTCGCGAACGCCATCGCCTTCTTCACGGGCGAGGCCGCGGGCTTCGTCTCCGGCCAGGTCATGTACGTGGCCGGCGGCCCGCTCAACTGACGAGTCCACGAGAGACAGGGCGTACGACATGACGTACAGCGGTATCGACAGCGGCAAGGTCGCTCTGATCACCGGGGCGAGCCGGGGCATCGGCTACGGCGTCGCCGAGGCGCTGGTCGCCCGCGGCGACCGGCTCTGCATCACCGGGCGCAACGAGGAAGCCCTCAAGGAGGCCGTCGAGCGGCTCGGCGCGGACCGGGTGATCGGTGTCGCCGGCAAGGCGCACGACGAGGCCCACCAGGCCGTCGCCGTCGAGCGCACGATGGAGGCCTTCGGCCGCGTCGACTTCCTGGTGAACAACGCGGGCACCAATCCCGTCTTCGGGCCGATCGCGGACCTGGACCTCGGGGTCGCGCGGAAGGTCTTCGAGACCAATGTGATCTCGGCGCTCGGCTTCGCCCAGCGGACCTGGCACGCCTGGCAGAAGGACAACGGCGGCGCGATCGTGAACATCGCGTCCATCGCCGGCGTCTCCGCCTCGCCCTTCATCGGCGCGTACGGGATGAGCAAGGCCGCCATGGTCAACCTCACCCTGCAGCTCGCGCACGAGATGGCGCCCGGGGTCCGGGTGAACGCGATCGCCCCCGCGGTGGTCAAGACGAAGTTCGCGCAGGCGCTCTACGAGGGCCGGGAGCAGGAGGCCGCGGCGGCCTATCCGCTCGGCCGGCTGGGGCTCCCGGAGGACATCGGCGGCGCGGCGGCGTTCCTCACATCTGCACAAGCGGAATGGATCACCGGGCAAACTCTTGTCGTCGATGGTGGGATGTTCCTCAATGCCGGGGTCCACTGACCGATAATCGGACGTATTTGCCTCCGAAAGGGAGGTAAATACGTAACGAATATGCACGGAACCGGTCAAGTGCCTCACGAAACCAACCCATTGGATTCGTGGGGCACTGCGGTAGGGTCTGCCGCACCCCTGGCTGATCGAGGAGCGTGCACGTGTTCAACCGGACCAGATGCCTGCAGATCACTGCGGCCCTTGCGTCCATATCCCTGCTCGCCGGATGCGGCCTGCTGTCGGAGGACGACGGCGACGAGATGAAGAGGATCGTCGTCGGTACCACGAGCGCACCGAGCACCCTCGATCCCGCGGCCGCGTGGGACGGCTCCTGGGAGCTGTACCGGAACGTCTACCAGACCCTGCTGGCCTTCCCGACGGGCTCCAGCAAGCCCCAGCCCGACGCGGCCCAGAGCTGCGAGTTCACGGACGCGGCGAGCCAGGCCTACCGGTGCACCCTGCGCAAGGGCCTGAAGTTCTCCAACGGCGAACCGCTCGACGCCAAGGCGGTCAAGTACTCCCTCGACCGGATCAAGACCATCGGCTCCAACGTCGGGCCGAAGGGGCTCTTCGGCACCCTCGACAAGATCGAGACGCCGGACGCGCTGACGGTCGTCTTCCACCTGAACACCTCGGACGCCACCTTCCCGTACGTCCTCGGCTCGCCCGCCGCCTCGCTCGTCGCGCCCAAGGACTACCCGGCCGACAAGGTCCGCGAGGGCGACAAGGTCACCGGCTCCGGCCCGTACGTGCTCGACTCGTACAAGGAGGGCGCCGAGGCGGTGCTCACCGGCAACACGAGCTACACCGGCTTCGCCAACCGCAAGAACAAGGCGGTGACCATCCGCTACTTCGCGGACTCGCCGAAGATGATCGCGGCGATGAAGGCGAAGGAGATCGACGCCACCTACCGAGGCCTGTCGGCCCCGGAGATCACCGACCTCCAGACCCCCGCGGCGCACGCACTGGGCGTCCAGGTCGTCGAGAACGTCGGCGCCGAGATCCGCTACCTGGTCTTCAACCCGAAGGACCCCCAGGTCGCCAAGCTCCCGGTCCGCCAGGCCATCGCCCAGATCGTCGACCGCGGTGCGCTCGTCTCCAAGGTCTACCAGGGCACCGCCGAGCCGCTGTACTCGATGGTCCCCAAGGGGGTCGTCGGCCACAAGACGCCCTTCTACGACAAGTACGGCGCGGCGGACGTCGCCAAGGCCAAGAAGATCCTCAGGGACGCCGGGATCACCCAGCCCGTCGACCTGACCTTCTGGTACACCACCGACCGCTACGGTTCCTCGACCGCCGACGAGTTCACCGAGCTCAAGCGGCAGCTGGACGAGAGCCAGCTGTTCCGGATCACCCTGCGCAGCCAGCCCTGGAAGACCTTCCAGACCGGCTACAAGACCGGTGAGTACCCGGTCTTCGGCCGCGGCTGGTTCCCCGACTTCCCGGACCCGGACAACTTCATCGCGCCGTTCGTCGGCAAGGAGAACGCGGTCGGCACCCCGTACGAGCCCGCCGAGATCGTGAACGATCTGCTCCCCAAGACCCGCCGCGAGGGTGACCGCTCGGCCGGCGTCCAGGAGTTCGAGCAGGCCCAGAAGATCTTCGCCGACGACGTCCGGCTGCTGCCCCTGTGGCAGGGCAAGCTGTACGTCGCGGCACGCGAGGACATCGCGGGCGCCGAGCGGGCGCTGGACCCGCAGACCGTCATGCAGATGTGGGAGTTCTACCGCAAGACCAGCTGGTAGTACCTGCACCGGTGCGTCGGCCGCCATGGGCGGCCGACGCATTGTCAGTGGGCCCCGGTAGGTTCTGGAGCAGTTGCACGAGCAGTTGCACGAAACTTGTACCGGAGGTTGTCGCCGTGACCCAGATGCTGCCCGAGTCCTGGCTCCCCGTCCTCGGCGGGGAGCTGGACCAGCCCTACTTCAAAGAGCTCACCGAGTTCGTCGAGAAGGAACGGGCTAACGGGCCGGTCTACCCGCCCCGCGAGCAGGTGTTCGCGGCCCTGGAGGCCACTCCCTTCGACCGGGTGAAGGTCCTCGTCCTCGGCCAGGACCCGTACCACGGCGCCGGCCAGGGCCACGGCCTGTGCTTCTCCGTGCGGCCCGGGGTCAAGACCCCGCCCTCGCTGCGCAACATCTACAAGGAGATGAAGGAGGAGCTCGACCTGCCGATCCCGGACAACGGGTACCTGATGCCGTGGGCCGAGCAGGGCGTCCTGCTGCTCAACGCGGTGCTCACGGTCCGGGAGGCCGAGCCCAATTCGCACAAGGGCAAGGGCTGGGAGAAGTTCACCGACGCCGTGATCCGCGCGGTGTCCGAGCGGCCCGACCCGGCCGTCTTCGTCCTGTGGGGCGCCTACGCCCAGAAGAAGCTCCCGCTGATCGACGAGGAGCGGCACGTGGTCGTCAAGGGCGCCCACCCCTCCCCGCTGTCCGCCAAGAAGTTCTTCGGATCCCGGCCCTTCACGCAGATCAACGAGGCCATCACCGCCCAGGGGCATGAGCCGATCGACTGGCGGATCCCGAACCTCGGCTGACCTCCCCCCGCGCCTCGGCGCCATCGCCGGTACCTCCGGCTAGCTTCTAGATGATCAGACCGGAGCAGGTCTGGCAGAGCAAGCCGGAGGCCGCCGTGACGGAGCAGCAGGAGGCGTCGGAGGACGCCGTCATGACCAGGATCGGCCAGGCGGTCATCCTGCTGCACGCCGGGGACCGCGAGGAGGCCCGCAACCGGCTGGGGGAGATCTGGTCCGAGATCGGCGAGGAGGGGGACTCCCTCCACCGCTGCACCCTGGCCCACTACATGGCCGACGCCCAGGACGATCCGGCCGACGAGCTGGCCTGGGACCTGCGGGCGCTGACCGCCGCCGCCGACGTGCCGGGTGACCTGCCGGGTGATCCGCCGGGCGACATGCCCGGGACGAGGCCGCCCCGGGACGGGCGGCCCGCGCGCCGGGAGCCGCATCCGGCGATGCGCGTGTTCTACCCGTCCCTGCACCTGAACCTGGCCGCCGACTACGTGAAGCTGCAGCGGCCGGAGGCGGCCCGGGTCCACCTGGCCCGGGCCCGCGCGGCCACCGGAGCGCTGTCCGACGACGGGTACGGGAACGGCGTACGGGCCGCCATCGCCCGGCTGGAGCGGCGCCTGGCCGCGGAACCCGGTGCCGGACCGGGACCTGGCCCTGGCACCGGTCCCGGACCCCGGCCGTTCCCCGAGCAGTCCCCGTAGGCCCGTAGGCGCCGGGGCCCGTCGATGGTCAGTCCCCGTGGACGCCCGAGCAGATACGGGCCTCCGGGCTGTCGGAATGCCAGTGGCCGTGCCTGCGGCCCAGCGCGCACACGTCCGCCGGCCGCACCGGCAGCTTCCGGATCAGCTCACGCTCCACCTCGGCGTCGCGCCGGGGACGCTGCGGACGGCCTTCCGGGTGCCCGGTGGCGGGCTCGGCGGCCCGCCGGGGTTCCGGGATGTCCGGGACCGGCGGAGCCTCCTGTACGGGCCCGCCGGAGCCGCCTGGTACGGGGCGCTGTGCGGACCGCCGGGCCGGCGCGGGGTCCGCCGGGGCCGCGGGCCGCTCCGGGGCGGTCTCCACCGCCTCCAGCGCTTCCAGGGCGGGCGCGCGGACGACCACGGGGGCGGCACCGGGGCCGCCGCGCGGCTCATGGCGGGGCGGTACCCCGGCGGCGGGGGCCGCCGCGGGCTGCACGGGTCCGGGGCTCACACTCACACAGCCGGAGACCGCCGAGACGGCGCAGGCGACTCCGAGCAGCAGCGTTGTCGTGGTTCGGGTTGGATGCACTCGCGCAACTCTGCTGTGCGAGGACCCCGTTGCGAAAACCCGGAGCCGATATTCACCCCGCACGGGTGACGTACCCACCCGCCGGACAGGGCCCCCGGGCCGGCCCGGGACGGCCTTCAGTCGCCTGTGGCGCCGTCCGTCTGCTCGCGCAGCAGGTCCGCGTGGCCGTTGTGGCGCGCGTACTCCTCGATCATGTGGGTGTAGACCCAGCGCAGGCTGAAGACCTCGCCGCGGTGGTGGCTCCCGGCCTGCGAGACCGCGTCCAGCGAACGGCCAGCGGCCGCCTGGCGGGCCAGCTCGACCTCGGTCTGCCAGATCTGCTCGGCCTCGGCCCAGGTGGCGTCCTCGGGGAAGTGGAAGTCGCCGTCCGGGTCCTCGCTCGTGCAGTACAGCTCGGGCAGGTCCGCACCCAGCATGATCTCCCGGAACCAGTACCGCTCCACCTCCGCCATATGCCGCACGAGGCCCAGGAGGCTCAGCTCGGAGGGCGCGAGCGGGGTGCGGCGCAGCTGTTCGTCCTGGAGCCCCTCGCACTTCCAGACGAGGGTGGCACGGTGGTAGTCGAGCCATCCGTCCAGCATGTCCCGCTCGTCGGCGGTGGTGGCGGGTTCGCTGCGATGTGATCCTGAACTGGTGGTCATGGGGCTCATCCTCGGCGAACCGGGCCCCCGTCACCAGGGATTAAGCTGCGGGAATCCCACAAGGAAACAACCTGGAGGCGCCCGGTGAAGGTCGGCTGCATCGGACTCGGCGACATCGCGCAGAAGGCGTACCTGCCCGTCCTCACCACCCGCCCGGGCATCGAACTGCACCTGCAGACACGCAACCCCGACGCTCTGGAGCGGGTCGGCGACGCCCACCACGTCCCGGCCGCGCGCCGGCACACAGATCTCGGCGCGCTGCTCGCGGAGGGGCTCGACGCGGCCTTCGTGCACGCCGCCACCGTGGCCCACCCCGAGATCGTCACACGGCTGCTGGAGGCCGGCGTGCCCACGTACGTGGACAAGCCGCTCGCCTACGAACTCGCGCACTCGCGGCAGCTCGTGGAACGGGCCGAGAAGCTCGGGGTCTCCCTCGCCGTCGGTTTCAACCGCCGCTTCGCGCCCGCCTACGCGCAGTGCGCCGACCACGCCCGCGAGCTGATCATCATGCAGAAGAACCGGGTCGGGCTGCCCGAGGACCCGCGCACGCTGGTGCTGGACGACTTCATCCACGTCGTCGACACCCTGCGGTTCCTGCTGCCCGGCGAGGCCGACCACCTCGACGTCCGGGCGGTGGTGCGCGAGGGGCTGATGCACCAGGTGGTGCTCCAGCTGTCCGGCGCCGGTTTCACCGCCCTCGGCATCATGAACCGGCTGTCGGGCTCCACCGAGGAGATCCTGGAGGTGTCCGGCCGCGACACCAAGCGGCAGGTCGTCAACCTCGCGGAGGTCATCGACCACAAGGGTCAGCCGACCGTGCGGCGCCGCGGGGACTGGGTCTCCGTCGCCCGCCAGCGCGGCATCGAGCAGGTCGTCGACCACTTCCTGGAGGCGGTCGCGGCGGGCACCACGCTCAGCGCCCGCGACGCCCTGCGAACCCACGAGCTGTGCGAGCGGGTGGTGAGCTCGGCTCTGGAGCAGGCCTCCTGAGCGAACGGCTGCCCGCCACCGCGCAGTACACCGCGAGGGCGGCGAGGGCGGCGGTCACCGGCCAGTCCCCGAAGCGGACGTAGAGGGTCGTGCCGCGGGCGAGCGGCACCTCGTACACGGCCGCCGTGCTCGCGGAGGTGGGCAGGGCCGGGCCGACCCGCGCACCGGACGGGCCGTTCACGACGCTGATGCCCGTGAGGGTGGCGTGAACCATCGGGCGGCCGTTCTCGGCCGCCCGCAGCGCGGCCAGCGAGGCGTGCTGGGCCGGTGCCCAGCTCTCCTGGAACGAGGAGGTCGCCGACTGGGCGACGAGCAGGGAGGCCCCGTCCAGGGTGAGGCGCCGGCTCATGTCGGGGAAGGCCGACTCGAAGCACACCAGCGGGCCGACGCGGACCCGGCCGGGCCCGTCCGGCCGCCCGGGCAGGTCCATGACCACCGGGCGGTCGCCGCGCACCCGGTCCTCGCCCGCCGCCTTGCCGACCGAGGTGGCCCAGCCGAACAGCGCACGGGCCGGTACGTACTCCCCGAACGGGACGAGCCGCATCTTGTCGTACCGGTCACCGGTGGGGCCCTGGGGGCCCACGAGGACCGCGCTCTTGTAGATCCCGGGGCGGTCCGCCCGCCGCGCGTCCACGTTCACCATCAGCGGGGCCCCGACCTCCGCCGACAGCGCGGCCAGCCGCCGGGCCAGGTCCGGGCGGGCCGTCAGGTCCGCGCCGACACTGCTCTCGCCCCACACCACCAGATCGACCCGCTGCCCCGCCAGCGGTCGCGTCAGCCGTTCCCCGACGTCGAACCGCCGCTCCGCACTGTCCGGGCCCTCCGCCACCGGGCCGGGCTGTACGACGGCCACGCGCAGCCGGCCCGATTCCTCGGGGCGCGCCGCCCACACCCACACCGCCCCCGTCAGCACCGCGCACCCGGTCATGCCCGCCACCGCGGGGATCCGCGCCCCCGGCACCGCGATCAGCAGCACCAGCGCACAGTTCACCGCCACCACCAGCAGGCTGACCAGCCACACCCCGCCCACCGAGGCCAGGCGCAGGGCGGGCGCCACCTGCCACTGGCTCGCGCCCAGCAGCCCCCACGGCCCGCCCAGCCCCTGCCAGGACCGGACCAGCTCCGACAGCAGCCACCCCGCCGGTACGAGGACGAGCGCGCAGCAGGCCCGGCCCGCCGACGGGGTCCCGCCGAGGAGCTCCCGCACCAGCAGGGCCCAGGGGATCCAGAGCAGCCCGAGCAGCGCGGCCACCGGGATCAGGAACACGTGCAGGCTGGGCAGCAGCCAGTGGTGGACGGCCAGGATGAACCCCGCACCGCCGAGCCAGCCCTCCAGCACGGCCCGCCGCGCTGTGGGGGCCGACCGCAGCAGGAGCATCCAGGGCACGAGGGCGGCGTAGGCGAACCACCAGAGCGCGGGGGCCGGGAAGGCGAAAGCGGGCAGTGCCCCGGCGGCCACGGCGGCGGGCGCACGCCATCGAGGGGACCACCACCGCATGCGCATCGTGATCATGGCGTGCCTCCGGTTCCAGTGTGGCAGTGCCTGACGTGGCGGCCGAGTCGAGCGGCTCCGGCCGGGCTCAGGCGGTCATGTGCCGCCACTTCTCGTGCACGGTGACGCGGGTGAGCCGCCAGCCGTCGCGGGTGCGGGCCAGCGCGAAGCCGTAGCGCCCGGCGGCGACGAAGTTGGGCGAGGTGACCGAGGCGTCGGAGTCCGGCCCGGCCAGCCGCATCGGATTGAGGAAGTCCGCCCGGACCTCGGCGCTGTCCCCGGGGGAGCCGCCCAGGTCCTCCAGCCGGATCAGCCGGTTCACGATCAGGTGCTGGCGGACGGGGAAGAGCGTCATCGTCCGCGCCAGCCAGTCCGCGACCTCCGCCACCGGACCCTCGATCCCGCCGGCCGAGCTGTAGTCGGCCCTGCCACCGGCGGTGAACAGGGCACGGTACGCGTCCCAGTCACCGTCGTCGACGGCCACCGCGTAGCCCGTGACCACCTCGTCGATCGCCAGCCGGTCCATCACCGTCGCGAGATCCACACGCTGAGTCATCGGGTCAGTGTGGGGCTGCGCGGGCGCGAGGCCAAGGGCCGTGCGCCGACCGGATCTTCCCGCGGGCGGTCAGTGACCGGAACGGGACTCCCGCTGCCGGACCACGACGAGGAACGCGTCGCTGTCCAGGTCCATGACCACCTCCGCCGGCACGCCCTCGCGCATCCGCTGCGCCGCGTACTCCTCGGCGGGCCAGCTTCCCCGCGGACTTCCGGCGGGAAATCGCTCCAGCACCACTCGACCCATGGGACACCCCCTGCTCTTTGCCTTCCGCTCTCTTCAGGCACAACGACGTGCAGGCCGCCCGGGAACGTTCCCGAACGGCCTGCGGTTCACGCGAAGAGGTGGAGCGGGGCTCCGCTAGGAACCGGACTCGCCCGCGTGCGGGCTCAGCACGTCCGTGCCGATCAGCACGAACAGCAGGATGCCCAGGAGGATCCGGTAGATCACGAAGGGCATGAAGCTCTTGGTCGAGATGAACTTCATGAACCACGCGATCACGGCGTAGCCCACGAAGAAGGCGATGACCGTCGCGAAGATCGTCGGACCCCAGGAGATGTGACCCGGGTTCTCCACGACGTCCTTGATCTCGAACGCCCCCGAGGCCAGCACGGCCGGGATCGCGAGGAGGAAGGAGTAGCGGGCCGCTGCTTCGCGGGTGAAGCCGAGCAGCAGACCGCCGGAGATCGTCGCGCCGGACCGGGAGACGCCGGGGATCAGGGCCATCGCCTGGCAGACGCCGAAGATCAGACCGTCCTTGACGCCCAGCTGCTGCAGCGTCTTGCGCTCGCGGATCGCGCGGTGCCGGCCGCCTTCCTCGTCACGGGCGGCCAGCCGGTCGGCGACGCCGAGCACGATGCCCATGAGGATCAGGGTGGTCGCCGTCAGGCGCAGGTCGCGGGCCGGGCCCACGATCGCGTCCTTGAAGACCAGGCCCAGGACGCCGATCGGGATCGAGCCGACGATCACCAGCCAGCCCATCTTGGCGTCCTGCTCGGAGCGCAGTCCCTTGTTGAACAGGGAGCGGAACCAAGTGGAGACGATCCGCGCGATGTCCTTGCGGAAGTAGATCAGCACGGCGGCCTCGGTGCCGATCTGGGTGATCGCGGTGAAGGCCGCTCCTGGGTCGTGCCAGCCGGCGAACGCCGCGGTCAGCCGCAGGTGGGCGCTGGAGGAGATCGGGAGGAACTCCGTAAGCCCCTGGACGAGACCGAGGATTAGGGATTCGAACCAGCTCATGTCGGGGTGCGCTCGTCCTTGTGATCGTCGGGCAGTTCGCGTCCGATGCTAGGGCCCGTGCGAAGCGGCGCTGACCACAGGGGGGTGCTGGGGCACCAGTTCGGTCACTCGATCCTCGGTTCGAGGGGGTGCCAGACGGTGTCGCTTGCGCCATCCGTAGACCGCGCCGCCCACCACGGAGACGACGATGAAGCCGAACGAGACGAGGAACGCGGGCGATCCGGGCGAGGAGGCACTGGCGCCCGCGATCACGTACGCGGCGGTGTTCGGGACGACCCCGATCGTCGTGGCGAGGAGGAAGGGGCCCCAGCCGCACCGCGACACCGCAGCGCAGTAGTTGGCCACGACGAAGGGCAGTCCGGGGAAGAGCCGGACCGCGAGCATCGAACGGAAACCGTGCCGGCTGAGCTGCCCGTCGGCCGCCTGGAGCCAGCGCCCGCGCAGGAACGGCCGCAAAGCCTCCTGGCCCAGGATCCGGCCCAGTCCGAAGGAGATCGCGCCGCCGAGCACCGTGCCGCCGACCGCCGCGACGAGGCCGAACTGGGTGCCGAAGACGGCTCCCGCGGCCAGATTGAGCAGGGGGCGCGGCACGAAGGCGGCCGTGCACACGCCGTACGCGGCTGCGAACAGCAGGACCGCCATGCCCACCGGGAGCCCCGGGGGCCAGCCCTCCGAGAGGATGCGCTGGGGCTCGTACAGCAGCACGCACACGCCGGCCGCGACGAGCAGCACGACGAGCACCGACAGCCGGGTCCACGGCGCGAGGAGGAGGGACATCCCGGGAGACTAGCCCACGTATACGGCGGGGCGCCGTAATCTGGGCCTCATGCAGTCGAACGACCGGCGACCCCCGCGAGTTCCCCGCAGCGCCCTCGCGGACACCCTGCTGGAGCGGCTGCCCGGGGCGTACGGCGAGGCCGCCGATCCCGTCCGGGCCAGGGCCATGGCCGCGTACATGAAGGACATCGCGCCCTTCCTCGGCATCCCCACCCCGCTGCGCCGGGAACTGTCGAAGACCGTGACCAAGAACACTCCGGAACCGGCCGAGGCGGACTGCGCGGCGCTCGCGCTGCGCTGCTGGCTCCTCCCGGAGCGCGAGTACCAGTACTTCGCGGTGGACTATCTGCGCCGCCACGCCGCCCGCTGCTCCTCCGGCTTCCTGCCGGTGGTCCGGCACCTGATCGTGACCGTCCCCTGGTGGGACACCGTCGACCTGCTGGCCGCGCACACGGTCGGACCGCTGGTGGCCGCCGACCCGGAACTCGCGGCCGTGATGGACGAGTGGATCGAGGACGAGAACCTCTGGCTCGCCCGCACCGCGCTGCTCCACCAGCTCCGCTTCAAGTCCGCCACCGACACCGGACGGCTCTTCGCCTACTGCCGTCGCCGGGCCGGACACCCGGACTTCTTCGTGCGCAAGGCGATCGGCTGGGCCCTGCGCGAGTACGCGAAGACGGACCCCGAAGCGGTACGCGCCTTCGTCGAGGCCGAACGCGGCTCCCTGGCCCCGCTGTCCGTGCGCGAGGCGCTCAAGAACCTCTGACCACGCCGTAATTCGTTCGACGTGACCCGGAGCGTCCGGCAGGATCAGGGGCATGAACCGGTATGCCTTCCTCGCAGCGCGGTCCGCAGTCGCGGACGCGCCGAAGGCTGCCGAAATCACGGGCGCACCGGCAGGCGCACCTGCGTACGCACCCGTCTTCGCCGCATTCGACGGCGCACGAAGCTGACCCTTCCCGGATCGTCCGGCGGACCCCGCAGGGGGAGGGTCGGCTCGACCTCGGGGTCCCGTTCCAGCTTCCAGACACGGGAATGAATCATGGCCAAGACGGCCTTCGTGCGCACCAAGCCGCACCTCAACATCGGCACCATGGGTCACGTCGACCACGGCAAGACCACCCTCACCGCCGCCATCACCAAGGTCCTCGCCGAGCACGGCGGCGCCTCCTTCGTGCCCTTCGACCGCATCGACCGGGCCCCCGAGGAGTCCCGGCGCGGCATCACCATCAACCTCACGCACGTCGAGTACGAGACCGACACCCGGCACTACGCCCACGTGGACATGCCCGGTCACGCCGACTACATCAAGAACATGGTCACGGGCGCCGCCCAACTCGACGGCGCGATCCTCGTCGTCTCCGCGCTCGACGGGGTCATGCCACAGACCGCCGAGCACGTGCTCCTCGCCCGGCAGGTCGGCGTCGACCACATCGTGGTGGCCCTCAACAAGGCCGACGCCGGGGACCCCGAGCTGACCGACCTGGTCGAGCTGGAGGTCCGCGAGCTGCTCACCGCGCACGGATACGGCGGTGACGGCGCGCCGGTCGTACGGGTCTCCGGACTCGGGGCGCTGGAGGGCGACCCGCGATGGACGGAGGCGATCCAGGCGCTGCTCGACGCGGTGGACACGTACGTACCGACCCCGGTGCGCTACACGGACGCGCCGTTCCTGCTGCCGGTGGAGAACGTGCTGACCATCACCGGGCGCGGCACCGTCGTGACCGGCGCCGTCGAGCGCGGCACCGTACGGCTCGGGGACCGCGTGGCGGTCCTCGGCGGTGACGGCGAGCCGGTCGAAACGGTCGTCACCGGGCTGGAGACCTTCGGGAAGCCGATGGAGTCCGCCGAGGCCGGGGACAACGTCGCGCTGCTGCTGCGCGGGGTGCCGCGCGACGGCGTGCGCCGCGGGCACGTGGTGGCCGCGCCCGGCAGCGTGACACCGCAGCGCCGTTTCACCGCTCAGGTGTACGTCCTCTCCGGGCGCGAGGGCGGCCGTACGACACCGGTCGCCAGCGGCTACCGGCCGCAGTTCTACATCCGCACCGCCGACGTGGTGGGGGACGTCGACCTGGGTGAGGCCGCCGTGGCCCAGCCGGGCGAGACGGTCACGATGACCGTCGAGCTCGGCCGGGACGTCCCGCTGGAGTCGGGGCTCGGCTTCGCGATCCGCGAGGGCGGGCGGACCGTCGGCGCGGGGACGGTGACGGCCGTCCTGGGGTGACGGCCGTACCGGGGTGACGGCCGTACCTGCATGATCCGGCCTGATCCGGACCCCTCTGTGGTGGCGGTGGCCTGGCTGCGCCAGACTGCCGTCACCACAGGCATGAGCAAAGGGGCGGGCGGAGATGAGCGCGGACACGGCACTGGTGCTCGGCGGCGGGGGACTGACCGGCATCGGCTGGGAGTGCGGAATCCTGTACGGCCTCGCCCGCGCGGGCGTGGACCTCACCACCGCGGACCTGGTCGTCGGCACCTCGGCCGGTTCGGTGGTCGGGGCGCAGCTCACCTCCGGACTGCTCACCGCGCAGGAGCTGTACGAGCGTCAGCTCGGGGACCCTGCCGGGGAGGCCACGGCGAAACTGGGCGCCGGTGTCCTCGCCCGGTACGCCGTCGCGATGGCGCGCTCGCGCACCGCCACGGCCTACCGGCAGCGGGTCGGCGCCATGGCGCTGGCCGCCGACACCGGCGCCGAGGCCGAGCGGCGCAAGGTGCTGGCCGCCCGGCTGGTCTCGCACGAGTGGCCCGAGCGGCGGCTCGTCGTCACGGCGGTGGACGCGCTCAGCGGTGAGCTCAAGGCGTTCGAACGGGGGAGCGGCGACGGGCTCGTCGACGCCGTCTCGGCGAGCTGCGCGGTGCCCGGGGTGTGGCCGCCGGTCACGGTCGGCGGCCGCCGCTTCATCGACGGCGGAATCCGCTCCGCCACCAATGCGGATCTGGCCGCCGGCTACGCGCGCGTGGTGATCCTCGCCCCGATGTCGCTCGGCTCGGGGCTGGTCCCTTCCCCCTCGGCCCAGGCCGAGCGCCTGCGGGAGGCGGGCGCGCGGGTACAGCTGATCACCCCGTCGGCGGCCGCGCGCAAGGCCTTCGGTCGCAACGTGCTGGATCCGGCGCGGCGGGACCCGGCCGCCCGGGCGGGCCTGGCGCAGGCCGAGGAGCACGCGGGGGAGACGGCGGCGGTCTGGTCGGCCGGCGCCGCCTGACGGGTGCCCGAGGGGTGACCGAGGGCTGTTCGAAGCCCGCGCGGCCGCTGCCGGACAATGGAGCGGTGAGCGACGAACAGATCCCGGTCGTCCGGGACGTGGGCCAGGGCACCGCCAAGCTGATGCCGGACGTGGACCGGGACCGGGCCTGGCTGCTGACCGTCGACGGGGCCCCGCAGTCGTACGTGGACCTGGACGATCCGCAGCACCTGGAATTCGAGTACGTACGCCGCCTCGCGCACGTCCTGGACTGCGCCGCCGATCCGGGGCTCGCGCTGGACCTCCTGCACCTCGGCGGCGGCGCGCTCACCCTGCCGCGCTACGCCGCGGCCACCCGGGCCGGCTCACGGCAGACGGTCGTCGAGTTCGACGCGGGGCTGGTCGACCTGGTGGCCGAGCACCTGCCGCTCGCGGCGGGCTCCGGGGTCACCGTGCACACCGCAGACGCCCGTGCCTGGCTGGAGGCGGCGCCCGCGGCGAGCGCGGACCTGGTGGTGGCCGACGTGTTCGGCGGCTCGCGGGTACCGGCGCAGCTGACGTCCGTGGAGTACGCCCGGGCGGCCGCGCGGGTGCTGCGGCCCGGCGGGCTGTACGCGGCGAACCTGGCCGACGGGGCACCCTTCGACTTCCTGCGGGCGCAGGTGGCGAACTTCGCCGAGGCGTTCGCGGAGCTGGCGCTGATCGCCGAGCCGGCGGTGCTGCGGGGGAGGCGGTTCGGGAACGCCGTACTGCTGGCCTCCGACGCCCCGCTGGAGGTGGGGGCGCTGGCCCGCAGGTGCGCGGCCGACGCGTTTCCCGCCAGGGTGGAGTACGGGGACGGTCTGGTCCGGTTCAGGAAGGGCGCGGCGCCGGTGGCCGACGCGGACGCGGCCCCTTCCCCGGCGCCGCCGGAGGGCGCGTTCAGCCTGGGGTGAGCGGCACGGAGTGAGCGGCCGGGGCCGACGGTGCGTCAGGCGCCGACGGTGTCGGCGGGGGTCTGATCGGCCGGGACTGCCGTCGCCGGGGCCGCGCCGGCCCCGGCGACCGTCTTGCCGTGAGCCCTGCGGGTCATGCGGCGGACGTCCGGGACCAGCAGGACGAGGGCGGTGGGCACGACGACCAGGACCGCGCAGCCCCACAGGGCCTGGGTGCGCCCGAAGGCCGATTCGGCGGGCCCGGCCAGCGCGGTGGCCAGCGGAAGCATCGACACCGAGCCGAACCAGTCGTAGGCGGTGACCCGGGAGAACTTCTCCTCCGGGATCTCCTGGTGCATGGCGGTCATCCAGTTCACGCCGAAGACCTCGATCGCGGCGCCGCTGACGAACATCACCACGCACAGCCCCCAGACGGGCAGCGGCACGGCGAGTCCCGCCGAGGGAAGCGCCAGCGGGAACACGCACAGGGTGCCGACGAGCAGCAGACGGCGCGGTTTCCACGCCATCATCAGGACGGCCCCGGCGATGGTGCCGACGCCGAAGAAGGCCAGGGCCACGCCCCAGGGAGCGGGACCGCCCAGCTGGTCCCGGGCGACCAGCGGTCCGTAGACCGCGTCGGCGGCGCCGACGACGGCCACCACGACGGAGAACTGGAGCACGATGCTCCACAGCCAGGGGCGGGTCCGGACCTCCACCCAGCCCTCGCGCAGATCGGCCAGCAGGCCGCCGCCGGGGGCCCGGTCGGGCACGTGGCCGACGTCGAGGAAGGTCCGCAGTGCGCCGGCGACGGCGAAGGCCGCCGCGTCGGCGGCCAGGACCCAGCCCGGGCCCACCGCGGCGATCATCGCTCCGCCGAGGGCCGCTCCGCCGATGCCTGCGCCGTTGATCGCCATGCGGAAGAGCGCGAAGGCCCGGTTGGAGTGTTCGCCCGAGACGGTGGAGAGCAGCATGCCCTCGGCCGCGGGATTGAAGAAGGCCGTACCGGTGCCGCACAGCGCGGTCAGCAGCATCATCTGCCACAGCTGGGGTTCGCCCGCGAGGACGAGGACGGCGAAGGCGGCCTGCGAGAGGCAGTTCAGGACGTTGGCCGCGACCATCACGCGGTGGCGGGGCAGCCGGTCGGCGATGGCGCCGCCGATGAGCAGGAAGAGGACGAGCGGCAGTGTGCGGGCGGCCGCGATCAGGCCCACGTCGCCGACGGACCCGCCGGCCTCCATGACCGCGAAGGCGGCCGCGATATGGGCTCCGTGGCTCCCCAGGTTCGTGATGATCGCCGCACCCGTGAGCAGGCTGTAGTTGCGGCCGGCCCAGTCGGGCCGGCGGCGCTTCGCGGGCGTACGGGGTGCTGCGGTGCGGGGAGAGCTCACCCCGGGACTATCCCCGCCCCGGGCCGATAATCCAAACGGATTGCCGGCCCGGGACACGGGACGCGGGGATCACGGGGTGGTGAGCCGGATGGAACTGATGATCTTGTCGGAGACGTCGTTCGGGACCTCGTCCTTCACGCCGGCCGCGCTGATGAGCACGAAGCTGGCGAAGTCACCGACGGCGTTCTTGAAGCCGAAGCCGACCGTCTTGCCGTCGGTGGAGCACTTGTGCTCCTTCTTCAGGTTCGGAGCGGTCGCCACGACCAGGTGGCCCTTGACCCCGGAGGAGGTCGTGAACTCCTTGGGAGCGCCCACCTTGACCGTTCCCTTGGGCTCCTTCTGGGCGAAGGCCGCCCAGGCCCAGGCACCGGTGTTGTCGGTCGCCACCTGTGCGGTGTCCTTGGCGCCCTGTGCGCCCTTGATGCCGGTGTCCGCGAGGGAGAACTTCTCGACCCTGCCGTCCGCGTCCTTGTCGACCGTGCACCACTCCTCCTTGAGGGTGGCGGTGCCGCTCATCGTGATGAGGGGCGAGCCGTCGTTCTTGACCTCGTCGTGGAAGGAGAGGATCACGCCGGATTCGTTGACGTTCCACTCGGGGGGTACGTCGTAGCTGACGCCGTACTTCGTGTTGACCACGACCTTCCAGCCCGGGATGACGGGCTGGGCGCTGCCGCCGGCCCGCGGGTTCGGGCTGCTGCCGGCCGGGGCGGGTGCCTCGGAGGCCGGCGCCGAGGGGCTGGCCGCCGGCTTGTCGTCGGCCTCCGTCTTCTTGTCGTCCCGGGTCAGGACGAACGCGCCGGTCGCGGCGGCCGCCACGACGACGGCGGCCGCGGCGACGATCGCCACGGTCTTGGTCGAGTACGGGCTCCCGCCGCCGCTGCCGGCGGCGGGCTGGGGCTGCTGAGGCAGCTGGGGCTGGCCCCACTGCTGGCCGGGAACCCCCTGGGGCTGCTGGTACCCCGGCTGCTGCGGGTATCCGTAACCGGGCTGCTGCTGGTACGGGTTCGGCTGCCCCGGCTGTCCCGGCTGCTGCTGGTACGGGTTCTGTTGCGCGTCCTGAGGGTTCTGTTCGCCCCCGGGCGGCTGCTGCTGTCCTGGCCACATGGCCGGTAACGATAGTGGCCGTGGCGGCGGGGAGCCACGGCCGCCCCCGTGGGAGCTCTGGTCAATGGGAACTACTCGTGGGTAACATTGCGTTCCATGAGCGCAGATCAGATGAACGTGGGCGAACTGCTCGCCGCGACCGTACCGATGGCCCGGACCCTGAACCTCCAGTTCCTGGAGACCACCCCCGAGCGTGCGGTCGTCCGGCTTCCGGACCAGCCCGACTACCACAACCACGTCGGCGGCCCGCACGCCGGCGCGATGTTCACCCTCGCCGAGTCCGCGAGCGGCGCCATCGTCCTGGCCGCCTTCGGCGACCAGCTCTCGCGCGCCGTCCCGCTCGCCGTGAAGGCCGAGATCGGCTACAAGAAGCTCGCCAAGGGCGTCGTGACCGCCACCGCCACCCTCGGCCGCCCGGCCGCGGAGGTCATCGCCGAACTCGACGCCGGCGGCCGCCCCGAGTTCCCCGTCACCATCGCCATCCAGCGCGAGGACGAGGCCGTGACCGGCGAGATGACCGTCGTCTGGACCCTGCGTCCCAACGCCTGACGACCGGCCGGCACCAACCCCTGCGGCCACGGTCCGCCGCTTAGAGTCCGTCGAACGACGACGGAGGGAACGCCCGTGGCCGAGGTCGACATCAGCCTCGACGCCGAGCTGGTGGTGGAGGCCGTCGTACGGGACTGCATCGCGCGCGGCCACCGCACCGAGGCGCGGGTGCAGCGCCAGGACGAGACCCGGCGCAGAGCCGACAGCGCGCCCCCGCTGCCGGAGGGCTGAACCTCGGCGCCGCGGTGGCGCGTCTCGGCCTACCCGCCCGGCGCGCGGCGCACAGTGGGCGCGGGAGCGGTCCGGCGCGGGCCGCTCCCGCCGACCCACGCCGCAGGGAGCGCCCATGAGCGAGGCCGTGTCCAGACGTTCCGCGATGCGACTGCTCGCGGCGGCGGGCACGGCGGGCACGGCCCTCGGAGCGGGCGCCTGCGCGCCCGGGGTGCCGCCGGGCGCAGGAGCCCGTGAAGCGCCGCCCGCCGCACCGGCCGCCGCCGAGGCCAAGGGCGCCGCGCGCATCGACGCCCTGCTGGAGCGCCTCACCCTCGACGAGAAGACCGGCCTGCTGCACGGAGCCCCCGATCCCACCTCCCTCGGCCAGGCCGGCTACGTGCCCGGCGTCCCGCGCCTGGGCATCCCGGCGCTGCGCCTGGCCGACGGGCCCGCCGGGGTACGGGTCGCCCGACCCGCCACCGCACTGCCCGCGCCGGTCCTGCTCGCCTCCGCCTTCGACCCGGCGCTGGCCCGCGAGTACGGCCGTGTCATCGGCCGCGAGGGCCGGGCGCTCGGCCAGGACGTCCTGCTGTCACCCATGGTCAACCTCATCCGCACCCCGTACGCGGGCCGGAACTTCGAGACCTTCGCCGAGGACCCGCACCTGACCGCCGACCTGGTGGGCGAGATGATCCGCGGCATCCAGGACGAGGGCCTCATCGCCACCGTCAAGCACTTCGCCCTCAACAACCAGGAGCACGGCCGCGACACCGTCGACGTGATCGCCGCCGAGCAGACCCTCCACGAGACCGAGCTACGGGGCTTCGAGGCCGCCGTGGCAGCCGGCGCGGGCGCTGTCATGGGCGCCTACAACAAGGTCAACGGCGTCCACGCCTGCGAGAGCAAGGCGCTGCTGGACGAACTGCTGCGCGGCAGCTGGGGGTTCGACGGCTGGGTGATGTCCGACTGGGACGCCACCCACAGCACCGTCGCCGCCATCGGCGCCGGCCTCGACATGGAGATGCCCGGCGGCACCCACTTCGGCGGACCGCTGCGCGAGGCGGTGCGCGGCGGCTCCGTACCGGAGGACGCCGTCGACCTCGCCGTCCACCGGATCCTGACCACCATGGACCGCTTCGGACTGCTCGCGGCCCCGCCCGCCGCCCGGCCCCCGCGCGACGCCGCCGCCGGGGCACGGACCGCCCGCAAAGTGGCCACCGCGGGAGCGGTGCTGCTGCGCAACGAACACGGCACCCTGCCCCTGACCGGCGCCGCCGCCCGTTCGATCGCGGTGATCGGACCGACCGGCCAGGTGCCCTTCGTCGGCGGCGGCGGCAGCGCGCACGTGGTCCCCGACGGGGCGGCCGCCCCGCTCACCGCCATCCGGCGACGGGCCGGGAACGGATCGACCGTCCGCTACGCCCTCGGCGAGGACCTGTACGGGCGACCGCTCCCGGCGAAGCTGCTGATCCCGGCCGCCGACCTGGACGCGCGGGCCGTGGACCCCGGGCGCGTCTGGAGCCACGAGGGGGAGTTCCGCCTCGCGGACGACGACGAGTGGACCCTGCTCGTCCACTACACCGGGAAGCGGCCCGTCGTACGCCTCGACGGGGAGGAGCTGTTCCCCGTCCGGCAGGGCGTGGCCGAGTACTTCGCCGGCGGCCTGCTCGGCTCCGCACCCGACGGCATGAGCGTCCGCCGCACCACCCTCGCCCTCAAGGCGGGCGCACACCGGCTCGCCGTGACCGCCGAGGGCGGGGACAAGGGCCAGCGCTTCCGGATCCGGCACACCACCGGGGCGATCCGCGCCGCGGACCTCGCCGAGGCCGTGAAGACCGCGAAGTCGGCCCGCAGCGTGGTGCTGTTCGCCTACGAGGACGCCACCGAGGGCCGGGACCGGACCTCCCTGGCCCTCCCGGGCGGGCAGGAGCGGCTGATCGAGGCGGTGGCCGCCGCGAACCCCCGTACGACCGTCGTGCTCAACACCTCCTCCAGTACGACGATGCCGTGGCTCTCCCGTACCGGAGCGGTCCTCCAGATGTACTACCCGGGCCAGGAGGGCGCGGGAGCCACCGCCGATCTCCTCTTCGGGGACGTGGACCCCGGAGGCCGCCTCACCCAGACCTTCCCGGCCGACGAGCAGGCCACCCCGGTCGGCGGTGACCCGCTGCGCTACCCGGGAGTGGGCGGCCGGCAGGAGTACTCCGAGGGCATCCACGTCGGCCACCGCTGGTACGACGCCCAGCGGGTGACCCCGCTGTTCCCCTTCGGGCACGGGCTCTCGTACACCACCTGGCAGTACGAGAAGCTCAGCGTCCGGCCGGAGCGGGGCGGGCTGCGCGTGGAGTTCACCGTCCGCAACACCGGTCGCCGCAAGGGCACCGAGGTGGCCCAGGTGTACGTCGGCCCGTCCGCGGAGCTCGAGCTCGACCAGCCGGTGCGCGCGCTGGCCGGATACCGGCGACTGGTCCTGGCACCGGGCGGGGCGGAGCGGGTCACCCTCGACATCACCGCGCGGGCGCTGTCGTCATGGGACCCGGAGCGGCATGCCTGGGTGCTGGGTTCCGGCCGACGGCAGGTGTTCGTGGGCCGTTCGTCCCGTGAACTGCCACTGAGGTCCAAGGCGGTCGTGACGAGCGGATAGGCTGCCCGTTCGGCGTGTCACAGGGGGCGCGCCGGGGACGACACGGGAGGACGTACCGGTGCACATCCAGGAATGGCTGGAGACGATTCCGGCGGTCAGCATCTATCTCCTGGTGGGTCTGGTCATCGGGCTGGAGAGCCTCGGCATCCCGCTGCCGGGAGAGATCATCCTGGTCAGCTCCGCGCTGCTGGCCTCGCAGCACGGGGAGATCGACCCCGTGGTCCTGGGGCTCTGCGCGATCACCGGGGCGATCGTGGGCGACTCGATCGGCTACGCGATCGGCCGCCGGGGCGGCAAGCCGCTGCTGGAGCGCCTCGGCCGGCGCTTCCCCAAGCACTTCGGACCCCAGCAGGTGGCGCTGGCGGAACGCTCCTTCGAGAAGTGGGGCATGTGGGCCGTCTTCTTCGGACGGTTCGTGGCCCTGCTGCGGATCTTCGCCGGGCCGCTGGCGGGCGTGCTGCACATGCCCTACTGGCGCTTCCTCGTCGCCAACGTCCTCGGTGGCATCCTCTGGGCCGGCGGCACCACGGCCGTCATCTACTCGGTGGGGATCGTCGCCGAGCCGTGGCTGAAGCGGTTCTCCTGGCTGGCCCTGGCGCTCGCCGTGCTGTTCGGGCTCGCGGTCACGCTCGTGATGCGCAGCCGGATGAAGAAGGCGGCCGCGGCCGCCGGGGCCGCCGAAGCGGAGATCCCCTCGCAGGCGGCGACCCGGGCCACCGTCGGCGAATGACGGCAGCGGCCGGACCGGAGGGGGAGTGGTCCGACGAGGGCCGGTCGGACCACTACAACCCGCTGATCAACGGCCTGGGACGAGCGGCCGAGAGCGGCGATACCGCCTTGGTGCAGCGCCTGCTCGCCGCCGGAGCCGAGGCCGACGCCTACGTCATCGGCGGCCGACGAGCGCTGGACCTGGCCGTGTGCGCCGGGCACGCGGAGATCGTCCGGCTGCTCCTCGCGGCGGGCGCCGACCCGCGGCTCGACGCGGGTCCCTACGACGAGGCGACGCCGATGTGCCTGGCGGCGATGCGCGGGGACATGGACGTCGCCCGGGCCCTCCTCGACGCGGGAGCCCCGCCCGGCGGTCCCGCCGGACGGATGCGCTACGTGCCGCTGGTGCTCGCGGCCACGCGCAGGGACCGCGAGCACACGGAGCTCGTGGACCTGCTGCTGGACCGGGGCGCCGACATCGAGGAGGAGATGAGGGACCGCACCGTGCTCGACTGGTCCGCCCGCTTCGGCTACCCGGCCGTGGTGGAGCTGCTGCTCGCGCGGGGCGCCGTCCTCACCGAGCGGACCGTCCGGGAAGGGACGTCCGGGCAGTGGATCACCGCCCGCCGCGGACCCTTCTCGCGCGACCCGGACCACAAGGCCGTCAGGGCGCTGCTCGTGGCCGCGTGGGAGGCCCGGCAAGCTCCGGAAAGGACGGCCTAGATGTGTTGTCCGGACAGGTTGGTGGCGCGGCTGGCGGGTGTCTGGCCACTGATGCCGGTGTGGGGTCGGTGGTAGTTGTACCAGTGCAGCCAGTCGGTGAAAGCTTCCTGGCGCTGCCGGTCTGAGGTGTAGGGCTTCTGGTAGGCCCATTCTTCGAGCAGGGTGCGGTGGAAGCGTTCGACCTTGCCGTTGGTCTGTGGGCGCCAGGGCCTGGTCCATCGGGGCTGGATGTCCAGATCGCGGCAGGTCTGGCGCCAGGTGTGCTTGGTGTAGGCCCAGGCGTTGTCGGTCAGGACACGTTCGACGTTGATGCCCAGGGACGCGAACCAGGCGGTGGCCCGGGTGAGGAAGGCGGCGCAGGTCGGGGCGGTCTCGTCGGGCAGGTCTTCGGTGTAGGCGAGGCGGGTGTGATCGTCGAGTGCGGTGTGCAGGTAGGCCCAGCCGGCACCGGTTTTGTTGCGGCGGCCTTCGGCTCTGCCCAGTGCCTGGTGCCCGCCGCCGTCAGGGATCCGGCCGAGTTTCTTGACGTCGATGTGGACGAGTTCGCCGGGGCGGGCCCGTTCGTAGCGGCGAACGGGTTCGCCGGTGGCCCGGTCCAGGGCGGCCAGCGGGGGCAGGCCGTGCCGCTGGAGAATCCGGTGGGCGGTCGAGGGTGCGATCCGGCAGCGGGCGGCCAGCCGCAGCGGCCCGATCCGGTGCTCGCGCCGCATCCGCAGCACCTGTTGCTCCACGGCGGTCGGCGTCCTGGCGGGTTGGTGGTGTGGCCGGCTGGACCGGTCACTCATTCCGGCGATGCCCAGCATCCGGTAGCGGCCGGCCCAGCGGGCCGCGGTGGTGTGGCTGACCTGGAACCGTTCCGCGGCCCGCCGCACGGGCCAGCCGTCATCGACGACGCACCGGGCCAGGCGCAGTCGCCCGGTCTCCGTCAGCGGGGCATTACGGTGGACCACGAGGGCCTCCTCGGCTAGGTGCAGATGTCGCAATCCACACCGAACCCGGAGGCCCTCACCCATTTCAAGGACCCAGCACGCGTGTCACCAACGTCCCGGGACAACACACCTAGCCCTCCGGGGTCACCGACGCGCGGTGCTGCTTGGCCAGCTCCACGTACATCAGGGCGTTGACCTTGATGCCCTCGCGCTCCTCGTCGGTCAGCTCACGGCGCACCTTGGCGGGCACGCCCGCCACCAGGGAGCCGGGCGGGACCACCATGCCCTGCGGGACCAGGGCCTGCGCGGCGACCAGCGAACCGGCGCCGATCACGGCGCCGTTCAGCACGGTCGCCCCCATGCCGATCAGACAGTCGTCCTCGACGGTGCAGCCGTGCACGACGGCGTTGTGGCCGATGGAGACCCGCTCGCCGATCGAGACCGGGAAGCCGGGGTCCACGTGCACCGTGCAGTTGTCCTGCACGTTGCTGTCGGCACCGAGCGTGATCGGGCCGCAGTCGGCGCGCAGCACCGCCGAGTACCAGATGCTCGCGCCCGCGGCGAGGGTGACGTCGCCGACCACGACCGAGGTCGGAGCCGTGAAGGCCGTCGGGTCGATGTCCGGGTTCTTGCCGCCGACACCCGCCACGAGTGCCTGGGCCGCCTGGTGCGTCATGTTTCTCTTCCTCTGCGTCCGTCGTCCGGTTGCCGCGCTAACGGCACCGTAGGCCACGCGTGCCGCCGCACCGGCGATGGGGTGAAGATCACAGGAGTGTGGCCGGGGCGAGCGGGGCCCGGCGCACTACCGTGGCCGGGTGCCGAAGAAACAGAACACGTTCTCATCTCTGACGGCCGTGCGCCGCCGGCTGGCGAGCCGCGTGGTCCACACCGGCTGGCGCTGGATGCAGCAGGCCGGGGCGGTCACCGCGCAGACCCCGGGGCGGCTCAGGTTCGGTGCGATCGGGGACGGCACCCGGCTCGCCTTCCCGCAGGGCACCGTCTTCGGTGAGCGGTGGATCCGGCTCGGCGGGCACTGCATCATCGGCGAGCAGGTCACCCTCACCGCCGGGATGATGCCGGACCTGGACCTCGGCTCCGAGCCGATGCTGGTGCTCGGCGACGGGGTGGTCATAGGCCGCAACAGCCATGTCATCGCCGACGCCCGGATCACCATCGGCTCGAACACCTTCTGCGGCCCCGGGGTCTACATCACGTCCACCAACCACAGCTACGACGACCCGCACGAGCCCGTCGGCCGGCAGTGGCCGCGCAACGCCCCGGTCGAGATCGGCCCCGGGTGCTGGCTCGGCACCGGCGCGGTGATCCTTCCGGGCGCGCGCCTCGGCCGCAACGTGGTCGTGGCCGCGGGCGCCGTCGTACGGGGCGAGGTCCCGGACCACGCCGTGGTGGCGGGGGCGCCGGCGCGCATCGTACGGCGCTGGGAGCCGGAGACGGGCTGGCAGCCGCCGCTGCGCACGCCGACGCCGGTGCCGATCCCCGACGGGATGACCCCGGAGCAGCTGCGCGGTCTGGCCGAGCTCGCGGAGGCCGAGCACTCCTAGGCCGTCCTGCAGGTCAGCCCGCAGCCAGGAGAACCGTTCCGGCGAGGGCCAGGCCGGCGCCCGCGGCCTGCACCGTGCGCAGCCGTTCCTTGAGTACGGCGAAGGCGGCGAGCGCGGTGATCACCGGGTAGAGCGAGGACAGTACGGCGGCCATGGTGACCGGGCCGTTCTGGGCGGCTATGGAGTACGTGCCGTTGGCCGCGACGTCCGCGAGGCCGACGAAGGCCAGGGCGGGCAGCAGCCCCCAGAGGAGCTTCGGGCCGGCGCCGGCCGGAAGGGCGGGAATGCCGCGCCGGGTCTGCGTCCACAGGGCGGCGCCACCCACGGCGACATTGGTGACCCGCTGCACGAACAGCGCGAGGAACAGTCCGGTGACGCTGCTGGACGCCTCCGAGATCAGGGCCATCACCGCGCCGAAGCCGAAGGCCGCGACCAGGGTGAGGATGACGGCCTGCCGCTGGACGGGCGCGCCGCGCAGCTCCGGGCCGCCCGCCAGGACGATGCCGACGACGGCCACCGCGATCCCCGCGAACTGCCCGAGGCCGGGCCGCTCGCCCAGGAGCAGCCCCGCGGTGACGGGCACGACCACGCCGAGGGAGCCCAGCGGCGAGACCACGCCCATCGGGCCGAGGGCCAGCGCCTTGTAGAAGCTGAGCATGGCGACCGGTCCGACCAGGCCCGCGCCGACCGCGAACCACAGCTGCGGGCCCGCCTCCCGCCAGGCGCCGGTGCCGAGGACCACCGCGCCGAGCACGACCACGGCGACGACCTGCGAGACGACGACCACCGTGAGCGCCGGGATCCGGCGGGTCAGCAGCCCGCCGCCGAAGTCGGCGAGCCCCCACAGCACAGCTGTGGCCAGGGCGAAGAGGGCGGTCATGGGGCCTCGCAGTACAGTGCAGTGAACGCGGGAGTGCAGGATCGAACACAGAACACGTTAGTGCACCCTGTTGGACTGTGTCATCCAGAATATTGGACGGAATGGTGTCGGACCTCGAACAGCTCACCCAGGCGCTCGCCCGGAACCTCAAGCGGTGGCGCGGCGAGCGCGGTTTCACCCTGGACTCCCTGGCGGCCCGCGCGGGAGTGAGCCGCGGGATGATCATCCAGATCGAGCAGGCCCGTACGAACCCCAGCGTGGGCACCACGGTCAGGCTGGCCGACGCGCTGGGCGTCAGCATCTCCGCGCTCCTCGACCACGACCGGGGCCCGCAGGTCCGCGTCGTTCCACCGGACCAGGTGGTGCGGATCTGGTCCAGCGAGGCGGGCAGTTCGACGACGATGCTGATCGGCACCGACGAGCGCGGGCCGATGGAGCTGTGGACCTGGCACCTGGTGCCGGGCGAGGGGACGGACTCCGTCCCGCACCCGTCCGGCACCATCGAGATGCTGCACGTCACGGCAGGAGAGCTGACCCTGGTGGTCGGCGAGGAGGAGTTCCGCGTCCCGGCCGGGGCCGCGGCCGCGTTCGAGGCGAACCTCGCGCACTCCTACCGCAACGACGGCTCCGTACCGATGGAGATGACCCTCGCGGTGTCGGTCCCGCCGGTCTCGGCACCGGTGCCCGCGCACGCGCACGCCACCGCACACACGCACGGGGGCACCGGCACCGGCACCGGCACCGGCGCGTCCGCCGGCTAGAGCGCCGGGATCTCGATCGCGGGGCAGCGGTCCATGACCATCGTCAGCCCCGCCCCGCGGGTGCGGGCGTACGCGGCCTCGTCGATCACGCCGAGCTGGAACCAGACGGCCTCGGCGCCGACGGACGCCGCCTGGTCGGCGACGGGGCCGGCCAGCTCGCTGTTCACGAAGACGTCCACCACGTCCACCTTGAACGGGATGTCCGCCAGCGAGGCGTACCCGGGCTCACCGTGCACGGTCTCGGCCTTGGGGTGCACGGGGATCACACGCTTGCCGAAGCGCTGGAGCACGCGGGCCACCCCGTAGGCCGCGCGGTCCTGGTTGTTCGAGAGCCCCACCACGGCCCAGGTGTCGCCGAGCTCGGTGAGGATCTTGCGGATGGTTGCCGGATCGCCGTACACGTGTGCCGCCTCCTGATGCCCTTGTCCCCGCCGGCCCTGTCCGCCGTTTCCCGACCGCCTCGGACCGGCCGGCGCTCAGCGGCGTCAACCGAAAACCTCCGGGCGCCATTCCCCGGGGCCGCTCTGTAGTCTGTCGATCCGTTCGAACGGTACGAGGGGTGGGACGTGGACACGCTGGTGGAGGGCTCCGTCGTGGAGGCCCTGCGCACGGGTGAGCGCGAGGCGGTCCGCCTGTACGTGGCCGCCTGCGCCGAACGCATGGCGCCCCTGTTCATCGGCATGCGGGCGGGCATGCCGGACCGCGCAGCCGATCTCGACCTCTGCGTTGAGTCCGTGCAAGGCCTCTGGTACGCGGACCGGGCGCTGCCCGACGCGGCCGAGCGGGTGCGCGCGCTGGAGGGTTTCCCGGAACTGCAGCTTTGCGAAGAGGGCATCACCGATGTCGCGGGGACGTATGCCTTCTTCGGCGTCCTCGTCCTGCGGTACGCACTGCTGGCCAATGCCTCGGCGGATGCCGACCACGCACTGTCCTGCGGTCATGCCGCGCTCACCGCGATGGGCCTGCTGGACCAGAACCTGGCCGGTGGCGGCGGCTTCCGGGCCGAGGAGGAAGCGCTGCAGGCCCGCTCGGTGAGCGGTGACGCCGCGGGCCTGTGGGAAGCGAGCGTCGCGTCGGGGCGCGAGAGGTTCCGGGCCGTGCTGGGCTGCCTACCCCGCTGACGGGTCCACGTTCCAGACCGCCGGCAGGGATGCGTCGCAGAAGACGCAGACGAAGTGCTCCTCCCGGACGACGTTCAGCTGCGCGCAGGCAGGGCAGCGCCGGAAGACCACCTCGTGGGTGAAGCCGTCCGGGCGCAGGCCGAGTCCCGCCGCGTCCAGGGCGTCCGCGACGGCCGGCCACGAGCCGGGGTCCGGGCAGTATCCGGTCGACTGGTTGCTCACCGCACGGACCACCCACCGCCCGGACCCCCGCCCGAAGGTGATCTCCCCGGCGCTCAGCACCGTGCCGCCGCCGGAGCAGACCACGTGCTCGCTGCGCCGCGGCGCGAGCCGCAGCACACCGGCGCGGTCCACGACGAAGGTGAAGGGCTCGGACAGCTCGGCCGCCGCCGGGCCCGAGGCCCAGTCCTCGAACTCGGCGGCCGAGCGGATGCTCCGGCCCTCGCCCTCCGGCCGGACGAGCGCCCTCAGCTCGGCCGGTCCCACGTACCGGTAGTTCCACCCCCGCAGCACCATGTCCGCCAACCTACCCCCGGCCCCGCCACGGACGGGCGGGAGCCCGTTCTGCACCGCTTAGGGTGGTGAGGTGAAGGCAGACCAGTACGTGACGGTGGCCCGTGAGGGCGTGCACGAGTCCGAGATCAACCGCTCGCGCTTCCTGTGCTCGCTCGCGCCCGCCGCGACCGAGCAGGAGGCCCAGGACTTCGTCGCCCGCATCCGCAAGGAGCACCCCACCGCCACGCACAACTGCTTCGCCTACGTCGTCGGCGCGGACGCCTCCGTCCAGAAGGCCAGCGACGACGGCGAGCCCGGCGGCACCGCCGGGGTGCCCATGCTGCAGATGCTCATGCGCCGCGACATCCGCTACGCGGTCGCCGTCGTCACCCGCTACTACGGCGGCGTGAAGCTCGGCGCCGGCGGCCTGATCAGGGCCTACGGCGGGGTCGTCGGCGAGGCCCTCGACGAGCTCGGCACCGTCACCCGGCGCCGCTACCGGCTGGCCACCGTCACCGTCGACCACCAGCGGGCCGGCAAGACCCAGAACGATCTGCGCTCCACCGGCCGGACCGTGGTGGACCTGCGCTACGGGGCCGAGGTGGAGATAGAGGTGGCCCTCCCGGAGGCGGACCTGCCCGCCTTCGAGGCCTGGCTCGCCGACACCACCGCGGGCAGCGCCGGTCTCACCCTCGGCGGAGAGACGTACGCGCCCTGAGCGCCCCCGGGGACGGGTTAGCGTAGAGGGGTTCAGCGGGCGGGAGACGACCAGGGGGAGACGGCATGCGCGGCGGGGCCGGCGAGTGAAGTTCCTGCACACCTCCGACTGGCACCTCGGCCGGGCCTTCCACCGGGTCAACCTGCTGGGCGCCCAGGCGCTCTTCATCGACCACCTCGTCGAGACCGTGCGCGAACGCGAGGTCGACGCCGTCCTCGTCGCCGGTGACGTCTACGACCGGGCCGTGCCCCCGCTGTCCGCCGTCGAGCTGTACGACCGGGCCCTCCACCGCCTCGCCGACCTCGGCGTACCCACCGTGATGATCTCCGGCAACCACGACTCCGCGCGCCGCCTCGGCGTCGGGGCCGGGCTGATCGACCGCGCCGGGATCCACCTGCGGACCGACCCGGCCGGCTGCGCCGACCCCGTCGTCCTGGCCGACGTACACGGTGACGTGGCGCTGTACGGCCTGCCGTACCTGGAGCCCGCCCTGGTCAAGGACCAGTTCGGCGCGGAGAAGGTGAGTCACGAGGCGGTCCTCGGTGCCGCCATGGACCGGATCCGGGCCGACCTGGCCACCCGCGCGCCCGGCACCCGTTCGGTCGTCCTCGCACACGCCTTCGTCACGGGCGGACAGGCCAGCGACAGCGAACGCGACATCACCGTCGGCGGGGTCGAGGCCGTGCCCGCCTCCGTCTTCGACGGCGTGGACTACGCCGCCCTCGGCCACCTCCACGGCTGCCAGACGATCAACGAACGGGTCCGCTACTCCGGTTCCCCGCTCGCCTACTCCTTCTCCGAGGCCGGCCACCGCAAGACCATGTGGCTGATCGAACTCGGCGCGCAGGGCGGGATCGCCGCCGCCGAGCGGATCGACGCCCCCGTCCCGCGCACCCTCGCCCGGCTCCGCGGACGGCTGGAGGACCTGCTGCAGGATCCGGCGCACCAGGTCCACGAGGACGCCTGGGTCGAGGCCACTCTCACCGACCCGGTCCGCCCCGACGACCCCATGGCCCGCCTCGCCGCACGCTTCCCGCACACCCTCACCCTCGCCTTCGACCCCGAGGGCCGCCAGGAGGAGACCGGCGCGTCCTACGCCCAGCGGCTCAAGGGCCGCAGCGACCAGGAGATCGCCGAGGACTTCGTCGCCCACGTACGCGGCGGCGGCCATGCCGACGAGGCCGAACGGGCCGTCCTCCAGGGCGCCTTCGACGACGTACGCGCCGACGACAGCCACCGGGAGACCCACCGATGAGGCTCCACCGGCTGGCCGTGACCGCCTTCGGACCGTTCGCCGAACCCCAGGAGATCGATTTCGACGCCCTGTCCGGCGCCGGCATCTTCCTCCTGCACGGACCCACCGGCGCCGGGAAGACCTCCGTGCTCGACGCCGTCTGCTACGCGCTCTACGGTTCCGTGCCCGGCCCCCGCCAGGCCCCCGGCACGAGCCTGCGAAGCGACCACGCCGCGGCCCACACCCCGACCGAGGTCACCCTCGAACTCACCGCGGGCGGCCGCCGCCTGGAGATCACCCGGCGGCCCGAACAGGAGCGCCCGAAGAAGCGCGGCACGGGCACCACCAAGGACAAGGCCCAGAGCTGGCTGCGCGAGCACACCGGCGCGGGCTGGGAGCCGCTCAGCCGCTCCCACCAGGAGATCGGCGAGGAGATCGAGCAGCTGCTCGGCATGAGCCGCGAGCAGTTCTGCCAGGTCGTACTGCTGCCGCAAGGGGAGTTCGCCCGCTTCCTGCGCGCCGACGAGGCAGCCCGAGGCCGGCTGCTCGGCCGGCTCTTCGACACCCGCCGCTTCGCCGCAGTCGAGGCCCTGCTCGGCGAGCGCCGCCGGGCCGCCGAGGCCAAGGTCCGGGCCGGCGACGAGAAGGTGCTCCACACCGCCCAGCGGCTCGCCCAGGCCGCCGGGGACAGCGCCGATCTGCGGGCCTGGCCCATGCCCGGACACCAGCCGGGCGATCCCGGGCTCGCCGAGGCCGTCCGGGCCTGGGCGGCCGTCGCCCGCTGCGCGGCCCGCGAACGCCTCGACGTCGCCGAGTACGCACTGGCCGCCGTCGAGAGCCGGCACGCCGCCGCACGGCGCGCGGCCGAGGACGCCCGGGAGCTCGACCGGCTGCAGCGCCGGCACGCGGAGACCCTGCGCCGGGCCGCCCTGCTCGCCGAGGCGGCGCCCGAGCGGGAGCGGGTGCACGGCCTGCTGGACCGGGCCCGGCGCGGCGCCCTGGTGGCCCCCGCCCTGGAGCTGCGCGGCGCCGCCTCCGCCGCGCACCTCGCCGCCGCGCACGCCGAGGCCTCCGCCCGCGCGCAGCTCCCGCCGACGCTGAAGGAGGCGGGAGCCGAGCAGCTCGCCGACATCGAGCAGCGGCTGCGCGAAGCCCTCGGCGCGCTCGGCGCGGCGCAGCGGACCGAACAGCGCAGCGCCGAGATCGGCCGTGAACGGGCCGACCTGGAACGGGAGTCCCGGGCGGCCGACGAGCAGCACCAGGAGTCCGCCGAATGGCTGGAGCGCTGGGAGGCGACCCGGACGGCGCTGCAGGAGCGCGCGGACGCCGCCCAGCAGGCCGCCACCCTGGCCGAGCAGCTCGCGGGCCGGCTGGAACCCGCCCGCATGCAGCTGAACGCCGCCCGCCGGCGGGACGAGCTCGATGCCGACGCGGCGCGCGCCTCGGCCGAACTGCTCACCCTGCGCGAGGAGTCGGCCGCCGCCCGGGAGCGCTGGCTGGAGCTCAAGGAGGCCCGCCTGCGCGGGATCGCCGCCGAGCTCGCCGAGTCACTGGTGGCCGGGGAGGCCTGCACGGTGTGCGGGTCCGCGGAACACCCCGCTCCGGCCCGCCCGGCCCCCGGCCACGTGGACCGCGCGGCCGAGGACGCGGCCCACGCCCACTTCGAACGGGCCGAGCAGACCCGGGCCGCCGTCGAGCGCCGGCTCGCCGCCGCGCAGGAGGCCCGCGCCGAGGCCGCGGCCGCCGCCGGCGAGACCACCACCGCCGAACTCCTTGACCTGACCGCCGACCTGAGTGCCCGCCATGCCGCCGCCCACGCCGCGGCAGCCGGCCTGCACGCCGCCCGTGAGCGGCTCGCCCGGGCCGAGCGGGAGCACGCCGCGCGCAGCGCCGACCGGCAGGGCGCCGAGACCCGGGCCGCCGCCAGGGCCTCCCGGCGCGAGGCCCTGGACCGCGAACAGGCCGGGCTGGAGGCCGAACTCGCCCTCGTACGGGACGGCGCTCCCAGCGTCGCGGCCCGTGCCCGCACCCTGGAGGACCGGGTCCGGATGGTCTCCGGCGCGGCCACCTCGCTGCGCAGGGCCGAGACCACCGCGGCCCGGCTGAAGGAGGCCGACGACCAGCTCGCCGATGCCGCGTTCAAGGCCGGCTTCGACACCGTCGAGGCCGCCGCCGACGCGGTGCTCCCCGAGTACGAACGCACCGCGCTCCAGCACCGGCTGGACGCCTGGCAGACGGAGGAGGCCCTGCTGGCGGACCGCCGTCGCGAGACCGGCGCCGCCGAAGCGGCAGCCCTGCCTCCGGCCGCACCGGAGGCGGCCGAGGCGTACGAGGCCAGGGCCGCGGCGAAGCTTCGTACGGCAGGTTCGGCGGCCGACGCGGCCCGGGTGCGGTGCACGGAGCTCGACCGGCTCTCCCGGCAGGCCGAGCAGGAGCTGCGCGCGCTGGGCCCGCTGCGCGAGGCCTACGACCGCGTCGCCCGGCTGGCCGGACTCACCGCCGGCACCTCCGCCGACAACGAACGCAAGATGCGCCTGGAGGCCTACGTACTGGCCGCCCGCCTGGAACAGGTGGCCGCCGCCGCGACGGTACGGTTGCTGCGCATGTCCGGCGGCCGCTACACCCTGGTCCACTCCGACGCGCGGGCGGGCGGACGGGGGCGCTCCGGCCTCGGACTGCACGTGGTCGACGCGTGGACCGGCAGTGAGCGGGACACCGCCACCCTGTCGGGCGGCGAGACCTTCTTCGCCTCGCTCGCCCTGGCGCTCGGCCTCGCCGACGTGGTCACCGACGAGGCGGGCGGGATGCGCCTCGACACCCTCTTCATCGACGAGGGCTTCGGCAGCCTCGACGACCAGGCGCTGGACGAGGTGCTCGACGTCCTGGACTCGCTGCGCGAGCGGGACCGCAGTGTCGGCATCGTCAGCCACGTCGCCGACCTGCGGACGCGGGTCCAGGCCCAGCTGGAGATCGTCAAGCAGCGCGGCGGCTCCGTGGTGCGCCACCGGACGGCGGCGCTCACGGACTGAGGGGCCTGCGGGGCAGCGGAGAGGAGTAGACGATGCTCGTCGTCACCGATCCGAGCCCCGCGATCCGGCCCGTGACCTCCTCCAGGTGGGACATCGAGCGGGTCGCGACCTTGAGGACGAAGCAGTCGTCGCCCGTGACGTGGTGGGCCTCCAGGATCTCCGGGGTGGCCTCCAGGAAGTCGTGGAAGGGCTTGTAGTTGCCGTGCGGGTAGCGCAGCCGCACCAGGGCGAGGATCGACTTGCCGAGCCTCTCCGGGTCCACCACCGCCGTGTAGCCGGTGATGATGCCGGTCTCCTCCAGCCGGCGGACCCGCTCGGTGACGGCGCTCGCCGACATGGACACGGAGCGGGCGAGCTCGGTGAAACTGGCGCGGCCGTCCCGCTGGAGCGCTTCGAGGATCCGCCAGTCGGTGGCGTCAGGGGAATAGTCGGTCATGATGCAGGTCTAGCAGGGGATTCCCCGGTCGGACAAGGAAAAGCCCGGGGAAACCCACTTCCGACGATGATCAACAGATCGTAGATTTCTTGCCATGACGACGACGCAGACGCACACGAACCAGCCGGGCTCCGCCGCCCCCGCCACCACCAACCCCGTGCTCCGGGTGCCCCCGGCCTCCCCGGCCGCGGCCGCCGCGTACTTCGCCGCCAGCCTGGCCTTCCACGCGGACGTGTCGGACGTGGCCGCCGCCTTCAAGGCCCACCGCGAGCAGGGCGCCGAGCTCGGCTTCCAGCTCGTCGACTCCCGCTCCACTCCTTCCTGGGACCAGGCTCATGTGCCCGGCGCCGTCCACCTGCCCACCGCCCTCATCCCCGAACAGGCCGAGCGGCTCCTGGACAGGAGCGTCCCTGTGGTCACGTACTGCTGGGGCCCCGGCTGCAACGGAGGCACCCGCTCCGCCCTCGCCCTGGCCGAACTCGGCTTCCAGGTCAAGGAGATGCTCGGCGGCATCGAGTACTGGATCCGCGAGGGCTTCGAGGTCGAGACCTGGCAGGGCAGCCAGCAGCGCGCCGAGGCCGACCCGCTGACCGCGCCGACCGACTCGGACGACTGCGGCTGCTGAGGTGAGCGCCTTACGGGGCCGTGGGCCGGCACACACGTACCGGGCCCACGCGGACGGGCCGCCCACCCCCTCGGGGATGAGCGGCCCGTCCGTCGTTCGCCGCCGGGCGGCCGAGCCCGGGTGTCAGAGCTTCGACAGCTCGTCCACCAGGTCGTCCAGTCCCAGCGAGCCCTGCGACAGCGCCGCCATGTGCCAGGCCTTCAGGTCGAAGGAATCGCCGTGCGCGGCACGCGCGTTGTCCCGGCCCAGGAGCCAGGCGCGCTCACCCAGCTTGTAGCCGATCGCCTGTCCCGGCATCGACAGGTAGCGGGTCAGCTCGCTCTCGACGAAGTCCGCCGGCCGGCCGCTGTGCAGGCCGAAGAACTCCTGCGCCAGGTCCACCGTCCACTGCTCGCCCGGGTGGAACGGCGAGTCCGCCGGGATCTCCAGGCCCACGTGCATGCCGATGTCCACGATGACGCGCGCCGCGCGCATCATCTGGCAGTCCAGGTAACCCAGGCGCTGCTCGGCGTCCTTGAGGTAGCCCAGCTCGTCCATCAGCCGCTCCGCGTACAGCGCCCAGCCCTCGGCGTTGGCACTGACCATGCCGACGGTGGCCTGGTAGCGCGAGAGCTGGTCCGCCACGTGCGTCCACTGCGCGAGCTGCAGGTGGTGGCCCGGCACGCCCTCGTGGTACCAGGTGGACACCAGGTCGTACACGGGGAAGCGGGTCAGGCCCATGGTGGGCAGCCAGGTGCGGCCCGGGCGGGAGAAGTCCTCGGAAGGGGACGTGTAGTACGGGGCCGCGGGGCCGCCCGGCGGGGCGATGCGGGACTCCACCTTGCGGACGCGCTCGGCGAGTTCGAAGTGCGTGCCGTCGAGGTTCTCGATGGCTTCGTCCATCAGGCCCTGCAGCCAGGCCTGGACCTCGTCCACGCCCTCGATGTGGGTGCCGTGCTGGTCCAGGTGCTTCAGCGCCTCCCAGGGGCCGGCACCCGGGAGGATCTTGGCAGCCTCGGACTTCATCTCGGCGAGCAGCCGGTGGTACTCCGACCAGCCGTAGGCGTACGCCTCTTCCAGGTCCAGGTCGGTGCCGTTGAAGAAACGGGCCCAGCGGGCGTAGCGCTCGCGGCCCACGGTGTCGGGCTTGCCCTCGACGGCCGGGGCGTACACCGCGCTCATCCAGTCGCGCAGTTCGACGACGGCGGCGGTCGCGGCGGCGGCCGCGGCGTCCAGTTCGGCGCGCAGGGAGTCCGGGCCGGCGGAGACGAAGCCCTCGAAGAAGGGCGCCTCGGAGCCGTCCTGGCCGACCCAGGTCGTGAGCTGGCCGATCATGGTGGTGGTGGCGCGGGGGCCACCGTACAGGCCGCGCTCCAGGCCGAGTCCGAGGCTCTCGCGGTAGCCGTCGAAGGCGGCGGGTACGGCGCGCAGGCGCTCGGCGATCGCCGCCCAGTCCTCGTCGGTGTCGGCGGGGGTCAGGGAGAAGATCTCACGGACGGAGTGCGCGGGGCTGTGGATGTTGCTGACCGCGCACAGGTCCTCGTCGGCCTCGAGTACGGCGAGCTCGGCGGTGAGGCGCTCGCGCAGCAGCCGCGCGCAGCGGCGTTCGGCGTCGCTGTCGGCGCCCGGCGCCGACTCGGCGGCGTCGAGCTGCGTGAGGGTCTCGCGGATGAGCCCGGCTACGGCCGCACGGCCCGCCGGGGAGAAGTCCGGGAGCTTGCTCGAACTCGCGGCGACACCGAGGTAGGTCCCCGTGATCGGGTCGAGGGCGATGAGGTCGTCGACGTACGCGTCGGCCACCTGGCGGGGCAGCCGCGGTGCACTGCCGTTGTGGAGGGTCTCTGACATGCGGACATCTTCGTATGCGGGACGGGTTCCCGTCATCACCGATTGCCGTCGGACTGCTGACGTGGGCCGGAGCAGGGTCGGTAATGCGTGCGAGAAATCTTCAACGACCGTGCCGGACAAGCGACTTCACGTCCCCGGGGCACGGGCCGCCGGGGACGTGGCGCGCTTAGCTTGGCCGGATTCCGCCGGAGCCGGTGCCCGGTCGGGGCCCCGGTCCGGGCGGATCGTCAAGGACGGCGGCGCGGAGCCGACTGCTCCTGCGGGCGCTCGTGCGGGAACTCGCGGGGATGCTCGTAGGGAAGTTCGTGGGGAAGTTCGTAGGGCAGCCGGGAGCTGACCGGGGTCGCGTCCAGCCGGGCCGTGACCACCAGGGTGCCCTCCTCGATCTGGTAGTCGAGGGGGAGGCCGAGGCCGCGCATGGCGGCGACCATGCCGGTGTTGGAGGCCTGGGTGACGGCGTACACACTGTCGCATCCGGCCTCGACGGCCATCGCGATGAGCCGGCGCAGCAGCTCGGAACCGATGCCGCGGCGCTGCCAGTCGTCCTCGATGAGCAGGGCGACCTCGGTCTCGTCTCCGTCCCACAGCAGGTGGCCGAGGGCGACGAGCTTCCCGGAGGCGGTGGTCGCGGCGAGGGTGCGGCCGAAGCGGGGGCTCAGCAGGTGGGCGAGGTAGCGGTCGGCGTCGTGGACGGGGCCGTGGTAGCGCAGCGACAGGGTGCGCTCGGAGCAGCGGTCGTGCATGGCGCGGGCCGCGGGCAGGTCGGAGCCGTCGGCGCGACGCACGGTGATCTCATTGCCCTCGGGCAGGGTCAGTACGTCCTGGCTGCGGGGGACGCGGGGGCCGAGCCGGGCGTCGAGCTCGACGAGGGCGCGGGCCCGCGCGAACTCGGTCGGGGTGAAGGGAAGGTAGGGCCGCTCCACGGTGATCGCACCGCCGGAGGGGTCGCGCAGCCGCATGACCGTGGCCTCCAGGACCCCCTCGACCGGGGCGTCCGCGCCGGCGTTGGGACGGCCGGAGAGGGTGGTCGCCGGGATCGAGTGGATCGTGCAGCGGCCGAGCAGCTGGCGCAGGGCGAGGGGCAGCTCGGCGGCGTCCAGGGCGGTGCGGGTGGCGAGACCGAGGACCCGCGTCGGGGTGTCGACCAGGTCGTGGGCGTCGGCGCGCTCGATCCAGGTGCTGTGGCCGCCGGCCCGGGAGATCGCCCGGGCGAGGTCGGCGGAGGGCAGCTCCTGCGGGGCGCGCAGCAGGAACTCGTCGACCGTGCCGCCCTCGGGGAGCGGGTGCGTCTGGAGGGTCAGGATGTCGACGCCGTTGCGGGCGAGGGCGGTGCAGAGGGCGGCCAGGGAGCCCGGCTCGTCCCGTACGGTCGTGCGCATCCGCCAGAGGGCGGTGCTGCTGGCGGTCGCGGTTGCCGTTGCTGTCGCGGTCGTGGTCGTGCCGGGGCTCGTCGACGGGAGGTGCGGATCCGGCTCGGTGGGGGCTGTGCTCCGCGGCGGGGGTGCATGGCTGTGGCGCCGTGCCCACCAGGTGTGGAAGGCCGCCGTCACCAGGAGTACGACGGCCGAGGCCACGAGCAGGACCGGGCCCCGCGGGCCGTGCGCGACGAGATTGGCGATGGCGTCGGCCACCGCGACGGCGCAGAACATTGCGGCGAGTTCGACGACGTCGCGGCGCCAGTGGTGACGGTGGGAACGGTGGGCGGAGGTGGGGTTACGGTCAGTCATGCACACCACTGTGGCGCAGGGGTGTTGCGTGATCACGAACGATCTGTGACCGACTGGTTAAGTGTCCATCTGGCCGATTTCACCCAGTTTTCGGGGCCATTTCCGGATCGGAGGCCGGAGGGGCCGATGCTTCCGGGGGCTTCGGGGCGTCACTGGCCCACGCGCCCGGGCTGGAGCGTCCGGGTGAAGAGTACGTCCCCTCCCTGGCGGCGCAGGCGGACGGTGAGCTCCCCGCTGCCGCCGTCGATGTCGACCTCGCCGTAGTACGGAGGGTTCTCGGACGGTGACATGTTGGCGAAGGGGGCCGACTGTACGAAGGCCGTCTCCGGGCCGAAGGTGGCATCGAGCCGCCCGGCCGGGAAGCCGCCGGCACCGATCGGGCCGGACACGAACTCCCAGAACGGTGCGAAGTCGGTGAAGGCCGCCCGCTCGGGCGCGTAGTGGTTCGCGGCGGTGTAGTGGACGTCGGCCGTGACCCAGAGGGTGCCCGTGATGCGCTGGTGCTTGATGTGCCGCAGGAGTTCGGCGATCTGGAGCTCGCGGCCCAGCGGGGCGCCCGGGTCGCCCTGGGCCACGGCTTCGAAGTTCGCGGCCCCGTCGGGGACGACGATGCCCAGGGGCATGTCGGCGGCGATGACCTTCCAGGTGGCGCGGGAGCGGGACAGCTCGCGCTTGACCCAGGCCAGCTGCTCGGGGCCGAGGATGCCGATGGGGTCCTCGGTCTGGGTGCCGGGGGAGTTGGCGTTCCGGTAGGTGCGCATGTCGAGCACGAAGACGTCGAGCAGCGGGCCGTACCGCATCACCCGGTACATCCGGCCCTCGGCGCGGCCTCCGCGCAGGTCGGTGACGGGGAAGTACTCGCCGAAGGCCTGGCGGGCGCGGGCGGCGAGGGTGTCGGCCTCCTTGACGGTGTAGCGGGGGTCGTCGATGAGCTGGCCGGGGTACCAGTTGTTGCGCACTTCGTGGTCGTCCCACTGGGCGAGGACCGGGACCTGGGCGTTGAAGCCGAGCAGATTGCGATCGAGCAGGTTGTAGCGGAAGTTCCCGCGGAACTCGGCGAGCGTCTCGGCGACCTTCGCCTTCTCCTCGGTGGTGACGTTGCGCCAGAGGCTGCCGTCGCGCAGCGGCGCGGTGGCCTTGATCGGCCCGTCGGCGTAGATCGTGTCCCCGCTGAAGAGGAAGAAGTCGGGGTTGCGCAGCCGCATCTCCTCGAAGACGCGGTAGCCGCCGAGATCGGGGTTGATGCCCCAGCCCTGGCCCGCTAGGTCCCCGGACCACAGGAACCGCACGTCGTGGCGGCGGGAGACGGGTGTGGTGCGGAAGGTGCCGTGGACCGGCGCGGAGCTGCGGCGGGGGTCGTCGGGGTCCGTCAGGACGACCCGGTAGTGGATCTGCCGGCCGGGCGGCAGGTCGCGCAGCACGGTGGTTCCGGTGAAATCGCTCGACGGGCCGAGCAGCGGGCCGCGGTGGCGGCGTACGGCGTAGCGGAACGCCTCGCTCGGGGAGGTCTCGACGTACATCCGCGCCAGGCGGTCGGAACGGGTCCACACGGTGGCCGAGTGGGCGGTGATCTCGCCGGACTGGACGCCCCAGAGCGCGCCCGGCCGGCCGGAGCGGGCGAAGGCGGGGACGGCGAGCGCCGGGGCGGCGATCAGCGCCGAGGACAGGGCGAGGGAACCGCCGATGAGGGACCGTCGGGTGTGCGGGATCGATGCCATCGGTACGTCTCCTGGGGCCGGCGAGGACGGGTCGGACCAGCGTGCCGTCGCACACCGGCCCGGCCGCGTCGCCCACGCGAACCGCGGATGAACAGCCGTCAGCCGCTCATTCGTTCATCTGTTCAGATGCTTGGCCGTTCCAGCCAACTCGGCCGAATCGGGCGGTCCGGTCCGGTCCGGTCTGCCTGTCTGTCCGCCCGACCGGCCCGGTCGCCCGACCGGCCCGGTCGCCTGGCCGGTCCGGTCAGCCCGGCCGGTCCGTCCGTCCGCCCGGTCCGGCCCTTTCAGGCGGCCACGAGCCGCACGCTGCGGGCCGTGTCCAGCACCACTCGGGACACGAGCGCCGGATCGTCGTTCATCGGGACGTGGCCGCAGCCCGGGAGCCGGACCAGCCGGGCGCCGGGGACGGTGTGCTTGGCGCGGATGCCCTGGCGGCGCAGGAGCAGCCGGTCGCGGGTGCCCCAGGCGATGGTGACCGGCATGCCGGGCACGTCGTCCGTGAACCGTACGGAGCCGCCTGCGGCCAGGGTGTCCTCGAAGCCGGTGGCATCGCGTAGGGCGAGGGTCTCGGCGACGACCGCCTCGGCCGGACGGCGGGAGGGGCGGGCGTAGATGGTGCCGGTGAGCGCGGCGCGGCCGGCGGCGGTGCGCGAGAGCCGTCGTACGGCGGGCAGAGGTAGCGCCTTGGCGCCGGCGCGCATTGCGAGGAGGGTGGCGAAGGCGTAGCGGCGCTCGGCCTCGGTCCAGAACCCGGCGGGGGAGAGGGCGGTGACGGAGCGGACGAGGTTGCTCCGGCCCATTTCGAGGGCGAGCAGACCGCCGAGCGAATTGCCCGCGACGTGCGGGCGCTCGACGCCGAGGGCCGCGCAGAGCGCCCCGAGGGCCGGAGCCACGGTTCCCAGGGAATACGGAACGCCCTTGGGCAGGGGCTCCGAGGCGCCGAAGCCGGGCAGGTCGACGGCGATCACGTCGTGTTCGGCGGCCAGGATGTCGATCACCGGGTGCCAGGCTTGGAGGTGATGGCCTATGCCGTGCAGCAGGAGGAGCGGTTCGCCGGAGCCTTTGCGCTCGTAGGCGACGGTGGTGGGGCGGGGGCCGAGCGGCGAATCGATCGTGAAGGAGACCGTGGCGGTCATGCTGCTCCTCGTCGGTTGGACGCGTGCGAGACAGGATGTCAGTAGTGCCTACCGCCATGATTACCGTCCGGTAGCCCTTGACTACAAGCCTTCCGCGCCCACGAGAACATCCTATGAACGGCTTGATACGTATGCCCGTTCTGCCCGGCAAAGGTATGAGCATTGGTCTTGACCAAGGGGGTGTGCCGTCCTATCGTCGCAGGGATAGTGCAGGAACCTTTAATAAACAAAGGCGCGGAACTGCCGCTGGAACACACGGCGAGTGCAGCGATGGCAGGAGGAGTCAGGGTGGGGACCACGCAGCTCGAAACGGCACCGGAGCCGAAGTACTGGCACCTCAAGACCGTCCTCAGCGAGGCGCTCGACCAGGACTTCGCCGTCGGCGAGGTGCTGCCCAACGAGCGTGAGCTCGCGGCCCGTTTCGGTGTCGCCCGCGCGACGCTGCGTCAGGCGCTGGAGCAGCTGGAGCTCGAAGGCCGGCTGCAGCGCCGCCGTGGCGTGGGTACCACCGTCGCCCCGCCGCGTGTCGGTGTCGCCGTGGGCAGCGCGCAGCACAGTTGGCCCGGCGAGAGCGTCGACGGCTGGGAGCCGGTCGACGCGGCGGAGACCCTGCCGACGGCCGCGGTGCTGAAACTCCTCGGTACCGGGGGCGCCTTCGCCGCCGACCAGCCGGTGCACACGGTGCGCCGGACCCGGGTCACCCACGGCCAGGCCGTCGCCGCCGAACTGCTCTACGTCCCCGCCGCATCGGTGCCCGGACTCCCCGCCATCGAGGCCCCGGCCGGACCGGCCCGCGCCCGCGCCGTCCTGCGCGAACTGCAGCGGCTGGTGCTCGACGGCCAGGACCGCTCGGTGGAGCTCGGCTCCGCCCGTGCCGACGACGCCAAGGAACTGGACCGGCTGCCCGGCGCCCCGGTGCTCCTGGTCACCACGCGCTACTTCACCACCGCGGGCACGGCGGCGGTCTCGGTGGCCACCTACCGCGCGGACACCTGCCGCCTCACCTTCGGCGACTCGGGCAACGTCGAGATCACCCACGAGCCGCGCGTCGCCTCCTGACGCGGCCCGGGGCGGCTCCGGTCCCCGATCCTTCCGAGCATGCGGACGCGGCTACGGCCCGGCCCCAGCAGCTGCTGGGGCCGGGCCGTAGCCGCGTGTACGGGAGGGCGCGGGCGGGGTCAGCGGCGGGCCGTGACCGTCTTCTCCACCGCGAAGAGCTCCTCCTCCACGTGGTCCAGCGCGAGCCGGAGGGCGCCGGTCGCCACCGCGGCCTCGCCGAGCATGGACTGGGCCACCCTCGGCGGGCGCAGGCAGTAGCGCTCCAGCTCCTGGCGGAGGGGCTCCAGGACCCCGTCCAGACCGGCCGCCCAGCCGCCGACGACCACCAGCTCCGGATCCATCGCCAGGACCAGCGCCGCCACGTCGTGCACCAGCCGCTGCAGGAACCTTTCCACAGCGGCCACCGCCCGCTCGTCGCCCCGCTTGGCCATCGCGAAGACCTCGGCGACGGCAGCCTCGTCCAGCGGATGCAGCGGCTCACCGGTGGTCGACAGCAACCGCTCGGGCGTGACCTCACGGCCCAGCAGGTGCAGGGCGCCGATCTCGCCGGCCGCCCCGCCGAAGCCCCGGTGCAGCCGACCGCCGATCAGCGAGCCGGCGCCGGGGCTGAGCCCGGCCATCACGAACACCATGTCGCCGGTGTCCCGCGCGGCGCCCTTCCAGTGCTCGGCGACCGCTGCCGCGTTGGCGTCGTTCTCGACCTGGACCGGGCAGCGGAAGGAGCGCCGCAGCCGTTCCCCGAGCGGCAGTCCGGTCCAGCCGGGCAGCGCGGTGCCGAGGCGGACCGTGCCGTCCGCCTCCACGATCCCGGGACTGCCGACACCTACCGCCCGCAGCGAGTCCCGTGGCACGCCGGCGCGGCGCAGCAGATCGGCGACGGCCGCCCGTACCCGCTCCAGCCGCTCATCGGCGGACGCCGTCTCCGCGACATCCTTGGTGCCGGCACCGATGACGCGGCCGTCCAGCCCGGACAGCAGCACCGCGATCCGGTGCGAGCCGATCTCGATGCCCAGCAGGTGCCCCGCCTCGGTCCGGAAGCGGAACCGCCTGGCCGGGCGGCCCTGCCGCCGCGCGCCCTCCTCCGCATCCGCCTCGACGACGAGCCCGGTTCCGATCAGCCCCTCCACGACACCCTCGACGGTCGGCCGGGAGAGTCCGGTCAGCCGTGTGAGGTCGGTGAGGGTCGGCGATCCGGCCGTCCGCAGTGCGCGCAGCACCACGGCGGAATTGATCCGCCGGAGCAGAGAGGGGTCCCCGCCGGTCAGCTGCCCCAACGTGTGTCCTCCCAGGTAGCGAGCTTGTCAGCCGGATCGTACTGCCCGCCCGGTGAGTCGGCGAGAAGCAGCCCCCCATCGGCCGGAAGCAGACCTTCCCTCATGCGGGGGAGACGAACCCCGACTCGTACGCCGTGATCACCGCCTGCGTCCGGTCCCGCGCCCCCAGCTTCGCCAGGATCGCGCTGACGTGGGACTTGACCGTCTCCGTGCCGATGATCAGCTCGGCGGCGATCTCCACGTTGGTGAGCCCCCGCGCCATCAGCCGCAGGACCGCCTCCTCCCGCTCGGTCAGGGCGGCCCGCGCCAGCGCCGCCCGGGCCTGCCGGTTCCCGTACTCCGCGGCCAGGGCCCGCACGGCCGCCGGGAAGAGCAGCGTCTCGCCCTCCGCCACCAGCCGTACCGCGTGCACGATCTCCGAAGGCCGGGCCCGCTTCAGCAGGAACCCGTCCGCTCCCGCCCGCAGCGCCTGGTAGACGTACTCGTCGTTCTCGAAGGTGGTCACCACGAGGATCTTCGGCGGGGAATCCACCGTCCGCAGCACCGCACGGGTCGCCTCGATCCCGTCGAGGAGCGGCATCCGCACATCCATCGCCACCACATCCGGCCGCAACTGCCGGACCAGCGGGATCACGGAGGCCCCGTCGGCCGCCTCACCCACCACCTCGATGTCGGGCTGGGCATCCAGCACGGCGCGCAGACCCGCACGCACCAGGGGTTCGTCGTCGACGAGCAGTACGGTAACCGGCATCCGGTCAGCGTATTCGCTCCAGCGGCAGCCGGGCGCGCACTCTCCAACCGCCCTCGTACAGCCCGGTTTCGGCCTCTCCGCCGAGCAGTGCGGCCCGCTCCCGGATCCCGCGCAGGCCGCTGCCGCCGCCGACCGTGACCCCGGGGCGTTCCGGCAGCGGGTTCGTCACCTCCAGGTCCAGCCGGCCCGCGGCCATCTCCACCCGAATGCGCACCGGCACCGGGCCGCAATGACGCAGTACGTTGGTCAGCGCCTCCTGCAGGATCCGGTAACCCTCCCGGGTGACCGGTTCCGGCAACTTCTCCAGCGGCCCCGTCAGTTGCGCGTCCACCGCGGAGCCGGAGGCCCGGGCCGACTCCAGGAGCCGGTCGGCCTCCGCCAGCGTCGGCCACTGCGACGGCGGCCGTCCCGACTCCCGCAGCACCCCCAGCACCCGTTCCAGATCCTCCAGCGCGGCCCGGCCCGTCTCCTCGATCGCGCACAGGGCCCGGTCGGTGAAGGCGGGATCACCCGCGGCGCGCGCCGCACCCGCCTGCACGACGGCCACGGTGAGCGCGTGCCCGATGGAGTCGTGCAGTTCCCGCGCGATGCGGGTGCGCTCCAGCAGCTGCTCCGTGCGTGCCTCCAGTGCGGTCAGCCGTTCGGCGGCGGACGGGCTGAGCAGGCGGGAGGCGGCTGCGGTGATCAACTCGCCGAGCACGGCCACGATGGCGATGAGGACGACCAACGGCACGGGCACGAGCAGCGCGGCGGCCCAGCGCCCGGGCACGAACGGCAGGAAGTCGTCCGGACCCAGAGGGTGCCCGATGGCTATCGCGACGAGCTCCACGGCCATCGCCGACAGCCAGACCGTGGCGCCGAACGCACCTACCGCGACGACCATCCGGGTCTCCAGCCACAGCACGGTCCGCCAGCGGTCCCCCCAGTGGGCCGACGGAGCGAGGCTTATCGCGCTGTCGGAGGAGCCGCGGTCGTACGGTGCGAGCAGGAACTGCGCCTGAAGGCCTTCCGCCAGTCGCACCCAGGGCACCAGCCCGAACGGCAGGACGAGCAGCAGCGGCACCCAGGGCCACCGGGGCATGACGAACATCCATACCGCCAGCAGGAGCAGCGGCACGCACAGGTGCAACCAGCGTGAATAGGTCACCGGTTGGAACGGGGCGCGCAGCAGTCGGTTCATGACTCCATGGTGGCAGCGCCCTGTTCACGGGCGTCTCCCCCACGTGGGGGAGACGCCACCCTCGCATGGGGGAGGGGAGGGGGTGGGGCCGGCGGCGAGTCTTGAGCCATGAACAGCATCGAGATCCGAGAACTCACCAAGCGATACGGCACCCACCGTGCGGTGGACGGCCTCACCTTCGATGTCCTGCCGGGGCGGGTCACGGGATTCCTGGGCCCCAACGGCGCGGGGAAGTCCACCACGATGCGCCTGCTCCTGGGCCTGGACCGGCCCACATCCGGCACGGCCACGATCGGCGGCCTGCCCTACCTGGACCTGACGGACCCGCTGCACCGGGTGGGGGCGCTCCTCGACGCCCAGGCGGCCCACGGCGGCCGCACCGCCCACGACCACCTCCGCCTGCTCGCCGCGGCCGGCCGGATGCCGGCGCGCCGGGTGGACGAGGTACTGGAGCAGACCGGCATAGCCTCCGTCGCGAAGCGGCGGATCAAGTCCTTCTCGCTCGGTATGCGCCAGCGCCTCGGTATCGCCGCCGCTCTCATCGGCGACCCCGGAGTTCTCCTGCTGGACGAGCCCACCAACGGTCTCGACCCCGAGGGCATCATCTGGATCCGCGAGCTGATGCGCTCCCTCGCCGCCGAAGGACGCGCCGTCCTGGTCTCCAGCCATCTGATGTCGGAGACGTCGGCGCTGGCCGACCACCTGGTCGTGCTCGGCAAGGGCAAGCTCCTGGCCGACACCCCGTTGGAGGCGTTCATCGACGCCCGCAGCACCCCGAGAGCGCGCCTGCGGACCTCCGACCCGGGCCGGCTGCGGGCCGCACTGGCCCGGGACGGCTTCGAGCTGGAGGCCGCGGGCGACGGGCGGTGGAGCGTCGAAGGCATACGGGCCGAGCAGCTCGGTGGCCTGGCCGCCCGTGAGGGGGTGCCCCTGCTGGAACTGGCCGACGAGCGCGCCTCGCTGGAGCAGGCCTACCTCGATCTCACCGCCGATCACGCGCAGTTCAGCGCGGCCCGCTGACCGTCCACCCGCTCCCGTACCTCAGGAGGCTTCGCCATGAACGCCGCACTGCCCACGACCCCCGTACTGCACTCGGAATGGATCAAGATCAGGTCTCTCCGGGGCACCTTCTGGTCGCTGATATCCGTCCTCGTCCTCACCGTGGGCATCCAGGCGCTGGCGGCTGCGGCCCTGGGCCGGGCCGAGGAGGGCAGCATGGGGGACGACCCGCTCCTCGCGGCCTTCTACGGACTCAACTTCGGCCAGATAGCGGCCATCGCCTTCGGGGCCACCGCCTTCTCCGCCGAGTTCCACAACGGAGCACTGCGCACCAGCCTCACCGCTGTGCCCGACCGTACGCGGTTCTACTTGTCGAAGGTCTCGATGCTGGGCGCGCTCGCTCTCGTGGCCGGCCAGCTCGCGGGATTGCTCACCTTCGTGGCCGGTCAGTCGTTCATGGGCCCCGACGCACTTGAGCTGGGCGACCCCGGTACCGTGCGGGCCGTTGTCGGCTGCGGTCTCTACCTGACGCTCATGACGCTGTTCGCGGCCGGGCTCACGGCGGTGCTGCGCAGCGGGGTGGCCGTGCTGAGCATGCTCATACCCTTCGTCGTCATGGTGTCCTTCATCGTGGGCGCGGCGGCGACCGGGGTGGGACAGTTCATGCCGGACCGGGCCGGACAGGCGATGATGCGCAGCCAGCAGTACGGCGACCTCGGTCCGTGGGCCGGGCTCGGAGTGCTGGCGCTGTGGGCGCTCACCGCGGTGCTGGGCGGCTGGCTGGCGGTGCGCCGCCGGGACGCGTGACGCCGGGCCAGTTGTCAGTGGCCCTCGGGATACTGACGGCATGACCACGGCAGAGCACCTCGACACGATCGACCGGCTCCGGGCGAAGGAGTTCCCGCCCGAGCCGGTCCGGACCGGAGGAAACAGCAGCGGCCCGGGATTCCACCTGGTCCAGCTCGCCAGGACGCGGGGCTTCTGGGACGACGACGGTTCGGGCCGGATCGAGGCGGCCGACCAGATCGGCGCCGACTACGGGGCGCTCGCCCAGGCCGCGACCGACCGGTGGGGGGAACCGCAGGTCTTCAGCCTGGGGACGCTGAGAGACCGCGGATTCGACGGGGAGGAGATACCTCAGCCGTGGGACGAGCTGGGCAACAGCACCGACCACGTGCACCTGTGGCGCGTCGGCGCCCACTGGCTGGTGGTCTACGTGGCGCAGTGGGCCGACGAGGACCCCTACCAGCTGATGGCAGGGGTCACGGTCACCGACCCGCCCTAGGGAGTGTCTTGGCGCTGGTCCTCGTCCGCCTCGGCAGCGGTGCGGAGGCGGGCGTATTCCTGGGCCATGGACTCGGCGGTCCAGTGGGCGTTGAGACCGCTCGGGTTGGGGAGGGCCCAGATGCGGGTGGAGCCGATGGTCCGCTCCTGGGGGCCGATCTGTGCCTTCTTCTCGCCGAAGGCGGTGCGGTAGGCCGTGACGCCGACGACCGCCAGCCACTGGGGGCGCAGCAGTTCCACCTTGGCCGTCAGGATGCGGCCCCCCTCGCGGAACTCCTCGGCGCTCAGCTCGTCGGCGCGGGCCGTGGCCCGGGCCACGACGTTGGTGATGCCGAGACGGTAGGTCAGCAGCTCTTCCTGCTCCGCGGGGGCGAGGCGGCGCGGGGTGAAGCCCGAGAGGTGCAGGACGGGCCAGAACCGGTTGCCCGGGCGGGCGAAGTGGTGGCCCGTCGCGGCGGAGAGGAGTCCGGGGTTGATTCCGCAGAAGAGCACACGCAGACCGCCCGCGACCACGTCCGGGAGGACGCGGTCGCGGGCGGCGTTCAGCTCGTCGGGGGTCAGAGGATCGACCCCGGCGCGTACCCGGCGGCCTCCGGGTGCTGCTTGGCGATCGCCTCGATACGGGAGACCACCACCGCGACCTGGTCGCCCGCGGCGCCCGTGAACGACAGCTTGTCGGCCATCAGGGCGTCGAGCTGGGCCCGGTCCAGCGGCATCCGCTCGTCGGCGGCCAGCTTGTCCAGCAGCTCGTTGCGCTCGGCGCCCTGCTCGCGCATGGCGAGCGCGGAGGCCACCGCGTGCTCCTTGATGACCTCGTGGGCGGCCTCGCGGCCCACGCCGGCCCGCACCGCGCCCATCAGGACCTTGGTGGTCGCGAGGAAGGGCAGGTAGCGGTCCAGCTCGCGGGCGACGACCGCCGGGAAGGCGCCGAACTCGTCGAGGACCGTCAGGAAGGTCTCCAGCAGGCCGTCGAAGGCGAAGAAGGCGTCCGGCAGGGCCACGCGGCGGACCACGGAGCAGGAGACGTCGCCCTCGTTCCACTGGTCGCCGGCCAGCTCGCCGGTCATCGAGGCGTAGCCGCGCAGGATGACCATCAGGCCGTTCACGCGCTCGCAGGAGCGGGTGTTCATCTTGTGCGGCATCGCCGAGGAACCGACCTGGCCGGGCTTGAAGCCCTCGGTCACCAGCTCGTGGCCGGCCATCAGGCGGATGGTCTTGGCGATCGACGACGGGGCGGCGGCCAGCTGCACCAGCGCGGTGACCACGTCGTAGTCGAGCGAGCGCGGGTAGACCTGGCCGACCGAGGTGAAGGCCTGGGCGAAGCCGAGGTGGGCGGCGATCCGCTGCTCCAGGTCGGCCAGCTTGGCGGCGTCGCCGCCCAGCAGGTCGAGCATGTCCTGGGCGGTGCCGACCGGGCCCTTGATCCCGCGCAGCGGGTAGCGGCCCAGCAGGTCCTCGAGGCGGTCGTAGGCCACCAGCAGCTCGTCGGCCGCGGTTGCGAAGCGCTTGCCCAGGGTGGTGGCCTGCGCGGCCACGTTGTGGGAGCGACCGGCCATGACCAGCTCGGCGTGCTCGCCGGCCAGCTTGCCGAGGCGGGCGAGGACGGCGACCGTGCGGTCCCGGGCGAGCTCCAGCGAGAGCCGGATCTGCAGCTGCTCGACGTTCTCGGTCAGGTCGCGGGAGGTCATGCCCTTGTGGACGTGCTCGTGACCGGCGAGGGCGTTGAACTCCTCGATGCGGGCCTTCACGTCGTGCCGGGTGACCTTCTCGCGCTCGGCGATGGAGGCGAGGTCGACGGTTTCGAGGACGCGCTCGTAGTCGGCGAGGGCCTCGTCCGGGACCTCGATACCGAGGTCCTTCTGGGCGCGCAGCACGGCGAGCCACAGCCGCCGCTCCAGCGTCACCTTGTACTCGGGGGACCACAGGACGGCGAGCTCCGCGGAGGCGTAGCGGCCGGCCAGGACATTGGGGATGCGGGGCTTGGCAGTCACGTGGAGGGATTCTACTTGGGCCGCCGCTGTGTGTTTACGCAGGTAGGGCCACCGCTCGGGATTGTGCCTTGCTACGAGAGCGGCGAGTCCCCGTACGGCAGCAGCTCCGGGCGCTTGGCCGGGCGGCCGTCCCCGGAGGAGCGGCCCGTCAGGCGGCGGCCGATCCAGGGGAGCAGGTGCTGCCGGGCGAAGCTCAGGTCCTGGGCCCTGCGTACGGTCCAGCCCGGGGGAGCGGAGACGGGCAGTTCGGTGCGCCAGTCCAGTTCGGCGGGCAGGCCCAGCGCCTGCCAGACGGCCTCCGCCACCCGGCGGTGGCCCTCGGCGGTCAGGTGCAGCCGGTCGACGTCCCACATCCGGGGGTCCGCGAGCACGGAGGCCCCGTACAGGTCCACCACCACGGCGCCATGCCGGGCGGCGAGCTCCTCGATGACGGCGAAGAGCTCCTCCATGCGCGGCCGGAAGCGTTCCATCACCGGCCCGTTGCGCCCGGGGGAGCGCATCAGGACGAGGCGCTTGCAGGAGGGGGCGAGGAGTTCCACCGCCGACTCCAGGTGGTCGCGGACCCGGCCCATGTCCACCTTGGGGCGCAGGGCGTCGTTGAGGCCGCCCACCAGGGTCACCACGTCGGCGCCCATTGCCGCCGCCACGGGGACCTGGTCCTCGGCGATCTGGCCGATCAGCTTGCCGCGGACCGCGAGGTTCGCGTACCGGAAGCCCGGCTCCCGGGCGGCGAGGCGGGCGGCCAGCAGATCGGCCCAGCCGCGGTAGGAGCCGTCCGGAAGCAGGTCGGACATGCCCTCGGTGAAGGAGTCACCGATCGCGACAAAACTGGTGTAAGAGGCATTCATCTCCATGGCGGAGTGATGTTACCGCGCGGTACCCCGGCCCCGCAGGGCCGGGGACCGCACGCCTCGGAGGATCATGTGGACGCGGGCCTGCCGAACAGCTCCCGCAGCACGTCCTCCATCGTCACCAGGCCCGTCATGGCGCCGTCCGCCCCGAGCACCGCCGCCAGGTGCGTACGGCTGCGCCGCATCGCGGTCAGGGCGTCGTCCAGCGGGGTCTCCGCCCGCACCTGGGCGATCGGTCGCAGGGCCGACACCGGGAAGGGCTCGTCCCGTTCCTCGTCGTCCACGTCCAGGACGTCCTTCACGTGCAGGTAGCCCAGGATCTTGTGCTGCTCGTCGATCACCGGGAACCGGGAGTACCCGGAGTCGGCCGACAGCAGCTCCAGCCCGCCCGGGGTGATGCCCTCGCGGGCCGTGACGACCCGGTCCGCCGGCAGCACCACGTCGGTCACCGGCCGCCGGCCCAGTTCCAGGGCGTCGTGCAGGCGCTCGCTCGCCCGGTCGTCGAGGAGCCCCGCGTCACTGGAGTCCTTGACCATCCGGGCCAGCTCGTCGTCCGTGAAAGTCGCGCCGACCTCGTCCTTCACCTCCACCCGCAGCAGGCGCAGCAGGGCGTTGGCGAAGGCGTTGATCGTGAAGATCACCGGCCGCAGCGCCCGCGTGAGGGTCACGAGCGGCGGCCCCAGCAGCAGTGCGGTGCGCACGGGCTCGGCCAGCGCCACGTTCTTCGGCACCATCTCGCCGAAGAGCATGTGCAGGTACGTCGCGAGCGTCAGCGCCACCACGAAGGAGATCGCGTGGGTCACGCCCGCCGGTACCCCGACCAGGTCGAACAGCGGGGTCAGCAGATGGGCGATGGCCGGCTCCGCCACCACACCCAGCACCAGGGTGCACAGCGTGATGCCCAGCTGGGCCGCCGCCATCAGCGCCGACACGTGCTCCAGGCCCCACAGGACGGCGCGGCCGCGCCGGTCGCCCTGCTCGGCGTACGGTTCGATCTGGCTGCGCCGGACCGAGATCAGCGCGAACTCCGCGCCGACGAAGAAGGCGTTGACGACCAGGGTCGCCAGGCCGATCAGCAGCTGGATGACGGTCATCGGGCCTCCTCCGTTCCCTCGGCGGGTTCGGCCGGGGCGTGCAGCAGCACACGCGAGGCCCGGCGCCCGACGGCGTCCACCACGTCCAGGCGCCAGCCGTTCAGTTCCATCCGGTCGCCGACCGTCGGGATCCGGCCCAGCTCGGTCGCTATCAGGCCCGCCAGGGTCTCGTACGGGCCGTCCGGCACGCGCAGTCCGATCCGCTGGAGCTGGTCGGTGCGCGCCGCGCCGTCGGCGGAGTAGAGCAGGTGCCCGGCCTCGTCCGTACCGGCCGGGGCCAGATCCGGGGTCTCGTGCGGATCGTGCTCGTCGCGGACCTCGCCGACGACCTCCTCGACGATGTCCTCCAGCGTGGCCACGCCGGCCGTGCCGCCGTACTCGTCGATGACCACGGCCATCGTCTGCTTGCCGGACAGGCGGTCCAGCAGCCGGTCCACGGTCAGCGACTCCGGTACGAAGAGGGGCTCGCGCAGCAGCTGCGACACGGGACGGCGGCGGCGCTCCGCAGCCGGCAGGGCCAGGACGTCCTTGACGTGGACGGTGCCGACGACGGTGTCGAGACTGCCCCGGTACACCGGGAAGCGGGACAGGCCGGTGGCCAGCGTCGCGTTCGCGACGTCCTCGGCCGTGGTCTGCACGTCGAGAGCCGTGACCTGGACGCGCGGGGTCATCACGTTCTCGGCGGTCAGATCGGCGAGGTTGAGAGTGCGGACGAACAGCTCGGCGGTGTCCTTCTCCAGCGCGCCCGCCTTCGCCGAGTGGCGCGCGAGGGCGACCAGCTCCTGCGGGGTGCGCGCGGAGGCCAGCTCCTCGGCCGGCTCCAGCCCGAAGCGGCGCACCATGTGGTTCGCGGTGGTGTTGAGGTGGCTGATCAGGGGCCGGAACGCCCGGCTGAAGACCCGCTGCATGGTCGCCACGCGCTTGGCGATCGCGAGCGGGGAGGAGATCGCCCAGTTCTTGGGCACCAGCTCGCCGACGACCATCAGGACGACGGTCGAGAGCGCGGTGCCGAGGATCAGGGCGGCGGAGGAGGCGGTGGCGGCCGACAGGCCCATGGCCTCGAAGGGGCCCTGGAGCAGGGTGGAGATCGACGGCTTGGAGATCATGCCGATGACCAGGCCGGTGACGGTGATGCCGAGCTGGGCGCCGGAGAGCTGGAACGTCAGGGTGCGGACGGCGGCCAGAGCGCTGTCCGCGCCACGCTCGCCGCGCTCGACGGCTCGTTCGAGCTCGCTGCGTTCGACGGTCGTCAGCGAGAATTCGGCGGCGACGAAGACCCCGCAGACGATGCAGAGCACCAGTGCCACGACGAGCAGGAGCACCTCGGTCATCGGTCGATCACCTCCGTCCCATGATCGGCCAGGAGGCGGGGGATCGCGCGATGTCGCGAACGGGTGTGTCGGGGACTGGGAGGCTCGCCCATGGGCGGACGCTCACACCTTTCACTCAAGAGGGACCTTTCACCACATGGTAAAGGACGAGCAAAGGGGATGGATCATTCTTTTGGCGGAGCGCGCCCTGATGATGGGATTCGGCCATGACTGATCTTCATATCGGCTCCGCGTCGGCCGCAGACCTGGGCGCAGTTCTGGAGTTCTGGAAGACCGCCGCGGAGGGAACGAGTATCAGCGACGATCTCGCCGGGGTCGAGCGGCTGCACGACCGCGACCCCGGGGCGCTGCTGCTCGCCCGGCGCGACGGGGAACTCGTCGGCACGGTGATCGCAGGGTTCGACGGGTGGCGCTGTCACCTCTACCGGCTCGCCGTGCACCCCGGGTACCGGAGGCAGGGCATCGGGGCCGCGCTGCTGGCCGCCGCCGAGGAGCGGTTCGTGGCGCTGGGCGGGCGGCGCGGGGACGCGATGGTGCTCGATCGCAACGAGCGGGCGCACCGGGTGTGGGACGCGGTGGGCTACCGGCCGCAGGAGCAGTGGACGCGCTGGGTCAAGCCGCTCGGCTAGCCGCCGGTGCGGGTGCCGGTGCCGGTGCCGTGCCTGTGCCTGGGCCGGTGGGTGCGGCCGCCCGTGGTCGGGCGGCCGCACCTCAGGGATTCGGGGCTCCGCCCCGGACCCCGCGCCTCAAACGCCGGCGGGGCTGGGGTTGGGGGCTCCGCCCCGGGCCCCGCGCCTCAAACGCCGGCGGGGCTGGGGTTTGCGCCGGCGGGGCTGGGGTTGGGGTCGCCGGGGGTGGGGTTGGGGTCGGCGGGGCTGGGGTTTGCGTCGGCGGGGGTGAAGGGGGGTGGGGGCCAGGTGGACAGGAAGGATTCCGCCGACCAGGTCCCCGACAGGGGCGCGGCCAGCCAGGACGGGGCCGACGCGCGGAAGCGGTCCGGTGCGAGGGTTCCCGAGGCCTCCGGGACCGCGCCCAGCAGCGGCAGGCCCGAGGACTTCGTGAGGTCCGCCAGGTTGCAGCGGGCCGCCAGGTCCGGGTCCTTCGGCCAGCTGCCGACCACCACACCCAGCGGGGTCAGTTCCCGGGCCCGCAGGGCCTCCGCCGTGAGGGTGGTGGAGTTGAGCGTGCCCAGACCCGCCTGGGCGACGATCAGCGTCGGCGCGCCGAGCAGGCGGGCCGCGTCGGCCAGTGTGTTGCCCGACTCGTCGAAGCGGACGAGCAGCCCGCCCGCACCCTCCACCAGGACCAGGTCGTGGTCCAGCGACAGCCGCTGCGCGGCCTCCGCGATCTCTGCAGGGGACAGCGTCGCCAACCCCGAGCGGCGGGCCGCCGTGTCCGGGGCCAAGGGCTCCGGATAGCGCACCAGTTCCACCGCCGTGACGGAGGGACCGGCCAGCCGGACCACCTCCGCGGCGTCCCCCGGCTCCTGCGGGCCGACACCCGTCTGTGCCGGCTTGAGCACCGCCACCGATCGGCCGGCGGCCACCGCGGCGGCCGCGATCGCGGACGTGACCACCGTCTTGCCGATCTCGGTACCCGTCCCGGACACCATCAGTACGGACATCTCAGCCTTCCTGCGCCGCCGCGCACACCGCACGGCAGATACGGTCCACGTCCTCGTCACCGGTCACGAACGGCGGCATCACGTAGATCAGGTCCCGGAACGGGCGCACCCACACGCCCTCCCGCACCGCCGCCCGGGTGGCCGCCACCACGTCGATCTCATGGTCGAGCTGCACCACGCCGATGGCGCCCAGGACGCGTACGTCCTTCACCCCGGGGATGCCGGCCGCGGCCGACAGGCCCTCGCGCAGCCCCGCCTCGATCCGCTTGACGTCGGTCGCCCAGTCCTGGCCGAGCAGCAGCTCGACCGAGGCCAGGGCCACGGCCGTGGCCAGCGGGTTGCCCATGAAGGTCGGCCCGTGCGCCAGCACCGGGACCTCGCCCTGGGAGATGCCGCTCGCCACCCGCTCCGTGCACAGGGTCGCCGCCAGCGTGAGGTAACCACCGGTCAGCGACTTGCCCAGGCACATCACATCCGGGGTGATCCCCGCATGGTCGGCCGCGAAGAGCGCGCCCGTACGGCCGAAGCCCGTGGCGATCTCGTCCAGGATCAGCAGGACCCCGTACTCGTCGCACAGCTCGCGCAGCACCCGCAGGTAGCCGGGGTGGTGGAAGCGCATACCGCCCGCGCCCTGCACCACCGGCTCCACGATGACCGCGGCCAGCTCGTCCGCGTGCGCCGAGACCGTCGCGCGCAGGTGGTCGGCGTACGCCGGGTCCACGGGCGTGTCGAAACCGGAGGGCGGCGCGTCCGCGAAGACCTGCCGCGGCAGGTGACCCTGCCACAGCTCGTGCATTCCGCCGTCGGGGTCGCAGACCGCCATCGGCTGCCAGGTGTCCCCGTGGTAGCCGCCGCGCCAGGTCATCAGCCGGGTCTTGCCCGTCCGGCCCAGCGAACGCCAGTACTGCAGGCACATCTTGACCGCGACCTCGACGGACACCGAGCCCGAATCGGAGAGGAAGACGTGCTCCAGCCCCGGCGGGGTGATCTCGACGAGCTTCGCGGCGAGCCGGACGGCGGGCTCATGGGTGAGCCCGCCGAACATCACGTGCGACATCAGACCGAGCTGCGCGGTGGCGGCCTCGTTGAGCACCGGGTGGTTGTAGCCGTGGATCGCCGACCACCAGGAGGACATGCCGTCGACCAGCTCTTCGTGACCGTGTCCCTGGGACGGGTCGGCGAGCCGCAGCCGTACCCCCGAGGCGGAGGCGATGATCAGCGGCTCCTGCCGCCCGGGCATCGGGCCGTACGGGTGCCAGACGTGCTGCCGGTCCAGCGCGAGCAGTTTCGCGCCGGTGGCCAGCGGTCCATGCTGATCAGGCATTGGGGGCGATGTCCGTCCCCGCGCCGCGTCGGCGGACCGCGACCAGCTCCGGGCGGACCTCGCCGGCCTCGGCCTGGACCGGTACGGGTGCCTCGTCCGCCGGCGCGTGGCCGGAGCAGCCGCCGCACGCGGAGCCGCAGCCCGCGGCTTCGCCCTCGGCGGGCGCGCCCGAACCGCAGAGCGAGGCGCCGCCGTTCGAACCGCAGCCCCCGCCGGTGGCGGCGGCCGCGACGTCGGAGCGGTGCGCGGGAAGGGTCGACGTACCGGCGCCCTCCACCTCGAAACCGGCGTCCGCGATCATGTCGAGGTCGGCCTGACCGGCCTGGCCCTCACTGGTCAGGTAGTCGCCGAGGAAGATCGAGTTGACGATGTGCAGGGCCAGCGGCTGCATCGAGCGCAGGTGGACCTCGCGGCCGCCGGCGAGGCGGACCTCGACGTCGGGGCAGACGAACCGCGCCATCGCCAGGATGCGCAGGCAGCGCTGCGGGGTGAGGTTCCACTCCTTGGCCAGCGGCGTGCCCTCGAACGGGATCAGGAAGTTGACCGGCACCGAGTCCGCGTCCAGCTCGCGCAGCGAGAAGACGACGTCGACCAGGTCCTCGTCGCTCTCGCCCATACCGGCGATCAGACCGGAGCACGCGGACAGACCGGCGCCGTGCGCCTTCTGCACGGTGTCGACGCGGTCGGCGTAGGTGTGGGTCTTGGTGATCTGTCCGTACGTCGCCTCGGACGTGTTCAGGTTGTGGTTGTAGGCGTCCGCGCCCGCGTCCCGCAGTCGCTCCGCCTGGCCGTCCGAGAGCAGGCCGAGGCACGCGCAGACCTCGACGCCCTCGTTCTGCTCCTTGATCGCCGCGATCGTCTTGCCGACGCGGTCCACGTCCCGGTCCGTCGGCCCGCGGCCGCTGGCGACCAGGCAGACCCGCTTCGCGCCGCCCGCGACACCGGCGGCGGCGGCCTGGGAGGCCTCTTCGGGCTTCAGCCACGTGTACTTGAGGATGCCGGCCGTCGACCCCAGGCGCTGGGAACAGTAGGAGCAGTCCTCCGGGCACAGGCCCGACTTCAGGTTGACCAGGTAGTTCAGCTTGACCCGACGGCCGAACCACTGGCGGCGCACCTTGCCGGCCGCGGCCACCACGTCGAGCAGTTCGTCGTCAGAAGTCGCCAGTACGGCGAGCGCTTCTTCGCGGGTCGGCAGCTCTCGCCGCAGCCCCTTGTCCACCAGGGTGTTCAGCAGGTCCATGAACCCGATCCTGGACCACACCCCCGCTCCCGGCCAAGGAGAGATCGCACAACATGGCCGGATGGGTGTGTGTGTATCACCACACCTGGCGCAGCGGTCACGCGAGCTAGGGTCGGGGCAGGTCTGTGGACTGCCGACAAAACACGAGGACGTGCCGATGCCCGAGCTCACTCCCGACCCGGTGGACGTCTTCGCGTGGATCGACGACGCGGAGCGCGCGCGGGAGGAGGCCGGCCTCGTCCGCACGCTGCGCCCGCGGCCGCCGGCGTCGCCGCTGCTGGACCTCGCGAGCAACGACTACCTCGGCCTGTCCCGGCACCCCGAGACCGTCCGCGGGGCGCAGGAGGCGGCCGAGCGCTGGGGCGCCGGAGCCACCGGTTCGCGGCTGGTGACGGGTACGACCGAGCTCCACACCGAGCTGGAGCGGGAACTCGCCGCCTTCTGCGGCTTCGAGGCCGCGCTCGTCCTGTCCTCCGGCTACGCGGCCAACCTCGCCGCCGTCACCGCGCTCAGCGGGCGGGGCACGCTGGTCGTGTCCGACGCCGGGAACCATGCCTCGATCGTCGACGGCTGCCGGCTCTCGCGCGCCGAGACGGCCGTGGTCCCGCACGCCGACCCGGACACCGCACGCAAGACGCTCGCCTCGCACGAGGGCCGCGCGCTGCTGGTCAGCGATTCGGTGTTCTCCGTGGACGGGGACGCCGCCCCGCTGGCGGAGTACGCCGCCGCCTGCCGGGACGAGGGCGCCGCCCTGCTCGTCGACGACGCCCACGGGCTGGGCGTGCTGGGCGCGGGCGGTCGCGGCGCGCTGCACGCGGCCGGGCTCGCGGGCGCGCCGTACGTGGTCGCCACCCTGACCCTCTCGAAGTCCCTGGGCAGCCAGGGCGGAGCCGTGCTCGGCCCGGCCAAGGTGATCAGGCACCTGGTCAACACCGCCCGCACCTTCATCTTCGACACCGGACTGGCCCCGGCCGCCGCCGGGGCGGCGCTGGCGAGCCTGCGCCTGCTCCAGCGGGAACCGGAGCGCGCGGACCGTGCCCGCGAGGTGGCCGCCCAGCTGTACGGGCGGCTCACCGCGTCCGGCCTGACCGCGGCCCGGCCGGACGCGGCCGTGGTGTCGGTACGGGCCCCGTCGGCGTCGGCGGCACTGCGCTGGGCCGCCGACTGCCGCGAGGCGGGACTGTCCGTGGGGTGCTTCCGTCCGCCGTCGGTGCCGGACGGCATCTCCCGGCTGCGGCTGACCGCCCGGGCCGATCTCACGGGGGACGAGATCGATCGGGCGGTCGCGACGATCCTGGCGACCGCACCCGCGGGAGCCACGGACGGCCAGGGCCGGTAGGCCGTATCGGCCGGGGTCCTGGGCGTTTCCCGTGTGCTGGGCGTTTCCCGGGTGGTCCCGGACGGGGCTACGCGTGCGCGTCGGCCCGTACCGAGGCGAGGAAGCCGGTCCAGGCGGGCCCGGTGAAGAGCACGGCCGGGCCGTCCGTCCGCTTGGAGTCACGGACGGCGAGCAGGCCGCCGTCCAGGACGGCCGCTTCCACGCAGTTGTTCATTCCGGTGCTACGGCTGCTCCGCCGCCACCGCGCGCTGATCAGAAGTCCGCTGGTGGATAAGGGGGTTGCGGACACGGGGGTGCCTCCTTACGCGTCGTCAGCGAGTGAGCTGATGAGATCCGACGAGTCCTGGGGCGGGAGGGCGTGCGCCTGGATGGTGCGGAACGCGGCGCCGTACGCCTCAAGGTCTTCCTTCCGCTCCAGATAGAGGCTACTCGTCAAATGGTCGAGTACCACCACATCCAGATCAGCGATGTCCGGAAATGAAAAAATAACGAACGGTCCGGTCAGGCCGAGATGCCCTCCGACGCTGAACGGAAGTACCTGCAGGCGCACTTGAGGCAGCTTCGACACCTCCGCCAGGTGCCGCAACTGCTCGGCCATCACCCCGGGCCCGCCGATCTGCCGGCGCAGCACCGCCTCGTCCAGTACGGCGCTCAGCTCCAGCGGGGGATCGGCCCGCAGTACCGACTGCCGGGCCAGCCGTACGTCGACCAGCGCGTCCACCTTCGGCTCCGGCAGCCCGCCCAGCGCGGCCCGGGTCACGGCCCGCGCGTACCCGGGGGTCTGCAGCAGCCCCGGCACCACGGACAGCTCCACGGTGCGGGCCGACCTGGCCCCGGCCTCCAGGCTGATGAAGTCCCGGTACTCCTGCGGCAGCAGCCCCCGGTAGTCGTGCCACCACTGGCGGCCGCGCCCGGTGTCGCCCGCCGGACCGGGGCCGGCGGCCGAGGCCGAAAGCGCCTCCAGCAGCGCGCGCTGCTCGGGGCTCACGATCTCCCCGTAGGCGTCGAGGAGGAGCCGGATGTCCTCCGGCTTCACACCGCTGCGGCCTGTCTCGATGCGGCTGATTTTCGACTGGTGCCATCCCATGATCCGGGCCGCCTCACCACTGGTGAGTCCGGACCGGTCGCGCAGGGCACGCAGTTCCTCGCCGAGCTTGCGTCGGCGCACCGCGGGACCGTGCTGCACACCCGCCTCCTTCCACCGGCACAGCTCGCACCAGTCTGCCGTCCAAATACGCTCTTCCGTAGCAGAGTTCACCGCATCGAGCGACAGATATATGCATATCTTGGGGGAAAGGCAGATGTGACGGCACGATGGGTGGCACTCTGGCGTCCAGCACAGATCCGGGGCTTTTCGCCCCGGTGGGAAAGGGACCGTCGCCATGGCAGATCACCAGGAAGCATCCGTCACTCTGCCGAGCGATCCCGCCTCGGTCGCCACTGCCCGACGCTACGTCGCGGAGGTGCTGAGCGAATGGGGACTCCCCGATGACGCCGACACCGCCGACAGCGTCCGGCTGATCGTCTCGGAGCTCGCCACCAACGCCGTACAGCACACCTTCGGCCAGTCGCCCACCTTCACCGTCGACGTCCGGCTGGAGCGCCAGGAGTGGCTGCGCGTCGGGGTGACCGACAGCCACCCGCGCTGGCCCAAGCGGCTCCCGGCCGCCGTCCAGCAGGACAACGGCCGGGGCATGGTCATCATCCGCTGGCTGACGGCGGAGGCGGGCGGCCGGCTCTCGGTCGCCCCGACCGAGGACGGCGGCAAGACGGTGTGGATCGCGCTGCCCTGGAGTGTCGGGGCCCCGGCGCGGAGCGCCACCGGCTACTGACCTGCCGGGACCCGCCCGAGCCCGCACGCGGACGACCTGGAACGGGACCTGGAACGGGACCTGGAACGGGACCTGGAACGGGACCTGGAACGGGACGTGGAACGGGGTCTGGAAAGGGACCCGGACCCGAATCCGGGCCTGGACCGGGACCCGCTCAGGCGAGGCCGCGTTCGGCCGCACTGCGCTCGATGCACAGCTCGTTGCCCTCGGGGTCGGCGAGCACGACCCAGCCCGCGACGCCGTCCGGGTCGCGGCGGTCGTCCACGAGCTTCGCGCCGAGCCCGATCAGGCGCTCGACGGTCTCGTCCCGGGTGCCGGTGGGCGGCTGGATGTCCAAGTGGACCCGGTTCTTGACGGACTTGCCGTCCGGGACCCGGATGAACAGCAGGCCCGGTACGCCGGACAGGCCGGGCTCCAGCATGATCTCGTCGTCCCCCTCCACGTCGTCGGGATGCATCGTGAACCCGGTCACCGCGGACCAGAACTCGGCGACCCGGTAGGGGTCGAGGGCGTCGAAGGTGATGTGCCGGACGGGGTTGACGAACATCTGTCTCCTCGATGGGGGATCCGTGTGCGGGGCCGTATACGGAATCGGGTCCGCGGGGCACCGGAGTTGAACCGGGTACCTGCCCGAAACGTGGGTTAACTCAACGGAAAAGCGCAGCGCTTAGCGTGGCGGCCACGTTCGACCGCCAATGATCATCCATGATCCGGTAAAGCGGTGGTGGTCGGGGTGGAAAGCCTTTCCCTGTGTTGGGCAAGAGACGCTTGGTTCGGATATGCGCAGGTCAACAAAGTGTTGACGGGCAGTAGGGTCGCCCCGCCCCTTGTTGATCTTGTCCCGGAAGCTTGGTGATACGAGTGCAACTGACACCGCACGAGCAGGAGAGACTGCTCATCCACGTGGCCGCCGACGTGGCCGAGAAGCGAAGGGCGCGCGGGGTCCGCCTCAACCATCCGGAGGCGATCGCGCTGATCACGTCGCACCTTCTGGAAGGGGCCCGCGACGGCCGGACCGTGGCCGAGCTGATGGCTTCGGGCCGCACGGTCCTGACCCGCGCGGAGGTCATGGAGGGGATCCCCGAGATGATCCACGACGTCCAGGTCGAAGCGACCTTCCCGGACGGCACCAAACTCGTCACGGTCCACGACCCGATCGTCTGAAACGGAGTACCCCCGCATGATCCCCGGCGAAATCGCCTACGGGGACGGCCCGGTACCCCTCAACGAGGGCCGTCCCGTCACCCGTCTCACCGTGCTCAACGCGGCCGACCGGCCGGTCCAGGTCGGATCCCACTACCACTTCGCCGAGGCCAACCCGGGCCTCGAATTCGACCGCCCGGCCGCCCGCGGGCTCCGGCTCAACGTCGCCGCCGGCACGGCCGTCCGCTTCGAGCCGGGCATCCCGGTCGCGGTGGAACTCGTACCGCTCGCGGGTCTGCGCACCGTACCCGGGCTGCGCGGCGAGACCGGAGGGCCGCTCGATGCCTGAGCTCTCCCGCCAGGTGTACGCCGACCTCTTCGGGCCGACCGCCGGTGACCGGATCCGGCTCGCCGACACCGACCTCTTCGTGGAGATCGAGAGGGACCTCAGCGGCGGTCCCGGTCGGGCCGGCGACGAGGCCGTCTTCGGCGGTGGCAAGGTCATCCGCGAATCCATGGGCCAGGCCCGCACCACCCGGGCCGAAGGGGCTCCCGACACCGTGATCACCGGGGTCGTCGTCCTCGACCACTGGGGCATCGTCAAGGCCGACCTCGGCATCCGCGACGGCCGGATCTGCGGCATCGGCAAGGCCGGCAACCCCGACACCATGGACGGGGTCGACCCCGCCCTGGTCATCGGCCCCGAGACCGAGATCATCGCAGGCAACGGCAAGATCGTCACCGCCGGCGCCATCGACGCCCACGTGCACTTCATCTCCCCGACGGTCATCGAGGAGGCGCTCGCCTCCGGGATCACCACCCTTGTCGGGGGCGGCACCGGACCGGCCGAAGGGAGCAAGGCCACCACCGTCACCCCCGGGCCCTGGCACCTGGCCCGGATGTTCGCGGCCCTGGAGGCCTACCCGGTCAACATCGGCCTGCTCGGCAAGGGCAACACCATGTCCCGCGAGGGGATGCACTCCCAACTGCGCGGCGGCGCGCTCGGATTCAAGATCCACGAGGACTGGGGGGCCACCCCCGCCGTCATCGACGCCTGCCTCTCGGTGTGCGAGGAGACCGGCGCCCAGGTCGCCATCCACACCGACACGCTCAACGAGGCCGGATTCGTCGCCGACACCCTCGCCGCCATCGCAGGGCGGACCATCCACTCGTACCACACCGAGGGTGCGGGCGGCGGGCACGCGCCCGACATCATCACCGTGGTCTCCGAGCCGAACATCCTGCCCAGCTCCACGAACCCCACCCGGCCGCACACCGTCAACACCGTCGAGGAACACCTCGACATGCTGATGGTCTGCCACCACCTCAACCCGGCCGTCCCCGAGGACCTCGCCTTCGCCGAATCGCGGATCCGGCCCTCGACCATAGCGGCCGAGGACGTCCTCCACGATCTCGGAGCCATCTCCATCATCTCCTCCGACTCCCAGGCCATGGGCCGGGTCGGCGAGGTCGTGCTGCGCACCTGGCAGACCGCCCACGTGATGAAGAAGCGCCGCGGCTTCCTCCCCGGCGACGGCCCCGCCGACAACCACCGGGCCCGCCGCTACGTCGCCAAGTACACGATCAACCCCGCGGTGGCCCAGGGGCTCGCCCGCGAGATCGGCTCGGTCGAGACCGGCAAACTCGCGGACCTGGTGCTGTGGAACCCGGCCTTCTTCGGGGTCAAGCCCGAACTCGTCATCAAGGGCGGCCAGATCGCCTACGCGCAGATGGGCGACGCCAACGCCTCCATCCCCACCCCGCAGCCCGTCCTGCCCCGGCCCATGTTCGGCAGCCACGGCCGCGCCCCCGGCCTCAACTCCCTGAACTTCACCGCGCAGGCCGCGCTCGACGACGCACTGCCCGAACGGCTGGGACTGGCAAAGCAGTTCGTGGCCATCGAGGGCACCCGCAAGCTGAGCAAGGCCGACATGCGCAACAACGACGCCATGCCGAGGGTCGAGGTCGACGCCGACACCTTCACGGTCACGATCGACGGGGAGGCCGTGGAACCGGCTCCCGCGGCGGAACTTCCCATGGCCCAGCGCTACTTCCTGTTCTGAGACGAGGTCCTTGCCGATGAGCCGCGCCGCGCTGCTCGTCCTCGCCGACGGCCGCTTCCCCGCCGGGGGCCACGCCCACTCCGGCGGGGCCGAGGCCGCCTGCAAGGCGGGCCGGATCCATGACGCCGCCACCCTGGAGGACTTCTGCCGGGGCCGGCTGCACACCGCCGGCCTCACCGCCGCCGCGCTCGCCGCGGCCGCCGCCCTCGGGCTCGACCCGGCCGTGCTCGACGCCGCCGCCGACGCCCGTACCCCCTCGCCGGCGCTGCGCACCGCGGCCCGGCGGCTCGGGCGGCAGCTCCTGCGCGCCGCCCGGGCCACCTGGCCCGCCGCCGAACTGGAAGCCCTGGCCGCGGCGTTCCCGCGCGGGGCCCACCAGCCCGTGGTGCTCGGCGTCACCGCCCGGGCGGCCGGGCTCGGGCCCGGGGACGCCGCGCACGTGGCGGCGTACGAGAGCGTCGGCGGACCCGCCACCGCGACCGTACGGCTGCTGGGGCTGGACCCCTTCGAGGCCAGCGGGGTGCTGGCCCGGCTCGCACCCGAGCTCGACGCCGTCGCGGCCCGGGCGGAACGGGCCGCGCTGCGGGCCCGCTCGAAGGGCCCGGACGCGCTGCCCGCGGCCTCCTCGCCGCTGCTGGACATTTCGGCGGAGGTCCATGCCGACTGGCCGGTACGCCTCTTCGCTTCCTGAATCCCCTGAAGGAGACCCCCCCATGCACCTCGACCATGCCGTGACCTACCCCCACCGGCACACCCACAGCGCCGATCCCCTGCGGCCCGACGGCACCCGGCGGGCCCTGCGCATCGGACTCGGCGGACCTGTCGGCTCCGGCAAGACCGCCACCGTCGCCGCCCTGTGCCGCGCGCTGCGCACCGAACTGTCCATGGCCGTCGTCACCAACGACATCTACACCCGCGAGGACGCCGAGTTCCTGCTCCGCGAGGCCGTCCTGCCGCCCGAGCGGATCACCGCCGTCGAGACCGGGGCCTGCCCGCACACCGCCATCCGCGACGACATCTCCGCGAACCTGGAGGCCGTGGAGGAGCTGGAGGACGCCTTCCGGGAGAACGGCCGACTGGACCTGATCCTCGTCGAGTCCGGCGGGGACAACCTCACCGCCACCTTCTCCCGCGGACTCGTCGACGCCCAGATCTTCGTCATCGACGTGGCCGGCGGGGACGACATCCCCCGCAAGGGCGGCCCCGGCGTCACCACCGCCGACCTGCTCGTCGTCAACAAGACCGACCTCGCCCCCCACGTCGGCTCCGACCTCGACCGGATGGCCCGTGACGCCGCCGCGCAGCGCGGCGAACTCCCCGTCGCCTTCCAGTCGCTGCGCGGCCCCGAGGGGGTCGGCCCGGTGGCCGCCTGGGTCCGCGAGCGGATCGCCGCCTGGTCCTCGCGGTGAGCGCCGCGACCACCACCGATACGGCGCCGCCACCCCGGACGCCCCCGGCGGGCCTGCGGGCCACCGCCCGCATCCACGCCGTCGCCGACGGGCGGGGCGGCACCGCCCTGCCGCTGCTCGCCGGGGAGGGACCGCTCGCGCTGCGCCGCACCCGCTCGCCGTCGGCCGCCGAGGCCGGGGTCATGCTGGTCGGCGCGATGAGCGCCCCGCTCGGCGGGGACCACCTCACCGTCGAGGCCACCGCCGGCCCCGGGGCCCAGCTCGCCCTCGCCTCGGCGGCGGCCACCCTGGCCCTGCCCGGCCGGTCCGGCGAGCCCGCGCGCTACGACGTACACCTCACCCTGGGGGACGGGGCGTCGGTACGGTGGCTGCCCGAGCCGCTGGTCTCGGTGCGCGGCAGCGACCTGAGGGTGCGTACCCGGGTCCGACTGGCCCCCACGGCACGGCTGGTGCTGCGCGAGGAGCAGGTGCTGGGACGCACCGGGGAGGTTCCGGGCCTGCTGAGCAGCCGCCTCACCGTCGACCGCGGGGGCCGTCCGCTGCTGGACCAGGAGCTCGCCTGCGGCCCCGGCGCTCCCGGCGGCTGGGACGGCCCGGCGGGCCTGGCCGGGTACCGGGCGCTCGGCCAACTCCTCGTCGTGGAACCCGCATTCGCCGAGGATCCGCCCGCCGCGGCGGTCCTGGGGGAGTTCGCCGCGGTGACGCCGCTGGCCGGCCCGGCCGTCCTGGTGACGGTCCTGGCCGCGGACGCCCTGCTGGTGCGCGAGCTGCTCGACGAGGCCTGCCGTACGTACGGGTGGTGAAAGCGGGACGCAACAGGCACCGCTCAGCGGTACACGCCTTTCCGGTTATCGGGTTGGCAAAGAAGTCGATCCGGCCCTGTCGCCGGGTCCCGGTCAGACGACAGGATCCCCCTGCACGCCGACGACCGAACCCGACCAACCCGGCCGCCCACGGCGGCACCTGACGCAGGGGGAACAACCACGTGATACGCAACGCGGCGCTGGGGAGCGCCGCCACACTGATCACCGGCACACTCGCGGCGAGCCTGCTGCTGGCCCCGCCGGCCGCGGCGGCCTCGGCCGGCAGCGACGGCAGGCTGCCGGAGGCACTGGGCGTTCAGATCGCCGCCGCCCGCGCCGCCCGCACCGGGATCGACTGGAAGGACTGCCCGGCGGACTGGGGCTTCGAGAAGCCCATCCAGTGCGGCTGGGTGAAGGTCCCGCTCGACTACGCGAAGCCGTACGGCAAGACCATCGACATCGCCGTCGACCGGATCGGCAGCACGGGGACCAAGGAGGAGCGCCAGGGCGCGCTCGTCTACAACCCCGGCGGCCCCGGTGGCTCCGGCATGCGCTTCCCGCGCCGCGTCACCACCAAGAGCCCGCTGTGGGTCAACACCTCCAAGGCCTACGACTTCGTGGGCTTCGACCCCCGCGGCGTCGGCCACTCGGCGCCGATCTCCTGCATAGACCCGCAGGAGTTCGTCAAGGCCCCGAAGGCGGACCCGGTCCCGGACTCCGAGGCCGACAAGCGCGCCCAGCGCAAGCTCGCCGCCGAGTACGCGGACGGCTGCAAGGAGCGCAGCGGCGAGATGCTGCCGCACATGACCACGCCGAACACCGCGCGCGACCTCGACGTGATCCGGGCCGGCCTCGGCGAGAAGAAGCTGAACTACCTCGGCGTCTCCTACGGCACCTACCTGGGCGGGGTCTACGCGACCCTCTTCCCGACCCACGTGCGCCGCATGATCGTCGACAGCGTGGTGGACCCGTCGCAGGACAACATCTGGTACGAGGCCAACCTCGGCCAGGACGTCGCCTTCCAGATGCGCTGGAACGACTGGCAGGACTGGGTCGCCAAGAACGACGCCGTCTTCCACCTCGGCGACACCCGCGCCAAGGTCGAGGCCCGCTACCAGAAGCTGCGCGCCAAGGCCAAGGCCAACCCGCTCGGCGGGATCGTCGGCCCGGCCGAGCTCATCGGCTTCTTCCAGGGCGCCCCGTACTACGACTCCTCCTGGGTTCCCGTCGCCCAGACCTGGGCCGCGTACGAGGCCGGTGACCAGCAGGCACTCGTCGACGCCATCGCCCCGGACATGACGGACACCAAGGGCAACGCGGCGTCGGAGAACGGCAACGCCGTCTACACCGCCGTCGAGTGCGCCGACGCGAAGTGGCCCACCAGCTGGTCCAAGTGGGACCGGGACAACACCAAGCTGCACCAGAAGTACCCGTTCCTGACCTGGTCCAACGCGTGGATGAACCTCCCCTGCGCGACCTGGAAGGCCAAGCAGAGCACCCCGATCGCGGTCGGCGCCAAGCACGGGCTGCCGCCCGTACTGATCGTCCAGTCCGAGCGCGACGCCGCCACCCCGTACAAGGGCGCGGTCGAGCTGCACCGCCGCCTCGCCGGCTCGCGGCTGATCACCGAGAAGGGCGCGGGCTCGCACGGCGTCACCAGCCTGGTGAACCCCTGCATCAACACCCGGGTGGACAGCTACCTGCTCACCGGCAAGGTCGACGCCAAGGACGTGACGTGCACCCCGCACGCCACCCCCGTGGCCCCGGCCCCGGCCGCGGCGAAGTCCCTGTCCTCCGACGCCCCGGCCGAGTCCTCGGTCCTCCCGGCGCCGGAGGAGCTCCCCGCCGTCCGTTAAGGACGGGCGGGACCGGCCAGGACGAGCGGGAGAAGGCTCAGCGCGCGGTGCGCCGGGCCTTCTTCCGCTGTTCCTCCTCCTCGGCCTTGACCTCGGCCGCGTACCGGTCGACGTACTCCTGGCCGGACAGTCCGAGGATCGCGTACATGATCTCGTCGGTGACCGCCCGCAGGACCGCCCGCTCGCCCTCCATCCCGGCGTACCGGGAGAACTCCAGCGGCTCACCGAAACGGATCGTCACCCGCCGGATCTTCGGGATCTTCTTCCCGGGCGGCTGGATCTCGAAGGTGCCGACCATCGCGCAGGGCACCACGGGCACCCCGGCGCCCAGGGCCATCGCCGCCACCCCCACCTTGCCCTTGTAGAGCCGGCCGTCGTGCGAGCGCGTCCCCTCCGGGTAGATGCCCAGCAGCTCGTCCTTGGCCAGCACCGCCAGCCCCTCGCGCAGGGCGGCCTGCCCGGCGTCCTTGCCCGACCGGTCCACGGGGATCTGGCCGGCGCTGCGGAAGAAGGCGGCGGTGAGCCGGCCCTTGACCCCGGGACCGGTGAAGTACTCGGCCTTCGCCAGGAAGGTGATCCGCCGCTTGAGGATGGCGGGCATCAGGAAGTGGTCGGAGAAGGACAGGTGATTGCCCGCGACGATCGCCGCACCCTCGGCCGGGATGTTCTCCAGACCCTCGATCCGGGGTCTGAACAGCAGCCGCAGCAGGGGGCCGAGCAACACGTGCTTGAGCAAGTGGTAGAACACCAGGCCGCTCCTGTCGATATCCCGTTGTCACAGCCATTTTACGGACGGTGAGCCACGGGATGCAGGGGGCGGAGGGGACCTTACTCAGACATTGCGTGTGGCGGCCATCCCGGCGGTCAGCAGCCCCAGCACCACCCAGCCGAACCACAGCCAGCCGTTGCTGCCCAGGGCCACGGAATACGTGGCGACGGCCACCAGAGCGGCGAAGGTCATGACAGCCATCGCCTTAACGGATCCGGTCATGCCCCATGGTCGCGCGCGAAGGCGGTGTCGCGCTACTGGCCACGCGCTTGGAGCGAGGCGAGATACGCGTTGTACGCCGCCAGCTCCTTGTCACCACTGCGGTCCTCGGCCCGGTCGGAGCGCCGCGCGGCCCGCTGCTCGGAGTGGTACCACTGGTAGACGAGGGCGATCAGGACCAGCACCGAGGGGATCTCGCTGAACGCCCAGGCGATGCCGCCGCCCCACTGCTGGTCGAGCAGGGGGTCGATGCCGAGGGATGCCGGCGGGTTCGCGTACGTCTTGATCATCGGCTGGCTCGCCATCATCAGGGCGATGCCGAAGAAGGCGTGGAAGGGCATGCCCGCGAACAGTTCCAGCATCCGCATGACATAGCCCGGCCGGTGCGGACCCGGGTCGATGCCCATGATCGGCCAGAAGAAGATGAGGCCGACCGCGAGGAAGTGGACCATCATCGCGATGTGCCCGGTCCGGCTCTCCATCAGGAAGTCGAAGAGCGGGGTGAAGTACAGGGCGTACAGGCTCGCGATGAACATCGGGATCGTGAAGGCCGGGTGGGTGACCACCTTCATGTACCGGCTGTGCAGCAGCTTCAGCAGCAGCTCGCGCGGCCCCTTGCGACCGCGGGCGGCGGGCGGCAGCGCACGCAGCGCCAGCGTCACCGGGGCGCCCAGCAGCACCAGGATCGGGGTGACCATGCTGATCACCATGTGCTGGACCATGTGCACGCTGAACATGACCATGCCGTAGTCGTTCAGCTTCGTGCACATCACGAGGATCACGGTCAGCACGCCCACGGTGAAGGCGATGGTCCGGCCCAGCGGCCAGGAGTCCCCGCGCCGGCGCAGCCGCAGCACGCCCCACCCGTACAGGGCGAGCCCGACCAGCGAGCCGATCAGGAAGAAGGCGTCGAAGGAGAACTCCAGTCCGCGCCCGAGAGTGAACGGAGGCAGGTCCATGTCCATGTGCATGTCCATGCCGTGCCCGCTGTGATCCATCTGTTCACTCCCTTGACCGTGATGCCCCACCACAGTAGTGCCGCCCCCGAGCACTCGTGCGCGCGGGGGCGGCCTGTCACAAAAGGGGCGTCACGGAAGGGGACGTCACAGAACGGTCTGCGCCTCGTCGTAGCGCTCGGACGGCACCGTCTTGAGGGTCGAGGTCGCCTCGGAGAGCGGCACCATCACGATGTCCGTCCCGCGCAGCGCGGTCAGCATGCCGAACTCGCCGCGGTGCGCGGCCTCCACGGCGTGCCAGCCGAAGCGGGTCGCCAGGACCCGGTCGTACGCGGTGGGCGTGCCGCCACGCTGGACGTGACCCAGGATCACCGGCCGGGCCTCCTTGCCCAGGCGGTTCTCCAGCTCCACGGCGAGCCGGTTGCCGATGCCGGCGAACCGCTCGTGGCCGTAGATGTCCTTGCCGCGCTCCTCGAAGTCCATCGAGCCGGGCTTGGGCTTGGCGCCCTCGGCCACCACGACGATCGCGAACCGCTTGCCCGCGGAGAACCGCTCGCCGACGATCTCCGTCAGCTCGTCGATGTCGAAGGGGCGCTCCGGCACCACGATCGCGTGCGCGCCGGCCGCCATGCCCGAGTGCAGGGCGATCCAGCCCGTGTGGCGGCCCATGACCTCCACGACCATCACGCGCTGGTGGGACTCGGCGGTGGTCTTCAGCCGGTCCAGCGCCTCCGTGGCCACGCCGACGGCGGTGTCGAAGCCGAAGGTGACGTCCGTGGAGGCGATGTCGTTGTCGATGGTCTTCGGGACACCGACGATGGGCAGACCGGCCTGCGAGAGCAGGTTCGCGGCCTTCAGCGTGCCCTCGCCGCCGATCGGGATGATCGCGTCGAGGCCGAGGTCGGCGACATGGCCGCGGGCGCGCTCCACGCCGTCGCGCAGGTGCGCGGGCTGGACCCGGGAGGAGCCGAGGATGGTGCCGCCGCGGGCGAGGATGCCGCCGACGGCGTCGAGGTCGAGCTTGCGGTAGTCCGCCTCCAGCAGGCCCTTCCAGCCGTCGAGGAAGCCGATCACCTCGTCGCCGTGGTCGACCACGGCACGGTGCACGACGGAGCGGATGACGGCGTTGAGACCGGGGCAGTCGCCACCGGAAGTGAGCACACCTATGCGCATGGCAGGAACGGACCTTTGCAACGTGGGCCGACGACCGGACCACGTCGTCCGGTTGGAACTACGGCCACCCTACAAGCGGTGGAGAGGTGGACTGAACCATCCTCCACATGCTGGTCGTACTCGTCGTACGAAACGATGTCGGCCCGGTTCCCCCTAGGGAAAACCGGGCCGAACACATGATGCGGGGGCCGCCCCGATGAGCGGTCCGCGAGGCGCTACGCGGGCTGCGTCGCGGCGGCGATGCGCTCCGCGCGCAGCGCCTCGTACCACCGGTCGTCTATGGCCGGCAGCGCGTTCACGTCGAGGGCCAGCTTCAGCAGCAGGTCCGCGATCTGCGGGTTGCGGGCCATCACGGGACCGTGCATGTACGTGCCGAACACCGTGTCGTTGTACGCGCCTTCGGTGCCGTCACCGGTGCCGTTGCCACGGCCCATGGTCACCCGGGCGAACGCCTTGGCCGTCGGGCCGAGGTGGGTCACGCCCTGGTGGTTCTCGAAGCCCGTCAGCTGCGGCAGACCCAGCCGCGGGTCGATGTCCGCGAGGACGTCGCCGACGCACCGCTCGCCCTCACCGCGCAGGGTGACGACGTCCAGCAGGCCGAGGCCCTCCTGACGCTGCCCCTGGTCGTTGACGAATTCCTTGCCGAGGATCTGGTACCCGGCGCAGACGGAGAAGACGATCGCCCCGTTCGAGACGGCCCGCTCCAGGCCGCCGTCGCGCAGCAGGCGCTCCGCGGCCAGACGCTGCGGCCGGTCCTCGCCACCGCCGATCAGGTAGATGTCGCCCGAGGTGGGGATCGGCTGGTCGCTGCGCACGTCCACGCGCTGCACGTCCAGGCCGCGCTGGCGCGCCCGGCGCTCCACCACGAGGGCGTTGCCCTGGTCTCCGTACGTGCTCAGCAGGTCGGGGTAGACCCACACCAGACGCAGGCTGTTGTCGCTCATGCTCTTGTCCTTTATGGGTACTAGTTGCCGACGCGGCGGCGCACGTCCTGGAAGGCGGTGTAGTTGGCGATCAGCTCGATCTGTCCGGGCGGCGCGAGCTGCACGGCCTCGTCGAGGGTGTCGCACACCCGGAAGTCCAGGCCCGCGACCTCCAGGCGGACCGCGAGGTCCAGCTTGCGGTCACCGATCACGAAGATCGGGTGACCGGCCAGCCGCGGGTAGTCCACGTCCCACAGCCAGGAGGTGTCGGTGCCGTCGGCACCGCGCGCGTTCACCGAGAGGATCACCGGGGTCGGCGGGGGATCGATCAGCGAAAACGTTTCGAGCCAGCCCGCCGGGTTCTTCGCGAGCAGCAGCCGCAGCTCACGGCCCTGGAAGCTCACCACGTCGTAGCGGCCGGCGACGGCCTGAACCTGGTACATCCGCTCCAGTGCGACCTGCGGCGGAACGCCGAAGACGGCGGCCACGGCCGCCGAGGTGGCGGCGTTGGCCTTGTTGGCGCGGCCGGGCAGCTGGAGGTGGATCGGCCAGGCCGAGCCGTGCGGGTCCAGGACGTGGTCGCCGGAGAGCACCCAGGTCGGGGTCGGGCGCCGGAATCCGCACTCGCCGCAGAACCAGTCGTCGCCCGGACGCTGCATGACACCGCCGCAGGAGGGGCACGACCAGGCGTCGTCCTTCCACTCCTGGCCGGCCGCGACCCACACCACGTTCTGGGAGGAGGAGGCGGACCACACGATCAGCGGGTCGTCGCAGTTGGCGACGATGACCGCCTTGGAGCCCTGGAGCCCCTCGCGCCACTTCTCCGCGAGCATGCGGGTCTCGGCGGCGCGGTCCAGCTGGTCGCGGGAGAGGTTGAGCAGGGCGATCACCTTGGGGGTGACGTCCCGGGCCACTCCGGCCAGGTACTTCTCGTCGACCTCGATGACGCCGTACTTGGCGTCCGAGCCGCCTGCCAGCGCCGAGGTGATGCCGGCCGGCATGTTGGCGCCGAGGGCGTTGGAGACGACCGGACCGCTGGCCCGCAGGGCCTCCGCGATCAGTCGGGTCGTCGTGGTCTTGCCGTTCGTCGCGGAGACGAGGACGACATCGAGATGTTGCGCCAGCGCGCCGAGAAGATCGGGGTCGAGCCTGAGTGCGACCTTGCCACCGATCACCGATCCGCTTCCGCGTCCCGCGGCCCGCGACACCGCCGCCGCGGCCTTGCCCGCCGTCACGGCCAGCTTGGCCCGCGGCGAAAGCGGCTCCGTGTTGCCTGCCATCGTCCCTTGTCCTCCTTGCGTCGGTCGGCCCCAGCCTATCCAGTACCGGCCGGAGCCTTGACCGCGGCGCCCCCGCCCCGCCGCGGATCTCCTCATATAGTCGCCCGTCGTAGGCTTGAGGCCATGCGACAGCGCCCCATCCCCGGTACCTCCGGCCTCGTCCGCACCATGAGCCTGCTGGGTGATCCGGTGCTCCACTCCGCGTGCGCGGACGTCACCGAATTCGGCCCGGAACTCGACCGGCTCATCGAGGACATGTTCGCCACGATGTACGCCGCCGAGGGCGTCGGGCTCGCGGCGAACCAGATCGGCGTCGGACAGCGGGTGTTCGTCTACGACTGCCCCGACGACGAGGACGTCCGCCACGTCGGGCACATCGTCAACCCGCGGCTGGTGACGGCCGACGGGGACGAGTTCCTGGGGCCGGAGGGCTGCCTGTCCCTGCCGGGGCTGGAGGCGGGCACGGTCCGCTTCGACCACGCGGTGGTGGAGGGCGTCACGTCGGACGGGACGGCCGTCCGGATCTCCGGGACGGGGTTCTTCGCGCGGTGCCTGCAGCACGAGTGCGACCACTTGGACGGGACCGTGTACGCGGACCGCGTGACCGGCCTCCGAGCCCGTCGCCTGCGGCGCGCCATCCGCAAGGCCGCCTGGTCCTCGCCCGCCAAGCCCCCTCTTCGGCTGCGCCGGGCCAAATCCAGCCTCGCCGGCGTTTGAGGCGCGGGTCCGGGCAGAGCCCGGTGCCCGGCGGAGCCGGGTTCCTGGGGCTCCGCCCCAGACCCCGCTCCTCAAACGCCGGAGGGGCTGGATTTGCCCGGCCTAGGCCCTGATAACGCCCTCGGTGAGGATGCAATGGCCCGGCGGAGCCGGGAAGCGCCCTCGGCGAGGGGGGAACCTAGAAGCCCGGGCCGTCTACGCGGTTGCCGGCGGTGGCCAGGCGGCCCCAGAGGAGGTCGGTGAGGCCCGCGACCAGGTCCGCGCGCTCGCAGGGCCGTTCGCCCAGCCACCAGTCGCCGGCCGCGTGCATCATGCCGACGATGCCGTGGCCCCAGATCCGGGCGAGGCGTTCGCCCCCCGGGCCGAGGTCCACGCGTTCGCCGATCACCTCGGCCAGCTCCTCGCCGAGCCTGCGCAGCAGCGGGGCCGAGTGCAGGCCGACGTCGAAGCCGCGTTCGGCGCTGTGGGAGTCCTCGGCCGGGTGCATGAGGAAGCGGTAGACCTGCGGGCGGGCCTCGATGGCGGCAAGATAGGTGTCGAGGGTCGCCTCCACCCGGCGGCGCCGCTCGGCGGGGGCGTCGAGCGCGGCCCGCAGAGAGTCGAGCAGGGCGTCGGTGTGGCGGACGGCGAGGGCCTGGTAGAGGCCCGCCTTGTCCCCGAAGTGCCGGTAGAGGATGGGCTTGGTGATGCCGGCCTCCGCCGCGATCGCGTTCATGGAGGCTTTGGGGCCGTCCCTGAGCACGACCCGGTCGGCGGCTTCGAGCAGCTCCCGCCGGCGGCGTTCGGCCGCTCCCGGTTCGCCGGCCTGCTGAGTGGTCTCCATGACGTGTTTCTCTCCCCGCCCTTGCGATGTGCGTGACGCCCACGCAACGTAACACCCCGCACACCCCGTCGATCGAATCGGAGGTCACCCCGTCCGGCTTCGTGGCCGGTGCAGACGGTGCTTGACAGTGCTTACTCACCGGTAACAGACTGTGGCCTTCGCGTAGGTTACCGCTAGTAACTTCCGCAGGGACGAGTACAGACAGGTGGAGGGGACATGGCGGAGTTCACCATGGAGCTGAACGACGACCAGAAGCAGGTGCGGGACTGGATCCACGGCTTCGCCGCCGATGTGATGCGTCCCGCCGCCGCGGAATGGGACGAGCGCGAAGAGACTCCCTGGCCCGTCATCCAGGAGGCCGCCAAGGTCGGCATCTACTCGCTGGACTTCTACGCCCAGCAGTTCTTCGACCCGACCGGCCTCGGCATTCCGATGGCGATGGAGGAGCTCTTCTGGGGCGACGCGGGCATCGCGCTGTCCATCGTCGGCACCGGACTCGCGGCCATCGGCGTCGTCGCCAACGGCACCGAGGAGCAGATCGGCACCTGGATCCCGCAGATGTACGGGACCCCGGACGACGTGAAGGTCGCCGCCTTCTGCTCCTCCGAGCCGGACGCCGGCTCCGACGTGGGCTCGATGCGCACCCGGGCGGTCTACGACCAGGCCAAGGACGAGTGGGTGCTCAACGGCACCAAGACCTGGGCGACGAACGGCGGCATCGCCAACGTCCACATCGTGGTCGCGGTCGTCGATCCCGCGCTGGGGACCAAGGGACACGCCTCCTTCATCGTCCCGCCGAACACCCCCGGCCTGTCCCAGGGGCAGAAGTTCAAGAAGCACGGCATCCGCGCCTCGCACACCGCCGAGGTGGTGCTGGAAGACGTACGGATCCCCGGCTCCTGCCTGCTCGGCGGCAAGGAGAAGCTGGACGAGCGCCTCGCCCGGGCCCACGAGCGCGCCCGCAGCGGCGGCGGCGAGCGGGTGAAGAACGCGGCCATGGCCACCTTCGAGGCCTCCCGGCCGGCGGTCGGCGCGATGGCCGTCGGTACCGCGCGCGCGGCGTACGAGGTGGCCCTCGACTACGCGAAGACCCGTACCCAGTTCGGCCGCCCGATCATCGACAACCAGGGCGTGGCCTTCCAGCTCGCCGACATGCGCACGCAGATCGACGCGGCCCGGCTGCTGGTGTGGCGCGCGTCCTGGATGGCGGTGGCGGGCCGGCCGTTCGAGTCGGCGGAGGGCTCGATGTCGAAGCTCTTCGCGAGCGAGGTCGCCAAGAAGGTCACCGCCCAGGCGGTCCAGATCCTCGGCGGCAACGGCTTCACCCGTGAGTACCCGGTGGAGCGCATGCACCGCGACAGCGCCATCTACACGATCTTCGAGGGCACCAGCGAGATCCAGCGCCTGGTGATCGCCCGCACGATCTCCGGCATGCCGATCCGCTAGCCGGCGGGCCCACGGGACGGGCGGGGTACGGGGTGCGGGCACAACGCCCCGTACCCCGTACCCCGTGACGCGCGCTTCAGCCCAGCGGGGTGAGGCAGAAGGTGGTGAAATCGTTCCGGCTGTACTTCGGGTCGGAGATGTAGTCGCCCGGGGCGCAGTGCGCACCGGGCGCGTCCAGGCGCTCGGTGACCCGGAACCGGGCGCGGGACGAGGTGCAGGACTCGACCTCCAGCTCCTGCTCGACCCAGTTGCCCTCGTTGCGTACGCACTGCCCCACGGACAGCCTGGGGTCGCCGAACACCGCGGCGGCCACGACGAGGGCCGGGACGGCCAGCACGACGAGCAGCACCGGTGCGAGGAACAGCAGTACCGGGCCCCGGCGCCACATCGGCTTACCCGGGTCGAGCGCGGGCCGGTGGCCGCCCGCCGGGGGAGCCAGCTTGCGGAAGGCCGCCCGCGGGCCGAGGTTCATCAGCAGCGTCACGGGCGTGATGAAGACGGACAGCGGCCCCCACCAGCCCTGCCACAGGGTGTCCGAGGACATCCGGCGGTAGGTCGCGAGCCCGCAGTCGCGGCAGAACGGCCCGCGCAGGCTCAGGAACCGCATCAGCACGATCAGGCCCTGGTGGCCGCGTACGGTCGCGTGCGCGGCGGGCCAGGCCCCGCACAGCCGGCAGCCGTACCGGCCCGGCGCCGGGTGCGTGCCGTACGCGCCGTACGTTCCGTAGGGCTGCTGTCCCGCGTATCCGGGGCCGGCCGGGCCGCCCTGCTGCGGGACGGGCGCGGCGTAGGGGTTGTACGGGCCGGCGCCCTGGTGCTGTCCTGTTGGCTGTGGCGGAGTGGCCACGGAGATCTCCTCGGTCGCTTCGTGATCACCGGCAGGGTGATCACGAAACCCTAAGGCCGCAACAGCCGTGCGAGGGCCCGGCCGAAGAGGAGGCGGCCCGCCGCCGCGACGAGGGGATCCAGGGCGCGGGGGAGGCCGCGCAGGCGCAGTTCTTCCCGCCAGTGGACCTCCGCGCCGCCCGTGGTGAGGGGGCGGATCTCGATCTCCGCCCAGCCCGTCACCGACCGGCCGCGCTTCTCCAGCCGGACCAATCCCGGCAAACCGTCCGCAGGGGGTCGCCACACGACGACCTCCATGCGATCGTCGAATGTGATCCTGCTCACGCCGGTCCGAGCCGTGAAGATCGTTCCGACGTGGGTCGGGGGAGCCGTCTCGATGATCGTCCGGGTGAGCGGGACCTGCTCGCCGTGGCGCTCCCAGTCCGTGAGCATCGGCCACGCCTCGACCGGCGGCAAAGACGTGCGGTGAATGATCCGGATAGCGGGCATGAGCGCATGGTAATCGGGCATACACACCGTGAACTGGACGGCGGATATGGGTTCCGTCCGGGGGTGGCGATCAGTAATACTCACCGCCACCGTGGATCGCGGATTCGACCGGGTGACCACCGGCGCTCCCGCCCCACTTCGCGAGGAGGTGCGCCATGTGCTCCCACCAGCCACCCTGCCCTACTGCCGACAGCGCCGATCACGACGCCGCCCGCATTGTGGCCTCCCATCCTGAACAGGGCTGGAGCCTGCTGTGCAACGGAGTCGTGGTGTTCGACGACACCGGTGAACTGCTCCCCGACAGCCGCACGGTGGAACCCCGCCGCCCGGCACTGGTCTGAGCGAGGAGGCAGCATGCGCCAGCAGCTGATCCGTAAGCCCGTCCCGAAGCCCGCCCCCCGAGACCTGGACCTGCGCACACCGTCGGGCAGACCCCTCCCGTACTGACGGGAGCCCAGGATTTAGGCCGTACTCCGGTCCCACCGGCGGAGACTCAGCCGGTGGGCGCCGCCGCGCCGCCCAGGAACGCCGCCTCGTAGGCGGCGTCCCCGATCGCCGCGCGGGCCTGCCGCTCGCCCTGGTCCCGCAGGGCCGTCAGCGAGGGTGAGCCCATCTGTGGCCGGCCCACCGTGCGCCACCAGGCGTGCCCGGTGCCGAGCAGCTGCGCCGCGAGTTCCCCGTCGCCCAGCCCGGCCACCGCCGCGGCCAGCAGGTCCAGGCCGAGCGCGATGCCGAAGCGGTCGCCGAGCAGCCGTTTCCCCGAGAGCATCGCCCGTACGTGCCGGGCGGCCTCCCCGTGGTCACCCAGGCCCAGCGCCGCCACCGCCAGGATGTAGTCCGCGTACGCCCGCAGCCAGCGCTCGCCGAGCTCGGCGCAGGCCTCCCGCAGGGACCGCGCCTCCTCGGTCGCCTCCTCGAAACGCCGCAGGTCGCACAGGGCGTAACCGGTGGCCAGCTTGCACAGGAGCCAGCCCGTGCCGCTGGTCCGCCCGCCGTGGCCCGCCCGGGCCCGGGGGCCGGCCAGGCGCAGGGCCCGTACGGGGTCGCCGGGCATGAGGACCGACACCGCGTGCAGGTAGCCCGCGCGCAGCTCCCGCTCGGGGTCCGCGAGCCGGGCCGCGTCGCGCGTGCACTCGTCGCCGAGCTGCCGCGCCGCGTCCATGTCGCCCTGGAGCAGCGCGGTGAGTCCGAGGGCCCACACGGCCTGGTTGTACGCGGCCCCCGTGCGTGGAGCGGTCTGCAGGGCCCGTTCCAGGAAGCCGCGGCCCTCGTGCACGTGCCCGCAGGCGAACCAGTAGAACCACAGGGCCCCGGCCATCTCCAGCGCCGCCGTCGGGTCGGCGGCGATCAGGTGCTCCAGAGCGGTACGCAGCTGCGCGTGCTCGGCGGTGATCCTGCGGTACCAGTCCACCTGCCCCGGGCCCATCCACCCCCGGTCGGCGGCCTGGGAGAGCGCCGCGTACCAGTGGGCGTGCCGGTCGGTGACGATCTCCACCTCGCCGAGCTCGACCAGCCAGTCCTGTCCGTACTCGCGGATCGTGTCCAGCATCCGGTAGCGGGTCCCGGTCCCGCGCTCCTCGGTGCGCAGGACCACGGACTTGGCGGCGAGGCCCGCCAGTACGCGCTCCACCCGGGCGGCGGGCAGCGGCCCGCCCGAGCACACCGCGCGCGCCGCGGCGATGTCGAAGTCACCGGTGAAGACCGAGAGCCGGGCCCACAGCAGCCGTTCCAGCGGCTCGCACAGTTCGTGGCTCCAGCCGATCGTGGTCCGCATGGTCTGGTGCCGGCGCGGCAGCGCGGCCCGTGCGTCGGACAGCACCTCGAAGCGTTCGCCGATCCGCTCGGCCATGTGCTCCAGCGTCCACAACCGCAGCCGGGCGCCCGCGAGTTCCAGCGCGAGCGGGATGCCGTCCAGGCGCCGGCACACCTCGGCGGCCAATGCGGTCCGTGCCGGGTCGGCGAAGACGGCCGCCGCCCGCGGGGTCGCGGCCAGGGCGCGGGCCCGGAAGAGCGTGAGGGCGTCGCTGTCGGGCCCCTCGCAGGGCAGCGGCCGGACCCCGACGACCTCCTCGGTCGGCATGCCGAGCGGCTCGCGGGAGGTGACCAGGATCGTCAACCCGGGCGCGGACTGCAGGAGTTCGCCGACCAGATGGCGGCAGTCGGCCACCAGGTGCTCGCAGGTGTCCAGCACCAGGAGCAGCTCCTTGTCGGCCATCCACGCGCACAGCTCCTCGTCGGGCGGGCGCGGGGAGTGGTCGGCGAGGCCGACGGTGTGGGCGATGGTGGCCGTGAGCAGGCTCGGATCGCGCAGGGGCGACAGTTCCACCCACCAGACCCCGTCGGGGCGCGCCTGGCGGGCGGCGGCGACGGCGCGCAGGGCGAGCCGCGACTTGCCGACACCGCCCACCCCTGTGAGGGTGACCAGTCTTCGCTCGTTCAGCAGGACGTCGAGCAGCCGGAGTTCGTCCTCCCGGCCGACGAAGCTCGCAGGTTCCGGGGGCAGGTTGCCGGGTGCCGGGCAGGGATCCGGTCCGGGATCGCCGTCCGTGGAGTCTGCCTGATTGTCATTGAACGAGTACTCACCGAACACGGATGTATTGTGCGCGATCTTCCCGTGCGGCCGTGCCGTTCAGGCCGGATCGGTGTCTTCTTTCACGAGACGAGTGTGATCCGCCGCTCCGCGGAGAAGGATCCCCAGTTGCCGTCGGGGAGTCTGGCCCGCAGTTTCACGGCCCAGACCGTGCCGGTCGGCTCGGCCACCGTGAGCCGGTGCTCCGCCCGGCCGCTGGGCACCGCACCTGCTCCGAACTGGATGACGGTCGTGGGCCGTCCGTTGACGTACAGCTCGTACTCGGTGGTCTCGCCGCCGGTGTCCGGGGCGGTCCAGGTCAGTGTGACGGTGCCCGGGGAGGCGGCCGCGGCGAATTCGGCGGGGGCCGTGCCGGGACCGTCGCCGGACGCGGGCGGGGTCGTCACGTCCACCGCCGGGCCGTCGGGGGAGGAGTTGTCCGCCCCGTCGCGGGCCCGGACGGTGAAGGTGTAGACGGTGTCCGGCCGCAGGTTGTTCAGGGCCGTGGCGCTCTCGCCGGGGCCGGCGGTGTGGATCCGGACGCCGCCCTGGTAGACGTCGTAGGCCGTGACGCCCGTGTCGTCGGCCGCCGCCGTCCAGGACACCTGGGCGGACCGGGGACCGGTCGCCCGGGCGGTCGTGGCGGCCGGGGCGGTCGGGGCCGTGCGGTCCTCGGCCTTGGCGGCCGGGGTGGTCACCCGGGCGGCCGGGCCGGGGCCGGAGAGGTTCCCGGCGGCGTCCTCGGCCCGGACCGTGAAGACGTAGCCGGTCTGCGGGGCGAGGCCGGTGATGTCCACCATGGTCTTCTCGGCGGGCAGCTCGCGGACGAGGCGGCCGGCTTCGAAGACCTGGTAGCCGGTCACACCGTCCCGGTCGGCCGCCGCGTCCCACATGACGTGCACGCTGGTGGCGCTGCCGGCCTGGGCGGTCAGTCCGGCGGGGGCGGGCGGGGGTTCGGTGTCGGGCGCGGTGCATGCCGTGATGCCGGTGATGCCTGCGACGGCCAGGCAGAGGGCGAGCGTGGGGGCGCTGCGTCGCACGGGGTGCCTTCCTCGGCTTCCTTAATGGTCTAGACATATATGGCATGGCGGACGCGAGCCCGGCAAGACCCCTGCGTCAAGGACCGACCGGCGGTCACGGACGGTCAACACCCGTACGGCGGACACGTCTTTCGCCCGAAGGCACCCCCTCCTGCGCCACCATGGCGGCGAGTAAGGAGGTTTCGATGGTGATTTCCCTCTCGGTGGTCGTCCTGCTCCTCATCCTGGCCTGGATCTTCCTGCGCAGCGGCGGTCTCAAGTTCTCGCACGCCGTCGTCTGTGCGCTGCTCGGCTTCTACCTCGCGAGCAGCAGCATGGCCACGACCATCCACGACGGCCTGACGGCCACCGCGAACGTCGTGTCCAGCCTCAATCCTTGATCGACTGTTGCGCCTTCGTGAATCATCCGGACCATCCATGGACTCCTCGAGCGGTGCGATCTAGCGTCTGGCGGCGGCGCGACATCAGACGCAATGTCAACAACGCTGAGAGACATGGAGGAAGCCCGGATGCTCCGAAGATCGCTGAACTGCGCCGTGCTGCCCGTCGTCGCCGCACTCACGGTGATGTACGGCGGCTCGCCGGCCCAGGCCGAGGAGATACCCAAGGCCCCCGGCCACCGCCTCGTCACCCACTACGACGGCGCCCCCGCGGCCGCCGCCCCCCTCCCCGGCGAGGCGCCGCCCCAGCACCCCTTCCTCGCGCCCAACGGCCGCAGCGGCATGCACTCCGACGCGGCGGGCAGCGCCACCTCCCCCTGGTCGGGGCCGCTCGGCAAGAACCCGAAGGTCACCAGCGAGAAGATCGCCGCACTCGGCGGCGAGTGCGCGACCGCGACCTTCGACTCGGCCGGCCGGCTCGTCACGGTGTGCGGCACCTTCTCCGGCTTCAAGGTCAAGCTCCTGGAGCCCCGTACGCTGGCCACGCTCGCGGAACACCAGCTCCCGCAGCGCTCCTCGACGGTCGAGGCGATCACCTCGCTCGACTTCGCGAAGATCTTCAAGGACACCTCGGGCGGTGCCTACTTCTACCTGGACAACCAGGACCGGGCCGTGCTGGCCGACTCCCGTCAGCACATCCTGCGCCTGGCCCACTCCCAGAACCCCGACGGAAGCTGGAAGTTCACGGTCGACGACGACTGGGACCTCACCGGGCAGGTCCCGCACGACTGCGTGACCTGGACCAACCTGTGGCCCAGCGGCACCTGTGACCCCGTCACGTCCGTGATGCCCGACTGGAACGGCCGCATCTGGTGGGTCACCCGCCAGGGCCGGGTCGGAACGGTGGACCCGGCGACCGGCCGGATCAGCTCCGTCCAGCTGCGGGGCGAGGAGATCCAGAACTCCTTCTCGGTCGCCGAGGACGGTGTCTCCATCGTCTCCGACCACGCGCTCTACAGCTTCCGTGCCACCGCCGACGGCACCCCCGAGATCCAGTGGCGCCAGACGTACGACCGGGGCACGGCGTCCAAGCCCGGCTCGGTCAACCAGGGTTCGGGCACCACCCCGGACCTCTTCGGCCAGGGCTACGTCGCCATCACCGACAACGCGGACGACCGGATGAACGTCCTGGTCTACAAGCGGGGCGTGGACGTCCCCGCCGACCGGAGGCTGGTCTGCAAGGTGCCAGTGTTCGGCTCCGGCGCCTCCACCACCGACAACTCCCTCATCACCTGGGGCAACAGCATCGTCGTCGAGAACAACTATGGCTACGAGAACCCCACCACCCTGCTGCTGGGCAAGTCCGTCGTGGGCGGAGTGGCCCGCATCGACGTCCGCGCCGACGGCAGCGGCTGCGACACGGTCTGGGAGAGCGCGATCCGCGCTCCCTCCGTGGTCCCGAAACTCTCCACCGCGAACGGGCTGCTCTACTTCTACGAGAAGGAGCCGAACGCCTGGGGCATCGACGCCTGGTACCTCACGGCCGTGGACTTCCGCACGGGTGAGCGCCGCTGGCGGCAGCTGACCGGCACCGGTCCCCTCTACGACAACAACTGGGCCCCGATCACCCTCGGCCCCGACGGCACCGCGTACGTCGGTGTCTTCAACGGCATCGTCGCCGTCCGCGACAACTGACGTCCTAGGGGGTGTCTTGCCGATCATGCCGGGCTCGCGGGGCCTGGTGCCGCGCCTCGCCGCGTTGTCCTCGGTCGGCGACGCTCCGCGTCGCCTCCCTCGTCCGCCTTGCGATCCACGGCACCAGGCCCCGCTCCCTGATCCGGCCTGATCGACAAGACACCCCCTAGCCGCCCGCCACCGGATCCCTCCGGCGGCGGGCGGCCGGCCACGTCGGTACCATCGCCTGGTCGCGGACGGAAAGTGAGTCGACGCCAGCATGACTGTCGAAGTGATGGGGGAGGCCGTCCGCGGATTCCCCGGCCGGGCGCGAGAAGTCGCGATCCTGCGGGCGGTGCTGGCGGGCGAACGCGGCACCCGGTGCGTCGCGGTCACCGGCGAACCGGGGATCGGCAAGAGCCGGCTGCTGACGGAGCTGGGGAAGCTCGCGGACACAGCAGGATGGGCGGTCCGCAGCGCACGCGCGGCGGAGTTCGAGTCCCACATCCCGTTCGGTGTGTTCGTCGACGCGGTCGACGACCGGCTCGCCGAGCTGGGCCCGGAGCATCTCGCCGCCCTCGGGCAACAGCAGCTCGCACTTCTCGCGACCGTGTTCCCGGCGATTCCCGCCACCGGCCCCGCCGACCTGGTCGACGCGGAGCGGTACCGGCTGCACCGGGCGGTTCGGGCGTTGCTGGAGCTGGTCGCCGAGCCGTCCGGGCTGGTGCTCGTCTTCGACGATCTGCACTGGGCGGACGAAGGTTCGGTCGAGCTGCTCGACCACCTGCTGCGCCACCCGCCCCAGGCACGGCTGGTCTTGGCACTGGCCGGCAGGCCGCGGCAGACGTCGCTGCGTCTGTGGCACGCGCTGTCCCGGGCTGTGACCGACGGAGGGGCCGAGCTGCTCGAACTCGCGCCGCTGAGCCGGGCCGATGCCGTGCACGTCATGCCGGAAGGTCTGGGCCGTTCCCGGCGGGAAGAGCTCTACCGGGCCAGTGGCGGAAACCCGTTCTACCTGGAAGCCCTGGTGCGGGCCGGTGAGCGGGGTGTCGCCGTCGGTGATACGGCGCTCCACCCCGACGCGGCGATCCCGGTGTCGGTCCACGCCGTGCTCGCCGCCGAGTTGGCCGCGCTGACCCCGCAGGAGCGGGTCGTCGCGCATGCCGCCGCAGTCGTGGGTGACGATTTCGAGACCGGTTCGCTCGCCCGGACGGCGGCCATGGACGCCGGGTCCGTGCTTGCCGCGCTCGACCGGCTCGCCGAGCGTGACCTCGTGCGGCTGGACGGCGCGACCGGCCGGTTCCGGTACCGGCATCCGCTCGTGCGCAGCGTCGCCTACCAGGATGCCGGTCCTGGCTGGCGGCTTCAGGCACACGCCCGGGCCGCGTCGGCACTCCGGAGCCGGGGCGCGCCGCCGGCCGAGCTCGCCCGGCACGTGGAGCGATCCGCCGTCCGGGGTGACCTCGACGCGGTCGCGGTGCTCACCGAGGCGGCCGAGGCGACGATGCACACCACGCCTGCGACCTCCGGGCACTTCCTGCGGGCGGCCATCCGGTTGCTCCCCGACTCGGAGTCGGCCACCCCGCAGCGCCTCGTCCTGCTCGGCCGGCTGGCACACGTACTCGGCGCCACGGGCGACCTGCGACAGGCCAGGGAAACCATGCACGAAGTGCTGCGGTTCCTGCCTGCCGAACTCACCCGGATCCGGGCCCAGACAGTGCGGGCCTGTGCGACGGTGGAGCAGATTCTCGGGCGCTACACCGAGGCCAGGGCGATGCTGCACAGCGAGTGGAAACGCGTCGAAGGGGTCGACGCCCACGCGGCGGCCCTCCTGCTCGTCGCGCTCGTCGCCGGTGAAAGCGTCGAGCGCGAGCACGGACAGGACCGGGTGGCCGAGGCGATCGCCGCCGCGCGGGAAGTCGGGGATCCCATGCTGCTCGCGACGGCGTTGTCGGCCGCCACACTCATCGACCGGAGGGCGGACCGCCTGGACGAGGCGGCCGCACTCCTGGACGCGCTTCCCGACAGCGACCTGGTCCGGGACATCGATGCGGCCTTCTGGCTGAGCTGGTCGGAAATCTCCGCCGATCGGCTCATGGCGGCGAGCCGGCACATGAGCCGCGGCCTGCAACTGGCCCGCGCGAGCGGCCAGTCCCACAAGATCGCGCTGCTGACCGCGATCCGCGGCATGGCGCATGCCTACCTCGGCGAACTGGCGGCGGCGGCGACCTGCTTCGACGACAGCCTGGAGTCGGCGCAACTGACCGGCAGCGAGGAGCTGCGCGTCATGGCGTTGACCTTCGGGTGCTGGATCACCACCTGGCGCGGTGACCTGGCCGAGGCGATCCGCCTGGGCAAGGAGGCCGTCGTCGTCGACGACCGGACGACAGCCATGAGCTCCTGGCGCAGCGGCCAGGCTGAGGCGATGCTGGCGCAGGCGCTGTTGCACTCGGGTGATCCGCACGCGTGCATCGAGCTGTTGCTCACCAGTGGCGGTGGGACCGAGCTGCCGGCGGTGGGCCCCCGTACCAGGCCACTGGTGTACCTGCTGCTCACGGAAGCGGAGGTCGCGGCGGGCCGGGCCGCCGCGGCCGCGGCATGGGCCGACCGTGCGGAGGACGCGGCGCGCGGGCTCGGGCTTCCGCTGCGCACCGCCATGGCACAGCAGGCCCGCGCGATCGCTACGCTCCCGGTGGATCCCGCGGCAGCCGCACCGCTCGCCGTCGCCGCCGCCGGCACGTTCGGCCGGATCGGGGTGGCTGTGGAGGCCGGGCGGGCGCACTTGCTCGCCGCGACGGCGTACGGCGGCAGCGGGGCGATCGACCAGGCCCGTGCGCACCTCGTGTCCGCCCGCGCGCTGTTCACCCGGTGTGACGCGCAACTGTTCCTGCCCCAGGTCGCGCGCGAGGAGCGGCGCCTGAACGCGCGCGGCCCCCGGCCCGAGAACGGCGCCGAGCGGTTCGACCTGACCGCCCGTGAGGTCGAGATCGTCAACCTCGTCTCGGACGGCCTGACCAACCGGGACATCGGCCTCCGGCTGCATCTGAGTCCCAGGACCGTCGAAGTCCACCTGGGCCGGGCCTACGCGAAGGTAGGCGTCTCCGGTCGGGCTGCTCTGGCCGGCGTGTGGGCCGCCGCGGCGCGTGACTGAGGACGCCGCGGCAGCCGGCACATCAGTTGCCGAGTCCGCGCACGTACAGGTTGAACCTGCGGCCGGTGCCGTCACCGCCCAGGTTCGTCGCGCCGGTCGTGAAAGCGACGTGGTGGCCGTCGGCCGAAATCGCGGGGCTGTAGCTGTGCCCATCGCTCTGTGAGCCGTCGTCGGCGACGCTGACCCTGGTCGTGGTGGCGGTCACCCGGTCTCGCACGTACACGTCCCAGCGGGAGTTGGTGTCGCCGGGCACCAGCTTGTCCTCGCCGGACACGAACGCGATGTAGCGGCCGTCGGCCGAGAGGGTCGTCCGCTCCTGGCCGGGGGTCCTGCCGTCGCTCAGGCCATCGGGGCCGAGGTTCACCTGCGTCGTCGTCCGGGTAACCCGGTCGTACAGGAAGATGTCGGTGTCGAACGGCCCGCCGGTGTCGCCCGCCACCAGATTCGACGCCGTGGATTCGAACGCGACGAAGCGGCCGTCGCCCGAGACGGTCGCCGTGCGACTGGCGGAATTTCCTTCGTCGCCGCCGGGACCGATGCTGATCCGGTCGGTGTACCCGGTCAGCCGATCGTGCACGAACACATCGTCAGCGCGGTTGTTGTCGGGGAACAGGGACAGCGTCCTCGCCCCGGAGGAGAAGGCGACGTAGCGCCCGTCCGCCGATATCGACGGCAGTTGGCTGATGCCGTCGCCCTGGCGAGCGTTCGAATCGACGCTGACCCTGGTGGTCCCACCCGTCTGCCGGTCGCGCACGAAGACGTCGTGGCTGTCGTTGGTGTCGCCGGACACGAGGTTCGACGCGGGGGAGTCGAACGCGACGAACCGGCCGTCGGCGGAGATCGACGGATGGGAACTCTCACTGTCGCTCTGCTCGCCGTGGCTTCCGACGCTGACCGTGGTCGTCTCACCGGTCTGCAGGTCGTGCACGAAAACATCGCGGTAGCGGTTGGTGTCACCGGCCACCAGGTTCGTCGCGAAGGACTCGAACGCGACGTAGCGGCCGTCGGCGGAGATCGACGGATTCCGGCTCACGTTGTCGGCCTGGTTGCCCGCGGAGTCGACGCTGGCCCTGGTGATGACGCCGGTCTGCCGGTCGCGCACGAACACGTCGTCCGCCCGGTTGGTGTCGCCGGCCACCAGATCCCTTGCCGGCGAGGCGAACGCCACGTAACGGCCGTCGGCGGAGATCGACGGAGCACTGGCGGAGTTGCCGATCGGTGTCGTGCCTGCCGGCTTCGGTTCGGCATCCGTGGCATGCGCGACGCCGCCCGCCAGCAGCGCCGCGGCGATTGACGGCGCGAGCACGGCGCGCCCTGCGTTGCGGATTACGGAGTTGCGTCTCATGGGTGTCCTTCTGTTCGGTTCGCCGCCACGGCAGCCATTTGCGCTGATCAGCCTTCCGTGCCGGACCGGCCGAAGCATGAGGGAACCCCCTACACCTTCGCTGTCGCGCTCCACGCTTCTCGTCGGTGCGCCGCCCGGCGGTGCCACTCCTCGGCGAGCAGCCGGTAGGAGTTCACCCGGTCCGCGTGTCCGTGCGTGATCGTGGTGATCAGCAGCTCGTCCGCGCCGGTCGCCTCCTGGAGCCGCTCCAGGTGATCGGCGACGGTCCGGGCGGAGCCGACGAACCGGGTCTCCAGGCGGTCGGCCACCAGCCGCCGGTCCGCGTCGGTCCACGGCAGGGCACGGGCCTCGGCCGGAGTGGGGTAGGGGATGGCCCCCTCGGCCGTCCGGATGCTGCGTACCCAGGCCCCGTACCCGGTGGCCAGTTCGCGCGCCGTCTCCTCGTCCTCGGCCACCACCACGTCGGCCGACACCGACAGATACGGCCGCTCCAGCTCGGCCGAAGGCTTGAAAGCGGCCCGGTACCCCGCGGCCGCCTCCAGTACCGCCGCCGGGCTGACGTGGTAGTTGGCCGTGAACCGCAGTCCGTTGCGACCCGCCGTCTCCGCACTCACCCCGCCGCTGCTGCCCAGGATCCACACCTCCACATCGGCCCCCTCGCCGGGGACGGCATGCGCCTCCACCCCCTCCGGCGAGCGGTACTCGCCCCGCAGCAGCGCGAGCACCTCGTCGACCTGCTCGCCGTACTCCTGCGGCTGGGCCCCCGGCAGGTTCAGCAGTTTCTGCTGGAGGGCCACCCGCGGATGGCCCAGCAGGTGGGCGAAGGAGAACGGGTCGGGGATCCGCAGCCCGTTCGGCGTGTACCCGTCCACGACCGGGGTGTCCGGCAGCTGCGGGCCCGGACCGTCGGACGGCCGGGGGCGGCCCGCCGAACGGCCCAGCCCCAGGTCGATGCGCCCGGGATGCAGCGCGTCGATCAGGCCGAACTCCTCGACGGTCGACAGCGCGGTGCGGTGCCCGAGCTGCACCGCGCCGGAGCCGAGTCGGATGGCCGAGGTCGCGGAGGCGGTCAGCGCGAGTACGACCGCCGGGGAGGTCCCGGCCACCCCGGGATTGAGGTGGTGCTCGGCGAACCAGTAGCGGGCGTAGCCGAACTCCTCGGCCCGCCGGGCGAGATCGATGCTGTGCCGCAGGGCCTCGGCGGCGGTGGAACCTGAGGAGACGGGGACGAGGTCGAGGACCCCGAGAGGGATGCCGGGCATGGCCGGACTCCTTAAAGGCCGGGGAGGGAGGGATCGGGCAAGGCGGGGTCGGGGAAGGCAGGGTCGGGTATCGCGCGGCGCAGGACCGGCGCGATGTCCGACTGGAAGAGTTCGAGCGAGGCGCGGTGGTCCGCCTCGGCGAGCCCGCCCGCCTCGGCCTGGAGGTGCAGGGCCGTGTGGCCGAAGGCCTCGTGGTAGCGGTGCACCTTCTCGATCACCTGCTGGGGGCTGCCGACCAGTGCCGAGCTCCGCTCGACGAAGTCCTCCAGGGTCGGGAAGACGGGGTCCGTGCCCAGCTGCCGGTGGAAGGCGAGGTAGCGCGCGAACGCCGGCCGGTACGCCGCGACCGCCTGCTGCGAGGTGCGGGCCGCGTGGTAGCCGGCCGTGCCCGCGCCGACCACCGCCCGGGCCGGATCGTGCCCGTAGTGCTCCCAGCGCTCCCGGTAGTGGCGGATCAGCTCCGCGTACGGGCCGATCGGGTGGGTGACGTTCGCCGAGAACACCGGATCGCCGTAGCGCGCCGCGAGATCGACCGACTCCCGGCTCGTGGCACTGCCGTGCCAGACCCGCAAGGCCCGCTGGAACGGCCTGGGCAGCACCTCCGCACCGCTCAGCGCGGGCCGGAAGCGCGGCTGCGCGCTCACCTTGTCCTCCCGCCAGATCCGGCGGAACAGCTCGTAGCCCTCGGCGTTGCGTTCCCACTGGTCCTCGGGGGACACCTGGAACAGCTCACGCTGCGCAGTGCCGTTGCCCTTGCCGATCATCAGCTCCAGGCGTCCGTCGCTGAGGTGGTCGAGCGTCGCGTAGTCCTCGTACGCACGCACCGGGTCGAGCAGGCTCAGGGTGGTGACGGCGGTGAACAGCCGGATCCGGCGGGTGAGCGCGGCGATGTGGCCGAGCACCACGGGCGGCGAGGAGGACAGGAAGGGCCGCTCGTGGCGCTCGCCCACGCCGAAGCCGTCGAAGCCGAGCTCCTCCGCCAGCAGCGCGGCGGCGACCACCTCACGGAACCGCTCCCGGGTGGGTTTGAGACCACCCGTCGCCGGGTCGGGGGAGTCCGTGATCAGGGTGATGGCGAGGAATTTCACGAGGCCGTGGCCGTGGCCGAAGCCGAAGCCGGGGCCGGGGCCGGAACCGCGAGCCCGAGGTGGTCGCGCAGGGTGGTGCCCTCGTACTCGGTGCGGAACACCCCCCGCTCCTGGAGCAGCGGTACGACGGAGTCCGCGAAGCCGTCCAGACCGCCCGGGGTGATGTGGGGGACCAGGATGAAACCGTCGGCGGCGTCCGCCTGGACCAGCGTGTTGATCGACTCGGCGATCGTGGCGGCCGAGCCGACGAAGGTCTGGTCGGCGGTGGTCGCGATGACCAGCTCGCGTATCGAAAGGTTCTTGGCCCGGGCCAGCTCGCGCCACTGCCGGGCGGTGGCGAGCGGATCGCGGAACTGCCGTACGCTCGCCCGCCCGAGGGCGATGGTGTTCTCCCCGACCCGGGGGTCGATCTCGGGCAGCGGACCGTCCGGGTCGTAGGCGGACAGGTCCCGGTTCCAGACGTGTTCCAGGTACTTGATCGCGGTCTGCCCGCTGACCTGGAGGCGGCGCACCTCGTGCGCGATCTCCCGCGCCTGCGCGTCGGTGTCCCCGAGGACGAACGTGGCGGCGGGCAGGATCTTCAACTGGTCGTGCGTACGGCCGTGCCGGGCGAGCCGGCCCTTGACGTCCGCGTAGAACTCCCGGCCCGCGTCGAGGGTCCCGTACCGGCCGAAGATCGCGTCGGCGCGGGCGGCGGCGAACTCCCGGCCCTCCTCGGAGTCGCCCGCCTGGAAGATCACCGGACGGCCCTGCGGGCTGCGCGGCACGTTGAAGCGGCCCTCGATGTCGAAGTGCCGGCCCCGGTGGGCGAAGGCCCCGGCCCGCGCGTCGCGCAGGAAGGTGCCGGACCCCGCGTCGGCCGCGATCTCCGAGCCGTCCCAGGAGTCGAACAGCTCGGTGGCGGTGGCCAGGAACTCCTGGGCGCGGGAGTAGCGGTCCTCACGCGGCAGGAATCCGCCGCGCCGGAAGTTCTCGCCGGTGAAGGCGTCCCAGGAGGTGACCACGTTCCAGGCGGCCCGGCCCTCCGACAGGTGGTCGAGCGTGGCGAACTGGCGGGCCACCTCATAGGGCTCGTTGAAGGTGGAGTTGATGGTGCCGGTCAGACCCAGGCGCTCGGTCACCGCGGCCAGGGCGGCGAGCACCGTGAAGGTGTCGGGCCGGCCGACCACGTCCAAGTCGTATATCTCACCGCCCTGTTCGCGCAGTCGCAGCCCCTCCGCGAGGAAGAGGAAGTCGAACTTGGCGCGCTCGGCCGTCTGCGCGAAGTGGATGAACGAGTCGAAGTCGATATGGCTGCCGGCGGCCGGGTCGCTCCACACCGTGGTGTTGTTGACGCCCGGGAAGTGGGCCGCGAGATGGATCTGCTTGAGCGGCTTGCTGCTCATGGTTCGTCCTTCCGGAAGGTCCGGGTCGGGCGGCGGGCCGGGCCGTGATCAGGCTGCGGGCCGCGCGTAACGGTTGGCCGGGCGGTCCAGCCCGAGCAGGCCGCGCAGGGTGTCCGCCTCGTACTCCTGGCGGAACGCCCCGCGCCGCTGCAGTTCCGGCACCAGCTCCCGGGTGATGGCGGGCAGGTCGTGGGCGATCACGCCCGGCCGCAGCAGGAAGCCCGACAGACCTGCCGTACGCCGCTCCAGGAGCAGGTCCGCCAACTGTCCGGGGGTTCCGGTGAAGACGGCGCCGTCACCGTCGTACGGGTCATCCGCGAGCGCGTCGAGGCGCTCCAGGCGTGCGGCGGCCGCCGGAGCGTCCGCGTCGAGGAACACGGTGAGGTCCCCGAAGAGGTGCAGCGGGTCCGCGGAGGGCCCGGTCGCCTCCCGGGCCCGCCGGATCGCCGCCACGGCGGCGCGCGTACCGCCGTCGTCGTGCGCGGCCACATATCCGACCTCGGCGGACCGGGCGACGAGCGCGTACGAGGCCTCGCCGCCGCCGGACGCGCTGACGACGGGCTGTCCCTGCGGCGGGCGCGGGGTGATCGAGGGACCCCTGACGCTGAAGTGGCGGCCCTCGAAGTCGATGTGGTGCAGCTTCTCGCGGTCGACGAACCGGCCCGTGGTCACGTCCCGGATCTCCGCGTCGTCCTCCCAGCTGTCCCACAGCCGCCTGATCACCTCGACGTGGTCGGCGGCCTCCGCGTACAGCTCCCCGTCCGAGAACGGAGCGGTCCGCCGCCCGAAGTGCCGTGCCTCGTGGGCGAGCCCGGACACCTGGATCCGCAGGCCGGCCCGGCCCCGGCTCACGTGGTCGAGCGTGGCGATCGCCTTGGAGATGTGGAAGGGCTCGGTGTGGGTGGCCGTCACGGCCGGGACCAGCCCGATGTGCCGGGTCAGGGGTGCGACCCGGGCGGCGGTGAGCACCGCGTCCAGCCGCCCGCGGACCCGGTCGGTGCGCGCGTCGGGTCCGGTGGGCGAGGAGGACTGGAGGGCGAGGCCGTCCTCGAAGGTGATGAAGTCGAGCAGCCCGGTCTCGGCCTCGGCGGCGAGACCGGCCCAGTAGCGGGCGGTGAAGAGCTCGGCGGGTCTGGCGCCGGTCTCGCGCCAGGCGGCCGGGTGCCGGCCCGCGCCGTCGAGGGCGACGGCGAGGTGCAGGGGCGCCGGGGACGATGAGGAAACGGACACGGAGAATTGCGCCTTCCTGCTCGGCGTACGAAAAAGGGAAGCCGATGCGGGATCATGCAATTCGGCCCGTCATCAATTTCTTTCGAAAACGCTACGCCCGATAGCGGTGCCATACAATGACCGGAATATTAAGAGAAGTTGGCAGCGGTGTTGCCCGGGGCCCGGACGGCCAGGAAGAAGGGCCGGCGGCGCAGGGTGAAGCCGATCGACTCGTAGAGCCGGATCGCCCGTGTGTTGCTCGCCGCGGTGTGCAGGAACGGGACCTCGCCGCGCTCCCGGATGCCCGCGGCGACGGCCCGCACGAGCCTCGTCGCCAGGCCCTGGCCGCGGTGGCCGGGATGGGTGCACACCGCGCTGATCTCGGTCCAGCCGGGCGGACGCAGCCGCTCCCCGGCCATCGCGACCAGCCGGCCCTGCCGGCGGATGCCGAGGTAGGTGCCCAGTTCGACGGTACGGGGCAGGAAGGGCCCGGGCTCGGTCAGCCGGATCAGCGCGAGGACTTCCGGCACGTCGGCGGCGCCCAGCTGGACCGCCTCCGGGGCCGGTTCGGCGCGCAGCGAGGTGTCGACGAGCTGGACGCCCTGGATCCGCCCGACGGTCTCCCAGCCGTCGGGCGGGGTCAGCACCCCGGCGAGCGAGGCGACCTCGCCGTCGCCGATCAGCGCGCGCAGGTCGGCCCAGGAACGCGGATCGCCCGGGTCGGCGAGGGCGGCGAAGGGTGAGACGTCCGGGGAGTAGCGGGCGGCGCGGGCCGCGGGGGCGCCGTCGGCGGCGCCGCCCGCCGGGTACTCGGCGAAGGCGGTGTGCGCGCCGGACAGGGAGGCCCAGGCCGGGTTGTCCAGGACGTGGGGGTTCAGGGCGTGGGGGTTCGGCGAGGTGTGCGCGGGGGTGCTCATGAGTTGCTCAGGGGCAGGCCGGGCGGGTTGACCTCCGAGGTCCTGACGGCCTCGTTGGACAGGTTCCAGGCGGCCAGCAGCTTCTCGTACTGGCCGTTCTCGATCAGGTGGTTGACGGCCGCCGCCACCGGCTCGGCCAGCCCGCTGTCCTTCTTGGCGGTCGCCGCGATCAGGCCCTGCAAGGACTCGCCGGCGCCGGAGAAGGACCCCGCGTTGCGCGTGGGTGTGCTGCCGTTCGCGGTCTGGGTGACGTGGTAGGCGATGGAGGGGTTCGGGGCGAAGTTGATGTCGATCTTCTTGCCGCTCAGGGCGAGGAAGACGCTGTTGGTGTCGGGGAAGTACTTGACGGTGAGGTCCTTGCCCTCGGCCTGCAGCTTCTTCTGCCACTCCAGGAGGATCTTCTCCTGGTTGGTGCCCGAGCTGACGGCGACCGTCCGGCCCGCGAGGTTGCGGTAGTCGCCGTCGAAGTTCCAGGGACTGTCCTTCAGTACCTCGAAGGCCAGGTTGTCCTGCCGGTACGAGGCGAACTCGTACTTCTTCTTGCGTTCCTCGGTGACCGTGACGTTGGTGAAGGCCACGTCGACCTTGCCGCTGTCGATGCCGACGAAGAGGTTCTCCCAGGTGGAGTTCTTCACGACCGGCTTGAGCCCGAGGGCGGCGGCCACCAGCCGGCCCAGGTCCGGCTCGGCCCCGGTGAGCGTCTTCTGGTCGGTGCCGAGGTAGGCCAGCGGCGGGAAGCCGGCGGGGAGCGCGCCGACGCCGACGACCAGCTCGCCCCGTTCGCGGACGGCCTCGGGCAGCCGGGCGCGCAGTGACTCGACGACGGGGACGGACAGTTCGGTCTGCCGGGCGGCGCCGTTGGACTCCGCACCGACGGTGACCTTGCCGGAGGCCGTCGCCGTCCCGGTGGCCTCGGCGTCACCGCACGCGGTGAGTCCGCCGGCGAGGGTCACGGCGGCTGTCGCGGCGCCGAGGCCGCGCAGGAGTCTGACGCGCAGGGTGGGCTCGTGGTGCATGGCGTTCCTTTGCGGGAGTGGGGGTGGGGGTGGGAGTGGAGTCGGAGCGAGGGAGGGGCGGGGTCACAGGACCTTGCTCAGGAACTCCCGGGTGCGCGGGTGGGAGGGCCGGTCCAGGACCAGCGCGGGCGGACCCTGTTCGACGATGCGCCCGTCGTGGAGGAAGACCACCTCGTCGGCCACCTCGCGGGCGAAGCCGATCTCGTGCGTGACGATCACCAGCGTGGTGCCCCCGGTGGCCAGCTCCTTGATCACGGACAGCACCTCGCCCACGAGCTCCGGGTCGAGCGCGGACGTGGGCTCGTCGAAGAGGATGACCCCCGGCCGCAGCGCGAGGGCACGGCCGATGGCCACCCGCTGTTGCTGCCCGCCGGACAGCTGCCGCGGATAGGCGCCGGTCCGGTCCCCGAGCCCGACGCGGTCCAGCAGCTCCCGTGCCAGGGCCTCGGCCTCGGCGCGGGGGAGCCGCCCGGTGGCGACCGGAGCCGCGGCGACGTTGTCCAGCACGGTGAGGTGCGGGAAGAGGTTGAAGTCCTGGAAGACGAAGCCGATCCGGCTGCGCTGGGCGAGGATCGCCCGCTCGCTCAGCTCCTTCAGCCGTCCTCCGTGCCGCCGGACGCCGATCGGCTCGCCGCCCACGCTGACGTACCCGGCCTCCGGCCTCTCGAGGTGGTTGATGACCCGCAGCAGGGTGGACTTCCCCGAGCCGGAGCGCCCCAGGACGACCGTGACCGTGCCCGGCGGGAGCGTCAGGTTCACCCCGTCCAGGACCGGCCGGCCCGCGAACCACTTGTGCACGTCGTGGACCTCGATCGCGGCGGGCGGCGCAGCGAGAGCATCGGTCGTGGTCGTGGTCGTGGTCGTGGTCGCGGTCATCGGGCCGTCTCCTTCCGGTAGCGGACCCGCAGCTCGCGCAGGGCCGCCCGGACCCGCTGCGCCGGGGTGGGCGGCAGCGTGCGCAGCGCACCGCGCGCGTAGTACCGCTCGACGTAGAACTGGACGACGGAGATCAGGCTGGTGAGGATCACGTACCAGGCGGTCGCCACCAGCAACAGCGGCACCACGTCGCCCGAGTAGGTGCCGGCCAGGTTCTGCACCGAGCCGAACAGGTCGAGCAGGGACACGTAGAAGACCAGCGAGGTGGCCTTGACCAGCCCGATCAGCAAGTTCACGTACGAGGGGACGATCGCGCGCAGCGCCTGCGGCAGGACGATCCGGGTGAACCGGTAGCGCCCGGGCAGCCCCAGCGCGGCCGCCGCCTCGTGCTGGCCCTGGTCCACGGAGAGCAGGCCCGCCCGTACCACCTCGGCCGCGTACGCGGCTTCGGCCAGGCTCAGGCCCACGACCGCGATGACCATGTCGGGGGCCGGCCGGGACTCGTCGAAGGTGAGGAAGGCCGGTCCGAACGGCACCCCGATGCTGAGCGTGGGGTAGAGCGCCCCGAGGTTGTAGAGGAAGAGCAGGACGACGATCAGCGGCACGGAGCGCAGCAGCCAGACGTACGTCCAGCTCACCGACCGCAGCACCGGGTTGGCGGAGAGCCTGGCGAGGGCGAGCAGAACACCGCCGGCCAGGCCCAGCACCGCGCTGTACGCGGCCACCTGGAGGGTGATGAGCAGCCCGTCGAGGATGACGGGCCGCAGGAACCAGTAGGCGAAGCGGTCCCATTGGTAGAAGGGGTTGGTGAGCAGCCCGTGCGCGGCCTGGGCGGCGAGCACCAGCACGACGCCGGTGGCGAGCCACCGCCCGGGCCGGCGGAGCGGGCGGACCCGCTCGGCCGGCGCGGGCGGGCCGGAAGGGCCTGGCGGCGCGGCGAGGACAAGGGATTCGGTCACGGACACTCCAGCAGCTTCGACAAATCGAAGAATCGAAAGAAGCAGCCGTCATGCCGGAAAGAAGAGGCCGCCGATGTCGTTATCTGCGGCGTAAAGTAGGCAGCCCGGAGAAGGGCTGTCAACGATCCTGATCGGTATCCGGATAAGCGTGCGGCGATTTAATCGGCCGTACATGAAACGCCTTCCGGTGAAATGATTCGGGGGCGTGTGGAGTGTGTGGAGGGCGTGGGGTGGGGGGCTGACGGGGTGTGAGGGTCCGTCTCACAGCCAGGGGATCTGCTCCGCGGCGTACCGGTAGGCGCGGAAGACCGAGTTCTGGGCGCCGGCCGAGGACTCCAGGCCCACGCCCTCCCCGAAGGACCGGAACTGCGGGACCACGAACTCCCACACGACCTCGCCGCCGGGGGTCACCTCGAAGAGCCGTCCGAAGGAGCCTTCGGCGATGAAGGTGTTGCCGTTCGGCAGACGCTGGGCGCTGGACATGTACGGGCTGAAGAAGTTCTGCGGCGGGTTGTCCTCGTACGCCCACACCTCCTTGCCGGTGGACGGTTCGAGCTCCAGCACCCGCGAGTACGGCACCGAAGTGGTGTCGCGGTAGGTGCCGTTGTCGAAGACCAGCAGGGTGCCGCCGGGCAGTTCGTGCGGGTGGTGCTGCTGGGCCAGCACGTCCGGGCCGATGCGCCACCGCACGGACCCGTCGGCGCGGTCCACGGACACGGTGGTGGACGCACTGCGGAAGCCCACCACGATCGAGCCGTCCGCACTCTCGTTGACGGTGTTGGCCATCGGCCAGTGGTTGCGGGCGAAGTGCGGGTTCAGAGGCACCTCCTGCGGATCCAGGTGCTCGATGGCGGCCCAGCGCCACACGATCTCCCCGTCCCAGGTCAGTTCGTACACCACGTCCCCGTAGATCACCCCGCCGGGCGCCTCGGATCCGGGGATGCCGCCCCGGATCCGGGCCGCGTCGGCCGGGTCCAGCGGCTCGACGGCCCCGATGATCAGGTTGCCGTTGCGCAGGATCGAGGCGTCGTGGTGGTGGAAGGGGTGCCGGACCTCGCGGATCACCGTCGAGTCCGGGGCCAGCTCCTGGAAGATGCCGCCGTGGTAGACGTCCCAGATGGGGAAGAGGGTCGGGCCGCTCGTGTCCTTGGCCGCGTAGAAGAGGTTGCCGTTCGGCAGGATCTGCGCCTGGCGGCCGGGCGGATGCGGGGAGTTCCAGGTGTGGACCGGCCGGCCCTCGATGTCGACGAGGTGGATCTCGCCGGCGCTGGTGATCGGCGTGTAGAGGGTGAGGCCGCCGTAGCTGCGCTCGGGGTCGTGGGCGATCAGGCCGACGCCGCGGCGGCGCAGGGTGTTCTGGTCGACGGTCATGGGATCTCCTGGGTGCGTGTGCGTGTGCGCGCGTACGGGCGCGTGGTTCAGCGGACGGTGACGGCGGCCGGGTCGACGGCCGTCAGGGGGCCTGCGTCGAGGTACTTCAGCAGCGCGGCGCGGTCGGCGGCGCCCGGCAGGTCCTGGGCGGCCTTGGCCCAGGCGGCCTCCTCCTCCAGCTGCGCCAGCAGCTCGGGGGAGAGGGCGGCGCCGTACGTGTAGCGCGGCTGGTAGGTGTCGACGTAGGCGGCCTGGAGGGCGCCCTTGGACTGGGTGAGTACGGCCTTGCGCGCCCCGGCCGGGTCGGCGCCGAGCTCCCGCTGGGCGCGCAGCAGCGTGCGCAGGACCGCGGTGGTGCTCTCCTCGTCCGCCGAGGGTCCGGCGACCAGGAGGGTCCTGGCCGTGTACCCGGTGAAGGGGAGCTCGGCGTAGGAGCCGCCCAGAGCGGTGCGCGCGGCGTCGTAGAAGCTGGGGAAGGTGACCCCCGCGTCGACGTCCCCGCGGGCCAGGGCCGAAGTGACCTGGTTCGGGGCGAGGTTGACCACGGTGACGTCGGCCGCGGTCAGCTGCGCCGAGGCGAGCATCCGCGACAGCGCGTACTCGACGTTCGTGCCCTGCGGGACTCCGACCTTGCGGCCCTTCAGCGCGGCGAAGCCGGTGATCTGCCGGTCGGTCCGGGTGAGCAGGCGCCAGTCGGAGAACCGGGACAGGTCGGCGACGACCCGCAGCTTTCGCCCGCCCAGTGCGGCCGTCACGGCGGGCAGATCCCCGACGACGCCGAGCTGGGCCTGGCCGCCGAGTACGGCGTTCAGCGCGTCCCGGCCGGTGGGCTGGGTGGTGACGGTGGCCTCGATGCCCTCGGACGGCCAGAGGTCGCCCTCCTCGGCCACGTAGACCGGGGCGCCGCCGAGATGGTCGCTCGCGGCGATGGTGACGGCCGCCCGGCCGCCGTCCGCCGGGTCCGACGGGGAACCGGCGCAGGCCGTGGCGAGCGGGGACAGCAGGGCGGCCAGCAGTACGGCGGCCACCGCGCGGGGTCTGAGCATGGTGAACAGTCCTTCCGTGGACATGGGCGGGATCATTCGGAACCGAGGTGGCGGGCGATCAGGGAGCGCAGGTCGGGATCGGGCGGCCCGGCCGGCACGGCGTGGTCGGCGAGCACCCGACCGGGACTCCCGCCGAGGACGATCACGCGCCCGGCGAGCGCCAGCGCCTCGTCGATGTCGTGCGTGACGAACAGGACGGTGGTGCCGCGGCGCTGCCACAGCTCCCGCAGCAGGGTCTGCATCCGGGTCCGGGTCAGCGCGTCGAGCGCTCCGAACGGCTCGTCCATCAGCAGCACTTCGGGTTCGGCGGCCAGCGCCCGGGCCAGCGCCACCCGCTGCTGCATCCCGCCCGACAGCTGGGCCGGGTACTTCTGCGCGCCGTCCGCGAGCCCCACCTCGGCCAGCGCCGCGAGGGCGCGCCGGCGGCGCTCCGCACGGGGCAGCCCGAGGCGCTTGAGTGCGAACTCGACGTTGCCGCGGGCCGTGCGCCACGGGAACAGCGCGTAGTGCTGGAACACCACGCCCCGCTCCGGGCCGGGACCGCGCACCGGCTCCGCGCCCGCGGTCACCTGCCCGGCGGTGGGCCGTACGAAGCCGGCCACCGTGTTGAGGACCGTGGACTTACCGCATCCGCTGGGCCCGAGCAGCGCCGTGAACGAGCCCGCCGCGAACTCCAGGTCGGTGTGCTCCAGCACCGGCGCGCCGGCCCCGTAGCCCGCCGAGAGCCCCTCCAGCCGTACCGCGAGGCTCATGACGCGCTCCAGTGCACGAACCGGCGGCCCACGGCGGCCAGGGCGAGGTCGACGGCCACTCCGAGCAGCCCCAGCACGAGCAGCCCCGCGAACATCCGGTCCACCCGCAGGAACTGGCCGTCCACCTGCAGCCGGTACGCCAGTCCGCTGTCCGCACCGCCCAGTTCGGCCGCCACCAGCGCGAGCAGGGCCACCGAGGCCCCGTAGCGCAGCGCCGCGAGCAGGGCGGGCGCGGCGGCGGGCAGCAGCACCTCGGTGAACCGCCGGTGCAGCGGGGCCCCCAGCGAACGGGCCGCCCGCAGATGGGAGACCGGTACCCGCGACACCCCGTCGTGGACGTACAGCCAGACGGCGAGGAGGACGGCGTACGCGATGAGCAGGCGCTTGGCGCTCTCCCCGATGCCGAACCAGGCGGTCGCGAGCGGTACCAGCGCGATGGCCGGGATGGGCCGCAGGAAGGAGATGACCGGGGTGACGGCGGCGGACACCTTCGGCAGGTAGCCGGTGGTGAAGCCGAGCGCGCTGCCGATGACGGCGCCCAGGGCGAAGCCCTGTCCGGCCCGGGCCAGGCTGGCGCCGAGGTCGGCGGCCAGGGTGCCGCTGCGGGCGCTGTCCGCCAGGGCGGCCGCGGTCTCGCCGGGCGTGGGCAGCAGACCCGGGGCGACCCCGCCGGAGCGGGCGAGGAGGTACCAGAGGGCGAGTACGACGCCGGCCGCGCCCAGGGCCGGGCCGAGCCCGGCGAGGCTCCGGCCGGGGGGTGAGGGGGTGGCGTGCACGGGGCGGCTCCTCGATCGTTCCTGCGCGTTCGTTCGGACGCGTTGATAAGTGAGGTCAATAATTGACCACGCTTATGTCGGGAGTGTTGCGGCAGTGCGAAACCTCCCGCGGCCCCCCGGCGCGCCGGACCCGATGAGGTACGTTCACCTGCGTGTCTCGCCCAGAACCCACCCCCGAAGCGATCGAGGTCGGACGGGTGATCCGCAGCTGCCGCAAGCAGCGCGGCGTCTCCATGGCCGTACTCGCCACCCGCTCAGGCCTCTCCCAGCCCTTCCTCAGCCAGCTGGAACGCGGACTCGCCACGCCCAGCCTCAGCTCGATCTACCGGATCGCCGAGGCCCTGGACGTCACCCCGGGCACCTTCCTGCGGCCGCCCGACCGGCCCGGCGCCGTCAGCCACGAGAGCGACCCCCAGGTGATCCGTGTGAACGAGGCCGCGGGACAGATCGCACAGGTGCTCATCCCCGGCGGCCGCAGCGCCGTGATGGAGGCCTACGAGCACCACTTCGAGCCCGGCCGGGGCGAGCGCGGCTGGTTCGAACACCCCGGCGAGGACTTCCTCTACGTCCTGGAGGGCGAGATCGTCCTGGAGGTCGAGGGCGAGGACCCGCTGACCCTGCGCGCGGGCCAGAGCGCCCACCACCGGGGCGAACTCCCGCACCGCTGCCGCCTGTCGGGCCCGGCCGCGGCACGCACCCTGCTCGTCATCGCGAACGCCTGAGCCAGACCGGCAGGGCACCCTCCCGGGCCGGACCCCCCTCCCGCCCGGCCGACCCGGACGCTCGCAGCTTGTCGACCGCCGCCAGCCGCGCCCCGACGTCCAGGTCCCACAGCCGTACGGTGCCGTCGGTGCTGCTGCTGGCCACCGTCCGCCCGTCAGGGGCGAAGACCACGCCCCACACCGCGTTCGCGTGGCCGGACAGCGTGGCCACCGTCCGGCGCCCGGCCACGTCCCACAGCCGGACCGTGCGGTCGTTGCCGCTGCTCGCGAGCGTGCGGCCGTCGGGGGAGAAGGCGAGCCCCCGCGCCGAGCCGGTGTGCCCGGCCAGCGCCGCCAGGAAGCGGTGGCGCCGCGCGTCCCACAGCCGTACGGTCCCGTCGTTGCCGCTGCTCGCCAGCGTCCGCCCGTCCGGGCTGAACGCCACACCGCGCACCGCGCCCCGGTGGCCGGTGAGGACGGTGAGCGGGCGGCGCCCCGCCACGTCCCACAGACGGACCGTCAGATCGTCCCCGGCGCTCGCCAGGGTGCGCCCGTCGGGGCTGAACACCACATCGTTGGCGAAGTCCGTGTGACCGGTGAGGACGGCGAGCGGGCGGCGCCCCGCCACGTCCCACAGCCGTACGGCGCCGTCGGAACCGGCCGACGCCAGGGTCCGGCCGTCCGGGGAGAAGGCCACCGCGAACACGGTCCCGCCCGGGCCGTCGAGCACGGCGGACCGGCCGCGCGCCGCGGTGTCCCAGAGCCGGATCGTGCCGTCGGAGCCGGCCGAGGCCAGGGTCCGCCCGTCGGGCGCGAAAGCCACCGAGAACACCGTCTCGCTGTGCCCCGCGAACGTCGCCAGGACCCGGCGCCCCGCGACGTCCCACAGCCGTACCGTGTGATCGGCCTCCGCGGTGGCCAGCCACTTCCCGTCAGGGCTGTACGCGGCGTGCCAGACCTCCGTGAACGGCCGCGAGGCCAGAACCGCGCCCCGCAGGTCCCACAACACCACCGACTGGTCGAAGCCGGCGGTGGCCAGCATCGCGCCGGCGCCGTCCACGGCCACCCCGAGGACGTAGTCGGTGTGGCCCGCGAGCGTGGCGGTGGCCCGGCCCCCGGCCACGTCCCACAGCCGGGTCGTACCGTCGCCGCCCGCGCTGACGACCGTCGTCCCGTCCGGCGTGTAGGCCACCGCATTGACATCGTCGCTGTGCCCGGTCAGCGTGGCCGTCGTCCGGCGCCCGGCCACGTCCCACAGCCGGACCGTGCGGTCGACGCCCCCCGTGGCGACCGTACGGCCGTCCGGGGCGAAGGCCACGCCCAGCACCTCGTCGGTGTGCCCGGTGAGGACGGCTGCGGGAGCCGCCTCCACCGGGTCCCACAGCCGCACGGTCCGGTCGGCGCCGGCCGACACCAGCGTCCGGCCGTCGGCGGCGTACGCCAGGGCGTTCACCCGCCCGGTGTGGCCGGTGAGGGACGCGAGGGCGTGATGGTCCCCGGTGGTGTCCCACAGCCCGATCGCCCCGTCGGCACCGGCTACGGCCAGGCTCCGCCCGTCGGGCGCGAAGGCGACCGCCCGGGCGCCCGCTGTACTCTCCGGGAGCTGCGCCCCCGCGCCACGGCCGGCGGTGTCCCACAGCCGCGCCGGACCGTCCGTCGACGTGGCCGCGAGCATCGACCCGTCGGGACTGAAGGCCACCGCGCGCACCCGCCCGGGCATGGTGAAGGTCGCGATCGTCCGGCGGTCGGCCACCCGCCGCAGGAGCACCGTCCCGTCGGAACCGGCCGTCGCCAGCAGGCCGTTGCCCGGGCCGAAGGCCACCGCGTTCACCGGCCCGCCGTGCCCGCCCAGGCGGGCGACGAACGGCTGGGACTGGGTGCTCAGCAGCGCCCCGAGGGCCTCGCTCGTCGCCGAGGTCCGGTACGCCTCCCCGGCGAGCAGCATCGAGGCCTCGGGCCGGCCCGAGGCCAGCGCCGCGGACTGCAGGGCGAGCGCCCGCGAACGGGCGACGCGCTCCTGGCCCAGCGCGGCCGAGCGCTGCTGGTACGCGAGCCCTCCCGCGCCCACCGCGAGGACCAGCAGGACCACGAGCGTGGCCAGCGTCCACTGCCGCAGCCGTACCTGGCGCCCGGCCTGCTGCTCACGGCTGTCCTGCGCGTCCTGGCTCGCCCGCAGGAAGGCGGCCTCCAGCGGGCCGAGCCGGCTCCTGCCGTCGTGCTCGTCGGCCCAGGCCCGGGCGGACTCCAGCCGGGTCCCGCGGTGCAGCGCCGACGGATCGCGGCCCTCGCGCTCCCATTCGGCGGCGGCGTGGGCCAGTTGCTGGTGGACCAGCAGCCCGGCCCGGTCGGCGCGGATCCAGCCGCGCAGCCGCGGCCAGGCGTGCAGCAGCGCCTCGTGGGTGATCTCGACGGTGTCGCTGTCCATGGTGATCAGCCGGGCCCGGACGAAGGTGTCGAGCGCGGCCGCGGCGGGACCCGCGTCGGCCAGCTGCTCCATCAGGGCGGTCCGGCTCATCCGGCGGCGTGTGGCGCCCGTACCGTCGGCGACGTGCACCAGCCGTACCAGGACGCGGCGGAGCGTGTTCTGCTCGGCCGGGTAGAGGCGGGTGAACACCTCCTCGGCGGTGCGGGCGATCGCCCCCTGGATGCCACCCGTGCGCTCGTACCCGTCGACGGTCAAGGTGGCGCCCTCGCGCTGGCGCCAGGTGGCCAGCAGGGCGTGCGAGACCAGGGGGAGCACCCCGGAGGGAGTCCGGTCGGGCTGGTCGTCGCGCAGTCCGGCATCGCGCATCAGCAGCGGGAACAGGCCCGGTTCGAGGGTGAGGCCGGCGAGGTCCGCCGGGCGGGTGATCGATTCCCGCAGCTCCGCCAGGGACATCGGGGGCAGGACGAACAGCCCGCGGGTGAAGACCGGGGCCAGCTCCGGCAGGTCCAGGCAGTTCCCGGAGAAGTCGGCCCGTACGCCGAGCACCACGACGGCGGGGGCGGGACCCGCTGCTTCGATGCCCCCTGCTTCGATGCCCCCTGCTTCGATGCCCTCTGCTTCGAGGCCGTCCGGTACGAGGCCGTCCGGTACGAGGCCGTCCGGCTCACGGCGCGCGGCCGCCAGCGCGCACAGCACCCGGACGAACGCGCGCCGCTCGTCCTCGTCGGAGCACAGCGTGAACAGCTCCTCGAACTGGTCGACGAGCAGCACCGGACGCGGGGGCGGCGGCGTCCGGTCCGGGCCGTCCGCCGGGGGTGGGCCCGAGCGCCGCCGGACGGCTTCGAGCAGCGCGTGCGGCCGGTCCCGGACCTCGCCCGCGGTGACGCCGAGATCGCCGCCCAGGGCTTTCGCGGCGCAGTCCAGCAGTTCCTCCAGCGGGTGCGCGGTGGGCGTGAACCGCAGCACGGGCCAGGTGCCGGAGCCCGGCATCGGGAAGCCGCCCCCGCGCAGCGCCGGCACGAGACCGGCGTTCAGCAGGGAGGACTTGCCCGCGCCCGACGGGCCGAGCAGCATCAGCGGCCCGTCGCCGATCCGTTCGAAGACCCGCTCGATCAGCTCGGCCGTCGCCCGTTCCCGGCCGAAGAACCAGCGGGCCTCCCGCGCGGTGAAGGCCGGCAGGCCCCGGTAGGGGCACTCGCCGCCGACCTGCGGACCGGCGTCGGCGCCGCTACCGCCGTCGGCCCCGCCGTCGCCGCGCGGCCCCGTTTCCCGGACCATCCGCACCAGTTCACCCCCGGCCCGCAGCACGTCGTCGCAGCGTCGCGCGACGTCGACGGTGACGCGCTTCGAGCCGGTCTCGATCTTGCTCAGATAGCCCTTGCTGTAATGCGTCTGCCGGGCGAGGTCCGCGAGGGACAGGCCACGTTGCACCCGCAGACGTCTCAGTTGTGCGGGAAAAGGCATCGCGGCGTCGTCGGACCCGTGCGGGCGGTCGGTCTCTGGCCGGCGGTCCGGATCCCCCAAGACATCCCCCATGGCAGTGCGCGCCCAGGCAGCGGTACGGGAGTGCCCAGGCTACAGCGGGGGTGGGGCGGTCGGCCGCCAATTCGAGCCGGTATGACCAGAACACGAGCGTGCGGAGCCGCCTGGCGGGCGGCTCCGCACCCTGCCCTGGAGGGGGTGTCCCTACGGGTTGAGCCGGACCGAGTTGACGGGCGTGAGGTCGGCGTAGACACCGGTCTTGGCGGCGATGGGGCTGCCGCAACCCGAGCCTCCGGAACCCGTGCACAGATTTGCGGTCGCACCGCCGTACTGGTTGTTGAGCACCCAGTGGTTCCCGAACTGATTGCTCAGGTTGTGCGCCCCGTAGGTGTAGAAGACGTGCGTCGGCTTGACGGCGGGGTTCTGGTTCTGAGGGTAGATGCAGACCGCCCCGTCCGGGCATCCGGCCCACGCGTCGGCCGGCTTGGCCTGGACCGTACCGCTGAGTGCGATCACGGCGACGACGGAGGTGGCGAGCGCGGCGGCGCCGCGGAACATCTTGCGCATGATTTCCCCTTGTGGTGCTGGCCTCGTGCTGACGGCTCCAGCCTGCCCCCGGCCCTCACCGGGGTCGACGGGTTGCCCGTCGCCCAACGCGGCAGCGCCCGGGAAACCCCCTGCCACCAGCCCGGACGCGGAGCGGCGGGCAACGGCCGGGCGGGACGTCGTAAGACTTTCGTCATCGGTGCGGGCATGGCGCGCGGCGGCCCGGCCGCGTTGAATCCATAGGCAGTGACCGGCGAAGACGAAGAAGAGGGAACGGCAGTGACACGGAGCAGGCGCGGACGGCTGTGGGGCGGGGCATCGATCGCGGCGGCGGTGGTGCTGGCGGTGGCGCTGTACTGGCTGCAGCCGTGGAAGCTGTGGCAGGACGAGACCGTGCGCGAGGCGCTCCCGGCCGCCGCCGCGCCGTCGGGACCGGGCGCGCCCGCGGCCGTACCGGGTGCCCCGGCCGCCCCGGTGACCGTGGCCCGCGGGACGCTCATCAGCCACGAGCACAGCACCACCGGCGAGGTGGAACTCATCCGGCTCCCCGACGGGTCCCACACGCTGCGGCTGGCGAACCTCGACACCAGCAACGGTCCGGACCTGCGCGTGTGGCTGACCGACGCCCCGGTGAAGGAGGGCGTGGCGGGCTGGCGCGTCTTCGACGACGGCAAGCACGTGAGCCTCGGCAAGCTCAAGGGCAACAAGGGGGACCAGAACTACCCGGTGCCCGCCGACGTGAACGTCGCCGAGCTCACCAGCGTCACCATCTGGTGCGACCGCTTCGACGTCTCCTTCGGAGCGGCGAGCCTCGCCGCCGTGTGACGCGCTTCCGGGGCCGTCCGGGCCCGGCGACACGCCGTAGGGCCGGAGCTGATCGGGCGTCACCCCGTTCGGCCGTCTCCCGGAGTACGACTATCCACTCCTCCGGACGGCAAAATGCGGCCGTTTGCCCACGGGATGTATCCATACGCCCACACGGTGTGGCAATAGGTCGTAATCGCCCATAACTTCAGAATCGTGACGAACCGACAAATCAAGTCCCTCACGTGCATCGCAGTCGTCATGGCAGCAGGTCTCGGCGTGCTCGCGCCGACCGCCGCCGCCGAGGCCGGACGCAGAGTGCACCCGGGCGACTCGATCCAGGACGCGGTGAACTACGCCAGGCCGGGCGACATCATCACCGTGATGCCCGGCACCTACTACGAGAACGTGCTGATCACCAAGCGGCTCACCCTGCGCGGCTTCGGTGCCCGCACGGTGATCAAGCCGCCGGTCACGGCCGCCGCGCCGGTCACGCCGGTCGCCCCCGTGGCGCCCCCGGCCCCCGGCGCGTCGGCGGCGCCGGTGGCACCCGGAGCGGCCACGGCACCCGGAGCGGCCACGGCGCCGACCGCGGCCACGGCGCCGTCCGGCCGGGCGCTCGCCTGCTCGCAGGCCGACACCGGAATCTGCGTCATGGGGACGGCGGAGCGGCCCGTCGTCGACGTGGACATCCGGTCGCTGACCGTCTCGGGCTTCAAGCGCAACGGCATCTGGGCCTCCTACACCGACCGGCTGAGCGTCCAGCGGGTGATCGCCGAGAAGAACGGCACCTGGGGCATCGCCCAGGAGCGTTCCACCCGCGGGCTCTTCCGCGACAACACCGCCCGCGACAACGTCGAGTCGGGCCTCTTCATCGCCAACACCGTCGACCGGGAGGGCGGTGCCACCGACACCCTGGGCGCCGTGGTCCGCAGGAACACGCTGACCGGCAACCGGATCGGCGTCACCGTCCGGCGCGTCCGGAACCTCTCCGTCTACGGCAACACCCTCACCGGCAACTGCGGTGGCATCTTCGTCGTCGGCGACGAGGGCGAGCCCGGCGCCGGGGACATGACCATCCGCAACAACCGGATCCACGAGAACAACAAGTTCTGCAAGGGCAACAGCCGCCTCCCCGACATCCAGGGCGTCGGCATCGTCCTCACCGGGGCCGAGGAAACGGTCGTGCGTTCGAACGACATCCGCGGCAACGTCGGAGCCTCCCCGCTGTCGGGCGGAATCCTGCTGTTCAAGAGCTTCGTGGGCGCGACGAACACCGACAACGTCATCCGGGACAACGTGGTGCGTGACAACAAGCCGGCGGACCTGGCCAACCAGGGGACCGGCACCGGCAACCAGTTCGTCAACAACCGGTGCGCATCCTCCGTACCGGCCGGGATGTGCTGACGCGTGACACCCCTGATCAGCAGAATCGAGGCCTCATGACCACGGTAAGTCCCACCCCGACCCCGATCCCGTCCCCCCAGCACACCCCCCAGCCGGCCATGCGCCTGCGGGAGCTCGTCTTCGGCGCGGCCTGCGCCGCCGCCGTACGGGCCGCGGCCCGCCTCGCGGTGGCCGACGCCCTCGGCGAGGCGCCCGCCACCGCCGCCGAACTCGCGGTGGCGGTCGACTCCGAGCCGCTGCCCCTGCAGCGGCTGCTCCGTGCCCTGTCCTGCTACGGGATCTTCGCGGAGACGGAGGACGGGAAGTTCGTCCACACGGAGATGTCGCGGCTGCTGCGCGAGGACGACCCGCACAGCCTGCGCTACATCGCCCTGTGGTGCACGGAGCCCTGGACCTGGCAGGCCTGGCCGCGGCTCGACGACGCCGTCCGGTCCGGCGGCAGCGTCTTCCACGAGCTGTACGGCAAGGGGTTCTTCGACTACCTGCACCAGGACGCGCACGAGTCGGCCCACGTGTTCAACCGCGCCATGACCACCTCCAGCATGCAGTCGGCGCTGGACGTCGCGGAGCTCCTCGACCTCACCGGGATCTCGGTCGTCGCGGACATCGGCGGCGGCCAGGGCCACGTACTGGCGAGCCTGCTGGAGAAGCACCCGACCGTACGAGGCGTCCTGCTCGACCTGCCGGGCGTGGCGGCGAAGGCGGATCCGCGGCTGCGGGAGGACGGACCGCTCGCCGCACGGGCCGACATCGTCCCCGGGGACTGCCGTGAGGCCATCCCCGTCGACGCCGACATGTACATCATCAAGAACATCCTGGAGTGGGACGACGACAGCACCCGCAGGACCCTGCGCAACGTCGTCGAGGCGGCCCGCCCCGGATCCAGGGTCGTCATCATCGAGAACCTGGTCGACGACACCCCGTCGATGAAGTTCACCACGGCCATGGACCTGCTGCTGCTGCTGAACGTCGGCGGAGCGAAGCACACCAAGGCGAGCCTGTGCGCCCGCATGGAGGACGCCGGACTGGTGATCGGCGAGATCCGGCCGGTCAACGCGTACCTGCACGCGTTCGAGTGCACCGTGCCCGGGTGACCCCGGCCGGCATAGGACCGCACGCCTCGAGACCGGCACGAAGCCGGTCTCGAGGCGTTTGTCGGTGTTCCGGACGCCGGCGTCAGGCCGCCAGGGCGGCGTTGACGAGGTCGAGGAACTCGCGCGGCGACTTGCACCGGTCCGCGTCGGCGGGCAGCGGCTTGCTGTGCCGGTTCTCCAGCTCACCGACGATGCCGAGGAGTCCCAGGGAGTCGAGCCCCCACTCGTCGAAGCCCGAGTCGGGGCGGCTCGCCATCGCCGCGGGGTCGACGGTGACGCCGGCCCCCTTCTTCATCAGGGCGGCCAGTTCTTCCATGGTCAGTCGAGCGGTCATGACGGACAACTCCTCAGGCTTGGACCGGCGCACGCCGGTCGGTGATCAGGCGCATTTCAGAGCGCGCGAGGAAGCGTGAGATCTCCTGGTCTGTGGTGGGGACGCCGTCCTTGGCGCTGTCGAGCAGCCGGGCGAGCACAGCAGCTTTGTGGCCGCCCTCGACGCCGAGGGCCAGTGCGGGGCGCGCGTCGAGCGGGCCGCGCAGGTCGAGGAGGCGCACGACGATGTCGTCGCGCTGGAAGACGGTGCTGCCCTCGATGGGGCTCGTCGGGTCGTCCACGGCCGCCTCGTCCTGCCCGGCGAGCAGCCGGGCGAGCGCCATGCCGCACCCGTCCTTCGCGGGATAGAAGAGGGCGTGCCGGCTGACGTCCGCGGGCTCGCGGCCGCCTGCCGCCACATGGTGCACCGCCGGGAGCGCCGCACGGGTGAAGAACATCCGGGCCGATCCGGGGTCGCTGAGATCCCGGTCCTGTTCCAGGTACGGGTTGATGGCCTCCTCCAGCGCCCGTACCTCGGGCTGCTGGGACACGTGGCGCAGGGCCGCGAGGAGGTCGCCCTCGACCTCGACCGCCCGCACGACACGGTTGCCGTGCATGAACAGCGAGGTCCGGCGGAGCCGGGTGCTCTCGTCGACCTGGGCCTGCGGGGAGGTGTACCCGGCCAGGAGCTCCGCCACCACCGGCTCGCTGCCGGGCTTGACGGTGAAGGTGAGCGCGTGGCGGACCACGCCGTCACCGCGCCGCGGAGCGACCCGGAGGCTACCCCGGGCGGTGTCCGCGGCGTCCGGTGAAGACGCGGCGGAGGGCGGGCCGGTGGGGGAGGGGGAGCCGGGGTCCGGCCCCTTGCCGGTCACGTGCAGCACGCTGAAACGCAGCGAGCGGGTGTCCCGTACGCAGCCGTGGAGCGGCTGCACCGACGCGACGTGTTCCTCGCTGTTGACCCAGGCCAAGAACCGCGGCGCGCTCTCCCATTCGCTGGTGATGAGCCACTGCGACGGATTCTCGATCGACTGGCACAACTCGTCGCGGATGTGTCCGGGGACGGAGGACACCTGCTCGCGGAGATGTTCGTACACCTCCAGGAACTGATTCTGCGCACCGTCGTACAGATCCAGCAGCAGCACGACCCGAAGCCTCGAGCCGTCGAAGGCGGACTGGGATATCCGTTCCGACAAGGTTGTCATCGTTCACACTCCTTCGAGACCACACGGTCGCCACGGGGCGGCGCCACCCGAACCGATCGTTGTCCCGTAATCCCTGCGGCGCGAGAGGAGAGAACCAAGCGGGTGAACGAGCGAGGGAACCGGGCTCGTACAGGGCATGGAAGACCCATGAAGGAAAACGTCGACCACCACGTCCCGGTCCTCATCGTGGGCGGCTCGCTGGTGGGTCTGTGCACCTCGCTCTTCCTCGGCCGGCATGGCATCAGACACATGGTGGTCGAGAAGCACGCGGGTACCTCGATGCACCCACGCGGACGCGGTATCAACGTACGGACGATGGAACTGTTCCGGGTCGCCCGTGTCGAGGACCGGATCCGTGAGGCCGCCTCGGTCCTGGCGGACAACCACGGCATCATGCAGGGCGGCTCGCTGACCGGTGACGACCAGGAGTGGCTCTTCGAGGAAATCGACCCGGGTGGCGCGCTCGCGCGCTTCAGTCCGGCGGCATGGTGTCTGTGCAGCCAGAACGACATCGAACCGGTCCTGATGTCCGTGACCCCCTCACTCGGAGCCGACCTGCGGTTCTCCACCGAACTCCTCTCCTTCGACCAGGACCCGGGCGGGGTCACCGCGATCGTGAAGAACCGGGAGACCGGGGAGCACAGCACGGTGCGCGCGGACTACCTTGTCGCCGCCGACGGGCCGCGCAGCCCCGTCCGGGAGGCGCTCCGGATCGGCCAGAGCGGCTCCGGGGACCTGTTCCACAACGTGAGCATCACCTTCCGGTCGCAGATGCTGCCCCACGTGGTCGGCGACCGGCGTTTCATCGTGTGCTACCTGACCAAGCCCGATGCCGACGGGGCCCTGCTGCCGGTGGACAACGGCGAGCGGTGGGTCTTCCACGCGCCCTGGCACCCGGACCGGGGCGAGACATTGGAGGACTTCACCGACGAGCGCTGCGTGGAGCACATCCGCCGGGCCGTCGGCGCCCCCGACCTGGACGTCGAGGTCACCGGGAAGGCCCCGTGGCACGCCGCCGAGCGGGTCGCCGAGCGGTACGCGGTCGGCCGGGTCTTCCTGGCCGGTGACTCCGCCCACGAGATGTCCCCCACCGGGGCGTTCGGCTCGAACACCGGCATCCAGGACGCCCACAACATCGCCTGGAAGCTCGCCGCGGTGCTGGACGGTTCGGCCGGCCCGGGGCTGCTGCAGACCTACGAGGCCGAGCGGTTGCCGGTGGCCCGGGCGACGAGCGAGCGCGCTTCGGCACGTTCGGCGGAGCACAGCCACCCGGGGTACGAGCCCGACCCCGAGCCCGCGTCCGCCTCCGGGGCCGCACCCGCGCCCGCGGCCGGGCCGGACTCCGCGCCGGGCGGTGGCGGTGGCGGCGGCCGGCAGGGCGGGGTCCTCTCCGTGGCCATGGGCTACCGCTACAACCGGGGCGCGGTGCTGGGAGCCGATCCGGACCGGCCCGTCGTACCCGAGCGGATGCGGCTCTGCGGAGATCCGGGCAGCCGCGCACCGCACATGTGGCTCTGCGGTGCGGGGGATCCGGAGCCGAAGTCCACCGTGGACCTCTACGAGCGTTCCTTCGTCCTGCTGTGCTCCGAGGGTGCGCCGTGGCGTGCCGCGGGGCGGTCCGTCGCCGAACAGCTGGGCCTGCCCCTGGACGTGTACGCGATCGGCACCGGCCCGGATGCCGACCTCATCCCGGCGAACGGCGGCGACTGGACCGAGGTGCACGGCACGACCGAGGAGGGTGCGATCCTCGTCCGCCCGGACGGTTTCGTGGCCTGGCGCTCGGCGCAGGCGGTGGCGGATCCGGCAGCGGTCCTCCACGAGGTCCTGACCACGCTGCTGGACCGGTCCTGATCCGACCGTTCGCGTTCCCGTTCCCGGAGAGACGAGGGCGCCGTCCCGCGGAGTGATCCGCGGGACGGCGCCTTTCACCTTGCGACGAGGCGGCCTGACCGGGTCATCGCGGCGTCTTCGAGCCGAGCCCCCCGGGCGTCCTCGGAACCCAGTCGGGGGCCGCCGGGGCCTGTTTCGGATCCGGCTCCCGCATGGTCACGCGCCAGCCGTCCTCTCCGGTCCTTCCGGTGAGGCGCACCACGAACGACTTGGTCTGGCCGCTGTCGTGGAAGTACACGACGACGAGCTGCCGCACGGACCCCTCGTCGTAGAACTCCGCGGTCACCTTCCCCTTGGCCCCCTCGTGGAAGGCCCGGATCCAGTTCCGGGCGGTCCGCTCGACGTCCCCCTTCGCGTCGTCGGGGTCGGCGGCGAGCGCCTCCACCTCCTCGGCCTTGCCGTCGGCGAGCCGCCAGATCAGCTTCTGGGTGATCCCGAGGGACTCGGAGGTGGGGTACCCGACCACGCCCAGGGGTTCGTGGCCCGCGTAGTCGGTCGCGTACTGCAGCTTCTCCTCGTCGGCGGCGCAGGCGGTGAGACCGCCCCAGGCCAGCGCGGACACCAGGGCGGCGCGTACGACGAGGGCGGCCCTCGGCCGGGCGCTCATCGGGGAACCCATACTTCCTCGGTCTTCCGGTGGTCATCGAGTGATCTCGATGCAGAGAGCTGCAACGTAGCGCCCTGACCGGGCAGTTCGATCCGGTAAACGGACAAGAGGGACACAACTCGCGCCTCAGTGATGCAATTCACTCAATGGCTGGATTTCGCCCCTGGGTCCCACCCTGCCATCCGGATGCCGGACAACTCCGCGCGCCGGCGCGGAACGCCGTCTACTCTGGCCGGGCAGCTGGTTCGCCCCGTCCGCCAGGCGGGATGCGTCGTAAGAGGGAACCCGGTGGGAATCCGGGACTGCCCCGCAGCGGTGAGCGGGAACGACCGCCGTCATACGCACTGGGCCCGGACGGGTCTGGGAAGCGACGGCCAGTAGGAGTCTCGTACGGCATCCGTACGACGGGACGTGCCCGCGAGTCCGAAGACCTGCCCGTTGCCCGTACGCGACCGATCGCGCACGGAAATCCCGGTGACCTCGTGGGCGGGTCGGCGACACATCAGGCGGGCGACCGCGGACGCGTGCAGCTGCACGTACCCGTACCCGGTCGGGCTCCGTCCGGTTCGTCATCCCTTCGCGCCCTCGGCCCCTCACCGGGTCCACAGGAGAACGCTCGCGAAGGAGAGTTCCGTGACCCGCAGGACCCCCGCCGCCGCAGGACGGCCCACCGTGGCCACCGTGTACGGCTACCCCCGCCAGGGCCAGAACCGCGAACTGAAGAAGTCCGTCGAGGGCTACTGGAAGGGCCGCGTCACCGCCGACGCCCTCCGGGAGACCGCCCGCGACCTGCGCCGCACCAACTGGCAGCAGCTGGCCGACGCCGGCATCACCGAGGTGCCGACCGGTGACTTCTCGTACTACGACCACGTGCTCGACACCAGCGTGATGGTCGGAGCCGTCCCCGAGCGGCACCGCGCCGCCGTCGCGGCCGACCCGCTCGACGGGTACTTCGCGATGGCGCGCGGTACCCAGGACGTGGCGCCGCTGGAGATGACCAAGTGGTTCGACACCAACTACCACTACCTGGTGCCCGAACTCGGCCCCGACACCGTCTTCACCGCCGACTCCACCCAGCAGGTCGCCCAGCTGGGGGAAGCGCGCGGGCTGGGCCACACCGCCCGCCCGGTCCTGGTCGGCCCCGTCACCTACCTGCTGCTCGCCAAGCCCGCCCCCGGCGTCGCCGCCGGCTTCGATCCGCTGGCCCTGCTCGACCGGCTCCTGCCCGTCTACGCCCAGGTCCTGGCCGACCTGCGCGCCGCCGGAGCCGAGTGGGTGCAGCTGGACGAGCCCGCCCTGGTGCAGGACCGCACCCCGGCCGAGCTGAACGCCACCGCCCGCGCCTACCGGGAACTCGGCGGCCTGACCGACCGGCCCAGGCTGCTCGTCGCCTCCTACTTCGACCGGCTCGGCGAGGCCCTGCCCGTGCTGGCCAAGGCACCCGTCGAAGGCCTCGCCCTGGACTTCACCGAGGCGGCGGCCGCGAACCTCGACGACCTCGCCGCCGTCGGGGGCCTGCCCGGCAAGCGCCTCGTCGCCGGTGTCGTGAGCGGCCGCAACATCTGGATCAACGACTACGAGAAGTCCCTCGCCACCCTCGGAACCCTCCTGGGCCTCGCCGACCGGGTGGACGTGGCCACCTCCTGCTCCCTGCTCCACGTGCCGCTGGACGCCACCGCCGAACGGGACATCGACCCGCAGGTCCGGCGCTGGCTCGCCTTCGCCCGCCAGAAGACCGCGGAGGTCACCACCCTCGCCCGGGGCCTGGCCCGCGGCACGGACGCCATCGCCGCCGAACTCGCCGCCAACCGGGCCGACCTGGCCTCCCGCGCTGGTTCCGCCCTCACCCACGATCCGGCGGTCCGGGCCCGCACCGCCGCCGTCACCGCCGCCGACGGGCGGCGCCCCCAGCCCTACGCGGAGCGGACCGCCGCCCAGCGGGCGCACCTGGGTCTCCCGCTCCTTCCGACGACCACGATCGGATCGTTCCCGCAGACCACCGAACTGCGCACGGCCCGCGCCGACCTGCGGGCCGGGCGCATCGGCACCGCCGGCTACGAGGACCGCATCCGGGCCGAGATCCGGGAGGTCCTGGCCTTCCAGGAGAAGGCCGGCATCGACGTCCTGGTGCACGGCGAGCCCGAACGCAACGACATGGTCCAGTACTTCGCCGAGCAGCTCACCGGTTACCTGGCCACCCAGCACGGCTGGGTCCAGTCCTACGGCACCCGCTACGTCCGCCCGCCCGTCCTGGCCGGCGACATCTCCCGCCCCGACCCGATGACCGTGCGCTGGACCACGTACGCCCAGTCGCAGACGTCCAAGCCGGTCAAGGGCATGCTGACCGGCCCCGTCACCATGCTCGCCTGGTCCTTCGTCCGCGACGACCAGCCCCTCGGCGACACCGCCCGCCAGGTGGCGCTCGCCCTGCGCGACGAGGTGGGCGACCTGGAGGCGGCCGGCACCGCGGTCATCCAGGTCGACGAGCCCGCCCTGCGCGAGACCCTCCCGCTGCGGGCCGCCGACCACGCCGCCTACCTCGCCTGGGCCACCGAGTCCTTCCGGCTCACCACCGCCGGAGTCCGTCCGGACACCCAGATCCACACGCACATGTGCTACGCCGAGTTCGGCGACATCGTGGAGGCCATCGAGGACCTCGACGCCGACGTCATCAGCCTGGAGGCCACCCGTTCCCACATGCAGGTCGCCGGTGAACTGGCGGGCGCCGGCTACCCGCGCGAGGTCGGTCCCGGGGTCTGGGACATCCACTCCCCGCGGATCCCCTCCGTGGCCGAGGCGACGGCTCTGCTGCGCAAGGGGCTCGGGGCCATCCCGGCGGAGCGGCTGTGGGTCAATCCCGACTGCGGCCTGAAGACCCGGGGCTGGCCGGAGACCCGGGCCTCCCTGGAGAACCTGGTCGAGGCGGCCCGGCAGGTCCGCGCCGAGATCTAGGCCGCCGTCTCCGTCGGACCGTCGTCGCCGACGAGGCCCGCGACGTGGTCGGTGATCACGTCGAGGACGTCCGCCGAGATCCTGTCGTCGCCCAGAGCGAGATGGTTCAGCGTCAGCCCGTCGGTCATGGCGGCCAGATAGCGGGCCAGCACGCTCACGGGCACGCGGAGTTCGAAGCCCATGTGGTGCCGGAGCTGCTCGATCAGTTCGGTGTAGGTGGCGCAGTACCGCTCGTACTGCCGCCGCGCCAGGTGTGCGAAGTCCGGCCGGCGCAGGGCGTACTGGGTGAGTTCGTAGGTGAGCATGTGTTCGCCCGGGTGGGCGGACACATGGTCCCAGTACGCCTGGAAGCCCGCCCGGACGGTCTCCCGCAGGGTGGCCTTCGGCTGGATCGCCTCCCTCACCAGGGTGACGCTGTGGTCGGTGATCGCCGCGATGACGGATTCGAGCAGGGCCTGCTTGGATTCGAAGCAGTAGTGGAAGACGCTCAGGGACACGCCGGCCTCGGCGGCGATCGACCTGGTCGTCGTCGCGGCGACGCCGTCGCGGGTCATCGCGCGGATGGCTGCCTCGGTCAGCTGCCGGCGCCGCTCGGCCGAGGGCATCCGTGCCATGGCGTTCCTTTCGGTTCGTGCTGCGGTGCCTGGTGCCTGGTGCGTGGTGCGTGGTGCGTGGTGCCTGGTGCCTGGTGCCTGGTGCCTGGTGCCTGGTGCCTGGTGCCTGGTGCGTGGTGCCCGGTGCCCGGTGCGTGCCGTGCGATGCCACGGCGGCCGGGGCCGGCCGGATCAGCAGATCCGGCCGGCCCCGGCCCCTGGACTTCTCTTCGGCAGGATCAGCTGCTGTAGACGCCGACCTCGTGGAGCGAATACCCCCACTTGGTGCCGCGCTCGAGTCCCTGGACGCGGACGTAGCGGGCCGGCACCCCGGAGAAGCGGGCCGTGTCCAGGCCGCCGTCACCGGCGGTCGTGGACCAGACGGTCTGCCAGTTCGTGTCGTCCGTGGAGACCTCGATGCGGTACGCCTTCCCGTACGCGGCCTCCCAGTCGAGCGTGATGCGCCCCACCCGGTTCGCGGACCCGAGGTCGATGCGCAGCCACTGGTTGTCGTTCCACTCGCTCGCCCAGCGGGTGCCCGAGTCGCCGTCCACGGCCCGGCCCGGGGAGTAGTTCACGAAGGGGTTCCACCACTCCGCGCTCGACGCCGAGGCCGGGGAGCCCGTGGCGAGGTTCACCCCGGACTTGTGCTTCTCGGAGTTCCCCCAGGTGGTCAGGTAGGACTCGGCGCCCTTGAACAGGTCGTCCACCACGCCCTGGCCGCCGACGAGGCGGATGTCCTCGATCCAGTCGGGGACCAGACCGTAGTGCGAGGCGCCGTCGGTGTTGAGGTCCCACGTCCGCGAGCCGGTGGTCTGCCGGTCGATGACGGAGCCGCCGTCGGTGCTGCGGAACGGGTAGCGCACCGGGTTCGGGGTGTCGGCCCCGCGCGGTCCGGGCCAGCCTCCGACGCCGTTCATGTCGGTGCCGTACCCGTAGCCGACGTTGTACTTCTCGCGCAGCGCGTCCGTCCGCTTCGCCTCGGCGCTGAATCCCTCGGCACCGCTCATGTACGAGGCGATGAAGCCGCCGAGCTTGTAGACCCGCTCGGTCCAGTCCATGTCCATCCAGCTGTGCGAGGAGATCACACCCGGGTACGACTCGGACTCCATGATGTCGAAGGACCGGCCCGCGGCCTTCACGCTCATGTGGTCGACCTCGAGCATCATCTTGCGCTTCATCATGCCGCGCACCGCGTACTCGCCGAGTTCCGTGAGTCCGCGCGTATTGCACTGGGCGTCGGCGGCGTAGGACGGGATCGCCACCCCCGCCGGGAGTTTGCTCTGCACTGCGGGCGTGGCCGCCGCCAGCCCGATGGGGTTGTCGTGCTGCGGGCCGGTGCACTTCTCCGTCTTCCAGAAGGTCCCGGTCGACAGGAACTGGCCCGCGTTGATGGCTGTACCCAGGGCGCCCTCGTCGAAGCGGACCCCGCACAGGGCGTTGTCGAACTTGTGGCACAGGAACATGCTGCGCACCCCGAGGCGGTACAGCTCGTCCAGGCCGCGGTCGATGTCCGCCTTGCTGCACTGCGCGATGTCCAGGATCTGCTTGCAGCCGAAGGGCTCGGAGGTCTCGACCCCGAGGACCACGGCCAGCTTGCCCTGCTGGACGACGTCGCGGGCCTGCGCGGAGTCCGTGACGATCCGGAACCAGCCCTTGCCCGGGCCGCCGTACATCTTGTCGATGTAGGCCTGCATGTCGTAGGTCTTCTGCGCTTCGAGCCGGATGGCCGTCATCTCGTCGCAGCCGCGGTCCTTGAAGAAGTAGACCGAGCAGATGACGCCGTTGGTGACGAGGTCGTTCACGAGCACGCGCTGACCGCCGCGCCAGGCCCGCTCGACCCAGGCGTAGTAGTTCTGCTGGTGGGTCAGCGAGTCGTGGGCGGGCCAGTCCTTGAAGGTCGGCCAGCCGTTCGGGTCGTGCTTGCCGTCACCGCCCTTGGTGATGAAGTCGAAGATCGCGAGCGTGCCGTCGGGGTAGTGCTCGGGGCAGTCCTTGAGCGCGTCGGCCACCCCCGCCTCCGAGAACGGCTTGCCGCAGATGAGGCGGCCGCCGAAGCCCTCGTTGGACATCAGGTGGTCGTGCGCGTCGACGAAGCCCCGGACCCGTCCCTGGGCGTCGGTCCCTTTGAAGGGTTCGCCCGTGACGTTGATGTCGGAGTCGGGTGCGGGCCGTGCGACCGGGTTCCACCAGCCGGGGTCGGCGGCGGAAGCGGGTACGGGGCCGAGCACCATGGCCACCACGGCGAGGAGCAATGACAGGACCGCCAGGGGCCTACGCCTGTGGTGCGTGTGTCGAGAAATGGTCATCACTCACGTCTTAAGGTCAGCCGGATGGCGCGGTCGGGGAGCCGGATCCGTTCAGGGGCATGACGAGCCACGGCCACAGGCGTGACTTGTCATGGACCCCACAAACAGTGGGACGAGAATCGCGACTGCCATCGACAGAGTCAATAGTCCGGGACACCTGACCTGATGATTCATCAGATGAGCAGATCCTTCACAAGGCCCACGCATCGTTCACGGGCCGGGAGACATGAGTGGGGGAGCGGCCCGGCTCGGCACGGTACGCGCAGGAGTGCGCGAGCCGGGTCCGCCCCCCCGGGGCGACGGCGCCTTGGCGTCAGCGCGCGTTGTGCTCCATCAGGTCCATCTCGGCCGGGGCGGTCGCGAATCCGCGCGCCGTGGCCTTCGGGGCCGGCTTACCGCAGAACGCCGCTTCGAGGGTTCCGCCGAGGGCCGTGTTCGCCTCGCCCTTGTTCGAGGTGTTCGCCATCGCGGAGAGGGAGCGGCGTCCGTCGCGGGTGGAGAAGGCGTAGGTGTAGAAGCCCTGCACGGTGCCGGTGTGGCCGTAGACCGAGGTGCCGCACGACAGGTCGTAGCGGCGCAGGCCGAGCCCGTAGAACCGGGTGTTCGTGGCGTCGGTCGGCGTCGCCGTGAGCATGGCGTCCAGCATGGGGGCGGGCAGCAGCCGCCCGCCGAGCAGCGCGGACGTGAAGGTGTTCAGATCGGCGGGATTGGAGATCACCGCACCGGCGGACTGGGCCCACGACACGGTCTGTTCGGTGGAGTCGACCAGCGGCGCGCCGGCCTCGTCGGGGTGGAGGTAGCCGCGGGTGTGCAGCCCCTTGATCTGCGCGCTGGGGTGCACGTAGGAGGTGTTGCGCAGCTTCAGCGGCTTGAAGATCCGCCGCTCGTACTCCTTGGCCACACCGTTGCCGGTCGCCTTCTCGATGAGCATGCCGACGACGACGAAGTTCGTGTTCGAGTACTTGTACGCGACGCCGGGCTCGGTCGTCCGGGGTTCGCGGAGCGAGAGGTCCACCAGCTCCTGGTAGCTGAACACCTTGTTGCGCACGGCCTCGAAGCCCGGCACGGTGTGCTCGAACATCGCGTTCGTGTAGTCCGCCAGCCCGCTGCGGTGGGTCAGCAGATGACGCACCGTGATCCGGTCGTCGGGCAGCAGTCCGGGCAGGTACTGGTTGACGGCGGTGTCCAGATCGATCCGGCCCTCGTTCACCAGCTGCAGCAGGACGACGGAGGAGAACGTCTTGCTGACGCTCCCGATCCGGAAGCGGGCCTGCGGGTCCATCGCCGCGCCCGTGGTCTTGTCCCGTACCCCCTCGGTCCGGACCGTGACCCCGCCGGGTCCGCTGAAACGGGCCAGGGCGCCCGGCGCACCGGCGGCGGTCGTGTTCCGCAACGCCTGGGTCAGTGCTTCGAGATCGGGAGTGGTCGGGGCGGCGTGGGCGGTGGTCGCCGGAGCCACGGCGGCCATCACCGCCAGCAGGGCCGCACTGAGGGCCAGACGACGGTTCATGGGCAGGGGCACGATGCTCCTCGGTGGGGGGTCGTACGAATCGGGTGCTACGAGCCTACGCAAGATCATCGGACCGATCGGCCACCGGTATGAGCGGGAACGCGCCAATTACGAACGCCAGTTCAGCCACACGGGCGAGCCGCCCTCGCCCACCCCGTTCCCGCCGTCGGAGCGGCGTGGCGCGTGCCCGGGTGCGCCACACCCAGGCAACCGCTCGGACGCGCGGCTCAGGGGGTGTCTTGTCGGTCAGACCGGGCGCCGCGAGCCCGGTCTGACCGACAAGACACCCCCTAGTCTGAAGCAGTGACCAGCAACGATCTCGGAGACTTCCTGCGTGCCCGGCGCGCGCGCCTGCGGCCCGACGACGTGGGACTCACCTCCTACGGACGCCGCCGGGTGGCTGGGCTGCGCCGCGAAGAGGTCGCGGTCCTCGCCGGAATGAACAGCGACTACTACGCCCGGCTGGAACAGGGGCGCGAACGCGGCCCTTCCCCGCAGATCCTGGACGCGATCAGCGGCGCCCTGCGCCTGGACGAAGCGGCACGGGAACACCTCTTCCGGCTGGCGGGCACCGCGCCGGACGGTGACCGGCCGCAGCCGAGGGAGTCGATCGGCGCCCCTCTGCGCCAACTGCTGGACGGGTACACGGGCACCCCGGCGTTCGTCCTGAACCCCGCCACCGACCTGCTGGCGGCCAACGCGATGGCCGAGGCGCTGTTCTCCCCGTTCGCGCAGCGGGACAACCTCGCGCGCATGACGTTCCTCGACCCCGCGGCCCGGCCGTTCTTCGTCCGCTGGGACCGCGCGGCCGAGGCGGTGGTGGCCGGCCTGCGCCACGCGGCCGGCCTCGATCCGCACTACCCCCGCCTGGGCGCCCTGGTCCGTGAACTCGGAAAGATCAGCCCGGAGTTCACGACGCTCTGGGCCGCGCACACCGTCCGCGGCAAGACCCACGACACCAAGGAGCTCGACCACCCGGACGTCGGTCCGCTCCTGCTCGGCTTCCAGTCCTTCGCCGTGCTCGGAGCGCCGGGCCAGCAACTGGTGATCTACCACGCCGAACCGGGAAGCCCGAGCGCCCGGGGCCTCGCCCTGCTCGGCAGCCTGCACGCCACCCGCCGGACGTCATGACCGCCCGGCGGCCCGGCCGGCCGCGGCGTCGAGTACGTACGTGCGGGAGGCCTGGACCTCCTCGCGCAGGGCGGGCAGGTCCACGTCCAGTACCTGTCCGTTCCATTTGCGGGGCGTGCCGCCCACGAGGACGGCGCTGATGTTGCGGGCGTCCGAGCCGAGGACGACGGTCCCGATCGGATCGTTGAGGGGCATGTTGTTGAGGTCCTCGGCGCGGATGACCAGCAGGTCGGCCTTCTTCCCCGGAGTGAGGGAGCCGGTCACCGCGTCCAGGCCGTTGGTCCGGGCGCCCTGGAGGGTGGCGAAATCCAGGACGTCATGGGTGGTGATGCGCACCGGTCGCCCGCCGGTGCCGTGGACGGCGTTCACCGCCCGCATCCGCTGGACCGTGTGCAGGGCCCGCATCTGCGTGAACATGTCTCCGGCCAGGGCGACTTCGACGTCGATGCTCAGTCCCGGCCGGATGCCGGCCGCCAGCGCCTCGTCGACGGCCGGTACCGCGGTCTCCAGTCCGATCTGCGCGTCCGAGGTGGGCGCCAGGGCGATGGTCGTGCCGCTCTCCCCGATCGCTTGCCAGGCCTGCGGAGTCAGACCGGTGGCGTGGATGAGGGTCAGGCCGGGGCCGAGCAGGCCGTCCGCCGCCCACCGCTGCACCGCGTGGGAGGAGGGGGCGCCGAAGACGGCGTCCACGCTGACACCGACGTCCAGATCCCGGGCCGCACGCGCGAGTTCAGGGCCGTACGCGAGAGCGGGACCGGCGATCTCGTCGGTGGCCAGTGCGGCCACGCGCAGCGTCAGCAGCTGGTCGTCACTGCTGAACCAGCGCTCCTTGAGCCGGGCCAGGTCGCCGGGCCACTGCCGGTCCCAGTCCCCGAAGTGCGGTCCCATGGAGGCGTGGACGCCGCGGATGCCGGTGTCCAGCAGCGCCTGGACGGCGGCGTCGGAATGCTCGGGCGTCCGTGCGTTGTGGGAGAAGTCCAGCATGCAGGTGATGCCGCTGTCGAGCGCGGACAGTGCGGCCAGGCGGGTGCCGACGTACATGTCCTGCGGCCGGTAGACCGGCGCGTAGCCGGCCAGGGTGGTCGAGACGTAGGCGCCGAGATCGTCCACGTCCGGCATGATCCGGCGCAGCTGGGTCTGCCAGGCGTGACGGTGGGTGTCGACGAAGCCGGGCGTCAGGATCGTGTCGGTGGCGTCGACGACCACGGCGCCGTCCCGGTCCAGGCCGGGCCCGACCGCCGCGACCGTATCGCCTACGACCAGCAGGTCCGCGTGGTCGAGGACACCGAGGTGCGGGTCCATCGTGACGATCGTGGCGCCGGTGAACAGGATGCGCCGTCCCGGATCGGCGGCCCGGAGCCGGAGCCGATCGAGGACGGCGTGGCTGGTGGTGTCGTTGCGGGGCATGCGGAGGTCCTGCCGTGAGGGGATGTGGACCCTCAGCCTCGGCCCGTGGGGAGGTGGCAGCCAGGCCGCCCTCTGCCCGGGTGCGGCACACCCATGCTCACGGTGCGGCGGGCCGCGCCGCCCACGCGGCGAGCGCACTCTCGCGCCCGGTGCGGCGCAGCCCGGCGTCGGTGCTCCTGGTGGCCCAGGCGACGTGTCCGTCGGGGCGGATCAGGACCTCGCGGACCCCGCCGAGCTCGGGGTGTTCCTCGGTCGCGCGGGCGGTGAAGGCGCCGATCCGCGGGCCCCGTCCGGTGGCGGGGGCCGCGTACGCCTCGGGGTGCGTGTCCCGCGCGTCCATGAGCCGGAGCAGGGCGAAGCCGCCCCGGTGCAGGAGCTCGTACACCCGCGTCGCGTCCGATCCGGCCGGACCGGTCACGCTCAGGCCGATGTCGGGCATCCGGCGGCCGACCAGCGGATCCGCGTCGGGGGAGCCGGCCGGGTAGGTGGTGCCGAGCGCGGACACCCGGTCGGCGAGACGGCGGTTGACCTCGGGCATCGCCAGCAGTTCCTCGAAGAGCCCGCGCAGCGCGGCGGCCGGCCGCCGGTAGCGGGCCACCAGCGGCAGCTCCGCCAGCAGCGTCTGCACCTCGGTGTTCTCGGCGACGGCGCGGCCGACGGGGTGGCGCTCGGCGTGATACGTGTCGAGGAGCCCGGGCGGGGCCCAGCCGTGCACCTCCGCCGCCAGTTTCCAGCCGAGGTTCATGGCGTCCTGGAGCCCGGTGTTGAGGCCCTGGCCCCCGGCCGGGAAGTGGATGTGGGCGGCGTCGCCCGCCAGGAGGACACGGCCGGAGCGGTAGGCGGCGGCCAGCCGGGTGGCATTGCCGAAGCGCGAGAGCCAGCGGGGCCGGTCGACCCCGAAGTCGGAGCCGCAGATCCGTATCAGCGCCGTACGGAACTCCTCCAGGGTCACCGGCACCCGCGCCGGTGTCCGCATCCGCTCCGGATCGATGTACACGAAGCGGGTGAGCCCTCCCTCCAGGGGGACGGCGAGTACGCCCGCGGCGCGCGCGGTCGCGAGGGCCGCGGGGTCGGCCCCGGCGGTGGCGAAGTCCCCGAGCACCCCGGTCAGGGTCTCGTCGGTGCCCGGGAATTCGATTCCGGCCGCCTGCCGGACGAAGCCGCGACCGCCGTCGCATCCCACCAGGTAGGCGGCGCGAACCGTCCGCGGGTCCCCGTCCGGCCCGCGCACCTCCGCCTCGACCCCGTCCTCGTCCTGGCGCAGGCCCGTGAGCGCGTGCCCGCGGTGGATCCGCACCCCCAGCTCGTGCGCCCGCTCGGCCAGCAGGGCCTCGGTGCGCGCCTGCGCCAGGAACAGGGTGTGCGGATGGCGGCTGTCCAGCGCGGCGAAGTCCAGCGGGGTGTCGAGGGCGGCGAAGTGCCATCCCGGCAGGGTCCGGCCGAGCTGCAGGAAGCGCGGGGCCAGCCCGCGCAGGTCCATCAGTTCCAGGCTGCGCGGATGCAGGGTCAGCGCCCGGGAGTTCTGGTGGGGCTCGGTGCGCCGCTCGACGACCAGGGTCCGTACGCCGGCCAGTGCCAGCTCGCAGGCGAGCAGCAGCCCGGTCGGTCCCGCTCCCACGACGATCACGCCGGTATCCATCGGTGATGCCTCCCACAATTAGTGAACGGTGTTCACGTGAACGATGTTCACTATAGTGAGGCCCATGAGCTCCCCGTCAATCCCGGCCCGGGGCCGCCCGGCCCGCCTCGACCGCGACCGGACGGTCGACACGGCCCTGGAACTCCTGGACGAAGTCGGCCTCGACGCGCTGACGATGCGCCGCCTGGCCGATGCGATGGACGTCCAGGCCGGCGCGCTGTACCGGTACTTCGCCACCAAGGACGACCTGCTGACCGCGATGGCGGAACGCATGCTGGACGGTCTCGCGGCGACCAGGACCGACGGCGACTGGAGCGAGCGGCTGGCCGCCCTCGCCCGGGCCATGCGCACGGCACTGCTCGCCCGCCGCGACGGCGCTCGCGTCTACGCAGGCACGCATGCGACCGGGCCCCACACCCTCGGCTTCGCCGAAGCGGTCGTCGGGGTGCTGCGCGCGGCCGGCTTCGGCGAGGAGGACGCCGCGTGCACGCTCATGGCGGTGGCCCACTTCACCATCGGCCACACGCTGGAGGAGCAGGCCGCGCTCCGGCTGCCGGAGGGCGACGGGGCGGCGGATTCCGAGCGCCTGCGCCGGGCGGCCGAGCCCGAACGGTATCCGCAGCTCGCCGCCGTGCTGCCCACGCTCGTCAGTGGAGACTTCGCGGCGCACTTCGATTTCGGGCTGGCCCTGCTCCTGCAGGGGCTGCGGGCCCTGGATCGGGCGCCGACCTGCGGCGATGACCCTGAAATATACTGTCGGGGTGACTGAGAACTCCCTGCCTCCCTGCCCCGAATGCGCGGGCGCGTACACCTACGAGATGGGAGCGCTCCTGGTCTGCCCCGAGTGCGGGCACGAGTGGCCGCTCGCCCCGGGTGAGTCCGGCGGCGTCCCCGAGGAGCGGGTGGTCAAGGACGCGGTCGGCAATGTGCTGGCCGACGGGGACACCGTGACGGTGGTCAAGGGCCTGAAGGTCAAGGGCAGCCCGTCCGGCATCAAGGCGGGCACGAAGGTGCGCAACATCCGGCTGGTGGACGGCGTCGACGGCCATGACATCGACTGCAAGGTCGAGGGGTTCGGCGCGATGCAGCTGAAGTCCAGCGTGGTCAGGAAGGTCTGACCGGACCGGACCGGACCGGACCGGATCCGGCCGTCTGTCGGCGGATGCCGGCGGAACACGAAGGCGCCTGTCGGGCATGGTCCCGATCAGGCGCCTTCGTCGTTCTTCCGCAGGGGTGGAGCCGATCCGGCGGGGCGGGCCGGTCAGTGCGCGGCGTACAGGCGGAGGGGGACGGCTGTCGCGGTGGCGATGGTCGCCGTGGCGGCGAAGACGACCTCGCCGTTCTGGCGGGCGACGACGCGTACGGGATGACGGTCGGGCGCGGTCGTCTCCCCGGTGTTCGGGAGCGTCTCGATCCAGCAGGCCGAGGTCAGCTCCGCATAGCGGAAGAAACTGATCTCCATATCGGTCAGGACTCCCCGCCGGGGGAACGCGGAACGGTACGCGGCCTGGCGTACGGCTTCCAGGAGCAGCATGCCCGGGGCGTGGTCGACGGGGTGGTCGAAGAGGATCGGGTGGTTGACATCGGCCCGGAGCTGGGCGCGCCGCGTGGAGCTGGTGGGGGAGAGGACCACGTCGTGGAAGCGGTCGCGGCCCACGCGGCGCGGAGTCAGCGGTGGCGGAAGCGGGATGGTGCGGGCGGCCACCTCGGCGAGGTCCCCGTTCCGGCCGCGCAGGCGCTGGTAGACGGCCTCGGGCTGGTTGGTGAATCCGGCCTCGGCGGTGCCGAGGAACTGTCCGTCGCGGGTCGCGGTCACGTGCATGGTGAGACCCGCGAGTCTGCGGCCGCGGCGCGAGATGCCGGAGCAGCGGATGTGCAGCGAAATATCGGCGGGAGTCGAACCGACGGCAAGGGCATCGGGGTCGGTCGAGTAGCTGAACGTGTCCCAGATCTGGCGGTGACCGAAGGGCACGTCGTAAGCGACATGGCTGAGAAGCGGGATGGCCTGGCGGACCGACTCGGCAAGGAGGAGGGGGTCGTGGTGACCCCCGTCCGGTGTGTAGAAGCTGTGGGCACGGGGCCATTGGGCGGTGACGACGTATTCGTCTGCTGAGCGCGGCGACGGGTGAGGCGGAGTGATCGGTTGACACAGTCATGGTTGAGCCCCCCTGGACGTCGGACATGAGCTGGTGCTTGTTCGGCGCTGGTCCTAAAATAAAGGATGTTCGTTTTTTTTGTCGAGATTAGTTAGGTGCTCATGTCAGAGCGAAAGCAGCAACGCGCCCCTCAACTCAGGGCAGTTCAGACCAAAGCCGCCATCCTGCGCGCCGCGGCCGAGGTCTTCGACGAGTTCGGCTTCAGCGGAGCCAGCATCAGCAAGATCATGAAGCGGGCGGACGTCACGCAGGGCGGCATGTACTTCCACTTCAGCTCGAAGGAGGAGCTCGCCTACGCCGTCATGGTCGGCCAGGGTGACGGCCTGGAGTTCCCCGCCGGGGAGGACGGCCTGCAGCACCTGGTGGACATCACGCTCTACCTCGCCGAGCAGCTCCAGCACAATCCGGTGCTCCGCGCCGGCGTCCGACTGGCCGTGGAACAAGGCGAGTTCGGCCTGCGCGACGACGTCGCCTACCAGGCCTGGGTGCTGGAGTTCCGCCAGCAGCTGCGCTTCGCCCGGGCCAAGGGCGAACTCCAGCCGGACGTCGACGACCACGAACTGGCCTGGGTACTGGTCAGCTCCTTCACCGGGGCGCAGCTCTTCTCCCAGGCGTCGACCGGCCGGGCCGACCTGCCGCAGCGGATCGCCTCCCTGTGGCGCTACCTGCTGCCCGCGGTGGCCGCGGACGACATCCGGGGCGGGCTGCGCCTGACGCTGCCGCCGAGCGAGCCCAAGCCGGAGCCCAAGCCGGAGCCGGAGGCGGAGGCGAAGCCGAGGTCGAAGTCGGCATCGGGGAAGCGGGCGTGAGTGCCCCTCGTGTCGTCGTGACCGGCGCGACGGGCTTCGTGGGGTCGGCCGTGCTGCGCCGGCTGGCCGAGCGGGACCAGCAGGCCACCGTGCGCGCGGTGTCCCGTACCCAGGCCCCCGCGGACTTGTCCGGAGCGAGCTGGGTGGGCGCGGACCTGGCGGACGGACCGTCCCTGCGCGGGGTGTGCGACGGCGCGGACGTCCTGCTGTCCCTGGCCTCCTACGTCGGACCGGACGCCGACCGCTGCAACGCGGTCAACTCCGCCGGGACCGCGGCCCTGGTGGCCGAGGCCCGGCGGGCCGGAGTGGGGCGGATCGTCCACCTGTCCACCTGCGCGGTCTACGGTCCGGGGCCTCATCGGGGGGAGGACGTGGGCGGGTTGACGCCGGCTCCGGTATCGGCGGCCAGCGGCAGCCGGCTGGCGGGGGAGGGGCCGGTGCTCGATGCGGGGGGACTGGTCCTGCGCGCGGGGCTCGTGCTGGGGAGGGGCGACCGGTGGGCCGTACCGGCGCTCGTCGACGCCTTCCGGCGGGTACCGGCGGGGTGGGCCGGAGGGGCGGGACTCGCCTCCTTCGTGGACGTCGACGACCTGGCACGGCTCATCGTGGCGTTCACGCTCGGTGGCGGCGCGGCGGCCGACGCCACGGGTGTCCTGCACGCCCACCACCCCGAGCCGGTGCGCAACCGGGACCTCATGGAGGCCCTCTCCGAGCACCGCGTGCTGCCGGCGCGGCCAGACGCCGACTGGTCGTGGCGCAGATGCCTGGACGCCCTGGCCGCGACCCCCGGATGGGTGAGCGAGCGTCAGTTCACGCTGCTGGCCGGTGACCACTGGTACCGCGCCGACACGGCCTGGGAACGTGCCGGGATCGCACCTGGACCCGGCCCGCTGAGCCGGATCGGGCAGGCGGCCCGGTGGTACCGGGAGAGAGGCGGGGTCGCCCCGGGGTGACGGCGATCTGCCAAAGCCTCAGCGGGATGGGGCGTGGGCGGGCTGTGTCGGGCAGGGCGGCGGGTAGCGTCCGGAGCACAGCCGGTCACCCCCTGAAGGAGTGGAAATGTCCGACCTTTCGAACATCGTCAAGGCGTATGACGTGCGTGGCGTCGTGCCGGACGAGTGGGACGAGTCCCTGGCCGGGTTGTTCGGTGCCGCGTTCGTGGAGGTCGTGGGGGCGGGTGCGATCGTGATCGGTCATGACATGCGTCCGTCGTCGCCGGGTCTGTCGGCGGCTTTTGCGCGGGGTGCGGCGGCGCGTGGGGTGGATGTGACGTTGATCGGTCTGTGTTCGACGGATCAGTTGTATTACGCGTCGGGTTCGCTGGGTCTGCCGGGTGCGATGTTCACGGCGTCGCACAATCCGGCCCGGTACAACGGGATCAAGCTGTGTCGTGCGGGTGCGGCTCCGGTGGGTCAGGACACGGGTCTGTCGCAGATCCGGGCTCTGGTGGAGAAGTGGTCGGACGAGGGTGCCCCGGAGGTCGTGGAGGGCACGGTTCGGCACGGTCAGGGAGCTGGACTCCCTGCCGGGTTATGCGGCGCATCTGAAGGGTCTGGTGGACCTGGCGTCGATCCGTCCGCTGAAGGTGGTGGTGGACGCGGGCAACGGCATGGGCGGTCACACCGTCCCGACGGTGTTCGAGGGCTGCCGCTGGATGTGGTGCCGATGTATTTCGAGCTGGACGGGACGTTCCCGAACCACGAGGCGAATCCGCTGGATCCGAAGAACATCGTGGATCTTCAGGCGCGGGTGCTGGCGGAGGGTGCGGATCTGGGGATCGCGTTCGACGGTGATGCGGACCGCTGCTTCATCGTGGACGAGCGGGGTGTGGGTGTGTCCCCGTCGGCGGTGACGGCGCTGGTCGCGGCGCGTGAGCTGGCGCGTAACGGCGGTTCGGGCACGGTGATCCACAACTGATCACTCCTGGTCGGTGCCGGAGGTCGTGCGGGAGAACGGTGGCACGCCGGTTCGTACGCGGGTGGGTCATTCCTTCATCAAGGAGGAGATGGCGAAGACGGGTGCGATTTTCGGTGGTGAGCACTCGGCGCACTACTACTTCAAGGATTTCTGGAACGCGGACACGGGGATGCTGGCGGCGTTGCATGTGCTGGCGGCGCTGGGTGGTCAGGGGGGTCCGTTGTCGGAGTTGGTGGCTTCCTATGACCGGTATGCGGGTTCGGGGGAGATCAACTCGACGGTCGGTGATCAGGCGGCGCGTCTGGTGGCGGTGAGGGAGGCTTTCGCCGGTCGTGAGGGTGTCTCGCTGGATGAGTTGGACGGTTTGACGGTGACGGGTGAGGACTGGTGGTTCAACGTCCGTGCCTCGAACACCGAGCCGTTGCTGCGGCTGAACGTCGAGGCCCGTGACGAGGCCACCCTGGCCAGGATCCGCGACGAGGCCCTGACCCTCATCCGCGCCTGACCCATCCGGCAGGGCTCCGCCCAACCCAGCCCCGCCGGCGTTTGAGGCGCAGGTCCGGGCGGAGCCCGGTGCCCGGCGGAGCCGGGTTCCGCCCGAACCCGCCCTCAGGCGGACTGCCGTCCGCGCTCCCGCACCGCACAGGCATACGCGTACCCGTACGCCGCCGACATCAACGTCATGTGATGGTGCCAGCCCGGAAAGGACCGCCCCTCGAAGTCGAGGAGTCCGAACTCGTCGGCCAGTGCGCCGAGCACCGCGGTGGACCCGGCCGACCGCCGCACCAGGTGCAGCAGGTCGTCCATCCGGTGGCGGTTCATATTGGTGAGCCAGACGGCCCCGCCGCCCCGCCGCCCCGGCGGCCGTTCGCCGAACAGCCGGTAGATCTGCTGCGTCCCCCGCCCCGCCGGTTCCCCCTCCGGCACCCGGACCAGCGCCGAGTGGATGCGCTGCCACCGCGGACGCGCGCCGGGGCCGGCGAGCGGCGCGGTGTACGGGTGGCTGGTGTTGCCCAGCCGGGCGAAGTCTCCCGCTGTGGTCCTGCCGCGCCCGGGCGTGCGCGCGGGATCGACGCCGTGCGTCAGGGCGGCGGCGCGGACCGTGAGGGTGGGCGGTACGGACACCAGGAAGTCGTACCCGCGGCGGCCGAGCACGCCGATCAGCGCGCCCGCGGCGCCGCCGAGGCGGCTCAGGTCGGCGACCACGGGGGGATGTGCCGACGAGGTACGCGCGGCGATCGAGTCGACGAGCTCCAGTACGAGTGCCTCCGGGGCCTGGTGGACGGCCTCGGGAGAGATGCGTGCCCGGCGGCGCAGGACGGGATCCGCCACCCAGGCCTCGGGAAGTGCCAGCCGCCAGTCGACGGGCACGCTCATGCCGTCCAGGGACAGGAAGAGGCAGAAACCCAACTGGCAGTTGACGATGCGTCCGGCGACGGGGTCGAAGCGGCGGTGCACGCCGACCGAGTGCTCACCGCGCTTGGGGAAGCACACCTGCCCGATCGTCCAGGCCCGCACGGGGTGTCGTTCCTCCACCCACCGGAGCAGTTCGGTGCGGGCCGGATTCCAGTCCCAGGGACTCGCGTTGATGAACTGCTGCAGGGACTGGGAGGCGGTGGGCGACTCGGTGACGGACGCCGCCAGCCTGCGTACGGACTTCTTCCCCGGGGTGGTGAGCAGTCCCTGCAGGTAGACCCGGGCCCAGCGCCGCTGGTCGGCTCTCGGTAAGTGACCGAAGAGGCGTTCCGTGAAGTCGGCCAGGGCGGTGTCACCGGCAGTCAGGGCTCTGGTCCTCGTCCGTGTCGTCATCTGTCTCCCCCTCCACTGCGGACGTCGGCGTGCGCCGTCGGTAGTAGCCATAGAATACAGAACGTTCGTTTTTTTTCTAGCGAACCTATGGCGCCCCGCCCACGACTTCGGCACGTTGGATCCGGAGGCCTGTGGCGCCCGTGCCGCAGCCGTGCCGGGCCGTCCTCCGGGAGGGCGGGGCATGGGCGCTTCTTCGTCAAGTCGGCGTTGTCGGCGGTCGGTGCCGGGGCGACGCTGGAGGCGGCCATCTCCGCGCGGTGCTGCGGGGCGCGATGGCGAGTGAGGAACGACCTGGATGGCAGTGATAGTGCAGTGGTGAAGCAAGAGCGCGGCGTACGTACCCGTAATCATCTGATCTCGGTGGCTGCCGCTGAATTCGACCGCAACGGGTACGACGGGACCTCGCTTTCCCGGCTGAGCCGCTCCGCCGGGATTTCCATCGGAGCGCTCACCTTTCACTTCGCGGCGAAAGGGGAGTTGGCTTCGGCCGTCGAGGATTCGGGACGTGCGGCCACCCGCAGGGTGGTCGAGGGGGTGACGGCCCGTGGCGGTCCGGCGCTGGACACCGTGTCCGCGCTCGTGCTCGCTCTCGGCGGGCTGATCGAGACGGACGCGGCCGTGCGCGCCGCGGCGCGGCTGACCCAGGAACGGGCCGGTGCCGGACCCGACTGGTGCGGCTGCTGGCTCCCCGACATCAAGGAGCTGCTCGAACAGGCCGCCGAGCAGGGTCAGCTGGACCCCGAGGTCGACCCGTGCCCGGTCACCCTGCTCACGGCGCACCTGGTGGGTGGTGCCGTCACACGGGTACGCCGGGGCCGGGGCGAACTTCCGGGCGCGGTGACCGGTGAGCTCAGGGAGCTGTGGCGGCTCATCCGCCGGGGCATCGCAGCCCCTACAGACCTGGAAATGCCCAAGTAGGAAGAAAAGAAAGGTAATTCAAGCCGGTGGAGCGCGGTGCGCTCTAGCGTCGGTGGCATGAATTCCACACCTCACCGGATAACCAAAGCAGTGATCCCCGCCGCGGGACTCGGCACGCGATTCCTCCCGCTGACCAAGGCCACTCCGAAGGAAATGCTTCCGGTGGTCGACAAGCCGGCCATCCAGTACGTGGTGGAAGAGGCCGTTGCGGCGGGGATGTCGGACATCCTCATGGTCACCGGACGCAACAAGCGGCCGCTGGAGGACCACTTCGACCGCAACTACGAGTTGGAGGAGGCCCTCCAGCGCCGGGGTGATCAGGACAAACTCAGGAGTGTCTGCGCCTCCACCGAACTCGCCGACATCCACTACGTGCGCCAGCGGGACCCCAAGGGCCTCGGGCACGCCGTCCTGTGTGCCGCGCCCCACGTCGGCCGGGAGCCCTTCGCCGTCCTCCTGGCCGACGACCTGATCGACCCCCGCGACCCCCTGCTCTCCCGTATGGCCGAGGTGCGGGAACGGCTCGGCGGCAGTGTCGTGGCCCTCATGGAGGTGGACCCGCAGGCCATCCACCAGTACGGATGCGCCGCGGTGGAGCGGTCGGCGGGCGGTGACGGCGTACGCATCACCGAGCTGGTGGAGAAGCCGGAGCCCGGTACCGCGCCCAGCAACCTGGCCATCATCGGCCGCTACCTCCTCGACCCCGAGATCTTCGAGGTCCTGCGGAACACCACCCCCGGACGCGGCGGCGAGATCCAGCTCACGGACGCCCTACGCACGCTGGTCCAGGCCGGACGACCTGTGCACGGCGTCGTCTTCTCCGGCCGGCGCTACGACACCGGGGACCGCGCCGAGTACCTGCGCGCGACGGTCAGGCTCGCTTGCGAGCGCGCGGACCTCGGCCCCGAATTCCTGGCCTGGCTAAGGGAGTTCGTACGGTCGGAAGAGCTCGTGGGGGTCTGAGCGGCCGCTCGGTGGGCGACCGCGGAAGTTCCCCGGTCGCCCACCCCACCTGCTGCTCCCTCGCCAACTTGCCCAGATCTCAACGGGGTTCGCCCTCCCGATTGATTACCGAACGGTAATTACGTAATTTCTTCCCCGTGGCCGCTCCGTCGATCGGAGCGGCGCCCGAAGCACCGAGTGCAGAGAAGGAGGTGAACTCCATGGACAAGCCGAACCCGCGGCACGCGACGGCAACCCCCGACGCCGCGTCCGAGGTACCGGTCGGCGCACTGCTCGCCGCGGATTCCCCCCGCACCGTCCACGTGGACGAGAGCCATGCACAGGCCCTCGCGCAATCCGGCCGGACGCTGCCGCCGCTGCTCGTGCACCGCCCCACCATGCGGATCATCGACGGCACGCACCGGTTGCGGGCCGCCGTACTGCGCGGGCAGGACACGGTGGGAGTGACGTACTTCGACGGCAGCGCCGAGGACGCGTTCGTGCTCTCGGTCGAGGCCAACATCAGTCACGGGCTCCCGCTGACCCACGCGGAACGGACCGCCGCGGCGCTACGGATCCTGCGGTCCCACCCGGACTGGTCCGACCGCGGCATCGCGCGGCGGACCGGACTGGCGGGCAAGACCGTCGGGGCACTACGACGCCGCGAGACTCCGGGGCCCGCCCCACCGGGCCGAGTCGGCCAGGACGGCCGCGTCCGGCCGGCCGACCCGGTCCGCGGCCGGGAGGCCGCGGCCCGGCTGCTGGCCGGCCGTCCCACCGCGTCGCTGCGGCAGATCGCGCGGGAGGCGGGCATCGCGCCCTCGACCGTACGAGACGTACGGCGCCGGATCGGAGCGGGCGCGGACCCCGTACCGGCCGCCCAGCGGCGCTCCGGCAACACCCCGGCCCCCGCACCGCCTCCGGTCCCCGCCCGGGTCCGGGGGCAGCCACTGCCCGTACTGGTCACCAGCCTGTGCAAGGACCCCCTGCTCAGGCTGAGCGATGCGGGCAGGCTCCTGCTCCGCATGCTCGACCTCCAGGTGAGCGGACTGCGCCAGTGGGAGCGGATCGTCGCCGCAATACCCCCGTACCGCGTGGAGACGGCGGCCGCCGCGGCCGCCCAGTGCGCACGGGACTGGCAGGAACTGTCCGAAGAACTCCGGCGCCGCGCCTCGGCGCACACCCCTGCCTGAGCCGGCTTCCCCGGCGAGTACCGGCCTTCGCGTCCGAAGGCCTCAGTTGTGATCGAAAGGATGTATGGCGATGTCGGTTGTCGAGGGAGCGCGTGTTGACGCGGGTTCAGGGGAGGGGGGAGGAGCCGAGGGGCCCGTTCGGCTGGATGGGCGTCTGCGGTTGGTGCTGGTGGTGCTGCTGGTGGCGCAGTTCATGCTGGCGGTTGATTTCTCGATTCTGAATGTGGCGTTGCCGGTGATCGGTGACGGGCTCGGTTTCTCGTTGTCGAATCTGCAGTGGATCGCGACGTCGTTCGCGTTGTGTGCTGCTGGTTTCACCCTGTTGTTCGGTCGGGTGGCTGACTTGTTCGGCCGGCGTCGGCTGTTCCTGGTGGGGCTTGCGGTGCTGGGTCTGTCGTCGCTGGCGGGTGGTCTGGCGAACAGTCCGGAGATGCTGCTGGTGGCGCGGGTGTTCCAGGGTCTTGCGACGGCGGCTGTGACGCCGGCGGGTCTGTCGCTGCTGACGACGTCGTTCCCGGAGGGGCCGTTGCGTCAGAAGGCGCTTGGTCTCAACGGTGCGTTGATGTCGGCGGGATTCACGACGGGCGCGATCCTGGGCGGTGTCCTGACGGATCTGCTGTCGTGGCGGTGGGCGTTCTTCATCAATGTGCCGGTGGCTTTGGCGGTGTTGTTCATCGCTCCTGCGGTGATCAAGGAGTCGCGTCCGTCGGTGCGTCCGCGGCTGGACCTGCCGGGCGCGACGGCCGTCACCCTGGGTCTGCTTGCGCTGATCTATGGGCTGACGCAGGCCGGTGAGCACGGCTGGGGTTCGGGCAGTGCGCTGGCGTGGCTGGCGGCGGGTGTGGTGCTGCTGGTGGTGTTCTATGCGATCGAGTCGAAGAGTGCCGCCCCTCTCGTTCCGGTGTCGGTGCTGAAGAAGAAGACGGTGGCGTGGGGCAATATTGCGGGTCTGATCGCGTTCCTGACGGAGACGAGTCTGGTCTTCCTGATGACGCTGTATCTGCAGGAAGTGTTGGATTTCTCGCCGCTGACGGCCGGTCTGTCCTTCGGTGTGCTGGGTATCGGCACGGTGATCGGTGGTTCGATCGCGCCGCGGGTGATCGGAGCGACGAGCACCCGGGCGACGTTGATCATCGGTGGTGTGCTGCAGGCGGTCGCGACGTTGAGTCTGATCGCGTTGGGTGAGACGTCGTCGAGCATGTGGCTGCTGCTGATCGCGACGTTCGCGGGTGGTGTGGGGAACATGCTGGTGATCGTCGGGTTCATGGTGACGGCGACGACGGGTCTGCCGGATCACGAGCAGGGTATGGCGACGGGGCTGGCGACCATGACCCAGCAGGTCGGTATCACGATGGGCACGCCGATCATGTCCGCGATCGCCGCAGCCAACACCGACATCCACGCCGGCATCACGACCGCGGTCATCGTGAACACCGCGATCGTCCTCGTCGGCACCCTCACCACCGTCCTCTTCCTCCGCACCAAGCAGCCCAGCTGACGAAGTGCGCGCCTCCACTAAGGCAACTCCGCCTTGTGACAGCCCTGCCCCGGCCGCGAACGTTGGCCCCGGGCCCGGCGCGAGCGCCGGCTACCGATGGAAAGGAACCCCGATGGCCACACCCACCGTCGTCAGCTGGGAGCAGGTCTCCGTGCCCACCCCGGCCGGGCACCTTCCCGCCCGGGTCTACCGGCCCGGTACCGCTTCGCCGCAGGGCTGGCTGGTGTGGGCCCACGGGGGCAGCTGGCGTGCCGGATCCGCCCAGGACTGGCACGGCGCCACCGCCGAACTCGCCCGCCACTCCGGCTTCGGTGTGGTGAGCGTCGACTACCGGCTGGCCCCCGACGTACGCCACCCGGCCATGGTCGAGGACATCCTGTCCACCCTGACCTGGGCCGGGGAACAGCAGGACGGGCCCGCCGGAGCCGTGCCCGTCCTGGCCGTCGGCGGGGACAGCGCCGGCGGCACCCTCGCCGCCTCGGCCGCCCTCGTCTGCCGCGACCGCGGGGTCCCGCTGGCCGCGCAGGTGCTGGCGTACCCGCCGCTGGACCCCGCCTGCGCGGCGGCCTCGTACCACCGCTTCCCGGACCTGTTCCCCACGGCCTCCTACCTGAGGGCGGCCTGGCAGGACTACCGGCACCCGGGCCGGCCGGTCGCCGCGGACGGCACCCGGCTCCACAGCACCCCCTTCGAAACCGCCGACCTGCGCGGACTCGCACCGGCCGTGATGGCCACCGGCGACCTCGACCCCGTCAGCGACGACGTGCACCACTACGGGCGCCTGCTGCGGGCGGCCGGGGTGGAGGTCGCCCTGCGGGAGTTCCGGCAGACGGGTCACGGAGCGTTCCTGCAGCCCGGCCGCAGCCCGGGCGGGCACCCGACGGCGTCGATGCGCGGCTGGCTCGGGCTGGCCCTGCGCCGGCTCACCTCACCGAACGACTTGGAAACCGCACCCTCTTCCCCTCCCAGGAGCTGACATGACCACCTCCGACGTTCCCAACCTCGACGCCCTGCTGCGCCACTTCGCCGATCTGCGCGACGGCATCCACGGCGGCTCCGTCTCCCGCCCCGACAAGGAGGAGCACTTCCGTACCGCCGCGCGCCTGCTGGACCCGTACGCCCGCCAGGCGCTCGGCGAACTCAACGACGAACTGCTCCTCGGACAGGGCGTGATCGACGCCAGCGGCGTCCAACGGGCCGACGACCGCAGCCTCTTCCACGCCTGGACCCTGTGGTGGGACGAGCAGTCGGCCGCCGACATCCCGCCCGTGACGCTGTACGCGCACTACGGAGCCTCCTTCCACCACCCGCACCTGCGGGGCGCGACGGTCTCCGAATGGCCGCTGAACGTCTTCGACGACGCACAGGCCGCCGCCGAACTGCCCACCCTGCGCGCGATCGCCGCCGCGGACCTCCACAACCTGGTCTTCGAACGGGACTTCAGGATCGTGCCCGCGACCATGGCGGGCGCCACCGGTCTCCCCGTCCACCAGCACTGAAAGGCGGCCCGTCATGACGAAGCTGAGACTGTCCGTACTCGACCAGACGCCGGTCGGCGAGGACCACACCCCGGACCAGGCGCTGCGCGCCTCCGTGGATCTCGCCCGCGCCGCCGAGGGCCTCGGCTACACCCGCTACTGGGTCGCCGAACACCACGACTCGCCCGGCTTCGCGAGCAGCGCGCCGGAGATCCTTGCCGGCACCCTCCTCGCCCACACCTCGCGGATGAGGATCGGGACCGGCGGGGTGCTGCTGCCCCGCTACGACCCGGCGAAGGTGGCCGAGGTGTTCGGCGTCCTGGCCTCCCTCCACCCGGGACGGGTCGACCTCGGCATCGGCCGGGCCGGCGGCCCCGCCCGCGACTTCCCGCAGCGGCTGGCGCAGCTGCACGCACTGCTGGGCGAGGGCGGAGTCGTCCCGCACGCACCGGTCCCGCCGCAGGTGTGGCTCCTGGGCGCGGGACGCGAGTCGGCGCGGCTGGCCGGGCTGCTGGGTACGGAGTTCGCGTTCGGGCACTTCTTCTCCCCGACGGGCGGCCAGGAGGCCTTCGAGGACTACCGCGACCGGTTCCGCACCTCCACGGGCGAGCGGCCGGGCGGCGCGCTCGCGGTACGCGTGGTGACGGCCGACAGCGCCGGCCGCGCCGAGGAACTGGCCCAGAGCCTGCTGCTGTGGCACGCCCGCAAGGACCTCGGACAGGACGGCCCGCTGCCGTCGTACGGGACCACGCGCCGCCACCGCTGGACGGGCGCGGAACTGGAACGGGCCAAGGTGCACCGCACGGCCCTCGTCTCCGGGGCGCCGGAACAGGTGTCCGCGGCACTGACGGCCCTCGCCGGGAGCCACGGCGTGGACGAGCTGATCGTCAACACCCTGACCTGCGACCCGGCCGACCGCCGACGCTCGTACGAGCTGCTCGCCGAGGCCTTCGCCCTCCCGGGCCCCGATCCGCGATCCGCAGCTGCCCCGGTGGGAGCCTCCGGACCGGCTCTCAGGGGTCAGGAGCGGTCGAGGCCCCAGGTCTGGAGCGCGTAGGCCCGGCCCTTCTCCTCGCCCGTGATCAACGGCACGTCGAGGAGGCGGAAACCGGCCCGGGTGGCCACGCCGACGCTGGAGGCGTTCTCGGCCTCCAGCTCCAGGATCACCCGGTCCACGCCCAGCTGCTCGAAGGCGTACGCGGCCATGACCCGCACCGCGCGGGCGGCCAGCCCCTGGCCCCGGTGCGCCGGACCGAGCGCGTATCCGAGCTCCGTGCCCTCGGGCGCGCGCTTGAGCATCACCTCGCCGAGCGGGGCGCCGCCGTCGACGGTGATGGCCAGCAGGAGGGCCGTACCCTCCTTGCGCAGCTCCCGCGCCCGGTTCAGACGGTTGCGGGCGGCCTCGTCGTCGAAGGGGGAGACGATCGGCGTCCAGTACGCGATGTCGGGGTGGTCGAAGAGCCCGGGCATCGACGCCAGGTCCGCCGCCGTCCAGTCGCGCAGGACCAGGCCCTCGCCCGTCAGCTCCATCCGGTCGGGAAAGGACGGCGTCGTGCTGCTCATGCGGGAGGACCTCCGTGGTCGGTGCGGGACGAACCAAGATATCCGGCGACCGGTCATCGGTTCACCGGCTTATCCGCCCGGCGCCCGGGCCGGCGGCGCCCCGGGCCGGCGGCGCCCCGAGCCGGCTAGACCGCGTACCGGTCCGGGGCGAAGAGGGAAGGGTTCGCCGCGATCCAGTCCGAGGTGCGGCGCAGGCCCTCCTCCAGGCCGACCCGGGGCCGCCAGCCGGCCCAGTCACGGGCCCGGGCATTGTCCGACAGCAGGCGCTGGACCTCGCTGCCCGACGGGCGCAGCCGGGTCGGGTCCACCACCACCTCCGCGTCCCGGCCGGAAGCCACGATCAGGGCCTCGGCCAGGGCGCCGACCGAGATCTCCTCACCGGTGCCGAGGTTGACCACCTCACCCAGCGCCCGGTCGCACTCCGCCACCGCCAGGAACCCCTCCGCCGTGTCCGTCACGTACGTGAAGTCCCGGGTCGGCGTGAGCGAGCCGAGGCGGATCTCCCGGGACCCCGCGTGCAGCTGCGCCAGGATCGTCGGGATGACCGCGCGCGCCGACTGGCGCGGCCCGAACGTGTTGAACGGGCGCACCACCGTCACCGGGAGCTCGAAGGCGTGGTGGAAGGAGAGCGCCATCATGTCCGCGCCGATCTTCGACGCGGAGTACGGGGACTGCGGCTGCAGCGGATGGCTCTCGGAGATCGGGGCGGTCAGCGCCGTCCCGTAGACCTCACTGGTCGAGGTGTGCACCAGACGCCGTACGCCGTGCCGCCGACAGGCCTCCGCCACGTTCTGCGTGCCCGTGACGTTCGTCTGCACGTACGCGCCCGGCGAGGCGTAGCTGTACGGGATCCCGATCAGCGCCGCCAGGTGGAAGACGGTGTCGCAGCCGGCCACCGCGTCGCTGACCCGGCCCGCGTCACGGACATCGCCCGCCCACATCTCCACCGGACCGTCCGGGTCGGCGAGGTAACGCGCCAGGTGGCCCTTCTCGGCGTACGGCTTGTAGTGGACGAAGGCGCGCACCCGCGCACCCCGCGCCACCAGCAGGTCCACCAGCGTCGAGCCGATGAAGCCCTCCGCGCCGGTGACGAGGACGGTGCGGTCGGTCCAGCTGTTCATATGCGCTCCAGGTGAGGGGTGGGGACGACGCCGGCGACGCGCAGGACTTCCGCGGCCAGCAGTTCGGCGGCCCGCGCGTGCGGGCCGGGGTCGGCGGCGCCGGCCATCGACGACAGCCGCGCCGGGTCGGCCAGCAGCGGCCCGATGAGGCCGGCGAGACGTTCGGCGGTGGCCTCGGCGTCGGGCAGCAGCAGCCCCGCGCCCGCGTCCGACAGCACCCGCGCGTTGTGGGTCTGGTGGTCGCCGGGCGCGTACGGGTAGGGCACCAGGACCGACGGGACCCCGGTCGCCGCCAGCTCGGCGACGGTCGCCGAGCCCGCACGGCACACCACCAGGTCGGCGGCCGCGTAGACGAGGTCCATCCGGTCCAGGTACGGCACGGCCCGGGCGATCCGCTGCCCTCCGGACGACACCAGCTCGGCCACCGTGTCCGCCAGCGCGTCCGGACCGGTCTTGACCAGCAGCTGTACGTCGTCCCGGTACTGCCAGAGGTCGGCGAGCGCGGCCGCCGCCCGCGTGAGGCGGACCGCGCCCAGGCTGCCGCCGTTGAAGACGACCAGCCGGCGCCCCGCGGGGACCCCGAGCGCGCGCCGGGCCTCGGCGCGCAGCGCCGCCCGGTCCGGTCCGGGCAGCTCCGCGAGGCCGGACAGGGCCGCCGAGATCGGCATCCCGGTGGTCAGCGCCCGGTCACCGCCCGAGAGGTGGCCCCGGCTGCGGTCGAAGGCCACCGCGACGTGCGGGGTGAGCCGGGCCGCGAACTGGTTGGCCCGTCCGGGCACCGCATTCGACTCGTGGATCACGGCCGGCAGCCCCGCCAGCCGGGCGCCGAGCACGGCGGGAGCGCTCGGATATCCGCCCATGCCCACGACGACGTGGGCACCCTGCGCCCGGATCACCGCACGCGCCTGGTGCGCCGAGCGCAGCAGCGCCGCGGGCAGCAGGTACCGCTTCGCGCCCAGCGCGGGATCGAAGGGGATCATGTCGACGGTGTGCAGACGGTAGCCGGCGCCGGGGATCAGCTCGGTCTCCAGGCCCCGCTCGGTCCCGATGAACGAGACCACGGCTCCGGGCACGGCGCCGCGCAGCGCCTCCGCGAGGGCGAGACCGGGATAGATGTGCCCGCCGGTGCCGCCCGCACCGATCACGACGGAGAGTGCCGCTGATGTGCGGTGTGTGGTGGTGGTCATGTGCGCACACTCCCGGTGCGCCCTAAGAACGTTCTAAGAACGACCGGCAACAGGCATCGGGTGCTGCTCGAAACCGCTCAGCGTCGGAGGACGACGATGACGACCGCCGTGCTCCGGGTCGGCCTACCGTGCCGGGCGGAACGGCTCCAGGAAGCGGATCCCGTCCTCGACGCTGCCGTCCATCAGTTCCAGCAGCTTGGGCACCAGGTCCTGCATGCGGGGTGCCTGCAGGTGGCCTTCGAGTGCCTCGCGGCTCTCCCAGCGCTCGAAGATGACGAACGCCCCCGGTTGTCCCTCGACCTGGTGAGCCTCGTAGTCGATGTTGCCCGCGTCGTAGCGCGATGCGGTGACGGCGGCTGTCATGAACGCCTTCATCGCGGCTTCCTTCCCGGATTTGGCCCGGGCTTCCCACAGCACGGTGACGTAGTGGTTCGACGTGGTGGTCACGCTTGCTCCTCCTGACTCCGAACAGCATCGTTGTGCGCCGTTCACGACTCGACACTGAGCCCCGGGGAGCGTCGGCGGGAGATACGGGACTTCGTGGTACCGCGCGTACCACCCAGCGGGGCGAGGTGTGCGGGAGGATCGTGTGCATGGATCAACTCGGTGCCGCGCTGCGGGCGTGGCGGGACCGGCTGGACCCCGCGACGGTGGGCTTCGCACACGGCTCACCCCGCCGGGTCCCCGGTCTGCGACGCGCGGAGCTGGCGACGCTGGCCGGCATCTCGGTCGAGTACGTGGTCCGGCTGGAGCAGGGACGGGTGGCGACACCCTCGGCGCAGGTCTGCTCGGCCCTGGCTCGCGCCCTGCACCTGTCCGACGACGAGCACGCTCACCTTTTGCGCATGGCCGGTCATGCAGCGGATCCGAGTCGGGTTCCACGAATGATCCCAGGAAGCCTGTACCGGATCGTGGACCAGCTCGCCGGCAACCCGTTGGCGGTCTACGACGCCACCTGGCAGTTGCTGCACTGGAATCCGCTGTTCGCGGCCACGTTCGGCGATCCCACGGTCCGCGGTGTGGGAGACCGCAACGTCCTGGTCTGGCAGTTCCTGGGTGAGCTGCCCCGGGTCCTGCAGACGGCGGCCGAGCGGGTGGCGTTCGAGGAGTCCCTCGTCGCCGACCTCCGCGCGACGACGAGCCGGTACCCCGACGATCCCAACCTCGCGGCGTTGGTATCGCGGCTGAACCTCAGCCCACGGTTCTGCGAGTTGTGGAGCCGCCGAGCGGTGGGCGGCCACCAGAGTGCGCACAAACTCGTCCAGCACCCGGATGTCGGAGACATCGCCATGAACTCCGACATCCTCAACACCCAGGACACGAACCTCCGCCTCGTGGTGTACACGCCGCAGCCAGGCACCGACGCCCGCAGCAAACTCGAATTCCTTGCGGCCATTGGGGTTCAGAGCATGTCTCCTCAGGGGTGAAGGCCCGCGTTCTGCCTTGTCCGGTGGACCAGGCTGCTGGGTGGTACGCGCGGTACCAGGAAGTCCTGTAGCTCCCGCCGACCCTCCCGGGGACCCAGCATGGAGTGCGTGAACAGCGCACGACCGTGCTGTTCTGACCACGAGGAGCCAGCATGACCACCACATTCATCACCGGGGCCAACAAGTCCCTCGGTTTTGAAACCGCTCGTCGCCTCGTCGAGGCGGGGCACACCGTCATCCTCGGTGCCCGCCACCGTGAGCGCGGTCGGGCCGCGGCCGAGTCGCTCGGCGCCCGGTTCGTTCAGATCGACGTGACCGACGACGCCTCGGTCCAGGCCGCGGCCGCGGATGTCGCCGCGCATGAGGGAGCGATCGACGTCCTGGTCAACAACGCCGGCGTCCTGGGCAAGGTCGGCCCCGTCGAGGAGTACACCGCGGCCGACGTGAGTGCCGTGCTCGACGTGAACGTCGTCGGGATCGTGCGCGTCACGCACGCCTTCCTCCCGCTGCTGCGCAAATCGCCGAACCCCGTCATCGTCAACGTGTCCAGCGGGATGGGCTCCTTCAGCATGACCCAGGACCCGGCGCGGATCGAGTCGCAGTATGCCCTGCCCCTCTACTGCGCCTCGAAGACCGCGGTCACGATGCTCACGACGCAGTACGCCAAGGAACTGAAGGACGTGAAGGTCAACGCCGCAGACCCCGGGCAGACCGCGACCGACTTCACCGGCGGCCTCGGACACAGCGTCGCCGACGGCGCAGAGTCCATCGTGACCCTCGCGACGATCGGCCCGGACGGGCCGACGGGACAGTTCACCGACCGATCCGGGAACCTCCCGTGGTGAACCTGCCCTGAGCTCAGGGTCGGTCGACCCACCTCCCTGCGCGTACCTCATGCTCGTGATCTCTGTGCTCAGTGATCACGAAGGTCGGCCGTGCCCGCCCCGATCCAGGCCAGCAGGCGCTGGCCCGTCGAGCGCACGCATTCGTGGATGAACGGCTACGGCAAGCTTCGGCGCTGCACCGAGAGAAACGGCAGGTCGTGGACCTCTGCCTCTACCTCGCCGCTACCCTCGTCACACTTCGCATGATGATCTGGCAGGCACGCAGCCGCTACCGCTGGGTCCAAGAGCCGATCCGGCGGCCCACAGCGGATAGCCGCAGCTCAGCGCCTCCCCACCGCGCCCGCGCCCGCTGCCTCCAGCAGGACCAGAGATATGACGAGGCCCTTGCCTTCCCAGCCGACCAGGTGAGCGCTGCGGCCGCCTAACCCGAGACCGCCCGCTGGTCCGAGGACCGGACCCAGGGAGCGAAGCGCTGACCGGGTACTGCATCCTCACGCCAGTAGCGCAGGACGGTTTCCTGGACGATGTCGAGTCGCTCTGCGGCGATCAGGCACGAGACCGGCTCTTGCCCTCCCGCATCGGCCTCGAAGGCGACCACGACGGGCGGCCTCTCGCCGAGCTGACGAGTGACCCTGAGGAGCTCGTCCGCCGTCGGTGCGCGGAAGGTCGGATCGTAGAACACCGACGGGCAGTTGACGAGCAGCGGATCGCCGAAGACCAGTTCCAGGCTGTGGTAGTACGACAGGTCGTAGTTGGCGGCGAGCCTGAGCTGTCCGCCGTCCCAGGCAACGACGTCCCAGTCCCACCAGGGCCCCTCAGGGAGCTGGATTCCCGCATGTGTTCCCTCGACGTCCACCCGCGCCCTCCTGCCGTTCGAACAGATCGACAGGCTACAAGCGGCTATGACCGTGCGTGCGGCTTGACCAGTCAGGACCCTGAGGTGTCTGGATAGCCCCGTTCGCAGGACTGAGCCCGCGTGCCTTCGGCAAGTTGATGAGGCAGCTGCGCCGCGAGGGCGGCGACGCGCCGGGCCGTGGTCGGCCGTGGAAGCTGTCCCTGGAGGACCGGGTGCCATCGGTGGCCGCGTACTGGCGCACACCAACATGACCCTGCGTCAACTCGCGCCGCTCTTCGGAGTGTCCAAGTCCACCGCCGATCGCGTCATCGACCACCTCGGCCCCAGGCTCGCGCCGGCCCCCACGCAGGCGCTTCGCCAAGGACGCGGTGCTGATCGTGGACGGGACGCTGGTACCCACCTCGCAGTCTCGGAGGAGAATCAGGCGAGGCAGAACTCGTTGCCCTCGATGTCCTGCATCGTGATGCACGACTCGTTGACGCCATCGGCCCGCTGCGTCAGCACGTGTTTCCCGCCGAGCGCCACCAACCGTGCGCATTCGGCCTCAAGGGTGGCCAGGCGCTCCTCACCCACGAGCCCGGCGCCGGCCCGCACATCGAGATGCACCCGGTTCTTGACGACCTTGCCTTCGGGAACTCGCTGGAAGAGCAAGCGCGGGCCCACGCCCGAGGGGTCGGTGCACGCGAAGTAGATCTCATCCTCGGGCGGCAGCGAGCGGTGGTACTCCTCCCACGTGGCAAAGCCCTCCGGGACCGTCGGTACGACGTACCCCAGCACCTCGCACCAGAAGGCGGCGAGGGGCGCAGGCTCCGCGCAATCGAAGGTCACTTGGAACTGTTTGATCGTTGACATCGGCGCACGATAACAGGGGCCCTGCTCATCTCCCCAGGTCGGGAGGGGTCAGCACGTTGCCGGGAGGAGGCGCCTGCTACCCCCTGCTGTGTCGTGCGGTCACAGGGGCGAACCGAGGTCGGTGCCTCCTCAAAGGGAACGTGGGATGCGATCCCGGCCAGCCACTGTCGTGCTGCCAAAGATCAGTTACGGAGCAACCCTTGGCCCCGAGAATCAACTGCGAACATTCCGGGATACTGCTGCCTCACGGTGTCGGCACGGGCCGGAGACACCTCCAAAGCGAGCCCCCTAGCACCCTTCTCGACTTCCTCTGCCTTCTTTTCGGCAGCCTGTGCCTTCTTCTCGGACACGTCAGCCTGACCTGCGAAGAAGAAGGATGGGATGGCTCCCACTGCGACACCCACGATGAGGCCGACGACGGTCCACAGCTGATCGATGTCCTTATGGTCTGCGGCCAGGCGCACCGTAAAGGCAACCAAGGCAAGAAATGCCAATCCGATCAGAGTCGATGCCCACATGTTGGACTTCACAGCCAGCACCTCCACGAGTCATGTCGTACGCCTGTCAGCGACAGCTGGTCCGGACACGAGTGGGCCGCGGTCACTGGCCCATGAAAGCTACGGGCGGCTCTCGCGTCGACGCGCGAACGGCAGCACCGTTGAATTACTCCCTGCTACAAGGCTATTGCAGACACGCTCACCTGTCGTCCGGGGCTCTCGCGCTGAGCGGCAAGGGGGAGCAGTGGACCAGTCACCCGAGTTGATCCTCGTCAGCGCCGACCTCGTGGCCCTCTATACGGGCAGGACTTCGAGCATCATTCGCCGATGGGCGAGCGAGGGCCGGATCACTGCATACGGTCAAGGTCGGGGCAAGGTCCGGTACAACTTGCTCGAACTTCCCAGAGCCGTAATGAATCCGTGGCCCGGTGAGCGCATCCTCGGTCAGCCGCCCAGACCTGCGAATCGGCCGAGCGGTGCCTCCGCACCACCTCCTGGCGGGACCCTCAGCCGGCGGATGGCGTCCTCTCAACCCCTGGTCCCGCTGACCCCTGACCGTGCGGCTTCACCTCTAGGCTCGGGCCTTTTGCATGTCCAGGGATAGATCGCCCCCTCCTCCTTCGTGAGCTAGCCCCAGAGCCGACGTGGGCTCGGAGAGGTCTACCCATGCGACGGCCCTTGTCTTCCGCAGCCATGAGCGGCAGTGCAGGCAGTCGCTGCATGTCACGCCCCTTCTGGCCCGACACGTGTGTCAGACGGTGCGTGGTGCATCTGCGGTGCTCCTGAAACAACCTCCGTACGCCTGCCGGTGCGCGGCTCTCCTCAGCACCCTGTGTCCAGGGTCTGATGGGGGCCCGGCGAGGAGGTGGCGATGGCGAGGCGGCGACGACCGCAGCCCAGGGACAGCCGAGGGCGTTTCACGAAGACCGGCGTTCCGCTGTGGCTCGGTGTCCTGGTGGTGGCCGTGGTGGTGCTTTCCTACGTTCGTTAGCCGTCGACCTCACAGAGCGACGCCAGCTGCGCGAGGCGGGTGTCCAACCAGCCCGTCTCGGACCGAGCGGTCGGCCTTCAAGGGGGTGCCGGCGGAAACCCAGCACCCCCCTGTCCGATTCAGTCGTGTCCGCGGCGCACGCGGGGTCCGAGATCGGGCTGCCCGGACCCCTACCGCTATGGCGAGGTAGTCGCCGAGAGCGACGAGGAGTTTTTGCGGGACTTGATCACTCGCCACCCGGACTACGAGGAGAAGGCGGGGGCGGGAGTCGGTGGCTTCGTGGTGGTGCGGACCGAGTGGAACAACCGCGGGTTGGTTCTGGTCCGGATCGACGGCTCGGAGATAGACATCTCGTGGCAGGAGTGCCTCAGGGCGACGCCTCACGCGCAGCAGGTGCGCGGGTGTCTACGGCGGGCGATCAAGGATCAGGTCATCACGCATGTCACCGAGGCTTTCAGGCATGGGCCGGTGGTGTGCGAGGTAACGGGGGACAGCGTCTCCTCGCCACAGCAAGCGGACGTGGATCATTGCCAGCCCGCGTTCGAGGAACTCGCTCAGAGTTTCATCCAGGAAAACGGCGGCCTGGAAGCTTTTGTCATTGCTCCCGACCATGCGGCCGGCTTCTCAGTTGCCGAGCTTGAAAACCCGGCGCTCGTCAGAGACTGGCAGGAGTACCACCGCAAGCACGCCACGCTGCGCGTCGTTACCAGGCATGCCAACCGATCCATCCTCCGCAGGAAGATCCGTGACGAGTGAGGGCTACCCGGGCCGCGGCCCATTCGCGAGACGAGGGAGGGGCCGCAACAGCCCCTTGACCGCTTGACCTGCTGAAACGCGTGCGTGTGGATCGCCTGCACCACGTCTTGGTGTGGAACCCCGCACGTGCCATCGGCCGGACAGCGCGCTCGGCGTGCTGGACCGGCGCTGGCGGGGCAGGCTGGGGGCGTGTCGGATCAGACGGAAATCATCGTGCATCCCGTGTCCCCGAAGGGCGGCCGGGAGGTCACCGTCCATGCGCTCGGCGTGGACGTGGACCTCGGGCGCGCGCACACGCCGAGGGACGTTGCCGAGTTCCTGCGTCGCGCCGGCCTGGAGGACGTGGACCTGAGCGAGGACGGGCCGATCACCTGGGAGGGCGGCGGCCCCGAGGTGTGGAAGCGCCCCGACGGCTGAGGGGCAGCCGCGGTACCTGGGGAGCCAGTCGGGGAGCCACCGGAGGCAGCACAGGGCGGATCTTCCTGGACCGGCATGGACCGTGGGGAGCCGGAGCCCTGGGGTGCCAGGGGTCCGCAGCGCCGGATCCTGAGGCCCCTCCTACCTCGACCTTAATAACGTTCTAAGAGGTCCTCTCAGAAGCCTTTGGCAGGCTTTGCCCCATGAGCTCCACGGACAGCACACGCAGCACGGGCGGTACAGGCGGTACGGGCAGGCAGCGCATCCTCGTCGTCGACGACGAGCCCGAGGTGAGGGCAGCCGTCGAGGACGGACTCGCGGTCGAGGGGTACGAGGTCCGGGGCGCCCCGGACGGCCTCGCGGCGCTCTCCCAGGTCGCGGCCTGGGAGCCCGACGCGGTCGTCCTCGACGTGATGATGCCCGTACTCGACGGCCTCGCCGTCTGCCGGCAGCTGCGGGCGCTGGGCGACCGTACCCCTGTCCTCGTCCTGACCGCTCTCGACTCCGTCAGCGAGCGCGTCGACGGACTGGACGCGGGCGCCGACGACTACCTCGTCAAACCCTTCGCCCTGGACGAGCTGGTCGCCCGGGTCCGTGCGCTCCTGCGACGGGCCGCACCCGAACCCGCCGGCACCGCCGCCGCCCCGCTCGGTTTCGCCGACCTCGTCCTGGACCCCGCGACCCGGACCGGGCGCCGGGGGAGCCGTCCGCTGGAATTCAGCCGGACCGAAGCGGCCCTGCTCGAACTGCTCCTGCGCCACCCCGGCCAGGTACTCCCGCGCGAGCTGATCCTCGAACTGGTGTGGGGGCGGGATTTCGGGCCGGACTCCAACTCCCTCGCCGTCTACGTCGGCTACCTGCGCCGGAAACTGGAGGCCGCGGGCGAGCCCCGGCTGGTGCACACCGTCCACGGGGTCGGCTACCGGCTGGACGCGGCGTGAGCGGCGGCCGCCGGCGGCTCGGCCGGGTCTGGCGCAGGCGCGGCCCGCTGCGCACCCGGCTGGCGCTTTCGGTCACCGCCGCCGTGGCCCTCGTGGCCGTCGGGGTGTGCGCGGCGGCGTTCCTGGTGGTCCGGTCCGCACTCTACGAGCAGCTCGACCTCAGCCTCACCCAGTCCGCGCGGCTTGCCGCCCAGCGCAACCCGGGGTCCGCGCCGGGCACCCTGGCCGGGGAATGCCGGTTCCTGGCGGCGCCCGCCTGCGCGGAGGTCGTTCCCGCCGATCCGGCCGACGACCCCCGCCCGCCGGGACAGCTCCCCGTCGCCCCCGCCGCACGCAAGGTCGCCGTAGGCACGAAGTCCCCCTACTACACGAACATCACGGTCGCCGGACACCCCGCCCGGATGCTCACCACCGACTACGCCAAGGGCCGCGCGCTCCAGGTCGCCCTGCGGGCCGACACGGTCGAGGACGGCATCGGGGAAGCCGCACGCTGGCTGGTCCTGACGGCCGCCGCCGGCGTCCTGCTGGCCGCCCTCCTCGGCTACTGGGTCTCACGGACCGGCCTCGCCCCGGTCGCCCGGCTCACCGCGACCGCCGAGCGGATCGCCGCCACCCGCGACGCACGGCACCGGATCGAACTGCCGCCACCGGGACGGGAGGACGAGATCACCCGGCTGGCCACCAGCTTCAACACCATGCTGGGGGAGCTCGAACAGTCGGTCGCCGCGCAGCGCCAGCTGGTCGCGGACGCCTCCCACGAACTGCGTACCCCGCTGACGGCACTGCGGACCAACGCCGAACTGCTGGCCCGGGCCGACCGGCTCACCCCCGACCAGCGCGAGCGCGCCTCGGCCGCGCTGGGGCGGCAGCTGCGGGAGGTGACGGGGCTCGTCAACGACCTGATCGAGCTGGCGCGCGACGAAGAGCCGCAGCCGCTGGTGGAACAGGTCCGGCTGGGTGCGCTGGTGGAGCACTGCGCACAGGCGGCCCGGACGCACTGGCCGGCCGTGCCCTTCCACGTACGCGTGCCGGCCGAGCCCGTCGTGGTGCCGGGGGTACCCGCGCGACTCAGCCGGCTGCTGGGGAACCTGCTCGACAACGCTGCCAAGTTCAGCCGGGACGGGCTGCCCGTCGAGGTGGAGCTGGTGGCGGGCGCCCCGGGCCGGGGAGCGGAGCTGACGGTCCGTGACCACGGTCCGGGCATCTCGACGGACGACCTTCCGCACATCTTCGACCGGTTCTACCGGGCAGGGGCGGCCCGCGCCCTGCCGGGGTCCGGACTGGGCCTCGCCATGGCACGGCAGATCGCACGGGCGCACTCCGCCGAGCTGACGGCGGAGCAAGCCCCGGGCGGGGGCGCGTTGTTCCGGCTGGCGTTCTGACCGCCCTCTGCAGGGCCGAAACCGGCCCTGCAGAGGGCAGGAGGAATCCCGCTCGCACCGAGCCGCGGGACGTCCCTGGGACGAGGTCTGGAAAGTGGCTCTGAGCTGGGTGGATGTTCGTCCCTCGTGTCCCGGGCGGATGGGACGCGGGAGGCGGCTGCGCTGCCTGTGGCAGCTTTTCGATGTCACCCGGTCACCGGCGAAAGGCTCTTTCGACATGCGCATCACCCGCCCCGCCAAGGGCGTCACCTCGCTCCTCCTCGCGGCTGTCTCGGCCGGCGCCCTGCTCGTCTCCGCGCCGGCCGCCTATGCGGACGACTCCTCGTACAAGATCTGCAAGGACACGTACGGCACGCGTCTCTCCCCGAGCGGGCGCTACAACATCCCGCGGTACAACTACTCCCAGGGCGACTCCGACGTCTGCGTCGCCGGCCTCCAGGAGCTCGTCAAGGACTACGGCCTGACCTCGTGGGAGCAGGGCGGCGGCAACTTCGTCGACGGCGTCTTCGGCGCCCGTACCAACTCGGCCATCCGCAGGTTCCAGAGCGCCCACAACCTCGACGCCGACGGCATCGTGGGTCCGCGGACCTGGGAGAAGCTCCTGACGGGCTGAGCACCGCCCGCTCCCCGCGATTCCCTTCTCCGTCCCTCCTTCCCCTCCTTTCTTTCCGCTTCCTTTCCTCATCGACAGGAGACGCTTTCCCATGTCCTCGTTGCGCCGCATCCGCCCCCTGGCGGCCCTCGCGCTCGCCGCGGCCGCCGTCGGCACGCTGCTGGTCACCGCCCCCACCGCCCAGGCCAGTTGGGACAACGAGCTGCAGGCGTGCAAGAACGCGTACGGCTCCGAGGTGTACATGGCCTGGGAGATCCCCACGGTGGTGCTCGCCAAGGGCTCGTCCGGGGTGTGCGTCCGGGAGCTCCAGGAGGAGCTGCTCGAGGCCGGCGCCGTCCGCAGCGAGGACCAGCCCGGCTTCGTCGACGGAAAGTTCGGCCCCAAGACGTACAACGCGGTGGTGAACTTCCAGCGCAGCGGCTCGACCCCGGGCGGCGCGGACGGCGTCGTCGGGCGCTACACCTGGCACCACCTGATCGCCACCGTCTACTTCGACTAGTCCGGGTGGCCGGCATGCCCACCCCCACCGAAAGGAACCTCCTGGCATGAACACCATCAGGCGTACGGCGACACGCGTCGCAGTCCTGGGCGCGACGCTGCTCATGTCCGCAGGATTCGCCGCCCCGCAGGCCTCGGCCCAGGCCGGCTACCTGGAGGCGTGCACGAACCAGGTCGGCACACGCTGGGCGTCCAACGGCTGGCCCGTCCCGGCCGTGAACCTCGCCAGGGGCTCCACGGGCGACTGTGTCCGGGCGCTCCAGTGGGCGCTGGTCCGCACGGGGTTCGTCAACTCCGCCGATGCCCCGGCCTTCATCGACGGCTCGTTCGGCCCCAAGACCGAGGCGGCCGTGCTGCGGTTCCAGTCGGCGTACCCGCGGGAGACCGGTGGCCCGGACGGCATCGTCGGCATCAAGACCTGGGGATACCTCATCCCCGCCGCGGAGGGCTGAGGGCTGTCCGCCTCCCGGATGTGATCTTCGGCCCAGTCTCCTGCGGGCACCCCGTCGGGCGGCCGGCCTGCGGCAGGGTGTTCGGCAAGGAGTCCGAAGACGGGGGAGAGATCCGATGAAGCGGCACGTCGAGTTCGAGCGTCTGCACAACTTCCGTGACCTGGGCGGATATCGGTCCGCCGACGGCCGGACCGTCCGGTGGGGCACGGTGTACCGGGCCGACTCGCTCGGCAAGCTGGCGGACGGCGACTGGGAGCGGTTCCTGGAGCTCGGGATCGGGACCGTGATCGACCTGCGGTATCCGTGGGAGATCGAGGCCAAGGGGCGGGTGCCCGAGGCGGAGCGGTTCCGCTACGTCAACCTGAGCATCGAGCACCGGCCCTACGACCAGGCCGAGATCGATCCGGACATCGACCCCTGGCGCTACCTCGCGGACCGGTTCGCCGAAGTCACCGAGGACGGGGCCGAGGAGATCCGGCAGGTCCTGGAGGAACTGGCGCAGGCGCCCGGCCCCCTGGTCTTCCACTGCACCTCGGGCAAGGACCGGACCGGACTCATCGGAGTCTTCCTGCTGACCCTGCTCGGGGTGGACCGGGCCGACGTCCTCGCCGACTTCGCGCTCACCGAGCTCGCCACCGAGCGGCTCGCCGCCGACTGGCGGGCCGCTCACCCGGGCCGGGTCATGAAGTGGCCGAGCTACGGCCGTGCCCCGGCCGTGATCATGGAGTTGGTGCTCGCGGACCTGGAGGCCCGGTACGGATCCGTGCACGGTTACCTCACGGACCGGGTCGGCCTGTCGGAGCGGACCGCGGAGCGGTTGCGCTCCCGCCTGCTGACGGGCGGCGGCGATGACGGCGGCGACGGAGGTGAAGGCGGCCGCGCGACGTGAAGTCGCTCTGGTGGCGCCACCGGCGCGTCTCCTACCATCGGAACACGGGTGGGGGAGGGGGGTGCGTTCATGGCAGCGCATGTAGGGCGGCTGGAACGCTTCGTTGCCTGGGTGCTGCGGAACGCCGACGTCGTGGTCGCCCTGGGCATCGCGATGGCGGTCGGGCTCCTCGACATCTTCGGCGACGTCATCAGTGACGACGTCTCCTCGGGTGCCACCCTCGTCGTGCTCGGCCTCCTCGCGACCGGGTCGATCGTGGAGCGGGTGCGCCGGCCCGCGAGCATCCAGGAGGCGATGAGCGGGACCCGGCAGGCCCTGGAAGACCTCGCGATGGTGCGTTCGCTCTCGGGCAACGAGGTCGGCGAGGCGCTGCGCAAGGCCCGCCAGCACACCAACCTCTGGTACTTCAAGGGCGGTACGGGCACCTACCTGCGGGCGGTCACCCTGCCCCTGTGCGTGGCCGCCGCGAAGGAACAGCGCTCGCAGCTCAACGTGAAGATCGACATCGTCAATCCGGCCGACGAGCGCGCCTGCGCCGCGTACGCCCGGTTCCGGCAGATGTTCGGCGGGCAGCGCCGCGGGGACGACGTGTGGACCACCGACCGGGTCCGCCGGGAGTCGTACGCGACCGTCCTCGCCGCCTGCTGGTACCAGCGGCAGCTGACCACGCTGGAGATCAGCGTGCACCTGTCGGCCGCCGTCCCGACCCTGCGGTTCGACCTGTCGGAGACCTGCCTCATCATCACCCAGGACGACCAGTCGCGGGTGAACCTGCTGGTGGAGCGCGGCCAACCGCTCTACGACTACTACGTAACCGAGTTGCACCAGAGCCGCGAGCAGGCGACCGTGCTCGATCTGCGCGTCGCCTCCCCGCTCGGCCAGGAGCCCACCGTCGACGAGGTGCGGACGCTCTTCGACGACCTGCGGCTGCCATTGCCGCGCGTCTTCACCGACAGCGACATCGGCAAGATCATCGAAAAGGCCCTGCACGCGGAGGACCCCTACAGGAGGTGATGCGCTCCGGCGCGTGCCCATGGACCGCGACCTCGAAAGCACTCTCGTCACCCTGGAGGAGATCGCCTCCGGGACCCGGGAGTTACATGCTGTCCGTCATCCGCTCGGATTCCTCTGCCTGCCACTGCTGAGAGAGGGTCCGCGCGGAATCTGCGTGCATCTCTTCGAGACCGGCAACCGCGCCGATCCGGACGCGTCACCGATGCACGCCCACAGCTGGGAACTGCGCAGCCGGGTGCTGTACGGGCGGGTGGCCAACGTGCCCGTACGGACGAGCGCGGTGCGGGACGGCGAGGAGGGCGCCACCCACCGGGTCTTCGAGGTGTTCAGCGGGAGCGACGGCGTGGACGAGATCCGGCCGACCCCGCTCCTGGTACGGAGCGAGCCCGGACCCGCCCACATCAGCGCGGGCGGGGAGACGTACACCCTGCCGGCCGGGGAGTTCCACGCCACCGCACTGGAGGGCCTGGAACCCGCGGCCACGCTGGTGCACGGCATGTCGATCCCCGGGCAGCTCGACCTCTCGCTCGGCCCGCTCGACGGCCGACCGCGCCGCACGACCCGCCGGCTGTGCGGCACCGCGCAGACCGTGCGCAGCGTCCACACCGTCCTCAGGAGGATCGATGCCGAGCAGCGGGCCTGATTTCGACCACGAGAGGCAGGTCGCCGTCGCCGCGGCGGAGGAGGCGGGCGGTCTGCTGCGCAGGCGGTTCGGCACGGCGCGGTGCGTGCGGACGAAAGGCGGGTCCGGGGACGTGCAGGTGGACCTCGACCTCGCCGCCGAGAAGCTCGTGCTCAGCCGGATACAGCGCCACTTCCCGCACGACCGGATCCTGTCCGAGGAGGCCGGGCTCCTCGACGCGGCGGGCGAACGGACCTGGCTGGTCGACCCGCTGGACGGCAGCAACAACGTCGTCATCGGGCTGCCCACCTATGCGGTGGGGATCGGACTGTGCCTGGGCGGTACTCCTGTGATGGGAGTGGTGCACGAGCCGGTCACCGGGGAGACCTGGCACGCGGTCAGGGGGCACGGAGCCCACGGGCCGTCCGGCGCGCTGTCCGGCCCCGGCCCCATCCTGCCGCGCCCCGGCCCCGTCGTCGCCTGGACACAGGGGTACGCCGTGGAACGGGGCGACGCGACGGCGGTGGCCCTGCGCGCGGTGCTGGAACTGCGCTGCCGGCGCGTCCTGCAGCTGTGGGCGCCGCTGCTCGGCTGGAGCCTGCTGGCGCGCGGCACCATCGACGCCTTCGTCGGCTACCGCGCGGAGGGCGTCGACCTGCCGACCGGAGCGCTGCTCGCGGCCGAGGCGGGCGTGGAGCTGCGCACGCTGTCCGGGGCGGCGTTCAGACCCGGCTTCGCCGGGGCCGACACCGGGCGCAGCTTCGTGGCGGCGCGCGGCGAGACCCTCGCGTACCTCCTGGACGAGGTGGGGTCACGGTAGGGAGTCTTTGGCGCGCACGTTCGACACCGATCCTCCGGCTACCGGCTCTTGCCCTTGGCTAGAGGCGTGTCGCGGTGCGGACGAGGTCGGCGACGGCTTTGGATCTGCTGTGCGGTGGCCAGGCGATGACGGTCGTGACAGCGGGTGCGTCCGGCACCGGCACCGTCGCATGACCGTCGCGCAGGTGGGCTCGGAGGGACTCGGGCACGACCGCGCAGGCCCGTCCGAGCGCGATCAGCTGGAACAGCTGGGTGTGGTCGCGCACCTGCGGGCCAGGTCCGTCCGGATAGCCCCCGCCCCGTCGAGGCCAGCGTGGCAGGGGCAGGTCCGTCAGGGTGGTGACCTCGGCCATCGACACATGGGGTCGGCCGGCCAAGGGGTGCCCCGCGGGCAGGACCACGACCTGCTGTTCGGTGTGCAGGTCCTCGGTGTCGAGTCCGGCCGTCGTGTCGAAGGGCCGCTGGAGCAGAGCGACGTCGGCACGCCCGTCGCGCAGCAGCCTTTCCTGCTCGCCGGGTCCGCACAGCATCACCTCGACGGCGACCGCGCCGGGCTCGGCGGCGTAGGCGTCCAGCAGCTTCGACAACAGTTCGCCGGACGCTCCGGCTTTCGTGGCCAGCAGCACACCGGGCCGTTCGGCAGCTGCGCGGCGGGTGCGGCGCTCGGCGGCTTCGACCGCGTCGAGTGCGGCCCGGGCCTCCCGCAGAAGCACCGACCCGGCCTCGGTCAAGGAGACCGCGCGAGCAGTGCGGTGCAGCAGAACCACTCCGAGCCGCCGCTCAAGCTGCTGGATCGCCCGCGACAGCGGTGGTTGCGCCATGGCGAGCCGCTGCGCCGCCCGCCCGAAGTGCAACTCCTCCGCGACGGCGACGAAATATCGTAGCTCTCGCGTCTCCACCGCGTCATCGTATCCGGCGCCCACCACGACCGATATCCGTGGGGTATCACCGCCCACCCGGTCGGTCTTGGACGTCCCACCCCGGTCCGCACCACGCTTGATGACATGAGTGGACAGACGATCGCGCCGGTGACCGGTGCGAACAAAGGAATCGGATACGAGCGGTAGCAACATCCTGATCAACTCCCGCTGTCCCGGCTTCACCGTCACCGACCTGAACGGCTTCCGGGGCGTCCGCACACCCCACCAGGGCGCCGCGATCGCGATTCACCTCGCGACCCTGCCCGACGACGGACCGACCGGCGGATTCTTCGACGACGGTGGAACAGTGCCCTGGTGACAGGCTCACCGGCCCCTGGTTCAGGGAGTTGACACGCCCGGTGTCAGAGGGCGCCGGCAGCATCGGTGCATGACGATCATCCGTACCACTCCGCCGCGGCCGGTCGATGTCACCGCGGTCTTCCCCCAACTGGCCCCGCTGGCACGACCGGCGATCCGGTTGCACCCCCGCCCGGGAGCTCCGTCCCCGCATGACAGTTCGATCGGCGGGCCGCTGCTGTGGCCCGCCGACGAGCCGTGGCCGCAATGCGACGCCCCGCACGAGGGGGGCGGCCAGGTGCTGGCGGTGGTGCGGGTGGAACAGCGCGTGCGGGCGAGAGTGGCGGCGCACCCGGACGGGACTCCCGGCGTTTCCTCGTACACGCCGGAGGAGAAAGCGGTCCTGGAGCAGATCGACTGGGACCTGGAGCGGCCCGACGGCCCTGTCCCCCTGCTGCCCGTGGCCCAGTTGTACGTGCGTGACGTCCCTGTGCTGCGTCCGCCCGGGCAGGCCGATCTGCTCCAGGTGCTGTGGTGCCCCTTCGACCACCCGGAGATGTACATGCCCAGGACCGCTGTGTTCTGGCGCTCCGCGGCCGCCGTCACCGACATCCTCGCCTCGCCCCCGGAACCGTTCGACGTGGAGCACGAGGAATACGTGCCCGAGCCGTGCGTGCTCGCGCCGGAGCGGATCACCGAGTACCCCCACTCCCTGGAGCTGAGCCAGGAGCTGCGAGAGCAGCTCGGAGACTGGAGCAGGTGGCAGGCGGCCGACGCCGGTGTGGACAGCTCCTACGCTCCCTACCCGGAGTCCTTCTACCGCAGCGATCTGTCCGTCGCCCCCGGCTGGAAGGCCGGCGGCTGGCCCCAGTGGGGCTACACCGACCCCGCTCCCCGCCAGTGCCCCGCCTGCGACACCGCGATGGACGCGCTGCTGACCATCGACACGTTCGAATGGGACAGCGGCAACCGCAGCTGGATTCCGGACGAGGACCAGGCCGTTGCGTCCTCCACCGACCAGCGCCATCGCGACCTCAGGCGACCGACCGCGGTCCAGATCGGCAGCGGCTACAAACAGCAGCTCTACATCTGCCCGGCGGCGCCGGAGCATCCCCACGTCGAGCTGATGCAGTAGCCGCCCGGACGGCACCCGCCGCACGACCATGCCATCGGCGAGGCGTCGACCGCACGGAACGGCCTAAGTCGTGGCCGCCAGTGCCAGGGTCGCCGCGAGCGTGCCCGCCACCGCCAGCACGAAGCCCGTACCGAAGAAGCGGCCCAGGTCGATCCGGGTGCCGTGCCAGCGGCACCGCTCGAACCACAGGAGGGTGGCCAGCGAGGCCCACGGCGTGATGACCGGCCCCACGTTGACGCCGATCAGCTGGGCGAGCAGCTGCTCGTGATTGGCCACCGGAATGGCCGCCTCGCCCGCCAGATAGGCCGGGAGGTTGTTCAGCACGTTCGAGAAGCCCGCCCCGACCGCCGCCGACCTCAGCATGCCGACGACGCCGTTGTCGGAGCCCATCGCCGCCGCGAGGATGTCGTGCAGCCCGTGGGCGTTGACGGTCTCCACGACCAGGAACATCCCCGGGACCAGGACGAGGAGCCGCCAGGGAATCAGGGAGAGGCGCAGCGTTTCGCGGCTGCGCACCCAGAAGGCCACGACCACGATCAGCGCGGCCGCCATCGACGCCGACCACAGCGGCACGTCGGCGAGCAGGATCGCCAGCAGGAATCCGGCGCACGCGACCGCGCTCACCCGGAACAGGACCCGGTCCGCGGGGCGCGGCAGGGGCGGCGGGGTGTAGCGGGTCTCGGCGCGGCGCCCCGGGCGCCAGTAGAAGCCCCACAGGCAGGCCATCGTGACCGCGATGGCGGCCAGCTGCGGCGCCCACATGGTGGCGGCCATCTCCGACGGGGTCAGCGCGATGCGGTCCGCGGCCAGCAGGTTCGTCAGGTTCGACACGGGAAGCAGCAGGCTGGCCGTGTTGGCCAGCCACACCGTGGTCATCGCCAGCGGTACGGGCGCGATACCGACCCGGGTCGCCAGCGCCAGCATCACCGGGGTCAGCAGGACCGCCGTCGTGTCCAGGTTGAGGGTGATGGTGGTGACGGACGCGAACAGCACGCAGAGGCAGAAGAGGAGGGGGTACCGGCCGCGCCCCGCCCGGGCCACCCAGGTGGCGACGACGTCGAAGACCTCCGCCTTGCCGGTCAGCTCGGCGAGGACGATGACGGTGGCCAGGAACACCACCAGCGGACCGATGCGCTCCAGCACGTCCGCGGCGGGTCCGGTGGGCAGCAGGCCCGTGGCGACGCACAGCGCACCGAGTGCGAGCAGGCCGCCGGCCAGCCAGTCCAGTGGATGCAGACGCCTGAGGAAAGACACGGCGAACAGGTTCGCACATACACACGCCCCGGCATCAGACGGGGCGGAAGGAATCGGACAGGCCCGCCCGGGCGGGGTGTCCGGCGGCCCGCAGGAGATCGCCCCGACCTTGACGGGACAAACCCGCCGCCGGGGCCCCGGCCCTACGATGGACTCATGATGACGGACGGGCAATTCGGCGCTCCCGCAAGAGAGTTCGACTTCTTCATCAGTTACTCCCCGGCAGACGAACAATGGGCCGCATGGATCGCCTGGACCCTGGAGGAAGCCGGCTACCGCACGGTCGTGCAGGCCTGGGACTTCGTACCGGGCACCAACTTCATAGACTTCATGGACCGGGGGGTCAGCGAGTCCCTGGCGGTCATCGCCGTACTGTCCCGCCACTACGAGCGTTCCACCTACGGTCGCATGGAATGGCAGGCCGCGCTCCGGGCCTCGCCCGAGTCGCCCGAACGGAGGCTGCTGACCGTCCGGGTGGACGAGATCCCGATCGAGGGACTCCTCGCCACCATCACCTACGTCGACCTCGTCGGCGTGGCGGACATCGACGCGGCCCGCTCCCTGCTGCTGAACCGGGTCGGGCAGGCCGTCGACGGCCATGCCCGGCCGGGCCGCCGCCCCGGCTATCCGGGGAGCGGACCGGGCCCCGTCCGTCACCCGGAGCAGCCCAATCCGGGCCGTCCGCAGCCGAGCGCGCTCGCCGGACCCGGCTGGTCGGGGCGCCGGCGGCCGGCCCGGGCGCCGCTCTACCCGCAGGCCGCCGCGGCCGGCCACAGCGCCCAGGACACCGTGACCGTCCTGCACCTGGCCGGGCCCGACTTCGGGCGCGGCCGCGAACCCGACTCGCTCAGCCGGCAGATCCGCGGCGACCTCATCATGCTCAGGGACGCGGGGGCACCCGCCCCCGACCTGATGGTGGTCACCGGTGACCTCACCGCGTCCGGCAGCCCGCGCGAATGCGATCAGGCCCTCAGCTTCCTCACCGCCCTGCGGTCCCAGCTCGACCTGTCCCCCCAGCGGGTGATGGTGGTACCGGGCGCGCAGGACGTGAACCAGGCCGCGTCCCAGGCCTACTTCCACACCTGCGAGGCCGACGAGGTCGCGCCGCAGCCGCCGTACTGGCCCAAATGGCGCCACTACACCCGGCTGTTCCGCGGCCTCTACCAGGGCCTGGACACCGTCTTCGACAGCGACCAGCCCTGGACCCTCTTTCCGGTGCCCGAACTGAGCACGGTCGTCGCCGGTTTCAACTCCTCCATGGCCTACAGCCACCGCCCCGAGGAGCAGTACGGCTTCATCGGCCGCGACCAGGCCGCCTGGTTCGCCGAGGCCATGCGCCGGTACGAGGAGGAGGGCTGGCTGCGCATCGGCGCGCTCCGCCACCCGCTCACCGACGGCCGCCGCCCCGGTGACGCGGTCGGCGGCCCCGGCGGCCTGCGGGACGCCGACACCTTCGCCCGGCTGGCCGCGCCGCGGCTGCACCTGCTGCTGCACGGGCCGACCGGAGGCCCCCGCACCACCACCTCCGCGCCCAGCCGCACCCAGCTCGCAGGGACTTCCGGGGCTTCCGCCGCTTCCGGGGGCGCCGGTGAGCTGCCCCTGTTCGGCTCCGCGGCCCCCGCCAGGTTCCAGCTGCTCCAGGTCGGCGCCGCGGGCGTGACCCGCTGGGACGACCGGATCACCTCCGCGTCCGAGACCTTCCCCGCCGCGTGGCGGCAGACCCGCCGGGTCTTCCCGGTACCGGAACTGCCCGCCGTCATCGAGGTCGAGCGGGCCGGCGGCCGGGCTCCCCTGGACGACCCCGCCGCCTCGCTCGCCGAACGGGTGAAGGAGATCTGCCGCGTGCGGCGGGAGGGCGTACGGCTGCGCGACGTCCCGCGCCGTGAACCGGGCGACATGGTGCAGATCATGGCCACCTGGCAGGAGCAGGAGGACGGCGTCGTCCAGCAGCAGCGCATAGCCGTCCACCCGGGGAGCCCCACCGAGGAGGAACTCGACCGCTTCATCGCCCAGGTGCACGCCACCGACACCGGCTCCGAGGCCGTCCTGGTGTACGCGGGCGACGCCCCGGCCGGCGGGCTGCGCCGCCGGGCCGCCGCCCACGGCGTCCGCGTCCGGGTCCGCAGCTTCATCGAGTTCCAGGGCCTGCTCGACCTCCGGGGCTACGTCGCCGCGCAGACGGCGCGGCTCAGCAGCAGCGAGCAGTACGCCCCCGGCCTCTACCTCCCCCAGCGCTACCGCGACGCCGACCGCCCCGACGGACAGGAGCACGACGGACTCGTCGAGGAGCTGCTGGAACTCCTGGAGTCCGACCACGGCCGGTTCGTCCTGCTCCTCGGCGACTTCGGACACGGCAAGACCTTCGCCCTGCGCGAGCTCGCCCGTCGTATCTCCGAGCAGCTCCCGCACCTGACCCCGCTGCTGATCCCGCTCAACTCCCTCGACCGGGCGCACAGCCTCGAAGGCCTGGTCGCCGCCCACCTGGCCGGCCACGACGTCGACACGATCGACCTGCGGGCCCTGCGCTACATGCTCGCCCAGGGCCGCGTCGTCCTGCTCTTCGACGGCTTCGACGAACTGGTCAACCGGGTCAGCTACGACCGGGCCGCCGACCACCTCCAGGTCCTCCTCGACGCGGCCGTCGACCACGCGAAGATCGTCGTCAGCAGCCGCACCCAGCACTTCAAGTCGCACGCCCAGGTGCTCACCGCGCTCGGCGAACGCGTCGGCCTGCTCCCGCAGCGCAGGATCCTGGCCGTCGAAGGCTTCACCCCCGCGCAGATCCGCTCCTACCTCGTACGCAGCTACGGCGACGAGCGCGCCGCCGACCGCCGCTACCAGCTCCTGCGCAACATCCCCGACCTCTTGATGCTCTGCCGCAACCCCCGGCTGCTCTCCTTCGTCGCCGACCTGAGCCAGGACCAGCTGCGGGCGGTCGCCGGAGCGGGCCGGGCGCTCAGCCCCGCCCGGCTGTACGAGGACGTCTTCACCTCCTGGCTCGACCACGAGGAACGGCGCGGCCAGGGCGGGCCCGGCGCGCCGCCCGGGCTCACCATCGACCAGCTGTGGGCCGCGGTCACCGCGCTGGCCTGGCGGCTGTGGGAGAGCGGCCGCAGCGCCCTGCGGCTCGACGAGCTCACCGAGACCGTGGCCGACACCCTCAGCGAACTCACCGAGTCCCCGCTCACCGCCTCCGAGCGCGCCCAGGCGGTCGGCGCGGGCAGCCTGCTGGTCCGCAGCGACGACGGGGTCTTCCAGTTCATCCACGGCTCCGTCATCGAATGGCTGGTGGCGCGGGAGGCCGCCCGCCAGCTCGCCCGCGGACAGCACACCCTGCTCCTCGCCCGCCCGCTCAGCCAGCTCGCCGTCGAGTTCTTCTGCGACCTCGCCGACCACGAGCAGTGCGCCCGCTGGGTGCGCGACGTCCTCGACTCCCCGGGGCGCGCGGTCAGCGAGGCCGCCCGCGCCAACGCCGTCCGGATCTCCGACCGGCTCCGGGTACCGGCCAACGCCGACCTGCGCGGCGCCCGGCTGGCCGGTGAGGACCTCTCGCACCGCGACTTCTCCGGGGTCGACCTCACCGACGCCGATCTGACGGACGCCCGGCTGATCGGCGCCAACCTCTCCGGCGCTCTGTTGCGCGGCACCCGGCTGACCGGCGCCCGCCTCGACCGGGCCGACCTGAGCCAGGCCGACCTGACCGGCGCGAACCTCAGCCGCGCCCGGCTGACCCGGACCGATCTGCGGGGCGCCCTGCTGACCGGCAGCCGCTGGCACCGGGCCGCGCTCATCGACGTGACGATGGACGACGCGGTGCGGTCGGCCCCCGAGCTCCGGACCGCCGCGATCGCCCCCGGGATGCCCGTGGACGCCGGGTTCCGGCCCTCCGCCGTCGGGGTCCCGTACGGCTTCGGCATGCGCACCAGCCGCCTTCCCGAACCCATCGCGTACAGCAGCGACGGCGAACTCCTCGCGGTCGGCAGCGAGGACGGCTCCATCCTGGTCTGCGGCGCCGACGACGGCCGGGCCGTGCGCACCCTCCAGGGGCACGAAGGACGCGTGTACGCCGTGAAGTTCCGGCCGGACGTCCTCGCCACCGGCGGCTCCGACGGCGCCGTACGGCTCTGGGACCCGGTGACCGGGGCGTGCCGGCACCACCTGCGGGTCCACCCCGACGGCGTGTGGCCGGTCTCCTTCGACGCCGACGGCACCCTGCTCGCGACCGGCGACCGCGAGGGCCTGGTCACGGTCTGGGACACGGCCACCGGCGAGCCCGTGCACCGGATGCCGGGTCACACGGCGCCCGTCTACACCGCGGTCTACGGACCGGACGGCCTGCTGCTCACCGGGGACGCGAGCGCGAAGGTGCGGCTCTGGGACCTGAACACCGGGCACTGCGTCCGGGAGCTCGACGGCCACCAGGGGGCCGTCTACCGCGCCCGGTTCAGCCCCGACGGGACCCTCTTCGCCACCGCCGACCGGGGCGCGCCCGGGCAGGGCGGCACGGTGCGGATCTGGCGGACGGCCGACGCGCGGCTGCTGCACGAGTTCACCGGACACACCGGCCGGGTGTACGTCCTCGACTTCCACCCCGACGGCAACCTCCTCGCCAGCGGGGACACCGACGGCCAGGTGCGGCTCTGGGACCCGGTGGTCGGCACCCCCGCCGGAGTCCTCGAACGAGGCACCGGAGCCGTCTACCAGGTGCTCTTCGGCGACAACGGGAAGCTCCTCGCCGCCTGCGACAGCAACGGCGCGGTCCGGCTGTGGACGGTCACCGGACGCCCCCACGGCTACACGATCGCCCTCCATCCCCAGCAGCCGACCGAGCACCGCGGCACGGCCTGGGCATGTGCCTTCCGGCCCGGCGACAGCCAGCTGCTCACCGTCGGCAACGACGGCGGCGCGCAGATCTGGGACGCGGCCACCGGCCAGGGCAAGCGCATCCTGCGCGGCCACGGCCGCCGCATCAGCGGTGTCGCGTTCAGCGCGGACGGCACGCAGCTGGCCACGGCCGGGAACGACGGGGTCGTACGGTTGTGGGAGACGCGCACGGGCCGGCGTACCGAAGAGCTCACCGGGCGCGGAGACCGGCTGGTCTCGGCGGCCTTCAGCCCCCTCGAACCCATCCTCGCCACGGCCAGCAACGACGGCGACATGTACCTCTGGGACCCGGTCGGCGGCGAGTACCTGAGGGAGCTCGACGCCGAGACCGAGCACGTCTGGGCGGAGGCCTTCAACGCCGACGGGACCCTGCTCGCCACCGCCAACGACGACGACTCGGTCCGCGTCTGGTTCCGCCCCACGGGTTCCCCCGTGTCGACGCTGACCGAGCACCGGGGCCGGGTCCGCTCGATCGCCTTCCGCTCGGACGCCGACGTACTGGCCACCGGCTGCGACGACAGTTTCGTACGGGTGTGGGACGCCAGGAGCGGAGGTCTCCTGGAGCAGCTCGGCGGGCATGCCGACCGGGTGTACGGCGTCGCGTACGGCCCGGGGAGCGCCTGGCTCGCCAGTGCGAGCTGGGACGGTACGGCCATCGTCCGGCGGGACGGGCAGGCGGACCGGCGTCTGCGCGGACGCGGCGGCAGGCTGTGGGCGGTGGCCGCCCACCCGAGCCTCCCGCTGCTGGCCACCGGCGGCGACGACCGGGCCGTCGGCCTGTGGGACGCGGCGACGGGCGACCACCTCACCGACCTCGTCGGCCACACCGGCCGGGTGCTCTCGCTCGCCTTCTCCCCGGACGGCACGACCCTGGCGAGCGGCGCCGAGGACGGCACCGTACGGCTCTGGAACGTCCCGGCGGACGGGGAACCGCCGTCCCTGCGCGCGACGCTGATGGGCATGACGGGAGGCTGGGCGGCGCTGACACCGGCCGGCGGGTACAAGTACGAAGGCGATGTGGCAGGTGAGTTCTGGCACGTCGTGGGCATGTCCCGGTTCACCCCGGGGGAGCTCGACGAGTACCTGCCGGGCATCCACCGGCTACCGCTCGGCGAGGAACTCTGACGCCCCCGCCGGGGACCATGGGACGGCTTAGGGTTGGTCCGCATGACGCACACCGAAGCAGAGGTCACCGCGGAGCTGGTCCGGGACCTGTTACGCGACCAGCACCCCGATCTGGCGGACCGCCCCGTGCGGTTCGGCGCCCGGGGCTGGGACAACCAGCTGTGGCGGCTCGGGGATGACCTCGCCGTCCGGCTGCCCTGGGCGACGCCGTCCGCGGACGCGCTGCTGCGCAAGGAGCACGCCTGGCTGCCCGCCCTCGCCCCGGCCCTGCCGCTGCCCGTTCCCGTCCCGCAGCGCATCGGCGAGCCCTCCGAGAGGTTCCCGCGCCCCTGGATCGTCACCACCTGGGTCCCCGGCGAGCCCGCCGACCGCGCCCCGGCCACCGACGCCGCCGGCGCGGCCGAAGGGCTGGCCGCGTTCCTGACGGCTCTTCACCGGCCCGCCCCCGACGGGGCACCCGTCGGCAACCACGGCCGCGGGGGGCCGCTGGCGGCCATCGCCGGCGGGGTCGCCGACGGGCTGGCCTCGGCCACCGGGCTGGGGCTGATCCCCGACCCGGACGCCGTCCGCGCGGTCTGGGAGGACGCCGTCGCCGCGCCCGCCTGGGCGGGCCCGGCGCTGTGGCTCCACGGAGACCTCCATCCGGCCAACGTCCTGACCGCCGACGGCTCCTTCTGCGGTGTGATCGACTTCGGTGATCTCTGCGCGGGCGATCCGGCCTGCGACCTGGCCGCCCCCTGGATCCTGTTGCCCGACGGCGCCGCCGACCGCTTCCACGCCGCCTACCGGCCGACCCCGGACGAGGCGACCCTGCGCCGCGCCCGCGGCTGGGCCGTGCAGCGCGCCCTCGGCGGCATCCTCATCGGCGAGGCCGGGGTCCGTGGCCGCCCGGGCGGCAAGGCCACCTGGGGCCCGCCCGCCCAGGCCGCACTGCGCCGCCTCGTGGCGACGGCGGGCTGACCGGCCCGGCTGCCGCGGGCGGGCTGACCGGCCCGGCCGCCGCCGGCTCAGCCGAGGGAGGAGACGGACGGGACGACGACCCCGTACAGATCGGCGATCGTGGCCAGCGCGGAGTGGTGGAGCTGCTCGGCGGACACCTCGGCGACCGCCGTCCGCAGCGGCCGGGTGGCGCAGGCGTCCGCGACGACCGTGGGCCGGTTGCCCCGCAGGAACGCGCCTTCCGCGGTGAAGGTGACGCACATGTGGGTCATGAACCCGGCGAGGATGACGTCCTTGTGGCCGGCGGCGTCCACGTGCTCACCGAGGTCCGTGTCGACGAACCCGTTGGGGACCGTCTTGACGACCACGGGTTCGCCTTCGACGGGAGCCACCCGGGGGTGGATCCGGCCGATCTCGGCCCGGATGTCGTACGGGCTTCCCTCGCCGCCGTCGTTGATCACGTGGATGACCTTCGCCCCGGCCTCACGGGCCCGGGCGAGCAGCGCGGCGGCGGCGTCGAGGGCGGCCTCCCATCCCGTCAGCTCCATCACGCCCCGGGTGTAGGTGTTCTGGCAGTCGATCAGGACCAGCGTCGCGCCGGCCGGTGACGCCGGGCTCTGATCGAGGCCGCTCAGATCGCGCAGGGTCGTCTTGGACATGGAAATACCCTCCTGGGGTGTCACGTCGAGAGGTGCCGGCCGCAGAGCGGCGGCCGTGCTCTCCACGCTAGGACCCACCTCGAATGTCGGCAATGTCATCCAACCCGCAGAAACCGACATACGGTGAGTCCTGACACGGCCGTCGTCGCACCGAACGGAGACCCCCTTGAGCACCGTCGGACGGTTCATCGCCGTCGTCCTCTTCGACGGCGTCGACCTGCTGGACGTCACCGGACCTCCGGAGGTGTTCGCCCTGCTGCAGCGGGAGCTGGGCGAGGCGTCGGGGTACCGCGTGGCCCTGGCCGCCGAGACCATGGACCCCGTCACCACCTCCGCCGGGGTCCGGATCCTCCCCGACACCACCTTCCAGGAGGTGGCGGGGCGGAGCATCGACACCCTGCTGGTGCCCGGGTCGGTGGAGGTCGACGGCCGGGGCCGGATCCGCGCCCTCGCCGACCCCGCCGTGGTCGACCGGGTGCGGACCCTCGCCGCCACGGCCCGGCGCGTGGCATCCGTCTGCGTGGGCGCGCATATCCTCGCGGACGCCGGGCTGCTGGACGGCAGACGGGCCACCACCCACTGGTCGACCGCCCGCCAACTCGCCGACGAGCACCCCTCGGTCGAGGTCGACGCCGATCCGATCTTCATCCGGGACCGGGACGTGTGGACCGGCGCCGGGATCAGCGCCTGCCTCGACCTCTCGCTCGCCCTCGTCGCGGACGACTTCGGCGAGGCCGCCGCCCTGCGCGTCGCCCGGCAGCTGGTGATGTACCTGAAACGGCCCGGCGGGCAGAGCCAGTTCAGTGTCCCGCTCGAACCGGTGTCGACGACCCGGCGCATCGAGGACCTCCGCCACCACATCATGAGCAACCTCGCCGAGGAGCTCACCGTCGCCGACCTCGCCGAACAGGCGCACGTCGGCGAACGGCAGCTCACCCGGATCTTCAAGACGGAACTGGGGACGACCCCGGCCGCCTACATCGAGTCGGCCCGCGTCGAAGTGGCCCGGAACCGGCTGGAGTCCACGGACGACACCCTCGAACGCGTCGCGACCGTCTGCGGCTTCAACACGACGGACACCCTCGTCCGTGCCTTCCGCCGCAAGCTCGACACGACGCCGACGGAGTACCGCAACCGCTTCCGGGCGTCCTGAGTGCTGCCCGTGCCCGGATCAGGCCGTCGGGAAGGACAGCAGGGCCACCGGGGCCGAGGTCGGCTGCGTCGAGCCGCCGGCCGGTTCCACGGTGACGCCCATCCCCGACGCCGCGTTGACCGGGCCGTCGAGCAGGGTGGCCGTCGCCGGGGTGCCGGTGTCCATCAGCCCCGCCGAACGCATCTTCCCGCCGCCGTCGTTGTACCAGAGCTGGTACACCTTGCCGCCGGGCGGCGCCGGCAGGCCGGAGGCCGCGAAGACCGCCTGGTTGCGGGAGGACGAGACGACCACCGTGCCCACCGCTCCGCCCCGCAGCGGCGCCGTGGCCACCCGGGCGTCGGCGGCCGCGAGCACCGCGCCGACCGCGTCGTTCGTGAGACGGGCCTGCTGCGCCTGCTGCCGGGCGTCCTCGGCCTGTTCGTACTGGGACACGGCGACACCGCCGAGCGCCACGGCCGCCGCGATGCAGGCCGCCAGGGCCCAGTTCGACACCGGCCGCCAGCGGGGCCGTACGTGGCCGCCGCGTCCGGACTTCACCGTCGAAGGCCCTTCCTGGCGTACCGTCGCGATCTGCCGCATCACCGCGTCCCGCAGCGCGGGACTCGGCGGTGCGGCCACGGCGAGCCCGAGGCGCGTGACGGTCTCGGAGAACTCCCGGACCTCCTGCGAGCAGGACACGCAGTCGGCGAGGTGCCGCTCGACGGCGGTCCGTTCGTCCGGTTCCAGGGCGTCGAGCACGTACGCGCCCGTCAATGTGTGCGGATCCGCGGTGTTCACACGCCCACCCCCAGGCAGTCACGAAGCCGGATGAGCCCGTCGCGCAGCCGTGTCTTCACCGTACCCAACGGCAGGGCCAGCAACTCCGCGACCTCCCGGTGGGTCAGGCCACGGTAGTACGCCAGGGTGACCGACTGCCGCTGCAGTTCGCTGAGCCCGTTCAGACAGCGCCGTACCTGCTCGCGCTCCAGCCGGCTCTCCACCTGCTCCACCACCTCGTCGTAGGCCGTGGTGTGGTCCAGCAGCGCCGCCCGCTTCTCACGGTTGGTCGACGCCTGCGCGGAACGCACCCGGTCGACGGCCCGGCGGTGGGCCAGGGTCAGCACCCAGTTCATCACCGAGCCCCGCGAGGGCTGGTAGCGGGCGGCGGTCCGCCAGAGCTCGACCAGTACTTCCTGGGCGACCTCCTCGGACTGGGCCGGGTCCCGCAGCACGGTCCGTACGAGGCCCAGCACGGGGCCCGACACCGCCTCGAAGACGGCCGTGAACGCCTGCTGATCACCGCGGGCCACCCGGCCCATCAGTTCCGGCAGGTCGGGAGCGGCCGACGGATGCCGGCCTATGCGCACGTTCTCTCTCACCGGGGAGGTCCTCCAGGAGTACTCGGTTGCACAGCTCATTCGGAGCCGAGGGGCAGGTGGATGGGTCGCGGCGGACAGGGCCTTCGGCAGCCCCGGAACGTGGTTGTCGACAGCTTGTGCGGGTCGCCGTCCGTTCGGGTGAGGGGGCCATCCGGATGAGGGCCGGTGCCGAATAGGCGGCGTGACTCACCGATGGGTGAGTCCCGTAGACGCAGGAGAGACCATGAGCATTCACACCTTCCGCCGTGCCGCCTTCGCCGTGACCGCCGCAGTGCTGCTTCCGCTGGCACTGTCCGCCTGTTCGGAGGAGAGTACGAGCAATCAGGGGGCCGCCGCGCCCGACGCGGTCTCTTCACCCCGGCCGATCGGCGAGATCGACACGGGCGCGGGCGGCCCGTTCGGCCCGGCGTGCGCCTCGGTGCCCAAGAGCGGCGCGGGCTCCTTCGACGGTATGGCGCAGGCCCCGGTGGCCACCGCCGCCTCGAACAACCCGGCGCTGTCGACCCTGGTCTCGGCCGTGAAGAAGGCCGGCCTGGTGGACACGCTGAACAATGCCCAGGACATCACGGTGTTCGCGCCGACCAACGACGCGTTCGCGAAGATCCCGAAGGCGGACCTGGACAAGGTCCTGGCGGACAAGGCGACCCTGACCAAGATCCTCACCTACCACGTGGTGGGCGAGAAGCTCACTCCGCAGCAACTGGGGAGCGGCTCCTTCCAGACCCTCCAGAAGGGAATGATCACCACCAAGGGCTCGGGCACCGCCTACCAGGTGAACAACTCCTCCAAGGTGGTTTGCGGCAACGTCCCCACCGCCAATGCCACCGTCTACATCGTCGACACGGTCCTCATGCCGAAGTAGGCGCGCTCCGGACGATCAGCTCGTGGGCGGCGGTCCGTGCATCCAGCCGGACCGTGCCCCCGGAAGTACTCCGGGAGCACCCGCGACACCCGATCGGAGCAACTCCATGACGGACGCACAAGGACCCTCGGCCCCGGGTACACGATGCCTGGTCACCGGAGCCACCGGCTACATCGGCGGCCGGCTCGTCCCCGAGCTCATCGCCGCGGGCCACCCGGTGCGCTGCCTCGCCCGCACCCCGGAGAAACTGCGCGACCACCCCTGGGCCGGCCAGGCGGAGATCGTCCGCGGCGACGTCACCGACGCCGCGTCGCTCGCCCCCGCCCTGCGGGGCGTGGACGTCGCCTACTACCTCGTGCACGCCCTCGGCACCGGGCGCGGCTTCGAGGACACCGACCGCCTCGCCGCACGGAACTTCGCCGAGCAGGCCCGCGCCGCCGGCGTCCGCCGCATCGTCTACCTGGGCGGACTCACCCCGAGCGGGGTTCCCGACCGGGACCTCTCGCCCCATCTGCGCTCCCGCGCCGAGGTCGGGCGCATCCTCCTGGACTCCGGGGTCCCCACCACGGTGCTGCGCGCCGCCGTCATCATCGGCTCCGGCTCGGCCTCCTTCGAGATGCTCCGCTACCTGACCGAGCGGCTGCCCGTGATGGTCACCCCCAGCTGGGTGCGCACCCGTATCCAGCCCATCGCCGTCCGCGACGTCCTGCGCTACCTGGTCGGCAGTGCCCGCATGCCCGCCGACGTCAGCCGCGCCTTCGACATCGGCGGCCCCGACGTCCTCACCTACCTCGACATGATGCGCCGCTACGCCCGGGTCGACGGGCTGCCCCAGCGGCTCATCCTGCCCGTACCGGTCCTCACCCCGCGGCTCTCCAGCCACTGGGTCGGCCTGGTCACCCCGGTGCCCCGCGCCATCGCCCGCCCCCTCGCGGAGTCCCTCAAGTACGAGGTCGTCTGCGACGAGCACGACATCGCCGCCTGGGTGCCCGACCCGCCCGGCACCCCCCTCGACTTCGATACGGCCCTCACCTACGCCCTCCAGAAGGTCCGCGACGCCCAGGTCCTCACCCGCTGGTCCTCCGCCTCCGTGCCCGGCGCGCCGAGCGACCCGCTGCCCACCGACCCCGACTGGGCCGGCGGCAGCCTCTACTCCGATGTACGCGAACGCACCGTCGAAGCCTCACCGCAGGCCCTGTGGCGGGTCGTGGAGGGGATCGGCGGGGAGAACGGCTGGTACTCCTTCCCGCTCGCCTGGGCCGTCCGCGGCTGGCTCGACCGGCTCGTCGGGGGCGTCGGACTGCGCCGGGGCCGCCGGGACGCCGCACACCTGCGGGTCGGCGACTCCCTGGACTTCTGGCGGGTCGAGGAGATCGAACGCGGCCGGCTGCTCAGGCTCCGCGCCGAGATGCGGCTGCCCGGCCTCGCCTGGCTGGAGATGTACGCCGAGCAGGACGGGGACGGCCGCACCCGGTACCGGCAGCGGGCGCTCTTCCACCCGCGCGGCCTGGCCGGGCACCTGTACTGGTGGAGCGTCTCGCCGTTCCACGCCGTGGTCTTCGGGGGCATGGCCCGCAACATCGCGCGCACGGCGGAGGCGGGTGAGGAGCGCGACCCGGCGGCATCCGCCGGATCCCCCGCGTCCGCTGCATCCGCCGCGGCCGCCCGCGCCGAATGACGGGCAAGGCCAGCCCAGCGACCACCGCGCGGCACCTCCAGCGTCCGCCCGGTGGCCCGATGCCAGGAGCACCACCATGAACGTCTCGGTCGTCCTGTTCACCTCGGACCTCCGCGTCCACGACCATCCGCCGCTGCGCGCCGCGCTGGGCCAGGGGAACGAGACCGTTCCGCTCTTCGTCAGGGACCCGGCGGTGGACCGGGCCGGCTTCGCGGCGCCCAACCGGCTCGCCTTCCTCGCGGACTGCCTGGCCGGACTCGACTCCGGGCTGCGCGAGCGCGGCGGCCGCCTCGTGGTGCGCTCGGGGGACCCCGTCGCCGAGGTGTGCGCCGTCGTACGGCAGGCCGACGCCGACGAGGTGCACATGGCGGCCGGGTGCAGCGCCTTCGCCCTGCACCGCGAGCAGCGGCTGCGCAGCGCCCTGGAGGCCGACGGGCGGCGCCTGTACGTCCACGACGGCGTGGTCACCGCCCTGCCCGCCGGCGCCGTGACCCCGAGCGGATCCGATCACTTCGCCGTCTTCACCCCGTACTTCAGGCGCTGGTCGGGCGAACGGCTGCGCGAGCCGCTCGCGCCGCCGCAGGAGGTCCGGGTGCCCGGCGCCATCCGCTCCGAGGCGCTCCCGGCCCGCGCTGCGGTCGCGTCCGTCTCGGCGGGCCTGGCCACCGGGGGTGAGCGCGAGGGCAGGCAGCGGCTCACGGACTGGCTGGGGGAGTACGCCGACGGGTACGAGGAAGGCCACGACGACCTCCCCGGCGACGCCACCTCCCGCCTCTCCCCGTACATCCACTTCGGCGCGGTCTCGGCGGCCGAGGCCGTGCACCGGGCGCGGTCCCGGGGGCGGGCGGGCGCCGAGGCCTTCGTACGGCAGCTCTGCTGGCGCGACTTCCAGTACCAGCTCCTCGCCGCCCGCCCCGGCGCCGCCGCCCGGGACTACCGCACCCGGGCCGACCGCTGGCGGCGCGGCAAGGCGGCCGAGGCCGACCTGCTGGCCTGGAAGGAGGGCCGCACCGGCTACCCCGTGGTGGACGCGGCCATGCGGCAACTCGCCCACGAGGGCTGGATGCCGGGCCGGGGCCGGCTGCTCGCCGCGTCCTTCCTCACCAAGACGCTCTACATCGACTGGCGCGCCGGAGCCCGCCACTTCCTCGACCTGCTGGTCGACGGTGACGTGGCCAACAACCAGCTCAACTGGCAGTGGGTGGCCGGTACCGGCACCGACAGCCGCCCCAACCGGGTGCTCAACCCGGTGATCCAGGGCAAGCGGTACGACCCCGACGGCGCGTACGTGAGGCGCTGGGTCCCGGAACTCGCCGGGCTGCCGGGCTCTTCGGTCCACGAGCCCTGGCGGCTGGCCGGCCTGGAACGGGCCCGGTTCGACTACCCGGACCCCCTGGTCGGGCTCCCGGAGGGGCTCGCCCGCTTCCGGCGGGCCCGCGGGAAGGACGGCCCGTGACGAGGACGGCCTGTGACGAGGACGGCCCGTGACAACGGCGGTCCGTGACAAGAGCGGCTCGTGATCCCACCGGCTGTCGGCGGTCACCGCCGGGTGCCAGACTGGACGGGTGTTCGCAAGACGCCCGGTCCGGGCACGTCGCGTGTCCGCCGCCGCTGTCACCCTCGCCGTCTCGCTCGCGCTGTGCGCGGGGGCGGCGCCCGCGCCGGCCGGGGACGACGGGGACGGTCCGGCCCGCCCGGTGGACATCGGCGGCGGCCGCCGCATTCTGCTGGACTGCCGCGGATCCGGGTCCCCGACGGTCGTGCTCGTGTCCGGTGCCGGGGGTGCGTCGGACGAGTGGACGCACATCGCCGACGCCGGGCGTCCGGAGGCCGGCCTGAAGCCCGATCCGTCGGCGGTGCTCCCGCAGGCCGCCCGGTTCACGCGGGTGTGCGCCTACGACCGTCCCGGCACGACCCGGCTGGACGGTACGCCGAACGGCTCGACGCCGGTCACCCAGCCCACCACGGCGGCAGCGGGCGTCAGGGACCTGCGGGCGGCGCTCGCCGCGGCCGGTGAGCACCCGCCGTACGTACTGGTCGGCGCCTCGTGGGGAGCGATGATCGCCTCGCTGTTCGCGCGGGCCGAACCGGCACGGGCCGCCGGGGTGGTGACCGTCGACGGCGCCTCCCCGTTCCTGAAGGACACCCTGACACCGGCCCAGTGGTCGGCGTGGATGGACAAGATCCGGGCCACGGACCCCGGGAAGGGCCTCGAAAAGCCCGATTACCCCGCCGCCGTACGGGAGCTGCGCGGGGCACCGGCCCTGCGGCGTGGCCTGCCCGCCGTCGTGCTCACCTCCGACCGTCCGTGGGACCTCTCGGTCGGAGGCGGATCGACCTGGCCGGCCTGGCTGGCCGCCCAGCGGCGCCTGGCCGAGGACCTGCGGGCCCGGCACGTCACCGACACCGACAGCGGCCACGGCATCGCCGTCGAGCAGCCGCGGCTCGTCGTGCGGGCGATCCGCGACGTGGTCGGGCAGGCCCGTGCCGGTCAGGAGCGCTGAGCGGCCGCACCGCCTCCTCCCGCAGCGGTCGTCGCCGCCTCGCACAGCCCCCGCAGCAGGCCCAGCGCCTCCCGCAGCCCGCCGGGGCGCAGCATGCCCTGGGCGGGCACGGGTCCGGCCCAGCCGGGACCCGCCAGGAGGACCGTGGTCCGGGCCCGGGCGCCCTTGACCCCCCAGGTGGTGTCGGCGACGTGCCGGGCCAGGGCGTGGTGCGCGGTGGAACGGGCCTGGGCCCACAGCACGACCGCGACCGGCCCGGTCCGGCGCACGGCCTGGTCGAGCGCCTCGGGCGGCACCGCCGCCCCGAACATCCGGGCGGGCAGGCCCAGTTCGGCGAGACCGGCGGCGAGCGCCTCCAGCGGGAGCGTGTGCTGCTCGCCCGGTACGCACGCCAGCAGGATCGGGGGAGCGCTCGCCCGGGGCCCGGACAGCGCTCCGATGCTCACGCGGCGCAGCGCGGTCGAGACGTGCCAGGAGAGCAGGTGCTCGACCTCGACGTACTGGTCGCCCGAGGTCTCCCACTTGCGCCCCACGGCGTGCAGGGTCGGCACCATCACCTCCTCCCACGTGGTGACCAGGCCGTATTCGCCGATCAGGGAGCCGAGCATCTCGTCCATGGTCGGTGAATCGAGGCGGACGGCGGCCCGGCCGAGCCCCCGGCACTCCTGGCGCACGTCGCCGAGCGGCAGGCCGTTGCCCGATCCCGGCTGACGGGCCGGTGCGGCGGGGGCGGAGGCGGGCGCGGCGGACGCCGGCCCGGCGGGCGCCGGCCCGGACCGAGCGGCGCGCGCCGCCTCCGCGGGCGGCACCCCCGACGCGGTCAGGCGGCACATCTCCTGCAGGACGGCGATGTCCGCGGAGGTCCACCGCCGGTGCCTGCCGTCCTCGCGGGCGGCCGGCCCGATGCCGTACCGCCGGTCCCAGGAGCGCAGTGTCGTCGGCGCGACCCCCAGCCGTCGTGCCACGGCTCCGGTGGTGACACCGTGCGCGGGCTCGGCGGCCTCGGCCGGCCCGGCGGCCTCGCCGGGCTGTGCGGGCTCGTTCATGCATCCATCATGCGACGCACAACCGATGCGAGTGGAATCGAGGCGTCGGCGGGTCGGAATCTGGACGGGAACCGGTCCCGGTCCCGAGGAGCAGTCGCCATGAGCGCACAGAGCGTCACCGTCCGGCCGTCCCCCGCGACCGCGGCCCGGGAGCAGCTCCTCGACCACGAGGTCGCCGAGGGTTTCGTACGCGGCGACGAGCGGTGCCTGAGCGCCGCGTACCGGCGCTGGGGCGGGCTCGTCCTCACCCTGGCGGCCCGCACCCTCGGCGATTCCAGGGAGGCCGAGGACGTCAGCCAGCAGGTCTTCCTGGCCGCCTGGCAGGGTCGCGCCAACTACCGGCCCGAGCGCGGGCCGTTCCCCGGCTGGCTGGTCGGCATCACCCGGCGGAAGATCGCCGACGCGCTCACGGCCCGTACCCGCCGGCTCGACCTGGTCGCCGCGGCCGGCGCCGCCCTGCCGCCCGGGGGCGGGCCGGCGGCGGGCCCGGAAACCGTCCTGGACCGGCTCCTCGTCACCGGCGAACTGGCGAAACTGCCCCGCGCGCAGCGGGAGGTGCTGGCCATGGCCTTCTACGCGGACCTGACCCAGGCCCAGATCGCCGAGCGCACCGGACTGCCGCTCGGCACCGTCAAGAGCCACGCCCGCCGGGGGCTGCACCGGATGCGCCACTGCCTCGGCGGCGAGGCCCGTGGTGGCGGCGGCGCCGGTGGAGGCGGTGGAGCCGGCCGGTCCCCGGCAGCCGTCGAAACAAGATCCCATCCGCCGGCCGTCCGGCACCGAAGTACCCGTGAAACGCCCGGCACCGGCCGTGCGGGGCAGGCGAGCGCGAGGGGTTGAGTGACGTGGACCGGAGGAGAGTCGCTGTGGTGGGCGGGGGCGTGGCCGGGCTGACGGCCGCCCACATCCTGCAACGCACGTACGACGTGGTGCTGTACGAGGCGGACGACCGCCTCGGAGGCCACGCCCACACCCATGAACTGCCCACCGAGGACGCGGGAACGGTCCACGTGGACAGCGGATTCATCGTGCACAACGAGCGCACCTACCCGCACCTGCTGCGGCTGTTCCGCGAACTCGGCGTCACCACCCAGGAATCCGAGATGAGCATGTCCGTACGGTGCGACGGCTGCGGCCTGGAGTACGCGGGCGCCCGGGGCGCGGCCGGCCTGCTCGGCGGAGGCAACCTGCTGCGCGGCCGCCACCTGCGCATGCTCACCGAGGTCCCGCGCTTCCACCGGGCCGCCCGGCAGCTGCTCGCCGCCCCCGACACCGGGCAGACCCTGGGGGAGTTCCTCGACCGGCGCGGCTTCTCCCGTTATTTCGTCGGCCACTTCGCCATCCCGCTCGTCGCGGCCGTCTGGTCGTGCGCACCGGACACCGCCCTCCAGTACCCCGCCCGGTACCTCTTCCGCTTCCTGGCCCACCACGGACTGCTGTCCGTCAAGGGATCCCCGCAGTGGCGTACGGTCACGGGCGGTTCGGCGAGCTACGTGGCCAAGGCCGCCAAGCACCTGACCTCCGTCCGCACCTCGACCCCGGTCCGGGCCGTCGTGCGCGCCGCCGACCACGCGCGCGTGCTCACCCCGGACGGCGACTCGACCCCGTACGCGGCCGTGGTCGTCGCCGTCCACCCCGACCAGGCGCTGCGCCTGCTGGCCGATCCGACCGAGGACGAGATCCGGGTCCTCGGCGCGTTCACGTACTCCCGCAACCCCACCGTGCTGCACCGCGACACCTCGCTGCTGCCCCGCTCCGCGCACGCGCGCGCCTCCTGGAACTACTGGCTCCCGTCCTGCTCGGCCCGGCCCGAGACCGTCCAGGTCAGCTACGACATGAACCGGCTCCAGCGGCTGCCCACCGCCGAGCCGCACATCGTCACCCTCAACGCCCGCGGCCGGGTCGACCCCTTCGACGTGATCGCCCGCATGGTGTACGAACACCCCGTCTACACCCCGCAGTCCGTCGCCGCGCAGCAGGAACTGCCCCGGCTGAACACGTCGGTGACCGCCTTCGCCGGCGCCTACCACGGCTGGGGCTTCCACGAGGACGGCTGCCTCTCCGGCGTCGCCGCGGCCGAGGCCCTGGGGGTGAGGTGGTGAACGGAACCTCCGCGGGGCGGGCCGCCCCGGGCCGCGTACCGGCCCTGTACGAGTGCACGGTGGCCCACGCCCGCACCACCCCCGTCCGCCACGCCTTCCAGCAGCGCACCTACCTGTGGCTCATCGACATCGACGAGCCGCCCCGCATACCCCGGGCGCTGCGCCCGCTGGCCCGGTTCGACCCCCGGGACCACTTCGGCGGCCGGGCACCCACCCTGCGCGCGGGCCTGGAGGCGCAGCTGGCCGCCCACGGCGTGAAGAACGCGGACGGGCGCGTCCTGATGCTCGCCCACGCCCGGGTCCTCGGGCACGTCTTCAACCCGCTGACCCTCTACTGGTGCCACGACCGCGCCGGTACGCCGGTCTGCGTCGTCGCCGAGGTCCACAACACCTACGGCGAGCGCCACTGCTACCTGCTGCGCCCCGGCGCCGACGGACTGACCGACGTCCCCAAGGACTTCTACGTCTCGCCGTTCTTCGCGGTCGAGGGCTTCTACCGGATGCGGCTGCCCGTCCCCGGCGACCGGCTCGACCTGACCGTGCAACTGCGTCACGACGACGGGACCTGCCCGTTCACCGCGACCGTGACGGGCCGCCACCGCCCGGCCGGTGCCCGCGCCCTGCTCGGCGCCGCCCTGCGCCACCCCTTCTCCACCGCCCGGGTCTCCGCCGGCATCCGCTTCCACGGCATCCGCCTCTTCCTCCGAGGCCTCCCGGTCCGCCCCCGTCCCGTCCGTCCCACGCAGGAAGGCACCCTGTGACCGTCTCGTACATCCCGGCCCACGAGAGCGCGCTCATCCCGGCCCACGAGAGCGCGCTCGCACCCGTCGACCCGGCGCGCTGGCCCGACGTGGCCCGGCCGCCCCGCGCCTCGGCCCTGCGTACCGCCGTCGCCGAGCGGATCATCGGCCGGGCCCTCGCCCGGCTTCCGCTGCGGGTCCGGCACGGGGGCGGGGAGCCGCCCGCCTACCGGGTCCCCCGGCAGGCGGGAGCGCTGCCCACCCTCACCCTCCACGACCCCGAGGCCTTCCACCGCCGGATCGGCGCGGACGGCCTGATCGGCTTCGGCGAGTCGTACATGGCCGGGGAATGGGACAGCGACGACCTGGTGGGCGCACTGACCGTGCTCGCCACCCACGTCGACGACCTGGTGCCGGCGCCGCTGCGCCGACTGCGCGAAGCCTGGGTACGCGGGCGCCCGGAACAGCAGCGCAACACCCCTGAGGGGGCGCGGGAGAACATCCACCGTCACTACGACCTGTCCAACGAACTGTTCACCCTGTTCCTCGACCGGAGCATGAGCTACTCCTCGGCGGTCTTCGCCGCGTTCCCCGCCTCACCCGCCACCTTCACCGCCGCCCAGCACCGCAAGATCGACCGGCTCCTCGACCTCGCGGACGTCGGACCGGGCACCCGGCTGCTGGAGATCGGCACCGGGTGGGGCGAGCTGGCGATCCGGGCCGCCTCCCGGGGCGCCGACGTGCTGACCGTGACGCTCTCCGCCGAGCAGCGCGACCTGGCCCGGGAACGCATCGCCGCGGCCGGCCTCGGCGACCGCGTCACCGTCGAACTGCGCGACTACCGGCACGTCGAAGGCTCCTTCGACGCCGTCGTCAGCGTGGAGATGATCGAAGCGGTCGGCGCCGAGTACTGGGCCACCTACTTCGCCGCCCTGCGCCGGCTCCTCGCCCCCGGCGGCCGCGTCGCCCTCCAGGCCATCACCATGCCGCACGAGCGCATGCTCCTCACCGCCCGCACACACACCTGGATCAGCAAGTACATCTTCCCCGGCGGCCTCATTCCCTCCCGTGAGGCGATCGCCCGCGCGAGCGCGGCGGCCGGGCTGAGCACCGTGGCGGACGACGGCTTCGGCGACCACTACGCGGAGACGCTGCGGCTGTGGCGCGAGGAGTTCGACCGCCGGGCCGACTCCGTCTCCGCCCTCGGCTTCGACCGCACCTTCCACCGCATGTGGGAGCTCTACCTCGCCTACTCCGAGGCCGGATTCCGCTCGCGCTACCTGGACGTACGCCAACTCCTGCTCACCGCCGACCGGCACGAGCCACGGGAGCCCCGATGACCGTCGGGACCCAGGCCCAGGCCCAGGCCTTGTCGACCGGCGTCGACTGGGGCGCGCTGTCCGTGAACCTGGGCGCCGCGGCCGGCGCCGCGTTCGCCGTCATGCTGGTCACCTTCGCCGTGGCAGCAGTCAAGGGCCTGCACCGGATCGTCGACATCGCCTGGGGAGCCGCCTTCGCCGCGGTGGCGCTCACCAGCTGGCTGCTGTCGAGCGGGTACGGCGACGACGGCCGGCGTCTCGCGGTCGCCGCGGCGACCGTCGTGTGGGGACTGCGCCTGGCCCTGCACATCGCCCGGCGCGGCCGGGGGCACGGTGAGGACCCGCGCTACGCCCGCATGCTCGCCCGGGCGCCGGGCAGCACCCGGCTCTACGCCCTGCGCAAGGTCTACCTCCTCCAGGGCGCGCTGGTCTGGCTCGTCTCGCTGCCCGTACAGGCCGCGTCGTACGTGCCCGTTCCGCTCGGACCGCTCGCCGCCGCGGGCCTGCTGCTCTGGGCGGCCGGACTGCTCTTCGAGGCGATCGGAGACCTCCAGCTGGCCCGCTTCAGGGAACGCCCCGAGCACCGCGGAACGATCATGGACCGCGGTCTGTGGAGCTGGACGCGGCACCCCAACTACTTCGGTGACTTCCTCGTCTGGTGGGGTCTTTATCTGCTGGCCTGCGCGACCTGGCAGACTGCGGCACTCACACTGGTGTCACCGCTGGTGATGAGCGCGCTGCTGATCTGGGGCAGCGGCAAGAGACTGTTGGAGGCGCACATGGCGGACCGGCCCGGCTACGCCGCCTACGCCGCCCGCACCAGCGGGTTCTTCCCGCGCCCGCCGCGCCGCATATCCCGGGAGGCGGGATGAGCGCCGGGACCGAGCGGGACACGGAGACCACCGGCGAGGGCCGCGCCCTCGTGCTGCGTACGTCCCCCGCGACACCGGCGGCCGCGGTCCTGCTGCTGCACGGAGGGCGCGAGGAGGGGCCGGAGCCGCCGCCCCTGGTCAACCTGCCCGCGCTGCGGATGCGGCCCTTCGCGGCCGCCGTCGTCCGCGCGACGCGCGGACGTGACGTCCTGGTGGCGGAGGTGCGCTATCGCCACCGCGGCTGGAACGGCGCCCGCTGCGACGCCGCCCGGGACGCGGAAGCGGCCCTCGCGCGGCTGCGGGGACTCGCCGGGGACGTACCGGTGGTCCTGGTCGGCCATTCGATGGGCGGCCGAGCGGCGCTGCGGGCGGCCGGCGCGCCCCTGGTGCACGGCGTGGTGGCCCTCGCCCCCTGGTGTCCGCCGGGCGAACCGGTGGACCACCTCGCGGGCCGCCGGCTCTACCTGCTGCACGACGAGGAGGACCGGGTCACCTCGGCCGCCGGGTCCTGGGAGTTCGTCCGCCGGTCCCGGCTCGCGGGCGCCGACGCCACCGCCATCCCGATGTCCACGGGCGGCCACGCGATGCTCCGCGGCGCGGGCGCCTGGCACCGGCGCACCGCGGCGCTCGTCACCAGCCTGGTCACCCGGGACTGAGGCCGGTCGCTGCCCGGTGCGCGCTCTTCGACGGTCCGCCGGTCAGTGACCGGCAGGCGGCTCGAAGCAACCGCCCTCGGGATACGGGCCGTTGGTCTTCACCACATAGTTGGTCTTCTGCACATAGGCGGTGACGCAGGCGTCGTCATGGACACGGACGCCGACCAATGCGCCCTCCGGCGTGACGTAGTGGTCGGTCTCGAAGCGCGAGCCCATGTCCCGCACGCTGAGGGTTCCGCCGAGCCACTCACCCTTCGGCCCGAACCGTTCCTCCTCGAACCCGACCTCGAGCAGCGCCGCGCGCACGCTCGCCGGATCCCACGTCCCACCGTCCCAGAGCCGCTTGAGGACAGGCTCGATGCGGTCGGCTTCCTTCTGCGCGTCCTGCGCGCTCGCAGGAGACATGTCACCGGGGATACGGAAGCCGTTGTTCTCGCGATAGCGCGAAGTGCCTTCCGACGCGGCACCGGCCGGGCTGGGATGGGAACGGTCCCAGCTGTGCTGAGCGAGCATCAGCAGTGCTCCCGCCAGAGTGGCGGCGAGCAATTGCATCAGCGCCGTCCAGCGCGCACGGAACACGAGCGCGAGCGCCGCGATCACGAACACGGCCACGAGGTAATGCTGGATCCGCGCGATGTGCGCGAGGTCCGCCGCGTCGATGCGCTCCCGGTCCCCCTGTGCTGCCCAGACCTCCAGGCCGTGCCCCAACATGAAGTCCAGCACGAGCCATCCCACCCCGAGCAGTAAGAGGGGAATACCGATGGCCAGGTCTGCGCCGAGGGACGTCCGGCGCGACCAGGGTCGCCGGCCACGCCGGGATCGGGGTTCGGTCAGGGAATCGATCATGGCCGCATCATGCCGAGCCGGCGGCGGGCAGACATGAGTACGCGTACTCAGGGCGCCGCACCCGGACCGTCTCTCCCGGATCCTGCCTGACGCGCGACATCAGGAAGAGACGGCCTGGTGCCGCTCCGCGGAAGGAGCACCGTCTGGGAGCATGACCTGATGAAACGAATTCGACAGACCGTCAGCTCTGGCTCCCCGCTGGAGCCGCAGATCGGGTTCTCGCGGGCCGTCCGAAGAGGCGACTACGTAGCCGTCGCCGGCACAGCCCCCATCGGGGATGACGGCTCCACCGTGGGGCCAGGTGACGTATATGCGCAGACGGTGCGATGTTTGGACATCGCCGAGCGTGCGCTGGAGGCAGCCGGGGCATCGCTGGAAGACGTCATACGAACTCGCATCATGCTCACCGACGTGACCCGGTGGAAGGAAGCCGCCCGAGCGCATGGCGAACGGTTCGCATCCATCCGGCCTGCGACCACGTTCGTCGAGGTGTCCCGCTTCATCGACCCGGCCTGGCTGGTCGAAGTGGAACTCGACGCCGTTCTCGCTTGAAGCGGCCTCTGCCACCACCGCACCAGGAGCCCAGGACTTCCGTTCGCGTTCGCGTCACTGTGATCGTTCTGCCGACCGGGCGACTTCGGCACCCCACTCAAGACGGTCTGATCGGCCCGGACCGGAGGTCGAGCGAGCGGTACTCGTCCAGCACCGCGAAGCCGGTGCTGTCGTACAGGCTCATCGCGACGTCGTTGCCGCCGAAGACGTTGAACATCATCGCCTCGTCGCCGCCCTGCCGGGTGGCCCACGCACCGACGGCCATCGCGGCCCGGCCGTAGCCCTTGCCGCGCTGGTCCTCGTACACCTCCAGCGAGAAGCCGAAGGTGACGCCCGGAAGGAAGCCGTGGTTCACCCAGCCGGTGCCGACCGCCCGGCCGCCGGCCTCCATCACGTAGAAGGCGTGGCCCGGGGTCAGGTATCCCTGCGGGAGGTAACGGGCGAAGTCCTGGTCCGACTTCGCCCTCGCCTGCTCCGGGGTCAGGGCGCCGGACCGGACGATGTCCGCGATGTACGCGGCTTCCTCGGCGGTGTACCAGGCCGGGTACTCCTCCTCGGTGAGCCGGCGCACCGTCAGGCCCGGCGGGAGCACGGGCCGTTCGGCCGTGGCGCTCATCCGGATCTGCTTGCGCACCGGGTAGTCCGCGAACTCTCCCGCGCCGCCGGTGAGCCGCACCTCCACCCGCTGCGCCCCGTGCCCGGCGCACCACCGCTCGGCCCACGCGCGCCCCCGCGGCACCGTCAGGTCATGGATCCGCCCCACGGTCACGCCGTTGTCCTGCCGCACGCCGACCGCGATCCACCCGGTGCCGTCCGTGGCGACCGTCCAGCCGTCGATCCCCTCCACCGCCTGCTCCAGCAGGGCCCGGGCCAGCGGCGCCGAGCACCCCGCAGCCCGGTACCCGGCCAGCACCCGCTCCTCGAACCCGCCCCGCCACTCGGCCCGGTCGGCCCGGTCGGCCACGATCCGTATCCCGTTCATCCGCCCAGCCTAGGCAGGGCCGTCGCCCACCCGTCGGGCTTTTCCGCCGGCCGGCCGGAGACACCCCCAGGGGGTGAACGACCAATCCGGCGGCGGCAGCGCTGCGAAGTCACCGGTGTGAGCATCGACAAGGCAGTCATCGAGCGGGGAGCGGCGGCCGCGCTGGCCGGGCTGGTGTCCGGCTACGCGGCCCTGGCGCTGGCGGAACTGGCCGCCGCCGGGATCCGGCCCGAGGCCGGTCCGGTCACCGCCATCGGGGGAGCGGCCATCGACCGCACACCGGCCGGGGTCAAGGACTGGGCGATCCGCACCTTCGGGGCCGACGACAAACTCGTCCTGCAGCTCGGGATCCTCGCCGTGACGGCCCTCCTGGCGATGGCCCTCGGCCTGCTCGCCCTGCGCAGGCGGCGGACCGCGGCGGCCGGCGTGTTCCTCTTCGGCCTGGTGGGAGCCGTGGCCGCGCTGAACCGGCCGGACTCGGACGGGTTCGCCGACGCCCTGCCGTCCCTCGCCGGCGGCCTGGCCGGGGCCGCCGTGCTGTTCGTCCTGACCGGACCGCTCGTGGCCGCCCCGCCCCCGGCGGGGCCGACGGGCGAGGGCGCCGGCTGGAGCCGCCGCCGCTTCCTGCTGCTCACGGGGGCCGCCGCCGCGCTCGGCAGCGGGGCGGGAGCTGTCGGCCGGGCCCTGAACTCGTCGCACTCCGGCGACGCGATCGCCTCCCGGGCGGCCGTGGTCCTGCCGGCTCCCGCGTCACCGGCGCCGGACCTGCCCCCGGGCGCGGCCTTGCGCGTACCGGGGATCAGCCCCTTCACGACGCCGAACAAGGACTTCTACCGCGTCGACACCGCGCTCGTCGTCCCCAGGGTCCCGGCCGGGACGTGGCGGCTGCGGATCCATGGGAAGGGTGTGCGCCGCGAGCTGAACCTCTCCTTCGAGGACCTGCTCGCCCGCCCGCTCATCGAGCGGGACATCACCTTGACCTGCGTCTCCAACGAGGTCGGCGGACCGTACGCGGGCAACGCCAGGTGGCTCGGTGCCCACCTCGGCGACCTGCTCGCAGAGGCGGGCGTACGGCCCCCGTCGCAGGGCGGACCCGCCGACCAGCTGGTGGCCCGCTCCGTCGACGGCATGACCCTGGGCGCTCCCGTCGAGGACGTCATGGACGGCCGGGACGCCCTGCTCGCGGTCGGCATGAACGGCGAGCCGCTCCCGCTCGCCCACGGCTTTCCCGTGCGGATGGTCGTCCCCGGACTGTACGGGTACGTGTCGGCCTGCAAGTGGATCGAGGACATCGAGCTCACCACCTTCGACGCCTACGACCCGTACTGGGTCAAGCGCGCGTGGGCCGCGCGGGCGCCGGTCAAGACCCAGGCGCGCATCGACACCCCCAAGCCCTTCGCCCGCCCCGCCACCGGCACGGTGACGGTGGCCGGTGTCGCCTGGGCCCAGCACCGCGGCATCGACCGCGTCGAGATCCAGATCGACGACGGACCCTGGCAGGAGACCGATCTCGCCACCGAGGACACACGCGACACCTGGCGCCAGTGGTCCTACTCCTGGCAGGCCACGTCCGGTACGCACACCCTCACCGTCCGCGCCACCGACCGGACCGGCGAGACCCAGACGGAACTCCGCACCCCGACCATCCCCGACGGGGCCAGCGGCCGGCATTCCGTCGTCGTCATGGCCGGATAGCCGCCGGACCGGCGCGGAACAGGCCTCCGAGGGGCGTGGCTCCGGCGTGCGACCGGCGTGCGACCGGCGCCGGACGGGTGCCGGGAACACCTTTCCGGCCGACCTGTGGTGCCACCTCGGCCAAGCCCGTGAGCAGGCCGGTACGCGCCTATTTGACGTGCACCTGCTAGGGCAAAATGGCAGATGTCACGGGCAAATCGGTACGGGAAGGTGTGGTCTTGGCGTTGCTGTCCTTACCGGTACGGCGCATACGGGCACTACGGGCGAAGGGCGGGGTGGGATCGGGCCTGCAACGCGCCCAGTCCTTCCTGATCGTGGCCACCCTCCTGTACCGGGCGAGCCATCTGACGGTGGGCGCCCTCGCCGTCGCCCAGCGCCGGTCGGAACTCCCCCTGCAGTACGCGGGATTCGCCGCCGCCCTCGGACTGAGCGTGCTGACCTACGGCGCCGCCCTGCGGCGCGGCTGGTTCGACCGGCGGCACATCTGGGCGGACGTCCTGGTCACCGGCTGCCTTCTGCCCCTGGCCCTCTGCACCTGGGGCGGAGTGCGCGAGCCGCCCACGATCGCGTGGGCCATGCTGCTCGGCGGGTCGGCGAGCGCCGTCGCGGCCATCTCCCTCGAACGGCTCCACGCCCTCACCGTCATCGCCCTGCTCATCGTCACCCACTTCATCGGCTACCAGGCGGTCGGCGCGAGCCCCGCCGTCGTTCTCGGCCACCTCAACTCGATCGTGTCCTCGGCCGTGATGACCTGGCTCTTCCGCTGGTACCTGCTCCGCCAGGGCCGCCTCCTCGACGAGGCCAACGCCCGCGCGGTGACCGCCGAGGCCCACAAGGCGCGCTACGCCGAGCGGCTGGAACACCACCGCGTGCTGCACGACACCGTCCTCGCCACCCTGACCACCCTGGCCTCCGGCTCGGTCGACGCCAACGCCCCCGAGGTGCGCCAGCGCTGCGCGCGCGAGGCCGCGTACCTGCGCCGGCTGATCCAGCAGACCGCAGCGGAGGTCCACCACCGGGAGATCGGCGCGGCCCTGGAGGAGGCGGTCGGCTCCGTCGAGAGCCTCCAACTGCGGGTCACCGCCCAGTACCACGACCTGCCGCAGGTGCCCCCCGAGGTCGCCGCCGCGCTGGGGGACGCCGTCCGCGAGGCCCTGAACAACGTACGGCGCCACGCGGGCACCGGACACGCCTACCTCACCGCCACCAGGGACCCGGACGCACGCGGGGGAGCCGTCGTCACCGTGGTCGACCGGGGGCCCGGATTCGACCCCGAGCGGTGCGAGCCCGGCCTCGGCCTGCGCGGTTCCGTCCACGGCCGGATGGCGGAGGTGGGCGGCCGGGCGACCGTGGACACCGCCCCCGGCGAGGGCGTACGGGTGGAGCTGAGATGGCCCGGGTGATCACCGTTTCGGTGGTCGACGACGACCGGATGCTCCTCGACGGCCTGCGCGCCTGGCTCGGAGGCGTGCCGGAGCTGCGGCTCGTGGCGACCGCCGCCACAGTCGGGGAGCTCCTCGGCGCACCGGACGCCCAACGTCCGTACGGCTTCGGGGCGACGGGCTACTCCCCGCCCGACATAGTCCTCCTCGATCTCGTCCTGCGCGACGGCTCCGCACCCGCCGACAACATCAGACGGCTGCTGCGGACCGGCAGCCGCGTCCTGATGATCAGCACGGTGCCCGACCGCTCCCGGATCATCGAGGCCGTCCGGGCCGGCGCCGACGGCTACCTGACCAAGGACCACGACCTGCCCACCCTGGTCGCCGCCATCAAGGACCTGGCCTCGGGCCAGGGCGCCCTCTCCGCGGAACTCGCCTTCGCCTGCGCCTACGACGACAGCCCCGCACGCCCCCGCCTCTCGCCCCGGGAACGACAGATCCTCCTCGACTACGCCTCCGGACTGACCCTGAAATCCGCCGCCCGGCGCGCCGGCATCACCGTCCACACTGCCAAGGACTACCTGGACCGGGTCAAGGCCAAGTACCAGCAGGCGGGCCGCCCCACCTACACCAAGCTCGACCTGGCCCGACGGGTACGGGAGGACAGTCTCGACGCGGGCTGACCAACCGCACAAGCCCCCCAAACGGACGGCTACAGGGGGCACACGCACCGTCCCTATCGTCATCCCCGGCGGCGCCTCGGACGGCCCGCCGGAAAGGGGACGAGCCGGTGTCCATCTTCTGGCCGGCGCTGCCGGAGGACTGTACCGCCGCGGGCCCGGGTGGCGGCGGCACGCACCCCAGACGAGGGGAACTCGTCGGCCGCGGAACCGAGATGGGGCAGATCATGCTCGCGCTGGCGGCCGCCCGGTCCGGTCGCGGCACGGCACTCTTCGTCACCGGCGAGCCCGGGGTCGGCAAGACCCGGATCGCCACCGAGGCACTCGCCATGGCCGCCGAGACGAACATGGTCACGGTACGGGGGAGGGCCAGCGCGGTCGGCACCCCCGTCCCCTACCGGCCGCTGGTCGAGGCGCTGCTCCTGCTGTCCCGGGCCGGCCTGCTGCCCGACCCCGAGGAACTCGGCCGCTACGGGCCGGTCATGGCCCGGCTGCTGACCGGCGCCCGGAACACGGACGCCGACGCCGCCCCGCACCTCGTGGTCGCCGAAACCATGCTGCGCCTGCTCACCGTCGTCGGGGAACGGCAGGGCTGCCTGCTCGTCCTCGACGACCTGCACGACGCCGACGCCGGAACACTCGCGGTCGTCGAGTACCTCCTCGACAACATCGGGCACCAGCCGGCCGTACTCCTCCTCGTCACCGGATGCGCACCCGTCGCGGCGACCGAACTCGCCACGCGGGCCCGCCAGCGCGGAGCCGCCGCAGTGCTCGACCTCGCCCCCCTCAGCCGCCCCGACGTGCACCTGCTCATCGCCGCCGAGCTGCGCGTCCCCCCGGCCGAGGTCTGCCCCGACCTCGTCCACCGCGCGGTCGACAGCAGCGCCGGAATCCCCTTCGTCGTCAAGGAACTCGTCCACGACCTCACCGGCCGCCCCGTCCGCCGCGACCCCGGGACACCGTCCGTCCCGCCCACCGTCGCGGACAACGTCAGGCGCCAGGCCGGGCGGCTCGGCCCGCTCGCAGTGGAACTCCTCGGCATGGCGGCCCTGTTCGGCCGGCGCTTCGCACTGCCCGTCCTGGAGCGCGCCATCGGCCGCGACCACGCCGAGCTGTCCGCGGCCCTGCGCGCCGCGGTCGCCTCGTACCTGATCACGCCGGACGGACCGGGCGCCCAGTGGTACACCTTCCGCTACCCCCTGGCGGCCGAGGCCCTGCGGGACGACCTCGGACCGGGGGAGCGGGCCGGATACGTACGGCGGGCCGCGCGCGCCCTCACCGATCTCCACCCCGGGCTGCCGGGAACCTGGTGCGAGCACGCCGCCCAGCTGCACGAGCACGCCGGCGACACCCCCGAGGCCATCCGCCTGTACTCCGAGGCGGCCGGGCGGGCGGCGGGCGAGGGCGCGGTGGACCGGGCGGTCGAGCTGCTCACCCGGGCCCACCGGCTCGTCGAACCGGGTACCCCGCCCGAACTGCACGCCACGGTGCTGGAGCGGCTGCTGGACGCCGTCGCCCGCTCGGCGCGGTTCGACCGCCTGCCCGCGCCCGCGGCCGTCCTGTCCACCCTCGGCGGCGACGGCGGCGAACACGGCATCCCCGCCCAGCGCCGCGCCGGACTCCACGCCCGGCTCAGCGACATCGCCACCCTGACGGGCCGCCCCGCGGAAGCCCTGTGGCACCTCGACATCGCCCGCGCACTGCTCGGAAGCCACCCGGCCGACCAGTACGCCGCCCTCGTGGACCTCTCCGCCGTGCACGTGGAACTGAGCCGGCTCGCCCCCGACCGGCTGCGCACCGCCACCCGGTACGCCCACCGGGCCCTGGAAGCCGCCCAGCGCGTCGACCTGCCCGACGTGGCCTGCAGGGCCCTGCTGCTGCTCGGGCAGCTGGCCCGGGAACAGGACGAGCCGACGGCCGCGGCCCACTTCCGGCGGGCGCGCGCCATCGCCCTCGCCCGCCGGCTCCCCGTCCCGCGCACGGCCGCCGACGTGCACCTGGCCATCGTCGCCGCGAGCCACGACGGTGGGCCCACCCGGATCGAACAGGCCCGGCAGGAGGCCCTGGGCATGGGCCTGCTGCCTCTGGCCCACGAGACCGGCTTCGTCCTCGCGCTGGACCGGATCCAGCACGGCCGGTTCGACGAGGCCCGGGACCGGATCCGGGAGGCCGCCGCCGATGCCTCACGCCTCGGACTGGGCCGCCCCCTGGCCCTGCTGCGGCTCGCCGAGGCCGTACGGTACGCCCACCAGGGCCGCCGGGCCGAGATGCACGGAGCCCTGGAGCGACTGGCCCCGCTGCTGGACGCGGCGCCCGGCGTACGCGCGATGTCGTACGGGCTGGCGCGGGCGTTCTGCTCGCTGCTGGAGGAGCGGCACGAGGCCGCCGGGCAGGAGTTCGCGCAGGCCCTCGCCTACGACGCGGAGAATCCCGCGATGGGCGAGTTCGGCAAGCACGGCATCATCCTGCTCCTCGGCGTACTGGCCGGCCGCATGGGCCGGCGCCACCACGCCGAGGTCACGCTGGCGAGCGCCGGCGCCACCCGCTGGAACCACCAGTTCACCGGCCTGGCGCACGCCGTGCTGCTCGGCCGCGAGGGCCGCCCCGACGAGGCGACGGCCGCCGCGGGCAAGGCACTCGAAGCGGCCGAACCCTTCCCCATGGCACGCAGGCTGTGTCTGCGCCTCGTCGCGCAGTCCGCGTACGACGACGGCTGGGGCACGCCGGTCGAGTGGCTGCGCGAGGCGGAGGAGTACTTCCACGACGCCGGACTCCAGGCGGTCGCCGGAGCCAGCCGGGCCCTGCTGCGCGGGATGGGAGCGTCGGTCCGGCAACGCCGCACAGGCACCGAGCGGGTGCCGCCGGACCTGCGCCGGTGCGGAATCACCGTCCGCGAGTTCGAGGTGGCCCGGCTGGTCGCCGAACGCATCAGCAACAAGGACATCGCCGGCCGGCTGCACATCTCGCTGCGCACCGTCGAGAAACACGTGGCGAGCCTCCTGCAGAAGACCGGCCACCCGAACCGGACGGCCTTCGCCACCGCCACCCGCGACCTGGTGGCCTAGGGGGTGTCTTGCCGATCATGCCGGGCTCGCGGAGCCTGGTGCCGCGCCTCGCCGCGTTGTCCTCGGTCGGCGACGCTCCGCGTCGCCTCCCTCGTCCGCCTTGCGATCCACGGCACCAGGCCCCGCTCCCTGATCCGGCCTGATCGACAAGACACCCCCTAGGCCGTCCCTTCCGGATCTTGCCTGACCCGCGCCCGGCAAGATCCGAAAGAGACGACCCAGGTCTTCAGGACAGGCGGGCCAGCGGGTGTCCGGCCGTCAGGGTCACCACGCGGTCGAAGCGGCCGTCGAGGTCCTCGTCCCCGTGGTGCACGACGAGCAGCGCGCGTCCGGCGGTCCGCTCGCGCAGCAGCCGGAACACCAGCTCCCTGCCGTGGTCGTCGAGGTTCGCGAACGGTTCGTCGGCGAGGTAGACGTCCGCCTCCTCGCACAGGAGCGCGGCGACCCCGACGCGCTGCCGCTGGCCCGAGGACAGCTCCGAGGGCAGCTGGTCGGCGGACACGTCCAGGTCCAGCGCGGCGCGCAGCCGCTCGTCGGGGACGAGGTCGCGCACCGGCAGCGGGGGCAGGTTCACCGGAGCGGTCAGACTCGCCACCCGGGGCGGCAGGGTGACCGACCCGGTGTCGGGGGCGAGCGTCCCGGAGATGATGTGCAGCAGCGTGGTCTTCCCGCAGCCGTTGGGGCCGCGCAGCAGCACGTGCTCGCCGGCGCGCAGCTCGAAGGCGTCGAACGAGACCCCGGCCGCCCCGGCCGCCCCGCTCGCCCCGGCCCCGTCCCCGCCGGCGCCGCCGTACACGACAAGGGCTCCGCGGACCCGTACCAGGGCTCCCTCGTCGTGGTACGGGGCCTCCCGGGCCTCCCGCAGGGACTCGATCCGTTCGAGGACGGCCGTGCTCCGGCGGGCCTGCGGAATCATGTTGACGAGGTCGAACATCCCGGTCACCGCCCGCCACAGCGAGTTGACGAAGGCGAGGAAGCTGCCGAACGACATCCGGCCGGAGAAGACGAAGAAGGCCCCGACGATCATCGAAGCGGTGTCCGACAGGTTCATCACCAGGTCGCTGAGGGTCCGCTGGCGCTGCCCCAGACGGAAGTTGACGAAGGTGATGCCGAGGAAGCCGCGCAGCGCGTCCTGGTTCGCGCGGCGCGTCCCCGGCAGCAGCGACGGCAGACCGCGCAGGGCGGGGAAGGCCTCCAGGGTCCGGGTCAGCGTGTTGACGTACCGGGCCTCCGCCTCGCGTTCGGGACCGGTGTTCTCCTCGATCCGCCGGCCGAGCCGGTTGCTCACGAACACCAGCGGCGGCACGATCACCAGCAGCACGAGGCTGGCCTGCCAGGACAGGTACAGCAGCACTCCGAGGAAGACGACCGAGGCGACCGCCTGCCGTGCGATGCGCAGGGACACGTCGACGGCGGGCAGCACCCCCTGGGACACGTCGTTGTGGATGCGGCTGACGTACGAGGCGTTGCCCGCCCGCGACATCTTCCGGCCGTCCAGGCCGAGGGCGCGGGCCAGCAGCTCCGTCTCCAGCACCAGCGTGAACGCGTTCTCGAACCGCTTGCGCCGGCAGGCGATCCAGTACCCCGTGAGGTTGAGGGTCAGCCCGAGCGCGAGGTAGGCGAGGCCGAGGAAAAGGAAGCGCCGCAGGTCCGCGGTGAGGATCGCCTCGTCGAACAGGGCCTTGAGCAGCAGCGGGTGCACGAGCGCCTCCAGCCCGCTCGTGGCGGCCTCGGCGACGAGGATCACCGCGAAGGGGGCCCGGTGCCCCCGCAGCGTGCGCCAGAGCTGCCTCACCGCCCGACCTCGTCCAGCAGGAAGTCGGCCGGGCCTCCCCGGTTCACCCGGTGGAGGACCCGCAGCAGGCCCGCCGAGCCGGTCAGATAGTCGGTGGAGCAGCGCAGCAGTCCCTCACCGGGCAGAGCCAGCAGGGGCGGCCGCCCCTCGGCGCGGTGCAGCCCGAAACGTTCCGCGGGCTCGAAGAGGAAGACCTTCCGGATGAAGTCGAGCTGGCGCAGCGCCGTGTCGCGGTACGACCGGTCGCCGGTGAACTCGGCCGCGTCCAGCAGCGCGTCGGCGACCCCGGCCATGCCATAGGCGTAGCCGGGCATCACCGAGTACCGGACGTCGAGCCCGCGCAGGACGGTCCGGGCCGCGTCCGTGTCCCCGTAGCGCAGCAGCACCTTCAGCACGCCCGCGGAGCCGACCTCGACGTAGGGCTCCATCGTCCCCTCGTGCTCGAACATGAGCGGGCCGCCGTCGTCGTCGATGGGCTTGGCGTGGGCCATCTCCCAGGCGAGCGCCTCCCGTCCGAGCCGCAGGCAGCGCGCCTCGCCGGTGATCTGGTGCATGCGCAGCAGGAACATCGCGACGCCGGCCTGCCCGAAGCCCAGGCCGGTCAGCGGCTCCTTCGCGGTGAACCCGTTGAGCCAGTGGGCCTGCCCGCCGTCCCTCTGCGCCGTCTCGTACAGCGCCTGCGCGCACTCCTGCGCCGCGGCGAGGTCGCGGGGGTCGTGGCCGCGCAGGAAGAAGCGCAGGTTCGTCATGCCGATGCCGGAGAGGCCGTAGTAGAAGGTGTGGTCGCCCTTCTCCGCCGCCCGCTCGTTGGCCCGGGTCAGCAGCTCCCTGGCCGGCGCTCCGAGCCCGAGGGAGTCGGCCGCCCAGGCGATGCCGGACAGGCCGTTCATGAGACCGTCCGGGTAGCGGTCCGGATCGATGTCCGCCAGCCTGCGGCCCAGCCAGGCACGCCATTCGGGCCGGACCGGGACACCGCTGGCGTGCAGCGCCCACAGGACTCCGCTCGCTCCGAAGCCCAGGCTCAGCGGGTTGGTGACGTGGGCGAAGGGGTCGACGGGGAAGAGCGTGTCGCGGCCGGAGTCGGCGCTCGCTTCGACGAACGCGGCCACCCCGGCCTCCGCCTCCGCCAGGGCGAGCCGTTCCTCGACGACCGGGCGCGACGGCAGGGCCTCGACCGCGTCGAGCAGGCCGGCCTCGTCCTCCAGGGCCTTCAGCAGGCCGGTGAGGTCGATCCGGTCCCCGGCCAGGTCGGTGATCAGCCGGTGCACCCGCTCCGGCCAGCCCAGTCCCTCGGTGATGAAGATCCGGTACAGATCGAGGACGTCCTCGCGCAGGTACGACATGGCGGCGATCGGGAAGATGAAGTACGCCATGGTCGACGCGAGGGCGTACCGGTCGCCCTCCGGCCCGTACGCCTTGAAGCGGTTGCGGGAGAGGCTGAACCCCGGGGTGTAGAGCTCGACCGGCTTCGCCAGGGCGGTGTCACCGCTCTCGGCCAGCCGGCAGGCCTCCAGGTCGACGATGGTCACCTCGTAGGTGTCCGGGTCGATGAGCAGGTTCGCGGCGGTGAAGTCGGTGAGGATCACACCGCGGTCGTGGGCGGCCTGGATGGCGCGGGCCAGCCCGCGGAAGACGGCGAGGAAGATCCGCAGGTACTCCCGGGACCGCTCGATGCCGAACCCCGGCCGCGCCAGCGGGTTGCGCTCCAGCAGCACCGAGCGGATGTCGGAGCTGTCGACGAACTCCTCGGCGATGTAGTGGTGTTCCCAGTGCCGGAACTTCGCGATCGGCGCCGGGTACGGGCCCGCGTCGGCCAGCCGGTTCAGGAACATCCACTCGCGGCCCAGGATGTCCACGGCGTCGTGGTCCTGCCGCGGGTTGATGTTGGTGTGGGGGCGGGCCTCCTTGAGCAGCACCGGCCGGTCGCCGTCCGCGGTGTCCTCGGCCGTGTACACGCCTCCGCTGTTGGAGAACTGGATCGCGCCGGTCACCCGGAAGCGGCCCCCGAGCAGGCCGTCGTCCCCCTCGTCCTCGTCGGCGGGCCGCCAGTCGTCGAACGGCCAGGGCACCCAGGAGGGGTGTGCGTGGCCCGGGCGCCGGTCGTCGGGGACGGGTCCGTCCGGTCCGAGGATCTGCGGCAGCCTGCGGCCGAGCACGTCGACGGTGTGGGTGTCGAGGAACTGGCCGTAGCGGAAGTAGAGGGCCTTGTTGTCCTGGTACCGCAGGTCCGACAGGACGTAGGCACCCTCGACGCCCTTCAGGAGGCGGGCGAGGTCCGCCAGGCACGTGCGGAACTCGGCGTCGTCGCGCGGGTAGACGGTGACGAGCTTGCCGCCGCTGCCCCGGGAGATGGCCTTGGAGTTGAGCATCTCGAAGACGTTGAGATCGAGAGCGATCTTGAAATCGATCTCGCGTTCCGTCAGGTGGGCGATCACCGAAGAGGCGACCTCGCGAACGTGGCGGTGGCCCGACGAGACGTGGATCTTCCAACCCTGCGCCGGCAGGTCCTCGTTGTGCCGGAAGCTCCACCAGATACCGCTGCGTACGAATCGGTCCCTCACCCGCTCGTCGAACGCGGCGAGGAAGTGGTCCGCGCTCGGCTCGTAGAAGACGTCGAGCGGGTCGAAGAACAGTGTGTCGTTCCACGCGAAGAGGAAGCGGTAGACCCAGCGTTCGTTGCGCATGTCAGCCTCTGTGATCGTCCGGGCGGCCGTCGGGAACGGTGGGTCCGTGCGGGGGCGCGCCGAGCCCACGCACGGACCCGGCAGGTCAGTTCGGGTTCTGCGGCTCGCGCGGAGCCTTGCAGCAGTCGCTGCTGCTGCTCGTCAGGCTGATGGTGGCGGCAGCACTGGGCGTGACGCGGGCCTCCATGTTCTGAAGCTTGAGGACGCTCATCCGGATCACCTCCTCGAAGGTCGGGTGCGCGGTTCGCGCTGATGTGGATTCCTGGCCGGCCGATCGGCAGGTCCGACTCAACGCCATCCGTTCCGCCCGCACATGGGCGGTGGCCCCGCATAATCTGCGCCCGCACCCCCCACCGGAATGCCGCCCGGCACGGGGCGGAATGGTGGTGGTCCGCACGCTCTGGCCGGCGGCACCCGGTGTGGTAAAGAAGGGCGATGTCAGAGGCGGTGTCTAGCCTCGGGGGTATGTCTGAGACCTCCACGGGTGCGCCCGAAGACGTGAATGCCCCGCTCGACGATCCGCGGTGGACCGTGCAGTGGGCCGACGGCCCCGTACCGGACCAGCGGCGGCTGCGCCCCCTCGTCGGCCACAGCGGCCCGGTGCGGGCGGTGGCCACGGCGACCGTCGACGGCAGGCCGGTCGCGGTCTCCGGCAGCCGGGACAACACCGTGCGCGTCTGGGACCTCGCGACGGGCGAACAGCTCCACGAACCGGTCACCGGCCGCACCGACCCGGTGTCCTCGATGACGGCCGAGGTGCTCTCCGTGGCCACGGCGGTCGCCGACGGCAGGCCCGTGGCCTTCAGCCTGCACGGCGACGACGCGGTCCTGGTGTGGGACCTGTCCACCGGCCGGGCGGCCGGGGAGTTCGTCGGGCTCGTGGAGAGCGCCGTCCTGGACGGGCGCCGGGTCCTCCTCACCCTCGGGGCCGACGGGACCCTGTACGTGGGGGACCTGCTCACCGGCCGCCGCGTCGCTGCCTTCCCGTCGGCGGCCGGCATCGCGATGCTGGACGGCCGCCGAGTCGTCCTCACCGTCGACGACACCGACGTGGACCGGACGGTGCGCGTGTGGGACCTGGGAACCGGCGGTCAGCTGGCCCGGTCGCTGGAGGTGGTGCGGACCGTCGCCCTCGACGGACGCGTGCTCGCCGTCACCGCCGGGGAGCCGGATCAGGAGGAGCAGCTGCTGTGGGACCTGGCCACCGGCGAGCCGGTGGAGACCCCCTCGGCCGCGGCGGCCCTGTCCGGCGGCGAGGACCGGCCCGGGGTGACGGCCCTGACGGTGGTGCACGGACGTGCCGTCGCCGTCGGACTCGACGGCGAGGAGCCGCGCTTCATCGGTCCCCTGGGCCTCGCCCGCCAGAACGGAGCCCTGGTACGGACCCGGGCGCGGGAGACCGCAGTACTGGACGGACGTACCGTCGCCCTCACCGCCGAAGCGGACGGCACCCTGCGCATCTGGGACCTGGCGGACGACCGGCCGCGCGTGAACGGCATGCGGGTGATCGATGCCGTCGGCGCGAGCGGCACGGCGCCTGCCTTCCCGCCCGGCCCGGAGCAGGAGGCGGACCTCTGGCGCCGGCTCTCCGGCCGTGGGACCGGCCCTTCCGCCGGCGGCGATCCGGTCCTGCTCACCGTGGAGCAGGACGACACGGTGGTGGTACGGGACCGCGCCACCGGAAAGCCCGTGGGCCCGCCGCTGACCGGCCACACCGGCAAGGTCTGGGACGTGGCCACCGCCGTCGTGGACGGGCGGCCCGTGGCCGTCACGGCGAGCGACGACCACACGCTCCGGACCTGGGACCTCACCCACGCCCACGCCGATGCCGACGCCCGCGCCGACGGCGACGGTCCGGCCCGCGCCGGTCGCACCGGCCACACCGGAACGGTCTCGGCGATCACCACGGCCGTTCTCGACGGGAGCCCGGTGGTCGTCACGGCAGCCGCCGACCGCACCCTGCACCTCTGGGACCTGATCACCGGCGAGCCGGTCACGGCGCCCGTGACAGGCCTGGAGGGCGAGGTGACCGCCATGGTCGCGTCGGTGGTGGACGGCCGGCCGGTGGTCGTGACCGCGGGCGCCGGTGACACTCTGCACCTGCTGGATCCGGTGAGCGGGGAACACCTCGGCGAGCCCGTCACCAGCCACCACGGCCGGGTGCTGGCCCTGGCCGGCGCGACCCTGGACGGCCGGCCGGTCGTGGTCACGGCCGGCGCCGACCGCACCGCGGCGATCTGGGACCTCGCCACCCGCCGCCTCGTCGGCGAACCGCTCACCGGCCACACCAGCAGGGTGACCGCCGTCGCGACGGCGGAACTGGCGGGGCGGCCCGTCGCTGTCACCGGAAGCTGGGACAAGACCGTACGGCTGTGGGACCTCACCACCGGCCGGCAGATCGGCGAACCCCTGACCGGCCACACCGACTGGGTGACATCGGTGGCCACCACGCTCGTCGACGGCAGGCCCGTCGCGGTCAGCAGGAGCCGGGACAAGACGGTGCGCCTGTGGGACCTGGCCACGATGCGGGAGACCGGCGAACCCCTGACCGGCCACACGGAGCCGAACGGGCCCATGGTCGTCACCGTCGGGGGCGCCCGCCCGGTGATGGCCATCGGCCAGGGCCAGGCCGTGCGGTTCTGGGACCTCGGCACGGGGCGGGAAGCGGGGACCGAGTACGCGCTGCCGCTCCCGGCGGCCGCGCTCGGGGCCGCGCCGGGCGGACGGCTCGTGGTCGCCTTCGGCCCGGAGGTCACGGTGCTGCGCCCGACGGCAGGTTGACTCAATCGGATCGCACCCCTCCGGTAGGTCGGGAGAATCTCAGCAGCAAGAGGCGGTGATCGGCCGTGCGGGCGGGGGTGAGTGAATTCGCCCCCGGCCTACGGCGGTTCACCGATCCCCCCAGTACCGTGAGAGGCACCACGATGACCACACACCGCGTCAGGCGTTACGCGGCACGCGCGTTGACCATGGCGGTCGCGGCCTGCGCCGTCGCTGCGGCGACCACCCTTCCGGCATCCGCCGCCGACCAGCCGACCAGGCAGCAGCTCATGGCGGACTGCGCCTCGGGCGAAGGCAAGTGCACCTTCAACTCGCCCCAGCTCGGGGAGGCGTACCTGGGTGCGTTCCGCCAGGTGTCGAACTCGCTGTTCAACTGCAGTACGTCGGACGCCACCCAGTCGATGACCTGGGACGACACGGTGGGCTCCACCGACTCGCTGGGCGTCTCCGTCACGGCGGGCGGCAAGATAGCGGGCATCGTCGACCTGAGCGTAACCGCGAGTTACAGCCATAGTTGGTCGAGCAGCCATTCGGAGAGCAGCTCGCTCAACATGACGGTGAAGCCGGGCGAGGTCGGATGGATCTCGCGCGCCCAGGTGATGCAGAAGGTCTCCGGTACCTGGCAGACCCACTACGACAGCCCTAAGTGGAGCCACTACTACTGGTTCTTCCAGGACACGATCACCAGCCCGGCCAAGAACGGCACGGACGGCAAGAGCAACGCGGTGGTGGTCAAGAGCCGCAAGATGACGGCCGCGGAGAAGCGCTCCTGCACTGCTGAGGGCCACCAGGGCCACACATTCGTACAGTCCCGCTGAACGACCCCGGCCCCGCCCCGCTCCCCGGGGCGGGGCCGGGACGGCAAGGGCCGCACCCGGTTCGGGGGCGGCCCTCCGCCGTCCGGTACGAGCCCTGACGACGACAGAGTCCGTCGCTCTGTAGCTGCGGCTGACCTGCGGCGCCCCCGGCCGCCCCCGGCCGCCCCCGCCCTCGGGCTCGCCCAGGCCGTGAACAACCCGGCCCGCGTCCGCGCCCTGGAGGACCGGCTGCGGTCACCGACTCCGCCGCCCCGCTGAGGGGGCTTTTAGCCGACGTTCATGAGGGTGTCAAGTCCCGAGTTTCCGGAACATGACCCGGATGTGGCCCCCGGGGCTTACTTGTGGTGCGGGCCTCACCGGAAACAAAACGAGGCAGACGAAAGAAACGGAATACCTCTTCTTTTGTCGACATCACCGCAGCGTCCCGGAAATCCGGGCACGTCAAATACCCCTCTTGAAACTGTAGGAGAAAGTCATGAACCGCAAGATGCACACCAGCAACGTTGTCCGTCCCACCCGTCGCGGTTTCCGCGTCGCCACTCTGGTCGCCGCGGCCGCTGTGGTCACAGGAGGAGTTGTGCTTCCGGCGTCCATGGCCTCGGCCGCTCCGGTGGCCACCCACGTCGCTACGGCCCTCCCGAACGGTGGGGGCGCCGGAGGTGACGGTGGCAAGGGCGGTACCGGCGGTCTCGTCGGTGGCGCCGGTGGTGCCGGTGGCTCCGGTGGCGGCAGTGTCCTGGGCACCGGCGGCAAGGGCGGTAACGGCGGTACCGGTGGAGACGGCTTCCTGCTCGGCGGCGCCGGCGGCGGTGGCGGCGGTGGCGGCGAAGGCCGCATCGGTGGCGCCGGTGGTAACGGTGGCGACGGCGGCTTCGGCGTCCTCCAGGGCGGCAACGCCGGTGGCGGCGGCGGGGGCGGCGACGGCTTCCTCAAGGGCGGCAAGGGCGGCAACGGCGGCAACGGCGGCTTCAGCTTCTTCAACGGAGGCAACGGCGGCAAGGCCGGAGACGGCGGCCTCGGTGGCCTGATCGGTGGCGCCGGCGGCAACGGCGGCGCCGGTGGCGGCAGCCTCTTCTGACCGCACACCGCAGTACCCGGCTCAACAGGGTGGAGGCCTTCGGGCCTCCACCCCCCACCTCCCACAGCTCCACCCCCTCGTCGGTATGTGCCGAAACGGAGAAACCCCTCATGTTCACGAAGTCCTGGCAGCGTCCGATCATCCTGGTCACGGCCTCTCTGGCCCTCGTCACCGGTACGGCGTGCGCCGCGCAGGCGTCGCAGTCCCACACCCCCACGAACATCAGCGCCTCGGCCCCGGCCGACAAGCCCGAACACTGCGTCGGATTCGGCGCCGGCGGCAAGGGCGGAGAGGGCGGCAAGGGCGGCCGGGGCGGCGAGCCCGGTCAGCCGGGTGAGCCCGGTCAGCCCGGCGGGGTCGGCTGCTTCACGTTCAAGGACCTGCCCGACAAGCCGAAGGCTGATCTGACGGTGGTCGACAAGGTGCGCATCGTGCTCATCGTGCTGGCGGCCGACGACCCGGACGAGACCACGAAGAAGATCGCCGAGAAGTACAAGATCTCGGACGAGCAGATCGACACCTGGAAGAAGTACTACGTCGACGGCGACTGGTTCGCCCTGATGGCGGACGACGTCAGCTCATGAGGCCCCGGCGTCCCGGCCCGCAGCGGGCCGGGACGCCGGCGAAACCTCGGGGAACGAACGGCCGGACATGAATCGGCCCATTCGCCGGGAACGCGGGAAAGCGGTAAATCCGGAAAGCGGAACACCGTAACCGCGTCACGGAAAGCAATTTCCAGGAAAGGGAGAGTTCCATGCGTACGCGATCCACGAAGTTTCGGCTCGGCCTCATCATTTCGGCGACCCTGATCGGCGCGGGTGCGATGGCACCGGTCGCCACGGCGGCCCCGGCGCCGTCCGCCCAGACGGTCTCCGCGTTCGGCAGCGGCGACGCGCGTCCGGGAGGCGGCCGGTTCGACGGCCGCGCGGTGCTCGGCGGAGTCAAGGTGGACAAGGGCAGCGTCCGGGTCGGCGACCGGGTCTGTGCGGGCAACTGCGAAGGATCGGTGAACGGCACCAAGGGCGGCAAGGGCGGGATCTGCGCCGGGCTGTGCAACGGAAGTGCCAACGGCGGCAACGGCACCACTGGCGTGCCGGGCGGCAACGGTACGAACGGCGGCAAGGGCGGAATCTGCGCCGGGACCTGCAACGGCAGCGCCAACGGAGGCAACGGCGGCAACGGCGGGGTCGCGCTGCCCGGCGGTGACGGCGGCAAGGGCGGTAACGGCGGGGACGGCGGCCTCTGCATCGGCTTCGGCTGCGGGACCACCGGTGGCTTCGGCGGTAACGGCGGCGCCGGCGGCAGCGACGACGACTGACCGCCATGGATCGCGGCGCGCACCGTGGCCGGTTCCCTTCGGGGACCGGCCACGGTGCGTTTCCGTGTGCGCGCCCGTCCCGCCCGTGCCGCTCGACGGGGCGGCGCGAGGAGGGGCCGCTCGATAGACTTCCAGGTATGGAAGAGCGGCCTGCCGCGTCCGGCGGCGTCACCCGGCCGGGTGAGGGGGGCGTCCGATGAGCGAGGTGTCCAACCTCAGCGTGTACGCGGGCCGCGCCTCGGGCCTCATCGGCAAGCAGATCGCGGGCTACCGGGTGGAGCGCATGATCGGCCGCGGTGGCATGGCCGTCGTCTACTGCGCGAAGGACCTGCGGCTGGACCGTACGGTCGCACTCAAGCTGATCGCCCCCGAACGCGCCCGCGACGAGACCTTCCGGCGCCGCTTCACACACGAATCGCGGGTGGCCGCGTCGATCGACCACCCGCACATCGTGCCCATCTTCGAAGCCGGTGAGACCGACGGCGTCCTCTACATCGCCATGCGCTACGTCTCCGGCCTGGACCTGCGCGCGCTGCTGGACCGCGAGGGCCCGCTGCCCGTGGCGACCGCCCTGCGCATCGCCGCCCAGGTGGCATCGGCGCTCGACGCGGCCCATGACCACGATCTCGTGCACCGGGACGTCAAGCCCGGCAACATCCTGGTCGCCGCGGGCACCGACAGCGAGCACCCCGAGCACATCTACCTCACGGACTTCGGGCTGACGAAGAAGGCGCTGGCGCTGACCGGGTTCACCACGGACGGAGAGTTCGTCGGCACGCTCGACTACATGGCGCCGGAACAGATCTCCGGCAGGCCGGTGGACGGCAGGTGCGATCTCTACAGCCTGGCGTGCGTCGTCTACGAAACCCTCGCCGGCGGGCCGCCGTTCCAGCGCGAGGAGGACGCGGCGCTGCTGTGGGCGCACCAGTACGACCCCCCGCCCCCACTGACGGAACGGCGGCCGGGAATCGCTCCCGCCGCCGCCGACGTACTGACCAAGGCTCTGTCGAAGCTCCCCGAGGACCGTTACGGGTCCTGCCTCGAATTCGTGGCCGCCCTGCGCGTCGCCACGGGAGGCGGCACCGGCCGTCAGGCCGATCCGCCGGCGCGGGAGGATTCCCGTCCCCCCGGGGTCCCGGGGGACTCCGCGCCCCCGCGGGAGCCCCCGGTCTGGGCCCGGCCGGTCTTCTACGGCCTGCCCGGTGGCGGCCTGTAGGCCGCCTCGCCCGTCACGGGCGTTTCCGCGTTCCTTCGTACATCGTTCCTGCGGCTGTCACAGCCCCATCGAGATGGCCAGGCGGGTCATCTCGGCCGTGGTGCTGATGTTCAGCTTGGCGCGGATGCGGCGCAGGTAGGCGTCGACCGTGTGCTTGGAGAGCCCCATCTGGCGGGCCGTCTGCAGGTAGGTGCAGCCTGCGGCGATGTGTCGCAGTGCCTCCTGCTCGCGCGGGGCGAGGGTGGGGGCGGTGGCTTCGGTCTGCGGGGCGACGAGGGTGAGGCTCATGATTTCCTCCGACGGATCGGCCTGGTCATCACTGCTCACGTCCTCGGAAGCAGGGGACGTATACCGGAATGTCGGTGTTTGTCCCTGATAAAGAGCTTGTCGGCGGGACTTCATAGAGGTGTCCGTCGACTGTCACAGGCGCGTCACAGGGAACATTTCCGTGCATACCGCCCGGCCTCGTGCGCGTCCTCAGTACTCGGCGAGGGACTGCTCGGCCCAGATGGTCTTGCCGATGGCCGCGTGCCGGGTGCCCCAGCGCTGGGCGAGCTGGGCGACCAGCAGCAGGCCCCGCCCGCCCTCGTCGAAGGTCCGGGCCCGCCGCATGTGCGGGGCGGTACTGCTCGCGTCGGACACCTCGCAGATCAGGGTGCTGTTCTTCTCGTGGATCAGCCGCAGCTGGATGGGCGGCTGGCCGTACCTGATCGCGTTGGTCACCAGCTCACTGACCAGGAGCTCGGTGACGAAGGCAGCCTCCTCCAGACCCCAGGCCGTCAGCTGGTCGGTGGTCTGACGGCGGGCCGTGGCGACCACGGAGGGGTCGGACGGCAGGTCCCAGACGACGACCTGGTCGGCGTGCAGGCCCCGGGTCCGGGCGACCAGCAGGGCCACGTCGTCGTCCGGGCGGTGCGTCAGCATGGCCGTCAGTACGCGGTCGCACACCGCGTCCAGCGTGTCCGCGGGCCGGACCAGGGCCGCGAACATGCTGTCCAGCGCCTCGTCGATGTCGTGGTCACGGGCCTGCAGCAGACCGTCGGTGTACAGGGCGAGGATGCTGCCCTCGGGCAGTTCGACCTCCAGCGTCTCGAAGGGCAGGCCGCCCAGGCCCAGCGGGGGACCGGCCGGGACGTCCAGGAGGTACACGGAGCCCTCCGGGGAGACCACGGCGGGCGGCGGGTGGCCGGCCCGGGCGACCGTGCAGCGGCGGATGACCGGGTCGTAGACCACGTAGAGACAGGTGGTCCCGATGCCCCCGGCCGTCTCCCCGCCCGAATCCTGGTCGCCCTCGTCGGCGGACAGGTGGATGACGAGGTCGTCGAGGTGGGTGAGCAGCTCGTCGGGTCCCAGGTCGACATCGGCCAGGGTGCGTACGGCCGTGCGCAGCCGCCCCATGGTGGCGGTGGCCCGGATCCCGTGGCCGACGACGTCCCCCACGACCAGCGCCACCCGGGCGCCCGACAGCGGGATCACGTCGAACCAGTCGCCGCCCACACCGGCCTCGCCGGCCGCGGGCAGGTAGCGGGAGGCGATCTCCAGCGCGGCCTGGTCGGGCAGCGTGTGCGGGAGCAGGCTGCGCTGCAGCGTCATCGTCGTCGTGTGCTCCCGGCCGGACCGGTACGCGTTGCGGATCCCGGCCGCCGCCCGGGCCGTGAGCTCCCCGGCCACCCGCAGGTCCTCCGGCTGGAAGGGCTCCTGGCGCCGATGGCGGGAGAAGACGGCCACACCGAGCGTGCCCCCGCCGGCCCGCATCGGCACCACCATGATCGAGTGGGCACCGTACTCCCCGATCCAGGCGGCCCCCGGGTCCTGGGCCGCCCACCGGGCGAGGTCGGGGTCCGCGGCCCCGTACACGGCGCCGTGGCCCGCGACCAGCGCTGCGACGGGCGGCGACAGCGGCGGATAGCTGGTCGTGTCCCCGACGGCAACGCCGGACTCGGGGGTTCCGTCGAGGACCGACCGCGCTGCGGCGCGGCACACGGTGACCGGCCCGTCAGCCTGGACCGAGGACGGCTCGTCGCCACGCGGAAGCGGTTCCAGCAGGTCGACGACCGCGAAGTCGGCGAACCGGGGGACGGCGGCATCGGCCAGCTCGTGCGCGGTGCGGACACTGTCCAGCGTGGTCCCGATCGGCGCGGTGTCGACCTCGTCCGTCAGGAGCATCTGGTGCTGGACGCTCTCCGCCCCGCTCCGGTCGTGCGCGGCCAGACATACGGCGCGCACCCGGCCGTCCGGGTCCCGCAACGGCGCCAGCGAGGTGGCCCAGCCGTGCTCCGCGGCGGCGCCCGTCGGGTGGACGAAGGCCTCCATGTACTGCGGCTCACCGGAGTCGAACGCCAGGCGCATCCGGCGCTCGGTCTCGTCGCTCACGGGATCGGGCGCGATCTCCGGCAGCCGTAGACCCCGCATCTGGGCCTCCGTGAGGGAGAGCGTGCGTTCCATTCCGGCGTTCGCCCGCACCAGGCGCAGGTCCGCGTCGAAGACCGCCAGAAAGCAGGGGGACTGGGTGAACGCCCATTCCTTCATCGGCTCGTCCCACGGAGAGCGGTGCGCGGCGCCCACGGCGGACACCACGAACCACTTGACGGTCCCGCCGCTGGACGTCCAGCGGTGCGCGAGCAGGGCCACCTCCATGCGGTGACCGTCCCGGTGGCGCAGCGCCACCGTGCCGCTCCACCGCTCCTGCTCGGACGGCACCCGCCGCGCCGCGTCACTGAGGACATCGGCGAGCCGGTGGGCTGCGGGCAGTCCCACGACCTCGGACGGCACATAGCCGAGCAGCCGGGTCGCGCCCTCGCTCCACTCGGTGACGATGCCCTGCTCGTTGATCGTCGCCGAGGCCGTGTAGGCCGACTCGAGGGAGGCGCCCGTCTCCTCGGGCAGCTCACCAGGAGAGGTGGGAACTTGCTCCATCGCCACTCATCTCGCCCTCGCTCGTTCCGCTGCCGCCGTCCCACGGGGACGTGCTAGGCCAGGCGCTCCTCTGACCAGAATGATCCAGCCCGGCAAGGAGCACCAACGCAGTACCGTCACGCGGGGCACTCAGCCACCCGGGTGCGCGAGGACGAGGGCGAGCGCCGCGTCGTCCGCCCGCCAGACCATCGCGCGGCGCCGTCCGCCGAGGAGGGGCGGCCGGATGCCGAGGATCGGGATGCCGCGCGGAGCGGCGCCGAAGACCGAGCTCCGGTCGGCCTTGACCGCGGCCTCCTTCAGCGCCCAGGCCCCGGTCATGGCGTCGGGCCGCTCCCTGCCGACGAGGGAGAGCTCCTCGGGCGACAGGAAATGGTCCGCGACCCGGCGTACGGCGTCGGCCGAGTCCCTCTCGCACAGGTCCACCCCGACCGGTACCGGCGCGAGCGCCGCGGCGACGTGCCCGGCGGTGTGGCTGATGGAGACGTACAGGGCGTGTGCCGGGGTGCCGCCGACGACGACACGGGGGCTGCCGTCGTCCCGCGGGAGGATCTCCACGCCCTCCGCCGGGGCGGAGACCACCTCGCCCAGCAGCCGCTTGGCGAGCAGCCGGCCGGCCGTCCACTCGGCCTGCCGCCAGGCCCGCATCCCGCGGACCAGGCGCCGCTCGGCCGGTGAGAGCGGCGGCACCTGCCGGAGCTCGCCGGCCCGGGCCACGATCAGGCGGGCTCCGCCCCATCGGTGGACCCGGCCCGGCGCGATCGGCCGGAAGCCGGCGTCCACGGCGGCGGCGGTCACGAGACCGGCGCCGGGTCGAGGAGCAGCAGCTCGCGCGCCAGCGCGGCCACCGCTTGGCGGATCTGGCCGGGCGTGTGGTCGTACGTGATGAAGAACCGCAGCCGGGCCTGCTCCTCCGGTACGGCCGGATGGAGGATGGGGTTGACGCTGATGCCCTGCTGGAACAGGGCCTCCGCGAGCTGCAGGGTCTTCAGCGAGTCCCCGACGATGCACGGCACGACCGGCGTGTCGTGGCTGTCCCCGGTGTCGATGCCCGCCTCGCGCGCGAGGTGGACGAAGAGCGCCGCGTTCTCCGAGAGCCGCGCCACCCGCTGCGGCTCGGCACGCAGCATGCGCAGGGCGGTCAGCGAGGCCGCCGTGTCGGCCGGGGTCATCCCGGCGCTGTAGACGAAGCCCGGCACGGTGTAGCGCAGGTACTCCACGACCGGCCGGCTCCCCGCGACGTAGCCGCCGCAGCTCGCCAGCGCCTTCGACAGCGTGCCCGACCACAGGTCGACGGCCGAGCGGTCGATGCCGTAGTACTCGCCGATGCCACGGCCCGTCCGGCCGATCGTCCCGATGCTGTGCGCCTCGTCGATCATCAGCAGTGCGCCGTGCCGGCGCTTGACGTCGACGAGGGCGGGCAGGTCGGCGATGTCCCCGTCCATGCTGTAGACGCCTTCGACGACGACGAGCACCCGCCGGTACTGGTCACGGACCTGCGTCAGCAGGGCGTCGAGCGCGGCGGCGTCGTTGTGGGGGAAGGGCCGCCGGGTCGCGCCGGAGAGCCTGCACCCCTGCAGGATGCTGTCGTGCGCGAGGGAGTCGTTGACGATGAGGTCCCCCGGTCCGACGAGGTGGCCGATCACGGTGACGTTGGTGGCATGGCCGTTGGCCAGGGTGATCGCCGCTTCGCACCCGAGCAGGTCGGCGATCTCGCTCTCGAGTTCCAGGTGGAGCGGTCGGCTGCCGGAGAGCAGCCGGCTGGCGGAGACCGAGGTGCCGCAGCGCTCTATCGCCTCGTGGGCCGCCTCGTTCACCTGCGGGTGGGTCGCCATGCCCAGGTAGTTGTAACTGGAGAAGGAGAGGAGTTCCCGGCCGTCGACGACGGTCGTGTCCGTCAGCGCGCCCTCGTGGACGAGGAAGTACGGATTGGCCAGCCCCAGCCCGGAGAGTGTGGCGATGCGCTCGGAGTGGGCGGTGACCTCCGGGAAGCACTCGATCCGCGTGTGCTGCTCGGGCGGCGGGGAGGCGGCGGCCGGGTCCGTGGCCGTCGGCGGGCCGGAGGCCAGGGGGGCGGGCGGGTCGGCGGGCGGCGGTGCCGCGGCTTCCGCAGCTCCGGAGCGCTGCTCGGGCACGGGGGCCGCTGCGGCGTCGCCGCAGCCGCTCGCGATCATCGCGGCGATCCCTCCGACGGTCGGCCGGTCGGTGGCCGTGTCGTCGCGGGTCCACTGCGGCCACTGCCGCTTGAGGGAGGTGAACAGGTCGGTCAGCATCAGCGAGTCGAACCCGAGGTCGTCGATCAGCAGCTGGTCATCGCGCAGATGGGCGACGGGGAACGCGCTGACCCGGGCCACGTGCGCGAGCACGGACTCCGCAACCGTGGTGATGTCCCCGGTCGGCGACGGCTCCTCGTCGGACGGCTCGGCCGGCTCGGCGGGCGCAGCCGGCTCGGCGGGCGCAGCGGGGGCGTCCGGGGGCACCGGGGTGGTTTCGGCCGTCGCCGGGGCGGCGGCCTCCGCGGCCCGGTTCCGCTCGGGGAGGGTCTCGGCGAGACGGGCCAGCAGCGCCGCCTCCGTGGCCGGGTTCGGGCCGGGGAGGGTTTCGGCGAGGCGGGCGAGCAGCGCCGTCTGCTGCTGGACCAGCCGGAGCAGTTCGTCCATCGGGTGGAGCGGCGAGTCGTTCATCGTGATCTCCTCGGGGGATACGGGCCGGGACCGGGGCCGGCGGGAGGGGGCGGAGCTGCCCGTCGTCCCCACACGCCGGCGGGGCACCCAGTAGGACTGCGTGGCGAGCTTCGCCACCGGCAGGTCGAGCAGCCTGCGGTCCTCCTGGGGAACCAGGGCGCGCGGGTCGACCGGGGCGCCCAGGACCGCGAGCCGGGCGAGGGCCCGGACGAAGCCCCGGCCACCGTCCGGCGCCGCCCCGGAGACCGGGACGACATGGACGTCGCCGTGGTCGGTGAGGTTGCGGCGGACCGAGGTCAGGAGCGAGTTGCCGCCGGTCACCTGGAGGAAGACACGGGCCCCCTGGTCGTAGGCGGTGCGCACGGCATCGGCGAACCGGACCGGCGCGGACGCGTGCCGGCCCCACAGCTCGCGCAGCAGCCCGGGATCGCCGCAGACGGCCGCGTTCACGGACGAGACGAACGGCAGGACGGGGCTGCTGACCGGGCGGTCGGCGAGGTCCGCGCGCATCTTCTCGTCGGCGGCGGCGAGCCGCGGCGAGTGGAAGGCGTTCGACACGTCGAGCGCCACCGTCACGACCCCCGCCTCGGCGCAGGCCTGCCGCATGGCGTCGAGCCCTTGCGGCGTACCGCTGACCACGACCTGCCGCGGCTGGTTGAAGCAGGCGAGCCACACGTCGTCGATGCCGGTCACCAGGCGGCGGCAGGTCTCCTTGTCGGTCTGTACGGCGAGCATCCCGCCGCGCAGGCCGCTCTCGGCCTCCCGGAGGGTCGCGCCCCGGTGCACCAGCAGCCGTACGGCGTCCTCGTCGGTGAGCGCGCCGGCCGCCGCGGCCGCGGCGAACTCACCGACGCTGTGGCCGAGGACCAGATCGGGCGCGATGCCGAAGCCGGCGAGGAGCCGGGTGGCGGCGATCTGTACGGTTCCGAGCAGCGGCTGGCACACCTCGGTGGAGGCGAGTCTGTGCCCGCGCTCCTCCGCGTCGTCCCCGGTGGTCGCCGCCCCGCCGTACAGCAGGTCACCGATGTCGAAGCCGGTGGCCTCGCGGGCGGCGGCGCCCAGGCCGTCGACGGCCGCCCGGAAGCCGGGGAACCGCTCGTAGAGGTCCCGCATCATGCCGGGCCGCTGGCTGCCCTGACCGGGGAAGAGGAAGGCGAGGCGGCGCCGCTCGGCCGGCAGCGGGGCGTCGGCGGCGAAGGCGTCGTCCCCGAGGTCGCCCCGCTCGCCCTCGACGAGCTGCTCGCGGGCGTGGCGCAGCCGCCGTACGAAGGCCTCCGTGTCGTCGGCCACGATCGCGAGCCGGGCCGTCAGCGGCCGGCGGGAGCCCAGGGTGTGGGCCACGGCTGCCAGCGGGGCGGGGTCCGCCGTGTCGAGTGCGTCGAGAACGTCGCCGATGTGCCGGTCCAGGAGCTCGGCACTGCCGGCCGAGAGCAGGACGAGCTGAGGGCCGCCGTCCCGGGCGTCCCCGCTGTCCAGGGCGTCCCCGGTCTCCCCGGTGTTCCCGACGCGTTCCGGGAGCCGGCCGGCAGCAGGGGCGGGGGCAGGGGCGGGGGCAGAGGCGGGGGCGGGCCGCTCCTCCAGCACCACGTGGACGTTCGTCCCGCCGAAGCCGAACGAGCTGACGGCGGCCCGGACCGGCGTGCCGGACTCCGGAAAGGGCCGTGAGGTGTCGGCGAGACGCAGGCCCGCGGCGCCGATGCCGAGCCCCGGGTGCGGGGCGGTCTTCGGCTGCGGAACGATCGTCCGGTGGTGGACGACCAGGGCCGTCTTGATCAGTCCGGCGATGCCCGCGGCGGACAGCGAGTGCCCGATGAGGGCCTTGCACGCGCCGACGTAGCACAGCGAGGGGTCGTCGTCGGGGTACTCGGTACGCAGCCGGCGCAGCGCCTCGACCTCGGCGCGGTCGCCCGTGGCGGTACCGGTCCCGTGGGCCTCCAGGAAGCCGACCGAGGACGGGGCGACCCCCGCGTCGTCGTAGGCCCGGCGCATGGCGCGCAGCTGGCCTTCGGGGGCGGGCGCCAGTGGCCCGGGGGACGCGCCGTCGTTGGCCGAGCCGACGCCCTTGATCACCGCGTAGACCCGGTCGCCCGCGGCGAGCGCGTCGGCGAGCGGCCGTACGACGACGGCGCCGGCGCCCTCACCGAGGACGAAACCGTCGGCTCCCTCGTCGAAGGGGCGGCACACCCCGGTGGCGGACAGCGCCCGGAGCGTCGAGAAGCCGATCAGGCTGTCGGGGGTGAGGTTGAGGTACACGCCACCCACGACGGCGATCCGGCAGCTGCCCTGGCGCAGTTGGGCCATGGCCTGGTCCAGGGCGACGAGCGAGCCGGAGCAGGCGGCGTCGACGGTGAAGCTGGGCCCGCCGAGGTCGAAGTGCCGGCTGACGGTGCCGGGGGCCATGTTGAGCAGGCTCCCCGGCAGGCTGAAGGCCTGCACGGTGCCGAGCGATCCCGCGTGGTCCTTGACGGCGTCGAGGACGCCGCCGGCGTCCGCCGCGGCCTGACCCGCGTCCTCGGCCAGGGCGATGGCCCGGATGGGCGCCGACATGAGGTCCTTGTAGTCGGACACCGACATGCCGCAGAAGACCCCGGTGTTCTCCCGGTCGAAGTCGCCCCGGCCCAGCCCCGCGTCGTCGAGGGCCTCGCGGGTGACGTCCAGCAGCAGCCGGTGCTGCGGGTCCATGGCCCGGGCGCGCGCGGGCGGCACGCCGTAGTGGAAGGCGTCGAAGCGGTCCACGTCGTCCAGGAAGGCGACCTGGTCGGTGTACGCGGCATGGGGGGCCGACGGATTGCCGGGTTCGTGGAAGGTCTCATGGTTCCAGCGCTCCTTCGGCACGGCGGAGAACTGCCGTTCCCCGCTCAGCAGGAGCTTCCAGTAGGCGCTGATGTCGGGAGCGCCGGGGAAGCGGCAGCCGAGTCCGGTGATGGCGATGTCAGTCATGGGAGTTCTTCCTTGTCGTGAAGGGGGGAGTACGGGGAGGGGACGGGTACGGGCCGGTGGTCAGTGGGGCGCCCGGGCCGGGGACCGCGGGGCGGGCCGGGCCGCGGGACACCTGCGGACGGGAGCCGGGGGCGGACGGGAGGCCGGGAGCGGCTCCTTGGGCCGGATGGGACGCGGCGCCCACCAGTTCAGGCCTCCGGCCAGCCGCATGAGCGCCGGTACGAGGACCCCCCGTACGAGCGTGGCGTCGAGGAGGACGCCGAGGCCCGCGCCGATCCCGAAGAACTGCAGCAGGGACACCTGCGAGGTACCGAAGCTCAGGAGGGTGAAGGCGAGCAGCGCGCCGGCGGTGGTGACGATGCCGCCCGTGCGGGCCATGCCCGTGACGATCGAGCGGGCGTTGTCCTGCCCGGCTTCATGGGCCTCCTTGATGCGCGCGAGGACGAACACCTCGTAGTCCACCGAGAGTCCGAAGACGATGCAGAACAGCAGGACCGGCATGGTCGTGCTGAGGGGCCCCGGCGTGAAGCCGAGCAGCTGGTGCAGATGACCCGACTGGAAGACCCAGACCATGGCGCCGAGGACGGCCGCGAGACTCAGCGCGTTCAGCGCGATGGCCTTCAGCGGCAGCAGCAGACTGCGCGTGAAGCCCAGCAGCAGCGCGAAGGTGGTGACGGAGATCAGCGCGAGCGCCAGCGGGATCCGGTCGCCCACGGTGGCCTTGGCGTCGACCAGGACCGCGCTCGGTCCGCCGACCAGGACCTCGGTGCCCGCGGGGGCGGGGACGGCGCGGATGTCGCGGACGAGCTGCTGGGCGGCGTGCGACTGGGGGTCGACCAGCGGCACCACATTGAGCTGGACCGGGCCGTCGGCAGCGGGCCGGGCGGTGGCTGCGGCCGAGCCGGAGACCGCTGCCCGCGCCCCGTACCGGAAGCCGCCGTCGGGTCCCACGACCTGGGCGACCTGCGGGAACGCGGACAGGCGGCGGGCGTACTCCACCCGCTCCGACGGGGAGGCGTCGCCCGTGGTGACGACCGTCAGCGCGCTGGAGCCCTTCATGTCGAACCGGTCGCGCACCAGGTCGCCGGCCTGCCGGCTGGATGCACCGGGCGGCAGCGCCCGGTCGTCGGGGGTGGCGAAATCGGCGTGCGCGAAGGGCGCGGCGAGCAGCACCAGCAAGCCGATCACCGGCAGCGCCGCGATCACCGGGCGGCGTACGACGATCCGCGCCAGCCCCTCCCAGAATCCGGACCGGGAGCCGGAGCGGACCTTGCGGCGCCACGGCACGGCCCAGGCGTTCACCCGCTTCCCGAGCAGCGCGAGCAGGGCGGGCAGTACGGTCACGGCGCTCACCGCCGCGATCGCCACCACGGCGATGCCCGCGTAGGCGAAGGAGCGCAGGAAGTACGGCGGGAACACCAGCAGGGTGGCCAGCGCGGCGGAGACCGTCGCGGCACTGAAGGCGATCGTGTGGCCGGCGGTGCGCACGGTCCGTACGGCGGCGGTACTCGGGAGGAATCCGGCGGCGAGCTCCTCCCGGAACCGCGAGACGACCAGCAGTCCGTAGTCGATGCCCAGCCCCAGGCCGAGCGCCGTGGTGAGGTTCAGCGCGAACACGGACACGTCGGTGACACTGCCGAGAACGCTCAGGACCAGCAGCGTCCCGGCGATGGCGAGGACCCCGATCAGCAGGGGCAGGGCCGCGGCGACCACACTGCCGAACACCAGGACCAGCAGGATCAGGGTGCCCGGCAGGACGACGGACTCGGCCCGCTTCAGGTCGGACTCCGAGATGTCCTGGAGCTCGGCGTCGACGAGGGCGCTCCCTCCGACGTGCACCGTCAGGGCTTTCCCGGCCCCGGCCGGGGTGGCCAGCTCCGCGCGCAGCCGCTCGGCCCGCGCCGCGAGCTCTTCCCCTTCGCCGTCCACGTGCGCGACGAGCATCGCCGCGTGGCCGTCGCGGCTGCGCAGCTCCGCCGCGCCGCCGGTCCAGTACGAGGTCACGGCGCTCACGTGGGGCTGCGCGGCGAGCTTTCCGGTCAGCTCCCCGCCCGCGCCGCGGGCGGGCGGGTCGTCCACGGAACCGCTGCCGCTCTCCGCCACGAGGACCAGGTTCGGGGAGGCGCCCAGGCGCTCGGCGGCCAGGTGCGCGGCGCGGCTGGACTCGGACCGGGGATCGTCGTATCCCTGCGTCTTCAGCCGTCCGGTCGCATCCATGCCGAAAAGGACGGACAGGACGAGGAAGACGAGCGCGCCGACGAGGACGAGTCGGGGGTGACGGGTCACGAAAGCCCCTGCGCGGCGGAACATGGATGCCTCCGGTACGGACGGCGATTCGCTCCTGCTCTCGCGCAGGAAGGTCGATATCCACCGTGCCCGGAGGCGGGACGAGGCCGTAGTCCCGGCCATTCGTACCTTGACAGGGGCGGAGGGGACGGATTCCCGGGGGCGTCGACACGCAGCGTGACATTGCGTGCCGGCGGGTCACTCGATGTGGTGGGTCCGCGGTGGGAGTGGCGGTGCCGGGGTGCGTCCGGTGCGTCCGCCGCCGACTATGGGCGGCGTACCACCACCACTGCCGTTGTCAGGAGCTCACCATGCTGGAGCGCAAACTGCGCAAGGACCGCACCGAGGTCACCTTCATCCTGCCCGTCGACACCCCGCCGGGACCGGTCAGCGTGGTGGGCGACTTCAACGACTGGCAGCCCGGTGTCCACACCCTGGCCCGCCGGAAGGACGGCAAGCGCGCGGTGACCGTCGAGCTGCCCAGCAAGAGCACCCATTCCTTCCGGTACCTGGCGGCCGGGGACTACTGGTTCAACGACGAGAGCGCCGGGGACCAGGACGGCCCCAACAGCCGTCTGCACACCTGACGGCCGGAACTCCTCGCGGACCGGAGCGCGCCCCGGCCATGGGCCGGGGCGCGTTTGTGCGGCACCGGCCGGTTAAAGTAAGGTTAGGCTAATCTAATCGATCAACAGTACATATTTGAGGGCGAGTTGGTCGCCCCTCACTCCTGCATGCCCGTTTTGTCTATCGACAGCGCGGCAGAGGATCAGCTTAGCTTTGCCTAAGTTTCGGTCGCGGCTGCGTCGGCGTGCCGACCCGTCCGGGTGGTGGATCGAAGGGATGACGTAGAGCGACATGGGCACCCTTGCAGTGGAACGCCCCGTGCCCAGGGGTGTGACGGAAGCCCGGCGGCGGCGGGTCGTGGGCTCGGTCGCCCTGGTGCTGGTCCTCGTGGCCGCCGTGGTGGTGTCCTTGGCCGTCGGCGCGCGTGCGCTGACCCCCGCCGAGGTGTGGCGCGGGTTATCGGCGGCACCGGACCCCGACCAGCGGCTCACCGAGATACGGCTCATCGTGCGGACCGTACGGGTGCCGCGCACGGTGCTCGCGGTCGTGGCGGGCGTGGCCCTGGGGGTCGGCGGCGCGCTGATCCAGGGGTACACGCGCAACCCGATCGCGGACACCGGTCTGCTGGGCGTGAACTCCGGAGCCTCCTTCGCCGTGGTGCTGGTGATCGCCCTGTTCGGGTTCGCCGACCCGTTCCAGTACGTCTGGTTCGCGTTCCTGGGCGCAGCGGTCGCCGGCGTCGTCGTCTTCGGACTGGCGAGCATCGGCCGGGGGGCCGGTAATCCGCTGACCCTCGCGCTGGCCGGACAAGGGGTCACGGTGTTCCTCGCCGCGATGACCACGGCGGTCGCGCTGTCCGACAAGGCCTCGCTCAACGCCCTGCGGTTCTGGAACGCGGGCTCCGTGGCCGGTGTCGGGTTCGACGTCATCCGGCCGGTGATCGCGTTCGTCGCCGCCGGGCTGGTGCTCGCGCTGATCACGCTGCCCGCCCTCAACCTGCTCAACCTCGGTGACGACGTCGCGCGTGGGCTGGGGGTGAACATCGTGCTGAGCCGGACCCTCGGCATCGCCGCCGTCACCCTGCTCGCGGGAGCCGCCACGGCGGCGTGCGGTCCCATCGCCTTCCTCGGCCTGATGGTGGCCCACGTGGCCCGGTACCTGACCGGGCCCGACTACCGCTGGCTGGTGCCGTACGCGGGCCTGCTCGGCGCCATCGTCCTGCTGGTCTGCGACATTGCGGGGCGCCTGCTGGTGCGGCCGGGGGAGCTGGACGCGGGGGTCGTGGTGGCCCTCCTCGGAGCCCCGTTCTTCGCGGCCCTGGTGTGGCGCGGAAAGTTCAAGAGCGCATGACCGGGACCGGGGTGAAGACATCGGCATCGGTGACGCCGGGCGTACGGCTCGGCCCCGTCTCGTTCGTATGGCGGCCCTGGGTCGTGTGCGTCACGCTGCTGCTGGCGGGGGCGGCCTTCCTCGTGTTCTGCGTGTCCCTCGGTGTGGGGGACTTCCCCATCGGCCTGTCGCGGGTGATGGCCACGGTCGTGGGCGGGGGCGAGCAGGTCGACAAGTTCGTGATCATGGACCTGCGGATGCCGCGCGCCCTGGCCGGGCTCGTCGTGGGAGTCGCGCTCGGGGTGTCCGGGGCGATCACCCAGTCGATCGCGCGCAATCCGCTGGCCAGCCCGGACATCCTGGGGATCACCGGGGGCGCCGGCGCGGTCGCGGTGTTCCTGGTGACGGTGTCGGGTGGGACCGCCGCGGCGGTCGTCGACTCGGTGGGCCTGTCCGGGGCGGCGCTCGCCGGCGGCCTCGGCACGGGGCTCCTCGTGTACTTCCTGGCGTGGCGGCGCGGGATCGACGGCTTCCGTCTCATCCTCATCGGCATCTCGGTGAGCGCCGTGATGGAGGCGGTCACGACCTGGCTGCTGGTCACGGCCGACATCAGGGACGTGGCCCGGGCCCAGGCCTGGCTGGTGGGCTCGCTGGACAACCGGTCGTGGGACGACGTGGGCGTGGCGCTGTGGTGCACCCTCGCCCTGACGGCCGTCGTGACGGTGGTCGCCTTCCAGTTCAAGCCGCTGCACCTCGGTGACGACGTCGCCGCGGGCCTGGGTGTCCGGTACACGAGGGTGCGGGCGGTGCTGCTGCTGTGCGCGGTGCTGCTGGCCGGCGTGGCGGTGAGCGCGGCCGGCCCGGTCCCGTTCGTCGCGCTGGTGGCGCCCCAGGTGGCGATGCGGCTGGCGAAGTGCCCGACACCGCCGATGGCGGCCTCCGGGCTGGTCGGAGCCCTGCTGCTGATCGGCGCCGACCTGGTGGCCCGTACGGCACTGCCGCTCACCCTCCCGGTCGGCGTGGTGACCGCCGTGATCGGCGGTCCCTTCCTCATTCACCTGCTGGTGCGGGCCAACCTCCGCTAGCCGACGTCCCCGCAGACCCGCAGACATCAGACCCTCGGACCCTTCAGACATGCCTACTTCAGGGGGAGTTGTGGCCGTATCACAGATCACCGGGATCGAGTCCGGCGGGGCCGAGGTCGCACGGCTGGCGGCCAGAGGGGTCACCGTCGGGTACGGCGGCCGGGTCGTCATCGACGACCTGCACGTGTCGATCCCGCCGCGGGTGATCACCACGATCATCGGCTCCAACGGGTGCGGGAAGTCGACCCTGTTGCGGACCTTGTCCCGGCTGCTCAAACCGACCAGCGGATCGGTCGTGCTGGACGGCGAGGACATCGGCCGGCTCAGGACCCGGGACGTGGCCAAGAAGCTCGGCCTGCTGCCGCAGGCTCCGGTGGCGCCGGAGGGGCTCACGGTGGCCGACCTCGTGGCCAGGGGCCGCCATCCGCACCAGAGCTGGCTGCGGCAGTGGTCCTCCGACGATGCCGACGTCGTGGCGAGGGCCCTCGCCATGACCGGGGTGTCCGACCTGGCGGACCGCCCGGTCGACGCCCTGTCCGGCGGGCAGCGGCAGCGGGTCTGGATCTCGATGACGCTGGCTCAGGGCACCGACCTGCTGCTCCTGGACGAGCCGACCACCTATCTGGACCTGGCGCACGCGATCGACGTGCTCGACCTCGTGGACGACCTGCACGAGTCGGGATGCACCGTGGTCCTGGTGCTGCACGACCTCAATCTGGCCACCCGCTACAGCGACAACCTCATCGTGATGAAGGCCGGTTCGATCCTCGCGCAGGGGCACCCCCGTGACGTGATCACCGCCGAGCTGTTGTACGAGGCGTTCGGGCTGCGCGCCAAGGTGATCGACGACCCGGTGGGGGACAGGCCGCTCATCGTGCCCATCGGCCGCGCCCACGTGAACGCCCCTTAGATCAAACAAAGTTACGTCGCAAGTAAGGCTAGGCTAGCCTCACTTGGGCGCGGTAGGGTTTGGCTGCCCTCGGGCGGAACTGCAATGGACGGCACGAAAGCAAGGGATTTCGGATGCTTCTCCATCGAACGACACGTATGAAGCCCTGGCAGCGGTTGGCGGCGGGCGCCTCCGCCGCGGCTCTCGGTGTCGGCCTCCTGGCCGGATGCGGTTCCGACTCGGCGGACCAGGCCGACAAGAAGAGCGACAACGCCCCGGCCGCCGGGGGCACCTTCCCGGTCACCGTGGAACACGCCTTCGGATCGACCAAGGTCGAGAAGGCTCCCAAGCGGGTCGTCTCGGTCGGGTACACCGACGACCAGGCCATCCTGGCGTTCGGCATCAAGCCGGTCGGCATGGTCGACCAGTATCCGAACCCGCCGGGCACCTCCCCCGACGTCAACACCCAGTGGCCGTGGGTGAAGGAGAAGTGGGGGGACACCCGCCCCGAGGTCATCATGAACAACGGTGACGCCGGCCCGAACTACGAGAAGATCGCGGCCCTGCGGCCGGACCTGATCATCGCCGTGTACTCCGAGATCGACCAGGCCGCCTACGAGAAGCTCACCAAGATCGCCCCGACGGTGGGCCGCACCAAGGCCGAGAAGGAGCCGTTCAGCGCCTCCTGGCAGGACAACGCCGTCCACATCGCCAAGGCGCTCGGCCAGGAGGCCAAGGGCACCGAGCTGGTGAAGGGCATCCAGGACAAGCTCGACACGGCCAGGAAGACGCACCCCGAGTTCGCGAACCAGACCGCCGTCCCCCTGTCCTGGTACAAGGACTCGGTGGCCCCCTTCACCACCACCGACGTGCGCGGCCGCCTGGTGACGGGCATCGGCTACAAGGGCCAGACCGAGATCGACAAGATCGCGGACGGCAAGTTCTACACCACGCTCTCCCCGGAGCGCATGGACCTCGTCGACGTCGACCGCATCTTCGTCATCGCCGACAAGGCGGACCAGGAAGCGCTGAAGAAGTTCCAGCTGTTCACCAACCTGAACGCCGTCAAGAACGGCAAGGTCTCCTACCTCCTCGACAGCGAGGGCCCGGCCGTCGGCGCGGCCATGTCCCAGGGCACCCTGCTCTCCCTGCCGTACGCCATCGACGAACTCGTCAAGTCGGCCGGTCAGGTGTGAGCCTCACCGCCACGCGCGTCGCCCCGTCGACCCTGCGCACGACGACCGGACGCGAGGCCACCCGCTGGGTCACGGCGCACTGCCGCGAGGTGCCGTGGCTGACCTTCACCACCGTGTTCACGACGGTGGCGGGGGCGGCCCTCCAGGTGCTCCCGCTGCTCCTGCTCGGGCGGGTCGTCGACGGGGTGGTCGCGGGCGGACCGCGCTCGATCCTGGTCACGACCGGGGTGTCGATGGTGGCTGCCGCGCTGCTCGGCGCGGCAGCCACCGCCCTGTCGACCTACCTCATCGGGCGCCTCGGCGCGGACCTGCTCGCCCGGCTGCGCGAAGGCGCCGTCCGGGCGGTGCTCGGGATGCCGAGCGCCCGGATCGAGCAGGTCGGCCGGGGGGACGTGCTCTCCCGGGTCGGCGACGACGTGGCCGTCCTGTCCAAAGGCATCAGGACGGCCGTCCCCACCGTGTTCTCGGCCGGGGTGCTGGTCGTCATCGCCACGATCGGCATGTTCGGCCTGGACTGGCGGCTCGGTCTGGCCGGTGCCTGCGCGCTGCCCGCGTACGGGCTGGCCCTGCGCTGGTACCTGCCCCGCTCCGCCCCGCTCTACCAGAAGCAGAGGGCGGCCCAGGCCGACCGCGCGCAGGCCCTGATCAGCGGTCTGAACGGCATAGACACGGTCCGTGCGTACCGCCTCGAAGGGGCCGTCCGCGAGAAGGTCACCCATGAGTCGTGGAGGGTACGCGACCTCGGCATCGAGGTGTTCCGGCTCTTCGGCCGGTTCGTCGGCAGGGAGAACCGCGCCGAGTTCATCGGGCTGGTCCTCATCATCGTGGTGGGGTACGCCCTGCTGGAGGCCGACGCCGCCAGCCTCGGCGAGGTCTCCGCGGCCCCGCTGCTGTTCCACCGGCTCTTCACCCCGCTGGGCTCCATCATGTTCACCTTCGACGAGGCGCAGAAGTCGGGCGCGAGCCTGACCCGTCTGGTCGGAGTGCTGGAGGAGGACGCGGAGGACCGTCTGGTGGGCGCCCTGGCCGTGGCCGGGGCGGCGGACCCGCCGGAACCGGTGCCCGTGACGGTGCGCGGGCTGACGTTCCGCTACCCCGACTCCGAGGATCCCGTCGTCCGGGACGTCGACCTGACGATCCCGGCCGGCACCTCGCTCGCCCTCGTCGGGGTGACGGGCGCGGGCAAATCCACCCTGGCCGCGCTGATCGCGGGCATCGGCACCCCGCAGACCGGGTCCGTGCGCATAGGGCCCACCGACCTCGCCGGTCTCGACGAGGCCGGGGCGCGGGCCCTGGTCAGCATCCTCACGCAGGAGACCCACGTCTTCTCCGGACCGCTGGCCGAGGACCTGCGCCTGGCCGCACCGGAGGCGACCGACGCCCAGCTGATGGACGCCCTGCGCACGGTCGGCGCCGACGGCTGGGTCGACGCGCTGCCCGACGGTCTGCACACCCTGGTCGGCGAGGGCGGCGAACGCCTCGACGTCACCAAGGTCGCCCATATCGCCCTGGCCCGGCTGGTGCTGGGCCGCACCCCCGTCGTGGTGCTCGACGAGTCCACGGCGGAGGCGGGCAGCGAGGGCGCGGCCGAGCTGGAACGGGCCGTGCTCGCCGCGTGCGCGGGACGGACCACGCTGTTCGTGGCGCACCGGCTGACCCAGGCCATGGCGGCGGACCGGATCGCAGTACTGGACGCGGGCCGCGTCGTGGAGCAGGGAACGCACGAGGAGTTGGTGGCCCTGGGTGGCCGCTACGCACGACTGTGGCGGGCCTGGCGCGAAGGCAGCTAGGCCGCCCCCATTTTTCGGTTGGGACAACATATCGATCTGGAAAGGGCGTTGAGCCTTCGATGACGGAATCGACCGCTCGTCTCGTGCTGCTTTCTCCCACCCGCCTGGCCGACGTGCGCCGGCGCTCCGGCGACTACGGCGACACGACGATCGCCCGGGCGTGCGCCGTCGCACTGGCCTACTGGGCCACGGGCCGGAGCCCCGACGGCCTGGACCTCACCCCCGGCACCCTCTTCGCCGACGTCCTCGGCTGGGCGGACAACGGTGGTGCGGGAACGGCCGGCTGGGAGGTCGGGACGGACGGTCTCGACGGCCCGGACGGCCCGGCCGGCCGGAGCATCACCCTCCCGGAAGGCGTCGTACCGGCAGACGCGCAGCTCGCCCTGGACGACCTGGCCGACTTCCCGGACCGTCCCCTCTCCACCATCGGACCCTCCGATGTCGCGCAGCGGCTCGCGACCCTGGCCGAGTGGAACGACACCGGGGCGGACCGGATCCGCCCGACCGTCGTCGAGATGTTCCGCGAGCAGGCCCGCCTGCGGCCGGACGCCGTCGCCGTCGTCGACGAGCACCGCTCGCTGACCTACCGCCAGGCCGCCGAACTCTCCGCCCAGCTGGCCCACCACCTGATCGAACGCGGCCTCACCGCCGAACAGGTCGTCGCGATCTCCCTCGACCGCTCCGCCGCCATGGTGATCGGCCTGCTCGGCGTGCTCCAGGCGGGAGCCGCGTTCGTACCGCTCGATCCGCAGTGGCCCGCGGCCCGACGCTCCGTCGTCATCGCCGACGCCCGCGTCGTCCTGCAGCTCAACGACTCGGGCGAACACGCCCCGGACGAACCGGAAGCCGTGCTCGTCGACCTCGGCGACTGGCGGTTCGGCTCCTACCCCGGCGAGGGGACCGGGGTCACCGTCCCCGGCGACGCCCTGGCCTACGTGATCTTCACGTCCGGTTCGACCGGCCGCCCCAAGGGCGCGATGATCCGCCACGAGGCCATCAGCGAGCGCCTGCTGTGGCAGTCCGGGGAGATCCTGGGCTTCGGCCACGACGACGCGTCGCTGTTCAAGGCGCCGCTGTCCTTCGACATCTCCATCAACGAGATCTTCCTGCCGCTGGTGTGCGGCGGCCGGCTGGTGGTCCTGCGCCCCGGCGGCGAACGCGACCCGCACCACCTGCTGAGCGTGATCGCCGAGCAGCGCGTCACCTTCACCTACCTCGTGTCGTCCATGCTGGACGTACTGCTGGAGATCGCCGGCGACTCCGGACGCCTCGACAGCCTGCGCCACGTGTGGTGCGGCGGCGAGGTGCTGACCCCGGAGCTGTACGAGCGCTTCCGCACCCGGCTCGACATACCCATGTACCACGGCTACGGCCCCGCCGAGACGACGATCGGCGTCTCGCACGTCATCTACCGGGGAGCCGCGGAACGCCTGTCGACCTCGATCGGCAAGGCCAACCCCAACACCCAGCTGTACGTCCTCGACGACGAACTGCGCCCGGTCCCGGTCGGGGTCGGCGGCGAGCTGTACGTCGGAGGGTTCCTGCTCGGACGCGGCTACGTGGGCGCGCCCGGCCTGACGGCCTCCCGGTTCGTCGCGAACCCCTTCGCCGCCGACGGATCCCGGCTGTACCGCACCGGTGACCTCGCCCGCTTCGCCCCCGACGGATCCCTGGACTTCCTCGGCCGCGCCGACAACCAGATCAAGATCCGCGGCATGCGGCTGGAGATCGAGGACGTCGAGGCCGGCCTCGCCGAGCACCCCGCGGTACGCCACACCTGCGTCGTCGCGAAGAAGAACACGGCCGGCGGCACCTACCTCGTGGGCTACGTGATCCCCGCCACCGGGAGCGAGGACCTGCGCGCCGACGAGGTCAGGCAGTGGGCCACCGGGCACATGGTCGAGTACATGGTGCCCGCCCATATCGTCGTGATGAAGGAGTTCCCGCTCACCGCCAACGGCAAGCTCGACCGGGGCGCGCTGCCGGAGCCCCAAGCCGGCGCGGGCGCGCTCGCCCCGCCCGTCACCGAGAACGAACGCCTGGTGTGCGCGGCGGTCGCGGCGGTGCTGCGGCGTGACGCGGTCGGCGTCGACCAGGACTTCTTCCAGCTCGGCGGAGACAGCATCCTGGCGATCTCCCTGCTGAGCGCCCTGCGCGAGGCGGGCCTCCACGTCACGGCCCGCCAGATCTTCACCCACAGCGTCGTGGGCGCGCTGGCGGCGGTCGCGGACCGCGAAGCGGCCGCCGTGGACCACGGCGACGTCGCCACCGGTACGGTCGTGGGATCGCCGATCGTGCAGTGGCTGGGCGCGACCACGGACGACATCGACGGCTTCGTGCAGTCGGTGGTGCTGAACACCCCGGCGAACCTGACGGCCGACGGGCTCGACGCCGTCCTCACCGCCGTGGTCGCACGGCACGACATGCTGCGCGCCAAGCTGGTGCGGGGCGAGCGCTGGAGCTTCGAGATCCCGGAGGCGGACCGGGCCGTGGCGCGATGGCAGGAGAGCGACCGGCCGCTCGACGAGTGCCTCGCGCTCGCCACCGAGGGTCTGGACCCGGCCGGCGGCGTCATGCTGCGCGCCGTCTGGCGCCGCGAGGCGCGCCAGCTGGTCCTGGTCGCCCACCACGTGGTGATCGACGGAGTGTCCTGGCGGATCCTGATGGACGACCTCTCCACGGCATGGCGCTGGTACGTCTCGGGCGCACCGATCGACCTGCCCCCGGTGGGCACGTCGTTCCGGCGCTGGACGCAGCTCCTGGCGCGCGCACCTTTCGACGCCGACCTCCCCCACTTCCGGCGCGCCCTGCCCGGGGCGGACGCTCCGCTGGGCCGGCGCGCGCTGTCGGCGGCGGACACCGTCGCCCGGGAACGCACGACGACCCTCCCGGTCGGCCCCGACGTCACGGCCGCGCTGCTGGGCGAGGTCCCCGCGAGGTTCCACACGGGCGTCAACGACGTGCTGCTGACCGCGCTCGCCGTCACCCTCGCCCGGTGGCGGCGCGACCTCGGACAGGACCAGACGTTCGCGCACATCGAACTGGAGGGCCACGGCCGCGAAGGACGCCACGTGGCGGACTCCGCCGGCTTCGAGCCGGAACTGTCACGGACCGTGGGCTGGTTCACCACCCTGTTCCCCGTGACCGTCGACCCCGGCGCGGCCGCCGACCTCACGGATCCCGCCTACCTGGTCGCCGCGCTCAAGGCGGTCAAGGAGGACCTCGCACGGGTGCCGAGCAACGGCGTCTCCTACGGCGCCCTGCGCTATCTGGCCGACACCGCCTTCGACGCGCCCGCCCCCCAGGTGCTCTTCAACTACCTGGGCCGCTTCGACGCCGGATCCTCCGGCGACTGGGAACTCGCGCACACCACCGGCCAGTTGGGCGAGAAGCGCGACCCCAGGATGCGGCTGCCGCGCGCCCTGGAGTTCAACGCGATCGCCGAACCCGCCTCGGCCGGCGGCGCGTACGAACTGGTCACCACCCTCTCCTGGCCCGACGGTCTGCTCACCGACCAGGACATCGAGACCATCGGCGGGTACTTCCGCGAGGCCCTGGCCGGACTCGCCGCACTGACCGCACTCGACCTGGCCGGACTCGGCCTGGGCAGCCATTCGCCCAGCGACTTCGCCATGCCGGCGCTCACCCAGGCCGACGTCGACGAGCTGGACGGTCCGGCGCTGCGGGACGTCCTGCCGCTGACCCTGCTCCAGGAGGGCCTCTACTTCCACTCGGTCTTCGACGACGATTCCGCGGGCAGCTACGTCGAGCAGCAGCTCCTGACCCTGGACGGAGAGGCGGACGCCGGCCGGCTCGCGGCGGCGGCCACCCGCCTGCTCACGCTCTTCCCCAACCTGGCCGCACGGTTCACCGCCCTCGCCGACGGCCGCGTGGTCTCCGTACTGGAGGGCGGCCTCCAGGCCCCGTTCACCACCCTGGACCGCCCCGGCATCTCCGACGAGGAGATCCGCGAGCACGCCGAGCGCGACCGCCGCGCCGGGTTCGACCTGGCGAGCGGCCCGCTGATGCGGTACACACTGATCCGCACCGGCCCCGCCCGCAGCGTCCTGGTGCAGACCGTGCACCACATCATCGCCGACGGCTGGTCGGTGCCGCCGATGCTCCGCGCGCTGCTGACCGAGTACCACGCGCCGGGGACCGTGCACCCGCTCGGCGGCTTCACCGACTACGTGCGCTGGCTCGCCGCACGCGACGAGGACGAGAGCGACCGGGTGTGGCGCGAACAGCTCGCCGGGCTCCCCGGCCCCTCGCTGGTCGCCGAAGGGCACACGCCGTCCGACCGGTTCGCCGACACCGCCACCTCGCCGGAGGGGGACATCGACGAGGCCGCCCGGTCCGCCGGTGTGCCGCTCAGTGTGGCCGTGCACAGCGCCTGGGCGGCGACGCTCGGCGGCCTCCTGCAGGAGCGGGACGTCGTCTTCGGCTCCACGGTGTCCGGGCGCGACGCCGATGTGCCCGGCATCGGGGACATGGTGGGTCTGTTCATCAACACGATCCCCGTGCGCGCCCGCTGGGCCGCCACCACCACGGCGCGCGGCCTGCTCGAATCGGTACGGGACCACCAGAGCGCGGTGCTGGCGCACCAGCACGTCTCCCTGGCGCGCATCAGCCGGCTGAGCGGAGCCGGCCCGCTCTTCGACACCCTGGTGGTGTTCGACGTGGCGACCGATGTGGCGGGCCTGCGCGGCCCCGAGGACACGCTCGTCATCGGCGACATCGTGAACGAGGGCGCGCCGCACTACCCGTTGACCCTCGTGGTGGAGCGCGCGCTCGACGGCCGCCCCCGGTTCAATCTGATCCACGACGGCGCGCTGGTGCGGGAGTCGACCGCCCGGACGATCCTGTCCACCTTCACCCGCACCCTCACCGGCCTGCTGACCCGGCCGGACGATCTCGTCGACGACCTGGCTCCCCCCGGCACCCGGCCCCCCGCACCGATCACCCCGACGACGCTGGGCGCGCTCTTCGACGCCGCCGCGCACCGCGATCCGGCCGCGACCGCCGTCACCCAGTGTGCCCTCGACGGCGGCAGCCGGTCGCTGACCTACGGTGAACTGGCCGACGCGAAGGACGAGCTGGCCCGGGCCCTGCGCGCCGCCGGTGTCCGGCCGGGCGAACGCGTCGCCGTCGCCGTCCCGTGCTCCCTCGAACAGGTCGTCGCCCTCGTCGCCGTCGTCTCCGCGGGCGGTGCGTACGTACCGCTGGACCTCGCGTACCCGGACGGACGCCTGGAGTACATCCTCACCGACGCGGCTCCGCAGGTCGTCCTCGTGGACCCGGAGCACCGGGACCGCTTCACGCGGCTGCTGGACCGGGCGGGCGTACCGGCCCGGGTGCTCGTACAAGGAGAGCAGCCGCCACCGGACGCCCAGGCCGCCCAGGTCACCCAGGTCACCCAGGATCACGCCGACGGGCCCGGGGCCGACTGGCAGGATCCCGCGTACGTGATCTACACGTCCGGGTCGACCGGCAGGCCCAAGGGCGTCGTCGTCCCGCACTCCAGTGTGGTGACCCTGCTCGCGAACACCCGGCCCGCCATGGACTTCGGCCCGCACGACGTGTGGGTCCAGTTCCACTCGTACTCCTTCGACTTCGCGGTGTGGGAGCTGTGGGGCGCGCTGGCACACGGCGCCGAGCTGCTCGTGCCGGAGTACGGACTGACCCGCTCACCCGTCGACTTCCACCGCCTGGTGCGCGAGCGCCGGGTGACCGTCCTCAACCAGACTCCGTCGGCCTTCTACCAGTTCATCGAGGCCGACCGGCACGCGCAGGAGCCCGCCACCAGCCTGCGCCGGATCATCTTCGGGGGCGAGGCGCTCGACCTCGGGCGGCTGCGCGGCTGGGTCGAGCGCCACGGGACGGCCTCGCCCGAACTGGTCAACATGTACGGCATCACCGAGACCACCGTCCACGTCACGCACCGGGTCCTGACCGACGCGGACTTCCGCCCCGGTGACGACGTCAGCCCGATCGGCGGCCCGATCCCCGGACTGGTCACCTACCTGCTCGACGACCGGCTCAGGCCGGTCCCGCCGGGGCGCGTGGGCGCCATCTACGTCGCCGGTGACCAGGTCTCCCTCGGCTACCTGGGGCGCCCGTCCCTCACCGCGGGCCGGTTCGTCGCGGACCCGTTCGCGGCCGACGGATCCCGGATGTACCACACGGGCGACCTCGCCCGCCGTACGCTCGACGGCGAGCTGGAGTTCACCGGCCGCGCCGACGACCAGGTGCAGCTGAGGGGCTTCCGCATCGAGCTCGGTGAGGTGGAGTCCGCGATCCGTGAACTCGACGGTGTGGTCGACGTGGCCGTCACCGTGGCCGACAGCGCGGACCACCTGGTCGCGCACGTCGTGGGAGGGGTCCCCTTCGACGCCGCCGCCCTCGCCGGCCTGTTGGCCTCTAAGCTGCCCGCCCACATGGTGCCCGGCCTGGTCCTGCCCGTCGACGCCCTGCCGCTGACGGTCAACGGCAAGCTGGACCGCAAGGCCCTGACCGCACGCGCCGCGTCGTACGACGCACCGGCCGCCGCGAGCGGCCCCGCGACCGGCTCCGCCCCCGGCTCGGCGCTCACCGCACTGGTCGGCATCTTCACCGAGACCCTGCCCGGCACCGCCGTCGACGGCGACAGCGACTTCTTCCGGGCCGGCGGTGACAGCATCCTCGCCATCACCGTCGTCAACCGGGCCAGGGCCCTGGGCCTCGCCATCGCCCCCCGGGACGTGTTCCTGCTCAAGACCCCCCGCGCGCTCGCCGAGCACCTGGCGACGAGCACCCCGCACCCCGCCGCGCCCGGCGCACCCGTACCCCGCGAGGACGGCCCGCTGACCCCGACCCCGATCATCCTGCGCCGGCGCGAACTCGGCGGATCCCTCGCCCGGTTCGCCCAGGCCCGCTCCCTGGTCGCGGCCGAGGGCACCGGCCACGCCGACGCCGAGCGCGCCGCGAACGCCGTCGTCGCCGCACACCCGGCCCTGAGGCTGCGGCTGCGCACCGAGCACGGGGTGTGGTCCCTGCGCACCGAACCCGCCCGCGCGGTCACCGTCGTACGCAGCGACGCGCCCGACGCGACGGCCGCGGCGGACGAAGCCGCCGGACGGCTCGACCCCGAGACCGGGGACGTCATCGCGTTCTCCTGGCTGGAGGCGACCCGGACCCTCGTGGTCACCGTGCACCACCTCGCCGTCGACGCCGTCTCCTGGCTGATCCTGCTCGACGACATCGCCACTGCCCTGCGCGGCAACCCGCTCGCGCCGCCGACCACCTCCTACGCCGCCTACGCGCAGGCACTGGCCGACCGGTCGGCCCAGGAGACCGAGGGCCTCGGGCACTGGATCACCACCCTCCAGGCACCTCCGCTGCTGCCCGTGGCCGAGCGGCCGCGCGAGACCACGGTCGTCCTCCCGCCCGACATCAGCGACCGGGTGACACGCTCCGCGCCCGCCGCACTCGGCATCGGCCTCACCGAGCTGCTGTGCGGCGCGCTGCGCACCGCGCTCACCCGCATCCAGCCCTCGCCCACCGATCTGGCGATCGAGCTGGAGCGGCACGGCCGGGTCCCGGCATCGGAACACCACGACTACACCCGTACGGTCGGCTGGTTCACCGCCATCGCCCCCGTGCGCCTCACGCCGCACACCGACCCCGTCGCCGCGGCCCGCGAGGTCGCCGAACGCCAGCCGGACGAGCGCGCACACCTCGCGTACGGCGGGCTCCGGTACCTCAACCCGCAGACGGCCCCGCTGCTCACCGCCCGCCCGCAGGTGCTGTTCAACTACCTCGGCCGGGGCGCCGAGTCGCAGGCCCTCCACCTCACCGGCGCCGACGAGGGCAGCCCGTACGCCGTCGAGGTCAACGCCTGGACCGACGCGGCCACCGGAAGCCTGCACGCGGTGTTCACCCTGGCCGAGGGCGTACCCGACGAGATCACCGGGCACTGGCGCGCCGCCCTGGAACTCGTCGCGGCCGCCGCCACGACCGCCGAGCGCACGGCGCCGGTCACCCCGCTCCAGCGCGGCCTGTTCTTCCAGGCGCAGCTGGCGGGCCCGGCCGGACACTACGTCGCGCAGAGCTGGTTCACCTTCGACCGGCGCCTGGACACCGACGCACTGGCCGAGGCGATGGCCTGGGTGATCGCCCGGCACCCGGCCGTGGGCGCCGGCTTCACCACCGACGACGACGGCAAGGCCGTCCAGGTCCTGGGCGCGGGCCGGCGGGTCGGCGTCCGTACGGTCGGCCTCGCGACGGAGGAGGAGGTCGACGCCCTGCTCGCCCGCGACCGCGACACCGGATTCGACCCCGGTGAGCCGCCGCTGATCCGCCTGACCGTGGTGCGGCTGCCCGGCGACCGCGACGGCCTGCTGCTCAGCTACCACCTGCTGCTGTGGGACGGCTGGTCCCGCGAGATCGTGCTGCGGGACCTGTTCGACGCCTACGAGGCCGCCGTCGCGGGCACGCTGACGCCCGCGACCCCGGCGACCCCGAGCTTCGAGGACCACGCCCGGGCGCTCGACGCCAGGGACCCGGCCGTCTCGGAACGCTTCTGGGCACAGCACCTGGCCGGCCTCCCCGGGCCGACGCTGCTGGCCGGCCCGGCGCCGGCCCTGGTCGACGACCTGCCCCGGACACTCGTGCACACCCTCTCCGCCGAAGCGTCGCAGCTGCTGCGGGACCTCGCCCGGCAGCACGGCGTCACCCTCAACTCGGTGCTGACCGGCGCGTTCGGGCTCCTGCTCGGAGCCCGCACCGGCCGCGCCGACGCCGTGTTCGGCGTGACCGTCTCCGGCCGCGAGGGCGAGGACCTCTCCGAGGTCGTCGGCGTCCTGCTCAACACCCTGCCCATGTGGACCAGGGCCCGGCCGGACGACACCGTCCGGGACTACCTGACGGCCGTACAGGCGGCCCGGGTCGAGGCGATGGAGCACGAGCACCTCGGACTCGGCGAGATCCAGCGGGCCGGCGGCCACGACACCCTGTTCGACAACCTGTTCGTGCTCCAGAACTTCCTGGACATGGACGCCTTCGCCGAGATGAACGCCCGGCACGGCATCACCGCCGTCCGGGCCGACGACTCCACGCACTATCCGTTCACCTGGGTCGTCACCCCCGGCGACCGGCTCACGGTCAAGCTGGAGTACCGCGACCACGACACCGCGGCCGCCCGGGGGCTCCTCGACGGCTACCTGGACCTGCTCGGGGACCTGGCCCGCTCCACCGGGCCGGTGGGCACGCTGCCGGGCGCGGGCCCCGAGCCGGTGCCCGCCGTACGCACGGAGGTCGGCACGGACACCGTGGTCGACCGGTTCGACCTGGCGGCCGACCGCGATCCACGGCGGGTCGCGCTCGTCGCCCACGGCCGGACCATGACCTTCGAACGGCTCCGCGACCGCAGCCGGGAGCTGGCGGGCGTGCTCGCCGCACGCGGCATCGGACCCGGGACGACGGTGGCCCTCGCCGTCCCGCGCTCCCTCGACTCGATCGTCGCGCTCTTCGCCGTGCTGCGCGTGGGCGCCGCGTACGTGCCGCTGGAGCTCGACCACCCGGACGAGCGGATCGCCGCCATAGTCGCGGACGCCCGTCCGCACGTGACCCTCACCGTGAGCGCCGTGTCCCCCCGGCTGACCGGCGACCTGATCGAACTGGACCGGCCCCTCCCCGGGGCCGAGCCGTTCGTGACCTTCGCACCCGACGACCCGGACCGCCTGCGCCACCCCGCGTACACGATCTACACCTCCGGATCCACCGGCAGGCCGAAGGGCGTGGTGACCGAGTACGCCGGGCTCACCAACATGCTGATCAACCACCAGCGCCGGATCTTCGAGCCGGTGCTCGCGGACCACGGCCACCGGGTCTTCCGCATCGCCCACACCGTGTCCTTCGCCTTCGACATGTCGTGGGAGGAACTGCTCTGGCTCGCCGACGGCCACGAGGTGCACATCTGCGACGAGGAACTGCGCCGTGACGCCCCCCGCCTGGTCGAGTACTGCCTGGAGCACGGGATCGACGTCATCAACGTGACCCCGACCTACGCACAGCAGCTGGTGGCCGAGGGCCTTCTCGACCACCCCGGGCGCCGGCCCGCCCTGGTGCTGCTGGGCGGCGAGGCCGTCACCCCGACCCTGTGGCAGCGCCTCGCCGACACCGAGGGCACGGCCGGCTACAACCTGTACGGCCCCACCGAATACACCATCAACACCCTGGGCGTCGGCACCTTCGAATGCCAGGACCCGGTGGTGGGCGTGCCCATCGACAACACGGACGTGTACGTCCTGGACCCGTGGCTGCGACCGCTGCCGGACAACGTCCCCGGCGAGCTGTACGTGGCGGGCATCGGCATCGCGCGCGGCTACCTCGGGCAGCCCGCACAGACCGCCGACCGGTTCGTTGCCTGCCCGTTCGGAGCGCCCGGCGAACGCATGTACCGCACCGGGGACCTGGTGGCCCGGCGGCCCGACGGGAACCTGATGTACCTGGGCCGCACCGACCAGCAGGTCAAGATCCGCGGACACCGCGTCGAACCGGGCGAGGTCGAGGCCGCGTTCGCCGCGCACCCGGCGGTGCGGTTCGTCGCCGCGGTCGCCCAGCCCGACCCGCAGGTCGACGGCGCGTACCGGCTGGCCGCCTACCTCGTACTCGGCGGCCCGGGCGGCCCCGACCTGGCGGCGGTCGCCGCCGAGGTGGGGGCCGGGCTGCCGGACTTCCTGCGCCCGACGCACTACGCCCAGGTCGACCGCATCCCGCTGACCGTGAACGGGAAGGCGGACACCAAGGCGTTGCCGGAGGCCCGGCCACTGGGCACGCTGACCACGGCGGGGGAGCGCGGCCCGGAGACCGGGACCGAGACCGTCGTGTGCGAGTTCTTCGCCGAAGCACTCGACCTGGACGACGACGAGGTGAGCGCTTTGAGTGATTTCGTGTCCCTGGGAGGGCACTCCATGCTGGCGGTGCGGCTGATCGGCCTCCTCCGCCGGGAGTACGGTCCCGTGATCACGGTCCGCGATCTGTTCACCCTGCGAACCCCGGAAATGATTGCCCGCCACCTCGATGAAAACGCCTGACACCCAGCGGCCCCGACCGGGGTCCGACATCCTCAAGGCCGCCCTGCGCCGCAACATCGGCGCCATGACCTGGGGCACCGTCCTCATGGGCCTCTACCAGGCCGGTGAGACGGCCTTCCCCATCGCGCTCGGCCTGATCGTCGAGCACACGATGCAGGACCGCGGCCCCGGTGCGCTCGCCCTGTCGATCGGCGCGCTGGCCGTGATCATCACGACCGTGTCGCTGTCGTGGCGGTTCGGCATGCGCATCCTGCAGAAGGCCAACACGACCGAGGCGCACCGCTGGCGGGTGCGGGTCGCGGACTGCGGGCTGGAGCCGGTCGCCAGGGACGCCGGCCTGAAGTCCGGCGAGGTGCTGACCATCGCCACCGAGGACGCCGACCAGACGGCCGACATCATCGAGGTGGTGCCGCTGCTGATCAGCTCACTGGTCGCCGTGCTGGTCGCGGCGGTCGCGCTGGGACTGGCCGACCTCCGGCTCGGCCTGCTGGTGATCGCGGGCACCGCCCTGATCCTCTCCGTCCTGAGCGTGATGTCCCGGCGGATCGGCTCCAGCACCCGCGAACAGCAGGCCCGGGTGGCCCGGGCGGGCGCGAAGGTGGCCGACCTGATCACCGGCCTGCGCCCGCTGCACGGCTTCGGCGGCAACCACGCGGCCTTCCGGTCCTACCGGAAGGTCAGCACGGAGGCCAAGCACCAGGCGATCACCGTGGCCGGGGTGAACGGCGTGTACGCGGGCACCGCCATGGCCCTCAACGCGGCGCTCGCCGCCGGCGTGACCCTGACGGCCGGCTGGCTGGCCTTCAACGGCCACATCACCGTCGGGGAGCTCGTCATGGCCGTGGGGCTCGCCCAGTTCATCATGGAACCGCTGAAGCTGTTCTCGGACATGCCCAAGTACGTGATGATGGCCCGCGCTTCGGCCGAGCGCATGGCGCTGGTGCTGGCCGCGCCCCCGGTGGCCGCCCACGGGACGGAGCGCCCGGCCGCCGGCGGCGGTCTGGAGGTCGACTGCGTCCGGTACGGGACCCTGCGCGCCCTGAAGTTCCAGGTACCGGCGGGTGAGTTTGTGGCGATCGCCGTCTACCAGCCACGCGCGGCGGCCGACCTCGCCGCGATCCTGGCCGTGAAGGTCCCGCCGCACGCGTACGAAGGAGCGGTGCGGATCGGCGGGGAGGAGCTCGCCGCCCTGTCGGTCGAGGCGGTCCGCGAGCACATGCTGGTGAACCCGTACGACGGGGAGATCTTCGCGGGCACCCTCCGCACGAACATCGACCCGTCGGGCACCGGCCGCACCGTCGATGCGGCCGTCGAGGCGTCCATGCTCACCGACGTCGTCGCTCTCCACCGCGAAGGACTCGACCACGGCGTCCGCGACCGCGGCGCGAACCTCTCCGGCGGACAGCGCCAACGGCTGTCCCTGGCCCGCGCCCTGGCCGCCGACTCCGACATCCTCGTCCTGCACGATCCGACCACGGCCGTCGACGCGGTCACCGAGCAGCTCATCGCACGCAACATCGCGAAGCTGCGCCGCGGTCGCACCACCGTCGTGATCACCAGCAGCCCGGCCCTCCTGGACGCCGCCGACCGTGTGCTCGTCCTGGACGAGGGGGTCATCACGGCCGAGGGCACCCACCGCAACCTCCTCGCCGGAGACGAGGAGTACTGCCTGGCGGTGGCCCGTTGACCCCTGGAGACGGTGGTCAGCCGAGCGCCCAGGCCACGTCCCGGAGCAGGGCCTGGCGCCAGCCCGCGCGGTCGTGGCCCGACGCCGACCGCGAGGCCCGCACGGTCGCCCCGGCCCGCTCGGCCAGGGTCTCGACCAGCTCGCAGTGGGGCAGCATCCGCGTCTCGTGTTCTCCCAGGTCGAAGGCGATCCGCAGGCCGGACAGGTCGGGGCGCTCCCGCAGGCGTGCGGCGACGGAGCCGCCCACCGGGCCGCCCAGCGGGTCCGCCGACCCCACCGCCTCGGGCGTCCACCACAGCGAGGCCGACTGGCAGGCGACCCGGGACACCAGGTCCGGGAACTCCAGCGCCGCGTACACCGCGCTCAGCCCGCCCAGACTCTGCCCGGCGACCACCAGCCGGTCCCCGTCCACGGGGACGCCGGACTCCGCGACCAGCGGCAGCAGTTCGTCCCGGACCGCCTCCCACAGCTCCGGCCGGCACCCGAACTCGGCCTCCCGGTCCCGCGTCGGCAGGAAGACGAGCGTGACGGGGGGCATCTCGCCGGCGGCGACGGCGGAGTCGAAGGCGGTCATCGCCGGGTGCAGGTACAGCCAGTCGTCCCCGTCCAGCAGCAGCACCACGGGTCCGCCGCCGCCCGCCGGGTGGACCCGTACGGTCCGCCGCCCGCCGAGGCGCTCGCTCGCCCAGCGGAGCCGGGTCCGCGGCACGGGCAGGACGTCCTCGGCCCCGAAGGCGGGCCAGTGAGGCTGGGCCGGGGCGTCCGGGGTGGCGGCGACGGACCGGTCACCGCCCGCCCCGGCCGGGTTGAACGGGTCGGCGTACGCCGTGCCGTCCACGAGGAACCGGTACGTCACCCGAAGCCGCGCGGGCATGCGGACCTCGGCGTACCAGCAGTCCGTCTCGCGCCAGCGGCGCAGCGGCACGTCGTCCGACCAGCTCTCGAAGGCCAGGCCCGCCGCGGCGCCCCGCCACAGGAACAGGGTCGTCCAGCCACCGCCCTCGGCAGGCAGCGATCCGGGCCCCGCGACTGCCGCCCAGAACTCCTCGGACCCCGGCTCGCCGGGCAGCCCGTATGCGGCGAAGACGGTCTCCGAGGGCATGAAGTCTCCTAGCGGCGAAGGGAGTTAGGCGAGCCTAAGTTTATAGCGTTGCCGTGGGGTCCGGGAGATCTACGGCGGGACGGCCGACCGGGCGGGGAACGGCCGCCGGGACGCGTTCGAGGACACCGCCCGCGAAGACGTCGTAGAGCGGCAGCGTCTCCAGGTGGACGTAGCCGATGTGGCAGTCGCAGGTGGTCAGCGGGCACGGACGGGGACCGAGCGCCGTCCGGTAGGAGCCGTCGTAGAGGTTGCCGAGCTCGGCGCGGACGAAGTGGCAGCGGCGGACCGTGCCGTCGCCGTCCACCGAGATCACCGACTCGCCGGTGCGGCACGGCAGTCCGGCCGAGCGGTGCGGGTGCCGGCTGTACGGGAACAGCGGGTCGAGGGCGGTCCACAGGCCGGCCTCGTCGTCGGTGTAGCCGTGGCCGTCGGCCGCGTTCACCCACAGGTAGACGTGGGCGGGCAGGTCGGCGCGCAGCCTGCGGGCGTGTTCCAGGTTCTCGGGGAGGCCGACGATGCCGACGCTGTGGCGGATGCCCCGGTCGGCGAGGTCACGCAGCTTGGCCAGGAAGCGGTCGTACGGGGTCTGCCCCGGGTGGTAGGTGCACCACAGGGCGAGCGTGTCGGGGTCGGCCTCCGCGAGCCAGTCCGTGCGGCAGCTCAGGTTGGTCTGGATGGCGACGCGCTCCACGTGCGGCTGGTGCGAGAGGTCGACGAGGGCGCGGCGGTACCAGGAGCGCACCAGCCCCTCGCCCCACGGGGTGAACAGCAGGGAGAGCCGGTCCTCCCCGGCGCGGGAGCGCGCCCAGCCGGTGAACCGTTCGAGGGCGGCCCGGTCGGCGCGCAGCTGGGCCGTGGTGTCGCGCCGCTTGGCGAAGGGGCAGTACGGGCAGTCGTAGTCGCAGGAGGCCAACGGGCCGCGGTAGAGCAGGGTGAGGTCCACGGCGGCTACTTGGCCTCGTAGGCGGCCATCGCGGCCCGTACGGCCGGCGAGAACAGCTCGGGCCCGAGCGCGTCCGAGTGGGCCAGGCCCTCGGGGCTGAGACGCAGCAGCGGGCCGGTGCCGTCCTCGTCGAGCCAGCCGCGGGCGGCGAACGCGGCCAGTTCGGCGGGGAAGTCCTCGTGCGGGCCGGCGCCGAACCGCTCCCGGTAGTCGGCGACCGGCATGCCCTGCGCCTGGAGTAGCGACTGGAGGAGGTGGCGGCGGCGCGCCTCGTCGCCGTTGGTGGGACGGCCGTGGACGGCACGGGTGAAGTCGTCGGTGGCGGTGTAGTCGTCGATGATCCCGCGGATCTCGCCCATGTCGACCGCGTAGTCGAACGAGTAGTGCAGCGAGGAGGTGTAGGAACGGGCGCCGCAGCCCAGGCCGATCATGCCGTCGGTCTGGCAGGCGTGGTCGTCCGGGCCCTGGGGCGCCGTACCGGCCAGCCGGAACATGCGCATCGACACCTGCTCGTAGCCGTGCGCGAGGAGGTGGTCCCGGCCCTGCCGGTAGAGGTTCAGGCGCTGCTCGTCCCAGGCACGGTCGGTCAGGGCGGTGCGCCGGGCGAGCCCGGTGAGCGGGCGGACGTACAAGGGGTACAGGTACAGCTCCTCGGGGCGCCAGGCGAGGGCGGCGTCCAGGGAGGTCCGCCAGGTGGCGGGGGTCTGGCCGTCGATGCCGTAGATGAGGTCGATGTTGAGGACGGGGACGCGGGCGTCGCGGATCCGGCCGAGCGCCGCCTCGACGTCGGCGCGGCGCTGGGGGCGCACGGCCGCGCGGGCCTCCTCGGCGACGAAGCTCTGGACGCCGATGCTGACACGGGTGGCGCCGCGCTCGGCGAGGACGGCGAGCCGGTCGGCGGTGGCGGTGGCCGGGGACGTCTCGACGGACAGCGGGACGGCGCGCAGGTCGGCGCCCATGCGCCGCTCGGCGATGTCGCAGAGCCGTTCCAGTTCGGGGGCCGTCAGGAAGGTGGGCGTCCCGCCGCCGAAGGCGGCGTTGGCGAAGGAGACCGGGCCGTCGTCGCCGAGGGCGTCGCGGACGGCGGTGGCCTGGCGCTCCAGGGCGTCGAGGTAGCGGCCGGTGAGCCCGTCGGGGGCGCCGATGCGGGTGAAGAGGTTGCAGAAGCCGCAGCGGACCTCGCAGAAGGGTATGTGGAGGTAGAGGGAGAGGGCGTCCTTGCGTTCGCCGTGCCACAGGTCCCGCAGGGCGGGCCGCTCGGGCAGCGGCCGGTAGGCGGTCTTGTGGGGATAGGCGTACACGTAGGAGCTGTACGGGCGGAGCTCGGGCGGTGCGGTGGCCGGGATCGGGGCGGGCGCGAGGGCGGTCATGCGGACGGCTCCAGGAAGAAGTGGGCGTACGGCACGGTCCAGACGGCCTCGTGGGCGAGGCGGTGGCCGGTGTAGCCGTCGTCGCCGTAGGTGGTGCCGTGGTCGGAGCAGACGATGGCGAAGCAGCGGCGGCGGGAGCTCATGGCGGTGAACAGCCGGCCGATGTGCCGGTCGATGTATTCGAGGGCGGCGGCGTGGGTGGCCCGCGTGTCACCGGCTTCGGCGGTGGCGCCGGCTAGGTGGAACCAGTTGGGCTGGTGCAGCGCCGAGGCGTTGACGAAGAGGAACAGCCGCTGCTCGGCGGGGAGCGCGGCGACGACCTGTTCGGCCCGCTCGACCTGTGCCTCGAAGGAGGTGGGCGACGCGACACCGAAGGCCGGTTCCCAGTGGCTCTCCTGGAACATGCCGGGGAGCACGCCGCCCAGCGCGCCCTGCTTGTTGAAGAAGCCGACGCCGCCGACACACACCGTGCGGTACCCGGCCGCGGCGAGGCCGGACACCAGGTCGGGGGTGTCGAAGACGTACGTGCGGCCGGCGGTGCTCTCGCTGCCGGCGAAACGGGCGGCGAACAGGCGGGGGTGCGGGCCGGGCCGGGCGGGGGTGGGCAGGAAGCCGGCGAACATCGCCTGATGGGAGGCGTAGGTGAAGCTGCCCGGGGCGTGCCGCTCCTCCCAGACGCCCCCGGGCAGGTGCCGGGCCAGGTTCGGAATGCGTCCGGCGGCGGCCAGTTCGACGGCGACGTCGTGGCGCAGGGTGTCCAGGGTGAGCAGGAGCAGGTCGTCGCGGCCGACGACCTCGTTCATGTCGGGGAGCGGGAGCGGGGGCGCTGGGGTCTCAGGCGGGTGCACGGTGGTTCCTCGTGGGGTGGTGCTGTACGTGTCTTCGGATGGCGGCGGCCACCTGCGCGGCATAGGTGTCCTGGCCCTCGGCGCCGCTTCCGGGCAGTCCGGTCAGGCCCGGCAGGAGGTCGCCGAAGGCGTTGACCTCGGCGACGGCGAACCGGCGCCAGCCGACCGCGGGCAGCAGGTCCACACCGACGCAGAGGGTGTTCGGGAAGCAGGCGGCCGCCCGCTCGCAGGTCCGCAGGGCCTCGGCCCAGGCGGGGCCCGCCGCCCGGACCGCGGCGGCCAGGTCGCCTCGCCGGCCGCCGAGATGGAGGTTCGTCATGGGGGTCCGGCTGGTGCGGACCACGGCGTGAGTGGCCCGGCCGGCCACGACGACCACGCGCAGGTCGGCCGCCCCGTCCCCGAGGGAGGCCTTGGGCCACCAGCGTTCGACGTGGAGTCCGTCGGGGGCGAGGGCGTCGACCAGCGCGGCGACCTCCGGCTCGCGCGTGAGGCGCCGTACCCGCAGGGAGTTGTGCAGCCGGCCGCCCTCCGCGCTCTCCACGGAGGTGATCGCCCTGATCCGGCCCCCGGCGGCCGTCTCGACGGCCACGACCCCGGCGGCCGAGGACCCGTGGGCCGGCTTCAGGAACACCCGCGGCATGCCGTGCGCGGCCATGAGGGCCCGTACGTCCTCCCAGCCGCGTACGGGGGCGTCGCCGCCGGAGGTCGGCGACCGCGGCACGGGGACCCCGGCGCGGGCGAGGACCTCGTGGCAGAGCCGCTTGTCGAAGAGGACGGCCAGCTCGTCGGGGTCGTCCAGGCGCAGGCCGCCGGTCAGCGACCGGACCGCCCCCGTGAAGGCGGCGTACCAGCGGGCCCCGCCCTCCACCCGGGTGGGGTCGCCGGCGCCGCGCAGGAGCCGGTCGACCTCGGCGTTCTCCCCGGGCGACTCGATCCGCACGATCTCGTCCGCGGCGAAGGCCGCGCCGCCGCCGCGCAGGACGTCCGTCCAGGGCACGACACGCGGCGCGGGCAGCCCGGCGTCGCGCAGCGCCCCGGAGAACAGGGCGACGCGCCGGTTCTCCGGATTGCCGACGACCGCCCAGCGCGGCGGTGGTGCGTGATCCGTCATGGCCCGCGCGCTACTCGCCGACGGCGACGTAGCGCCAGACCCGGCCGTCGTCCTCGTCCTCTTCGGCGTGGCCGCGGTCCAGGTCGAGGGTGACGCCGGCGCCGCCGAGAACCTCCTGGAAGCGCTCGCGCAGCGGCGCACCGAGGTAGTTGTGGTGCAGGTCCAGCTTCTTGAGGTGCGTCAGGGGCTGTCCGGAGAGCAGGGCGGCGCCGCCCTGGTCGGTGAGGACGCCCATCGACAGGTCGAAGGTCTCGAGGCGGGCGACGACGGGAGCGGACGCGACGGCGGTGGCGATCTCGTCCTGGATGTCGCTGTTGCGCAGGCCCAGGTGACGCAGGCGCGGCAGGCGGTCGCCGTCGAGGATCGGTGCCAGGTCGGTGATCGCCGCGTCCCCGCCGTACTCGCTCGTGCCGAGCCACAGGTCGAGGTGGACCAGGGCGGGCAGGTCACTGGCGGCGACGCCGCGGACCGCCTCGGCGGGCATGCCGCCGGTCTCCACGGTCAGGGAGTGCAGCCTGCGGTGCGTGACGGCGGGGAAGACCAGTCCGGAGCCGCCGCGCACGCCGAACTCCTCCAGCTCCGGGAAGCCGTCGAGGAGCGGGCCGACGTCGCTCTGGTTGATCCAGGAGATCTCGCACTGCTCGGACTCCATGTCCCCGAGGAACAGGCCCCTCAGCGCGGGCAGGCGCAGGCGTGCGTCGAGGAGGGCGTCGATGATCTCCTCGGGCCCGGTGTCGTAGGCCTCCTCCCAGGAGCCGACGACGATCGCGCGGACCAGGGTGGTGTCGACCGCGGCGGTGAACCGGGCGAACGCCTCGGTCCAGCTCTCCTCGCTGTCGTAGCTGTCGCAGGAGATCCGCCACGCGACGGCGTCCGCCGCGGGCAGCGGGGTCGTGTCCGCGTCCTCCGGGGTCGGGAAGTCGAAGACGGGCAGCCCGCACGATTCCGTCAGGTGTCTCGGGTAACTCATGGGGTGCCCGCCGTTCCTCGCCTGTCGCGTCCGATGTGCTGCAAGTTGTACCAAGGGGCACTGACAGGGGCCGAGGCAGGGGCCGGTGCACAGGGGACGCGGGGCGGGTGCGGGCCGGGTGCGGGCCGGGCGGAAGGCCGTTGTCAGACGTGCCCCCTACCTTCGGAGAAGAACGCGGCGCACCGGGCGGCGCGGGAGAAGGGGACACCCATGTACCGGCAGGGGGACGTGCTCATCGTGCCGCTCGACGAGTCGGCGGTGCCGCCGCACGCGGCCGACGCGGAACAGGAGCCGCGGGACGGGCGGGGCCGGATGGTCCTCGCACTGGGCGAGGTCACCGGGCACGCCCACGCAGTGCTCGGGCCCGGGCGGCTCGTCCGCGAGCCGGGGGACTTCGGTCCGCTGCTGCTCCATCTCCCGGACGGCGGGCGGGTGGTGCACGAGGAGCACGCCGCGATACCCCTGCCCAAGGGCTGGTACCGGGTCGTGCGACAGCGCGAGTACCTGCCCGGAGCGGTACGGATCGTGGCGGACTGACAGCGTGTCGGACAGTGGGGGGAGCGGGATCGTGACGACGGACATCGACGTGTGGAGGGCGGCCGCGGCGGCCACCGGGCCGGCCGACCGCGTGGCCGCGGAGGCCGGGGTGCGCCTGGCGTACCGGGCCGCGGGCCTGGCGGAGCCGGAGCGGATCGTCTGGGCGGACTCGCCCAGGGAAGCGGTGCGCCTGCTCGGCGGGGACGACGGGCCGTGCGGGCCGGCCGCGCGCGGGCGCGGCGTACGGGAGGCGGTGCGCAGCGCGCCGTGGGCCGCCGAGCGGGACCGGGCACAGCGGAGGCTCGGCCCGCAGGGCTGGGGGCGGCACTGGAGTGCGACGGGCGGCCGCCTGTGGGAGAACACGGAACGCCTGGCGGAACGGGTCCGCAGCGGTCTCGTCGAGGAGCTGACGGCCGGGGCCGAGGCCCCCGCGGCCGCGGAGGGGTCGCTGCGCCTGCTCCTCCTGGACGCGGTGCTCGGGCAGCACGACGCGGCCTGGCTGTGCGCCTTCGACACGCAGGAGGGCACACCCCTGCACGGACTCGGTGTCCTGGCCCGCTCGGCCGGCTGGTGGTGGCCCTACGAACGGCTGGCCGTGCTGTGCGAGCGCCCGGTGGAGCTGCACCGGGACGAGGCGGGCAGGCTGGACCGCGGGGACGGCCCGGCGCTGGCGTTCCCCGACGGGTTCGCGCTGTACGCGTGGCGGGGCATGCCCGTTCCGGCCGAATTCCTGGCCGGACTGGGCACTCTGACGCCGGAGCGGATCCGGGAGGAGGCGAACGCCGAACTGCGCCGGGTGATGCTGGAGTTCTACGGGTACGACCGCTATCTGCGGGAGTCGGGGGCCGCCCCCGTGCACCGGGACGAGACGGGTGTCCTGTGGCGCATACCCATGCCGGACGACGAGGCCGTCGCGATGGTGGAGGTCGTCAACTCGACGCCGGAGCCCGACGGCACCAGCCGCACCTACTGGCTGCGGGTACCGCCGACGACCCGGACCGCCCGCCAGGGCGTGGCCTGGACGTTCGGCCTGGAACCCGAGGCGTACGCACCGCTCCGGGAGACGTGACCTGCACCTCACCGGAAGTGACGTGCAGTCGAAGGCGCCCCGCAGCCCCGCGGCGCGACCGTCTGCAACCAGGTCCAGGTCCAGGTCCAGGTGCTGAGCACGGGCCCGGTACAGCCGGGACGAGGCCGGAAGTTCGATCGCGACGGGGCGCCGGGCCTACCGGCGCACCTTCGGCGCCGCCGGCAACCGGCTCTTCTGGGTGCGGCCCGGGGTTGAGCCGGCGGCCGGGGAAGGCGATGCCGTCCTCGTTCCGGCGATGTCGCTCGAAGAGGCCGGGGCTGTAGGAGTACTTCACGAAGGCGTGACGTCCCCCCCGGCGCGCCGGACCGCCGTACCGCTCGACACTGCCGGCGCGCGGACGTCGCCGGTCGTCGGGTGCAGGTGTCGCTCTCCTGCCCCGCGGCCCTCAGCAGGTGTTCCCCCACCGGCACGGCGCGGTCGACGTGGACCTGCTTCCCGGTCCTCGCGTGGAAGCGCAGGGAGCCGGCCGGCCCGACGTACGGCCTTGGCGGACAGGTGTCGGTGCCGAGGGTCTGTCCCGGCATCCGGGCGGTGCGCCGGCCGTCATAGGTGCGGAGCAGGGTGCCGGCGATTCCGCCCAGGGTGCGCCGTACCTCCGCGTCCGGGCGGGCCGGGACACCGCCCTCGGCCGCGACGGTGTCGCTCGTCAGAGGCGTCATGGGGTCACCCGTCCCTCCGGCCGGCTGCCAGGCACGACACGACGGACCTCACCCGGGCGGGGACGCCCAGCTGCCTGCGGGTGCATCCGCCGCGCCCCCACCGAAGAGTCGTTCCCTATGTCCATTTTTCGGGCGTTTTGGCGCGTGAAGCAGAACACTCTCTGCAATGCATTGCGCATGGGTTTCGGGAGTCGGGGCAGGCGGCCGGACCAAGTCGGTCTGACCGACAGGGGGACTCAAAGGAACGAAAGGCAATACGTACCGTGACGGCAGCACAGCAGACCATCCACGTGGGCGGAGAGTGGCGCGCAGCCCTGTCCGGCGCCACGCGCGAGATCATCGACCCCGTCGACGCGACCCCCTTCGAGGTCGTGGCGGAGGGCGGCGTCCCGGACACCGACGACGCCGTGGCCGCGGCGCGCGCCGCGTTCGACTTCGGTGCCTGGCCGCGCACGCCCGTCGCCGAGCGGGCCGCCCTGCTGCGCCGGGTCGCCGCACTGCTGGAGCGCGACCGCGAGCGGATCGGCGCCCTGGAGAGCCGGGACGCGGGCAAGACGCTGGAGGAAGGCCGCATCGACGTCGACTGCGTCCGCGACGCCTTCCGCTACTTCGCCGGCCTCGTGGAGAACGAGAACGGCGGCGGACGGGTCGTCGACGCCGGTTCGGACGAGATCCGCAGCGTCGTCGTGCACGAGCCGGTCGGCGTCTGCGCCCTGATCACTCCGTGGAACTACCCGCTGCTCCAGGCCAGCTGGAAGATCGCGCCCGCGCTCGCCGCCGGCAACACCTTCGTGATCAAGCCCAGCGAGATCACCCCGCTGACCACCGTCGTGCTGGTCGAACTGCTCCTGGAAGCCGGCCTGCCGCTCGGCGCGGCCAACGTCGTCACCGGTCCGGGCGACACGGTCGGCGCCCGGCTGGCCGAGCACCCCGATGTCGACCTCGTCTCGTTCACGGGCGGTCTCGTCAGCGGCACGAAGGTCGCCCGGTCCGCGGCCGACAGCGTCAAGAAGGTCGCACTCGAACTGGGCGGCAAGAACCCCAACGTCGTCTTCGCCGACGCCTGTTCGACGCCCGACGGCTTCGACACCGCCGTCGACCAGGCGCTCAACGCCGCCTTCATCCACAGCGGCCAGGTCTGCTCCGCCGGCTCCCGCCTCATCGTCGAGGAGCCGCTGCGCGACCGTTTCGTCGCCGAGCTCTCCCGCCGGGCCGAACTGATCCGGCTGGGACGCGGCACCGACGCGGGCGTCGAGTGCGGCCCGCTCGTCTCCGCGGCCCAGCTGGCGCGGACCGAGGCGTACGTGGCGTCCGCCCTCGCCGAGGGCGCGGTCCTGCGCGCGGGCGGCGGGAGGCCGGCCGGCCCCGGCTACTTCTTCCGGCCCACGGTCCTCGACCGGTGCCACCGCGGCATGCGCGTCGTCCGCGAGGAGGTCTTCGGCCCCGTCCTCACCGTGGAGACCTTCCGCACGGAGGAAGAGGCCGTCGCCCTCGCCAACGACACCGAGTACGGCCTCGCCGGAGCGGTGTGGACCTCCGACGAACACCGGGCCCGGCGGGTCGCCGGCCTGCTGCGGCACGGCACCGTCTGGATCAACGACTTCCATCCCTACCTGCCGCAGGCGGAATGGGGCGGCTTCGGGAAGTCCGGCATCGGCCGCGAGCTGGGCCCCGGCGGTCTCGCCGAATACCGCGAGGCCAAGCACATCTACCAGAACCTCGCTCCGCGACCCGTGCGCTGGTTCGCGGGCACGACGACGGCGAAGGGCTGAGCATGAACGACCACCACGTGTACGACTACGTCGTCGTCGGCGGCGGCACCGCCGGATCCGTCATCGCGTCCCGGCTGACCGAGGACCCCGGCGTCAGCGTCGCCGTCATCGAGGGCGGCCCCAGCGACGTCGGCCGCGACGACGTCCTCACCCTGCGCCGCTGGATGGGCCTGCTCGGCGGTGAGCTCGACTACGACTACCCCACGACCGAGCAGCCCCGGGGCAACTCGCACATCCGCCACAGCCGTGCGCGGGTGCTGGGCGGCTGTTCCTCGCACAACACCCTCATCGCCTTCAAACCCCTCCCCTCCGACTGGGACGAGTGGGCCGAAGCCGGTGCCGACGGGTGGGACGCGGAAGCCATGCACCCCTACTTCGCCCGGCTGCGCAACAACATCGTCCCCGTCGGCGAGGCCGACCGGAACGCGATCGCCCGGGACTTCGTCGATGCGGCGCAGACCGCGCTCGGCGTGCCGCGGATAGAGGGCTTCAACCGGCGCCCCTTCGACGAAGGCGTCGGTTTCTTCGACCTCGCCTACCACCCGGAGAACAACAAGCGCTCGTCCGCCTCCGTCGCCTATCTGCACCCTTTCCTGGACCGGCCGAACCTGCACATAGCCCTGGAGACCTGGGCGTTCCGGCTGGAACTGGAGGGCACCCGCGCCACCGGCGTGCACATCCGTACCAAGGAGGGCGCGGAGCACGTCGTACGCGCCCGGCGCGAGGTCCTGGTGTGCGCCGGGGCCGTGGACACCCCGCGCCTGCTGCTGCACTCCGGCATCGGGCCGCGCGCCGACCTGGAGAAGCTCGGCATCCCCGTCGTGCACGACCTGCCGGGCGTCGGGGAGAACCTGCTCGACCACCCCGAGTCGGTCATCGTGTGGGAGACGCACGGGCCGATCCCGGAGAACTCCGCGATGGACTCCGACGCCGGACTGTTCGTCCGCCGGGACCCAGGAGCCGAGGGCCCCGACCTGATGTTCCACTTCTACCAGATCCCCTTCACCGACAATCCGGAGCGCCTGGGCTACGAACGGCCCGCGCACGGCGTGTCGATGACCCCGAACATCCCCAAGCCGCGCAGCCGCGGCCGGCTCTACCTGACGAGCGCCGACCCCCAGGTCAAGCCCGCGCTCGACTTCCGGTACTTCACCGACGAGGACGACTACGACGGCCGGACCCTCGTCGACGGGATCCGCATCGCCCGGCGGATCGCGGCGAGCGAACCCCTGGCCGGCTGGCTCAAGCGGGAGGTGTGCCCGGGTCCCGAGGTGACCTCCGACGAGGAACTCAGCGCGTACGCCCGCCGGGTCGCGCACACCGTCTACCACCCCGCCGGCACCTGCCGGATGGGGGCCGCCGACGACGAACTCGCCGTCGTCACGCCCGATCTGAAGATCCGGGGCCTCGACGGCGTCCGGATAGCCGACGCGTCCGTCTTCCCCACCATGACCGCCGTCAACCCCATGATCGGCGTGCTCATGGTCGGCGAGAAATGCGCCGACCTGCTGGGAGGAACCACCCGATGACAACGCCGCACGCAACACCGCACACCGCGACCGGGCCGCAGCCGCCGGCCGAGCACGTGTTCTCCGTACGCGGTCTGTGGAAGGTCTTCGGTCCGAAGGCGGACCGCGTGCCCGCGGACAAGGAGCTCGGCGCCCTCGGCGCGGCCGAGCTGCGCGAACGCACCGGCTGCACCGCCGCCGTCCGCGACGTCTCCTTCGACGTCCGCAAGGGCGAGGTCTTCGTCGTCATGGGCCTGTCGGGCTCGGGCAAGTCCACGCTCGTACGCTGCCTGACCCGGCTCATCGAACCGACCTCGGGCACGATCTCCATCGACGGCGAGGACGTGCTGTCCATGGACACCGGCCGGCTCCGCGAGCTGCGCCGGCACCGGGCGGCCATGGTCTTCCAGCACTTCGGGCTGCTCCCGCACCGGACGGTGCTCGACAACATCGCCTACGGGCTGGAGATCCAGGGCGTGGGACGCGGCGAACGGCGCGACCGGGCGGCCGAGTTCGCGACCAAGGTCGGCCTGGACGGCCTGGAGCACCGCAGGCCGGGCCAGTTGTCCGGCGGCCAGCAGCAGCGCGTCGGCCTGGCCCGCGCCCTCGCAGTGGACCCGGAAGTCCTGCTGTTCGACGAGCCGTTCAGCGCGCTGGACCCGCTCATCCGCCGGGACATGCAGGAGGAGGTCGTACGCCTGCACCGCGAGGAGGGCCGCACGATGGTCTTCATCACGCACGACCTGAGCGAGGCACTGAAGCTCGGCGACCGCATCGCGCTGATGCGTGACGGCCGGATCGTGCAGCTCGGCACGCCGGAAGAGATCGTCGGCGCCCCCGCCGACGACTACGTCCGGGACTTCGTCCGTGACGTGCCGCGCGAGCAGGTGCTGACCGTGCGCTCGGCGATGCGCCCGGCACGCGCCGACGAGTCCGAGGCAGGCCCGGCGCTCGCCCCGAGCGCCACCGTCCACGAGGCCATCGAGGCCGTCGCCCGTACCGGCGAGAACGCGCGCGTCGTCGAGGACGGCCGGTGCCTCGGGGTGGTCGACCACGTGGGACTCCTCGGTGTCGTCGCCGGGGTCCCGGCCGCGACCGGGAAGGCGGTGGCCTGATGTACGGCCATACGACCTGGCCGCCGCCGTGCGGCACGGCCGGCGCCGACGCCGGCGCCGGCGCGGTGCCGGCCGACGCCGGGCGGTGGGGCCGATGACCACCACCCTCACCCCCGCTCCGCAGGCCCCCCCGCCCACGACCACGACCACGACCGCGCCCCCCACCGACGGCGGACCCGGTGTGCTGCGCACGCTCGCGCACCACCGCGCCCGGCTCATCGGCGTCTGCGCGGTGCTCGCGCTCGTCCTCGGCTGCGTACTCCTGGGCGCCGGGAACTGGCCGGCGTCGCTCTCCGCCGACCTGTCCGGACCGCTCGGGCGCGCCAGCGACTGGATCATCGACAACCGCGACGGCCACCCGCTCTTCCTCTACTTCTTCGGGCACGTCAGCAACACGGTGGTCGTGTCCGTCCGCGCCGTGTACCTGGTGCTGCTCGCCCTCGGCTGGGCCGGTGTCACCGCCGCCGCCGCACTGCTGGCCTGGCGGGTGGCGGGAGTCCGGCTCGCGCTCACCTCCGCCGCCGCCTTCGCCGTGTGCGGACTGCTCGGCATGTGGGTGCCCACCATGCAGACGCTCGCCCTGATGGTGGTCGCCGTCGCCGCGTCCGTCCTGCTCGGAGGTCTCCTCGGGCTGGCCGCCGGTCTGTCGGACCGTATGCACCGGATCCTGCGGCCCGTGCTGGACACCATGCAGGTGCTGCCGGCCTTCGCCTACCTCCTGCCCATCGTCCTCGTCTTCGGCATCGGCGTGCCCGCGGCCGTCCTGGCGACCGTCGTCTACGCCGCCCCGCCCATGGCCCGCCTCACCGCGCTCGGACTGCGCGACGCCGACGCCGGCGTCGTGGAGGCCGCCACCTCGCTCGGCGCCACCGGCAGGCAGCGGCTGCTGACGGCCCGGCTGCCGCTGGCCCGCAAGGAACTGCTGCTCGGCGTCAACCAGTCGATCATGATGGCGCTGGGAATGGCCGTGATCGCGTCCGTCATCGGCGCGGGCGGTCTCGGCGACCGCGTCTACCAGGCACTGGCCTCCGTCGACGTCGGCGCCGCGCTCGCCGCCGGTGTGCCGATCGTGCTGCTCGCCGTCGTCCTGGACCGCGTCACCGCCGCCGCGGGGGAGCGGATCGGCGCCCCCACGGCCCCCCGGAGCGGGCTCGCCCGGTCCGTCACCGCCCTGCTGACCGCCGCGGTCGTCGTCGGCGGCCGCCTCGTCGACGGGCTCTCCTGGCCCGACGCGTGGACGGTGGACATCGCCGGGCACGTCAACGGAACGGTCGACTGGATGACCGCCCACCTCTACTCCGGAGTGCCCCTCGTCGGCGGCACCGCGGACTGGGCGGGGCACTTCACCACGTGGGTCCTGAACCCCCTGCGCGACGGAATGCAGTGGCTGCCCTGGTGGACGGTCCTGCTCACCGTCGGCGCACTCGCCCTGCTCATCGGCACCTGGCGCACCGCCACGACCGCCGTCCTCGCAATGGCCGCGATCGGCGTCCTCGGCGTCTGGGACCCGGCGCTCGACACCCTGTCCCAGGTCCTGGCCGCCGTCACCGTGACCCTGCTGATCGGCTTCGCCCTCGGCGTCGCCGCGGCCCGCAGCAGCCGCCTGGGGCGCGCGCTGCGTCCGGTGCTCGACGTCTTCCAGACGATGCCGCAGTTCGTGTACCTGATCCCCGTCGTCGCCCTCTTCGGCGTGGGCCGCGCCCCGGCCGCCGCGGCCGCCGTGGTCTACGCGCTGCCCGCGGTGGTGCGGATCACGGCCCAGGGCGTGCGCGCGGTGGACCCGGCCGCGCTGGAGGCCGCACGCTCGATGGGCGCGACCGGACGGCAGCAACTGCTCCAGGTCCAGCTGCCGCTGGCACGGCCCGCACTGCTGCTGGCCGTCAACCAGGGTGTGGTGCTGGTCCTTGCCGTGGTCGTCATCGGCGGCCTCGTGGGGGGTGGCGCGCTCGGCTACGACGCGGTCTTCGGCCTCGCCCAGGGCGACCTGGCGACCGGTCTGGTCGCCGGTGCGGCGATCGTCTGCCTCGGCCTGATGCTCGACCGCGTCACCCAGCCGACAGCACGCCGCGACCCCGCCGGAAAGGGGGCCTGAGATGGCTCACGCACGACGCACCCGCCCCGCCGCACTCGCGGTCGGCCTCGCCGTCGCCCTGACGGCCCTCACCGGCTGCGGCGCCGCCGACATGACCCGCCAGGCCTCCCCGTACGCCGACGCGAAGGGCTCCCGCACGGTGACGCTGTCCGTGCAGTCGTGGGTGGGCGCCCAGGCCAACGTCGCCGTCGCCCAGTACCTGCTGGAGCACGAGCTCGGCTACCGGGTGGACACCGTACAGATCGACGAGGTACCCGCCTGGGACGCACTCAGCCAGGGCCGGGTGGACGCCATCCTGGAGGACTGGGGCCACCCCGAGCAGGAGAAGCGGTACGTCGACGACAAGGCGACGATCGCGCGGGGCGGCGACCTCGGAGTGACCGGCCACATCGGCTGGTTCGTGCCGACGTACTTCGCGGAGGAGCACCCGGACGTCACCGACTGGAAGAACCTGGACAAGTACGCCGCCGAGTTCCGCACGGCGGAGAGCGGCGGCAAGGGCCAGCTCCTGGACGGATCCCCGTCCTACGTGACGAACGACAAGGCCCTCGTGAAGAACCTGGACCTCGACTACCAGGTCGTGTTCGCGGGATCGGAGGCCGCGCAGATCACCCAGATCAGACAGTTCGCCAAGGAGAAGAAGCCGTTCCTGAGTTACTGGTACAACCCCCAGTGGCTGTTCGAGAAGGTCCCGATGACGGAGGTGCAGCTGCCCGCCTACGAGGAGGGCTGTGACGCCGACCCGCAGAAGGTGGCCTGCGCGTACCCGCACACGCCGCTGCAGAAGTTCCTCAACGCCCGCTTCGCGGACGGCGGAGGTGACGCCGCGGCCTTCCTGAAGAAGTTCCGGTGGACGACCGAGATGCAGAACGACGTCGCCCTGATGATCGCCGAGGAGAAGCTGTCGCCGCAGGAAGCGGCCGGCCGCTGGGTGAAGCAGAACGAGGCCACCTGGCGGTCATGGCTCCCGTCCTGACCCGGAGGCCTGGAGGGACACCCCCCTCCAGGCCCCGGCCTCGCCCCTGCCCGGCGAGACGTGTGCCGCGGGTCGCGGGTCGCCGGGTGTCCGCTCCGGGACGATACTGAAGGTCACGGTGCGTGGAGGCGACATGCGTGAACCGGAGCATCGCGGCCCGGGGCCGGCCTCGGCCTCCGCCGGCGACACGGCAGCGGTCGTCCTGGACGACGAAGGCGTGGTCATCGCCCGTTCCGAGCGGGCCGCGACGCTGCTGGAATGCTCGCCGGGCCGGACCTGTGTGCCCCTGCTGGGGACGCTGCCGCGCGCCGGAACGCATGCGGGACCGGTCGGGCACCCGATGACCGTTCCCGGCGGCGATCGTGCGGGCCCGAAGGTCCCGCTGGTCTGCACGGTCGTCCGGCTCGCGGCTCGCACTCCGGGCGACTCCAGCGCCGACGCGCAGGGCGCGCAGGACACGCAGTGGCTCGTCCTGCTCACCCCGGCGGAAACGGCGGAAGAGGCGGCCGAGCGGGACGCGCGCAGACGCCGGACGGTGCTCTCCCAGGCCGCCGCCGCCGGCATCGGCACCTCCCTGGACGTGATCGAGATGGCCGGGACCCTGGTGAATCTGCTCGTCCCCGACTTCGCCGACCTGGCGACCGTGGACATCGCCGAGAACGTGCTGGTGGGCGACGAGCCTCCGCGCCTCGACACCAGCGGCGACGTCCGCCTGCGCCGGACCGCCGCCGCACAGAGCCCGGAGATATCCGCCGAGGACCTCCTGGCGGTGGGAGAGGCGCTCCCTCCCGTGACGGACAGCACGCTGATGCGTCCCCTCATGAAGGGGCTGCCCGTACTGGTGCCGGACGTCGCCGTCCTGCACGCGAAGCTCGGCGTGGATCCGAAGGCCCTGCCGCTGTTCGTCCCGAGCGGAGCCCACTCCTCCGTGGCCATGCCCCTCTACGCGCGGGGCCTGATCCTCGGCTGCGTCACGGTCTGGCGCAGTCAGCTGCCTTCCGCGTTCGGCGAGGAGGACGCCGCACTGCTGCAGGACGTCGTCTCCAGGGCCGCACTCGGCGTGGACAACGCGCGCCGCTACACGAAGGAACACCGGTCGGTGGTGACCCTGCAGCGGAGCCTGCTGCCGCGCTCGGCCCTGGACTCCGCGGCCGCCGAAACGGTCGGCGTCTACCAGCCGGCGGGCGGCGGCCTCGGCGTCGGCGGAGACTGGTTCGACGTGATCCCCCTGCCGTCGCTGCGCGTCGCCTTCGTCGTCGGGGATGTCGTCGGCCATGGCCTCGATGCCACCGCGGCCATGGCGCGGCTGCGGACCGCGGTGCAGACCCTCGCCGACCTCGATCTGGATCCGGGCGAACTCCTCACACACCTCGACGACCTGGTACTCGGCTTCTCCGAGGAGCAGATGGCGGGAGAGTCCCGCACCGAGCGCTCGGAGCGCTCGGAGCCGGCGGTGCTGGGAGCGACGTGCCTGTACGCCGTCTACGACCCGGTGGCGGGCCGGTGCGCCGCGGCGGCCGCGGGACACCCGCCGCCCGTCCTGCTGCCGCCGGACGGGGAGCCGGTCATCCTCGGGGTGACGCCGGGGCCGCCGCTGGGGGTCGGCGGAGTGCCGTTCGAGGTGACGGAGTTCGGCGTACGGCCCGGCAGCATGCTCGCGTTCTTCACGGACGGACTCGTGGAGAGCCGGAGCGGCGACATCGAGGAGGGGATGGAGAGGCTGCGGGCCTCGTTCGCCGGAGCCGACCCGAGGCTGCCGCTCGACGAGCTCAGCCGGACCGTTTTCGAGGGGGTGCGGCCCCAAGAACCCGTCGATGACGCCGCCTTGCTGCTCGCCCGCATCCGCGCCCTCTCGTCCGACCAGGTCGCCGAGTGGGAACTCGAAGCCGACCTCTCGCTCGTCGCGCACGCGCGTGAGCTGGTGACGGGCCAGCTGTCCGACTGGCAGTTGGACGACCTGGGCTTCGTGACCGAACTCGTCGCCAGCGAACTCGTCACGAACGCGATCCGCTACGCGGGGGGACCGGTCGGGCTCCGGCTGATCCGCGACCGGGTGCTCGTCTGCGAGGTGTCCGACCCGAGCAGCACCCAGCCACGCCTGCGTCGTGCCCGGGAAACGGACGAAGGCGGGCGGGGCTTGTTCCTCGTGGCCCAGCTCACCGACCGTTGGGGCTGCCGGTTCACCAGCACCGGCAAGACCATCTGGACGGAGCAGCCCATCGGCGGGCCCGTCGCCCTGGCCACCGCGGACCGCTGATCGCTCCGCGTGCGCGCGTACGGTCCGACCGGTAGCGTCGAGAGCGGGGCGCCTGCAACACCACCGAGAACGCCGCCGACTTCGCCGAACTGCGCAAGGCGCTACCGAACTCGGCGACGGAAACCCGGCCGCGAGCCCGAACCGTTCACGATCACCCGGAACCGACCGGGAGGGCACATGGCACTCCACCCGGCGCCCCGTCGGCGCCGCACCGCACGACGGCTCCTGGCCACCTCGGCCGGCACGGTGACCGGCCTCCTCGTCACGGGCCTGCTCGCAGCGCCCGCCCAGGCGCAGTCCCGCACCGACACCAGCCCCAGCGCCAGCCCCGGAGCGCCGATCGGCACGGTCGCCCGGACGGTGGGCGACGCCCGCTTCGAACCGGGCCCCTGCCCGAAGACGCCGGAACCGATCGAGGCGCTCGACGCAGCCCGCTGCGGAACGCTCACCGTGCCCGAGAACCGCGCCGAACCGAACGGCCGGACCATCGACCTCGGTGTCGCGATCGTGCCCGCCGCGACCGACAAGCCGAAACCCGACCCCATCGTGTGGCTCGCGGGCGGACCCGGCGACGACGCCGTGGGGGAGGCGAAGATGGCGATCGACGGCGGTCTGAACCGCGACCGTGACGTGATCTTCATGTCCCAGCGCGGCACGTACTCGGCCGACCCGGACCTCCTGTGCCCCGACATCGACGAGTTCAACGCACGCTCCGTCGGCCTCGTCTACGACGCTCCGTCCACCGAACGCCTGCACGTGGAGGCCACGAAGGCCTGCCGCGACAAACTGGCGGCCCGCGGGATCGACCTCGGCGCCTACAACGACACCGAGAGCGCCGCCGACTACGAGGATCTGCGCAAGGCGCTGGACATCGAGCAGTGGAACCTGTTCGGGATCTCCTACGGCACCCACCTGGCGCTGGTCTACATGCGCCTGCACCCCGAAGGGCTCCGCTCGGTGGGTATCGACGGCATACTGCCGCCGTCCACGTCCGGGTCGGCAGCGACCTGGAGCAGCGCCCGGCAGGGCTTCGACGGCCTGTTCAAGGCCTGCGCCGACCAGCCGGCGTGCAACAAGCGCTATCCGAACCTGTCGGCCACCTTCGACCGCCTCGTCCGCGAGCTCGAAGCCAAGCCGGTCACCACCACCGTCACCCTCCCCGGCAGCGACAAGCCGGTGAAGGTCGTCCTGGACGGCGGAGCCCTGGTGAACTGGATGACCTCCGCCACCCACGTGGCACCCCAGGTGCCCGCCGCGCTCGACGAACTGGCGCACGGCAAGCCGCAGCGGATCGCCCAGCAGTGGGCGGGCGGCAAGCTGAGCCCCCAGGCCATGGGCAGGGTCGCGCACGGACTCTCGTACGGCGTCTTCTGCAGCGAGTGGACCCCGTACGAGAGCCGGCAGGCGGCCCTCCGGGGCGGGCAGGAAGCCTTCCCGACGTTCCCCCGCTCGGTACAGGAGCAGGCTCCGCAGCTCACCTTCCTCCACCCGGACTGCGACGCATGGAACGTCCCCCCGGCGTCGCCCTCGATCCGGGACGTCACGCGCGGTGACATCCCGACCCTCGCCCTGTCGGGCGGGTTCGACTCCCAGACCGGGGCGGACAACGGACCGTACGTCGCCCGGACGCTGCCCAAGGCCAAGGTCGTCACGGTCCCCTACGAGCCGCACGTGGTGTTCGCGACCTCGAAGTGCGCCCAGGAGATCACCGTCTCGTTCTTCGACGACCCGGCCGCGCCGAACACCGCATGCCTCAAGAGCCTGCGGGCGCCCGAGTTCGAGATCGGGTCCTGAGATCACCCCGTGGAGGCGTGCGGGGGCAGCGGCTAGGGTGAAGTGAGGAGGCTGGGGGAGAGCCAGGAGCCGTGATGCGCGGACACCGTCCTGAGCAGCCCGACAACGTGCAGGAACTGCTGGTCGCTCTCGGGCAGCTCGTCGATCAGGCCCTGGACCGGATCGAGTACCAGCGGGCCAGGGTCGAGCTGGCCGAGGCCCTGCAGCGCCACATGCTCCCGCCCGGGCTGCCGCAGCTGCCCGGGCTGCGCCTCGCCGCCAGGTACGCGCCCTCACGCGGCGGTCTGGAGGTCGGCGGCGACTGGTACGACGCCTTCGTCATGCACGACGGGTCACTGGGGCTCACGGTCGGCGACGTGCAGGGCCACGATGTGGAGGCCATCGCCTTCATGGGACAGGTGCGCACCAGCCTGCGCGCCCTCGCGCAGACGACGAGCGACACCCGAGAGGTACTGGGCCGCGCCAACGATCTGCTGATCGCCATGGGGTGCGGCCTCTTCGCGACATGCTGTTTCCTCCGCTTCGACCCGGTCAGCCGCGACCTGACCGTCTCCAGGGCCGGCCACGTCCCGATGGTCTGGGCCACGGCCGGAGGCCGCCACGGCATCGCACTCGACCGCGGCGGGCCGCCGCTCGGCATCGTGTCGGGCGAGCGGTACCCGGTGACCCACCGGCGGCTGACCGAGGCAGGGGTGCTCGTCCTGCTCACCGACGGAGTCGTGGAGGGCCCGCACTACCCGATGGAGTCCGGTCTGGCCGAGGTGGCCAGACTGGTGCGCGCGGGGTTCGACGCGGATCCCGACGTGCTGGCCTCCGCCGTCGTCAAAGTGGCCGACCTGACGGGACACCGCGACGACGCGGCGGTCCTCGTCGTCCGCTACGACGGCCCCCAGGAGCCGCTGTGACCGACGGGGCCGCAGGGGGCCACTGGGGTCGCCGGGGGCGGGATCTGAGCGCAGACTGCTGTCGTGGGCAGCACGGAGCGGGGTCGTCTCGGGTCCACCGCGCTGCGCATCCTCGCCGTCGCCGCGGTCTACTACGGGGCCGCGCAGATCGGCCTTCTCGAACAGCTGGTGCGTGACCAGGTCACCCCCCTGTGGCCGCCGACCGGCGTCGCTCTGGCCGCCCTGCTCCTGATGGGGCTGCGCGTCTGGCCGGGGATCGCGCTGGGCGCGTTCCTCGTCAACGTGTTCCTCGGGCCGTCGCTGCCCGCCGTACTGGCCATCACCGCCGGCAACACGCTCGCACCGGTCTGCGCCTGCCTCCTGCTGCGCAGAGCCGGGTTCCGGAACGAGCTGGACCGCCTGCGCGACGTACTGGCACTGGTCTTCCTCGGCGCGCTCGCCGGGATGTCGATCAGTTCGACCATCGGCAGCGGGGTACTGGTCCTCTCCGGAGCACTGGATGCGGCCGACTTCTGGCCGACGTGGTCGGTGTGGTGGACAGGCGACGCGATGGGAATCCTTGTCGTCACCCCCTTCCTGCTCGTGCTGCGCAAAGCTCGGTGGCCCTCGGATGCCGGAATCGGCCGATGGTGCGAGGCGGTGGCGCTGGCGCTCGGTACCGTCCTCGTCACGCTCCTCGCCACGCGCACCCGTGACTCGAACCTGCTCTTCCTCGTCTCGCCGTTCCTGATCTGGGCGGCCTTCCGCTTCCGGCTGGCCGGCGCGGCGCCGTGCGCGCTCGCCGTGGTGACGCTGGCCGTCCTGGCCGCCGACGGCGACAGGGGCCCGTTCGTGGGCGGAGACGTCGTCGCCAACATGGTGACGCTCCAGGCCTTCAACGGCACGACCGCGCTGACGGCCCTCCTCATCGCGGCCGTCATCACCGAACGCGACCGGACGTATGAGGAGATCAAGCAGCTCTGCGGGCGGCTCGCGGAGGTCGTGGCCCGGATGGAGCCGCGCCCCCCGTCGTACCGGTACCCGCCGGATGATCATCCGCCGCCCTGACACGCCCGCACCGGCACGGCGGGGCACGGGCGGGGCACGGGCGGGGTGCGGGACGAGCACGGGCGGGGTGCGGGCAGCCGGGGCCGGCTGCCCGCACCGCAGCGGCTGACCCGGTCAGCTCTTGCCGAGGAGGGTGTTCATACGGGCGATCTCCGCGCTCTGGGACGTGATGATCGCTGCGGCCATGTCCTTGGCGGGCCCGTACGCGCCGTCGGTCTGCTCGGTCTTCGCCATGGCGACGGCGCCTTCGTGGTGCTTGACCATCATCCGGAGGAAGGCGGTGTCGAACGCCTTGCCGGAAGAGGCCGTGAGCTGCTGCATCTCCTCGGCGGCCATCATGCCGGACATGTCGTGTCCGCCGTGGTCCCCGCCCGCGGCCGGGATCTTCTCGCCCCAGGAGGTCAGCCAGCCGGAGAGGGTCACGATCTCCGGATCCTGGGCCTTCCTGACCTCCTCCGCGAGCTTCTTCACCTCGGCGGACTCCGCGCGGGACGCGGCGAGGCCGGCCATCTCGACGGCCTGCCGGTGGTGGGGGATCATCCCCTGGGCGAAGACGGTGTCGGCGGCATTGTGGTCGCCCTGCCGGGCCGGGGCGGACGCGGACGGCGAGGCCGAGGAGCCGTGCTCGTCGTGGGCCGAGCCCGATCCGGAGCCGGAGTCGTCGCCGTTGCCGCCGCAGGCGGCGAGGACGAGTGCGGCGGTGGCGGCCGCGGCCACGGACGTGGCGCGGCGGATCAGGGAACGCTTGCTGGTCATGGTGCTGCTCCTGCGGTGAGGACACGCGCGCGTCGGGGCGTGCCGGGGTAGGGACCGGTCCGAGTGCTCGGGCCGCCCTATATGCGCAGGAGTTGCAGTTCACTCAGGGACGGTGGCGCGCGTCCGCCGACCGCATCGCTCACGCCGGTCCCGGCACCGAGGACCGGGACGTCCGCGACCCCGCCCGGGGCGGCGGCCGGGGAGGGCAGGACGGGCGCGCCCGCCGTACCCGTGGCGGCGCAGGTCGCATCCGCGTGCTCAATGTGCCCGCCGCTTCCGTCGCCGGCCGGCCCATCGGCCCGTACGGCCGGGTCGTGCCGCACCGTGTGCTCGCCGGCGGCAGGCATGCCGTGCGCGACGGCGGCCCCATGGGCGGCGGCCGCGCACCCGGGTGCGTCGGCGGAAGCCGCAACGGCGCCCGGACCCAGGCCGTGCATGGCCACGAGGCCCACCAGCACGGCCAGGACCAGCAGGAGGTAGGAGCGCAGCACGAGGGGCTTCCCCGCGCGCCTCGCCTGCTGATCCATACCGGCATCGTAGGCGCCCCCCGCGCCCAGGGCGAAGCCGGGCCGCACTTGCCGTCCTCCGAAGAGATGCCCACGGGGACGCCGTTCGGCAGGTCGCTGCGACCTGCCGAACGGCGTCTGCGGGCCCCGCCCCTGAGTCCGCCCGGCCGGCCGGACACCCCCTGGCCGTCAGTCCCGCAGGCGTGCTTCGACGGTCTCGACGAGACCGTCGATCACGCCGTCCGGCGACGGGCTGTAGTGCGGCACGGCCCAGCGCGTGATGCTCGCGTCGATGAGCGAGGGCCGGCCGGAGGACAGGGCCGCGCGGAACGCCTCCTCGAACTCCTCCAGCGTCTCCACCCGGTACCCGTCCGCGCCGCACGCGCGGGCGTACGCGGCGAAGTCCGGGTTCCGGAACTCGACCAGAGCGGATTCGGCGTACGTGACCAGCTGGAAGAGCTTGATCAGTTTGAACTCCCCGTCGTTGAAGATGACCCAGATGACGGGGATCTCGTGCTCGACGGCGGTCATCAGCTCGAACCCGGACAGCGAGTAGCAGCCGTCGCCGCACCCGACGACGACGGTCCGGTCCGGGTGGGCGACCTTCAGGCCGATGGCTCCGTTGACGTGCCCGGCCATCGGCCCGAAAGAGCCCGCCTTGCGGAAGTTCTGCCCCTGTTCGAGTTCCACGTAGTACCCGAGCCACGCGAGATGGGCGCCCGCGTCCGCGAGCAGGACACCCCCGGGCGGCAGCATGCGCCCGATCGACTGCGCGAGTTCCCCGGGGTGGATCTTCCCCGGCAGGTGGTGGATCCTGCGGGCCTCGTAGTCCCGGCCGTCGACCTCGACCGCAGGGACCTCGCCGACCAGCCGCTCCAGCTCGTCCGCCAGGGCGGCCACGGCGGGACGCGCATCGGACAACAGGGTGTGGTCGGGCCGGTAGGCCTTGTGGAACTCGCCCTCGGAGATGTTCACATGGATGAGCAGCTTGTTCTCGAACAGGTCCGCGCGGTAGTTGAAGGTGGCGTGCTGGTTGAGGGAATTGCCCACGCACAGCACGACGTCGGCCTCACGGAAGGCCTTCCACGCACTGGAATGGCCGCTGTCGGCGAAGACGCCCACGGAGAGCGGGTGCCCCTCCGACACGATGCCCTTGCCGTCCAAGGTGGTGAGCAGCGGGATCTGGAACCGCTCGATCAGGCGCTGGACCTCGGGTCCCGCCCCGCTGCGCACCGCACCGAATCCGACGAGTGCCACGATGCGCTTGCGCCGCGCCAGGGCGTCCGCCAGGACCGCCGCGATCTCCGCCACCCGCGCCGGGTCCGGCAGCACCGGCCGTACGTCGAGTCCGAGCGGGCGGAAGTCCGTCACCTCGACACCGCGGTGGGTCAGGTCCTCGGGCACGTGGATGTGCACGGGACCGGGCCTGCCCTCGAACGCGGTGTTGACCGCCTCCTCAAGGACGTCGCAGGTGTCGGCGATGTCGGTGAGCAGGAAGGACTTCTTGGTCGTGGCCGCGAACATGGCCTGGGAATCGGGCGTGCGGTTCAGCCCCGACGTCTCGTTGAGCGAGCCCCATCCGCGCCACTGCGTGTTCGCGTACCCCGAGACCGCGAGGACCGGATAGGAGTCGGACAGGGCCACGGCCAGCCCCGAGAACAGGTTGAACGCGCCCGGTCCGGCGGTCGCGAAGCAGAAGCCCAGCCGGTCGGTGTACATGGCGTATCCGCAGGCCATGAACGACGCGGCCTGCTCGTGCCGGGTGATGATCGGCCGGATCAGCTGCGAATGCTTCAGTGCCAGCATCAGACCGGCCGCGTTCTCCCCGGCACCGCCGAAGGCCGCCCGTACGCCGATGCCTTCCAGCCCCTTGACGATGGCCTCGTAGACTCTCACCGGATCTCCCTCACGGCCTCATGCCCTCACGGCCTCATGCCCTCATGGCGTCGTCGCCTCATCCGTCCCAGCGCACGGCGTGCCGGCGGTGGGCGTCGGTCAGGCCGTTGCGGAAGAAGCGCTCGTAGTACTCGGACTCGACGTGGTGGGCCTGCAGCCAGATGCCCGGGACGTGGATGGCGTCGGTGTGTGCGGGGAAGCGCCCGTGGGTCTCGTGGATGTACACGCAGACGTCCCGCGCGCATTCGACCACCTGGCGGTCGTACTCACTGGCCTCGGAGAGGTACCGCTGCGCGTAGTCGTCCTTGTAGATGCGGGCGAAGAGGTCCTTGTCGCTGTAAATGCCCCGCTCCCCGAACTTCGCGCGGACGACGGCGTCCACGGCTTCGTGCATCGACGGGTAGTTGGGCGGGCAGGCACTCTTGATGAGGTGTTCCCCGCCGGCCCGCAGCCCCACCGGGTGGGAGCGCAGCCCGGCGTACTTCGGCAGCGGTACCTGCCAGCGCAGGATGTCGGCGGGGCGGAACCGCGGCGTGGCGAAGTCGAAGCCCAGCATGCGGCCGTACGCGCGGGAGAACTTCGGGTCGCCCAGCATGATCTGGGGGCTGATCGACGCGTGGATCCAGGCGCCGAGTCCCATGGCGTCCGCGGCCAGCATCATGTTCTGCAGCAGCAGGTCGGCCTCGATCTGGGTGCGCATCGGCCCCAGGGAACCGAGCGGCAGTTTGACGGCGGGGTTGAGGAAGCCGCTGCGCACCCACTTCCGTACCCCGGCCGGGCGGTAGAAGTTGCGGTCGTCGACGAAGGTGGGCCGGGCCCCCTCGGGCTGGGTGAGCAGGTACATCAGTGCGTTGACGTACTGGTGGGAGAGGTCGACCACCGGCAGGAAGAGGGTCGTGCCCGGGAGGTTGGACAGGAACCGGTTGGAGTCCAGGTACGCCGGGAAGTCGCGCATCCCCGCGGCGACGTCCAGGCGGTGGTCCAGCACCCGCACCTTCGAGAGGCGTGCGCGTTCGATGAGCGTGTCGGGTCCGAAGGCGCGGTCCGGGTCGGGCGGCAGTTTCCTCAGGTAGTACGTGCCCGTGTCGTTGATCATGAAGAAGTGGGTGGCCTGCGCGTTGTCGGGGCTGCCCGCGGTCCGGCCCGTCATGTTCAGGTTCGGCTTGGCCATGATCGGCTGGTGGTCGCGGGGGTCCTCGAAGGGCCGGTCGGGCATGGTGAGGCCCGAGGAGCCGGTGAGGGCGATGAGCACCGCCTCTTCGAGCTCGCCCAGCGGCTGCGGCCGGTGCGGCGAGTCGTAGCTCATCGATCCGGCCGGCACGGACGCGCCCCTGCTGACCCGGTGGGTGCGCCGCTCGAAGAGCGTCTGCCACAGGGGACGGGACAGCAGGTCCTCCAGGCCGGGGTGGCCCGCGTTCTCGGATGTGGACATGGCCCTCTCCCGCTCAGCCGCGGCCGCTGCCGTTCCGGACCGGCGCGACCGGGCGCCAGGGTGCGAACGCGCTGGCCCCGCGCGGCAGGATGCCCGCCAGCTCGGGGCAGTGCCGCAGGATGACGCTCGTCATGCCGCCCCGCTCGATCCAGTCCATGCCCAGCGGCGTGTAGACCTCCGGCCGGAAGTCGACCGTGAGGAAACGGTCGCTCTGCAGGCGCCGGCTGGCCATCAGGATGAACACGCGGAAGGCGGTGTCGCTGAAGCCGAAGCCCGTCGGTGGATTCTCGGCGAAGAGCCCCACCATGGTGTCGATGTCGTCCACCGAGCGGTACACGTCCCGCAGCCGTGCGACCGTCTCCGGATCGGAGGAGAGGTCCTCGAAGTGCCGGATCCGCGGCTTGTGCAGGCCGGCCCGGAAGTCGTTGTAGCGCGGCACTCCGCGGCGCCGGGTGCGCACCAGGTCGACCACGGAGAGGTCGATCACCTCCCCGTCCCGCTGGAACGCCTGCAGGGCACGCGGGAAGTTGTGCAGGGTGATCGCCCCCGGGTGGGCGATGCCCAGCGAGTACAGGGAGTTCACCAGCCCGGTCTTGCGGATGAGCGGCTCCGTCGCGGCGCCCTGCAGGGCGGTGAAGTCCAGGGTGTCGAGCCGGCGGCCGAAGCGGTGGTCGACGAGCTCGTAGTCGTCGGGCAGCAGCGGGTGCATCCGGTAGACGGTGACGAACTCCTCCGTGAGGGAGTACGGGGCACCGTGGTGGTCGGGCAGGGTCTTCGTGATGCCGTGGCGCCCGTTCGCCTCCAGCAGCCAGACGCCCAGCTGGTCCAGCCAGTTCTTCGGCGGTCCCTGCCAGTTGGTCTTCATGCCGATGTCGAGCGTCTCGGTGGCGAGGATCGCGGGGGTCCACTCGACCGTGTGGATCTTCGCGATCAGGGCGGACACGATCAGCCGGGCCGTGTGGTAGACCCGGTCCTCGCCCATGCGCGGATACTCGTGCCGCAGGGCGTCGCACACCGCGTTGTGCTCGCGGGCGAAGAGGGTGTGCATGGCGCTCAGGCCGAACCACCAGTTGTCGGTGAACCCCGTGAGCGGGAAGCCGTTCGAGCCGTTCGGCAGGTGTCCCTCCTCCAGCCGCAGGCCGGCGCCGCCGTCGGGCTCACGCAGCGCCGTCGCGGCGGACCGGTCACCGCCGTAGACCTCCGAGCCGTCCCACCAGTGCGACACGTCGCTGGCGAACACGATCGGCGGCCGTCCGTCGGGTGTGGGCACCGCCTCGTCCGCGCCGAAGCGCATCACCGTCTCGCGCGGCCCGCCCGGCGTGTTCTGCCAGGTCTCGCCGGGCGGCAGCGGCACCTCGATGCTCCCGGTGGCCACCGGAAGCCTCTTGTGCTTGACCCAGTCGTGCACCTGGAACTGGATCCACGCGGCGGCGATGATGTTCAGCGAGGTCGCGGGGATGAACGCCTCACGCCGGAGCAGTTCCCGGCTCACGGTCACCGGGTTGGGCGCGTCGAACCGGTCCGGGCGGTAGACGGGCGGCATGGTCCGGCCGAACGTCGCCCCGACCGCGCCCATCCGCGGCGCCGACAGATCGTTGTACGAGCCGTCGTAGCTGCGCCTGACCAGCAGCTCCTCGTCGGGCGGTGCCTCCACCGGACCGGCCTCGGGCGGAGCTTCGTGGGCCTCGGTGTCGATGAGGTTGTGCCGCCGCAGCGTCTGCCGGAAGGCCATCAGGTTGAGCAGACCGAGCGGGGTCGGCAGCCGGTGCCACGGGACGAAGCGGTTGACCGTGCGGAAGCCTGCCCGCAGCGGTGCCCCGAGCAGGGCGTTGCGGCGCGGCTCGACGGTCATGAAGCGCCGGCCCAGCCGGTGGGCGCTGCTCGCCTCGTAGGCGGCCTTGCGGGCACGGTTGAGGTTGCCCAGGGGGCGGAACCCCTCCGAGGTGTGCCACGGGTTGAACGCCAGCAGGTCGACCCGCCCCGCGCCGGCGCGGGCCTCGGCGGTGTGGATGTCCTGGCGCGGGACGGTCAGCGTGGCCACCGGCACGAGGGGCGCGTCGCTCTCCTTCCACTCGGCCGCACCGTCCTCGACGGGCGTGCGCCGGGCGTCCACGTAGCGCTGCACGCACAGCTCGAAGACGACGTCCGTCCGGCGCAGCCGCTGCGAGAGCTCGCGCCGCAGGTAGTCGGGATCGGTGCGCGAGGCCTCCGGGGCCGACGGGGCGTCCGCGGCGGGCCGCAGCTGGTAGCGCACCGGTCCGCGGTCGCCCCACAGGATCGCGCCGCGGCTCCAGTACGTCTCCAGCGCCAGGCTCTGTACCGTGCGCCTGGTTCCCGCGACGATGTTGTGCCGCATCCGGGTGGCCGTGGGCCAGCCGACCGCCAGGGGCAGCTTGAGGAAGAGGGCGTACCCCTTGCGCAGCCGCGAGTCGGCACCTGCCATGGCCTTGGCGAAGGCGACGAACTCGCGTGCGTCGCGGGCGTGGGAGACCGGGAAGCTCGTCATCAGCAGATCGTGGGTCTCACCGGGGCCCACCTCGACGCGCAGCGCCGCCCCGCGCAGATCGGGCGCGAAGTCCGGCTGACGGGCCCCGCTCGCGTTGGACAGCCGGACCGTGACCGGGTACTCGGCCCCGGGCACGGCGAATCCCGCCCGCAGTGCCTCCGGCAGGTCCTCGCGGAACCTCAGCCGGGCGTTCTCCACGCCGAGGACCGCCTTGGCGTGGAAGGTCCGGTCGACGGCGGCGGCGCCGCTGCGTCTCTTCACCTTGAGCTGCACCCGCAGCAGCTCACGCGCCAGCCGCTCGAAGACCAGCCGCTCGGCCTCCGGGCTGCCGCCGGCGTAGCGCTCGTACTGTTCGACCTCGTCCATGCGAGCCTCTTCCCGGAGGGGATTCTTCCGTGCACTCCTCACGACGCTGCCTCAGCTCGGGGCCGCTGTCGTGCGGAGCGGGGCAGACAGGCGAACGCCCCGCGGAACGGCGCAGTGATCCCGGGGCCGTGGAGCAGCAGGGTGCGGGGCGGCCCGTCCCCACCCGTCCGGCGCAGCGCTCCGGAATCTTCTGCGTCGGAGCGCCGTCGCCCCGGCGACCGGGAACGGTGCGTGCGCTTCGCTCCGCTTGGCGGAGCCGTGGCCGCACCCGTTGTTGTTGCGGCACCGAGGCGCATGTCCGCCTTCTGGAGGGCGTCGGCACACCCGCCGGCACACCCTCAGGAACAGAACGGTGAGTGACATGCTCCCATCCGACGAATCCCGGGAAGAGCAGGAACAACGCACCGCGGCAGCGCGGCGGTATCGCGAGGCGTTCGCGGAGCGGCAGGAGATCCAGGCGAAGCTGGCGGCCGGGGTGCTGTACCCGGACACCCCGGAGCGGATCGCCTCCCGGGTCAACCGGCTGCTCGAACGGGGCGGGGTCCCTGCGGCCGCGGCCGTGGAGAGCGTCCACGCGGAGGCGCTGGACGTGCCCGAAACCCTGGAGCGGGTCATCGGTCTCACCAAGGATCTCCAGCCGTGGAGCTTCCTGCCCCGGGGTGCCCGTGCGGCCGCCACCGTCGCCCGGATCTCGATCCTCCGGGGCGGCCTCGAACGGCCGCACGGCACCGGCTTCCTGGTCTCCCCCCGGCTGCTGCTCACCAACCACCACGTGCTGCCGGACGCGCAGACGGCACGGCGCTGCTTCCTGGAGTTCAACGCCCAGGTCACCATCGACAACGCACCCGACGCCGCGGTCCGGTTCGCATTGGCCCCCGATACGTTCTTCACGGCGGACGCGCATCTCGACTACGCGCTGGTGGCGGTCGAACCCGCCGCCGACGGCACCCTCGCAGGCGCGAGATTCGGCTGGAACCAGCTCAGCAACCAGCAGGGCAAACTGGTCCAGAACGAACCGGTGAACGTCATCGGCCACCCGATGGGACGGCTCAAGGAGATCGCCCTCCGCGACAACGCCCTCGTACAGCGGCTGGACGACTTCCTCCACTACCGGACCGACACCGAGCCCGGCAATTCCGGGTCCCCGGTCTTCAACGACCAGTGGGAGGTCGTGGCGCTGCACCACATGGGCGTGCCGAACACGGACACCCAGGGCCGCATCCTGCGCAAGGACGGCCAGATCTGGCGCGGTGGCGTCGACAGCGACGACACCATCGACTACGTCTCGAACGAAGGCGCCCGCACCAGCTCGATCCTCAACCACCTCGCCACGCTGCCGCTGGATCCCGGGCGGCGTGCGCTGCTGGCCGAGATGGGTCCCGAATCCGGGCTCCGGCAGGACGCCGCCGCCGGCCCGGTGGAGACGCCGGTCGCGCCGGTCGTGACCCCGGCCCGCACCCCGGCCCCCACCCCGCAGGAGGCCGCCGCCCCGGGTCCCGCGGCTGCCGGGCCCCACGTCGGCCTGCGCGCCCCGAAGGACGCCTTCGGCGGCCGCCGGCACCTGGTCTTCCTGCACGGCCGCAGCCAGCAGGGCAAGGACCCCGAGCTGCTCCGCCGTGGCTGGACCGGGGGACTCAACCACGGCCTCACCCGCGCCGGGCTCCCCACCGTCGACCCGGCCGACGTCTGGTTCCCGTACTACGGCGACCGGATCGTCGAAGTCACCGGGCAGCACGAGGCGCTCCCCGCCTCCTACGCCGACTCGCCCGCCGTGGCGGCCGTGGAGGCCTTCGCCGCCGAGTCCGAGGAGGGGACGTACGAGCAGCTCGTCATGGAGGCGGCGGTCCTGGCCGGCATGCCGCAGGACGGGCAGGCGGCCACGGAGAACCTCGGCAGCAGGCTCGTCGGATCCCTCCAGGGCGCCCTGAGCTGGCTGGCGGCCAAGACCGACGTGGACGCGCTGGCCATCGCGACCATCTTCCGTGACGTGGACGCCTACCTCAGCGATCAGGCGGTCCGTGAGGCCGTACTGGACCGTGTGTTCGAGGAGATCCCGCACGACGGCGAGTTGGTCCTGGTGACCCACAGCCTGGGCACGGTGGTCGGCATGGACCTCGTCGCCGACCGGCTCCCCCCGGGCATGAAGGTCACCCTCCTCGTCACCGCGGGCAGCCCCCTGGGGATGAACGCGGTCAACAGCCGGCTCGCCCCGCCGGGCACCGTACGCCCCGGAACCGTCGCCGAGTGGGTCAACGTCTGGTGCCCGACCGACGCGGTGGCCATCGGCTGTCCGCTGGAGCCCGTCTGGGGCAAGCTGACGGAGGAGCACGCCGTGGTGAACGCGAGCGACCGGGCCCACAGCATCGAGGAGTACCTCGCCCACCCGGAAGTCGCCACGGTGATCGACAAGTTCCTCGCACGACAGGCCGGGTGAGCGACGCCGGCGGTTGCCGGTGGGACTACCGAGCCCAGGGCAGTTCACGTGTGCCCTCGGTGCCGGGGACGGAGGCGACCCCGTCGGCGCGCATCGCGACATGGGCCTCGGCCCGTTCCGGGGCGTGGATCCGGCGGAGGTGGCCCGGCGGCAGGATCAGGGTCTGGCCGGCCGTGACCTTCTCCGTACGGCCGAGGCAGGTCACCTCCAGCGCGCCCGCGGTGACCGTCCAGGCCTGCTCACGGCTGATGGAGTGCTCGGGGCCGGTGGCGCCGGTGTCCATCCTGACCGTCCAGGTGCTGAGTTCGGTACTGCCGCGGCTGGGCGCCGCCAGACCGGCCATGGTGGCGTTCGGGGAGACGGTGACGTGGTCGGTGGAAGGCGTGATCACGGCCATGGCGGCCCCCTCGGCGCTCTCGGCCGGATCGGCGTCGTCGGCGGGCACCACCCATTCCACGAGCTGGACGACGACCCCGTTGGGGTCGGTCATCTGGAACAGCCGCTCGCCCCACGGCTCTTCGCGCAGCGGCATGGTGATGGGGGCGCCCGCCGCGCGCAGCCGGGCCTCCTGCGCCGCGAGGTCGGTGACGGTGAGCGCCAGGATCAGACCGGCCGCCCGCCGGTCGCGCTGCTCGGGCGGGAGGACGTCCGTGCCCTGGCGGAGCAGCACGACGTCGACGGCGGCGTCCCCGCGTGTCAGGGACACGAAGCCGTCGTCGGCCATGACCACCTGGTAGCCGAGGTGGGTGCACAGGAAGTCGCGGGAGGCGTCCACGTCGGCGACGGTGAGGGAGAGGGTGGAGGTGGCGACGTTCATGAAAGCCCCCTGGAGAAGTGGGTGATGGTGAGGCTGGGGTCGATGGTTCGCGTGGTGGTGCGGGCGCGGTCCGGGGACGTGCCGGGGCGGTCGAACAGGGGGATGCCGGACCCGACGATGACGGCGGGGTGGCGCTTGACGACGAGGGTGTCGAACCGCTGGGCGGCCCGGTCGAGGGTGGCGGTGATGTAGCAGGTCAGCTGACGCAAGCGGTTCTCGCTTCTTCGATACGTATGCGGATTGCGGATGCAGATGCGGGTGCAGGTGCGGGTACGGCGGTCAGGGCGTGGGCACGTCGAGCTGGAACTGGTGGGTGCGCCGGTAGGTGTGGAAGCCCAGGCGGTGGTTGACGGCGAGCATGTGGACGTTGTCGTCGGCGTTGTCCGTCTCGATCTCGGTGACGCCGGGATGTCCGGCGCGCAGCCGGCGCACCATGGCGGCCTTGACCCACAACCCCAGCCCGTGGCCGCGGTGTGCGGGTACGACCGCCGTGTCGTACTGCTGGGCGCGGGGCCCGGAGCCCTGGGGGAGCAGGATCTCGGTGTAGCCGGCCATGCTGCCGTCCTCGTGGACGGCGGCGACGGTCAGCAGGGTGTCCCCGCGGTCGGCGATCACCTTCGCCATGGCACGGACGCGGTCGCCGTCCCACGCGACGCTGCCGTAGTCCACGTCTCCCATGGGCATGTCGTTCATCGCGTTCTTCGCCTCGGCGAAGGCGTCGGCGAGACGGTCGGGAACCGTGCCGGTCCAGCCCGTCAGCCGGTAGCCGGGGTGCTCGGCATCGGCGACCTCCAGGAGGTCGGCCCGGTCCGTCTCGCCGAGGCGCAGGATGAGGTGGTCCAGGGTCATCGCCGACCTGAATCCCCGCCGTTCGCAGAAGGCTGCGCCCGGGCTGTCGGCCGCCGCGGTGGTGATCAGGGCGCGCCGGTTCTCGGTGCGGCAGGCAGCGACCGCCGCGGCCAGGAGACGGGAACCGGTTCCCAGGCGCCGGTGTGCGGGGTCGACGTGCAGTTCGAGTTCGGCCAGGTGTTCCTGGCCCGGGGAGGTGAACACCCGCAGGCCTGCGACGGCGACCGCGGTGCCGTCCGCCGCGGTGGCCATCCAGGTCAGCCGGTGGCTGCCCAGAGCGGGCCGGGTGAGCTGGGCATGGATCTGCCCGGGGGCGGGGGTCGGTACTCCAGGCAGGTCGTGGGCCATGGAGGCGGCGACGACCTGGTGCCATGCGGCGGCGTCGGCGGCCGAAACGCTCCGGAGCGGACTGACGTGTACTGCTGTGGTCACGGTGATGGCCTTCGTGGTCGAGTCGGTTCGCGATGGTTCAGTCGGTGTGGCGTACGAGCGGCCAGTCGATGTCGACGCGGGCAGCCGTGGCGAGGTAGTTGGTGAACACGTTCAGAGCGACATGGGCGACGACCTCGACGATCTGCCCGTCGGACAGGCCGGCGCGCCGGGCCGCGGCCAACTGCCCGTCGGCGACGGTTCCGCGGTCACGGACCAGCACGGCGGCCAGATCCAGGACGGCGGCTGCCCAGGGGTCGTCGGCCTCGCCCCGGCGCGCACGGGTGGCCTCGGCCGCACTCAGCCCGGCCGTCCTGGTCCCGCGGAACGCATGTACGGACAGGCAGTAGTCGGACCTGTTCTCCTGCGCCACCAGCAACGCGATGCGCTCGCGCACGGCCGCCGACAGGGATCCCTGCGCGTTCAGGGTGGTGACGACGCCCAAGTACCCCTTCAGTACGGCCGGGTTGTTGGCCATGACCCTGGCCAGGTTGGGGACGACCCCCAGGGCCTGGTGGGTGGCGGTGAACAGGGCTGCGGCTTCACCGGTCGCGATCTCCGGTTCAACGGTGTGGAGTGGCATGCGGGTAACCCTGCGGGTTGATCTTGATACATTCGCGATGCTTCTTCGATGCACGCACTGGTGACCCCGGGGGTAACGGCATGCGGTTCACGATCCTCGGCCCGGTGGAGGCCGCGGCTCCCGGTTCGGATGCGCCCGGCCTGGCACCCCGTCATCGTGCCGTGCTCGCCTATCTGCTGCTGCACGCCGGTGTCGCGGTCAGCACGGATCGTCTGATCGACGCGATGTGGGGGCCGCTGCCGCCGGATTCCGCCCGCGCGCAGATCCAGACCACGATCGCCGCGATCCGGCGGATGCTGCGCGCTTCAGGAGCCGACCGGATGCTGGCCACGCGGCCGGCGGGGTACGTGATCACCCCTGAGCCGGGGCAACTCGATCTGGACGAGTTCACCAGCCTGATCGCCAAGGCGCCGGCCGCCTCCGACGACCCCGCGGACACCGCGGACACCGCGGCCCAGATACGTACCGCGCTGGCGCTGTGGCGGGGAGAGCCGCTGGCCGACATCACCGCCCACTACGTCCAGAGCGCCCGAGCACGCCTGAACGGGCAGCTCCTGACCGCCGTCGAGCGCCTGGCCGAGGTGGAACTGGCCCGGGGGCGGCACGACGACCTCATCGACGAACTGTCCGTCCACGCAGCGGCCAACCCCTTGCGGGAACGGCTCTGCTGTCAGCTGATGCTCGCCCTGCACCGCGCCGGACGACAGACCGACGCGTTGGACGTGGCGAGAACGTTCCGGGCGACCCTGGCCGAGGAGCAGGGACTGGACCCCGGCCACGCGTTCGGCAAGCTCGAACAGGACATCCTGCGGGACGCCCCCGATCTGCGGCCGCCGGTCACCGCGCCGGCGAAGTCGCAGGGGATCAACTTCCTGCCCTACGACGTCCCGGACTTCACCGGACGCGAAGGCGAACTGGACGGCCTGATCCGCATGTGGTCGGGCGACAGCGGCGGCGTCGTGACGATCTCGGCGATCGACGGGATGGCCGGCGTCGGCAAGACGACGCTCGCGGTCCATGCGGGGCACCGCCTCGCGGAGCACTTTCCGGACGGACAGCTCTTCATCGACCTGCAGGCGCACACCGCCGGTCAGACGCCGCTCGACGCCGGGGCCGCGCTCGAGATCCTCCTGGGACAACTCGGCGTGCCCACCCAGCGGATACCCGCCTCGGTCGCCGAGCGCGCCGCGCTGTGGCGGTCCGAACTCGCCGACCGTCGCGTGCTGGCCGTGCTGGACAACGCCCTCGGCGCCGACCAGGTACGCCAGTTGCTGCCCGGATCCCCTCGCACCCTCGTCCTGATCACCAGCCGCCGACGGCTGACCGACCTGGACGGGGCACACGCGCTGTCCCTGGACGTGCTGCCCGCCGCGGACGCCGTGGAGCTGTTCACGGCGATCGTCGGCGAACGGGCGGCCGCCGAACCCCTGGCCGTCCTCGACGTCCTGCAACTGTGCGGATTCCTGCCGCTGGCCGTCCGCATCGCCGCCGCCCGCCTGCACCATCGCCCGCGCTGGACCGTCGCCTACCTGGCCGACCGGCTCCGCGACCAGCGCCGCAGGCTCTCCGAGCTGGCCACCTCGGAGCGAGGAGTGGCAGCGGCGTTCACGCTGTCCTACGAGCAGCTGACTGCGGACCAGCAGCGCATGTTCCGGCTCCTGGGGCTCCAGCCGGGCCGTGACATCGGCCCCGAGGCGGCCGCCGCACTGGCCGACCTGTCCCTGGAGCAGGCCGAAACCCTCCTGGAAGACCTCCTGGACGCGCACGTCCTGATCCAGTACCAGCTCGGCCGCTACACCTTCCACGACCTGCTGCGCGAACACGCCCTCGCCACCGCGGCCGCCCAGGAACCCCTGGTCGCCCAGGGCGAGGCCCTCGACCGGCTGTTCCACCACTATCTCCACACCGCGTCCGCGGCCATCGGCCACCTCTACCCCGAGGACAAGAACCGCAGGCCCCGCATTCCCGCGCCGGACGCCCCGGCCTCGCTCCCGCAGGACGAGGCCGAGGCGATCACCTGGCTGGACGGCGAACGCGCGAACCTCATGGCGTCCGCCCAGTACGCGGCCGAGCACGACCGGCTCCCGTACGCCGGCCAACTGGCCGCCACCTTGCACCGCTACCTGCTGGGCCACGCCCACCAGGCCGACGCGCTGGCCCTCTGCGGCCTGGCCCTGCAAGCCGCGCGCCGGAGCGGAGACACGGCCGCCGAAGCCCGCACGCTCATCGATCTCGGCCAGGTGCACTTCTGGTGGTACGGAGCCTACGAGCAAGCGGCCGACCACTACCGCAACGCCCTGGACCTCGCGCGCGAGATCGGCGACCAGAGCCTCGCGGCGGCCGCTCTGCAGGCCCTCGGCGCCGTCTCCAGGCGGCGGCGGGAGTACGACCAGGCCCACGACCACTGCGCACGGTCGCTCGCGCTCTTCCAGGAGCTCGGCGACCGCAGCGGCGAAGCCAGATGCCTGACCGACCTCGGCATCGTCCACGAACGCCAAGGACGGTACGAGGACGCCCACGAGCACCACCGGCAAGCGCTGCACGCCTACCGGGAGACGGGATCCCGCATCGGCGAGACCGTCGTGCTGAACAACATCGGGCTGCTGTACCAACGGCAGGGCCGCCACGACGAGGCCCGGCGCCGGCACCACCAGGCCCTGGAACTGAGCCGGAGGTTCGACTTCCCGGGAGACGAGGCCGAGTCGCTCAACGCCCTCGCGGAGGCCGCCCGGTCCCTGGGCGACCTCGCTCAGGCCGTGGCCGAGCACGACACCGCGCTGACCCTCGCCCGCGAGTTCAGCTACCGCCCCGAGCAGGCCCGCGCCCACGACGGCCTGGCACGGGTCCACCGAGACCTGGGCCGCATCGACCTCGCCCACGACCACGCCCGACAGGCCCTCGACCTCTACACCGCCCTCGCCGTCCCCGAGGCCGACGAGATCCGCACCTTCCTCACCGGGCTGCCGCGCGCCTCAGGCGTGGCGTGAGGGCGCGGATGCGACCGGGGCCTGACGGGGCGGCGGTGTGGCGCCGAGCGGACCCGAATCGCTGAAACGGGTCCGCCTGACCGTGAAGTGCACCTGAAGCACTCCGGTCCAGACGAGCGCCGAACCCAGCAGGTGGAGCATCACGAGGAGCGAGGGCAGGGACGTCACCGACTGCACCAGCCCCACGAGGCCCTGGCCCAGGAGCACGGCCAGGAAGGTGACCGTCTTGCGGCGCGCGGCGCCGAAGCCGTCCCTGGGCAGCGCCGACAGCAGAACTCCCGCCAGGACCAGGGCCGCCCCGGCCAGTACGCCGTGAACGACGGTCACGGCCGTCCAGTCGAAGGGCATCCGCGGCACGTCGGAGGAGTCACCCGCGTGCGGCCCGGAGCCGGTGGCGAGCGTGCCCACGACGACCAGGAGGGCCGTCACCGCGACCAGGGCCGCCGACAGCGACCGGATCCGCGCGACGGACCCCGCCGCGAGCGGGACCGGTCCGGGGGTCCCGCCACCTCCGCCTCCAGCGCCGGCATCGGCGTACGCCGCGTGCCAGGTGTACACGGCGGCGGTGAGCAGCAGCGTGGCGGCGAGGAAGTGCGCGGCGACGATGTACGGGCTCAGCCGCATCCATACGGTCACTCCGCCGACGACCGCGTTCAGTACGACGATCCAGAACTGCGCCCAGCCCCCGCGCAGCACCGCGGGCATCGGCCTCTCCTGGAGGCGCGCGGTGATGATGACCCAGCCCACCACCGCGCACAGCAGCCCGGTCAGGAGCCGGTTCCCGAATTCGATGGCACCGTGCACCCCCATCTCCGCAGTGGGGGCCAGCGTCTCGCCCGTACACATGGGCCAATCGGTGCAGCCGAGACCGGAGCCTGTGACACGGACGATGCCACCGGTCACGATGATCGCGATGCTTGCCATGACCGAACCGAGTGCGGCGAGCCTGACGCTTCCGGCACCGAGTGTGTACCTGCCGGCAAGCCATGAAAGGGGCGTTCGCACGATCAGCCTTCCGTTGTTCTGCCTCGACGGCACGGAAGCCCAGCGTACGCCGCACGTCCAACCCGGAACCCGGGGGCCGGACTTCGCGGCAGCAGGCGTTCCTCAGACCACGGAGAGCAGGTCCACCACGAAGACGAGTGTGGAACCCGCCGGGATCAACGGCGAGGGGGACTGGTCGCGGTAGCCGAGGCGCGGGGGAACGATGATCTCGCGCCGACCGCCGACCTTCATCCCCCTGATTCCCCGGTCCCAGCCCTTGATGACCCTGCCACCACCCACGGCGAACTTGAACGGCTCGCCCCGGTCCCAGGAGGCGTCGAACTCCGATCCGGACTCGAAGGTGACCCCGACGTAGTGCACCCGGACCACCCTGCCCGGCTTCGCCTCGGGACCGTCCCCGACGACGAGGTCCCGGATGGTCAGCTCCTCTGGAGCATCACCCTCCGGAACTTCGATCTCGGGCTTCGTCGGTTCACTCATCGCAGTCCCATCACTCTCCGCCGGCATGGATGATCACGCTACCGGGAACGCCGGCCGACCGAAGTACATCGAACCCCACGGGGTGAACGAGGCAGAGCGGGGTCAGCATGCGATCGGGTGCCGCTCCAGGAACCGGGCCAGGGCCTCGGCGACCGGCCGGGGCCGTTCGATGTGGAGCAGATGGCCGACGTCGTCGATGACGCACTCCTCGATGTCGGGCACGGTCGAGCGGAGGAACTCGGCGACCTCGACCCACAGCTGCAGGGTCCCGCTTCCCAGCAGGGACAGCACCGGCCGGCGGATCGCCGCAGCGTTTTCCGCACCGAACCGCCACTCGGTCAGGGCGGGGAGCTCGGTCCCGAAGAAGGTGTCGGCATCCTTGACCGCCTGCTCGACGCTGCCCGGCATACGGTCCTCGAGCAGGGCACGGCAGCGCTCCCCGTCCATGCCGCTGACGAGGGACAGGAACAGCCCGACGGCGCGTTCGGCGTCCCCATCGGCGTACGCGCCGAACGCCGGCGCCGCCCGTCCGAAGAACGCCTCGCCCGCGGGTACGGACAGCAGCGAGAGCTCCAGCAGGGCGACCGTCACGATGCGGTCGGGGTGGTCCTGGGCCATCTGGGCGGCGACCGCCGCCCCGCTCGAATGTCCGGCCACGTGGGTGCGGTCGATGCCGAGGTGGTCGAGCAGTGCGATGGCATCGGCGGCGTGGTCGGCCACGGAGACCGGCCCGGGGGAGTGGGTACTGCCGCCCCAGCCGCGCTTGTGGTAGCGGACGAGCCGGTAGCGCTCGGTGAGTGCCGGTTCGGCGAGGAGCGGGGCGAACCCGTCGGCGAGGACCGGGCTGATGAGCAGGACCGGCTCCCCGGTTCCGCGGCTCTCGTATTCCAGTCGGATGCCGTTCACTGTGGCGGTGTCCATGATGTCCTCCCATGCGGTTGTGGCTCACCATTGAGGCGTAAGCAGGACGCTTACCGCCGTAACAGGCCGAGCCCGGGATCGAGGGGATGCCCGTGACCCACGCCGCTGGGGACGGAACCGGCCTGGAGCGGGCGCGGCACGCCGCGGCCTGCGGAGCGTGGTCGGACGCCTACGCAGGGTTCCTGCTGGCCAGGGAAGCGGGCGAACTCGACCCGAAGGGGCTCGCCGAACTCGCCGACGTCGCGTACGCCGCCGGTCACCTCGACGTCACGATCGAGACCTGGGAGCAGCTCCACGGCGAACTGTCCAGGCTCGGCGAGGACGACGCCGCGGCCGGAGCCGCCGTACGGGTCGCCATGCACCTGCTGTTCGACACCGCGCTGATGGCACCCGTACGAGGGTGGCTGCGCCGCGCAGAGCGCCTGCTCGGCCCCCCGCCCGTGACCGCCGCGCACGCGTGGTTCTCGGCGGTGCGCACCTTCGAGCGTCTCCTCAGCGGCGACGTCGAAGCTGCGCGGGAATGGGCCGAGCGGGCGATCGAGACGGGCTCGCACACCGATCCGGCGGCAGCGGCGATCGGGCGTGTGGCCCAGGCGAGACTGGTGATTCTCGACGGTGACGTCGGACGAGGCCTGGAACTCCTCGACGACGCCGGCACGGCGGCGATGGCCGGCGACCTCGATGCGCTGTCGACCGGAGTCGTCTACTGCGAGGTGGTGTGCGCACTGCAGGGCCTGGCCCAGTACGACCTGGCCGAACAGTGGACCGAGGCGATGGAGCGGTGGGCGCGCACGAACGCGATCGGCAGTCTGCACGGCCGGTGCCGGGTGCACCGGGCCGAGATCCTGCGTCTGCGGGGCCGGTGCGCGAGCGCCGAGCAGCAGGTGTTGCTCGCGTGCGAGGAGCTGCGCCCCTACGTGAGGCGCGAGCTGGGCTGGCCGCTGACGGAGCTGGGCCGGATCCGGCTGCGGCGCGGCAACCGGACCGGGGCGGAAGAGGCGTTGCTCGCCGCCCATCGCCTCGGGTGGGATCCCGAACCGGTGCTCTCGCTCGTCCGGCTCGCCGACGGCGACGTCGGCACGGCGGCCGCCGCGATCCGGGAGGCATTGGCGCGACCGCTGCCGGTGCCGTCGAAGGAGCTGCCCCCCACCTCCGAGCTGCGGCGGGCGCCGTTGCTGGATGCGCAGGTCAGGATCGCCGTTGCCGGCGCCGACCTGGAGACGGCGCGGGTCGCGGCCCGCGAGCTGGAGGAGGTGGCCGTCGCCTTCGAAAGCAACGCGCTCGCCGCATCGGCACTGCGCGCCCGGGGGGAAGTCCTGCTCGCCGAGGGTGATACCTCCGGCGCGTCCGCGTTCTTCACCGATGCCGTCCGGGCCTGGAACGAGGTCGGCGCCCCGTACGAGACGGCCGAGTGCCGGCTCCGGCTCGCGGACGCCCAGCGGGCCCTGGGCAACCTCAGGGCCGAGACCTTGGAGCGGGAGGCGGCGCGCACCGAGCTCGATCGGATCACCCGCGCTCCCGCGGCCGAGGAGCTGCAGACGGACACGGCGGAGGCGGACTCCTTCGTCCGGGAGGGCGACTGCTGGAGGGTTGTCTTCGACGGTCGGCGCGTGACCGCACGCGACAGCAAGGGCATGCACCACCTCGCCCGCTTGCTCGCCGCGCCGGGCCGGGAGTTCCACGTGCTCGACCTCGCCGCCGCCGACACTGCCGACCCCGGCGCCGCAGCCAGGCTCGCCCGCGCCGGCGACGCCGGTCCCCTCCTGGACGCCCGCGCCAAGCAGATGTACCGCCGTCGGCTCGCGGAGATCGAGGACGACATGGAGGAGGCCCGCGCCGACAACGACATCGCCAGACGGGAACAGGCCGAACTCGAACGTGGATTCCTGATCGGCGAACTCACCCGGGCCGTCGGGCTCGGCGGGCGCGACCGGCACGCCGGCGCAGCCTCCGAACGGGCCCGGGCCGCCGTCACCCAGGCCGTACGCAAGGCCATCGGCCGTCTTCGCGATGTGTTGCCCGCCCTCGGTGACCACCTCGACCGGACGATCCGCACGGGAACCTACTGCGTCTATGTCCCCGATCCGCGCGTTCCTCCCTCGTGGTCCACGTGATGGGGTTGCGAGGGCGTTCCCGGTCGTTCGTCGCGCAACGACCTCGGACGCGGTCGTACCCGACTCCCCGGACACCCCTCGGAAGGGACCATCTAGGATGTCGGCCGCGCGTTGATGTCACGTGCGGTTGACGTCACGCCGGGCCGTGCCTCATGTGCTGTCTTGCGTCCGTGAGCCGTCCCACCGGATGCGTCCGGTAGCTGTTCCTACGGGGGAGAACTTCGGTGTTCGGAATCATCAGACCATGCCGTCATCGCCTGGGCGAGGGCTTGCGCACCGAGTGGATGGCCCACCTGTGCGGGCTGTGCCTGGCTTTGCGCAGCGAGTACGGGCAGTTCGCGAGGGTGGCCACCAACTACGACGGCCTGATCGTCTCGGTGCTGACCGAAGCGCAGTCGGAGCGTACCGGGGACTGGCGGCGGGGTGCCGGTCCGTGCCCGCTGCGCGGGATGCGGTCGGCGGACGTGGCTCAGGGTGAGGGCGCGCGGCTGGCGGCGACGGTGTCGCTGGTGCTGGCCGCGGCGAAGATGCGTGACCATGCGGCCGACGGCGACGGCCTGGTGGGGCGCCGCCCGGTGGCGCTGGCGGCCCGCCGGATCGCCGACAACTGGGATCGTGCGGGCGTCGCAGGTGGCGAACGGCTCGGCTTCGACACCGCGCTGCTGCTCGGGGCGGTCGAGCGCCAGCCGGACATCGAGCGGTCGACCGGCCCCGGTGGCTCGCTGCTGACGGTCACGGAGCCCGCGGAGACGGCGACCGCGGCCGCGTTCGCGTACACGGCAGTCCTCACGGACCGCCCGGGCAACGCCGAACCGCTGGCGGAAGCCGGCCGTCTGTTCGGTCGGCTGGCGCATCTGCTGGACGCGGTGGAGGACCTGGACGCGGACAAGGCCTCCGGCGCGTGGAACCCGATCGCCGTGACCGGCGCGGACCGCGCCGAGGTGCGCCGGCTCTGCGACGATGCCGTCCGTGGAATCCGACTCGCCCTGTCCGACGCCGTGTTCGTCGACGGACGGCTGGTGGGGGCGCTTCTGGGCGGCGAGCTGGAGCGTGCCGTCGATCGGGTCTTCGACCCTCGGCATGGTCACCATCAGCACCGCCGCCAGGCGCGGGGCCTGCGCATGGTGCCCTGGCTGGGACGCCGTGCGGAGACGGAAACGCCCTCGGGTACCGCCCCGGGCACGGCCTGCGGCGTAGGGGAGCTCACGGGTGCGGCCCCCGAGGGTGGGATGACGGCGTCGGGCCGGCCGTCGGAGGGGCAGTGCCGGCAGTGTCGCGAGTGGGGCCGGTTGTGCCGCGATTGCGGGCTGTGCTCCAGATGCTGCCGTTGCGGCGAAGACGACGGTCAGGATGACGGAGAGTCCTGGCAGTTCGGCGACGGCAACCGCAACGGCGGCTCGTCGAGCCGGGACGGTTCCGGGAGTGACGGCTGGTTCGGCGGCCAGGGAGGCGGCAACTCGGGCGGGTTCTCCGGCGGCTCGGGCGGCGGTCATGGGTCCGGTGGCTCCGGCGGTTCCGGCGGTTCCGGCGGTGGCTCGGGTGACGGCTGCGGCGGTGGCGGCGGCTGCTGCAATCCGTGCAAGTGCTGCTGCGACTGCTGCGACTGAACGACGGACGAGCCTGGTTCCCCGCCCCGCGGGGAACCAGGTGCCGAACCTCCCGTCGCTGTGCGTCGACCAGGTCCTGGCCGTTCCGGGTCGGCAAAAATGGCTTGAGCCCGGGCGGTGGCGCCTACAGGATCGGAGAAGACCGATGAGTTCTTCCCGGCGCCGCAGTCTGTCCGTGTGACCGCCACGCGCGGAGGACACTCACATGACGGAAGGCGCCATGCCCTCACCACACGAAACACCCACCCTCTCGCCCGCCCGCGTCACCGCCGTGCTGCGGATTCTCGTGCTGTCCACGTTCGTCGTCCTCCTCAACGAGACGATCATGGTCAACGCGATCCCGCGGCTCATGCGCGAGTTCGAGGTCACCGCGGCAGCCGCAGGGTGGCTGTCCACGGCCTTCATGCTCACCATGGCCGTCGTCATCCCGGTGACGGGGTGGTTCCTCCAGCGCGTGACGACCCGAACCGCCTTCGGACTCGCCCTGGCGCTGTTCCTCGCCGGCACGGCTCTGGCCGCGGCCGCGCCCGCCTTCCCCGTACTGCTGGCCGCCCGCGTCGTCCAGGCCAGCGGCACCGCCGTCATGATGCCGCTTCTCATGACGACGCTGATGACCCTCGTGCCCCCGCAGGACCGCGGCCGTGTCATGGGCAACATCACCCTCGTCATCTCCGTCGCACCGGCCCTCGGCCCCGCCGTCTCCGGTGTGCTGCTGCAGCTGGGGACATGGCGCCTGCTGTTCCTGGCCGTGCTTCCCATCGCCGGAGCCATGGCCATATTCGGTCGGCGCAACCTGGTCAACATCGGCGAGCCGCAGGCCGCCCCCATCGACTGGATGTCCGTCCCCCTGGCGGCAGCGGGATTCGGCGCGCTGGTCTACGGGCTGAGCGGGCTCGGTGCCGAGAACGCGGCCCAGGCTCCCGTGCCCCCGGGGGCCACCACCCTGGTCGGCGCTGTGCTCGTAGGCCTGTTCGTGTGGCGACAACTGGCACTGCAGCGCTCCTCCACCCCGCTGCTGGACCTCCGGACACTGGCGTTCCGGCACTTCTCCGTGGCGCTGGGCCTGATGTGCCTGTCCTTCATGGCGCTCATGGGCGCGTTCATCGTGCTGCCGATCTACCTGCAGGAGGTGTGCGGCCTGACCTCGCTGCAGACCGGGCTGCTCCTCATCCCCGGCGGCCTGACCATGGGGCTGCTCGGACCGCAGGTCGGCAAGCTCTACGACCGATTCGGCGCACCACGCCTGGTCGTGCCCGGATCCGCCCTCACCGCGGTCTGCCTCGCGCTGTTCGCCCTCACGGGCGAACAGACCTCGCCGTGGCTGGTGCTCGCCCTTCACGTGGCCCTGAGTGCGGGCATGGCGTTCGTCTTCACCCCCGTCTTCACCTCCGGTCTGTCCGTACTGCCGCCGCACCTCTACCCCCACGGCTCCGCCATCCTGGGCTCGCTCCAACAGGTCGCGGCCGCCGCCGGCACCGCCCTCGTCATCAGCGTCATGTCGGGACACGCCGCCACGGCGGCGGCCGAGGGCGCCGACGCCACCGGCGCCCTCGCCACGGGCATCCGGTGGGGATTCGGCGTCGGCGCCGTGCTCGGCGCCCTGGCCGTGCTGGTCGCTCTGCTGATCCGCACCCCGCCTGCTCCGCAACAGCCCGCTGCGTCGCAGGCCCAGGACGAAGACGGCACCACGGTGGACAAAACCGCCCACACATCCACCTGATGCCCGGGGACGCGGTGGCGCGGCGCTCGTAGGCGTACACGTTCCGGTCGCCGCCCTCGCCCAGGGCTCATGGGGGTGATGGCGGACCGCGCCTCCAGCGTGGCGGTGGTACGAGTTACGCCAAAGACCGACCCGGTGGGGGCGGTGGCGGAACAATGGACAAGAGGTCCATCGAGTGGCAGGAGAGTGGCCGTCGTGAGCGGAGCGATGCGGGCGCGGGCATGGGCGGCAGCCGGATCCGTGGTGGTCGCCGCGCTGAGTGCCCTCGTGACGAACCTCGTGACCGATTCCCCGTCCCCGAAGTGGTGGGTCTTCTGGGCCGTGTTGCTCGTCCTGGGGATCGCGCTTCAGATACGGGTGAGTGCGGGGAGCGAGCCCGTCACGGCCTCGGGTGCCGGTTCCGTCGCCGTGAGGGGCCGCGTCTCCGGAAATGTGTCCACACGGGTACGGGGCACTGCCGTACAAGGCGCTCCTCCACCGCCCCCCGGCGACGGCGTGGCGGCCGTGGCTCCCGGAGCGGTCGCGGCGGACGGTGAAGTAGGGGGCGACATCTCCACCGATGTCGAGGGGGACGGGACCCTCCGGTCGTGAGCGGCCGTGTCTCCGCGACGGGCGCCAACTCCGTGGCGGTCGACGGCACTGTTCACGGGTCGGTCCTCACCAACCCCGTCTTCTCCGTCGGTGCAGTCCCCATGGCAGTGGCTGTGAAGGACCCGAGCACGGTCTTCGCAGACGTTGGCGTCGACATGTTCCGCGGACGGACCTGGCTCATCGATCGGATCGATGCATTCTGCGCCGGTCACCGTTGCGGCTTCATCTGGATCGAGGGAGACGCAGGTGTGGGGAAAACAGCCCTCGCCGCCCACCTGGTGTCACGACGCGGATATGTGGCGCACTTCGCGCGGCTTGCCGGCGGCACGACGACACGGGTGGCACTGCGCAACCTGGCCGGCCAACTCATCGAGGCCTACGGGCTCGGAGGCTTCGCTCCCGGAGGCATGCTGCCCGAGTGGGCCCACTCGCCGGAAGGCTTCGAGGCAGTTCTCACCGCGGCGGCCACCGCGGCCGTCGAAGCCGGGGAAGTGCTCGTGCTCGTCCTGGACGGACTCGACGAAGCAGAACAGGAGGGGCACGAGCTCCCCTGGGGCATTCCGGCGCTTCTCCCCAACGGCGTGTTCGTCCTGGGCACACACCGCACCGGGCACCCGTTGGGACCCACCGACTCGCACACGGTGACGCTCCGCCTGGACGTCGACGACCCCCGCAATCAGGCGGACATTCATGAATACCTGCAGATCGCCGTGACCGAGGAGGGGTTGTCCGCGGCGCTCGCTGCGGCCGACGTCACAGGCGAGGACTTCACCCGCGCCCTGGCGCATCAATGTGCGGGCGTATGGGTGTACCTCCGCTATGTGCTCGACGAGGTGCGCATCGGCCTGCGCCACCCCGCCGACGTCGCCACACTGGAGGCGGGGCTCCCGCGCTACTACGCCGCGCAAATGGTGCGTTGGGAAGAGCAGGACAGCTGGGCGCAGGTAGGCGCTCCGCTGGTCGCCGTCCTGGCCGCTCTGCGTGAACCAGCGACGGCAGATCACATCCGGCGCCTGGCGGGCGTCAAGGAAGTCCACGCCGTACACCTCTGGTGCGATCGGTGGCTGCGCCCGTTCCTCACCGTCGATTCCGCCGCCGAGCGCGTGTACGCGATCTACCACGCCAGCGCGCGGGATTTCTTCGGGGGTGGGCTGCCCCCGACCGTCGATGCTCACCCGGACCACTGGATGGCGCGCGCGGAAGGCTTGCGCAGGGGGCGTCGGTCGGCGCACAGCCGCATCGCGAATGTGTACATCGACACCTATGGAGGTCTCGACGAAGGCCTTCCGCACCTCGCGGCAGACCCGTCCCTGGCCGGCCAGGACAGCGGTTTCGCCCTGCGGCACCTGACGTACCACCTGGTCCGCGCCGAGCGCGCCAAGGATCTTCATTCATTGCTGAGCATCGAGCGGCACGGGCCGGGTGAGGGGCGGTCCAATGTGTGGTTCGCCGCCCACGATCACACCGACGGCCTCGACGCATACCTGGAGGATCTGGCATCGGCACGCCGGGCCGCCGAGGCCGCCACCGACAGGGAACTGGCAAGCGGAATACCCCCATGCTCCTGGGCCTTGGAGGCCAGGTACGCGCTCATGCGGTCGTGCATGGGCAGCCTCGCCGACAGCTTCCCACCCGAACTTGCGCTCGATCTCGTGGAGTCCGGACATTGGACACCCGCTCGTGCGCTCGATCATGCCCGCCGCCTGATCGATTCGATGGTTCGTCCGCGCATCCTGCTCGACCTACGGCCCTACCTCCCGGAGCAGATGTCCCTCCACGTCCTCCAGGAAGTAGTTGCCGAGTGCAGCTCACGGCGAGGCGATCCTGCGGGCGCAGGGGCGCTGACGAACGCGGTCTTCTGGCGAGCCGACCGCGCGCAACCGGACGAGGTCGAGGCGGCGCGGGCAGCGATCGAGTCGTTGCCCAAAGGGGGGTCCCGCCTGCGAAACCTCCTCGAACTGATCCCGTTTCTGCCCCCTGATGCGAGACAGGGCCCTGTCCGGGAAGTACGGGAAGGGCTGTCTGCGACCGACGATCTGCATCAGCTCGCGTGGATGCTCCTGAAACTGCTCCCGTTCCTCGCCGAGGACGCCCGGGACGGCGCGATAGCAGAGGTGCTGAAAGCAGCCGAAGCAGCGACCGAGCACGACCATCGCATCCGGTGGAAGGCACGGCTCCTGCCCTACCTCACAGGAGAGCAAAGGGAGGCCGTCACCACCGAAGTACTCGCAGATGCCCACATGGTGCCGTTCGATGTCACCACCGTCTGGGTCCTCGACGGTCTTGCGGACAACCTGCCGTCCCACCGCCTGGCCGAACTGGTCCAGGTCGCGATCGACTCCGTTCCGAGGGAACACCTCGGGGAAGTCCTGCCCGGCCTTGTCCCGCACCTGGATGCTTCCCTCGTCGAACAGGTGCTGGCTGCAGCACGCGAGTGCCCATCAGGGCATTCCCGCATCAGCGCCTTCTGCGCACTTGTCGAACACCTTCGGGACGAAGAGCGAGCCCAGGTCCGTACGGAGATCCACACCATGATCCGGGACTTGCCCGCCGACTGGGGCCAGGCCTCCCGCTGGATCGACGCCATGGAAGAAGCCCCCGACGAACTCCTGCCCCTCTTGGTACGCGAGGTTCTGGATCTGCTCGCCAACACCACGGACGCCGGCATGCGCGGCCACCTGGTCGGCCTGATGACGCCCTACCTGGATGAGGAAGAGGTCGAAGAGGCCCTTGATCTCGTACGCAGTCTTCCGGATGACCGGCACCTCGCTGCAGCGCTCGTCTCGCTGGCCGCTCCACTGCCTGATGCCCAGGAGAGCGTCTTTGCGGACGCACTTGACATCGTCCGCCGAATTCCCGAAGTAAGGGAACGAGCACGCGGGCTGGAAGCGATGGCGGCACAACTCCCCGAAGTCTGGCTGCGATCAGCACTTGACGTAGCACTGGCCTCCGAGGACGAAGACGCCGCCGTGGCGCTCGAGGCCCTTGTCCCGCAGCTGCCTGGGGACTTGAAGGCAGTTGCCGTGGAAGCGGCTCTGGCTCTCCAGGACGTGGACTCCCGGCATGCAGCTGTCCATGTGCTCCTGCCGCACCTCGCCGACGACCTGGCGTTGCGGGTTCTCACCACGGTCTTCGCGGAAGAGGCCGAGCCACCCGATCCAGAGCTGCTGCGCGACTGGGCTCCCTTCGTCCCGGCGGTACTCCGGCCCCGCATCACGTCGCTGTGTGAATCGGTCGCCGATCCCGTGGAACGAATCGGTTGCCTGCTGGCCATCGGTACAGGCCTGCCGCGTACCCGGCGGGATTCCGTTGCCAAGACGGGCCTGGAACTCGCCTGCAGCTCCCCGGGACGCGGCGGACACGACTTGCTGGCGTTCGTGGCACCTCACCTCGAGGGCGCCGACCTGCAGCACGCGGCTCATGCCGCTCGTGCCATCACCTCTCCCTATGAGCAGGCCCTGGCTCTGGTCGCTCTCGCGGAACATATGAGTTCGGATGCCGCTCCTGCCGTGTACGACGAGGCCCTCTCCGTCGTCGCAGCAGCGGACCACGACACAAGGCGATGGTTCCTGACCGAAGCAGGAGCCGCGCTCCCCGCAGGCCAGATGGCTACGGTCCTGACATGGCCGGACTCGCTCGTCGCGTGGTGGCTCGAGCTCGGGCAGCCTGAATTGCCGCCCACCCTCATCCCGAAGGCACTGGAAGTCATCCTCGGACAGAACATGGACTGGTGGGTGGCCAAAGGGCTCCGCCCACTCGCGGCCGCGCTCCCCGAAGAACTCCTTCTGCAGGCAATGGCGAGCGCGCCGGCCGAGGACGGAGAGTCATCCGCGGCGATCGTTCGCAGGGCCCACGAACTGCGCCCCGACCGCCCGGCTGCCGACACGATCTCCCTGTTGCGCACAGCAATCGACCGATCGTCGCGCGAAGCGGTTCTCGCGGTTCTCGCCGCAGCCGCCGAACCCGTTGCGCGCCTCTCGCCCGCGATACCCGAGGCATGCCTCGCGGCGGTCGAGGATGTCAGGAGCTGGTGGTGAGACGCGGGGCGCGCGTGGCGCACGAGTCCTCGGACCGCATCGTACGCGCTTTCGAAAAGCCTTTGGAGGAGACGCCAAGCGCTCCACTGGTCGGCCTTCGGACCATCTTTGGTCCAGGCCGGATCGATCGGACGGGGACGGAGGGCCGCAGGACATGGCTGCGGGCAAGCCGGCAGTGACCGCCGCGACGAGCCCGCCCATGGTGACGGTGGGCGTCGACCTGGCCGGCTACTCCGGAACGACCGGGCTCTGTCGCGTCACATGGGCGGAGCAACCGGTCGTCGAGATACTGAACGCCAGAAACGACGAAGACCTGCTGGCGGCCATGCGGACCGCCGACAAGACCGGCCTGGATTCGCCGATCGGCTGGCCGGTCGCGTTCATGTCCCTGCTCGCTGCCCACCAGGCCGGTGCGAGGCTGCCCGTACGGTCCCGGTACGCTCCGCACGGCGATCGCGACGGGCTGGTCACGTTCACCCATCGTCTGACCGACGACGTGGCATGGAAGCGGACCGGGGCCGGGCAGCAGCGCCCCCTGTCGGTCGCTGCTGACAAGTTGGGCGTCGTCGCGATGCGAGCGGTAGGCCTTCTCGAATCTCTGGCCGAGGCGGGCCCCGCCATTCCCCGGGACGGCTCGGGCTCGGTCGTCGAGGTCTACCCGGCGTTCGCGTTGATCCAATGGGGGCTCGCGCGCAAGGGCAGTTACAAGGGCCGCAAGCCCGCAGCCCTTCCTGTGAGGGCCGAGATCCTCGCCGGCCTTGCCGACGGCTTGGGCTTCGACCTCGGCGAAGGTGTGCGCGACCGGTGCACGCGCAGCGAACACGACCTGGACGCCCTGATCTCGGCGGTCGTCGCACGCGCCGCAGCGTGTGGAATGACCCATGCGCCGACCACGGACGAGGAGCACGCCATGGCCGCCGTCGAGGGCTGGATGCACCTCCCCCGACGGGACCTTCCGCTCACCGCCGTGCGGGACGGAGCCCGTCCGTCTGCGGAGCCTTCCGGGAGTTGTTCCTGAGGTTGGCGAAGGGGAGAGCTCCGCCGTGGAGTTCTTCGAACTCGTCGATCAAGTCCTGCTCGGCCTCACCCGCGTCCTCCTCGGTCGTCGGCCGCCAGGCGACGAGCAGTGCGTCCGAGTCGGCCAGCTGCCAGATGTACGGGCCGCCCCAGTGGCCGACCCATGCGTCGCCGAGCGTGTCGGCCGTCACGGACGGGATTCCGGGCCCGGTGGGGACGTTGCTGTCGCGGCCGCGGCTGCTCCGCCCGGGATGTCGACGTGTTCATGTCGGATTCACCTGCCCCCGGGAGCCTGGGCTCCATGGCCCTCAGTAGACGAGCACTACTGGCACAGGCAGCCGCTTCGGCCACCGCCGTCGCCGCCCCCTCGCCCACTGCCGGTGCGGGCGGGGGAGCCGCACCGACCACGACCACGACCACGCCCCTGCGCGGCACGATCCCGCCCGGCGCACCGGACTTCGTGTACGTGCCGCTGGACGTCCCTTCCGGCGTGCGCGAGTTGCGCGTCTCCTACCGCTACGACAAGCCGCCCACCCCGCCGGGCACGCCGGGAAACGCCCTCGACATCGGCCTGTTCGACCAGCGGGGCACCGCGCTCGGCGGCCGCGGCTTCCGCGGCTGGTCCGGGGGTGCCCGAAGCGAGTTCTTCCTCCGTGCGGACGAAGCCACCCCCGGCTATCTGCCGGGACCGCTGGAACGCGGCCGCTGGCAGATAGCCCTCGGCCCCTACACCGTGGCACCGCAGGGCCTGCCCTACGAGATCACCGTCACGTTCGTCCATGGTGCACCGGCACCTGCCGCCCCCGTGGCCTACCCGCCCCGGCGCATCCCGGGCCGGGGCCGGGCGTGGTATCGCGGGGACTGCCACGTCCACTCCGTGCACTCCGACGGCCGCCGCACCCCGACCGAGATCATCGCCCTCGCGCGCGCCGCCGGCCTGGACTTCGTCAACACGTCCGAGCACAACACCCACAGTTCCCACACCGCCTGGGCGGACGCCGCCGGCAGCGGGCTCCTCGTCCTCACCGGTGAGGAGGTCACCACACGGACCGGCCACGTCCTGGCCGTGGGCACGGACCCGGGCACCTTCATCGACTGGCGCTACCGGGCCCGTGACGGCCGCTTCGCGCGATTCGCCCGCGCCGTCCGGCAGGCGGGCGGCCTGGTCGTGCCCGCCCATCCGCACGCCACCTGCATCGGCTGCGCCTGGAAGTTCGGCCTCGGGGAGGCCGACGCCGTGGAAGTGTGGAACGGCCCCTGGACGGCTGACGACGAGGTGTCCCTGGCCTCCTGGGACGCCACCTTGTGCGGGGCGAACGGTGCCCGCTGGCTGCCCGCTCTGGCGCACAGCGACTACCACCGCGACCCGGACCGCATCGGGGGACCCCAGACCGTCGTCCTGGCCGACGACCTGTCCCGCGAGTCGATACTGGCGGGCCTGCGCGCCGGACGGGCCTACGCCGCCGAATCCTCGGCAGTCTCCGTGGACTTCACCGCCGTCACCCCGCGGGGGGACCACGCGGGCATCGGGGAGGTGCTGGCCCTGGCCGGTCCAGACGCGGAGGTCCTCGTACGGCTGTCGGTCACCGGTGCGGAGGGCTGCGAGCTGCGGCTGGTGACGGACCAGGGCCTGGCCCTCACCGTGCCCGCGGCGACGGCCCTCGAATGGCGCACGACACCCGCCCGCACCGCCTACGTCCGCGCAGAAGTCCGGCATCCAACCCAGGCGCCGCCCCTCCCCGGGCCGCCGGCCGCCCTCACCAACCCGATCTGGTTGCGCCCCTGACGATCGCGGAAGCCCACCTCCGGCCCCGGCACTTTCCGGCCGGGGCCGGAGGTGGACCCGTCGGCCGGCGAGCGCCTTGCGCACTCGCCCGTCGGCGAACCCCTCCGGTCCGTAGGCTGAGTCGGCCGGAACCGGCAAGGGGGACAGGAGGATCGGTGCGACGAGGCAACGCGAGGGCAGGCGCGTGGGTGTCGGCGGCCGGGGCACTGGCGTTCTGCGGGCTGGCGGTGGTCACGAACTACGTGACCGGTGAGGTCCCGGGGTGGGCGGAAGACCAGCGGCTGATATGGGGGGTGTTCGCCGTCCTGGTAGCGGTCTCGGTCGGCCTGCAGCTGTGGTCCCGGCGCCTCGATGCCGGCGGGGGGCCGGGCGGGACGGCGCGGCTGGTGCCGGTGGACCGGGTCGTCGCCGCAGCCGCTACCGGATCCCTCGCCGCGCCCCGGCTGCGTTCCGCCGTCCACGGGCGCGTCGCGGAACTCGGCGCCCTGGCACGGCTGCTGCACCGGCCGGGGGGCCGTTTCGCCGTCGTGTGCGGGACCGGCGGGATCGGGAAGACGACCCTGGCGGCTGCCGTTGCCGAGCACGCTGCGGGCGAGGGGCATGCCGTGTTCTGGGTGACGTGGTTCGGGCCCGAGCAGTTCGCCGAGGACATGCTCCGCGTCGCCGTGGCCTGCGGCATGCCCGAGGAGACCGTGGAGGCCGCTCGCGCCCGGCGGGCCCCGCTGACGGACCTGGTGTGGAAGCAGCTGGCTGCACGGGGGAAGTGGCTGCTGGTCCTGGACAACCTCGACGATCCGGAGGCCCTCGGGCCAGACCGGTCGGGACCGCCGGCGGACTACCGCGGCTGGGTACGCCCTGCCGGCGGCGGGCTGCTGCTGGTCACCAGCCGTGACACCCGCACCGATACCTGGGGCCCCGACGCCGTGCTGACCTGCCTGGACGCACTCGACGACGAACCGGGTGCAAGCGTCCTGCTCGATCTCGCCCCGGACGCCGGCAGCCGCGAGGACGCGGCCCGTCTCGCCGCACGCCTCGGCGGACTGCCGCTGGCCCTCCAGGCCGCCGGCCGGTACCTGGCCGCCGCAGGGAGCCGTTACCGCGCATTCCGCACCTACACCACCGCCCTCGACACCGAACTCGGCACCCTCCTTGCCGCCGAGCACTCCCGCGCCTCCGACCCGGTGGTGGCCCGGTCGGTCGTGCGGTACACCTGGGACCTCTCCCTCGACCAGCTCGCACGCGACGGCAACGCCCTCGCCCGTCCCGTCCTGCGCCTGCTGTCGCTTCTCGCCCCGGCCCCCGTACCGCTGGCCTTCCTCACCCCCGACCTCCTCCGTGTGGCCACCGGACTGCGAACCGACCCCGTCCGTGTCGAAGCCGCCGTCAACGGCCTCCACGCGTACGGCCTGCTCCAGACTCCGAACGGCGCCGGAGAGCCGGGGCAGGTCGTCCTGCACCCGCTGGTCCGCGAAATCACCGCCCACACCCTGCTCTCCACGACCTCCGATGCCACCCCGTGGCACCGAGGACTCGCACGTCAGCTGGGACGGTCCGTGGATGCGGTCCGGGCCGCAGGGCCGGGTGGGTGGCCGCTGGGCGCCCTCCTGGTCCCCCACGCCCTGGTCGTCGCCGCGTTGCTCGGTGACGACCAGGGGGTGGTACTGGCGCTGGACCAACTTGCGGAAATCCAGTCCGAGGCAGGCCGCCCGGCGGACACGGTCATGCTCTGCGAGGTGGTCCTGGAGATCTGCGCACGCCGTCACGGGGCAGAGCACTCCGACACGCTCAACAGCCGCAACACGCTCGCACAGGCACTGCAGGCCCTGGGCCGCCACCAGGAGGCCGCCGACCTCCACGCCCGGAACATCGCCACCCGCGAGCGCGTGCTCGGGCCCGACCACCCCGACACCCTCGTCAGCCACAACAACCTCGGCGTGGCACTCAACGACCTGGGGCGCACGCAGGAAGCCGCCGACCTCCATACCCGGAATCTCGCCGCCCTCGAACGCGCCCTCGGGTCCGACCATCCCCATACGCTCACCAGCCGCAACAACCTCGCCTACACCCTGCGGAACCTGGGGCGCCGCCAGGAGGCCGCCGACCTCCACACCGCGACCCTCGCCGCCCGCGAGCGCGTCCTCGGGCCTGACCACCCTCACACGCTCACCAGCCGCACCAACCTCGCGTACACCCTCGACGACCTGGGGCGCCATCAGGAGGCCTTCGACCTCCACACCCGGAACCTCGCGGCTCTTGAGGGCATCCTCGGACCCGACCACCCCGAAGTCCTCATCAGCCGCAACAACCTGGCGATTTCCTTCGGTCACCTGGGCCGCTACCAGGAGGCCGCCGACCTCCACGCCGCGACGGTCGTCGCCCGCGAGCGTGTCCTCGGGCCCGATCACCCCGACACCCTGATCAGCCGCAACAACCTCGCCGCCGCCGTGGACGACCTGGGCCGCCACCAGGAGGCCGCCGACCTCCACGCCCAGAACCTCGCCGCCAGCGAGCGCGTCGTCGGGACCGATCACCCCGACACCCTCACCAGCCGCAACAACCTCGCCACGGCTCTCGGTAATCTGGGCCGTCACCAGGAAGCCGCCGACCACCACGCCCGGAACGTCACGGTCAGCGAGCGGGTCCTCGGGCCCGATCACCCCGACACCCTCACCAGCCGCAACAACCTCGCCGTCTCGCTCGACCACCTGGGCCGCCGCCCACAAGCGGCCGACCTCCACGCCGCGAATCTCGCAGCCCGCGAACGCGTCCTGGGACCCGACCACCCCGACAGCCTCATCAGCCGCAACAACCTCGCCGCCGCCCTCAACGACCTGGGCCGCCACCGGGAAGCCGCCGATCTCCACGCCCGGAACCTCGCCGCCAGCGAGCGCGTGCTCGGGCCCGATCACCCCGACACCCTGATCAGCCGCAACAACCTGGCCGGAGCCGAACGCCGTGCCCGAGGCTCCCGGGCTGCCGACCGCATCCGGTGGCGACCACGCCGTTGACGGTCCCTGCCAAGACTTCCGTGTCCCCTCCGCCCGCACCGCATCGGTACTACTGTCGAAATCGGGGAATGACCGGGGTGCGGCCGGAAGCGGACCGGGCCGCAGCAGCACGTGGGGAGGGTGGTCGGGGTGGCGGGTGTATCCAGGGCACGGGCGGGGGCCGCGGCGGCCACAGCGGGAGTCACGACGGTCGGACTGATCACGCTCTTGCTGGTGGTGGCGATGGACACAGGCGTGCAGGCAGCCGTGATCGCGGGGGCCGTCCTGTCCGGCGCCGGACTTGTTGCCTCCGTCCTCGTCCTGGTCAGGAGCAGCGAAAGCGGCCCCGGCGCCAACGCGCGGCGGTCACAGGCCGCGGGCATCAGCGGAGTGCGGATCGCCCAGGCCACGAGAGGCAGTGTCGCCTCCAGCGGCAGCATCAGCAGCAGTGGAGTGCGGAGGGCCCAGGCCACGTGGGGCAGCGTCAGCGCCGGCGGCGACATCATCGGCAGCACACTCCGGGACCGATCCGCGGTGTCCGAGACCCGCACGCCCCAGGCATCGACACCAGAGCCTGCCCCCGCCGACAGTGCAACGGCCGAACGGGGTGGCATCACGGCCGGCGGCGACGCCCCCGGCAGTTCCGCGGGCGACGCTGTGTGAAGCCGACTGTCTCGCCACTCGTATGGCGCTGAGGTTCCGAACGAACGGCGCGGAGGTTCAGGTACGTGCCGTGTCGGTATTCCTAAGATTCGACGGCAGAAGGGAAACCCGGGCTGTTCTTCTGCGCGCCGGGTTCGAAGGCGGCCGAGCGAGGCACAGGACCGACCTGAAGAGAAGCATTCCAACTTTTCGGCCCTTCAGCACATGCAAGCATCCAGCTCTTTGATCGTCGAGGAGCTTTCCTGAAACCCGGTGGTCGGACAGTGCTGCCGTGGGAAGCGGAGACAAGATGGGCCAGAGTCCTTATGACTATGTCGTTGTGGGAGCGGGGACAGCGGGGTGCGTGATTGCCTCCCGGCTTTCGGAACGCCCCGGTGTGCGGGTGCTGTTGCTGGAGGCGGGAGCCCGGGACGCGACCGAGGCGATGGCATCTCCTTGGGGGTTCCTGGGGTTCGAGCCGTCATCCCTCTGGCTGGGCGCCTCGACCGTGCAGGCCGGTACAGGCAGGTCCGCCGACGTGCTGCGCGGTAAGGCGCTCGGCGGATCGTCGAGCATCAACGGCCTCTACCACCTGCGGGGGCACCGCTCCGGTTACGACGAATGGCCCGGACTCGGTGCTCCGGGCTGGGGTTTCGACGATCTGCTGCCCTGTTTCCGCCGCAGCGAGAGCACTCGCAGCCGTGATGCCTCCGTGCGGGGCACGGACGGGCCGGTCGTGGTCGCCCCGGTTCCGGAACCCCATCCCCTGGCCACGGCGGGCGTCGAGGCCGCGGTGCAGGCTGGGTTCACACGCGCCGATGACATCGGCGGCGGGCTGGAGACCGGGTTCGGGTGGAGCGACATGAATCTGCCCGGCGGCGCCCGCCAGAGCGCGGCCGACGCCTACATCCGTCCGTTCCTCGACCGGCCGGACCTGGACGTCGTCACGGACGCGACCGTGCAGCGGCTGCGCATCACCGCGGGCCGCTGCACCGGCGTCGAGTACACCGTGGGTGGCCAGCACCTGTCCGTCGAGAGCGCCGAGGTCGTATTGACCGCGGGGGCCATCGGTTCCGCGCACCTCCTCATGCTGTCGGGGATCGGCCCGGCACGACACCTTGGCGAACACGGCATCGGCGTCGTCGCCGACCTGCCGGGAGTGGGATCCCATCTGCAGGACCATCCGATGGCCGCCGTGGTGTACGAGGCCAGCCGGCCCGTACCGTTCGTTCCTGCCAACCCGCCGGCCGAGATGATGGGCCTGCTGTACAGCGACCCCGCCGCGGCCCGGCCGGACCTTCAGGTCTACGTCGTCGCCGCACCGCTCCCGTCGGCATGGGGCCACCCGCCGGCCAACGGCTACTCCATCGCTTTCTCCGCGATGGCTCCGCACAGCAGCGGCACCGTGCGCCTGGCGGACGCCCATCCCGCCAGCGCTCCCGTCGTCGACCCCGGCTACCTGAGCGACGACCGTGACCTGGAGGTCATGCGCAGGGGCCTGGCAGTGGCGCGCCGCATCGGGGAGGCCGACGCGTTCGCCGACTGGCGCAAGCAGGAAGCGGTGCCGGGCTCCGGGACGAGCGGCGAATCCGTGGATGACTTCATCCGCAAGGCTACCGGCCCCTACTTCCACTTCACCGGCACCTGCCGCATGGGAACCGACGCCGATGCCGTCGTCGACCCTGCAAACCTTCGCGTACATGGGATCGCCGGACTGCGGGTCGCCGATGCCTCGGTGATGCCGTCCATCCCCTCGGCCAACACCAACGCGACCGTCTACGCCATCGCCGAACGGGCTGCCGAACTGCTCGGCTGAGCCTTCTTCCGCGCCCACGGCGCTTCCACGACGCACTTCATCCCCCGTCGTGCGCCGAATGCCCCCGGACTCCGGCCCATCACGAGGGCCGTGACGTGCAAGCGCGCGGCCGCCCCCGGCCACACCGGCCTCCTCCAGCAGCGCGTCGAGCGCGGCGGGGAGGTTCACATCCAATTGCATGCGAGTAATCCTTGCCGTTCTTCACATGCATTTGAAGTTAATGATGGGGCTCTATACCTTCGAGACGAAAGCGCGGGAAGCAACGCGCAGTTCGGCCCCGACCGGCCTCATCACCCCTTCTCAGACAGGAGCACCGCCATGTCCGAAACGCTTCAGGCCACTGACGTCGTCACCTCCGACGCCGACCTGCTCGACCGCACCGCGACCGCCGTGCGCGCCGCCGGTGCGGCGCTGCGCGAGCGCTTCGGCGACGTGGTCCGCTACGAGACCCGCGAAGAGCTGATGCGTGCGCTCGCCGTCAACGACAGCACAGCCCTCGACATTCTGCGCCCCCGTCTCACGAGCCTGCGCCCGGAGGCCAGTTGGGTGGAGGACGAGCTGGACGGCGGGGCACTGCCGCCCGGCGAGTGGTGGGTCGTGGACCCGGCCGAAGGCAACGTCAACCACCTGCACGCCCTGCCCGAGTGGGCGGTGACCGCCACCCTCGTACGCGACAACCAGCCGGTGCTCACCGTGGTCCACCTGCCGCTGACCGGCGAGACCTACACCGCGCTCACCGGCGCGGGCGCCCACGTCGATGGCCGGCCGCTGCGCGTCTCCCCGACCGCGGACCTCGGCCTGAGCATCGTGGCCACCAGCCAGGCCCGGCCGGACGAGGACGAGAAGGTCGTACGGCGCGTCGGCTCCTCGATCACCGCGATGCTCTTCGACGCGCTCGTCGTCCGCACCGCCGTACCCGCGACCCTGCACCTGACGAACGTGGCCGCCGGCCGGATCGACGCCTTCTGGCAGTTCGCCGGTGCCCGAGCGGACCTGCTGCCCGGAGCGCTGCTCGTCACCGAGGCTGGCGGACGGATCTCCGACGCCGAGGGCCGCCCCTGGACCCCGCAGAGCGAGAGCTTCCTGGCCGCCGCGCCCGGCGTCCACGCCGAGGCCGTCGCCACGCTCTCACGCTGACCCCGCACCCCGCACCCCGCACCCACGCAAGGACCACATCACCATGACCACGATCGCAGTTCTCGGAAACGGCCGCGTCGGCGGCAACCTGGCCACAGCCCTCACCCGGGCCGGGCACGAGGTGACCGTCGCGGACCGCGCGCCAGGGGCCGCCGCCGACGCTGCCCGGACGGCCCGGATCGTCATCAACGCCACCCCGGGCGCCGGCTCCCTGGAACGTCTCGCCGCCCTGCGCGAAGAGCTGCACGGCAAGATCCTTATCGACGTCTCCAACGCCACCGCCGACGGCCCGGACGGATTGCCCGCCGACCTCATCTACCCCGGGTCGAGCCTCGCCGAACGGCTCCAGGAAGCACTCCCCGAAACGCAGGTCGTCAAGACACTCAACACCATGCTCTTCCCGGTGATGACCGCGCCGGCCACGCTCACCCAGGCACCGACCGCCTTCCTCTCCGGCGAGGACCCGCAGGCCAAGCAGACCGTCCGTGAACTGCTCGTCGACCTCGGCTGGCAGAAGGAATGGATCACCGATCTCGGCGGGATCCGGACCGCCCGAGCCACGGAGGCCGCGATACTGTTCGTCCCGCACGTCATCCGGTCCAGCGGATTCACCCCCTTCGCGATCTCGATCGCCCGCTGACTGCCGAGCCGCGCAAGCTGCAGGACTGCGACAGCCACTTGGTACGACGAGGCCGTCGCCCCATTCACGGTCTGTTCCGTCGACACCGGGTCTGTGCACCACGAACTCGGTGTCTTCCGAGACAGCACCTGCCTGGGTGGGGGCCGACACCATCGGCCCCCACGGCCAACTGCACGCCAGTCAGCAACCGTTGGCTACGGCGAAACTGCGAGCGCGACCCCTGACGATCAGGCTGCGAGAAGCCTGAACGTCAGGGGTCGCGCTCGCGTTCGTTGCCGAACTGGGCGAACCGACCACCGCAGTGCCTCTCGACCGCTGCAATGCGAGCCCTCTATAGGAAGATTGGCACGGTGTCCACATGAGCCATGGCGGCCTCCTGCGGAACACGATCACCACAGGATGACGTTGAAGCCATGAATACGAGGATCGGAGAGGGATGCACGGTACTGGAGCGGAGGTCGACGGCGCGCGCGGGGTGTTCGCAGTGGACTCGACCGCCCCGGGCTCCGCACCGCAGGGACTCGACGTTTTCCGGCGCGGGTGGGAGACGCAGGTCGGCGACGATGTCTTCCAACTGCCGGCCTTCAGCCCCGACACGATCGGTGACTTCCGGGTCAAGGGCAACGTGGCCAAGGTGCACGGAGCGGCGATCGCCGATCTTCACGCCGCGTCGGCAACCCGGACCGCGGACGTCCCGGGCGGCGATCAGGATCTGGTTGCCATGTACGTCGTGCGGCGCGGTGCATGGACTCTGGGCGGCCCGCCCGGATACGGCGACCAGACCGTGTCGGCCGGGCAGTTCCTCGTCCGGCACCTCGGACGCCTGACGGCCTTCGAGACGACGGCCCACCTCACGGCGAAGTTCCTCGTCCTGCCCCCCGGCGAGCTCAAACCCCTGCTCGGGACCCGGGTCATCACCGGGCCGGCGGACTCGGCCGAGATGCGCTTGCTGACGGCCCTTACCGACATGATTCACACAACCGTGGCCGACCTCGGCCCGGCCGGCTTGGAAGCTGCCCAAGGAACCCTGATCGAGCTGACCAAGGCGGTGGCAAAGGGCCGGTTCGACGACGTGGAACCCCGGTTGGCTCCCGCGCTCACCCAGGCGGCCAAGGACCTTGCGGACCGTCGGCTCGCCGATCCCGAACTTTCTCCGGCCATGCTTGCACGTGAACTCAACGTCTCCGTCCGTACGCTGCACCGGGCATTCGCCGCGGTGGGTGAGCAGGTGACCACCTACGTCCGCCACCGGCGACTGCATGAGGCCCGGCTCGCCCTTGCCGCGCCGTCAGGGCGCCTGAGCATTTCGGAACTCGCCGCACACTGGCAGTTCGCGGACGGCAGTCACTTCACCCGAGCCTTCAAGAAGCACTACGGTCAGACCCCCACCGAGTACGCCCGCTCGGCCGGAGCAGCCTCGCGCTCACCGAACCGGCCCCCGCCGGGCCCCGGGTCGGTCGAAGGCGCGTAGAGGTATGGCCGCAGTTCAGCGGATGCCTGGACGAAGGCACCACGCGAGAAGTCGTCAGATCCTGTGGATCACGAGATATACGCTCGCCGAATGACCCGCGAACCTCTGTGCCTCACCGTCCTGGGGTCTGCGACGCCCTATGCGAGCGTGGACAACCCGTGCTCCGGCTATCTGGTGTCCAGCGGCGAGACCCGGCTCTGGGTGGATGCCGGCAGCGGGACGTTGGCGCAGCTGCAGCGGCATGTGCGCCTTGATGAGGTGGACGCGATCTGGATCTCGCACCTGCATGCCGATCACTGCGCGGACCTGCTCACCGCCTACTATGCGGCGCTCTTCGCGGACATTCAGCTTGCCGCGCCCATCCCCCTGTACGGGCCGCCGGGCATCGCGGACCGGCTGGCCCACTTCCTGACCAACAGCTCGACGCGCAGCCCGGTCGAGTCCGCCTTTGCCGTCCATGAGCTGTACGACGGGCACCAAGCGCGCGTCGGCGCCCTCACTTTGACCAGCCGTGCGGTGGAGCACGGCATCCCGGCCTTCGCGGTGCGCATCGAGGCCGAGGGCCGATCGCTGGTCTACTCCGGGGACACAGCACCGTGCGCGAACCTCACGCAGTTGGCCCACGGGTGCGATGTGCTGCTGTGCGAGGCCGAGAGTACCCGGGCGCCGGCCGAGGGCGACCAGGTGCACCACACCCCCGAAGACACCGGCGACACGGCCGGTGCGGCCCGGACAGGCCGGTTGATCGTCACCCACGTCGGCCGTTTCCTCACTCCGCAAGAGGCGGTGGCACGCGCCTCGGCCCGGTTCAACGGCCCCATCGACCATGCCGCACCCGGCGTCACCTTCTCGATCGGCTAGCCCGGAACGCCCTGGGGCCGTTCGATGAGGTGGCCGCGTTCGAAGCGGGCTCCGGCTCGGCCAGTCGTGGCTTCTCCCCCTATCTGGGCCGGCGGCTGCGGCTGCGGCTGCGCTTCGGCGGAGGGGCGTAGAGGTCTTCCTCGACGTCGGATTCCGCGTAGCTGGTGGGAACGACGGTGGGGCGACCGCTGTCCGTGAAGAAGGCCATCTGGCCGGACGAGGGGCGGCGGCTGCGGCTGCGCTCCCGCCGCGGCGCGGGGTCGGCGGGGGCACCGAAGAAGGCGTTCCTCGTGTCGACGGCGCGACTGCTCGACCTGCGGCTGTCCGGTGCCCGGCTCGACGTCCGGTGGCGCCCGCGCTCCCGTTCCCGTTCCCGTTCCTGTTCGGGCGCCGGTGCGGGTTCGGAGGGGCCGCCTCCGTACGCGTAGGCGCCTTCGATGCTGACCGAGCCGCGGCGACTCCTCCGGCCGGAGCGCGCCCCCTCGTCCCCGGAGTCGACGGCGTAGTGGTGGCCGCCGCCGCGGTGGCGCGACTGGCTGCGGCTGGGGATCTGACTGCTGACGGGATGGTCGTCCTCGTACTCCGGCGCGGCGTAGTTGACGGGGGCTGCGGCGGGAGGGCGGCCCGACCTGCTCAGCGGTGGGCGGCTCGACCTGCGCCGGCGGGCGGGAGCGGGGGCGGGAGTCTCGCTGACGCGGCTCCTGCTCTTGCTCCTGCTGCGGTACGAGGAGGGGCCGTCCTCCTCCTCGGGGCTCTTGCTGCGCGAGGCCGCCTTGAACCGGTAGGTCTTCCGGCGGGCGGCCACGTCGGCCCCCTTGTCCTTCGTGGTCTGCCGGTGACCGTAGCCGTAATCCTCCAGGTCCGCGTCCTCGTCGGAGACGCCGCCCGCGTACGTCATGCCGTCCGGCACGGCCTTTCCGTTCAACACTCCGTAGAAGCTGTTGTGCGTCGACTCCTTCCCGTACATGGACGGATGGGGCATGGTCTCGCTCACGGTCACATCGCGCCTATCGGCTTCCAAGGGGAGCTTGATGGAGTCTCTGACGAGCTTTTGGGTGGAGTAGCCCGCCTCTCGTCCCGTGCGCGGCATCTGGACGTGCACGTTGGCGTTGGGGGCGAGCTTGCGGACGAGATCGGCGGCCTTGGGCGCTCTCATGTCGACACCGTTGATGACGGGGACGTTCAGGCGCCGCAGATCCTCGCGGTTGGCCGCGTACTGCTGGTAGTCGGGCTGCTCCTCGAACGTGGTCACGGCGGTCCTGGCCGCCTCGCGCGGGTTCTTGCGCAGCCGCGCCCGCACCCCTGACAGGTCGGCCTCGGACATGAGGAGCTGGCTGCGGTCGTGCAGGTTTTCCTCGGGCGGGCGGACCTGGCCCGGCGGGTGCAGGTTGCCCACCGTGGGCCGGATGCCGACGATCTGGTCGGGGTACACCGATATGCGCCCCTGCTCGGTGGTATCGAAGATGTGCATCACGCCGTCCGACGAGGCCCTGAGGTACCGGCCCATGACCGAACCCCGTGCGGTCGCGATCTCGAACAGTTGGCCCCGGTCGCTCGGATACATCTTCCTGCCATCGCTGGACCGCGCGCGGGCCACCGAGATCCCACCACCGGTCTGCACGGGCGCGGAGGCCGGTGCGGAGGCACCGGATCCCGGGCCCGACAGGTCGGGCATGGCGCCCTGGGCCATGCGTCTGCCGTTCGCCGTGGCGTGGCGCTCGAACGGGTCGTCCTGGTGGGAGAGCTTCACTCCCGCCCCGTTGTCGGTCCCCGGGACGGAGCCCAGGGACTGCTGTCGGACGTGGTCGAGTTCGTGGAACATCGTCTCGTCGTCCGTGCCCTGCGGGCCGACGACGATGTCACTGCCGGTGGTGTAGGCGCGGGCGCCGAGCGCCATCGCCGAGCGCTGTGCGACCGGGTCGCTGTGGACACGCACGTGTCGGAAGGACATGCCGTAGCCCTGCTCCGCCCTCGCCAGGAGCCGCGGGTCCAGCGGGCGTCCCGGGGAGCGAACGGCGTCGGCCACGGACGACCGGTCGGCGGAGGCCTGATGGGCGGGCGCCTGGTCGGCGAGCGGCTGCTCGGCGGGCGGCCGGTCGTGACCGCAGCCGGTGCCGTGCTCGTGCTGTTCTTCCTCGATGGCGCGGCTCACGCTCGCGTTTCCCACCGAACGCTGGAGCGTCAGGACGCGCTGCGCGAGCGTACGCGGTCTCTCCGTGCGTCCGCCGCTCTTGCGGCCACCGGACTGCTCGGCCTGTGTCTTGTATGCGCGCACGGTGCTCCTCGCCACTCGACGCCCGATCAGGAATGGTCACCCGCACCGCGGCGGGAGCGAAAGGTCCGCGAGGGCAGAGTCGTGGGGGGTCCGGGTGGACGGGAGGGCCGTAAGGGCAAGGTCCGCGCTCGATGCCCCTCGGACCCCTCGGCCCGGGGACCCTCGCTCCCGGCTCACACGGGGCCTTCCGCATCGCTGCTCAGCACGGCGCGCAGGTCCACCCGCCGCCGTATGCCGAGCTTGCGGTACGTGCTGGTCAGATGGGTTTCCACGGTACGCAGCGCCAGGTGCAGAAGCTCGGAGATCTCGGCGTTCGTACGGCCGTCGGCGGCCAGTGCTGCGATCCGGCGTTCACCGGCGGTCAGCGAACCCGGGCCGGTGAGCGAGGTGTTCCGGCGGCGGGAGCCGCTGACGCGCAGGGCCCGTTCCGCGCTGGCCGACAGCCGGATCGCGCCGAGCCGTTCGGCCGCCGCCGCGGCCTCCCTGAGCAACGGGCGGGCCCGGCGGGGCTGCCCCGCGGCCGTGAGCTGGAGGCCGTGGGTGACGAGCGCGGGGATCAACTCGATGTCGAACGAGGTGCCGCGCAGGATGCCGACGGCCTCGGCGGTGAGTTCGAGACCACGTCGGCCGCCGGTGGCCGCGCCCAGGACGCGCAGCGCGCGGCCCCGGACCCGGGGAGTGCCCCACGCGGCGGCGTACCGGCTGTCTTCCTCGGCGAGCGCGAGCGCCTGGGGGGTTTCCCCCAGGAGGAGAAGGCATTCGGCGGCGGCCGAGCGCCACGGTGTGTTGACGAGGCTCTCCACGTCGCGGCCGAGTTGGCGCCTGCCGCACTCCCGGAAGTCGGCGAGTGCGCCCGCCGGATCGCCTACGGACGCACGCAGAACGCCGCGCGCATAGAGGAACCGGTTCAGCTCCCCACTGTCGTTCGCTTCCTCGACATCGATGTCGGCGATGAGTCGCTCGGCCTCGGCGGCGCGGCCGCGCTCGGCGAGTGCGATGACGCGATGGGCCAGGAGGTTGCTCACACCGGTACGAGCCGCGTCGGCCGGTGTCCGCAGCTTGTCGGCGGTCTCCTCCAGCAGCCACTGGTACTGGCCGCGTGCGGCGGCGGTGTCCGCCCGCGAGTCGAGCAGGGAGCGGTGGACGGGGTGCAGCGGCGTCAGCCAGTGCTCGGTCAGCCCGGCCCTGACGAGCCGTTCGGCGTCGTCCGAGGCGTCGGCCCACTGAGTCACGGCGGCGGCCGTGGCCAGTAAGTACGGCACCAGCAGGGGATCCTCCGGGGCGGCCAGCAGTTGCCGGATCTCTTCCACGGCCGACGCCGCGGACAGCGCTCCGGCCGCCGCCCTGTAGCGGATCAGCAGAGCGCGCAGGGCCGGGCTGATCCAGTCGGGGGACTGCTCGGCGCGCTCGCGGAGCCGGGTGTGGACGGCCCTGCGGATGTCCGGATCGTGGTCGGAGAAGAACGCCGATGCCGTCTGGACGGTACGGGCGAGGACGGGTTCCGCGTCCAGCGGACCCAGATCGCGCAGGACGTCGAGCGCGGCGTGCGGCCTGCCCTGGTTGGCCAGGGCGTTGCCCAGGTTGACGGCGGCCAGCACCCGCCCCCTGGTCTGCTCCTGCAGTCGCAGCGCTTCGGCGAGCCGGGGTATCCCGCCCGTCCGCTGGGTGGTGAACTCCAGTTCGCCGAGTTCGGTGAGTACCGCGGACCGTCGCTCGCGCGGCAGCGGTTCGTCCAGCGCGCGGCGCAGATAGAGCGCGGCGGCGTCGGTCCTGCCGGCCCTGGACGCTTCGGCCGCCGCGTCCAGGAGGGCTCTGTCGACGGGCGCCTCACCTCCGGCCGCACCGGGCGGCTCTGCCCCTCCGGCCGCGCCGGCGGGGGAGGTGCGCAGCAGATGCCCGGCCACTGCTTCGGCCCCGTCGCCCCGGCGTCGGCGCAGCTCGGCGGCGCGGTGGTGCAGAGACTGCCGGTGCGAGCGGGGCCAGCCGTCGAGGACGGCTCCGCGCAGCAGCGGATGCGCGAAGCGCGGGACGCCGGTGCCGGGGGCGCGGCGCAGCAGCCCGAGCCGGATCATCGCGGCGATCCAGCCCGCGACGCGGTCAGGATCGGCCCCGGTGAGCTCGGCGAGGAAGTCGACGAAGCCGCGGCCCGGGTCGGGCTCGCCGTGGCCGGCGGCCCCCGGGCAGAGGTCGGACGTTCCAGCCCCGTCGGGGAACCCGCGTCCCCCGACTCCCTGTTCGCTGTCCTCCTGCACTCCCTCGTCGCACTGTTCCGGAGTCGAACCCTCCAGTTCTGCCAGCGCGCGGGCCACCAGGGTGCTTTCGTGACCCGTGCTCTTCAGCCACCACGAGACAGCCGCGACGAACGCCCCCGGGTACAGCTCGGCGCACCTTTCGGGAAGCCGCGGCTCCGGGCCGCTGCTGTCCCACGCGCCGTACGGGAAGACCGCCCTCAGGTCGTCGAGCAGCGAGCGCAGCAGCAGCGGATTGCCGGCGCCGGCCCGTACGCAGCCGTCCAGCCAGGCGTCGCTGGTGTCCGGGCCCAGGGCTCCGCGGACCAGTTCCGCGGCGGCGGAGCGGCTCAGCGGCGTGAGCGCGTGCATCCGCACGGTGTCGGGGGGCAAGGAGTACGCGAGGCCCGCTCGGGGCGGGGTGATGTCGTACTGCCCTCGTTCGGTGACCACCATGAGGACCGGCATTCCGGTCAGCCGCCGGGCGGCCTCGGTCAGCCAGTTCCGGGAGGCCTGGTCGGCGAGGTGCACGTCATCCACGGTGATCAGCAGGGGGGACGCGGCCGCGTGCTCGCACAATAATCGCCACAGGCGGGACGAGTGGCTCGAGAGCTTCAGAGTCTGCGGGGCACCATGGAGGTCGCCGGGGTCGGGCTCCGCGTCGAGAAGCCGCTGCACCAGGGCGAGGGGGGCGCCGGGGCAGTCGGCCGAGGCATGGGCCCGCAGGACCTGCATGCCGAGCTTCGCGCCCTGTTCGGCGGCGACCTCCAGCAGTGCGCTGCGGCCCGTGCCGGTGGGCGCGCGGAACAGGACCAGTCGACCCGATCCGTTCAAAGCTCGATCGGTCTCCGCCGCCAGCAGCTCCAGCGCGCCGTCGCGTTCCAGGAGCCCGGCGGAGCCGGGACCAGGGATCGACGGTGTGGCCGGATCGAGTGGGTGACGTCGTGGCCGGATCGATCCCACTGTCACGCCGATCTCGTGGTCGGTCTCGTGGTAAGCCACGGTGGTGGTCGTCCCCTCGGCGAAGGAAGGATGTAGCAGGCACGCTTTGTTCTGATGAGTGAGACGTGAGGACGTATGGCATGGTTCTTCGAAACTCGAACAGAATTCCGGTAGAGGTTCACGCGTCGGACCCGCTGTCCCTGGACGGAGCGGTCAGCCAACTGCGCCGCCACTCCGAGGTGGAGCTCTTCGAGGAGGGCGCGAGCCGGCCGGGCACGGTCGCGGTCCTGCTCGCGGACGTGCTGGACGAACCCACGATGTCGCGGCTGAGGCGGCTGACGCGCGCGGACGGCATCAGGGCGGTCCTCGTCACGAGCCTCATCCGCGAGGCGGAGCTGCTCCAGGTGATCGAGTACGGGGTCGGCGCGATCGTCTGGCGGCGCGAGGCCACCGGACACCGCCTTCTCCAAGCGGTCCTCGCGGCCTCCCGGGGCGACGGGGACCTGCCGTCGGACCTGCTGGGACGGCTGATGGCCCAGGTCGGTACGCTGCAGCGCGGCACGACCAGCGTGTCGGGAGCCACGGTGTCCGGCCTCGCACCGCGTGAGATCGATGTGCTCCGACTGGTAGCCGAAGGGCTGGATACCGCGGAGATCGCCGGCAAACTCTCGTACTCCGAACGCACGGTCAAGAACGTCATGCACGGCCTGACGACCCGCCTGCAGCTCCGTAACCGGGCCCATGCCGTGGCCTACGCCTTGCGCGAAGGCTACATCTGACGTCTCGCGCGCCGGCACCGCGCCGGTACAAGGTCCCCGAGGACAGGAGCAGGGCGACGCGGGGGCAGCGGAGTTGCCCCCGGATCGTCCCCCGGGTGCCTCGCGGGCCGGCGCCCCGGCGGCCACGATGGACCGGGCTCCTCCATGCCCGGGCGTCGACGACGAAGGGCAGCGCGACCGTGATTCACGAGGTGGACGACATCCTGAGAGGGCTGCTCATCCGCGGCTCCTTCGCGGGGTCCGAAGTCGAAGTCGCCTTCGACGCCCCGACGCGCGACTGGGCGGCCCGACGCAACGCGCCGACCGTCGACGCGTATCTCTACGACATCCGCGAGGACACCAAGCGGCGCCAGCGCGGCAGGATCGGGCTCCGCGACGAGCAGGGGATCACCGTCAAGGAGCACCAGCCGCCGCGCTGGTTCCGGCTCTCGTACCTCGTCACGGCCTGGACCAAGCGTCCGCAGGACGAGCACCGGATGCTCTCCGCGGTACTGCACACGCTGCTGCCCAAGGAGATCCTGCCGCCGGAGGACCTGACGGGCACCCTCGCCGAACTCGGCCTCTCCGTCCCGTTGACCGTCGCGGGGCTGCACACCGAGGCGCGCTCGCTCGCGGACATCTGGTCCGCGCTGGGCGGTGAACTCAAGCCCTCGCTCGACGTGGTGATCACCGCACCCTTCCTGGCATCCCCCGACTACCGCGTCGGGCCGCCGGTCACGGAGGGGCTCGGCGTCCGGGTCCGGGGCACGGACGGCGGGTCCGACGACGGTCCCACGCGCCAGCACAGCGCGAAGAGCGTGGCCGCCGCCAAGGAGGACTTCGTGCGGAGGAACAGCAGGACGGGATCGGTTCAGGAGCAGCAGAAGTGAACGACCCCTCCCCCCTGCTCGAACGGCTCGCGCAACTGCGCGCGCGGGTGGCCCTCCTCGTCGATCGCCGCAGCGCCACGGACCCGACGGCCACCGACCCGATGCGCGGGATGTACCTGACGGGGGAGGCGGTACAGCACCTGCTGTTCGGGCGGACAGAAACGGAAGGCCTGACTCCGTCCGGCCCGGACGAGTGGCAGGGGCCCGGCGAACCCGGCGCGGCAGAGCAGCCGGAAACCGAGGACGCGGCGGAGTCGGACGAGACCTGGCCGTCCGAGGACGACCGCCTCCACTGGCTCGCCCACTGGCTGCGCCTCAGCCCCCTCGACACCCAGATCCTGCTGATCGCGCTGGCGCCCGACCTGGACCGCTCCTTCGAGGCGCTGTACGGCTACCTCAATGACGACGTGACCCGTCGCCGGGCGACCGTGGCGCTCGCGCTCGACCTGTGCGGGGTGCCCACGCACTCCGCCGCCGGACGCTCCCGGTTCCATCCGGCCGCACGGCTGCTCGCGCGCGGGCTGATCGAGGTGGACGACCCCGAACGCCCCTTCCTCAGCCGCTCCTTGCGCGTTCCCGACCGGGTCGTGGCACATCTGCTCGGTGACGACACCCCGGACCCGGCGCTGCAGGGCACCGTACGTCCGCTTTCGTACCGGCCCGGTGCAGCGGACGAGGAGAACGCGGCGGCCACCGGCACGCCGGACGGCGGCGACGGCGACCCGCTGACCCGGAGACTGGCCGGGCACCTCGCGGCGCGCCCGCTCACCGCCTACCTGCGCGAGCACCGCGACGGCGACGGCCTCGCCTGCGCCACCGCCGCCCTGGGCGCGGCGGGCATCCCGGCCCTGCACTTCGCGCCGGCAGGACGCCCCGAGGAGCACCGCCCCGAGGAGCACGCGCCCGAGCACCGTCCGGCCGGGGAACGCCTCCCGTACCGGGAACTGCTGCGCGAGGCACGGCTGACGGGACGCGCGATCGTGGTGACCTCGCTGCCCGAGAAGCCCGGGGAACTGATCCGGGCGCTCACCGTGGCGGACGTCCCGGTCCTGTTCGCGGACCCGCGCCCGTACGACCCGCAGTGGTGCGACAGCGGACGTGACCCGATCGTGCTGGACGCGCCGCGGCAGCGGGCCGGCGATCTCGACGCCTGGCGGGCGGCGCTCGGCCCCCCGGAGCCGGCGTTCGACCTGGCGCCGGTCGTCGCCGCGTACCGGCTCGGGCCCGTCGGGATCGACCGCGCGTCCCGCGCGGCGCGCGACCTCGCTGCGTTCGACGGTACGGAACTGTCCGCCGCGCACCTGCGGTTCGCGGCGCGGCAGCAGTCCGCGTCGGGCCTCGAGAGGCACGCCCGCCGCATCCGGCCTGACGTCGGCTGGAACGACCTGGTCCTGCCCGAAGGCCCGCTGGCGCAGCTGCGGGAGCTGGTCCTTCGGGCCCGACACCGCGACCGGGTGCTCGGCGACTGGCGGCTGAGCACGGGCGGCGGGCGCGGGCGGGGCGTGGTGGGGCTGTTCGCGGGCGACTCCGGGACCGGGAAGACGCTCTCCGCCGAAGTCGTCGCGGGGGAACTGGGCCTGGACCTCTACGTCGTACAGCTACCGTCCGTCGTGGACAAGTACGTCGGCGAGACGGAGAAGAACCTGGAGCGGATCTTCACCGAGGCCGACCGTACGGACACGGTGCTGCTCTTCGACGAGGCGGACGCGGTCTTCGGCAAGCGCTCCGAGGTCAGCAGCTCCAACGACCGCCACGCGAACATGGAGAGCGCCTACCTCCTGCAGCGTCTGGAGTCGTTCGACGGAATCGCCCTGCTGACCACCAACCTGCGCTCCAACATCGACGACGCCTTCACCCGCCGGCTGGACCTGGTGGTCGACTTCCCCTTCCCGGACGAGGAGCAGCGTCTGGCGCTGTGGCGGCACAGCCTCGCCCACGTCCCCTGCGCCGAGGACATCGATCCGGCCTTCTGCGCACGGGACTTCGAGCTGGCGGGCGGCTCGATCCGCAGCGCGGTCGTCACGGCCGCGTACGCGGCGGCGGGCCGGGGCGACGGTGTATCGACGGCGGATCTCCTGGCCGGCGCCCGGCGCGAGTACCGCAAGGCGGGCCGGCTCGTCCTGGACGACGCCTCCTGGTAGACCGTCCTCGGACAGCGTGTCCAGGCCAGGGCGCGTCCTGGCCGAACGGTTACGTGACGCGGGTCCGCAGCGGCCGGACGGCGCGGGTCCGCAGCGGCCGGACCGCGAGGGTCCGGCCGCTGCGGGCGACGACCCGGGCCGCGGCTACTTCATCGGTCCCGGGAGCCAGTCCTTGGCCGTCACCGTGCCCGGCGTGGTCTGCTCGTGGACCCAGCCCAGTTTCGCCTTCGTGAGAGTCGGCTCGTCGAGGACCCCGGTCTGCTCGGCCCCGAACTGGGCCTGGTACTCCTTGATCCGGTCCGTGTCGGCCCGAGTCGGCTTCTCCTGGAGCTGGACGTGCTTGCGCAGGTAGTCGATGTTGGCCTTCGTATACGTCACCGTCGTGGCCAGGTCGCCGTCGTCGAACTCGCCCTGCGTGCCCCAGAGCAGGATGTTCCGTACCCAGGGCACCTCAGGGCTGGCCTGGTTCTGGTTCAGCGACACGTCCTTGCTGGCGACGAAGTGCGCTGCCAGGAGCGCGGTCATCGTGGTGCGGCCCAGGTTCCCGGGCCCGTCGGTCTTCGCCATCTGGCTGAACTGGCCGTACTTCGAGTCGTTGGACTGCTGGAAGCACGTCAGCGCCTGCTGGGTCGCCGCGTCCAGCTTGCCCACGGTGTAAGGGGCGGTCAGCTTGCAGTCGGCCGCCCCCTCGACCAGTCGTACCTGTGCGAACTGCACGAAGAGGTTCGGCTTGTCCTGCGACGTGATGGGCAGCGGAGCCCGCGCGGGCTTGGCTCCCTCCGGGGGCTTCTTCTTCTCACCCTCTCCACCGCCGGCGTCCGGTACCTCGGGCTGCGCCGTGGGCGAGACCGCCGGCGTCGGCTTGCCGGTCGGCTGCTCCGGCAGCGTGGTGGCCGCCGCCTGCTGCAGCTTCTCCTGCGCGAGAGTGCGGACCGGCGCCTTGTAGGTGAGCCAGAGTACGACTGCGGTGACGGTGAGGGCGAGCAGCAGGCTCAGCGAGGTCATCATCCAGACCGGCAGCAGTGTGCGCTGCACGTATGTGCCGTTCACCACCAGGGGGTCGAAGCCCGAGCGCCGCACCGACAGCTCGTACGGCCGCTGCTGCTTCTGCCCCACCCAGGTGATCTGCCGGGGCTTCAGCGTCGCGTCGACGAAGGCGGCACGACCGGGTTCGATCTGGACGTTGGACGGGACGATCTCGTACGAGAGGTCGTCGCTGGTCTTGTCGCCGCCACCGATCGACGCCGTGAGCACGGTGTTGCCGAGGTTGTCGACGGCCAGCTTGGGCCGGCCCCTGAAGCGTCCCTTGACGGTCTGCGGGACCAGCTCGGCCCGCACCTCCATGAACGTGGTGAAGGTGACGTTCCCCTCGGCGACCGTGGCCGACCCGGGGTGTTCGGTGGGCAGGATGCGCACACCGTACGGGTGCGGGCCCGCGGTCGCGTCCGGGCTACGGGGTGGGGCGACCGTCAGCTCCACGGTGCCGGTGGTGCCCGGGAAGAGCCTGATCGTCGGCGGTTCCACCGAGACGTACGGGGCGATGTCGCCGACCGCCTCGAAGCGGTACTCGTCGACGACGTCGCCGGTGTTGCGCAGACGCAGTCGTACGGTGGTGCTGCTGCCCGGGTCGACCGTGGTCGAGGCGGGCTCCAGGGATGTCCAGGTCGTCACCCGATGGACGCTACTGCCCACGGGAAGGCCGGCATCAGGGGCCGCCGGGTAGCGCCGCTGCCCGAATGGTAACGCCCGCTGCCCTCGAACACCCCTGCGTGCGCCTGCCGTCGAGGGACTCGGGACCGAGCCCGCGGCCGCGTTCCACGGCGCTCCGCCCGGCGCCGCCCCGGTACGTCCCCGCCGCGGGCGCCCCGCAGCGGCTCGGCCTCGCGGTCATCCTCCCCTTGCCCCTGGGGACATGGTCACTGCCCCCGACAAGGCACCGGAGGACGTATCCCCGGCCGTGTGCGGGGCGCGAGGGTGAGTCTGGTTCTTGTCCTGGTACCCCGAGGAGAGCAGAGCATGCCGTCTTACCTGTCGCCGGGCGTATACGTGGAAGAGGTGGCCAGCGGTTCTCGTCCGATCGAGGGGGTCGGCACCTCGGTGGCCGCATTCGTCGGGCTGGCGCCGGAGGGTCCGCTGAACGAGCCGACACTGGTCACCAACTGGACCCAGTACGTCGCTTCCTTCGGCGAGTTCACCGACGGATACTTCCTGGCGCACGCGGTGTACGGCTTCTTTAACAACGGTGGCTCCGCGGCCTACGTGGTACGGGTGGGCGGGGAACGCGACGGAGTGGCGGGCGCACCCGTCGAAGGCACCGAATCGATCGGCGGCCGGCGCGGCCGCGCGGTCGCCGCAGGCGGTGCGTCGGCGCCCGCCGCACTCACGCCCGGGCCGGCGCAGGCACTGGGGACGTTCAAGGTGGCGGCTGTCGCGCCCGGCGGGAACGGCACGCTCAGCGTCGAGGTCGCGGACGCGGAGGGCGAGGGACCCCCCGAGCGGTTCCGGCTGATCGTCAAGGACGGCTCGAAGGCCGTCGAAACCTTCGACGTCTCGGCGAAGAAGAGTGCCCGCGACTACGTGGTCACCCAGGTCAAGGAACACTCCAAGCTGATCTCAGTGCAGGAGGGGGCCGCGGCCGCGCAGCTCGCCCGCCCCGACAACCAGACCGTCGCGCTCGAAGCGCCCGTCGCCGCCGGGCGGGCCCCCGCGGACGCGGCGCAGGGCGAGCAGGTCGGCATCGCCGAGTACCTCGGCGACTCCGCGGACCGTACCGGCTTCGGCGGCCTCGAAGCCGTGGACGAGATCTCCATGGTCGCCGTTCCCGACCTGATGGCCGCCTACCAGCGCGGCGCGATCGACCTGGAGGCCGTGAAGGCCGTCCAGCTCGGTCTGATAGCCCACTGCGAACTGATGGGTGACCGGCTCGCGATCATCGACCCGCCGCCCGGCCTCAACGCCCGGCAGATCCGGGTGTGGCGCCAGGAGACGTCCAACTACGACTCCAAGTACGCCGCGCTCTACTACCCGTGGATCAAGGTCTTCGATCCGGCAGGCGGTCAGACCCGGTTGATCCCGCCGAGCGGCCACGTCGCCGGCATCTGGGCCCGCAACGACTTCGAGCGCGGCGTGCACAAGGCCCCCGCCAACGAGGTCGTGCGCGGCGCGGTCGACCTGGAGTTGCAGATCACCCGGGGCGAGCAGGACCTGCTCAACCCGATCGGCATCAACTGCATCCGCACCTTCCCCGGCCGAGGCATCCGCGTGTGGGGCGCGCGCACCCTCTCCTCCGACCCGGCCTGGCGCTACCTCAACGTCCGCAGGTACTTCAACTACCTGGAGGAGTCGATCCTCAACGGCACCCAGTGGGTGGTGTTCGAGCCCAACGACCAGGCGTTGTGGGCCCGGATCAGGCGGAACATCTCCGCGTTCCTGGTCACGGAGTGGCGCAGCGGTGCGCTGTTCGGCGCCACGCCGGAGGACGCCTACTACGTGAAGTGCGACGCCGAGACCAACCCGACGGAGTCGGTGGACCTCGGGCGGGTCATCTGCCAGATCGGTGTCTCGCCGGTCAAGCCCGCCGAGTTCGTGATCTTCCGGCTGGCGCAGTTCTCCGGAGGCAGCGGGGAGCTGGAGGAGTAGCGGTCCGGCCGCCTCCGCCCCTCGCTCGACAGTGCACATCCACAGGTCCCGGCATCAGCAGATGGAAAGGCTTTTTCATGGCCGCTCAGGGTGATTCCCTCACCACCAACAACTTCGGCCTCCAGATCGACGGCGTCATGGTCGAGTACCTGCACGGCGTGGGCGAGATCGGGATGGAGCAGGACGTCATCGAGTACCAGCAGGTCTCGGCGAACGGGCAGCCCATCACCAAGAAGATGCCCGGCGTGAAGAAGGCCGGTGAGACCACCGTCACGCGCGGTATGGAGCAGTCCACCGCCTTCACCGAGTGGATCAACGCCTCGCTGCGCGGCGACATGGGGTCGGCGCGCAAGAACGCGAGCATCATCTACATGGACTCCCAGTACAACCCGGTCAGGCGTCAGCATCTGCGCAACGCCTGGTGCAGCAAGGTGATGGGCGCGGCGGCGACGGCGGGCGAGGCCGCCGTGATGACCGAGACCGTCACGATCGTCTACGAAGAGCTGGTCACCGAGTAATGCGCCGCGGACCTGTCAGGCCCGCCACCGACGTCGCCGCCGCCACCTCCGCCTTCGCGGACGTGGCGGTCCCGCCCGTCGGGCCGGCGCAAGTGCCTCCCGCACGACAGCAGTTGCGGACCGAGTTCGCGTTCGAGCTGCCACGCGGGTACGTGGACGACATGGGCACCGTGCATCGCGAGGGCGTGATGCGACTGGCGACCGCCCGGGACGAGCTGCTTCCGCTGCAGGACATGCGGGTGCAGCAGAACCCCGCGTATCTCTCCGTGGTGCTGCTCGGCCGGGTCATCACCCAGTTGGGCACCGTGGCACACATGCACGACGGCGTGGTGGAGAACATGTTCGCCTCCGACCTCGCCTTTCTGCAGGACTTCTACCGGCAGGTCAACGCCGAGGGCCATACCAGGGCCGGTGTTTCCTGCCCGCACTGCGAGCAGCCGTTCGAGGTCGAACTCGGCGGGAGCCGCCTGGGGGAATCGTGACGTACGCGACCGACCGGATCCATGACGAGATCGCGTACATCGCCTACCACTTCCACTGGAGTCTGGACGCCATCCTGGACCTCGAACACCGTGAGCGGCGGCGATACGCCGAGCAGATCGCCACGTTGGTGACGCGCGCCGCGCCACAAACGGAGCGGTGATGGGTATCTTCGACCGACTCAAGGGCCGGCGCCGGGGCCGGGAACGCGGCGCGGGCGGGAACGGCACGGTGCCGGGCCCCACCCCCGAGGCGCCCGCAGGCAGCGGGGCCCTTGCCGGCAACGGTGCTGCTGCGGGCACCGGTGCAGCCGCGGGCACCGGTGCCGGCGCTTCCGGAGGGGGACGTGGCTGGGCCGCTCTGCCACCGATCCAGCGCGTCATGCCGTCGTCGGTGCGGCAGACGGTCGCGTCCGCGGATTTCGGCAGCTCCCTGACCACCTGGCAGAACCACTCCTTCTCCGGGACGCTCTCGCACGCCGTGCTGGACGGCGCCCCGACCGGTCTCATCAAGGACACGCTGTCGTTCGCCCGAGGATCCGGGGCGGGCGGCCCCGCCAAGGCAACGCTCTTCCCGGCGCCTGCTGTCGTCGACGCCGGTGGCGGAGTGACAAGTGACCGAGGGGGAAGTGACGGAGGCGGCGCTGACGCGCCCGGGCCGGTGCCTTTCGTGCAGCGCGCCCAGGGTCCGCGGATCGCTCCCGTAGCGCCCCGGCCGCCGCGACCTGCGCCCTCGGCGCTGACGCGGGCCTCCGCCCCGCGCACGGGACACCGCAGGGTGCTTCCCGCAGTGGCACCGGGCAGCGTGACGGCCGCCCCGCCAGGCGCTGGGGGAGCGGCGCGGACGGCTGCGCTCGCGCCCCTTCAGGCACCGGTGTCCCCGTCCCCGTCCTCGCCTTCCGGTGCCAACTCGCCGAGGCCCGCTCCCGGCTCTCCCCTCCGTCCCCTCCCTCCCTCCTCCGTATCCGCGGCTGCCCCGGTACGCGTCCAGCGCTCCGAGGCAAGCCAGGACGGCCCCCGGCGGTCGGGTCCGGCGGGCCCGCCCGCGGCAGCGCCCCCGGCCGACCGGACCCCGCCGGCTCGCACCTCCTCGCTCCCCGTACAGCGGAGTGCGGCGAGTGTTCCCGGGCCGGCGACCGGGCGGGCCGCCGTCACGCCACGTCGGCGCCCGCTGCTCGGGTCCCCGCTGTCAGGACCTGTGGATCCGCCGGCCGCTCCGCCGACGCCCGCTGCACCGGTGCAACGGCGTCGTGGCAGCGCCGGCCCCGTCGTGGCGCCGTCCCCGCCAGGACCGGCCTCGCCTGTGGCTCCGGCGGGCCGGGTGCCTGCGTCCGGCAGCGTCGCGAACAGCGGAACGAGGCCCGTACAGAGGACACCGCCGACCGGGCCGGAAGCTGCGGTGCGTTCGGCGGCAGGAACGTCCGGGTCAGACGTGTCGTCCGGAGCCGGTACACCCGCGATGCCTGCGCCCGTATCCCGCCCGGCCGCACGGCCGAGGCTGGGCGCTCCGTCGAGTGGACCCGTCGGCGGTCGGACGGCGATCCCTCCGTCGGCTGCAGCGGCTGCAGCGGCTGCACCGGCTGCACCGGCGGCGCGTCGGCATACGAGCGCTCCGGCTCCCGGCCGCACACCTTTCGTGCAACGTTCCCCGGCACCGCCGACCGTCCGTCCGGTGGCGGGCCCCGTGACGCCCGCCACCGCACCGGCGTCGCCCGTACAGCGGCGCGATTCCGCTGGGCGCGACGGTTCCTCCGAGTCGACCACCTTCCCCAAGTCCTCCGGACCCTCCGGACCTTCCGGCTCCGGTGTGGGTGCGAGCGGCGGGGGATCGGGATCCGGCACGGTCGCCGGACCACCCGTCGCTCCGACGCGTGCGCCCGCGGAGCGGGCCGGCGGGCCGGCGACGGTGCAGCGGCTGTCTGCCCCGGGGACATCCGGCAGCGGTGGTACTCCGACGCCGAGCCGTCCCAGTGGCGGGGCCGGTCCTGCGGGCACAGCGTCCACCGGCCCCCGTGCGAACGACCCTGCCGTACCTACGCGTCCGCCCGTGGTGCGCACTTCCGGTCCGCCGGCTTCCGGTCCGGCGTCCAGCGGTCCGGTCGTTCGTAGTGGCGCGCCGGTGCCCGGCGCTCCCGTTCGGCCCTCCGGCGTCTCCGGTGGGAACCCTGCCGACAAGGCAACCCCGTCGACGCGCCCGTCGCCGCCCATGGCGGGCGGATCCGGAGTCGCTCGGTCCGCCACTGCGCTTCCGGTGCAGCGGAAAACGGCGGCGCCCTCCGTACCGGTGCGACGGCCTGCCTCGACCGTACCGCCGGCGGGCGGGCCACGGCCGGTGCCCGCGCCCGGCGTCCGTCCCGCTCCCGGTTCGCCATCCGGTTCCGCGGCGGGAGCGCCGGTGCACCCCGCGGTGAACAACGTGTCCGGATCGCGTCGTTCGGGTGGCGCGCCGCCCGTGCAGCGGTCGTCCCTCGCCCCGGCCTCGGTCCAGCACCCGGCCCCGGCCCGGCCCCCTTCCCCTGCCCGGACGCCTGCCTCCGCTCCGGCCCCCCGCACCTTCGCGGCCCCGGCGGCGAGTGCCGGGCCATCCGTGACGCGGTCGTCCGCCGTGTCCGTCGCGTCTGCCACACCCTCGGCGTCTGCCGCGGGGCGGGGGCTGACACCGGTCGCTCCGCTGCTGGGTTCCTCAGGGCCGGTCACGGCCGCCGGGTTCACGCCGCCGCCGGTGGGGCGGCGCTCCGCGACTCCTGCTCCGGCAGCCGTCGCGCGGCGGCCCGCCGCTCGCGGGGCGGCCGCGCTCCCGGGCGTCCGCAGTGCCGTACCACCGTCCTCGCCGTCGCCGGCTCCCGCACCCGTCGCGAAGGGCACTCCGGCCGCCGTGCGTCTGCACCGCGTCCGGACCGCACCTGCGGCTGCTGCCGACGCTCCTCGTCGGCCTGCCATACAGCGTGCCGCTCTGCCTGCCGTGGTATCGCCGTCCGCCGCCCGGCCGTCCGCCGCCCGTTCGCTGCCGCGGACAGCCGCCCGTGCCCTGGCCGCTCCCGCCACGGCGCCCGCGCCCGTGCGACCTGCCGACCACGAGGGATCCCGTCCCTACGGCGCACCCGCAGGCTTCCCGGTCGTTCAGCGCGCCGCGTCCGCGTCCGCGGCCGTATCGGCATCGGCGGCGCCCGTCCCCGGCGGGACCGTCCGCATGCCGGTACGGGATGCTCCCGCTGTTCCGACCGCCTCCGTGGCCCGGCCGGTCCGGAGCCCCGTCGTGTCCCTCGCGCCGGTCCGGTCCGCTCCGTCAGCCGTGCTCCCGGTGCAGCGGGCCGCGCCCGTCACCCCGGCCGCGCTGCCCACCCTTCCCCCGGTCGCGATACCTGCGTCCGTCCGCGCACCGGCGTCCGCCCCCGCGCGGGTGTCCGCCCCGCACCGCGCCGCCCCGTCCGTCGAGCGGCGGCGGAGCAGCGACGGCGGGGGCTCCTCGGGCCGGCCCGCGCCCTCCCCGACGAGCCAATTCGCACCGCGTGATCTGAAGGAGGACCAGGTGGCCGAGCTGGCCCACCGGCTGATCGAGCCGATGACACGGCTGCTGCGTACCGAGCTACGGCTCGACCGCGAGCGGATCGGCAAGCTGCGCGATCCACGCCACTGACCCCCTCGCGCGAGCCCGAGCCGCACGCGCTGCCGTGTGAGCCCCGAAGGCCCTGAGCCCCGACACCCATGCCCCATGCCCCATCGCCCCAGCCCCATGTGGAACCGCAGGAAGGCCCCACCCGATGCCCCAGGAACTCGACGCAGGCTCCACCATCTTCTTCAACCTCACCATCGACGGTGAGAGCCTGGGCTACTTCAACGGTTGCGAAGGGCTCGCCTCCCAGGTCGAGATCGAGCAGCGGCAGGAGGGCGGCAACAACGGATTCGTCTGGCAACTGCCTTCCCGTGTCACCTTCTCCAACATCACGCTGACCCGGCCTCTCACCGAGGAGACCGCGAGGGTGGCGGAGTGGATCTCCTCGGTGACCACGGGGGTGACCCGCCCCACCGGACAGATCGCCGCGCTGCGCGCCGACGGCTCGACGGTCGCCCAGTGGGGGTTGATCGACGTACTCCCGGTGAGCTGGCGCGGTCCTTCCTTCGATCCGGCGAACCCCGCCGTGGCCACCGAGGTCCTGGAGATCGCCCACCACGGATTCACGGACGCGGGGGAGGCGTAGCCGATGGACCTCTCCAGCTTCGGCATAGGCGACAGCCTGGTGCGGGCGACGCTCGCCATCCATCAGCCGCCGATCGGCAGCAGCACCAGCCCCGGCGCGCTCATGAAGACATTCCACTTCGACTTCAACCCGTCCCAGCTGTCACTCACCCGCAGGGCCCAGTGGAAGACCACGCCCACCGCCGCCGTGCGGGACGGCGCGGTCCCTGAGTTCATGGGGCCCGAGCCCCGGGAGATGGCGGTGGAGATCTTCCTCGACCGCTCGGACGACCCGGACAGCAACGACGTGCGCAAGAAGGTCGAAGCCCTGTTCTCCTGCTGCGAGACGACCACCGCCAGCATCGCGGCGAACCAGCCGTCGACCCCGTGGGTGGTCTTCGAGTGGGGTGCCTTCTCCACCGCCCGCTTCAACGCGTACGTCAGCTCCGTGGAGGCCCAGTACACCCTCTTCAACACCAACGGGATGCCGATCCGGGCCGTCTGCCAGATGACCCTGCACGAGATCCCGAGCAGCACGCTCGGCCAGAACCCCACCTCCGGCGCGCTCACCACCCGCCGCGTGCACCGGGTCGTGGTCGGCGACTCGCTGCCGCTCCTCGCGTGGCGCGAGTACGGGGACGCCACCGTGTGGCGCACGATCGCCGAGGCCAACGACATCGACGACCCGAAGACGCTGACGCCCGGCGTCGAACTGATGCTGCCCGCCGCGGAAGAGGTCGGCGCCTGATGTCCGACATCGGCTTCTCCAACATCCTCACGGTGCAGATCGCCGGAACCAAGCTCAAGTCCCCGCAGAACAAGGACCTGGTGGCCGGCCGGGTCGACTTCGGCGCGGGCGTTCCCGGCGCCTTCCAGCTCACCTTCCGTGACGACACGAAGGACATCCTCGCCAAGCTGAACGTCGAGATCGGTGTTCCCGTGGTCATCGCGCCCTTCTCCGACGGCAAGGGCACACCGCTGATCACGGGAGAGGTCACCGCGCTGGAGACCGAATACGACCGCCTCGGCACCTTCACCGTCATCCGGGGCTACGACAAGGGTCACCGCATGCTGCGGCAGCGCAGGGTCGCGGCGTACAGGAACAAGACCGCCACCGAGATCGCCGTCGAACTGGCGCGGGAGAGCGGCATTCCGCTGGGAAGGACCCAACGGACCAAGGGCCAGTACGAGTTCATAAGCCAGGCCAATGTCACCGACTGGGACTTCGTCCAACGACTGGCGGACGAGAACGAGATGGTGATGTCCATCAACTCGAAGGGGAGGTTCCAGTTCGTCAAGCGGCAGAGGGCGATGTCGGCTCCACCGGAGAGCATGCCGAGCTCGCGGAGCGCGCTCCTCCTGAAGGGCGGCGAGGAGATCCTGCGCTGCCGCGCGGCGGTCACCTCCGCCGACCAGGTGACCGCTGTCGAGGCGCGTGGCTGGAACGTCACCACCAAGCAGTCCCTCGTCCACAAGACGCCCGCCCTGGACAACCCGGGCTTCGTCATCGGGACGAAGCCGTCCGAGGCGTCCAGGAGGTTCGGCAAGGCCGAACTCGTCGAGACCGCAACGCCGTACGACAAGCTGGACGAGGTCAAGCAAGCCGCCGAGTCCCTGGCGGAGGACGTGACCTCGTCCTTCGCCGAGGTGGAAGTCACGGCGCGCGGCAACACGGAACTGCGGCCGGGCGTCGCCGTCACCCTCAAGGGCGTCGGCAAGCCGTTCCAGGGCAAGTACACGATCACGGCCGCCCGTCACACCTTCGGTGACCAGGAGCACTACCAGACGTTCCTGAACGTCAGCGGCCGCCAGTGGCGTTCGCTGTACGGGCTCACCTCCGGAGGCGGAGGGACGGGCCCGACCAGGCTGCCCAGCGTTGCCAATGCCCTGGTCACCGATATCAAGGACCCGCTGCGGCAGGGCAGGGTCAAGCTGACGTTCCCCTGGCTGGACGACATGTACGTCAGCGACTGGACCCGGACCGTCCAGCTCGGCGGGGCCAAGGGCGGCAGCATGATCTCCCCGGATGTCGACGACGAGGTGCTGGTGGCCTTCGACCGCGGCGCTCTGGACCACCCGTACGTCATCGGCGGCCTCTACAACGGCGTCGACAAACCGGACCCCGTCGACGTGCCGGTCTACGACCCGACGCGCGGCAAGGTCACCCGGCGCACCCTGTCCGACCGCAGCAACAACCGCATCGACCTGCTCGACCAGAGTGTCGGTCTCAAGCGCGGGGTGCGGCTGTCCACCGGCGACGACCGGCTCACCATCAACCTGGACCGCACGAAGACCGAGATCGTCGTGGACAGCAAGGGCGCCGTCTCCATCAGGGGATCCGCCGGGGTGGCCGTCAATGCGGGAGGCAACCTCTCACTGAACGCGGTGGGCTCCCTGACGATCCGCAGCGGCGGGCCGATGAACATCAACGCGGCGTCCGTCCTGTCCCTGCAGGCGGGCGGCGTCGCGTCCGTGACCGCCGGCGGGGCGCTCACCATGACGAGCACGGCGGCCATGACCTTGTCCGCCGGGGTCTCCCTGCAGATGACCGCCGCCATCAACATCGGCCTGCAAGCCGCCACGATCAAGTCCAGCGGCCTCCTCACCTCCAACAACAACAAGGTGCTCACCGTGGGGGCAGGCTGATGGCAGAGCAGTTCGTCGGCTCCGGATGGGCGTTCCCGCTGCGCATCAGCCCCACCGGCGGTATCGCCCTGGTCAGTGGGGAACGCGAGGTCGAGGAGGCCATCAGGCTGGTCCTGTCCACCGCGCCCGGAGAACGGCCGATGCGCCCCGAGTTCGGCTGCGCCATCCACGACATGGTCTTCGCCCCGGTCAACGAGGCCACCGCGGGCCGCATCCAGCACGAGGTGCACAGCTGCCTGGACCGCTGGGAACCGCGCATCGAGGTGGACGACGTCGCGGTGACGGCCGGCGCGGACGAAGGCGTGCTCTTCATCGACGTCCGCTACTCGATCACCGGCACCAACAATCCGCGCAGCCTGGTCTTCCCGTTCTACGTGATCCCCTCCCACGACGGACCCGATGGGTCCGCCGCGCCCGACGAGCACCTTGGAAGCGACCGCTGATGGCCCTGCCCTCCCCGAACCTCGACGACCGGCGCTTCCAGCAGTTCGTCGACGACGCCAAGCGCTACATCCAGCAGCGCGCTCCCGAGTGGACCGACCACAACGTCTCCGACCCGGGTGTGACCCTCGTCGAGACGGTCGCCCACATGGCGGACCAGATCGTGTACCGGCTCAACCGGGTTCCGGAGAAGAACCACCTCGCGTTCCTGGACCTCATCGGGATCACGCTCTTCCCCCCGTCCGCCGCGCGCGCCGGCGTCACGTTCTGGCTGTCGGCGCCGCAGAAGCAGCCCGTCGTGCTGGCGACGGGTACCGAGGTCGCCACGGTCCGCACCCAGACCGAGGACGCGGTGGTGTTCGCCACCGAGCGCGAACTCACCGTGGTGCCCTGCGAGCTGTCGTACCTCGTGGTCCAGCGGGCCGAGCAGGAGGCGGTCGACCGCACCTCGGACCTCGCGGGGGCGAAGGACGTGCACTGCTTCTCGGAGGCTCCGCGCCCCGGTGACCGCATGCTGTTCGGGCTCAGCGCCGCCGTTCCCCGGTGCGTGGTCGTCCTGGAACTCGACAGCCAGGTCGACGGTGTCGGTGTCGACCCCAGGCAGCCGCCGCTGGTCTGGGAGGCGTGGACCCCCGACGGCTGGGTCGGCTGCGACGTCGACCGGGACACCACCGGCGGGCTCAACCGCCCCGGCGAGGTGGTGCTGCACGTGCCCGGCGGCCACGCGCTCTCCCGCACCGGGCGGCGCGAGGCGGGCTGGTTGCGCTGCCGGGTCACCGATCCGGAGCAGGGCCAGCCGTTCTACACCACCTCGCCCACCATCCGCTCCGCCGAGGCGTTCAGCATCGGCGGCAGCACCGGCGTCGTGCACGCCGAGACGGTCCGCGACGAGGCACTGGGGGAGGCCACCGGCCTGCCGGGCCAGCGGCTGCGGCTGGCCAACAGCCCCGTCGTCGGTGACGCGCAGCCGCTGCTCCTCGAGGTCGCCGAGCGCGACGGCTGGGTCAGGTGGGAAGTGGTCGGCAACTTCGCCGCCTCGGGGGCCGACGACCGGCACGTCACCCTGGACGCGACCACCGGTGAGATCGCCTTCGGCCCGTCCGTACGCGAACCGGACGGCACCCTGCGCCAGTACGGGGCCGTACCGCCCAAGGGTGCGCCTGTCCGGGCGCGCCGCTACCGCACGGGCGGCGGAAGGGCGGGCAATGTCGCCAGGGGCGCGATCCAGGTGCTGCGCGACTCCATCCCGTACGTCTCCGACGTCGTCAACCGGGAGGCCGCGCGGGGCGGGGTCGACGGTGAGACCGTCGAGGAGGCGAAGGTCAGGGCGCCCATCGCGCTCAGGGCGCAGGACCGCGCCGTGACCCTGCGGGACTACGAGGAACTCGCGCGCCGCGCGGCACCCGAGACCGCACGCATCACCTGTCTCGCGGCCGAGCCGGACGAGCACGGTGCACACGCCGTACGGGTACTGGTCGTCCCGCAGGCCGTGTCCGACCCGGGCGGCCGGCTGCGCTTCGAACAGCTCGTCCCCGGAGACGCCCTGTTGGGGCGTATCACCGCCTACCTGGACGAGCGGCGCCTGATCGGGACCCGGCTGGCGGTCGGTCCGCCGTTCTACCAGGGGGTGACGGTCGTCGCGACGGTGCACGCCTTCCGCGGTACCGACACCGACCGGGTCAGGCGACAGGCGCACGACGCCCTGTACCGCCATCTCGACCCGCTGACCGGCGGAGCGCACGGCACGGGCTGGCCCTTCGGCCGCCCGGTGCAGGCGGGCGAGGTGTTCGCGGTGCTCCAGCGGGTGCCCGGCGTCGAGCTGGTGGACGAGGTGCTGCTGCACCCGGCCGACCCGCTCAGCGGCCGGCGCGGCGACCCCACGGAGCGGATCGACCTCGAACCCTCCGCGCTCGCCTTCTCGTTCGACCACCGCGTCCGGGTGATAGGAGACGCGTCGTGAACGCCGGCGGGAGCATGCGCGGCTCCGTCGACGGACTCGGCTCCTCCGCGCCGCTGGGCCTGATGCTGCCGGCGGTGTTCGCCGACGACGATCTCGCGCAGCGCTTCGTCGCGGGTATCGACGAGGCCCTCGCACCGCTGCACAACGTGCTCGACTGCCTGGACGCCTATTTCACGCCGTCGCTCGCGCCCGCGGACTTCACCCGCTGGCTCGGCAGCTGGGTGGGTGCGGAAAGCGACGGGCCGGACGCCGCCGGGGGCGCAGACGGCCCCGCGGACGGCGAACCGGCGGAAGCCGCGCCGGCCCCACCGGCCACCGGCCGTCCGCAGGACACGGAAGCGACGGTCGCGCTGCGCGCCGCGGTGACCGCCGCGGTACGGCTGCACCGCATCCGTGGGACCCGGCGCGGACTGTCCGAGGCGATACGGCTCGCCTTCGGCGTGGAACCGGAGATCACCGAGAGCGGCGCGGCCGCCTGGGACGCGCGGCCCCTGGGCCCGGTCCCCGGCGAGCGGCGGCCGCATCTGCACGTCACCGTACGGCTGCCGGAGCCCGACCCGGCCGCCGAACACCGGCTGGAGCGGCTCGTAGCGGCAGCTCGCCCCGCCCACATGCCTTACACGGTCCAGGTGACCGCCCCCGAAAGGACTCCCGACAGGTGACCGATCAGCAGGGTTCCCCGTCCACCCCGTCGTCCGCAGCTGTCGGCGCCGACGCGGGGAACGCGGGGAACACGTCACATCATTGTGCTGAATGCGGTACGCGCTCGACTCCGGGGCAGTCGTTCTGCGACGGCTGCGGCGCGGTACTGAGCTGGACCCCGGGGCAGGAGGAACGGGGTACGGGGACGGCAGGTCGGCAAGGCGGCGCGGGTGCGTCGGGTGCGTCGGGTGCGTCGGCTTCTCCGGGCTCGGGCGGGGGCACGTCGGCCGACGGCGATGCCGAGCCCGGTCCTGAGGGCGGTCCGGGTCCCGGCCCCGGCCCCGGCCCCGACCCCGATTCCGGCCCCGGCCTCGGTCCTGATGCCGGTGATCCCGCCCCCAGGGCAGGGAGCGCGGGCCCGGTGCGGGAAGCCGTCCACGGACCCGTGAGCGCCGCATCGCCGACGGCGGCGCGCGCGGAGGAGGAGACCTTCCCCACCGACCCGGTGGCTCCCGTCGCACCGGCCGCCTCCCCGGCGGGTGCGACCCCGGACGCGAGCGCGCGCGCCAGGGCGCTGCTCGTTCCGGTCGCCGACCAGCGCGCCGCCGCACCGGCACCGGATGTCGCGCCGGTCCTCCCCGGCGTGCCCGCCGCGGCCCGTCCCCGCGTCCAGGCCCCCGGCGCGGAACCGGCCGACGAGGCCGGTCCGCCGTGCCCCTGGTGCGAGGTCGGCAACCGCCCGGACCGACACTTCTGCCGGCGCTGTGGCATGTCACTGGCGGAGCGCCCCAGTGCCCCGGAGGCTCGGCACCCCTGGTGGCGCCGGATCCGGAACGTCGGCAACCGCCCGGACCCGTGGGCGGGCGAGCGCCCGCGGCTGCGCCGCGGCATCGGCCGCGGCTTCACCTGGATCGCGTACGGCCTCGCGCTCACGCTGGTGATCTACGGGGCGCTCAACGTGAATTCGGCATGGAGCGCGGCGCGCGACCATTTCGCGAAGCGGGCCCAGGTCACCCCGGATTCCGCCGAGGCGTCCCGTTCCTTCGACGGCCACCCGCCGAAGGTGCTCTTCGACAAGATCAACAACAGCTGGTGGGGCCCCGGCGTCTCGCAGTCCGCCGACGGGGAGTGGATAGAGGCGCGCTTCAAGGAACCCACCCGCCTGCTGGACATCCTGATCACGTCCGGCATCTCCACCAAGGCTTCGGACCTCTCCGAGGCCGCGCTGCCCCACCGCATGGACGCGATCATCATCACGGCCGACGGGAAGCAGACCACGCGCCAGATCACACTCGACCAGGTGAGCGGGCCGCAACAGCGGAAGTTCCGGGCGCAGAACGTCGTCAGCGTCAGGTTCGTCATCCGCTCGGCGTTCAACGTGGGCGCCGACAAGCAGGTTTCGATAGCCGAGATCGAGTTCTTCACCCGCGCCACGACCAGCGGTACCTAGTGTTCCGATTCGGGAATTCCGTTCAGATGCGCGGACTTGGCCCCTGGCACGGATGGAGCGGCCGAAGGCCGAGTTGACGCTGTCGGACGAGGAACGGGCCGCGCCCGAGGAGCGGGCGCGGCGTCGTTTCACGCCGCAGGTAGCGCTTCGAGCGAGTCAAGGCAAGGCGCCTGACGGCAGAAAGGCCAGGTCAGGCGCCCTTCCTTGGGCGTCTAGAAGAAGCCGAGGCGCTTCGGCGAGTAGGAGACCAGCATGTTCTTCGTCTGCTGGTAGTGCTCCAGCATCATCTTGTGGGTCTCGCGGCCGATGCCCGACTGCTTGTATCCGCCGAAGGCGGCGTGTGCCGGGTTCCATCCAGCTCCGTATTCAGGATTGGGGACAATGAGGCATGACCGACACAGAGTGGCTCGATTACTGGTTGTCACAGGCTCCGCCTGTCGCGGAAGAGACACTGGAGCGGATTGCGGCCCTGGTCACCGGCGAGGTTGGTGAGGAGAACTTCGACTGAGGTCTGTCCTGTTGGGTGGGGCGAAGGGATGTCAGTGCGGTGTGACAGCCTCCGGGGTATGAGTTACGACTTGGCTGTTTGGGAAGGCGAGCGGCCGGCGGATGACAAGTCCGCCGGCCGAGTCTTCGGTGACCTGTACGACCGCTACATCGAAGCGGAGGTGGATGAGCCCCCGTCCGAACGCATAGCAGCCTTCGTCGCCAAGCTTCTTGAGCGGTGGTGTGATCTTGCCGAGGACGACGATGACACCTCACCCTGGTCGACCAGTCCTTTGATCGGTGAGGCCAGCGGACCGCTGATCTACTTCCCGATGCGGTGGAGCATGGCCGAAGAGGCCTCGGCCTACGCGGCAGCCGTGGCGGAGGCCATGGGGCTGGTCTGCTTCGACGTCCAGCAGGACCGGCTCAGGCCTTGAATGGAGCCTAGAAGAAGCCGAGCTTCTTCGGCGAGTAGCTGACCAGAAGGTTTTTGGTCCACTGGTAGTGCTCGAGCATCATCTTGTGGGTCTCGCGGCCTATGCCGGACTGCTTGGTACCCCCGAAAGCAGCATGTGCCGGGTAGGCGTGGTAGCAGTTCGTCCAGACGCGGCCCGCCTGGATCGCTCGGCCCGCGCGGTAGGCGGTGTTGATGTCCCGGGTCCAGACGCCCGCGCCCAGGCCGTACGCCGTGTCGTTCGCGATCCGTACGGCGTCGTCGAAGTCCTGGAAGGAGGTCACCGACACCACCGGCCCGAAGATCTCCTCCTGGAAGATCCGCATGCGGTTGTCGCCCTCGAAGATGGTCGGCTGGACGTAGAAGCCGCCCGCGAGATCGCCCTCCAGTTCCCGGCGCTCGCCGCCCGTCAGGATCTTCGCGCCCTCCCGCTGGCCGATCTCCACGTACGACAGGACCTTCTTCAGCTGCTCCTCCGACGCCTGTGCCCCGATCATCGTGTCCGTGTCCAGCGGGTGCCCCGGCACGATCAGTTCGGTGCGGGCGACGGCCGCGTCGAGGAAGTCCCCGTACCGGCCCCGCTCGATCAGCGCGCGCGACGGACTCGTGCACACCTCGCCCTGGTTGAGGGCGAACATCGTGAAGCCCTCCAGGGCCTTGTCGCGCAGGTCGTCGTCCGTCGACCAGATGTCGTCGAAGAAGAGGTTCGGGCTCTTGCCACCGAGTTCCAGGGTGACCGGCTTCAGGTGCTCGGCCGCGTACTGCATGATCAGCCGGCCGGTGGCGGTCTCCCCCGTGAAGGCGATCTTCGCCACCCGGGGGCTGGACGCGAGCGGCTTGCCCGCCTCCTCTCCGAAGCCGTTGACGATGTTGACCACGCCCGGCGGCAGCAGGTCCGCCACCAGGCTCAGCCAGTAGTGCACCGACACCGGGGTCTGCTCGGCCGGCTTCAGCACCACCGTGTTCCCGGCCGCCAGCGCCGGGGCCAGCTTCCACACCGCCATCAGGATCGGGAAGTTCCACGGGATGATCTGCCCGACCACACCCAGCGGTTCGTGGAAGTGGTAGGCGACGGTGTCGTCGTCGAGCTGGCTCAGCGCGCCCTCCTGCGCGCGCAGCGCCCCCGCGAAGTACCGGAACTGGTCGACGGCCAGGGGCAGGTCGGCCGCCAGGGTCTCCCGCACCGGCTTGCCGTTCTCCCAGGTCTCCGCGACCGCGAGGGCCTCCAGGTTCTGCTCCATCCGGTCCGCGATGCGCAGCAGGATCGACGACCGTTCGGTGACCGAGGTACGCCCCCACGCGGGCGCCGCCGCGTGGGCCGCGTCCAGCGCCCGCTCCACGTCCTCGGCCGTGCCCCGGGCGACCTCCGTGAAGACCTGGCCGTTGACGGGGGAGGGGTTCTCGAAGTAGCGCCCGCGGGCGGGCGGAGCGTACTCGCCGCCGATGAAGTGGTCGTAGCGGGGCGCGTACGACATGAGCGCCCCCTCGGTACCGGGCGCAGCGTAGCGGGCCATGGTGTCCTCCCCTTGCCGGGCGCCGGCCGCCGTCGGACAGCGCTCGCGTGGAGGCTAGGAGCGGGCAGGTTGCGGATACGTTGCACGCCGCCGTCCACCGGGGTCCGGGTCCGGACGCACGCCGAGCTCCCGGTCCAGGGCGCGTACGCGGGCCAGCGCGGCCGGCCTGCGCTCCGGCGGCAGCGCCGCCGCCAGCGCCCGCCAGGCCTCCGGGTCGTCCGCGCCCCACGAGCCGCACACCCAGTCGGTGAGCAGCCCGGCATCCGCCCGCGCGATCACGGCCGCCCGCGCCTGGTCCTCGATCCGGCGCCGCAGCCGGACGATGCCGGGCGCGGTGGAGGCCGGCAGCAGGGGGCCGGGGTAGTGGTGGAGGGCCGCGGACACCGCCCCGGCGGCCAACTGCCGTGTCAGGGCGGTGAAATCCGCGTCCAGCGGACCGGCCGTGCGATACGGGCGCGAAAGCGGAGCCGACGGCCCCAGCAGGGCGCGCAGCCGGGAGATCTCGGCGCGTAACGTCACCGGTGACACCGACTCGTCCTCGTAGAGGGCGATCGCCAGCTCCTCGCCCGACAATCCCTCGGGATGGTGCGCGAGCAGAGCCATGATCTCGCTGTGCCGCCGCCCCAGCCGGAGCGTGCGACCGGCGGTGACCAGCAGCGCCTCGTCCTGGCCGAGGGCGGAGAGCGTGTCGCGGGCGGCCGGCGGATCCGGTTCGAGCAGGGTCAGCTGGGCTTCCGCCGCCCGGGCCACCGCCTGCACGAAGCCGAGGGAGTGCGGGTGGGCCAGGCCGTCGCCCCCGGTGATGTCCACCGCGCCCAGCAGCCTTCCGGTCCGGGGGTCCCGCACCGGGGCCGCCGCACAGGTCCACGGGTGCACCCGGCGGCTGAAGTGCTCGGCCCCGAAGACCTGCACGGGCTCGCCCGTCGCGACCGCCGTCCCGGGGGCGTTGGTCCCCATCGCCGACTCCGCCCAGCGCGCACCCGGGACGAAGCCGAGGCCCTCGGCCCTGCGCAGGGTGCCCGGTTCGCCCTCCACCCACAGCAGGCTGCCCCGCGCGTCGCACACCGCCAGAAGGTGCGCCCCGTGCGCGGCGAACGCCCCGACGAGATCCCGGAACAGCGGCATCACCCGGGCCAGCGGGTGCGCCTCGCGGTACGAGCGCAGCTCCCCCTCCGCGAGCTCCACCCGGGGCGCGCACTCCGGGCTGAGCCGGGCCCGCGCGCACCGCCGCCAGGACCGCGCGATGACCGCCCGGACCGGCTCCTCGACCCGCCCGTCCCGGGTGAACGCGGCATGGGCCCGCCGTAGCTCGCGCGTGCGCGCGGCCGGATCGGCCCCGCCCGGCAGCGCCACCGACGGATCGCCCATCTCACCCTCCCGTGGTGCCGCGGTACGGAGTTGCCGAGCTGCGGAGCGTCCCCATCGTCGTCCCGGTACCGGGTCCCGGCAAGCCGTACGTCGGCCAGGGCGCCGGCGGTACGCGGCCCGCGCGGGCCGAAACCTCATGGGCCGGGATCGGCCTCCAGTGCCGAGCCCGGGTCCGGGGCGGACGGCCCCGACGGGATCCACCGGCCCGCCTCGCGGCGGTACGGCCACCAGCGCCCCTCCCGGCCCAGCCGGATCTGGCGGCCGGTGCCCGCCTGCGTCCATCGGGCGCGGACCCGGCGGAGCACCGGCGCCTCCCCGTCCGCCCACGCCGCGGCCAGGGCCGCACGGGCACGGGCCAGTGTGCTCCGGTCCGGCGTCCAGTCGTCCTCCAGCGCCGCGAGGCCCGGGGCCGCGCCGAAGCCCCAGGCGCGTACGGCCAGTTCCATGTCGGCCCGGCTGCGCCCGGTAGCCGCCGCCAGGCGGGAGCGGACCCGGACGTCATGAGCCTCGGCCGTGAGCCGTACGGCGTCTTCGGCGTGCGTGAGAGGGGCCGCCGGGGCGCGATCGGCGTGTCCCGGAGCCAGCGCCTCGGCGAGCCGCCGGTGGGCCTCGGCCGCGGCCGCCCGGGCCAGGAACTCCACCCCGTCCACGTCGAGATGTGGTTCCGGTCCGACCTCGGTGTCCAGCGTCGGCGGATGGCCCGGCGCCTGTGGCAGCCCCGGCACCGGCGGCAGGGCGGGGAGGACAGCGCCCGCCGCGAACACCTCCGCCGCCGGGACCCCCTCGTCGGCGGGGGTTCGCAACGCGCCTCCTGCCGCTTCCGCCGTGCTCCGCCGCGCCAGCTCGCCCACCAGCTCGCGCCCGCCCCGGCCGCGCAGGAGCAGCAGCACGAAGGGGTCCTGGTCCAGCAGCCGGGCCACCTGGTAGCAGAGCGCGGCCGTGTGCGGGCAGTGGTCCCACTCGCCGCAGTCGCAGCGCGGATCGAGGTCCCCGATGCCGGGCAGCAGTTCCACCCCGGCCGCGGCCGCGTCCTCGGCGAGCTCCGGCGGCACCTCCCGGTCGAGCAGCGCCGCGATGTGCCCGGCCTCCGCGGCGGCCAGATCCAGCAGGCGGTCCCATTCCGCTTCCGTGAACTCCTGCACCAGCACGTCCGTCCGGTGCGCCGTCCCGTCCGGATCGCGCACCACCGCGGTGAGCCCGCCGGGGCGTACCGACACCGCGCCGACCGCGCCCGAGCGCGCGTACCGGCGCCCCTGCTTGACCTGCGTCCCGTCGAGCGCACTGTCCTCCAGGGCGCGCAGCCATGCATGGCCCCACCAGGTGTCGGCGAAGCCGCGGCCGCGGGTGGGCGCCACGGCCGGGAAGGTCTTCTCGTACGGATCCCGGGTGTTCATCGCTCACTCCTCGCGCGTGGTCGGGCGCAGCGCCACGAGTTCGGCCAGTTCGGCATCGGTCAGTTCGGTCAGCGCGCCCTCGCCGCCCGCGAGGACGGCGTCGGCGAGGGCGCGTTTGCGGGCCAGGAGCTGTGCGATCCGGTCCTCGACGGTGCCCTCGGCGATGATCCGGTGGACCTGTACGGGCTGGGTCTGGCCGATGCGGTAGGCGCGGTCGGTGGCCTGTTCCTCGACGGCCGGGTTCCACCAACGGTCGAAGTGGACGACGTGCCCGGCCCGGGTGAGGTTCAGCCCGGTGCCCGCCGCCTTCAGGGACAGCAGGAACACGGGGACCTCACCCGCCTGGAAACGGTCGACGAGCTCCTCACGGCGCGGCACCGGTGTCCCGCCGTGCAGGAACTGCGAGGCGATCCCGCGGCCGGCCAGATGCTTCTCCAGGATCCTGGCCATCGCCACGTACTGGGTGAAGACGAGGACCGAGCCGCCCTCGGCCAGGATCGTGTCGAGGAGTTCGTCGAGCAGCTCCAGCTTTCCGGAGCGGGCGCCGCCGCCACCGCCGCCACCGGCCTCCTTGGCGCCGCGTTCCGCCGGGCTGTGCTCCCGCAGGTAGTGCGCCGGGTGGTTGCAGATCTGCTTGAGGGAGGTCAGCAGCCTGACCACCAGACCGCGCCGCTCCATTCCGTCCGCCTCCGAGATCGCGGCGAGGGTCTCGCGTACGACCGCCTCGTAGAGCGAGGTCTGTTCGCGGCTGAGGGCGACGGTGTGGTCGGTCTCGGTCTTGGGCGGCAGCTCGGGCGCGATGCCGGGGTCGGACTTCTTGCGGCGCAGGAGGAACGGCCGGACGAGCGCGGACAGCCGGGCGGCGGCCTGCGGGTCGCGGCCGCTCTCGACGGGGTCGGCGTAGCGGGATCGGAAGGTGCCGAGGCGGCCGAGGAGCCCGGGTGTGGTCCAGTCGAGGACGGCCCACAGCTCGGCGAGGTCGTTCTCGACGGGGGTGCCGGTCAGGGCCACGCGGGCCGGGGCCGGGATGGTACGCAGGGCCTTGGCGGTGGAGGAACGCGGGTTCTTGACGTGCTGGGCCTCGTCGGCCACGACCATGCCCCAGCCGGTGGTGGCGAGTTCGGGCGCGTGCAGGCGCATGGTGCCGTAGGTGGTGAGGACGAATCCCCCTGCCTGCCCTGCCTGCCCTGCTTGCCCTGCTGGCCCAGTGAGCCCGGCGAGGCTGCGGCCCGGGCCGTGGAAGCGGCGTACGGGGGTGCCGGGGGCGAACTTCTCGATCTCCCGCTGCCAGTTGCCCAGCAGCGAGGCCGGGCACACCACCAGGGTGGGTCCGGCGGTGGCGGGGTTCCCGGGCCGGTTGCGGTGCAGGTGGAGGGCGATGAGGGTGACGGTCTTGCCGAGGCCCATGTCGTCGGCGAGGCAGGCGCCGAGGCCGAGCGAGGTCATCCGGGCCAGCCAGCGCAGGCCGCGCAGCTGGTAGTCGCGCAGGGTGGCCCGCAGTTCCGGCGGCGCGCCGGGGACGTCGGCCGCGGCGTCGGCGGCCTCCTGCGGGTCGGTGGCGAGACGCGCGCGCAGCCCTTCCAGCGGACCGGTGGCCTCTACGTCGACCCGCTTGCCGTCGATCTCCGCCGACCCGGTGAGTACGGCGGCCAGCGCGTCCGCGGCCGCGATCTCACGGTCCTGGCGGGCGCGGGCCCGGCGGGCCTCGGCGGGATCGACCAGGACCCACTGGTCACGCAGCCGGACCAGGGGGCGCTTCGCCTCGGCGAGACGGTCGAGTTCGGCACGGGTGAGATCGCCCTGGTCGCCGAGGGCGTGGCGCCAGCTGAAGGAGAGCAGGGCGCCGGGGGAGAGCAGGCCGGAGGGGCGGGCGCTCGCGGTGGTGTCGTCGGGGGAGCCGAGGACGGCCCGGGCGCTCAGGTCCCGGCGGAGCCCGCGCGGCCAGTGCACCTGGACCCCGTCGGCGGCCAGGACGGCGGCGGCTTCGCCGAGCAGCTCCGTGACCTCCTCGTCGGCGAGTTCGACCGCGTCCGGGACGGCCGCGCCCAGCAGCGGGGCGAGCGGGGGCCACAGCCGGGAGGCGCGGCGCAGGGCGCGGAGGGCGTCCATCCGGGCGCCGGGCGGGAAGGCGGCCGCGGCGGCACCTGATCCGGCCCAGACGTCGGCGGCATCGGCGACGAGGGCGGCGTCGGCCAGGCTGTGCATCTGCAGGACGGCCCGGAAGGCGGGGGCGGCTCCGGGGTGCTGTTCCGCGGCCGGGTCGAGTACTCCGTCGAGTGCTCGGTCGAGTTCGATCCGCAGGGAGATCCGCACTCCGGCGTCATGGCCGGCGGCCACCTCGGCGGCCCATCCGCGCAGCTCGGGGTGGAGCTGCGGCGGGCGGCCGGCGTACGCGGGGCCGCCGGCGGCCGCCGGCGCGGCGGGGGAGCGGGGGAGGGTGTCGGCGACGGCGTCGAGGAAGGCCCGCAGCAGCGGCTCCGGCGCGGGCAGCCGGGGCGGCCCGTCGGCGTTCAGCGGCACGCAGTGGGCGGCGGGCGGCATGGCGGCGGCCAGTTCCCGGACCTCGTCGAGGTCGGCGGCCTGCAGCGGCCCGATCCGCCAGGCGTCGTGGCCGGCGGGGCTCAGCCCGGGCAGGAGCTGTCCGCGCGCGGCGAAGCGCAGGGCGAGCAGTGCGGCGGCGCCCCAGAACGCCGGGGCGGAGCCCGCCTCGGCCGCGGCGGACCGGGCGCGGGTGAGCAGGGGCAGGGCTTCATCCACGGACAGGACGCGTGCGACCACGGTGGTCCGGCGCAGGTCGGGGGTGATGACGGTGAGCTCCTGCGAGCTGCCGGTGCGGGATGAGGCGCCGGCACCGTCGCTGGTGCCGGTACCGGTACCGGTACGGGCGCCGGGCGTCCTGCCGTCGGTCCGCCAGAGGGCGATCCGGCCGCCGCCGGCCGGGTCGGCGGGGAGGAACACGGCGGAGTGGTGGTGGATGAGGCCGGAGATCTCGGAGAGCACGCATTCCTCAAACTTGACTACCGGGTACGGGGTGGCCGAGAGTACCCGACCGAGGGCGCCCGACGGCGCGGGCGGGGCCGTGACCCGGGTCACTTCGAAGACCGTTCGGGTGTCGGGGAACGCACGGCCTCGACGGCACGTTGAGCGGGTAGTAGTTGGCCGACGGCAGAAGGAGGTGTCCGCAGATGTCCACGAGCGGAAAGATCGCGGTTGCCGGAGTCGTGGCAGCCGTCGTGCTGTTCTGGACCGTGGGGTTCTGGGCGGGACTGCTGGTCCTGATCGGCGTGCCCGTCGCCGCCTACCTCCTGCTGGATTCCTCCCAGCGGCGTCGGCTGCGGGGTATGTCCAGGAAGCAGATAGGCCGCTGACCGCGGCCGCCGCGCGGCCGCCCGGTGGGGCGGCCGGGCTCCGGCTTCGGCGCGGAGCCCGGCAGGCACGGCCGCGGGGCGGGCCTCGGGCGCGTACCCGTCCGGTGGCGGTGACGCCCGAAGGGTGTGCCCCGCCCGGGCGGCGGGCGGATCAGGCGGCGCCGCTCACGACGGCCAGGTCGAGGTCCGCTTCGAGCAGCATCTGGGATGCGTGGTCCACGAGGTGCCGCAGCACGGGCGAGTAGGTCTCGTCGCCGCCCAGTTCGTCCAGGATCCGGTGCCCCTCGGCGCGGAATGCGTCGATCTCCGCCCGGTACCGGTCGAGGACGGCGGGCTTCCGCAGCAGCCCCTCGAGTTCCGCTCTGGCCTGATGCGAGCGCCCGGCCGAGGCGCACAGGCCCAGGATGCGGTCCCGGGAATCGGGCGAGGCGTCCTCGATGACGGAGGCGAGGAGATAGGTGACCGTGCCGTTGAGCAGGTCCTCGTTGCGGCCGGACAGGATGTCTTCCTGGTCGTTGAATATTTGCCAAAGGATGCCGAAGACGTAGCCGAATTCACGCCACAGCTCCACCTTCTCGGCTGTCGTTCCCGAGAATATTGCGGCCATTGCCGTGATCATTCCGAAGGGCGCACCGGACTTGCCGCGGTACGTCTCGACCACCGATTTCCGCGAGGCGCTGCGGGCGCCCCCGCGCATGTCGTCGATCTGGCCGTCGACGCCGATGATCCAGCCGTTAAGGATCTCGGTTATCAGGGCGCTGCGCGCCGACTCCGGGAGATCTTGCGCGAGGAGGATCTGGATGGGGAGTGAGTTCCCCGTGATGACGGCTGCGAGCAGTGCTTCGTTCTCGGTGAGCTCGCCGGAGATGGAGGCGCCGCTGGCGTCCGCCAGGTCGTCGAGGTAGCAGGCCGAGGTCCACCACAGCAGGTGGACGGCGGACAGCGGAATGGCCGGCCTCGGGTTGCCGGTCTCTATGGCGTGGGTGAGGAGCGGCAGCACCGAGAGGGGATGTCTCAGTTTGCGGTGCTCCAAGAGCTTGGCCACTGAGTTCCTGGTCGTGCTCGCCACTGGGCCGAGCCGCTCCAGCGCGGTGTCGATCTCCGCTTCGATGTCCTGCGAGACTTCCCGGTGCAGGTCCAGGTAGGACATGGAATTCAAGAATGGCCTCCGTCGTGGAATGGGCCGCAGGTGCGAGGTGCGCATCTTTGAGCCGCTTGACTGGCCGATTCGATCATTCCGGAGGAGGGGGATCCAGAGCGATTTCCGGCCTCCTTGGCCGGTTCTTTTCGATTACTGAGGGGCCGGAACGGACCGCTCCTGGAGGCCGGTTACCGACTAACCGCCCGGTATGGGCCGTGCATCGGAGCCGTTGTTGTCGCCGCCGCTATTCGCAATAGCCTTTGCAGTCGTCACCGCCACCGCCCGCTCCGGCTCGTGTTCACGAGGGGCGGACCGCTATGCGGTCCAGCGCCGTCAGCAAGCCCGGCAGGTCGGGCAGGTCCGGCCGTTCCGAGTCCCGCTCGTGGGGAACCGTGAGCACCTCGCCCGGTTCCTCGTCCAGCAGGACGAAGGCGGCCTCGCCGGTACGCGCCACGAGCGACCAGCCGGGCCCGTCCACCCGCAGCGTCCGGGCCCCCTCGCCGGCGAACGAGGACCGCACGCGGCCTGGCGGTGGCGGAGTCTTCGCGTACGCCACGGCCTCCTCCAGCGCCCGCGCGAGCCCGGGGTGCGCGGCGGCCGCCGCCCCGCCGTCCGTGGCCACGCGCTCCCGCCAGTCCGCCCACTCCCGCGCGATCTGGTCCGCGCCCATCCGCCGCTGCACCGGACCCCAGGCGTCCGCCGAGGGCGGGGCGAGCGGGACCCGCCCCGTACCGTCCGCTCCCTGCTCGGGATCGTGCGGCTCCGGGATTCCGGACGCGGCCACCGACAACTCCAGCGGCCAGCCCGCCAGCGAGACCACGATCGTCCGCTCGTCAGGGGACAGGTCGTACTCCATCCCGCAGTCCCAGGAGGCGATGGCCGTCGCGACGAGCGAGACGTCGTCCACGACGACCGTCCACCGCGCGCCCTCCTCGTCCTGGCCGAGCACCAGCCCGTACCCCTCCCGGTTCGGCGCCACGCCCAGCAGGGAGCAGGCCTCGGGGAAGTCGTCGCCCAGGATGCTGGGGAACTGCGCCGGGGTCAGCAGCACAGCGGTCAGCACATACAGCGAGCCGCCACCCTCGTCGTCGGACACCTGGCCTCCTGGTAGCTCTCTCGTCGGCGCACCTTAACCAGCGGGTAACCCGCCCGTCGAGAGCCTGCGGGACACGATTTCCAAGCCTGCTACCTGCACGTAGAGTTGGGAACCCGCCACAGAAAGGGACACCTGGTGCAGCGTTACGATCGGCTGAGGGAGATCCTCCGTCTCGATCCCGACAAGGATTTCCTCGCCATCTACCGGCTCACCGCCACCTACGAGTTCCCCTGGGACTTCACCCGCGCCCTGGAACTCGCCCTGTTCCGGACCTACGCCGTCCCGAGCATCGGTGGCCTGCTGGCCGAGACGGCCGAGTTCACCGACCGGACCCAGAAGCGCTACGACGACACCGCGCTGCTCCTGGACGCGGTCGTCGAGCACGGCTTCGAGAGCGACACCGCGCGCACCGCCATCCGCCGTGTCAACCAGATGCACCGCAGCTACGACATCTCGAACGAGGACATGCGGTACGTCCTCAGCACCTTCGTGGTGATTCCGGCGCGGTGGCTGGACGCCTACGGCTGGCGTCCGCTGACCCACCACGAGCGCCGGGCCTGCGCGAACTACTACGCCACCCTCGGCCGCCACCTGGGCATCACGGACATCCCGGGCTCCTACGAGGAGTTCGAAGCCACCCTCGACGCCTACGAGGAGGCCCACTTCGACTGGGACGAAGGCGCCCGCAAGGTCGCCGACGCCACCCTCGACCTCATGGCCTCCTGGTATCCGGCGCCGGTCGCGCCCGCCGTGCGGCGCGCCAGTCTCGCCCTCCTGGACGAGTCGCTGCTGGGCGCCTTCCGGTACGAGCCTCCGCGCGCGCCGGTCCGGCGCCTCGTCCAGGGCGCCCTGTGGCTGCGCGGCCGCGCGGTACGGCTCCTGCCCCCGCGCAGGGCCCCGCACTACGCCCGCCAGAACCCGGAGATCAAGGGTTATCCGGACGGCTACGACGTGGGTGAGCTCGGCACGTTCCCCGTGCCCGGCTCGGGTGGCTGCCCCGTTCCGCATCCCCGCCGGCCCGCCGGAGCCGAGGCCCAGCCTCCGGCCTGATCCCGGTCACCTCCGCGGACCCCGGGCATGGGGCCGACGTACGGATGTGTTCAGGGGCGGCGTACGGCCAGCACGAGGAATCGGTCGTCGTCATCGGCGTACGAGGCCATGTCCCAGCCCGAACCGGTCAGCAGCGGGCCGAGGTTGTGCTCGGCCCGCATGTCCTGCGGGGTCAGCTCGCGGCCGTGACGCGCGGCGAGGGCCGCCCGCCCGATCGGGTGGAAGAGCGCGAGCCCGCCACCGGGGCGGACCACGCGGGCGAGCTCGCGCAGGTTCGCCCCCGGGTCGGGCAGGTGGGCGATGAGCCCCGCGGCGAACACAGCGTCGAGCACCTCGTCGCCCAGCGGCAGCCGGGCCACGTCGGCGAGCAGCAGCGCGCCCTCGGCGTCCCGCCCCGCCCGCCGCGCGGCGGCCAGCATCTGTGGGGTGAGGTCCACGCCGAGCACGGTCCCGGCGGGTCCGACGGCGGCGCGCAGCGCGGTCATGGCCCGCCCGGTGCCACAGCCCGCATCGAGCACGCGGTCCCCCGGGCGCAGTCCGAATTCGGCCACGGCGGTGGTGAACGCGGGCCCGTCCCCGGGAAACTTGCGGTCCCAGTCGGCTGCGCGCGCCCCGAAGAACTCCTGCACGTGTGTGTGGTCGTCGCTCATGTGCCCATGATCCCCCACCGGCTCCGGCTCGTATCCCTGCGGACCGTGCGCAAGGTGGCACGTGGTGTGATCGGAGATGAACGTAGCTCTGTCATATTCCAGCAGTTCCAGCGGCTTTCGAAATGCGCCCCCTGTTCGCGCCCTCACCCGGACTAGCGTCCCGTGGCCATGGGACACCTGGGACATCTGGACCACGCCGCCTATGGGTGGCTGACACCCGCACTGTCATATGTGATGGCATCGATCGGCGCCGCCCTCGGGCTGCGCTGCACCGTCCGCGCGCTCGCCACGACCGGAGCCTCCCGTCGTAACTGGCTCCTCACCGCGGCCTCCGCCATCGGCACCGGCATCTGGACCATGCACTTCGTCGCCATGCTCGGCTTCGAGGTCACGGGCACCGAGATCCACTACGACGTGCCGCTCACGATCCTCAGCCTGCTCGTCGCCGTGCTGGTCGTCGGCGCCGGAGTCTTCGCCGTCGGCTACGGCAAGGAGCGCGGCCGGTCCCTCGTACTGGGCGGCCTGACCACCGGACTCGGCGTCGCCAGCATGCACTACCTGGGCATGGCGGCCCTGCGTCTGCACGGCGACGTCTCCTACGATCCGCTCACCGTCGGACTCTCCGTCGCCATCGCCGTGATCGCGGCGACCGCCGCCCTGTGGGCCGCGCTCAACATCAAGTCACCGGTGGCGGTCGCCGTCGCCTCGCTGGTCATGGGCGCCGCCGTCAGCAGCATGCACTACACGGGGATGATGGCCGTCGCCGTCAGCGTCAGCCCCTCGGACACGGTCCTGCCCGGCGCCACGGCCATGCAGTTCATCTTCCCGCTCGCCGTCGGCCTGGGTTCCTACCTGTTCATCACCGCCGCCTTCGTCGCGCTGTCCCCGACGGTCGACGAGCGCGCCGCCTCCGCTTCGGCCCGGCACCTGGGGGAGCACACCGTGACCGTGCACTGATCGCGCGCACCGGCAGTCCGTGTACCGGGCCGATCCTGCGGCGCCGCACCGCCGCGTACCGGCTATGGCCACGGCCGCGGCCGCATCACCCCACCAGCCGCATCACCCCACCCGCCTCCCCCCCCACACATCTGCCCCACCGCTCCACCTGTCACACCGCTTCACCCGCCCCACCGCACCCGTAGGCACCGCCCGGAACGAGGAGCCCATGCGAACACCCCGCAGGAAACCGGAAGCAGCGGCGCCGCGGCTGCCCGCGCCCCCGGCACGCGGCCGCCGGGCCCACGCCGGGCCGCCGGCCGAGGAACCGGCGGAGCTCCGGGACCAGCGGCCCCACCCGCCTGCCGCGCGCGCGAGCGGCCCCCGGCCGCGGTTGCGGCTGCGCCCCGCCACCGTCCGCGCGAAGATCGTCTCGCTGCTGATGGTCCCGGTCGTCTCGCTCCTCGCCCTCTGGGCCTTCGCCACCGTCAACACCGCCCAGGACGTGGCCCGGCTCAGCCGCGTCCACCAGGTCGACACCGAGATACGCACACCCGTCGCCGCCGCCGTCACCGAGCTCCAGGCCGAACGGCGCGCCGCCGTCCGTCTGCTCGCCGACCCCGCCTCCGACCCGGGCGCGCTCGACCAGCAGGCCCGCCGGACCGACGCAGCCGTGCAGCGGCTGCGGCTCGGTGACCAGCACACCGTCGCCGACTCCGGCGACTACCGCTCCGACATCGTGGTCCGGCTGGAGGCGTTCGTGGCCGCCGCCGAAGGCCTGGGCCCGTCGCGCAAGGACATCACCGACCGCCGGGCCACCCCCGAGGCCGCCTACACCATCTACACCCGCGTGGTCGACTCCGCCTTCGCCGTGGGCGGCGCCCTGACCGGCGGGGAGAAGGCCGAACTCGGCCCCGACGCCCGGGTCCTGCTCGAATTCTCCCGCGCGGCGGAACTGCTGTCCCGGGAGGACGCCTTGCTCGCCACCCCCGGCCCGCGTACCGCCGAAACGCTTCGGCAGCTGACCGGCGCCGTCGAGTCCCGCCGTGCGCTCACCGACTCCGCCGCCCGTGACCTCCCCGCCGCACAGGAAGCTGTCTGGCAGTCCGCCGCCAAGAGCGCCGCCTACGCCGACCTCACCGGCGCCGAGGACCGTGCGCTGGCCGCGGGCACCTCCAAGGAGAGCCGCGGGGTGCCCGCCGGATGGGAGGCCGCCCACAACGGCATCGCCGCCTCGATGCGGGAGGTCGAGGCGGCCGCACACGCCACGGCCGCCGACCGGGCCGACCCGTTCGCCGAAGGGGCGCTCACCCCGGCCGGGGCCGCCGTGCTGCTGGGCCTGGCGGCCGTCGCCGCCTCCCTCGTCATCTCGGTCCGGATCGGGCGGGCGCTGGTCGTCGAGCTCGTCTCGTTGCGCAACACCGCCCTGGAGATCGCCCACCGCAAGCTCCCGCAGGCGATGGAACGGCTGCGCGCCGGCCAGGAGGTCGACGTCGCTGCCGAGACCCCGCCCGGGCCACCGGCCGAGGACGAGATCACCCAGGTCGGCGAGGCGCTCCACACCGTCCACCGGGCCGCGCTCAGTGCCGCCGTCGAACGGGCGGAACTCGCCAGCGGGATCTCCGGGGTCTTCGTCAACCTCGCCCGCCGCAGCCAGGTCCTCGTACACAAGCAGCTCACCCTGCTCGACTCGATGGAGCGGCGCGCCGACGACCCGAACGAGCTCGGTGACCTGTTCCGCCTCGACCACCTGACCACCCGGATGCGCCGGCACGCGGAAAGCCTGATCATCCTGTCGGGCGCCGCCCCGGGCCGGGCCTGGCGGATGCCGGTCCCCCTCACGAACGTCGTGCGGGCCGCCGTCTCCGAGATCGAGGACTACCCGCGGATCGAGGTGCGGCAGCTCGCGGAAGCCGCCGTGGTCGGGGGCGCCGTCGCCGACCTCACCCATCTGCTCGCCGAACTCATCGAGAACGCGGCCCAGTTCTCCCCGCCGCACACCAAGGTCCGGGTCAGCGGCGAGCCCGTCGGCACCGGCTACGTCCTGGAGGTCGAGGACCGCGGACTCGGTATGGGCCCCGACACCCTCGGCGACGCCAACCGCCGCATCGAGCAGTCCGAATCCCTCGACCTCTTCGACAGCGACCGGCTCGGTCTCTTCGTGGTCAGCCGCCTCTCGGCCCGCCACGGAGTGAAGGTGCACCTGCGCACGTCGCCCTACGGCGGCACCACCGCGGTGGTGCTCCTGCCCAACTCCATGCTCCAGGGCGCGGTCACGGCCGCCGCCCCCGGCGGATCCCCTGCCCCTGCCCCTGCACCTGTCCACGGTTCGGCCCCGGGTTCCGCCATGGCTCCGGAAGCCGACCCGGCACCCCTGCCGGAGCGGCCGGCTCCCGCCCCGGTCCGAGCACCGTCCCCGGCCCCGTCCGCGTCCCCGGCCCCGTCCCCGGTCCGGTCCTCCGCCCAGGCGCCGAAGGCGGGCGGGAAGGCGGAACAGCCGCCCGCCATGACCGTCGTACGGGAGGACGCGCAGCCCCCGGCTCCGGCCCCGGCACCGAAGCCCGTACGCGAGGAGCCGCGCCCGGCCCCGGTGGCTTCGCTCCGGCCGCGCGGCCCCGGCGGCGCGGGCCCCGGCGGCGCGGGCCCGGGCGGCGCGGGCGCCCGTACCCAGACGGCCGCGGTGCCCCCGGCCTCGGTGACGGAACTGCCGCGCCGGGTGCGCCAGGCCAGTCTCGTCCCGCAGCTTCGCGAAGCCCCCGCCCCGAAGGCCCCGGCCGCGTCCCGCCTCCCCGAGGAGCCGCCGGGCCGCAGCCCGGAGCAGGCCCGGGACCGGATGGCGGCCTACCGGGCCGGCTGGGTCCGCGGCGCCCAGGAGAACTCCCCTCACGCAGGCAGCGAAGGAGAAGTGTGATGATCGAACACCAAAGGATCCACCTCGACGGCGGCCGCAGGTCCGGCGAACTGGACTGGCTGCTCGACGACCTGGTGCTCCGGGTACGCGAGGTCCGGCACGCCGTGGTGCTCTCCAACGACGGCCTGGCGGTGGGTGCCTCCAGCGCGCTCAGCCGGGAGGACGCCGAGCACCTGGCCGCGGTGGCCTCCGGCTTCCACAGTCTGGCCAAGGGCGCGGGCCGGCACTTCCACGCCGGGGGCGTGCGCCAGACGATGGTCGAGATGGACGAGGGCTTCCTCTTCGTCGCGGCCGCCGGCGACGGTTCCTGCCTGGCCGTGCTCAGTGCCGCCAGTGCCGACATCGGCCTGATCGCCTACGAGATGGCCCGGCTGGTGAAGCGTGTCGGCGAGCACCTCTACACCCCGCCCCGGTTCGCGGCGCGCCCGCCGGCCGCCGGCTGAGGGCGGCGGTCCGGCACATGAACGGCCAGTGGTACGACGCCGACGCGGGCCCGCTCGTCCGCCCGTACGCCATGACCGGCGGGCGTACGAAGCCGGGACCCCACGGCGTCCGTTTCGACCTGATCGCGCTGGTCGCGGTCGATCCGGCGGGCACGGACGAGGCGGCCGAGTCCCTGCTGGGCCCCGAACACCGGGCACTGCTCGGACTCTGCCGGTCCGAGACCCAGTCGGTGGCCGAACTCGCCGCCGACGCGGACCTGCCCGTGGGGGTGGTGCGGGTGCTGCTCGGGGACCTGCTGGAGGGCGGGCACGTCAGGGTCAGCCGGCCCGTACCGCCCGCACAACTGCCGGACGAGCGGATTTTGCGTGAAGTCATCGAGGGATTGAGAGCGCTTTGATGGGACAGCATGACGACCGATCTGCGGAACCGGCCCAGGGTGCGGATCCCGGTCCCGAGGAGGACCCCGAACTGGCCGCACTCGCACTGAAGATCCTGGTGGCGGGCGGGTTCGGGGTGGGCAAGACCACGCTGGTGGGCGCGGTCAGCGAGATCCGGCCGCTGCGGACGGAGGAACAGCTGAGCGAGGCGGGTGAACTGGTCGACGACACGGGCGGCGTGGACCAGAAGACGACCACGACGGTGGCCATGGACTTCGGGCGGATCACCATCCGGTCCGGGCTGTCCCTGTACCTGTTCGGCACGCCGGGGCAGGACCGCTTCTGGTTCCTGTGGGACGAGCTGTCGCAGGGCGCGCTGGGCGCGGTGGTACTCGCCGACACGCGGCGGCTGGAGGACTGCTTTCCGGCGGTGGACTACTTCGAGCACCGGCGCATCCCCTTCGTGGTGGCCGTCAACTGCTTCACGGACGCCCGGCGGTTCGGGGCGCACGACGTCTCGCGGGCCCTGGACCTGGAGCAGGGGACGCCGGTGGTGCTGTGCGACGCGCGGGACCGGGACTCGGGGAAGGAAGTCCTGATCAGGCTGGTCGAGTACGCCGGGCGGGTGCACACCGCCCGGCTGCTGGACTCGGTGGAGCCGCAGGCCGATTCCGTGTGAACCGGCCCGGCCGGCGGCATCGGGGGCCAGGGGTCAGGGGGTCAGGGGGGCAGAGGTCAGAGGCCGCGGGTCAGGGGCCGGTCATTCGGCGATACCGGCGAGGGCGATCACCTTGTCGATCGGGACCCTGACGAGGAGTTCGGTCGGGACGGCATTGCGGCGTCCGAAGGCTTCGGCCTGTTCCTCGCCCATGTAACGGGCGCCGATCCGGGTTGCCCAGGTGAGCAGTTCGTCGGCGCCGTCGGCGTACTCGGTGATCTCGGCGCGGCCCTGGAGGACGACGAAGGAGAAGGGCGGCCGGTCGTCGTCCACGCAGAGCGCGACCCGGCCGTCGCGGGCGAGGTTGCGCCCCTTGACGGTGTCCTTTCCGGTGTTGAAGACGAAGGAATCGCCGTCGAGTACGAACCAGATGGGAGCGATGTGCGGACTTCCGTCCTCACGCACGGTGGAGAGCTTTCCGGTGCGGGTCGAATGCGAGACGAACGCCCGCCATTCCTCTTGAGTCATCTTCTTCGCCATGAGGACATCCTCCTTGCCCGAAAGGCGCTGGTGGGGAAGGCTTGCGGCACAAGTACGCGGGGTGGGGCGCGGCCATGTGGCCGACGTCAACGGGGAGGGGCCGGGAATGGCACTGGACAAGCAACTGGACTGGCTGCTGGACGACCTGACGCGCAGGGTCCAGCAGGTGCGGCACGCGGTGGTGCTGTCCAACGACGGCCTGGTCACGGGGGCGAGCGCGGGGCTGGCGCGGGAGGACGCCGAACACCTGGCGGCTGTCGCTGCCGGTCTGCAGAGCCTTGCCAAGGGGTCCGGCCGCCACTTCCGGGCGGGTGAGGTGCGGCAGACGATGGTCGAGTACGACGAGGGAGCGCTCTTCGTCATGGCGGCGGGCGCGGGCAGCAGCCTGTGCGTGCTGAGCGCCGCCGAGTCCGACATCGGTCAGGTCGCGTACGAGATGACGCTGCTGGTCAACCGGGTGGGCGAGCACCTGGGTGTGGCGGAGCGGCGCATCACCGGCGGCTGAGCCGGGCCGACTTCGGCGCCGTTCGGGAAGTTGTCCACAGGCCTCGCGGGGTGTCGTTGCACTGAGTTACGGTCTTCACACAGAGTAATCGCTGCTCGTGGGGGAGGACCGTGATGACGCAGATGGGGACCGCACTTCGGGATGGTGTGACCAATGGCGGTGCGGCCGGCGGGGCTGCGGCCGGCGGCGGTGCGGACGAGTTGGTGGGCGGCGCGCAGGCCGCGGGGGAACTGGGGCTGAGCCGAAGCGAGTTCGCCAGGGCCGTCCAGCTGGGGATCGTACGGGCCGGGCCGCGCACGCTCGCCGGTGCCGCGCGCTACGCACGGGCCGAGCTGGACCGGGTCAGGTCGGTGGCGGGCCCGCCGGGCGCGCTGCGCGAGCGGGTCGAGACGGTGGCCGGGGCGCAGGCCGCGGCCGAGGTGGCGGGGGTCGGCCCGAGCCGGTTCACGCGGCTCGCGCGCTGCGGGCACGTGACCCCGGTCGGCTACCGGATCAACCGGTACCGGGCCGTGGTGTGGCTCTATCTGACCGCGGAGCTACGGAGCTTCGCCGCGCGGGAGCCGGGAATGCTGCGCGGGATCGCGCCCCCGGCGGACCGGGAGCTGATGGCGGCCAAGGCGGATCTGCGGCCGCGCAAGTGGCGCGGGCGGCATGTCGGGCTGCTGCTGAGACGAACCGCCGACCCGTGGGAGCGCGCCGCCGTCCTGGCTTCCGTACTCCCCGAGGGCGAGCTGCTGGAGGCCGTGCCCGACCCGGCGGAGCGGATCGTCCTGGCCGCCCTCGGTCCACCGCCGCCGTACGGGCACCCGCAGGCTCCGGCGGCGGCCGCGGTGGCGCAGGGTCTGCTCACGGCCGGCCCGCCGGACGAGGTCCACTGGTACCGCACCAGCCTGGACTTCGCCCTGGCGGGGGCGCGGGGTCAGTCGAAGTCGACGGGGGAGAGGGGGCCGACGTAGACCCAGGCCCCGGCCTCGCGGGAGAAGCTGCTGTGCTCGTGCAGCGAGCCGGTGTGCCGGCCCTCGCGGTAGTGGGCGCGGAACTCCACCGAGCCCTCCGTCTCGAACATCCCGCCGCGCTCGGTGGCGAGGATCTCCAGCCGCTCCCAGCGCTGTTCGGGATCCAGGTCGAGGCGGTCCGGACGGGTGGCGGGGTGCCAGGAGCGCAGCAGGTAGGCGGTGTCGCCGACGGCGAAGGCGCTGAACCGGGAGCGCATCAGCCGCTCGGCGGTGGGTGCCGAGCGAGCACCGGAGTGGAGGGGGCCGCAGCACTCCGGGTAGCTGGCGGGCAGCCCGCAGGGGCAGGGGACGGCAGGGGTGGGCATGGGTGTGCTCAGTTCTCCGGGGCGGGCTCGGACGGCTTGGCGGGGTACGGACGGAAGAGGCCCTCCTGGACCACGGAGACCAGCAGCCTGCCCTCCACGTCGTAGATGCGGCCCCGGGCCAGGCCCCGGCCGCCGTGCGCGATGGGCGACTCCTGGTCGTACAGGAACCACTCGTCCGCCCTGAAGGGCCGGTGGAACCACATGGCGTGGTCCAGCGAGGCCATGTCGAATCCGCGCATGCCCCACAGGGGTTCCACCGGGATGCGCACGGCGTCGAGGAGGGTCATGTCACTTGCGTAGGTGAGGGCGCAGGTGTGGATGAGAGGGTCGTCGCCCAGCGGACCGACCGCGCGCATCCACACCGCGCTGCGGGGATCGGATCCCTTGAGCTCCTCGGGAGTCCAGCGGAGCCGGTTGACGTACCGGATGTCGAAGGGCTGGCGGCGGGCCATCCGCTCCAGCGCCTCCGGCAGCGCCCCCAGGTGCTCGCGGATCTCGTCCGCGACCTTGGGGAGCGTGTCCGGGTGAGGGACGTGGTGAGGAGGCAGCTGGTGCTCGATGCCGCCCTCCTCCGGATGATGGAAGGAGGCGGTGAGATTGAAGATCGTCTTGCCCTGCTGGACCGCGGTGACCCGGCGCGTGGTGAAGGACCGTCCGTCGCGCACCCGCTCCACCTGGTACACGATCGGCACCCCGGGGATGCCGGGGCGCAGGAAGTACGCGTGCAGCGAGTGGACCGGGCGGTCGCTCTCCACGGTGCGCCCCGCGGCCACCAGGGCCTGGCCGGCGACCTGCCCGCCGAAGACACGCTGGAGGGACTCCTGCGGGCTGGCGCCGCGGAAGATGTTGACCTCGATCTGCTCCAGATCGAGCAGATCGACCAGTCTCTCGGCGGGGTTCGTCATCAGAGGATCTCCACGGTCGGGTCCGGCGGGTCCGTTGGGTCGGGCGGGTACGGCGGGGTACGGCGGACGGTCAGAGTGCTCCGAGCTCACCCACCGAGGTGACCCGGATGACGGCCCGGCCCTCCTCGTCGGAGGCGGCCAGGTCGACCTCGGCGCTGATGCCCCAGCCATGGTCCCCGTTGGGGTCAGCGAAGGTCTGGCGGACGCGCCACAGGCCGTGCGCCGGGTCCTCCTCGATCTGCAGGAGCTTCGGGCCCCGGGCGTCGGGTCCGGTGCCCAGGTCGTCGTACTCGTCCCAGTACCCGTCCAGGGCCTCGCCCCAGGCATCCGCGTCCCAGCCGGACTCGGAGTCCAGCTCGCCCAGCACGTTGACGTGGTCGAGGGCGGCCAGCTCCACCCGGCGGAACATGGCGTTGCGGACCAGGACGCGGAAGGCCCGCGAGTTCGCGGTGACCGGCTTGACCTGGTCGGCCTTCTCCTGGGCCTGCTCCGCCGTCTCCACCTCCGGGTTCGCCAGCTGCTCCCACTCGTCCAGCAGGCTGGAGTCCACCTGGCGGACCAGCTCGCCGAGCCAGGCGATCAGGTCCTGGAGGTCCTCGGACTTGAGGTCGTCGGGGATGGTGTGGTCCAGCGCCTTGAACGCGCTCGCGAGGTAGCGCAGCACGATGCCCTCGGTGCGGGCCAGCTCGTAGAAGGAGGTGAACTCGGTGAAGGTCATCGCGCGCTCGTACATGTCGCGGATGATCGACTTCGGGGAGACCGGGTGGTCGCGCACCCACGGGTGGCTCTTGGCGTACACGTCGTAGGCGTGCGAGAGCAGCTCTTCGAGCGGCTTGGGATAGGTGACGTCCTGGAGCCGCTCCATCCGCTCCTCGTACTCGATCCCGTCGGCCTTCATCTGGCCGACCTGGATGCCGCGTTCCTTGTTCTGCTGGGCGGCGAGGATCTGGCGCGGGTCGTCCAGCGTGGACTCCACGACGGAGACCATGTCCAGCGCGTAGGAGGGGGACTCCGGGTCCAGCAGGTCGAAGGAGGCCAGGGCGAAGGTGGACAGCGGCTGGTTGAGTGCGAAGTCCTGCTGGAGATCGACGGTGAGCCGGATGGTGCGGCCCTCCGCGTCCGGGGTGTCGAGCTTCTCGACCACGCCGCCGTCCAGCAGCGAGCGGTAGATCGCGATGGCCCGGCGGATGTGCCGCAGCTGGGCCTTGCGGGGCTCGTGGTTGTCCTCCAGCAGGTGGCGCATCGCCTGGAAGGCGTCGCCGGGCCGGGCGATGACCGACAGCAGCATGATGTTGGTGACCTTGAAGCGCGAGGTCAGCGCCTCCGGGTCGGCGGCGATCAGCTTCTCGAACGTGGTGTCCGACCAGGCGACGAAGCCCTCGGGAGCCTTCTTGCGCACCACCTTGCGGCGCTTCTTCGGATCGTCGCCCGCCTTAGCGAGCGCCTTCTCGTTCTCGATGACGTGCTCGGGGGCCTGCGCGACCACATAGCCCGCGGTGTCGAAGCCGGCCCGGCCGGCGCGTCCCGCGATCTGGTGGAACTCGCGGGCGCGCAGGGTGCGGACACGGTTGCCGTCGTACTTGGTGAGCGCGGTGAACAGCACCGTGCGGATCGGGACGTTGACGCCGACGCCGAGGGTGTCCGTACCGCAGATGACCTTCAGCAGGCCGGCCTGCGCGAGCTTCTCCACCAGGCGGCGGTACTTGGGCAGCATGCCGGCGTGGTGCACACCGATGCCGTGCCGGACGTAGCGGGAGAGGTTCTGGCCGAACTTGGTGGTGAAGCGGAAGTTGCCGATGAGCTCGGCGATCTTGTCCTTCTCCTCGCGCGTGCACATGTTGATGCTCATGAGCGACTGCGCCCGCTCGACCGCCTGAGCCTGCGTGAAGTGCACGATGTAGACCGGTGCCTGGCGGGTCTCCAGCAGCTCGGTGATCGTGTCGGTGATCGGGGTGGTGACGTACTCGTACGAGAGCGGGACGGGCCGGGTCGCGGAACGGACCACCGAGGTGGGCCGGCCGGTGCGCCGGGTCAGGTCCTCCTCGAACCGCTTCATGTCGCCGAGCGTCGCCGACATCAGGATGAACTGTGCCTGCGGCAGCTCCAGCAGCGGGATCTGCCAGGCCCAGCCGCGGTCCGGCTCTGCATAGAAGTGGAACTCGTCCATCACGACCTGGCCGATGTCCGCGTGCTTGCCGTCGCGCAGGGCGATGGAGGCCAGCACCTCGGCGGTGCAGCAGATCACCGGGGCGTCCGCGTTCACGGAGGCGTCGCCGGTGAGCATGCCGACGTTCTCGGTGCCGAAGAGCTTGCACAGGTCGAAGAACTTCTCCGACACCAGCGCCTTGATCGGGGCGGTGTAGAAGGTCACCTTGTCCTGGGCGAGGGCGGTGAAGTGCGCACCGGCCGCGACGAGACTCTTGCCGGAGCCGGTCGGGGTGGACAGGATCACGTTCGCCCCGGAGACGACCTCGATCAGCGCCTCCTCCTGAGCCGGGTACAGGGTGATGCCCTGGTCCTCCGCCCACGAGGAGAAAGCCTCGAAGAGGGCATCGGGGTCGGCGTTCGGCGGGAGCTGATCAATGAGGGTCACACCCCCCATCTTGCCTGGCTTCCCCCCGGATCAGGGAACCGGCGGACGGAACGAAGATCGCCGACGGTACGCTGTGCCGTCGATGAGGCCCGAACGAAACAGTCGACCGGGCCCGACCACACACCAGCGGGGCGGGAAACGACCATGATGGGTCCGGCGCACTCACTGTCCGGGGCAGCGGCCTGGCTGGGGGTGGGCGCGGCCACCGCGGCCGCCGGACACCCCATGCCCTGGCCGGTCCTCGTCGTCGGCGCGCTGATCTGCGCCGGGGCGGCCCTCGCCCCCGACCTCGATCACAAGTCGGCGACGATCTCACGCGCCTTCGGCCCGCTCTCCAAAGGCGTGTGCGAGGTGGTCGACAAGATCTCCTACGCCGTCTACAAGGGCACCCGTTCCAAGAAGGACGCCCGCCGCACCGGCGGCCACCGCACCCTGACGCACACCTGGCTCTGGGCCGTCCTCATCGGCGGCGGTGCCTCCCTGCTCGCCGTCACCGCCGATCGCTGGGGCGTGCTCGCCCTGCTCTTCGTGCACCTGGTGCTGGCGGTCGAAGGCCTGCTGTGGCGGGCCGCCCGGATGTCCAGCGACGTCCTGGTCTGGCTGCTCGGGGCGACCAGCGCGTGGATCCTGGCCGGGGTGCTCGACCAGCCCGGCAACGGCGCGAACTGGCTGTTCACCGGAGCGGGCCAGGAGTACCTCTGGCTCGGCCTGCCGATCGTGCTGGGGGCCCTGGTCCACGACATCGGCGACGCGCTCACCGTTTCCGGCTGCCCGGTCCTGTGGCCGCTGCCGATCGCGGGCAAGCGCTGGTACCCGATCGGTCCGCCGAAGGCGATGCGGTTCCGCGCCGGCAGCTGGGTGGAGCTGAAGGTCCTCATGCCGGTCTTCATCCTGCTGGGCGGCTTCGGCGGCGCCTCGGCCCTCGGCTTCTTCTGAGACGGGACCGGGCGGCGGAGGGGACCGTTCACCTCCGCCGCCCGGTGCTTTCGCGGCACGGATCAGCCGTGCCAGGACCGCCACAGGGCCGCGTACGCCCCGTCGGCCGCGACCAGCTCGTCGTGCGAGCCGAGTTCGCTGATCCGGCCGCCCTCGACCACGGCGATCACGTCCGCGTCGTGCGCGGTGTGCAGCCGGTGGGCGATGGCGATGACCGTACGGCCGTCCAGCACCCGGGCCAGCGAGCGCTCCAGATGCCGTGCCGCACGCGGGTCCAGCAGCGAGGTCGCCTCGTCCAGCACCAGGGTGTGCGGGTCGGCCAGCACCAGCCGGGCGAGCGCGATCTGCTGCGCCTGCGCCGGGGTCAGCGCCGTGCTGCCCGAACCGACCTCGGTGTCCAGGCCGGCCTCCATGGCCCGCGCCCAGCCGTCGGCGTCCACGGCCGCCAGCGCCGCCCACAACTCGGTGTCACCGGCGCCCGTCCGCGCGAGGAGGAGGTTGTCCCGCAGCGTGCCCACGAACACGTGGTGCTCCTGGTTGACCAGGGCCACGTGCTCGCGCACCCGCTCCGCGGGCATCCGCGACAGCCGCGCCCCGCCGAGGGTGACCTCGCCGGTCCGGGGCGCGTAGATACCCGCGAGCAGCCGTCCCAGGGTGGACTTGCCCGCCCCCGAGGGGCCGACCAGCGCCATCCGGGTGCCCGGCGGCACGGACATCGACACCTGGTGCAGGACGTCCACGCCCTCCCGGTAGCCGAAGTGGACCTCCTGGGCCCGCACGTCCCTGCCCTCGGGCGCCACCTTCGCGTCCCCCGCGTCCGGTTCGATCTCCCGCACACCCACCAGGCGGCCGAGCGAGACCTGGGCGACCTGCAACTCGTCGTACCAGCGCAGGATCAGACCGATCGGATCGACCAGCATCTGTGCCAGGAGCGCGCCCGTGGTCAGCTGCCCGACCGACATCCAGCCCCGCATCACGCAGAAGCCGCCGATCAGCAGCACCGAGCCGAGGATCGTCACGAAGGTGACGTTGATGACGGGGAAGAGGACCGTCCGCAGGAAGAGCGTGTACCGCTCCCACGCGACCCACTGAGAGATCCGCCGCTCCGACAGCGCGATCCGCTCCGGCCCGAGGCGGTGCGCCTCGACCGTGCGGCCCGCGTCCACCGTCTCGGTGAGCACGGCCGAGACCGCCGCGTAGCCGGCCGCCTCCGAGCGGTACGCCGACGGCGCCCGCCGGAAGTACCAGCGGCAGCCGATCACCAGCACCGGCAGCGCCACCAGCGCGGCCAGCGCCAGCGGCGGCGCGGTCACCGCGAGCGCCCCGAACAGCAGCCCCGCCCACACCACACCGATGGCCAGCTGCGGCACCGCCTCGCGCATGGCGTTCGCGAGCCGGTCGATGTCGGTGGTGATCCGCGACAGCAGATCGCCGGTACCGGCCCGCTCCAGCACGCCCGGCGGCAGACCCACCGACCGCACCAGGAAGTCCTCGCGCAGATCGGCCAGCATCTCCTCGCCGAGCATCGCCCCGCGCAGCCGGACCAGCCGGGTGAAGAACGTCTGGACCGCGAGCGCCAGCGCGAACAGCAGGGCCACACGCTCCAGGTGCAGCTCGCGCGCCCCCGCCGAGAGGTCGTCCACGATCCGGCCCAGCAGGTACGGGCCGGCCATGGAGGCGATCACCGCGGCCGCGTTGACGCCCACCAGCGCCACGAAGGCCCGCCGGTGGCGCCGGAACAGGCCGCGCACATAGCCCCGTACGGTCGCCGACGTGCCCACGGGCAGGGTCGCGGCCGACTCGGGGGCCGCCGGGTCGTACTCCGGCGGCGCCACGCCGATCATGCGGATTCCTCGATCTCTGTGAGTGCTTCTGCCAGCTCTGTCAGTTCCAGCCCGCCGAGCCGCTGCTCCTCGTCGGTCTCGCGCGTGACGACCGCCCGGTAGCGCGGTTCGCGCTGCAGCAGCTCTCGGTGCGTACCGACGGCCGCCACCGTGCCGCCGTCGATGAGCACGACCCGGTCCGCGCGGTCCAGCAGCAGCGGCGAGGACGCCAGCACCACCGTGGTCCGCCCGGCGCGCAGGGCCGCGATCCCGTCCGCGATCCGCGCCTCGGTGTGCGAGTCGACAGCGGAGGTCGGCTCGTCGAGCACGAGCACCTCCGGGTCGGTGGCCAGGGACCGCGCCAGGGCGAGCCGCTGGCGCTGGCCGCCCGACAGGGACCGGCCGCGCTCGGTGATCCGGGCGTCCATCGGGTCCTCGACCCCGTCCGGCGCCGACTGCAGCAGCGCGTCCAGGACGTCCCCGCACTGGGCCGCGCCCAGAGCCGCACCGGACTCGACCGCTCCGGAGGCGGGTACGTCGAACAGCTCCCGCAGGGTCCCGGACAGCAGCACCGGGTCCTTGTCCTGTACGAGGACCAGGGTGCGTGCGGTGTCCAGTTCGAGCTCGTCCAGCGCGACTCCGCCGAGGAGCACGGACGGCGTCCCGGCCGCGTCGGCCCCGGCCCCCTCGTCGGCCCCGGCACCGGTCCCGGCGTCCGACGCCGGATCCCCGTCCGTCGGATGGCCGCCCAGGCGTTCGGCGAGCCGCCCGGCCAGGTCCGGGTCCCCGCACACGACGGCGGTGAACCGTCCCGCGGGGGCCAGCAGCCCGGTCCTCGGGTCGTACAGGTCCCCGCCCGCGGCCGGCGCCTGCACCGGCCCGGTGCGCGCGGGACGCGCGGCGGCGGTGTCCGTCCGGGTCAGTGACAGGACCCGGGCGGCCCGCTGGGCGGAGGGGCGGGAGAAGGAATACGCCATGGCGATCTCCTGGAAGTGCCGCAGCGGGTAGAGCAGGGTCGCCACCGCGCTGAACGCCGCGACGAGCTCACCCACCGCGATGCGGCCGTCCGAGACGAGCGTGGCGCCGTACCAGACCACCGTGATCATCAGGGCGCCCGGGAGCACCACCTGGATCGCGGAGATCAGTGCCCACATCCTGGCGCTGCGCACGGCTGCCTTGCGGACCTCCTGGGAGGCCTCGCGGTAGCGGCCGAGGAACAGCTCCTCACCGCCGATGCCGCGCAGCACGCGCAGACCCGCGACGGTGTCGGAGGCCAGCTCGGTGGCCTTGCCCGCCTTCTCCCGCTGGTTGTCGGCGCGCTTGGTGGCGCGCGGCAGGAGCGGCAGCGAGGCCAGGGCGATCAGCGGCACGCCGATGGCCACGACCACGCCGAGCTCGGGGGAGTAGAACAGCAGCCCGATGCAGACGAGGACGACGGAGAAGACGGCCGCGAGGAAACGCGAGACCGCCTCGACGAACCATCCGATCTTCTCCACGTCGCCCGTGGACACCGAGACCACTTCACCCGCGGCGACCCGCCGGGTGAGGGCGGAGCCCAGCTCGGCCGTCTTGCGCGCCAGGAGCTGCTGCACCCGTGCCGCGGCGGTGATCCAGTTGGTGACGGCCGTGCGGTGGAGCATGGCGTCGCCGACCGAGATGGCGATGCCGATGACCAGGAGGAGCACGCCGACGAGCAGCAGTCCGTTCGGCTCACGGCCGACGACCGCGTCGACGCCGAAACCGACGGCGTACGGCAGCGCGGCGACACCGGTGAAGTGCAGCATTCCCCAGCACAGGCTCTTGAGCTGTCCGCCGAGCTGACCGCGCCCCAGCCACAGCAGGAACCGGGGGCCGGAACGAGCGTCGGGTACCCCAGGATCCGGATACGGAAGATCGCTGATCTGCATGACGCCCCATGACTGGTCGAGTGGTTCAAACCGTGCAAGGTTCGCCTTCAGGACCGGCGCCGGGCAATCGATTTTACGTGGGACGCGCGCTGGGGCCAGCAGGTTTACGGCTGCGCGGGACCACGTGACACCTGGTCACGGGGGTCGCGCGCTCCGGCGCTCAGGGGCGGGTGGCGTGCTCCAGTTCGAGCAGCGCCGAATAGTAGCTCCGCCCCGTCGCCCGGTCCATGCCCACCTCGCACATCCGGTTCGCCGACAGGTGCGCGTCGAAGGCCCGCGCGGTCACCTCCGCCGCCTCGCGCGCCGTCGCCGAGGCCGTCAGTTCCGGGTGCAGCATCCCCCGGTCGCCCGCGAAGGCGCAGCAGCCTGCGTCGTCGGGGACCACCACCTCCTCGGCGCACGCCTCGGCGACCGCCCGCAGCCGGTCCTCGTCGCCCAAGTGCCGCATCGAGCAGGTGGGGTGGAGCACGGCCGAGCCCACCCTGCGCCGGACCTCCAGACGCGGCAGCAGCTCCTCGGCGGCCCACACGATCGAGTCGAGGATCTGCAGCTCCGCGTGGAGGGCCCGGTTCTCCGGCGTCAGGTACGGGACCACCTCGCGCGCGATGCCCAGCGTGCAGGAGGAAGCGTCCACGACCAGCGGCAGCAGTCCGCCGGCCGTCCAGCCCCACGCCGCCTCGACGATCCGGTTGGCCATCACCCGGGCGCCGGCCTCGTAGCCCTTGGAGTGCCAGATCGTCGCGCAGCAGGTGCCGCCGACGTCGCCGGGGATCCAGACGGGCCGCCCGGCCCGCGCCGACACGGCCACCACGGCCTGCGGCAGGGAGGGTCCGGGCCGGCCCTCCGGGCCGCCGAAGATCCGGTTGACGCAGGCCGGGTAGTACACGGCCGAGGCGCCCGCCCGCCGGGTCGGCGGCAGGCGGCGGGCGGCGGCGCCGGGGATCCGTGCCGGCCACTGCGGAACCAGGTCCGGACGTACGGCCTTGCGCGCGGCCCCGGTGACCGCACCCAGCAGTCGGTCGCGGGCCCCGGAGGGGATCCGGGCGGCGGCGGCCACCGCCAGCCGGGCGGCGGACTCGGCGGCCCCGAACCGCCGGGCGGCCAGCGCGGCGGCGGCCTCCTCGCGCGGGCCGTGCCGGCGGTGGCGGAAGTCCTTCATCAGCGCCCCGGTGTCGATGCCCACCGGGCAGGCGAGCTTGCAGACGGAGTCGCCCGCGCAGGTGTCCACCGCGTCGTAGCCGTAGGCGGCGAGCAGGCCGTCCAGCACGGGGGAGCCGGGCTGCTGGCGCATCATCTCGCGGCGCAGCACGATCCGCTGGCGCGGAGTGGTCGTCAGGTCCCCGCTCGGGCAGGCCGGTTCGCAGAATCCGCACTCGATACAGGGGTCGGCCACCGCCTCCACCTGCGGAATGGTCTTCAGGCCGCGCAGATGGGCCCGCGGGTCGCGGTCGAGGAGGATGCGCGGGGCGAGCACCCCCTCCGGGTCGACGAGCCGCTTGGTGCGCCACATCAGGGCGGTGGCCGCGGGGCCCCATTCCAGCTCCAGGAAGGGGGCCATGTTGCGGCCCGTGGAGTGCTCGGCCTTCAGGGAACCGTCGAACCGCTCCACGGTGAGTCGGCAGAAAGCCTCCATGAAGGCCCCGTACCGCTCGACGTCGGCGGGGTCGGCGGCGTCGAAGGCGAGCATGAAGTGCAGGTTGCCATGGGCCGCGTGACCGGCGACGGCCGCGTCGAAACCGTGCTCCGCCTGGAGCGCGAGGAGCGCCTCGCAGGCCTCGGCCAGCCGGGACGGCGGCACCGCGAAGTCCTCGGTGATCAAGGTGGTGCCCCGGGCGCGGGCTCCGCCGACGGCGGTGACGAAGGCCCTGCGGGCCTGCCAGTACCCGCCCACGGTCTTCGGGTCGCCGGTGAAGGCATTCGTGACCGAAGCCGCCGGGGCGACCAGATCGAGGCCGTCGAGGATGCCGGCGGCCCGCCGCGCGCAGGCGTCCCGGCCGGCCTTGTCCGGAGCCCGGAACTCCACGAGCAGGGCCGTGGTCTCCCGGGGCAGGTCCGCCCAGTCGGCGGGCACGCCCGCGACGCTGACGCAGGCACGCAGCGTGTTGCCGTCCATCAGCTCGACGGCGACGGCGCCCGCCTCGTTGAAGAGCGGCACGGCCGCGGCCGCCGCGGGCAGCGAGGGGAAGAACAGCAGGGCGGAGCAGACTTCGCGCTCCAGCGGGAGGGTGTCGAACACGACCTCGGAGATGAAGCCGAGGGTGCCCTCCGAGCCGACCATGAGCCCCCGCAGGATCTCGACGGGGGTGGTGCCGTCCAGGTAGGCGTCGAGGCGGTAGCCGGTGGTGTTCTTGATCTCGTACTTGGCACGGATCCGGGCGACCAGCGGGGGATTGGCCTCGATCTCCCGCTTGATCTCCATCAGCCCGTGGCACAGGGCCGGTTCGGCGCGTGACAGCTCCTCGTCGGCCAGCGGGTCGGCGGTGTCCACGACGGTGCCGCCGGGCAGGACGAAGGTGAGGGAGGAGAGCGTGCGGTAGGAGTTGCGGGTGGTGCCCGCCGTCATGCCGGACGCGTTGTTGGCGACGACCCCGCCGAGGGTGCAGGCGACGGCGCTGGCCGGGTCGGGGCCGAGGATGCGGCCGTGCCGGGCGAGGGCCGCGTTGGCCCGGGCCACGGTGGTGCCGGGCCGGATCCTGGCCCGCCGGCCCTCCTCCAGCACCTCGATCCCCGCCCAGTGGCGGCGTACGTCGACCAGGATGTCCTCACCCTGGGCCTGGCCGTTGAGCGAGGTCCCGGCGGCGCGGAAGACGACCTCGCGCTGCCGGCCGTGCGCGTACGAGAGCACCGCCGAGACGTCGTCGATGTCCTCGGCGATCACCACGACCTGGGGCACGAAGCGGTACGGGGAGGCGTCGGAGGCGTAGCGGACCAGGTCGGAGGCCTTCCACAGCACCTTCTCGGGGCCGAGCAGCCCGGTCAGCTCGGTGCGCAGCGGCTCGGGCGTGCCGCCGGCCCGGTGCCCGGGGAGCCGGTCGGGGGCGGGGCCGCTGATGCTGCGGGGGCGCAGGGCCCCCGGCTTCGGTTCCAGCAGCGGCATCTGCGACCCCTCGCGTCGTCGAGGCCACGGGTGGCCTAGTCAGCAGGTGCGCTCCGCCGGGGCGTCCGACAGGGCGTTCAGCAGACCGCCGAGCACTTCGCGCTGGTCGGCGGTCAACGGAGCCAGGATCTCCTCCGCAGCGTCGGTTCGCGCGTTGCGCAGTCGGCGCAGCGTGGCGCGCCCGGTGTCGGTGAGCTCGATCCGGATGACGCGGCGGTTCGCGGGGTCGGGCGCACGCCGTACGCACTCGGCCGCCTCCAGGCCGTCCACGAGGGTCGTCACCGCGCGCGGCACGACTTCCAGGCGGGCGGCGAGATCCGCCATCCGGGGTGCCTGCTCGCCCTCGTAGTGCGAGACGAGGCGCAGCAAACGACTCTGGGCGGGAGTGATCCCGAGCGGCACCATGTGGCGCTTCTGGATCCGGTGCAGCCTGCGCGTCAGACGCAGGAGCTGTTCGGCGAGGAGGCGATCGGTGTCGGAGGCCGAAGCGGAGGTCGAAGCGGAGGCGGAGGAGGAGGCGGAGCTCATGCGGGAACGATATCAGGATGCCGTTCATTGTGAGCATAGGTAACAATGACCTATGCTCCAATGGTCCCGACTTCGCCGAAGGGGACACCGCGAAGACCCTGACCCTGACTTCCGACCCCCGAGAGGGTGCCCATGCCGCACGACGAACCGAAGTGGATCCCGTCGAAAGACCCCATCGACCCCGCCCGGCCCGCCCCGGCGGAGCAGCCGCGTGAGCTGCGCCGCATCGTGGGGCTGTTCCGGCCCTACCGCGGCCGGCTCGCCGTCGTCGGCCTGCTGGTCGCCGCCTCCTCGCTGGTCGGCGTCGCCTCGCCGTTCATGCTCCGGGAGATACTCGACGTCGCGATCCCGCAGGGCCGCACCGGGCTGCTCAGCCTGCTCGCGCTCGGCATGATCCTCACCGCCGTCGTCACCAGCGTCTTCGGCGTGCTCCAGACCCTGATCTCCACCACCGTCGGCCAGCGCGTCATGCACGACCTGCGCACCGCCGTCTACGCGCAGCTCCAGCGGATGCCGCTCGCCTTCTTCACCCGGACCCGCACCGGAGAGGTGCAGTCCCGCATTGCCAACGACATCGGCGGGATGCAGGCCACCGTCACCTCCACCGCGACCTCGCTCGTCTCGAACCTGACGGCCGTGATCGCCTCCGTGGTCGCCATGCTCGCGCTCGACTGGCGGCTCACCCTCGTCTCGCTCCTGCTGCTCCCCGTCTTCGTGTGGATCAGCCGGCGGGTCGGCCGGGAGCGCAAGAAGATCACGACGAAGCGGCAGAAGCAGATGGCCGCCATGGCCGCGACGGTCACCGAGTCGCTCTCGGTGAGCGGCATCCTGCTCGGCCGCACCATGGGCCGCTCCGAGTCCCTCACCTCCGCCTTCTCCGCCGAGTCCGAGAAGCTCGTCGGCCTGGAAGTGCGCTCCAGCATGGCCGGGCGCTGGCGGATGTCCACCATCGGCATCGTCATGGCCGCGATGCCCGCCCTCATCTACTGGGCGGCCGGCATAGCCCTCCAGACGGGCGCCCCCTCGCTCTCCGTCGGCACCCTCGTCGCCTTCGTCACCCTCCAGCAGGGCCTGTTCCGGCCCGCCGTGAGCCTGCTGTCGACCGGTGTGCAGATCCAGACCTCACTCGCGCTGTTCGCCCGCATCTTCGAGTACCTCGACCTGCCGGTGGACATCACCGAGCGCGCGGACGCGGTGCGCCTGGACCGGGCCAAGGGCGAGGTCACCCTGGAGGACGTGCACTTCACGTACGACACCAAGAACGGTCCGACCCTCTCGGGGATCGACATCACCGTTCCGGCGGGAGGCTCCCTCGCCGTCGTCGGCCCGACCGGCTCCGGCAAGAGCACGCTCAGCTACCTGGTGCCGCGGCTCTACGACGTCACCGGCGGACGGGTCGCCCTCGACGGGGTGGACGTGCGCGACCTCGACTTCGACTCGCTGGCCCGCTCGATCGGGGTGGTCTCCCAGGAGACCTACCTCTTCCACGCCTCGGTCGCCGACAACCTGCGCTTCGCCAAGCCGGACGCCACCGACGAGGAGATCGCCGAGGCAGCCCGCGCGGCCCAGATCCACGACCACATCACCTCCCTGCCCGACGGGTACGACACCCTGGTCGGCGAGCGCGGCTACCGGTTCTCCGGAGGCGAGAAGCAGCGTCTGGCCATCGCCCGCACCATCCTGCGGGACCCGCCGGTGCTGATCCTCGACGAGGCCACCAGCGCCCTGGACACCCGTACCGAGCATGCCGTCCAGCGGGCCATCGACAACCTCTCCGCGGGCCGCACGACCATCACCATCGCGCACCGCCTCTCCACCGTCCGCGACGCCGACCAGATCGTCGTCCTGGACTCCGGGCGCATCGCCGAGCGCGGCACCCACGAGGAGCTGCTGAAGGCGGACGGCCGGTACGCGGCCCTGGTCCGCCGGGACCGGGACGCCGCGCTGACGCCCGAACCGCCCGAGGGCGTCCAGCTGGCTCCGGTAAATGTGTGACCGTACGACCGGCGCACGGGTCGGGTGCCGGAAATGCTACGAATCGCGGGTTAGCGTTCCCGTATGCGCCATGAGTACCGGCCGCCGCAGCGCCGTTCCCGGCTGACCCGCCGGGGCCGGCTGGCGCTCTTCCTCGGCACGCTGTTCGCCCTCGGTGCGGCCGTCCTGATCCCGATACTGCGCGGTGGCGACGTGCCGGAGACGCCACGCCGGCTGCTCATCCCCGAGGGCTGGCGGGCCCCGCAGGTGTACGCCGCGGTCGACCGCGAGCTGAAGCTCCCGCCGGGCTCCACGAAGGCGGCGGTGGCCACCGCCGGGCTGGCTCTGCCCGCGGAGGCCAAGGGCAATCCGGAGGGGTACCTCTTCCCGGCGACGTACCCGGTGACCTCGAAGTCCACCCCGGCCACCCTCCTCACGCACATGGTGCGGACGGCGAACCAGAAGCTCGCCACCCAGGCCGTCGCCGACGGCGGCAAGGCCCACGGGATGACCCCGTACCAGACGGCCACCCTGGCCAGCATCATCGAGGCGGAGGCCGAGGGCCGCGCCGACATGGGCAAGGTCGCACGGGTGGTGCACAACCGGCTGGCGAAGTCGATGCCGCTCCAGATGGACTCCACCATCAACTACGCGCTGAACCGCAGCACCGTGGACACCAAACTCAGCGACACCCGGATCGACAGTCCCTTCAACACCTACGCACGCCAGGGACTGCCACCCACTCCGATCGACAGCCCGGGACTGGAGGCGTTGGCGGCCGCCGTCGCCCCGACGCCCGGCGACTGGCTGTTCTTCGTCACCGTCAAGCCGGGGGACACCCGCTTCTCGGCGACGTACGAGGAACACAGGAAGCACGTCGCGGAGTTCAACCGGATCCGCGCGGGCGCCGGCTCCCGCACAGGTCAGGCCGGTCCCGCCGGGAAATGACGGGCGTCGGCCCCGGCAGCGGTTCTACGATCGGCGGCCTGCCGAAGGTGTGGACCGAGGGGGCGAACCGTGAAATGGCCATGGAGAGCGAAAACGAAGGCTGAAGCGAAGGCTGAAGCGAAGGACGGCGCGAGTGCCGAAGCGATCGACGGGCCGGCATTCGACGCGGAGTCCATCGGCAAGAGCATCCAGGCACGCACAGAGGCGGACGCGAAGACCGCTGCGGCCGCCGAGCGGGCAGGCTACGAGCGGATGGTCGCACGCTGGGGCACCGGAGTCGTCGGCTGGCGCGACTGGCTGGCCCGTGCCCCCGTCGGGGTCGACCTGCTCCACTGGTGGTACGACGAGGCCGAACTGACCGCCCTGGTCGGTGAGGAACGGTACGTGGAACGCCTGGGGGAACTGCTCTCGCAGGCATCGGCGCGCGACATCGCGGCGATGGGGCTCGGCTGCAACCGGCGTGTCGACCGGGCCTGCCGCTTCGCCGAGGTCTGCAGCCAGGACCCCGTCGTACCGCCGGGCGAGAAGCTCGCGAGCTATCGGCACGGGGAGATACCCGGCGCGTGCAGCGGTTTCATCGACTGCTGGTCCAAGCACGAGATCGACGTGACCTTCGCCGACGGCGACGACCACCGGTCGGTGCTCCTGTTCCGCGACCATCCGGGCGAGGCCCGGCTCTGGGTGGACGGCGTGCGCGTGGGGGAGGGCGAATGGCTGGACAAGGGCGGCTTCTGGGAGGACGAGCGCTACTTCACCATCCGGATCGAGGGCCCGGAGGACCACCCGGAGCAGGGGCTCGGCGAGATGGGCCGCCAGCTCTACAACATCGTCTCGCTCCTGATCCACGACGCGGAGCGCGGCACCACACGCATCCTCGTCCCGGAAGCCACGGAGAGCTGGACCGATCCCGTTCTGGCCGTGCGGGACGGGTCGGGCTGGGTGTACCCGACCCGTGAGGCCCGGGCGGCCGGCGGCGCCCCGGACCGGATCATCCCCCTCGGGGAACCGGAGGCCCAGGCCGGCTGAGGGACACCGCAGGGCCCAGGCCGCGGGGCTCAGGCCGCCGGGACCGGGACCGGGACGACCGGGACCGGGGCGCCGGCCCGGTCACGGGTCAGGAGCCGGCGGATCCCGCGGGCCGCGGCACCGCCCGCGCGGTTGGCGCCGATGGTCGACGCCGACGGGCCGTAGCCCACCAGGTGGATCCGCTCGTCGCGGACGGCGCGGGTCCCCTCGACCCGGATGCCTCCGCCCGGCTCGCGCAGGCGCAGCGGGGCGAGGTGGTCGACGGCCGCCCGGAATCCGGTGGCCCACAGGATGACGTCCGCGTCCACGTGGCTCCCGTCGGCCCAGACGGCGCCCGTGGCGGTGATCCGGTCGAAGACGGGCCGCCGGGCCAGCACGCCGGAGGCCAGACCGGCCCGGACGGCGTCGTTGAGCGGGAGTCCCGTCACACTGACCACGCTCTGCGGCGGCAGACCCCGGCGCACGCGCTCGTCCACCAGGGCCACCGCGGCCCGGCCCTCGGCCTCGCCGAAGCTCCCGTCGCGGAAGACCGGGGGCCGCCGGGTCACCCAGGTGGTCCCCGCCGCCACCTCGGAGATCTCCAGCAGGTGCTGCACCGCCGAGGTGCCGCCGCCGACGACGATCACCCGCGCCCCCGCGAACTCCTGCGGTCCCGGATAGTCCGCGGTGTGCAGCTGCCGGCCGCGGAAGGTCTCCTGGCCCGGGTAGCGCGGCCAGAACGGCCGGTCCCAGGTGCCGGTGGCATTGACCAGGGCCCGGGCCGACCAGATGCCGGCCGACGTCTCCACGCGGAGCCGCCCCGCGTCGCCCTCGCGTACGGCGGACACGTCCACGGGTCGGCGTACGCGCAGGTCGAAGCGGTCCTCGTAGGCGGCGAAGTACTCCGCGACGACCTGCGACGACGGCCGCAGCGGGTCGGCGCCCGTCAGCTCCATGCCGGGCAGGGCGTGCATGCCGTGGACCTTGCCGTAGGTGAGCGAGGGCCAGCGGAACTGCCAGGCCCCGCCCGGGCGGGGCGCGTGGTCGAGGACCACGTGGTCGATCCCCGCCCGGGTGAGGTGGTAGGCGCTGGACAGGCCGGCCTGCCCGGCGCCGATGACCACCACGTCCACGTCGGCTACCACGTTCACGCCGACCGGCCCGTCCAGCGGTATGTCCACCGGCATGTCCACGCCCCGCGTCATGTCGTTCACGGTTCTACCAACTCGCGGCGGGCGCCGGATCTTCCCGGGCCCGGGCGGACACGGTCTACGGCGCCAGCAGGCCGCGCGAGGCCAGCTCCGGCGTCACCCCCTCGCCGAACCAGTACGCCTCCTCCAGGTGCGGGTAGCCCGACAGGACGAAGTTCTCGATCCCGAGCGCGTGGTACTCCTCGATCCGGTCCGCCACGTCGCCGTGACTGCCGACCAGGGCCGTACCGGCGCCGCCGCGGACCAGACCGACTCCCGCCCACAGGTTCGGCGAGATCTCCAGCCCGTCCCGGGAGCCGCCGTGCAGGGCCAGCATCCGCTGCTGACCCACCGACTCGCTCGTGCCCAGCAGGGACTGCGCGCGGGCGATGTCCGCGTCCGACAGCTCCCCGAGCAGCCGGTCCGCCGCGCCCCAGGCCTCCTTCGCCGAGTCGCGCGAGATGGTGTGCAACCGGATGCCGAACCGGACCGTCCGCCCCCGCTCCTCGGCCAGCGAGCGGATCCAGTCGATCTTCTCCTTCACCTGCTGCGGCGGCTCGCCCCACGTCAGGTACACATCGGCGTGCTCGGCCGCGACCGGCCCGGCCGCCGCCGAGGACCCGCCGAAGAAGATCTCCGGCAGCGGGTCCGGCGGCAGCGCGGTGAGCCCGCCGTCGATCCGGTAGTGCTCGCCCCGGAAGTCGTACGGCTCCCCGCGCCAGGCGCCCCGTACGACGGACAGGAACTCGGCGGTGCGCTCGTAGCGGCGGTCATGGTCGAGGTGGTCGCCGAACCGCCGCTGCTCGGCCGAGTCTCCGCCCGTCACCACATTGAGCAGCAGCCGGCCGCGGGTGATCCGCTGGTAGGTCGCGGCCATCTGGGCGGCGAGCGTCGGCGAGATCACCCCGGGCCGGAAGGCGACCAGGAACTTCAGCCGCTCGGTGTGCTGCGAGAGCGCCACCGTCGTCAGCCAGGCGTCCTCGCACCAGGTGCCCGTCGGCGTCAGCACCGCCTCGAAGCCGAGCCGTTCGGCCGCCTTGGCGATCTGCGCGAGGTACTCGATGTCCGGCTCGCGCACCCCGGGCGCGGACGTGTTGTGCGCGTAGGCGTGCCGGTCGACCAGGGTGCGGCCGTCGCCGCCGGTGGGCAGGAACCAGTGCAGGCGGACGGTCATCAGGAGTCCTTCCCGTACGTACGCGGGGCGGTGGTGGACGGCGGCAGGTCGCCGTTGAAACGGGGGTCGACGAAGTCCTTGAAGGCGACCGCGCCCGGGATCAGCTTCAGCTCGGTGAAGGTGTCGGCGATCTTCTGCTCGGAGACCACGGCCGCGTCGTCGACGGCGACCGGGACCCGGGTGCCGTTGCTGCGCTTCACCGCGTCGAGGGCGACCTCGTACGGCAGCCCCGTCTCCTTCGCCCAGACCTTCGCCCACTCCTCAGGGTGCTTGAACACCCAGTCCTGGGCGCGCTGCAGCCGCTTCAGGTAGTCGCCGATGGCCTTGCTCTTGCCCGCGTCCTCCAGGGCGGCCGGCGCCGCGACCTGGAAGCCGAGCCCGTTGACGAGCCCCTCGCCGGAGGTCAGGACCCGGGCTCCGGTACGCAGCACCTGGGAGGTGTACGGGTCCCAGACCGCCCACGCGTCGACCGAGCCGCTGTTGAAGGCGGCCAGCGCGTCGGCGGGCTGGAGGAAGTTGATCGTCACGTCGGTGGGCCCCAGGCCGGCCTGTTCCAGGCCGGCGATGAGCTGGAAGTGGGCCGAACTGCCCTGTGCCACCGCGATCTTCTTGCCGCGCAGGTCGCCTGCGGACCGGAGGGCGGACCCCTTCGGCACGAGGATCGCCTCGCCTGCCGAGGAGCCGTGCGTGGCGGCCACCACGGTGATCTTCGACTTGGCGGCCGCGGCGAACACGGGCGGGGTGTTGCCCACGCCGCCGATGTCCACGGCCTTGGCGTTGACGGCCTCCAGCAGCGGCGGACCGGAGGTGAAGGTGGACCACTTGATGGTGTAGTCGAGGTTCTCCAGCTCCCCGGCAGCCTTCAGCAGCGACTCGTTGCCGCCCTTCTGGTCCCCGACGCTGAGCGTGACCTTGGCACCGCTCCCGGCGGTCGCCGCGCCGCTGTCGGCGGCGGAGCTGCCGCCGCAGGCGGCCAGGGCCAGGGACAGCGGGACCAGGGTGGCGAGCAGGGGCAGGGAATGGCGTCTCATGTCGTGTCTCTTCGTTCTCTTGACGGGGTGAAAGGTGTTCAGAAGACGCCGAGTTCGGCGAGCAGCCGGGTGCGGAGCGCCGCGAATCCCGGGTCGCCGACCGTGCGCGGCCGCTCCAGCGGCACCCGGGTGTCGTGGGTGATCCGCCCCTCGCTCATCACCAGGATCCGGTCGGCCAGCAGCACCGCCTCGTCGACGTCGTGCGTCACCAGCAGCACCGCGCAGCCGCGCCGCTGCCACAGCCGGGCCACGAGCTCCTGGGCCTTGATCCGGGTCAGCGCGTCCAGGGCGCCGAACGGCTCGTCCAGGAGGAGCAGATCCGGTTCACGCACCAGCGCCCGGGCCAGGGAGGCCCGCTGGGCCTCACCGCCGGACAGGGTCTTGGGCCAGGCGTCGATGCGGTGCTCCAGTCCGACCTCGGCCAGCGCCCGCTCGGCGCGCTCGCGCTCGGGCCGGCCCGGCAGTCCGAGCAGGACGTTGCGCCAGACCCGCTTCCAGGGCATCAGCCGCGGCGCCTGGAAGGCCACCGCCCGCCGCTCCGGTACGAGTACCTCGCCCTCGATCTCCCGGTCCAGGCCCGCCAGGATCCGCAGCAGGGTGGACTTGCCGCAGCCGCTGCGCCCGAGGAGGACGGTGAACTCCCCGGCATGCAGGGTCAGATCGAGCCCGTCGATGACGACCCGCCCGTCGAAGGACCGGGTCAGCCCGGTGACCTCGACGGCAGCGGCGGTGGCTACTGCCCCGTGAACGTCGGTCGCCATTGCAGCAGCAGCCTTTCGAGAGTACGGACGACGAGGTCGGCGGTCAGGCCGAGGAAGGCGTAGACGACGAGGCAGACGACGATCACGTCGGTACGGAAGAACTCGCGCGCCTGGTTCATCAGGAAGCCGATCCCGGCGTCGGCGTTGATGGACTCCCCGAAGACAAGGGCCAGCCAGGCGGTCGCGAGCGAGTACCGCAGACCGGTCATGAAGCCGGGGAGCGCGCCGGGCAGTACGACGTGCCGCACCAGGCCCCACCGTCCGAGCCCCAGGGCCCCGCCCGCCTCGATCAGTTGCTCGTCCACCCCGCGGATCCCCGCGTAGACGTTCAGGTACAGGTGGAAGGCGGTCCCGAGCGCGATCAGGGCGACCTTCGGCGCCTCACCGATGCCCATCCAGATGATGAACAGCGGGATGAGACCCACCCAGGGCACCGTGCGGAGCATCTGCACGCTCGCGTCGATCAGGTCCTCGCCGAGCCGCGACAGCCCGGACAGCAGCGCGAGCACCGTGCCCGCCGTACCGCCGATCACCAGCCCGATCGCGACGCGCTGCAGGGACACGGCCATCGCCCCGGGCAGGGTCCCGTCCCCGATCAGATCCGCCCCGGCGGACGCGATGGTGGACGGCGGCGCGAGCGTGTCGGCCGGCAGCCACCCCAGGGTGCTGGCCAGTTGCCACAGCGCGAGCAGCAGCAGCGGGCCCGCGGTCCGGCGGATCCAGCGGGGTACGGGACGACGCCGTGCGGAGGCCGCCACGACCGCCACGAGCTCGGGTGCGGCGGGCCGTGCGGATGGCGGCGCGGGCGACAGGTCCGGCGGGGCATGGCTGGTGCTGGTGCTCATGGAGGCTCCACGAAAGGAGGGCGGCGAGGCAGGCGGCAGCGCGCACACCGACCGCCCTCGCACCGGCGCGGCCGGACGGGGCCGGGCGGGGGAGGGGGTCAGAGGTGTGCGGGCACGCCGGGGAAGAGCGCGGAGCGCTCGTGACAGATCAGGAAAAGGGCGTCAGCAGCCGCGGCGACACGCGGCGGAGGCCACCCGCAGCAGGTCGATGTGACCGCGCGTGGTGAGCATGGCTGAACGCAACATGCGGCGAAACCTAGCCACCTGGCCGGGGCGGGGTCAATGGGTGTCTCGCACACTGGACGTGCCGTCTCGAAAACGTGGTTCAGCCCCTCCGGCGTTCGAGGAGCGGCGGCTGGGCGGAGCCCCGGGGAACCCGGTGACTCAACGGGCCTTCGCCCCGTCCGTGTCGCTCGCCGTGCCGCTCCCCGTGTCGGTGTCGCTGCCGCTGCGGCGCAGGGTCGCCACGACCGGTCCGGTCGGCTGCAGGGTGAGCCCCGGGAAGACCCCGGCCCGTTCGCTCCCGCTGTCCAGGTGGAACCGCTGCGCCAGCACGGCGAGTACGAGCGCGGCCTCCACCAGTGCGAACCGTGCTCCCAGGCAGGCCCGCGGGCCGCCGCCGAACGGGAACCAGGCGTGTTCGGGCACCGGATGCGGGGCGTCCGCGTCCCACCGCTCGGGGCGGAAGGCCTCCGGGTCCGGGAACCACCGGGCATCGCGGTGCATCGACCAGGGGCTGGTCCATACCGAGGTCCCGGCCGGGACCTCGCGCCCGCCCAGTGTCGCCCCCTCCGTGGCCACCGCCGAGATCAGCCAGATCGGCGGATAGATGCGCAGGGCCTCCTTGACCACCTGCCGGGTCCAGGGCAGCCGCGCGTAGTCGTCGTAGGCCGGCAGCCGCCCGCCGAGCACCCGGTCCAGCTCCTCCGTCAGCCGGGCCCGCGCCGACGGCGCCCCCGACAGGAGCTGCCAGGCCCAGGTCAGGGTGGTCGAGGTGGTCTCGTGGCCGCCGATGTAGAGGGTGATCGACTCGTCCCGCAACTCCTTGCGGGAGAGCGGGCCCCCGGTTTCGTCGCGGGCCGCGAGCAGCCGGCTCAGCAGGTCGTCCCGCTCCGCTCCGGCGCTCGACGCCGCCTCGTGCTCCCGTATGACGTGCTCGATCTCCTGGTCGAGCACCGCCACGGCCTCCCTCATCCGGCGCCGTCCGGGAGTGCGGACCCAGGGCGGCAGGAACAGCGTCAGCCCGCGGAACTCCGCCCCCAGTTCCCGCTGGGCGGTGGCCATGGCCGCGCTGATGGGCGCCTCCCGGCCGGCGGCGTCGCTCCCGAACAGCGTGCGCACCGCGATCCGCTGGGTGAGTGCGGCCATCTCCCGGTGCACGTCGATCCGTTGGCCCTCGTGCCAGCCGCCCGCGAGGGCGTCGGCGCACTCCACCATCGTGGCGGCGTACGAGCGCACCTGGCGCGGCCGGACGGAGGGTTGCACCAGCGCCCGTTTGCGGCGCCAGTCGTCCCCGGTGGCGACGACCACCCCGTTGCCCAGTAACTGGCGGAAGGCCCAGCCGAGTTCCGTCGGCCGGAAAGTGGACTCGACGGCTCCGAGCAGTTCACCGGCATGCTCGGGCCGGGAGACCAGGATGTTGCGCTGCGGGCCGAGCGCCCAGGGCACCCAGTCCCCGTAGCCGTCGCGCAGGGACTCGAAGAAGGCCAGGGGATCGCGGGCGAAGGCGGGCAGGTTGCCGAGCAGCGGCCATCGGCGCGGTCCGCCGCTCCGGGTGCCCGGGGTCAGGGTCGCGGTCACGCAGGCATGGTGACAGTCGCTCCCGCAGGCCGCCAGAGAGCGGACAGGGTCTCCTCGGCCGGGTCCGGCCCGCCTCGTTGACAGTTAGTCTGCGCGAAGATAATCTGCGGATAGATAATCCAGTCAGGGAGAGTACCCATGTGGGAGTACGAGCACAGCATCGAGACCGCCGCCACCCCCGAGGCGATCTGGCGGCTCTGGGTGGACGTGGAGAACTGGGGCGCCTGGAACCCCGGTATCGAGAAGATCGAGATCAGTGGCCCGTTCGTGGCCGGCACGGAGATCACGATGACGCCGCCCGGGGACGACCCGATCCTGCTGCGCATCGCCGAGGCCGTCGAAGGCGAACGTTTCGTCGACGAGGCGCGCTTCGGTGACCTGCTGCTGCGAACCGTCCACCGGATCGAGCCGATCGGCCGGGACCGGATCCGGGTGGTGTACCGGATGGAGATCACCGGCGGCGGCGCCGGCGAGGTGGGTCCGCAGATCGGCCCGGGCATCACCGCCGACTGGCCCGACACGATGGCTTCGCTGGCCGGGCTGGCGCTTCGCTGATGCCCCTCAGCCCCGGCGAGAGCCCCGGATTCCTGCTGTGGCACGCCACCCTGCGCTGGCAGCGCGACATCGCCACGGCGCTGGCCCCGCTCGACCTCACCCACGTGCAGTTCGTGCTGCTCGCCTGCACCTGGTGGCTCAACAGCCAGGGCGAGCACCCCAATCAGCTGGCCGTCGCCCGCCAGGCCGGTACCGACGTCAAGATGACCTCCCAAGTCCTGCGCACCCTGGAACACAAAGGGCTCGTCGAGCGTGAGGTCGACCCGGCCGACACCCGCGCCAAACGGCTGCGCGTCACCGACGCCGGCGCCGAGCTGGCTCCACGGGCGATCGCCGCCGTCGAACAGGCCGACGCGCAGTTCTTCCGGCCGGTGCCCATCGCCGACGCGGTGGCCCTGCTCGGCCGACTGGCCCGCCCGGAAACCTGAGATCCGCCCGCCGGGCCCGCGCGGCACCACCCGCGAGCGGATCCACCCACCCGAAGGAGCTACGCGGTCCGGTGTGCGGCCAGCCAGTCGTACGCCGCGTCCGCGCTGAACTCCCGATGGCCGCCCGGGAAGAGGAGCCCGGCGGAGGCGAAGGCCGGGTCCCCGGCGATGTCCGGGGTGTACGGGACCGCCACGCAGGCCATGCCCGCGGCGTGCGCGGCCCGCGCCCCGGGCGCCGCGTCCTCGACGACCACGCAGTCGGCGGGCTCGGCGCCCAGCCGGCGGGCCGCCTCCAGGAACACGTCCGGAGCGGGCTTGCCGTGCGCGACCTCCTCGGCGGAGACCACCGTCGTCAGCAGTGCGTCCAGTCCGGTGCCCGACAGCACCGCGTCGATCGCCTCGAGCGAGGAGCCGGAGGCCACCGCCATCGCAGCGCCCTCGGTGCGCAGCCGCTCGACCAGCTTCCTCATCTGCGGGAAGACCTCGGTCCGGGTGCGGGCCAGCTCCAGGTAGGCGGCGTTCTGCTCGGCGAGCAGCTGCTCGACCGGTGCCCGGATCCCGTACCGCTCCCGCAGGATCTCCAGGGTCTCCAGCGTGCCGATGCCGATGAAGCGGGAGTGCTGCTCCCACGTGAAATCGGGGACGCCGTGCCGCTCAAGGGTGCGCCGCCCGGACTCGTAGTAGTTCGGCTCGCTGTCCACGAGGGTGCCGTCGAGATCGAATATGACGGTGATCATCCGTGGGGCCCGTCCTGCCGCTCGTGTCCTGTCTCGATAATCCTGTCAGGTTTTGCCGGCATTTCGGCCCACGGATTCGACCAGCGGCAGCAGCCGGTGCGGCACCCGCTCGCGCAGCGCCACCTCCGTACGCGTGCGGACCACGCCCGGGAGCTGGATCAGCCGCTGGATCACGTCCTCCAAATGCCCGTTGTCGCGGGCCGCCACACGGGTCAGCAGGTCCCCGCCGCCGGTGATCGAGAAGGCTTCGATGATCTCGGGCACGGCGGCCAGCGCGTCACCCACCTCGTCCAGATGGCCCTGGGTGACCTCGATGTGCACGAACGCCAGCACCGGATGGCCCAGTGCGGCGGGGGAGAGCACCGGTCCGGTTCCGGTGATCACGCCCGTGCGCTCCAGCCGGTCCAGCCGTGCCTGCAGGGTGCCGCGCGCCACGCCGAGGATCCGGGCGTACTCGCGGACACTGGTGCGCGGCTGCTCGATCAGCAGACGCAGGATTCTGGTGTCGAGCTCGTCCACCGCCACGCCACGACTGTACCAATGGCCCCCTTCACCCCGATCGTTCCCGGCCAGGGGCCTGGTCGGTGTGCAGCCCGGGCTGGCTCCGGTAGAGCAGACCCACGACCAGCACCGTCACGCCGGCCGGCAGCAGCAGCCAGCCCACGGTCCAGCCGGCCCGCAGCAGCAGCGCCCCGAGGAACCCGCCCGCGAACATGGCCAGGACGGAAAGGCCGCGCAGCCTCCAGCCGGCCGTCCCGAACCCGTACGCGTTCTCCCGCCCCATGGCCGAAGCTCCCAGGAAGGCGGTCATGGACCGGGTGACCAGCGTCGTCGGTACGCCCGGCACGTTCGCCCGCATGATCGTGGTGTTGCGCAGTCCCATCGCCAGGGCCAGCACCGCCGTCGCCGCCAGATGCCGTGGGGCCGGGGATCCGTACTGCGGAGCCAGCCCCCAGCCGATCCCCGCGGCGGTCAGGATGAGCCCCGCCTCGGCGATGAGGCCGATGACGAACCAGCGCCCGCCGCGGATCTCGGTCACGGACTCCAGGTGCGACCCGCAGACCACCCCGACGATGAACGCGGCCAGGGAGATCCCGGGAGCGAGCGTCTCCAGCCGCCCCGCCCCGGCCGTGCCGAAGGCCAGGAACAGCACATTGCCCGTCTGCATCGCCGTGAAGGCCGGCCCGAGCGCCAGCAGGCTCGCCGCCTCCACGATCCCGGTCACCCCGGTCAGTACGACCATCAGCGCGGGCATGTGCGGCGGGAGCAGCGGCGAACCGGCCGTCCGTCCGGCCTCCCGGTTCTCGTTCATGACGCCCGACAGTGACACGCCCGCCCGGGTGCCCCGGCGCCGACATGCCGGAGGCATAGGGTCCGAAGGATGAGTGACCTGTTGCTGGTGAGGCACGGCGAGACCGCCTGGAGCGCGAACGGGCGCCACACGGGACGCACCGACCTGCCGCTCACCGCGAGCGGGGTCGAGGAGGCCATCTCGCTGGCCCCTTTCTTCCGGGACCGGCAGCCGGCCCTGGTCCTGACGAGCCCGCTGCGCCGGGCCGTCGCCACCGCCGAGCTCGCCGGGCTCACCGGCGGGCAGGCCGACCCCGACCTGTACGAATGGGACTACGGCGGCTACGAAGGGGTCACCACCGCGGAGATCCAGGAGACCGTCCCGGACTGGTCCCTGTGGACCCATGGCGTTCCGCCCGGCGACGCCGAGCACCCCGGCGAGAGCGCCGCCCAGGTGGGCGCCCGCGCCGACCGGGCCCTGGACCGCGTCGCCCCCGTGCTCCGCGCGGACGGCGGCAACGTGGTGCTCGTCGCCCACGGCCACTTCCTGCGCGTCCTCACCGCCCGCTACCTGCGGCTGGAGCCCGAGCACGGGCGGCTGTTCCTGCTGCGCACGGGCACCGTCAGCGTGCTCTCCACGGAGCACGGCCTCCCGGTGATCGCCGGCTGGAACACCCGCCCCTGACCGGAGCTCCGATCGCAGCTCCGGCCGAGGCCCGGACCCCGGCCCGACCGATGCCGCCTCGCCTCGCGCGGTGGTGCCGTCTGCGTGACCATTCGTACATGGGTCACGACTCCTACACGGACGACGGCAGTGCGGGCGCCGGACCGGAGGGCCTGGACGCGAGGCTCAAGGCCAACGCGATCGGATTCCTCGACGCGCTCGTCATCGGCCTGAACTCCACCTCACCCGCCTACTCCCTGGCCGCCGTCCTCGGGCCGATCGTGGCGCTGGTAGGCATCTACGCACCGGGCGTGATGCTGGCCTCCTTCGTCCCGATGCTGCTCATCGCCGCCGCGTTCTACTACCTCAACAAGGTCGACCAGGACTGCGGGACGACCTTCTCGTGGGTCACCCGGGCCATGGGACCGTGGGCCGGCTGGCTCGGCGGCTGGGCCATCGCCATGACCGGCGTCCTCGTCATCGGCTCACTCGCGGACGTCGCCGTGCACTTCGGCCTGCTCGCCTTCGGACTCGACAGCTGGGCCGCCAACGCCTGGATCCGGCAGATCCTCACCGTCGTGGTGATCCTGGTCATGACCGGCATCTGCGTCATCGGCACCGAACTCTCGGCCCACCTCCAGGACATCCTCATCCTCGCCCAGGTCTTCTTCCTGCTGGCCTTCGCCGTGGTCGCCATCTACCGCGTCTACGCCGACACCAGCACCCTGGACTCGATCGAGCCGTCACTCAGCTGGCTCAACCCCTTCGGCGCGGGCGGCGCGGCCCTCACCGGCGGGCTGCTGCTCGGCGTGTTCATGTACTGGGGTTGGGAGTCCGCGGTCAACCTCACCGAGGAGGTGGAGAACTCCGCCACCGCACCGGGCAAGGCGGGCCTCTGGTCGACCGTGATCCTCCTGGTCACCTACCTGTCCGTGGGCTTCGCGGTCGTCGCCTACGCGGGCACCGTCTACCTCGCCGAGAACGCGGCCGAGGAGGAGGCCATCTTCGCGGTCCTCGCCCACGAGGTCATGGGCGGCTGGGACTGGATGGTGCTCCTCGCCGTCTGCACCTCGGCGCTCGCCTCCACCCAGACCACGATCATCCCCGCCTCCCGCACCGCCCTGTCCATGGCCCGCCGGCACGCGCTGCCGCACCGCCTCGCCCACATCCACCCGAGGTTCCGCACCCCGGACGTGAGCACGTGGTGGGTGGCCGCCATCGCCATCGGCTGGTACCTCGTCGTCAACCAGATCAGCGAGAACGCGCTCCTGGACTCGCTCACCGCGCTCTCCCTGCTCATCGCCTTCTACTACGCGCTCACCGGCCTGGCCTGCGCCATCTACTACCGCCGCCATCTCTTCGAGAACCTGCACAACTTCCTGCTGATCGGACTCGGCCCCGTGGTCGGAGCCGGCCTGCTGGCCTGGCTGCTGGTCGAGTCGATCGGCGACATGTCCGACCCGGAGAACTCCGCCAGCGGCGTCTCCTGGTTCGGGCTCGGCCCGCCGCTGGTCATCGGCATCGGCATCGCGCTCGTCGGCGTGGCCGTCATGTGCTTCTGGCGGATCCGGGACGGCAGGTTCTGGCAGGAGCGCCGCGGCGTCGTCGACCCGGAACTCGTCCATGCCGGGAAGCACCGGTCCATCTCCTAGGGAGCCCCCGATGTCCGTGGTCCTCGGATACGACGAATCACCCGGCGCGGAACGGGCCCTGGAAGTGGCGCTGGAGGTGGCCACGGCCTTCGGCGAGCCCCTCGTCCTCGTCTACGGCGCCGCCGCCCCGGGTGCCACCGGCGAGGAGTCCCGCGCCCACCGCGAAGCCGTCCGCCAGGCGGGCCGCAGTGCGCTGGCGCACGCCGTCGAGGAGGCCGACGCGGCCGGGGTGCCCTCCACGGTCGAGGTGGCCGACGAGAAACCCGCGCAGGCCCTGCTGGACGCCGCCGAACGCCACCGGGCCCGCGTCATCATCGTCGGCAGCTGGGGCGACAGCCCGATGCGCGGTGCGCTGCTCGGCTCCACCCCGCACAAGCTCCTGCACCTGTCGCCGATCCCGGTGCTGTGCGTACCGACCGGGCCGGAGGGCGCCTGAACAGCCGTGGTGCGACTGGGGCGGACGCCCTCCGGTCCCGGCGGCCCGCCCGTCAGGGCCCGGAGAGGGCGTTCTCGGGCTCGGCCTGCGCCGGAGCCCGGCCGCCCACCTCCTTCCCGGCGCGCAGCCGGGTCAGGGCCGGGCTGGTGATCGCCGTCGTCACCAGGGCCATCAGCACCAGCATCGTGAACAACTGCGGCCCGATGACGCCGAGTTCCAGACCGACGTTGAGCACCACCAGCTCGGTCAGCCCCCGGCAGTTCATCAGGGCGCCGATCGACAGGGCCTCCCGCCACGGTCTTCCGCACGCGCGCGCCGCTCCGGCCGCGCCGCCCCACTTGCCGAGGAAGGCGACGAAGAGGATCGCGGCCGTCCAGAGCCACAGTTCGGGCGAGGCCGTCAGGCCCCCGATGTCCGTGCGCAGCCCCGTGTGCACGAAGAACAGCGGCAGCAGCACGGGCACCGTGAACGCGCGCAGCCGGGCCGCCGAGGCCTCGATGCGCTGCCCGGTGCGCGGGGTGACCACCCCGAACAGGAACGCCCCGAACAGCGCGTGCACGCCGATCAGGTCGGTGGCCAGCGCGGACAGGCTCAGCCCGCTGAAGAGCGCCACCAGCACCGCAGCGTCGCCGGCCCGGTCGGCGCGGGCCGACCAGCGGGCCAGCAGCGGCCGTACCGCGTACAGCATCACCAGCGTGAAGGCCACGGCGAGTCCGGCCGTGGTGGCCGCCTCCATCGGGGACCCGGCCGTGGAGAGGGCCACCACCAGGGCCAGCAGGCACCACGCGACGACGTCGTCCACGGCCGCACAGGCCATGGCGAGGGCGCCGAGCGGAGTCCCGTACAGGCCCCGGTCGATGAGGATCCGGGCGAGGACCGGGAACGCGGTGATGGCCATGGCCACGGCCATGAACAGGGTGAACGGCATCCGGCCCACCCCCTCGGGGGCGAACCCGCCGTACATCGCGAGGGCGAGCAGTGCGCCCAGGGCCAGCGGCAGCAGCATGCCCGCCTGGCTCACCGCCACCGCGACCCGGGTGTGACCGCGCAGGCTTTTGAGGTCCAGCTCCAGCCCGACCAGGAACATGAAGGCGAGCAGCCCGAGCTGCCCGAGCACCGAGGTGTACGGGAGCACGGACGGCGGGAACAGCGCGTGCTGGGCCTGCGGCCAGAGCCAGCCCAGCAGCGAGGGGCCCAGCAGGATGCCGGTGGCGATCTCGCCCACCACCGGGGGCTGGCCGAACCGGCGGCAGACGGCGGCCCCCACCTGACTGGCCAGGATCACCACCGGAACGGCGATCAGCAGGGCGGGCAGCGGGTCAACGGACGACACGGGTACCTCCTTCGGGCGCGGCGGGGCGCAGGGCCCCGGGCAGATCGCGGTGCGGGGCCGGCTGTGCGGCCGGCTGGGGAGCCGCGGCCGCCGCGGACCAGGGGGCGTAGCGGCGCAGCCCGTAGAGCAGCGGCTGCCGGTCGTCGCGCACGGTCACCCGCCGGACTTCGGCGAAGACGGCCGTGTGGTCCCCGAAGCCGACGGTTCTGACCACGGCGCAGTCCGCGACGGCGTGGGCGTCCGCCGTCAGGTGCGGTCCGCCCGCCCCCAGCGGCAGCCGCCACTCGACGCGGTCGAAGCGGTCGGGCGCCCCGGAGGCGAACAGGTCCGAGGTGCCGCGGGCCCGCTCGTGCAGCAGGTTGAGGGCGAAGTGGCCCTCGGCCAGCAGCACCGCGAGGGTCGGGCTCGCCGCCCGTATGCACACCACGAGCGTCGCCGGTTCGAGGGCGACGCTCGCGAGGGAGGTGCAGGTGAGGCCGTGCGGCACGGAATCCGAATCCAGGGTGGTGACGACGGACACCCCGGTCGGGAAGGCGGCCATGAAGGGACGGAGGTCCGCCGGCTGGACCCCGGCCGAATCGTCCGGTGCGGCGGGATGGGGCACGGAGCGGTGGGGCATGTCTGACTCCTGAGGTGGCTGAAGCAACTGCGGCCCGGCAGCCGGCGGGAGAGCCGTACTGCCGGGCCGTGGGAGCGGTGGGCCTTACGCGCCGTGCAGCTGGCGCAGGTAGTCGTAGGCACTGGGCAGCGTCTCCAGCAGGTTCTGCTGCTGGCGCTTGACCGCGTCGAAGAGGGGTTCGGCACTGGCCACCGAGTCCGGCCGGTGCGCCAGGGAGGGCAGCGGGGCGTCCGGCTCCAGGCCGAGGCCCGCGAAGATGCAGTAGTAGCTGCCGTTCGTCCAGAAGTTGCGGAACTCGGCCTCGAAGTTGCCGTAGTACGTCGACTCGTCGGTGATCGGCGAGTTGATGGGCAGGCCGGCCTTGTAGGCGGAGATCTTCTGCTGGATGTTGTCGGGGAGGGTCAGCTTCTTGTTGGCCTGCCAGAACGGCGTGTCGTTGCGCGGCGCGTAGAAGAAGTGCGCCTGGATGAAGTCGCGGGTGTCGTCGAACATCACCTCGATCTCGTGGTTGAAGCTGTTGATCAGACCGTCGTTGAAGGTCTTGTCCGGGAAGTGCTTGGCCAGCTGGTAGATCGCGGCGGTGATGAAGTAGATGCCCGTCGACTCCAGCGGCTCCAGGAAGCAGGAGGACAGGCCGATGCTGACGACATTCTTCACCCACGCCCGGCGGTTGCGGCCGACGCGGAAACGGATGTGGTTGAACTTCGTCACCTCGGGGTCCAGGCCCCACATGTCCGCGAACTCGCGGGTGGCGGTGTCCTGGTCGGTGAACTTGCTGGAGTACACGTAGCCGGTGCCGAAGCGCCCCAGCATGGGGATCTTCCAGGCCCAGCCGGACGACATGGCGATCGCCGAGGTGTACGGCTCCACGCCGTTCGCCTCGTCGTCGTGCGGGACGGCCGTCGCCACCGCGCTGTCGCACAGCAGGTGGTCGCTCATGTCGATGAAGGGCTCCTCCATCGCCTGGTTGATGAGCAGGCCGCGGAAGCCCGAGCAGTCCACGAACAGGTCGGCGTCCAGGGCCAGTCCGCCCTTGGTGTGCAGGGTGGTCACGTAGCCGCGCTCGTCCTGCTCGACCCGCACCATCTCGTCCTGCACGTGGTTCACGCCCTGCTTCTCGGTGCTGAACCGGCGCAGGAAGTCGGCCACCAGCTGGGCGTCGAAGTGCCAGGCGTACCGGGTGGCCGGCCGGCCGTCGAGCCAGCGCGGGGCCTTCATCGCGTCCATCACCGGGGGCTCGCGGAAGCAGGCGTAGTCGAACGGCTCGGTGGTGCGGCCCTCGTACTTCCGCTTGAACCAGTAGTGCGACAGCGGGGTCTGGTCGTAGTCGGGGAGCAGCCCGAACGGGTGGTAGAAGTGGTCCGGACCGCCGCCCGGCAGCTCGCGGGCCGTCGACTCGCCCTGCCCGTCGGTCCGCCAGTTGACGAAGCGCACGGCCATCTTGAAGCTCGCGTTGCACTCCCGCATCCACTCGTCCTCGGCGATGCCCAGGTAGTCGAAGAACGAGCGCTGCAGGTTGGGCACGGTGGCCTCGCCGACACCGATGCGCGGGATCGTCGGCGCTTCGAGCACGGTGATGTCGACCGTTCCCTGCAGCGCCTTTCCGAGGTATGCGGCCGTCATCCAGCCGGCCGTGCCGCCGCCCAGGATGACGACCTTCTGAAGCCGGGTGTCGCTGCTGGTCATGAAACAGCCCTCATTTCGGATTCGGCGGTTCGGGTGGTCGTGCTCATCAGTGTCGAAAAACGCCCTATCACCGCTCTACACAGCTCGGATCCGGCCGTTGTAGGGCCGTTGTAGACCCCCCGGACACACTCCTCGCAGGCAGAGCGGCAGGCTGAAAACCACCGGGAGGACGCGATGACCACCGCAGCGAACGGGACGGCGGGGCCGGCGGTACGGGTCCGCTTCCTGGGCGACTTCGAGCTGACCGTCAACGGCACCCCCGTCCAGCGCTGGCGGGCCGGCAAGGCCCGTGGCCTGTTCCAGTACCTCGTGGTCCACCGCGGCCAGATGCTCACCCGCGACCGGCTCTACGCCTCCCTGTGGCCAGGCGCCGACGCCGCCGCGGGCAGCTCCCTGAAGGTCGCCGCCCACGCACTGCGCCGGGTGCTCGACGCCCACCCCGACCGCCCCGGCGACTCCGGGATCCGGCTGGTCTACCGGGACTTCGGCTACGTCCTGCACATCACCGGGCTGTGGTCCGACCTCGACCGCTTCCAGGAACTGGTGCACACCGGCCTGCGCGCCGCAGCGGCCGGCGACGCCCCGCTCGCCCGCACCCGGCTGCGGGCGGCGATCGGTCTCTACGGCGGCGAGTTCCTGCGCGGCGAGAGCGCCGACTGGGTCGTCGAACAGCGCGAGTACCTCAGGGCGCTCGCGCTGCGGGCCCTGGGAGTGCTGCGCGCCGACGCCGAGGCGCGCGAGGACTTCGTGGAGCTGATCGAGGTCTGCAAGCGCACCCTGGAGATCGACCGCCACCACGAGGAGACCTACCGCGCGCTGATGGCCGCGCACGGCCGGCGCGGTGAACTCGCCTGCGTCCGGCGCTGGTACGAACTGTGCGCCCGCCGGATGCGCGACGAGCTGGCCGTGGCACCCGGCCACGAGACCCAGCGGCTGCTGGATGCCCTGATCCCGGCCGCGGCGCGCGCCCGGGCCGCCTCCGCCCCCGCCCCCGTCTCCGCCGTGACCGGAGCCCCGCCCGCCACCGTCCGCGCGCTGCGTCCGGCGGCGCGCCGGGCCGGGACTCCCGCCGGCACCCCCGCCTGGAGCCCGGACGCCCGTACGACCGCCCTGGCCCGCCCCGTGCGGCGGGCCAGGCCCGACAACCGGGCCGCGGCCGCCCTGGCGCGCGCGGCCGACCAGGCGACCGCGTGACACCGACCCAGCTGTTCAGCGAGCCCGTGATCCCGTGACCCAGTGAGGACCCCACCGTGACCGTGCTGACCGTGCCGACCGAGCCACAGGACTCCAGACCCGCCGGGGCCGAGACCGACGCGGCCCCCCTGCCGCCCCGTTACACCGACCAGTGGATCGGCGGCGCCTGGGTGGCCTCCGACGCCGACGGCCGCCTGGTCGTCACCGACCCCGCCACCGAGCGCGCCCTGGCCACCGTGGCCGCGGGCACCGCCCGGGACGCCGACCTCGCCGCGCGCGCCGCGGCGGCCGCCTTCCCGCGCTGGGCCGCCACGCCGGTGCGTGAACGCACGGCCCTGCTCCGCCGGGTCGTCGAGGCCATGGAGGTCCGCGCCGACCGCTTCGCCGAGACCATCACCGCCGAGGTCGGGGCGCCCGCCCGGATGGCCCGCCAGACCCATGTCGGGCTCTCCCTCGGCATGGCGGCGCACTGCGTCGAGACCGCCGCCTCCTACGCCTTCGAGGAGCGCGTCGGCCATTCGCTCGTCGTGCGCGAGGCCGCCGGGGTGGCCGCCTGCATCACCCCGTGGAACACCCCGCTGCTGCTCACCGTGCAGAAGATCCTCCCCGCGCTCGCGGCCGGCTGCACGGTCGTGCACAAGCCGAGCGAGATCACCCCGCTGCACGCCCGGCTGCTCGCCGAGGCGATCGCCGAGGCCGATCTGCCGCCCGGCGTCTTCAACATGGTCGTCGGCACCGGCGCCGCCGTCGGCACCGCGCTCGTCACCCACCCGCTGATCGACGTGGTCTCCCTGACCGGTTCCACCCGGGCCGGCCGCGAGGTCTCCGCGCTCGGCGCCGACACCGTCAAGCGCGTGCACCTCGAACTCGGCGGGAAGAACGCGAGCCTCGTCCTCGACGACGCCGACCTGGCCGCTTCCGTGGCCGCCACCGTCGACCAGATGCTCTTCAACACGGGCCAGACCTGCCTGCAGTGGAGCCGGCTGCTGGTACCGAGGGACCGGCAGGACGAGGCCGTACGGCTCGCCGGCGAGGCCATGGCCGGGTACGTGACCGGCGACCCGCGCGACCCCGCGACCGACCTCGGCCCCCTGGTCTCCGCCGCCGCGCACGCCCGCGTCACGGACCACATCAGGCGCGGCATCGACGAGGGCGCCGGCCGGCTGGTCCGCGGCGGCCCCGACCGGCCCGCCGGCCTGGACACCGGCTACTACGTCCAGCCGACGATCTTCGCGGACGTGGACCCGCTGAGCACGATCGGCCAGGAGGAGATCTTCGGGCCGGTGCTCTCGGTCATCCCCTACGACGACGAGGACCAGGCGGTCCGGATCGTCAACGGGACCCGCTACGGGCTGCACGGCGCGGTCTGGTCCGGCGACGGCGCCCGCGCCGAACGGACGGCCCGGCGCTTCCGGTCCGGCCTGGTCGACGTGAACGGCGGCCAGTTCAACCCGGCCGCCCCGTTCGGCGGGTTCAAGCAGTCCGGGATCGGGCGCGAATGCGGCGCCGCCGGGCTGGAGGCCTTCCTGGAGACCAAGTCGATGCAGCTCCCGCAGGGCACGGGAGGCCAGGTGGTCGGCCCGCGCCTGCGGGCCACCGCGGCCGCCCGCCCGGCGGACACCGAGAGGAACGACGGATGACCGACCGGCACGCCGAGTCCGCCGGGGCCACCGCCCCGGGCGTACCGGCCGACGACGCACCGCCCCGGGCGGCACGGGCCGAACCGGGCTCCGCGGCACCGGGCTCCGCCGGACCGGGCTCCGCGGGACGGGCCGACGGCGCACTCCCGCCGCTGTTCGCCCGCCTGGAGCGGTGGACCCGCGAACAGCCGGACGAGACCGCCGTCAAGGCCTTCGACGGCACCCTCACCTACGCGGCGCTCACCGCCCGCACCGCCCGCTACGCCACAGCGCTCGCCGCGGCCGGAGTCGGCCCGGAGACCTCCGTCGGGCTGCTGCTCGGCCGGTCCCGGGAGAGCGTGCCCGCCCTGCTCGCCGTCTGGAGCCTCGGCGGGACCGCCGTCCCCCTGGATCCCGCGCACCCCGTCGAGCGCCTCGGCCGTGTACTGCGCGACGCCGGGGCCGCCGTCCTGGTCGCCCCCGAGGTACCCACCGGCCTGGAGCCCGGCGGGATCGCCCTGCTCGCCCCCGCCGATGTCCGCCGCAGCGCCCCCGGCGCGCTCGCCGTGTCCGCAACCGCCCCCGACAGCTGCGCGTACCTCGTCTACACCTCCGGCACGACCGGCCGCCCCAAGGGGGTCGAGGTCACCTACCGGGGCCTGGACACGTTCGTCGACGCCCTCGGCACCCTCGGCCTGCCCCCCGGCGGACTCGGCCTCAACGCCGTCTCGCCCGCCTTCGACGGCTGGCTCTGGTGCACCCTGCTCTACCTGACGCACGGCCAGGGGGTCGCCCTCACGGACCTCTCCCTGGACGGCCTGCGCCAGGCCGCCGCCGAGGGCCGCGAGCCCCTGCCCGCCGGCCTGCGCACCGTCTCCCTCACCCCGTCGCTGCTCGCCGCCCACGGCGCCGGGATCGACACCGCCGAGGTGGTCGTGGTCGCCGGGGAAGCCTGCCCGGCCGCGCTGGCGGAGCGGTTCTCCCGCGGCCGCCGGCTGCTCAACGTGTACGGGCCGACGGAGGTGACCATCGCCGCGACCTGGGCCGACAGCCGACGAGGGGACGACGTGACCACCATCGGACGACCGCTGCCCGGCTACCGGGCGTACGTCCTGGACGAGGAGCTCCGCCCGGTGCCCGCCGGAACCGAGGGCGAGCTCTACCTCGGCGGCCCGGCCGTGGCGCGCGGCTACCGGGGCCGCCCCGGACTCACCGCGAGCCGCTTCCTGCCCGATCCCTTCCAGGGCGGCGGCACCCGCATGTACCGCACCGGCGACGTGGTGATCCGCCGGCCCGGCGGCGAACTGGAGTACCGGGGCCGCCGCGACGACCAGGTCAAGATCCGCGGCCACCGCATCGAACTGGGCGAGGTGGAGCGGATCGCCGCCGAACTCCCCGAGGTCGTCGCCGCCGCCTGCTGCCCGCTCGCCGCCGGCCAGACCCTCGGCCTCGCCGTGGTCGCGGCCCCCGGCGCCGACCCGGCGGGCCTCCCCGACCTGGTCGTCGAACGCTGCCGCAAGCAGCTGCCCGCCGCCGCGGTGCCCAGCACCGTACGGGTGCTCGACCGGATCCCGACCCTCAGCACCGGAAAGGCCGACCGCGAGGCGCTGGCCACGGCCCTGACGGCGCCGGCACGGACGAACGGCGCACCGGGGGCGACCTCGGGGGCGACCCCGGGCACGGGTCCGACCACGAGCGAGCGCATCGTGATGGCCGTCTGGGCCGACGTGCTCGCCACCGAGATCCCCGGCCCCGACGCGGACTTCTTCGAGCTGGGCGGCCACTCCCTGGCCGCCGCCCGCGCGGTGTCGGAACTGCGCCGCGTCACCGGACTGCGCGTCGGCCTCGGCGCGCTGCTGGCCGAGCCGACGGCCCGGCACTTCGCCGCCGAACTCGACCGGCTCTCCGCCGAGCGGGAGGCCTGCGCCGCCGAACCGGCCGACGACCCCGCCGAAGGGGCCTGAGCCATGGGTGCCTGGATCTCCACCTGGACGGACGACCCCGCCGACCAGGCCCTGCCCGTCCTGCTGTGCCTGCCCCCCGCCGGGGCCGGCTGCCAGCAGTTCCGCTCCTGGCAGCCCGAACTGGCCGGCACCGCCCAGGTGTACGGAGTGCAGCTGCCGGGCCGGGAGAACCGCTGGCGGGACCCGATGCCGGACTCCTTCGACGAGGCCGTCGAGGCCATCGCCGCGGAACTGCGGGACGTCGTCGCCACCGGCCGGCCGCTGATCGTCTTCGGCCACAGCTTCGGCGGCCTCCTCGGCTACGAGGTCTCCCGCCGGGTCGCCCCGCGGGCCCTGGTGGTCAGCGGCTGCCGGGCCCCCGGCCACTGGGACGGCGCCGGCCGCGGCATCGTCGACGACGGCGAGGAGCTGGACAAGCTCTTCGACACGGCCGGCCTCGACCCCGAACTGCTCGACGAGGACACCCGCGCCCTGATGGTCGCCATGCTCCGCAAGGACGCCCAGCTGTCCCTGAGCTACGTCCACAAGCCGGGCGTCCGCCTCGGCGTGCCCGTCCACGCCTGGGGGGCCGACGGCGACGAGACCGTCAGCTCCGCCGACCTGGACGGCTGGGCCGCGATCACCACCGCCGCCTTCACCCGGCACACCACCACGGGCGGCCACCACGCCGTACTGCGCCGCCCGCGGCCCGTACTGGACCACCTGACCACCCTGCTGCGGGCCCAGGGCGCCGATGCGCCGGCCCCCGCCCCCGCCCCCACCGCGACCGCGCCCGGCGCCTGAGCGCCCGGCCGTCCCCACCCGCCCGAGTCCGGAGGACACCGTGCCCACCACCCACCAGGTCCTCGTGAACCACGAGGGGCAGTACGCGCTGTACCCCGCCACACGCGAGACCCCCGACGGCTGGACGCCGGCCGGGTTCGACGGCACCGAGGACGAATGCGCCGGCTTCGTGGACGCCCAATGGCCCGACACCCGCCCGCTCAGCCTGCGAGGAGCCTGAGATGGAGATCGACCTGCTCGACCCGGGCCCCTTCGGCCGCAACGACTTCTGGCCCACCTTCACCTGGCTGCGCGCCCACTCGCCCGTCCACTGGCACCCCGAGCCCGGCAGCGACGACGGGGGCTTCTGGGCCCTGACCCGCCACCGCGACATCATGAAGGTCTACGCCGACAGCGACACCTTCAGCTCGGCCCGCGGGATGCGGCTGGGCAGCGACCCGGCCGCCGTCGCCGCCGTCGCCCAGCGCATGCTTATCGTCTCCGACGTCCCCCACCACACCCGGCTCAAGCGGGCCCTGCACCAGGCCTTCGGACCGCAGCAGATGCCGCGCCTGGAGGCGATGGTCGAGAAGGTGGTCGGCGAGCTGGTGACCGAGGCCGCCGAACGCGACGAACTGGACTTCATCGACCTCGCCAAGCAACTGCCCAACCGGGTCGTCTGCGCCATGATGGGCATCCCGCGCGCCGACTGGGCCTGGATCGGGGCCCTGACCACCGACGCCTTCGACTCCCCGGACGACGAGGTGCGCACCAACGCGCACTCGGAGATCTTCCTCTACTTCATCGAGCTGCTCGCCGAACGCCGGGTCCGCCCCGGCGACGACCTGGTCAGCCAGATCGCCCACGACACGCTCGTGGACGAGGGCGACGGCACCGAACGGCCGCTCAGCGACCACGAGATCGTCTTCAACCTCAACGGGGTCCTCTCCGGGGCGAACGAGACCACCCGCTACTCGGCGGCCGGCGCGGTCCACATGTTCGCCGAACACCCCGACCAGTGGCGGCTGCTGCGCGGCCTCGGCCAGGGCGGCATCGCCCCGGCCGTCGAGGAGATCCTGCGCTGGACCACCCCCGGGGTGCACGCCCTGCGCACCGCCGTCCGCGACACCGAGATCAACGGGATCCCGGTGGCCGAGGGCGCCCGGGTGACGCTGTGGAACGTCTCGGCCAACCGCGACGAGGACGTCTTCGCCGACCCGCACGCCTTCCGGGTCGACCGCCGCCCCAACCGGCACGTCGCCTTCGGACACGGCCGCCACCTGTGCCTCGGCGCCCGGCTCGCCCGCTTCGAACTCGGCGCCCTGCTCACCGAGATGCTCGGCGTGCTGGACGGCTTCGAACTGGCCGGACCCGTCACCTTCAACTCCTCCAACTTCACCTGGGGGATCAACAGTCTCCCCGTGCGGCTGCTGCGCAGCCGAGCCTTCGCGAAGTAAGAAAGGGCCCGCACTGTGACCACCGCACTCGTCGACTTCAACCGTTCGGACGCCGCCTTCCCCGCCACGGGGTATCCGCAGCTCCTCGCCGAACAGGCCGCCCGCACCCCCCGGGCCACCGCCCTCGCGCAGGGCGGGCGCAGCTGGACCTATGCCGAACTGGAGGCCGCCACCAACCGGCTGGCGCACGCGCTGATCGCCCGCGGAGCCGCCGCCGGGACCCGGATCGGCCTCTGCTACCCCCGTAGCGCCGAGTACGTCATCGGCTCCCTCGCCATCCTCAAGACGGGCGCCGCGATCGTCGCCCTCGACCCGGTCAACCCCGACGACCGGCTCGCGGCGATGGTCGCCGACGCCGCCCCGCTGCTCGTCCTCACCCCGGCCGGCCTCGGCCGCCGGATACCGCAGGACGTCCCACAGGCCGAGGTCGCCACCGCCGGTCAGGACCTCCCGGACACCGCGCCCGCCGTCGCGACCGGCCCCGACACCGTCAGCCACCTCATCTACACCTCCGGTTCCACGGGCACCCCCAAGGCGGTCCTGGAGCGGCACGGCGCGCTCACCAACCTCGTGCACTGGACCACCCGCGCCTACGGGGTCCGGCCCGGCGACCGCGCCTCCTGGATGTCCACCCCCGGCTTCGCCGTCCAGATCATGGAGTGGCTCGCCTACCTGCCCGCCGGCGCAGCCATCCACATTCCCGAGGCCGGACAGGCACAGACCCCCGAGCAGATCCGCGACTGGCTCGTCGGCGAGGGCATCACCCACACCATGCTGGTGGCCGCCCTGGCCGAGCCCGCCTGGGGCCTGGACTGGCCCGAGGACACCGCGCTGCGGATCCTGGTGACCACCGCCGAGCGCGTCCACAGCTGGCCGCCCGCCGACACCCCGTTCCGGGTCGTGATGACCTACGGCACCACCGAGACCACCAACGTCCTGTCCTGCCTCGACCTCGGGGCCGGCATCGACTTCACCAGCCAGGCCACCTCCGACGAGGTCCGCGCCACCCGCCAGGTCCCGGTCGGCGTGCCCATCGCCAACCTCCGCGTCCACCTCCTGGACGAGGACGGCAGCCCCGTGCCCGAGGGCGAGGTCGGCCGCCTGCACGTCTCCGGCGCCGGGGTCGCGGCCGGCTACCACGGCCGCCCCGAGCTCACCGCCGCGAAGTTCCACCCCAACGTCCTCCCCGACGACCCGCACCCGGTGCTCTACGACACCGGCGACCTCGCCCGCCGCCGCGAGGACGGTGCCGTCGAACTCCTCGGCCGCTCCGACTCCCAGGTGAAGATCCGCGGCTTCCGCGTGGAGCTCGGCGAGGTCGAGACCCACATCGCCCGCCTCGACGACATCGCCGAGGCCGTCGTCGTCACCCAGGAGCGCGGTCCCGGGGACAAGCGGCTCATCGCCTACGTCTCCCCGGCCGGCGCGGCCGAACCGGACTCCGCCGCCGTGCGCGCCGAAGTCGCCCGCACCCTGCCCTACTACATGGTGCCCGCCACCGTCGTCGTGCTGCCCGCCCTCCCGCGCCTGCCCAACGGCAAGGTCGACCGGCGCAGCCTGCCCGAGCCCCCGGAGGGCCGCGACGCGGTCGGCGCCGGCTACGAAGCCCCCCGCAACGAGGTCGAGGACGGGCTCAGCAGGCTGTGGGCCGAGGCGTTCCGCACCGACGGCATCGGCATCCACGACAACTTCTTCGAGCTGGGCGGACATTCGCTGCTCGCCTTCCAGCTGATCGACGAGATCCGCCGCCGCTACAGCGTCGAGCTCAGCCTCTCCGACCTCTCCACCTGCCCCACCGTCGCCGAGCTCGCCACCCTCGTCACCACCGAACGCACGGGCGGCCGGGGCTCCTTCGGCGGACTCCCCGCGATCGTCCCGGACTCTGCCGCCCGCTTCGAGCCCTTCCCGCTCACCGAGAGCCAGCAGGCCCTGTGGATCGGCCGTGGCGGGCTCGTGGAACTGGGCAACGTCGGCTGCCACGGATACTTCGAGTGGGAGAGCGAGCAGCTCGACGTGGCCCGCTTCGAGGGCGCCTGGCGTCGGCTCGTGGAGCGCCACGACGCCCTGCGCACCCGCGTCCTGCCCGACGGCACCCAGCAGGTCTTCGAGGAGATCCCGGCGTACGAGATCCCCGTCACCGACTTCGGCGGCCTCGACGAGGAGTCCCGCCGGGCCGAGCTGGCCGAGCTGCGCGAGCGGCTCTCCCACCAGGTCCTCGATGCCGACGCCTGGCCGCTGTTCGACGTACGGATCAGCCTGCTCGGCGGCGGCCGGGCCCGGATCCACCTCTGCCTGGACTTCCTCGTCGCCGACGCCTGGAGCTACTTCCAGGTCCTCATCCCGGACCTCGTCACCTACTACGTGGAACCCGGCGCGGAACTCGCCCCGCTGGAGCTGACCTTCCGCGACTACGTCCTCGCCGTCGGGAACTCGCTGCGCGACAGCGAGCTCTACCGCCGCTCCGAGTGGTACTGGCGCGACCGCCTCGCCACCCTCCCGCCCGCCCCCGAACTGCCCGGGCGCCCGGCCGACGCCCCCGAGCTGCCGGTCCGCTTCGAGCGCCGCAGCCACGTCGTCGCGCCGGAGCGGTGGAGCCGGATCCAGGAGCGCGCGCACGCCCGCGAGGTGACCCCTTCCGGGGTACTCGCCGCCGCCTACGCCGAGATCCTCGGCAGGGCCGCCGGACAGGCCCGGTTCACCATCAACTTCCCGCTGTTCAACCGCCTTCCGCTGCACCCGCAGGTCAACTCGCTGCTCGCGGACACCACGACCACCCTGCTGCTGGCCGTCGAGCAGACGGAGACCACCTTCGCCGGACGGGCCCAGGCCGTCCAGCGCCGCCTCTGGGCCGACCTGGAGCACCGCTACTTCAGCGGTGTCCAGGTGCTGCGCGAGCTGACCAAGCTGCGCGGCTCCCTCGCCCCGGCCATGCCCGTGGTGATGACCAGCCTGGCCGGCCACCCGCCGCAGTACGAGGAGACCGAGCTGGGCGCCCCGGTCTACGGCATCTCACAGACCCCGCAGGTCTCCCTCGACTTCCAGGTCTTCGAGAAGCCCGACGGCCTCACCTTCAACTGGGACTTCCTGCCCGCCGTCTACCCGGACGGACTCATCGACGCCATGTTCGAGGAGTTCACCGCCCTGCTGGACGCCCTCGCCGAGGACGAGATCTGGGAGCGCCACTCCCCGCCGCCCGGCGAGGACGCCGCCGCCCCCGGCAGGACCGAGGAGCGCGACACCGGCGACGCCTGGGAGCGGTACTGGGCCGGGATCCGGCGCACCGGACGCGGCGGCGACGTCATCTGGGACGCCGACAGCGGCGAGGAATTCCAGTGGCTGCTGGACCAGGCGCAGCGCCACTTCCGCAGCGACCTGCCGGTCATCGACCTGGGCTGCGGCAACGGCCGCTACAGCCGCGAACTCGCCCCGCACCACCCCTCCGTCATCGGCGTCGACGTCTCCGTCAGCGCCATCGACCACGCCAAGCGTGAGGCCGAGGGCGTGCCGAACGTCGACTACCTGGCGATCGACATGACCGACGCCGAGCAGGCCGCCGTCCTGGGGGAGGGGCCCTACAACATCTTCGTCCGCGGCGTCTTCCACGTCCTGGACAGCGAGGCCCGGGCCCGGCTCGCCGCCGTCGCCGGCCGGCTGCTGGGCGACGAGGGCACGCTGATCGTCCACGAGCCCGACTACTCCAGCAACTCCTTCGGCTACCTCGGCTTCGTCGGCGGCAAGCGCGGCCGCGCCGAGGACCTGGTCGGCCCGCTGGAGGCGGCCGGTGTCCGGCACTCGCACCGCTTCACCCGGCCCGAACTGGCCGAGGCGTTCGGCGCGGACGCGTGGGAGGTCGTCGAGGACGAGGCGATCGAACTGCACGCGATCGACCCCCGGTCGGACTCCGACGCGCTGCGGCTGCCCGGCTACTACGCGGTACTGCGCCGCAAGCACTGACGGCCGCACGCCCCGGCCCGGCTCTGCACCGGGCGGCCCCTCGGCCGCCCGGCGCAGGGCCTCGGCGTCGTTCGGGGCTGTGGTGGTGCTCCCCGCGAGGAAGAAGATGCGGCCACGGCCGCTCGGCTGAAAGACTGGACACGTGGAACGACGTACGACCGACCGGCTGCTCAGGGCGCGCGCACAGGCGATCGGGGGCGAGGTCCGGGAGGAATCGGTAGCCGCCGTCCTCGACCGGGTGCTCGCCGTGCAGGCGCAGGACCTGCCCGCGGCCGAGCTCGGCCTCCGGGTGCGGGCCCGCGGGCTGACCCAGGACGCGGTGCGCCGGGCCACCGACACCGAACGCACCGCCGTCCGCGGCTGGTTCATGCGCGGCACCCTCCAGCTGGTGCCGGCCGCCGACGCCCGCTGGCTGCTCGCCCTCTTCGGACCGGTCTACCTGGCGCTCGCCGCCCGGCGGCTGCGCGAACTGGGCCTCGACGAGGCCCTGTGCACGCGCTCGGAACGCCTCATCACCGAAGCGATCGACGGTGAGGGGCCGTTGACCCGCGCCCAGCTCACCGACCGGCTCACCACCCTCGGGGTGGAGCCGAAGGGGCAGTCCGCCTTCCACCTGATCCGCCGGGCCGCCCTGAACGGCCGCATCTGCCACGGACCGCAGCGGGGCGGCGAGGCCACCTTCGTCCTCCTCGACGACTGGCTGCCCGCCACCGGACCCCTGCCCTTCACCGGAGCCGCCGCCGAACGCGAACTCGCGCGCCGCTACCGCGTGGCGTACGGCCCCTCCGACGCCCTGGACTTCGTCCACTGGTCGGGGCTCAAGGCCACCACGGGCAAGAACGCGTGGGCCGCCGTACGGGAGACCGGGCCCGAGCCGGTGCCCACCCCGGGCGAGCCCGACGTACGCCTCCTGCCGGCCTACGACAACTACCTCGTCGGCTACCGCAGCCGGGACCTGTCCGTACCCGCCGCACACGAACGCAGGGTGTGGCCCGGCGGCGGGCAGATCCGCGCCACCGTGCTGGTCGACGGCCTGGCCGTCGGCACCTGGTCCGGAGGCCGCCGCGGGGCGCCGGTGACGGTCGAACCCTTCCCCGGGGCCGAGCCCCGCACCCCCGCCGTGGCGGCCGGAATCGCCCGTGAGAGCGCCGACATCGCACGGTTCTCCAGCTGAACTCATCGCATGTCTACAAGCGGTCTATAGTCCCGGAATTCATAACCGGGGCCTAACTCCCGGACCATAGCGTCAGTGCCGTCCGACAATTCCGTACCCAATCAGAAAAGGGCGTCGACATGGCACTCGGTCGGCATTCCGATTTCAATCGCCTGTGGTTCGGGCAGACCGTCAGCAACTTCGGCGACAAGATCTCCCTCCTGGCCCTTCCGACCCTCGCGGTCGTGGTCCTGGACGGCGGGGCCCTGGAGGTCGGCGTGCTGGGCGCGCTGCGCTTCCTCCCCTTCCTGCTGCTCGCCCCGATCGCCGGGCTGGTGGCCGACCGGGTCTCGCGGCGCACGGTGATGATCGTCGCCGACCTGGGCCGGTTCCTTGCCCTCGGCACGATTCCGCTCGCATTCGCCCTCGACTCCGTCAGCATGGCGCACATCTACATCGTGGCCGCGATCACCGGCTGCCTCACCACCTTCTTCGAGGTCTCGTACCAGTCCTGGCTGCCCCAGCTCATCGGCACCGAGAACCTCATCGAGGGCAATACCAAACTGCAGATCAGCCGGAGCGTCGCGGAAGCGGTCGGGGCCGGCGCCGGCGGCGCCCTCATCCAGCTGCTCGGCGCCGCACGCGCCGTCACCGCCGACGCCTTCACCTTCCTCGTCTCGCTGATCGCCCTCCTCGTCATCCGCCACCGGGACACCCGCGAGCGGACCGAGGAGCGCAAGGCCTCCGCGAAGGCGGAGATGAAGGAGGGCATGAAGACCCTCTTCGGCAACCCGGTCCTGCGCGGCCTGTTCACCGCCAACGTCGTGGTCAACCTCGGTGCCGCGATGGGCGACGCCCTGCTGATCGTCTACGCGTACAAGGTCCTGGACCTGAGCCCCGGCCAGGTCGGTGTCGCCTTCGCCGTCATGTCGGTCTTCGTCATCGTCGGCGCGGTGCTCTCCGAGGTGGTCTCCAAGAGCCTCTCGGTGGGCCGCCTCCTGGTCATCACCGCGGTCGTGCTCGGCGCCGGCTACATCCTGGTTCCGACGGGCGGCGCGATCGGCGGCTTCGTCGGCCTGATCGTGGTCCAGGCCGTCATCGGCTTCGTCTCCCCGATGTTCGACATCCACGTCCTCAGCCTCGTGCAGGGCGTCACCCCGAACGAGCAGATGGGCCGTGTCAGCGGCACCGCCCTCTCCGCGGTCTACGGCGCCCTGTCGCTGGGCTACTTCGCGGGCGGCGCCCTCGGCGAAGGGGTCGGCCTCACCGCCGGCCTCGCGGTGGCCGGCGCCGTGACCATCGTCGGCGGCCTGACCCTGCTGACCGGCCCGGTGGCCAAGATCAAGGAAATGCCCACCGGCGACAACGCCGAGTCGCCTGCCGGCGAGGCCGCGGAGGCCTCACGGATCACCGCCTGACCGGTGTGGGCCATCGGGAGCGGGTGCCATGCCGATCGGCATCCGCTCCCGCCGGGCTCCGCCCCGAACCCGCGCCACCGGACGGTACGCGGGTGCGGCGCCGTGGCCGAAATTGCCGCAGCCGCAGCCGCGGCCGGCAGGTGTACCGGGGGCCTGCGCCCCCGTCCACATCCCGCACCCGCACCCGCGGAACCCACACGTCCGCGCCGCGTTCCTGCGGCGCGCCCTGCCGTACTCCCTCTCCCGAAGACGCACGGAGGCTCAAGGTGAGCGAGTCCCTCGCCGAACGCATAGCCGCACTGCCGAAGTCCCGCCGGGCACTGTTCCAGGCCCTGACCGGCCGAGGCGGCGGGCGCGCCGCCGTACGCGAGGACCCTGAGCCGGCACCCCGCGACCCCGCCGAAGCGCCCGTGCTCTCCTTCGCGCAGCGCCGCCTCTGGTTCATCGACCAGCTGCAGCCCGGCAGCCCCGCCTACAACGTCCCGGTCGCCACCCGCATACGGGGCCCGCTCGACGTCCCCGCCCTGCACGCGGCGCTCCAGGACATCGTGGACCGCCACGAGGTCCTGCGGACCGTCTACACCTACCAGGAGGGCGCCACCGAGGCCGTACCCCGCGTGGTGGACGGCTACCGGCTGCCCCTGCCGCTGACCGAACTGCCCGGCGAGGAGGCGGCCCGGCCGTTCTACGACGCCGACGCGGGCGCCCCCTTCGACCTGGCCGGCGCCGTCCCGCTGCGGGCCCGGCTCGGCCGGATCGGCCCCGAGGACCACGTCCTCGTCCTCAACCTGCACCACATCGTCACCGACGGCTGGTCCATGCGGGTCCTCTACACCGAACTGGAGCGCGCCTACGCCGCCCGCACCGGCGCCCCCGCCGAGGCCCCGGCCCCGCTCGCCCTCCAGTACGCCGACTTCGCCACCTGGCAGCGCCGCCGCGTCAGCGGGGACCGGCTGGAGGGCCTCACCTCCTTCTGGCGCGAGGAGCTGGGCGGCGCCACCCCGGTGGACCTGCCCACCGACCGGCCCAGACCGCCCGTCTTCGGCCACGCCGGCGCCTCCCGCTACATCGACCTCCCGCCCCGGCTCATCGCCCGGCTGCGGGAGTTCGGCAAGTCCGAGGGCGCCACCCTCTACATGACGATGCTGGCCGGCTTCGCCGCCACCCTGCGCCGCTGGACCGGCCAGGACGACATCGTCGTCGGCACCTCGGTCTCCGGCCGCGACCACCCCGCCTTCGGAGAGCTCATCGGCTTCTTCGTCAACACCCTGCCGCTGCGCATCAGAACCGGCGGCGACCCCGGCTTCGCCGAACTGGTCCGCGCCACCCGCCACACCACCCTCCAGGCGTACGCGCACCAGGAACTGCCCTTCGACCTGATCGTCGACGCCCTCGGACTGCCCCGCGACCCCAGCCGGCCGCCGCTCACCTCCGTGATGTTCCTCCTCGACGAGACCCCGGACACCGCCCCGGGCCTCGCGGGCGTCACCACCGAGCCCATCGACTTCTCCTCGCACGCCACCAAGTACGACCTCATGATCAGCGTCCATGACACCGGCACCGCCGTCCGCGCCCTCGTCGAGTACCCCACCGCCCTCTTCGACGCCGCGACCGTGGACCGGCTGCTCGGCCACTTCCTCACCACCCTCGAAGGAGCCGTCGACCGCCCCGACGCCCCGCTGTCCGCCCTGCCGCTGCTCACCGACGCCGAGCGCCGGGCCGCCCTGGACGACTGGAACGCCACCCGCGCCCCCTTCCCCCAGGACGCCTGCCTGCACGAGCTGTTCGAGCAGCACGCCGACCGGCGGCCCGACGCGCCCGCCGTGATCCTCGGCGGACTCGGCGGCTGGAACGTCACCTACCGGGAGCTGGAGGAGCGTGCCAACCGGCTCGCGCACCGGCTCGTCGAAGCCGGCGCGGGCCCCGACCGGACCGTGGCCCTGTGCCTGCGCCGCGGCCCGGGACTGGTCACCGCGATCCTCGCCGTCCTCAAGGCCGGCGGGGCCTACGTCCCCCTCGACCCGGACTACCCGGCCGAGCGCCTGGCCCTGCTGCTGAGGGACTCCGCACCGCCCATCGTCGTCTCCGACGCGGAGCTGATCGGCCGGCTGCCCGTCCCCGACGGCACCGCGCAGGTGCTCCTCGACACCGACCGGGCCGCGCTCGCCGAGCTGCCCGCGACCCGCCCGGCCGTCCCCGTCACCTCCCGGGACCTGGCCTACGTCATCTTCACCTCGGGCTCCACCGGCACCCCCAAGGGCATCGCCCTGGAACACCGGGGCGTCGTCAACAACCTCCTCGACCTCAACCGCTCGTACGGCATCGGCCCCGGCGACTCGGTCCTTGCCCTGTCCTCGCCCAGCTTCGACATGAGCGTCTACGAGACCCTCGGCATCCTGGCCGCGGGCGGCACGCTCGTCCTGCCCGACCCGGCTGCCGCCAAGGACCCGGCGCACTGGGCCGACCTGGTCGAGCGGCACGGCGTCACCGTCTGGAACTCCGCCCCCGCCCTCCTCGGTCTCCTCACCGACCAGCTCGAACACGCCGGAGGGCCCCGCCTGCCCGAGCTGCGCACCGCGTTCCTCGGCGGGGACTGGATCCCCGTCACCCAGCCCGACCGGATCCGTGCCTTCGCCCCCGGTCTGTCCTTCGTCGCGCTCGGCGGAGCGACCGAAGCCTCCATCCACTCGGTGGAGTTCCCCGTCGGCCGGGTCGATCCCGAGTGGACGAAGCTCCCGTACGGGCGGCCCATGGCCAACCAGGTCACCTACATCCTCGACCCGAAGGACCGCCTCGTCCCCGTCGGCGTCCCCGGCGAACTCCACCTCGGCGGCGTCGGACTGGCCCGCGGCTACCTGAACCGGCCCGAGCTCACCGAGGAGAAGTTCGTCCGGGTCGAACTGGAGCCCGGCCGCACCGAGCGCCTCTACCGGACCGGCGACCTGGCCCGCTACGGAGCCGACGGCACCATAGAACTCCTCGGCCGCACCGACTTCCGGATCAAGCTCAACGGGCTCCGCATCGAGCCCGGCGAGGTCGAGAGCGCGCTGCGCGAGCGCCCCGGCGTCCGCGAGGCCGTCGTGGCCGCCCGCCGCTCCGCAGCCGGATCCGACCGCCTCGTCGGCTACGTGGTGCCCGAGGAGGGTGCCGACCTGGACACCGCCTCCCTGCGCACCGCCCTCGCCGCCGTCCTGCCCCCGCACTGCGTCCCCGCCGAACTGGTCCTGCTGGAGCGGCTGCCGCTGAGCCCCAACGGCAAGGTCGACCGGGGCGCCCTGCCGGACCCGCGCCCCGCCGCCGCCCCTGACCGGCCCGCCGCCGCACCCGTCGACGGCGACCCCGTGGCGCTGCGGATCGCCGCCGTCTGGGCCGAGGTGCTCGGCGCGGCCGAAGTGGCCCCCGGTGACGACTTCTTCGCCCTCGGCGGGGACTCCTTCGCCGCCGTGCGCGCGGTCCGCGCCGTCGCCACCGCCCTGCCGGGCGGCGGAGCCGCCGCCCTGCGCGTCGTCGACCTCTTCAGCAACCCGACCCCGGCCGGACTCGCCGCCCGGGCCGCCGAACTCGGCAGTGCCGGAATCCGGGCGCACAGCCTGCTGCACCGGCTCACCCCCGAACGCCCCGCCGGCACCACCACCCTGACCCTGGTCTGCTTCCCGCACGGCGGCGGCGACGCCATCGCCTACCAGCCCCTTGCGGCCCAGCTCCCGCCGCACATCGAACTCCTGGCCGTCTCCCCGCCCGGACACGACCCGCTGCGCCCCGGCCCGATGCTCCCGGTCCCCGAGTTCGCGGAACTCGCCGCCGAGGAGATCGCCCGCACCGTGCGGGGACCGTACGCCGTCTACGGCCACTGCGCCGGAGTCGTCACCGCCCTGGAGACCACCCGCGTACTGGAACGGCTGGGGCAGCGTCCGATCGCCCTGGACCTCGCCGCGGCCCTCCCCGAGGAGGACCCCGAGTACGCCCTGGAGATGGAACGCGTCTCCGGCGACGACGACCTCGTCGCGTACCTGACCACCATGGACGGTTTCGACGGCGTCCTCGACGACAGCGACCTCACCGCGGTCCTGCGGATGGTCCGCCACGACATGACCGAGGCCGCCCGCTTCTTCGCCCGCACCTCGGGCGGCTACGACCGCCCCCTGGCCACCCCGCTCACCTGCATCATCGGCGACGCCGACGACGCCACCGAGGGCTACGAGAACGGCTACCGCGCCTGGGGCCGGTACGCGGCCGACGTACGCCTCGCCGTCATCCCCGGTGGCCGCCACTACTTCGCCAAGCACCTGCCCGACCGGCTCGCCGCTCTCCTCGCCGACCTGCACCGCAACGGAGGAACCCATGTCTGATCTCGCCGAACGGCTCGGCCGTCTGCCCCAGGGACAGCGCTCCCGGCTGCTGGGACGGATGCGCAACCAGATGACGGCCGGCGTGGGCCGCCGCATAGAGCTCAAGCGGACCGACCACGGGCCCCGGTCCCGCTCCTCCTTCCAGCAGGAGCAGATGTGGTTCGTCGACAAGCTCGGCGCCGGCAAGGCCCGCAACAACATAGCCCTGGCCATAGGCCTGGGCGGACCCCTCGACCGGGCCGCCCTGCACGAGGCGCTCAACGCCGTCGTCGCCCGCCACCAGGTGCTGCACAGCAAACTCGTCGAGATCGACGGAGTCCCCTGGCAGGAACCCGTCCCCTCCTTCGTCCTCGGCGTCCAGAGCACCGACCTGTCGGGCAGCGAGGACGCGGACCGCGAACTCGCCGAGCTCACCGCGAGCTGCGCCGCCGCCCCCTTCGACCTGGCCGCCGGCCCGCCCGTCCGCGCCCACCTCGTACGCCTCGCCGCGGAGCGCCACGTCCTGCTCTGGGTCGTCCACCACATCGCCTGGGACCCCGGCTCGACCCGGATCTTCACCGAGGAGCTGACCTCCAGCTACGCGGCGGCCGCCGCGGGCAAGCGCCCCGAGGCTTCCCGGCTCGCCGTCGAGTACGCCGACTTCGCGGCCTGGCAGCGCGCCAAGCTGGAGAACGACGAGCACGGCCGGGCCCTCGCGGCCAAGTGGCGCCAGATCCTGGCCGGCGCCGTCGCCACCGAGGTCCTGCCCGACCACCCGCGCGGCCCCGAAACCCGCGGCGACGGCCGCGGTCTGAAGCTGACCCTCGACCAGAAGCTGCTGGACCGCCTCACGGAGCTCGCCGACGCCAACAGCACCACCGTCTTCACCACCCTGCTCGCCGCCTTCAACGCGCTGCTGCGGCACTGGACCCGTACCGAGGACGTCGTCGTCGGCACGGCGAGCGCCTCCCGGCCGCACCCCGACCTGGAGCAGGTCATCGGCTGCTTCGTCCAGATGATCACCCTGCGGACCGAGGTCACCGACCAGCTCACCTTCCGCGAGCTGGTCACCCGCACCGCCTCCTCCGTCATGGACTCCTTCACCAACAGCGAGCTGCCCTTCGAGCAGGTCGTCGAGGCCGTCCGCCCCGTGCGCGACCCGCTGCGCCACCCGCTCTTCCAGATCGAGTTCACCTCGCTGGGCCGCTGGGGCACCCACCGGGCGCAGGCCGCGGACGTCGAGTTCACCATGGACCAACTGCACGACGGAGCAGCGAAGTTCGACATGAGCTTCCTCGTCGGCGAGAACGACGGCCTGGAACTCTCCCTCGAGTACAACACCTCCCTCTACCGGCACGGCACGGCCAGCGCCCTGCTCGGCGCCTTCCGCCAGGTCCTGGAGCAGGTCGCCGAGAACCCCGACCTCCAGGTGGGCGACATCAGCCTGGTCGAGGAGCCGGCCGCCTCCCGGCACGCCCGCGAGCTCTCCCGCGGCGGCCCCGTCGACGAGGCCGCCTGGACCACCACCCTGGACCGCGCGTTCCGCGAGCGGGCCACCATCCACCCCGACGCCGTCGCCGTCCGCCACGGCTCCACCCGGCTCGACTACGCCGCCCTCGACCGCTGGTCCGAGGCCATCGCCCACCGGCTGCGCGACCGCGGCGTCCGCCACGGCGACCCCGTCGCGGTGTGCGTCTCCCGCGGCCCGGCCGCCGTCGCCGGAGTCCTCGGCGTGCTCAAGGCGGGCGCCCACTACATCCCGGTCGACCCGGCCGCCCCGGCCGAGCGGACCCGTACGGTCCTCGCCGACGCCAAGGTCAGGCACGCCCTCGTCGACGAAGCCGCGCAGCTGCCCGTACCGCTGGAGCTGGTGACCACCGGAACGGCGGCCCCCGTCCGGGAGGTCCCCTCCCTCGCGCCGACCGCCACCCCCGGCGACCTGGCCTACGTGCTCTACACCTCCGGCAGCAGCGGAACCCCCAAGGGGGTCATGATCGAGCACCGCTCGGTCACCCACTTCTCCCGCACCATCGCCAAGGCCTACGAGATCCGGGCCGAGGACCGGCTCCTGCAGTTCGCCCCGCTCACCTTCGACGTCTCCGTCTTCGAGATCTTCACCACCCTGCTGGCGGGCGGCTCGCTCGTCATCGCCACCGACGACGAGCGCCGCGACCCGGCCCTGCTCCAGACCCGGATGCGCGAGGACGCGGTCACCGTCGCGGAACTCCCGCCCGCCCTCCTGCCGTTGCTCGACCAGGCCGGCCTGCCCGACCTGCGTCTGGTCTCGGTGGGCGGTGAGGCCTTCCCCGGCCGGCTGGTCGCCGAATGGACCGCGGGGGAGCGGAGGTTCGTCAACGGCTACGGCCCCACCGAGGCGACCGTCGCCGTCACCCTCATGGACTGCACCGGCAGCTACGACCGCAACCCGCCGATCGGCCGCCCGATGCCGGGCCACCAGGCGTTCGTCCTCGACGAGCGGCTGCGCCCCGTCCCGCCCGGCGTACCCGGTGAACTCTGCGTCTCCGGTCCCGGCGTCGCCCGCGGCTACCTGGGCCGACCCGACCTCACCGCCGACCGCTTCGCCGACAACCCCTACGCGGACGGCCCCGAGACGGCCCGCCTCTACCGCACCGGCGACCTGGTCCGCTGGCTGCCCGGCGGCAACCTGGACTTCCTCGGCCGCACCGACCGTCAGCTCAAGGTGCGCGGCCACCGCATCGAGCCCGGCGAGGTCGAGGCCGTGCTCACCGGGCACCCCTCCGTGCAGCAGGCCGTCGTCGTGGCCCAGCCCGCCGCGGGCGGCGAGCGCATGCTGGCCGCCTACGTCACCGTCGAACAGGTGGGCTCGTACGCCTCCGAGGTCGCCGATGCCGAGGGCCTGCGCGCCTACGCGGCCGGCCGGCTGCCCGGCTACATGGTGCCGGTCGTCGTCGTCCTCGACGAACTGCCGCTCACCCCGCACGGCAAGGTCGACACCGCCGCCCTGCCCCAGCCCACCGAGCAGTCGGCCGAGGGCGGCACCGCGCCGCGCGACGCCGTCGAGGAGCAGATCTGCCGGGACATCCTCACCCCGCTGCTCGAATGGCAGAACCCGGACGTGGAAGGCGACTTCTTCGCCCTGGGCGGCAGCTCCCTGCAGGCCACCATCGTGGTCTCCCGGGTCCGCGCCCTCTTCGGCATCGACATCGCCCTCGCCGACTTCTTCGGCCGCCCGACCGTCGCGGGACTGGCCGAACTGGTCCGCGCCGCCAAGGCCGAGGCCGCCGGCGAACAGGACCGGCTGCTCGCGGTCTTCGAGCAGATCGAGAACATGAGCGACGACGAGGCCGCCGCCCTCCTCGGCTCCCTCCAGCACCCGGACGGTCCCTGATGGCCGACCCGGCCGGGCTCGACGGAGCGCTCGCCGCGCTCCCCGAGGCGAAGCGCGAACTCGCCCGCCTGATGCTGGCCGCCCGCCGGCCCGTGCCCGCCCACCCGGCCCCGCGCTCCGGCGCGGGGCCGGTCCCCCCGACCGCCCTCCAGTCCCGGCTCTGGCGCCGCGAGCGCACGCATCCGGCCGTCGCCACCGGCTCGCACGCGCTCCGGCTGACCGGCCCGCTCGACCCGCGTCGGCTCACCGAGGCCCTCACCGGGGTCCTGCGCCGCCACGAGGCGCTGCGCACCCGGCTCACCGTCTCCACCACCGGCCAACCGAGGCTGCACGTGGACGAGGAACCCGTGCTGCGGCTCACCCGGGCCGACCTCTCGGGCTTCACCCCGCAGGCCGCCGCCGATCGCGTGGCCCTGCAGAGCACCGAGAGCGCCTCCACCGTCCTCGACCTGGAGAGCGGCCGCACCAGCGCGTTCCGGCTGCTGCGGCTCGCCCCCGACGAGCACGTCCTGATCCTCGCCTCCCACCTCGCGGTCTTCGACGGCTGGTCCTCCGGGGTCTTCCTCGCGGACCTGACCGCCGGCTACCGCGAGGGCGCGGTTCCGGGCGGGCCGGTCCCGCCCGAGCTCCAGTTCCCCGACTACGCCGACTGGCAGCACCGGTGGCTCGCCGGACCCGACGGCTCCGCCGAACTCGCCCGCCGCCGCGCGGTGTTCGCCGCCGACCCGCCCGCACCCCGGGCGCCCGGCGGATTCGAACGCGGCCACCTGCCCGTACGGCTCGCCCGCGGGCCGGTCGACGCCGGGCTGGAGCTGGGCGCGGCCGAAGGAGCCACCCCGTTCATGACCCTGCTCGCCGCGCTGGCCGTCGTACTGGCCCGCCGGGAGGGCCGTACCTCCGTGGTGATCGGCACCCCGGCGGCCGGCCGCTTCGCCGGACCGCTCGAAGGCGCCGTCGGGCAGTTCACCACCGTGGTACCGATCCGGCTCGACCTCGCGGACGGCCCCGCCTTCCGGGAGCTGCTGCGCCGCACCCGGGCCGCGGTGGCCGAAGCCCTCGCCCACCAACGCCTGCCCGTGGACGTCCTGTTCGGCGACGCAACGCCCCCGCCGTACAGCGTCCTGTTCGCCCTCCACAACTACCCGTCGGTCCCCCTGGACCTGCCGGGCATCGAGGTCGGCCAGCTGCCCGGGCCCCCGGCCCGGCACCTGGAGCTCTACAGCCCCGACCCGGCCGCCGCCTTCGCCTGCATCGGCCTCGTGGAACGGGACGGCGCGATCGGCGGCACCGCCGAGTACAACCGCCACGCGGCCACGCCCGAGGACGTGCGAGGGCTGCTCACCGGAATCGAGGACGTGCTGGACCGGGCCGTCGCCGCGCCCGCATCCCCGCTCACCACCTAGGGAGTTGCCCGTGCTCACCACCGAGTTCTACCGCGCGCCCGCGGACTGCGGGCTCGTACGGAGCGGAGCCGACGTGCCCCGCACCCCCATGCGGGCCCTGCGCGAGGACATCCACGACATCCTGGTCTCGGCCCCCGTGGCCGAGGCCCGGCGCACCCGCGACCCCCGGCCCATCCACCGGGCCCTGGGTGAGCGGGGCCTCCTCGCGCCCCAGTGGCCCGAGGAGTACGGCGGCCGCGGCATCAGCCAGGTCGCGGCCGCCGTGCTGGTCGAGGAACTGGCCATGCACGACGTCCCCGACCTGCTGCACACCCTCACCGTGCAGATCGTCGGATCCACCCTGCTCAATGTCGCGAGCCCGGCGATGAAGGCCCGCCACCTGCCCGGCTTCGCCGCCGGCACCGCCTTCGGCTGCGTGCTGTTCAGCGAACCCCAGGCCGGCTCCGACCTCAACATCCTCTCCACCCGCGCCGTTTCCGACGGCAAGGGCGGCTACAAGCTGTACGGCACCAAGGTCCACTCGCTCTTCGCCCGGCTCGCCGACTACGGGCTGTGCCTGGCCCGCGGCGAGGACGACGCCTTCAGCCTGTTCCTCGTCCCCCTCAATCAGCCCGGGGTCACCATCCGGCAGATCCCCGGCATGGGCGACGACGCCTTCCACGAGGTCACCCTCGACGGCGTGGCCGTGACCGCCGACGACGTGGTCGGCGAGACCGGCCAGGGCTGGGCGATCGTCGTCAAGACGCTCGCCTTCGAGCGCACCGGACTCGACTACTACGTCAAGGCGCTGCGCTGGTACCGGGCCGCCGTGGAACGGCTGGAGGTCCACACCGACCGGCTGGAGGCCGGCCAGCACGACCAGATCGGCCTGGCCAAACTCAACGCCCGGCTGCTCGCGGCCGGCACGCTGGTCCGCCGTGTCCTCACCCGCCTCGACCGGGGCGAACTCAACGAGGACGAGGCCGCCGCCGCCAAGTGGTACACCACCGAGCTCGCCGCCGAGGTGGCCTGGTGGGCCGCGGAACTCGACGGCGACCGCAGCATGACCCTCGACGACCCCGAGGTCGACGGGGTGGCACACCCACTCGACGCGGCGTTGCGCGAAGCCCCGGGGATGCGTATATCGGGCGGCACCGCCGAAATGATGCTGGAGACGCTGGCCCGGCTGCGTCTCGACTCAGGGGCGGAGGTACGGCCGTGACATCACAGGCGGTAGGCGGGAACGGCACGGGCGGCCAGGGCCCGGCGGCGGCCGAGCGCTGGCGGGAGCGGGAGGACGAGGACTCGCTCTTCCGCCAGCTCCGGCTCACCGTGCGCCAGGGCCTGGAGGTCGACGGGGACACCCCGGCCGGCGCCTGGGAGGCGCTGACCCAGGTCGGCGCGTGGGAGTTCGCCCTGCCCATCGGCCACGACGGGCTCGACCTCGGCCAGGCGGTCATCGCCATGGTGTGCGAGGAGGCGGGCAACGCGATGCAGCCCGTCCCGCTGACCGACACCCTCCTCGCCCTGGACCTGGTCTCCGGCCTCGGCCCGCTGGCCCCCGAAGCCGCCGACAGCCTCCTGGACCAGGTACGCACCGGGGAACTGGCACTCGCCGTGCCGGGCCGGCTGCCCGATCCGCGGGGCACCGTACCGCCGGGCATCACCTGGAAGCCGGACCCGGACACCGGCGCCGTCGTCCTCACCGGAACCGGTGGCCCCTTCGCCGCCGGGGTCGGCCCGGGCGCCCTGCTGGTCCTGGCCGGCGGCCCCGACGGCCCGTGCGTGGCACTCGTACCCCTGCCCACCGAGGGCGTCCAGGTCCGCCCGCTGCGCGACCACGGCGGGGGAGCCGTCGCCAGTGCCGTCTTCGACGAGGTACGGCTGCCTGCCGAGGCGGTGCTGCTGAGCGGCCTCGCCGCCGAACAGGCCCTCGCCCGCGTGGGGCTGCGCGCCGCCGTCCACCAGGCCTCACTGCTGGCCGGGATCACGGCGGCCGCCCTGACTGCGGTCGTCTCCCGGATCCGCGGCCGGCAGCAGTTCGGCCAGGCCCTGGTCAAACACCAGGGCCCCCGGCTGCGCGTGGCAGGGCTGCTGGCCCGCCTCGACGCCGTGCGCTGGGCCGTGGGCGACGCGGCCCGGGACCTCGACGAGGACCGGCTCACCGCGGGGGAGGCCGCCGGACTGATCGCCCTCACGGCGGAGACCACCCTCGACGTGACCCGTGACGCGGTGCATCTGCACGGCGCCTCGGGCCTGGTCCGGGACGGCCTGGTGGCGGGCTGCTACCGGCGCGCCGCCTGGGAGGCCATGCGCTGCGGGCGCCCCGCCCACCTCTGGGACATCGCGGCGCACACGCCCTGACCGGCGCCCACGACGGAAGGGGCCCCCGCACCGCGGGAGCCCCTTCCTCGTACGGCCAGGACGGTCAGGACCGTCAGACCAGGTCGCGCCGCATGACCCAGCGGTGCCGCTTGTCGCTCTTGGCCTCGGTGCGGTGGACCCGGCGGAAGCCCGCCCGCTCGAACATGTCCATCGTCCCGACATAGGCCAGGGTCGGATTGACCCGGCCGCCCTCCGGATCCACCGGATACCCCTCGACGGCGGGCGCGCCGTGGGCGCGCGCGTGCTCGACGGCCCCCTCCAGCAGGCCCGAGGCGACCCCCTTGCCGCGGAAGTCCTTGCGCACGACGAAGCAGGTCACCGACCACACGGGCAGATCGTCCACCGGTGTGATCGTCTTCGAGGAGGTCAGCCGGTCGAGCTGCCGGCGCGGGGCCACGTTGCACCAGCCCGCCACCTCGCCGTCCAGGAACCCGAGGACCCCGGGCGGCGGATCGGCCTTCTCCATCAGGCCGCGCAGGTGCTCGCCCCGCTCGTCCGCCGTGAGCCGCCCGTAGTCGCCGGTGGACAGCCGCCACGCCATGCACCAGCACGTGTGCGCGCTCTTCTTCGGCTGGAGCACCTGGCGGATGTCGTCCCACAGATCCGCCGTGGCGGGCCGTACTTCTAAACTCATGCTGCTACTTCGCTCTCTTCCGCTTCTTACGAGCGTCCCGCGGCCGCGGTGTCCCGCGCCCCGGCGACGACATCGGTCATCACGGCGACCAGCACCCCGAGGGCCCGCCGGCACGCCTTTTCTCCTGCGTCCAGATGAGTGACCAGCCGGACCGTCTCCGGGCCGGGCGCGGTCACCAGTACTCCTTCCTGCGCGGCCCGTGCGACGACCTCGTCGGCGCCGGGAACCTCGATGAGGACGATGTTGGTCTCCGGCGGGCGCACGGTGAACCCCGCGTCCCGCACCCCCGCCGCCAGCAGCGCGGCGTTGGCGTGGTCCTCGGCGATCCGCTCCACGTGGTGGTCCAGGGCGTACAGTCCCGCAGCCGCCAGGATGCCCGACTGGCGCATGCCGCCGCCCAGACCGTGCCGCAGCTTCCGGGCCCGCGGCAGCCTTTCGGCCGGCAGCAGGAGCACCGACCCGACCGGCGCGCCCAGGCCCTTCGACAGGCACACGGACAGCGAGTCGGCCGTCCGCCCGTACTCGTGCGCCGAAGTGCCCGTCGCGGCCATCGCGTTCCAGATCCGGGCCCCGTCCATGTGGACCGCCAGGCCCCCGCCGGACGTCAGTTCCCGTACGGCGCGCAGCGTCTCCAGCGGGTGGACCGTACCGCCGGCCCGGGTGTGGGTCTGTTCCACCTCCACCGCACGGGTACCGAGCGTGTACGGGTTCCCCCGCCGGACCACCCCGGCCAGCAGCTCCGCGGTGATCACCCCCCGCTCCGCCGACACCGTGCGCGTCTGGATCCCGCCGTAGCGGGCCGGGGAGGCCTCCTCGTGCGCCAGGACGTGCGCCTCGGCGTCGCACACCAGCTCCTCGCCGGGACCGACGAGGAGCTGGAGGGCGATCTGGTTGGCCATCACCCCGGACGGGGTGAACAGGGCCCCGGAGAAGCCGAAGAGCCCGGCGAGCCGGTCCTCCAGCGCGCGGACGGTCGGGTCCTCCCCGAACAGGTCGTCGCCGACCTCGGCCGCGGCCATCGCGGCCCGCATCCCGGGACCCGGCCGGGTCACGGTGTCGCTGCGCAGATCGACCGTGTCGAACGTGTCGGTACTCCCGATGGTCATGACGGTACGTCAACTCCTCGCTCGCGCGGCTGTGGGGTGAGTTCGCGGGCCGCCATCCAGTCCAGCAACGGGCGCACCAGCTGCCAGGTCTCCCGCACCAGCTCCCCGGCGCGCGCCGTGTGCAGCCCGGCGTCCGGACCGTGGCGGCGTCCCGCGTCGATCTTGCGGTGGCGCAGCAGCCCCAGCCGCGGGTGGTCCGCCGGGACACCCCGCGGCCGGGACTTGAGCCGGTCGCCGCCCAGGGTGAACCCCTGGTCCTCCAGCCGGCCCGCGATCGCGGCCAGCTCCACGCCGCCGTCCTCCTCCTCGACGGCGGCGCGGTACCGGGCGACCTCGGCCCCGGCGTAGGGATACCAGCGGCCGGAGGCGTAGAGCCCGTGCCGGTCCAGGTGCACCCAGAGGCCCAGACAGGGCAGCAGATCCAGATAGGCGCCCTGGTAGGTCTTGTACGGGGACTTGTCGTGCGACATGCGGGTGTCCCGGACCGGGCCGAGCACCCGCACCTCGCCCGATCCGGTCGACTCCTTGAAATACGCGCCCAGTTCAGCGGCCAGCTCGTCCATCGGCGCACGTACGTCACGCTCGTACCGCTCGCGGTGGCGCAGCCGCCACGCCTCCTTGCTGTTGTCGGCCGCGAGGTCCTCGTACAGGCGCAGTGCCGAGGGCGGGAAGCCGCTGAAGGTCACGGCAGATACCCCGGCAGGGGGTGGGTGGCGCACAGCTCGGACACCCGGGTGCGCACCCGGTCGCGCAGCGCGTCCGGCAGTACGCCGCCCTGCGCGCGCAGCGCCGTGAGGACGTCGGCGACCAGGTCGGCGCACTCGGCGGCCACCGCGTGGTCCATCCCGCGCGCGGCCAGCGTGTTGGTGCCGAGCCGCAGCCCGCCGGTCACCCGGACCGGTGTGGTGTCGCCGGGGACCCGGTTGCGGTTGACGACGATCCCGCAGGACTCCAGGGCCTGCTCGGCGACATCCCCGGTGACCCCGGTGTCCCGCAGGTCGAGCAGCACCATATGGGTGTCCGTACCGCCGGTGACCAGCCGGAACCCCCGGTCCAGGAGCCGCTGGGCGATCGCCTGCGCACCGTCGGCCAGCCGCTTGGCGACCTCGGCGAAGTCCGGGCTCGCCACGAAGTCCAGGGCGCGCGCCTTGGCCGCCACCGACGCCAGGTCGGGGGTGCCCTGGGTGAACGGGAACACGGCGCGGCGCAGGGTCGCGGCCAGGGTGCCGCGCTCCGGTCCGGCCTTGCGGGCCTCCCGGCCGAGCAGGATCAGCCCGCCGCGCGGGCCGTACAGCTGCTTGTAGGTGCTGGTGGTGGTCACGTGGGCGTGGTCGACCGGGCTCTGGTGGAGGCCGGCGGCGACCAGTCCCGCGATGTGCGAGATGTCGGCCAGCAGATAGGCGTTGGCCTCGTCCGCGATCTCCCGGAAACGGGCGAAGTCGATGCTGCGGGGGTACGCGCTCGCCCCGCAGACGATCAGCTTCGGGCGGTGCTCCAGGGCCAGTTCGCGGATCTGGTCGTAGTCGAGCAGCCCCTCCGGCGTCACCCGGTAGCCGTGGGCGCGGTAGTAGCGGCCGGTCACCGAGGCGGGGGAGCCGTGGGTGAGGTGGCCCCCGCAGTCCAGGTCCAGCCCGAGCAGGCTGTCGCCCGGGCTCAGCAGCGCCGTGATCACGGCGAGGTTGGCTGAGGAACCGGAGTGCGGCTGCACGATCGCGTCCTCGGCCCCGAACGCTGCGCACGCCCGGTCGATGGCGAGGCGCTCGATCTCGTCCGCGACCCCGCAGCCGGCGTGGTAGCGGTTCCCGGGGAAGCCCTCGGCGGTCAGGTTGCCGAGCGCGCTGCCCTCGCAGGCCAGGACGGAGGGATCGGCGACGCTGGACGCGGCGACCATCATCAGGGTGTCGCGCTGGCGCGCCGACTCCCGGGCCAGCAGGTCGTACAGGACGGAATCGCGCTCTCTCAGCCGGGTGTTGGCGTGCGCGGCGAAATCGACCAGGTCGGGATCGGGATCGGGCTCGGGGCCGTGGCCGGATGCCGTGGGCAGCTCCGGCTCGGTGACGGGCGCGGGCAGGGTGAGACTCATGACTGTCCCCTCTCGGAATCGTCCGTGATGGCCGTGCTGAACCGGCTCGTGTCCTCAGCCGCCCGCATCGGCGGTGTCCGTCTCGTCGGCCTCCAGCTCGCCGAATGCCTCGGCGGCCGCGACCGCCTCCGCGCCGTGCTGCCCGTCCGCGGCGATCTTCCCGGCCAGTTCGGAGATCAGCGGGTTCTGGAACACGGTCTTGACCGGCACCGGCACTCCCAGCAGCTCCTTGAGCAGACCGGCCAGCCGGGTACCGCTGAGCGAATCGCCCCCCAGGCTGAAGAAGTTGTCACCGGGCGCCACCCCGTCGAGGCCGAGGATGTCGGCGACCGCCGCGCACAGCACGAGCTCCAGCGCGCTGCCCGGCCCGTCCCCGGCATCCCGTACGGCCGCCTCGTCGGCGGACTCCTGCTGCCGTCCGGCGGAGGAGGCCAGCAGCAGCCGGTCGACCTTGCCGTTGCGGGTCAGCGGCAGCTCCTCCAGCACGGTCAGCGCGGCCGGCACCATGTAGCCGGGAAGCTGCTCGGCGAGCCGCTCGAGCACCGGCCCGGCCGCCTCGGCTCCGGCCACGACGAAGGCGTGCAGCCGCCGCACCCCGTGCGCGCTGGCCGGGGCGACCACCACGGCCGCCTCGACCTCGGCGTCCTGGCGCAGCACGGCCTCGATCTCGCCGAGCTCGATCCGGTGGCCCTGGATCTTCACCTGGAAGTCGTCCCGGCCGAGGATCTCGATGCTGCCGTCCGGCAGGTACCGGCCCAGGTCCCCGGTCAGATAGGCGCGCTCGCCGCTCTCCGGAAGGTGCACGAAGCGGTTCGCCGTGCGCTCCGCGTCGTTCCAGTAGCCGAGCGCGAGCCCGACGTCGCTGGCCACGGCCATCTCGCCGACCACCCCGAGCGGGCGCTCGTAGGCGGCCGCGTCGACGATGTAGTAGCGCTGGTTGGTGATCGGCTTGCCGTACGGGATGCTCGTCCAGGAGGGGTCCACCTCGCCGATCGGCTGGAACAGCGACCAGCAGATCGTCTCGGTCGGACCGCCCGAACCCACCACCTGGATCCGGGGGCTCTGCGCCCGCAGCCGGTCCGGCAGCGTCAGCGGGATCCAGTCGCCGGAGAGCACGGACAGCCGCAGGGACTCCAGCGGCCGGCCGCCGCCGCGCCGCTCGCGCACCTCGGCCTCACCGACCAGCAGTTCCATCAGGACGGGCACGGAGTTCCACAGGGTGACCTGCTCGGACCGGACCAGATCGGCCCAGACGTCGGGCTCGGCGTGCTCGAACGGCGGCGGCAGCACCACGGTCCCGCCCTGCGTCAGCACCCCGAACACGTCGTAGATCGAGGCGTCGAAGTGCAGCCCGGAGATGGCCAGCAGCCGGTCCCGCGCACCGACCTCGAAGCGTGTCGCGACATCGCGGATCAGGTTGACCACGCCGATGTGGTCGACCATCACGCCCTTCGGCTCGCCGGTCGAGCCCGAAGTGAAGATCGTGTACGCGAGGTCCGCCGGCGTCTGCGCCGTGTCGGGCCGGGCGTCGGTCCCGGACTCGAAGTCCTTGTCCACCCGGTAGCGGCGGGCCGTGGGGGGCCAGCTGATCCGGGAGTCCAGCCAGGACTGGGTGAGGATCCGGTCGACCTTGGCCTCGGTGAGCAGGCGGCGCAGCCGCTCCGGCGGCACGGACGGGTCCAGCGGCAGATAGGCGGCGCCGGAGGCGAGGATCCCGTACACCGCGGCGTACTGCTCCCAGCCCTTCTCCATCACCACGGCGACCAGCTCGCCCGGAGCCGCCCCGTGGTCCCGCAACGTGTGCCCGATCCGCCAGGCGTACGAGGCCAGCTCGGCGTAGCTCAGCCGCCGCCCGGAGGCGTCCACCACGGCCTCGGCACCGGGGGTGCGCTCCACCTGCTGGGCGAACAGCTCGTGCAAGGTGGTGTACGGGATCTGCCCCGCGGTGTCGTTGACCTGGCGGCGCAGCGTCCGCTCGGCTGCCGGGATCAGGTCGAAGCGCCGGGTGTGCAGGGACTCCGGGTCCCGCGTGAGCCGCTCCAGGAGGTCCACGTACACGCCGAAGGCGGCGTCGACGAAGCCGGGCGCGAACGCCCCCTCGACGAAGTCCCAGATGACGCGCAGCTCACCGGCCAGTTCGCGCAGCTGTACGTCGAGCGAGACCTGCGGGGTCTGCGAGATCGAGTACACCTCCCGGCCCAGGTCCGTGACGGGCCTGCGCACCGGGTAGTCGAGCAGGCTGGTCACGACCACCGGCATGCCGGCCTGCGCGCCCACCCCGTGCAGCCGGGTCAGCTCGCGCAGCACCCGGACGCCGTTGAAGGCGCCGTGCTCCGCGTCGCGGGCGAGCTGGTCGCGCAGGGCGTGCGCCCGGTCCAGGAAGGTCGCGCCCGAACCGTCGGCGGCGAGCATCACGGCATTGGTGAAGTCACCGAGGACCCCGGCGATGTCCGGGTGCACCGCCGGGCGCTGGAAGATCGGGTAGTTGATGGTGAAGTCGGACTCCTCCGCCCAGCACCGGACCACCTCGGCGAAGGCGGCCGTGAGCAGGACCGACGGCGTCAGCCCCGCCTCGCGCGCCCGTGCCGAGAAGCGCTGCCAGTCCGCGGGGGAGAGGCGGTGCTCGCGCCGGTCGAAGCGCACCTCATGCCCGCCGCCGGCGGGGCCGCCCGTGGGCAGCGAGGGGGCCGGCGGCAGGGTGGGGACGCGCTCCACCCAGTAGTCGCGGGCGGCACGGAAGGCCTCGGTGTGCGGCAGGGCGTCCGCGCGCCAGCGGGCGTACTCCGCGAAGCCGATACCGGGCTCCGGGAGCTCGGTGTCCGGGTCCTCGTACAGGTCGACCAGCTCGGGGAAGAGCACCTGGAAGGCACTGGAGGCGTCCAGCACCTGCAGGTCGATCCCGAGGTGGACCCGGCTCAGGTTCCCCGGACCGCCCAGCCGGATGATCCGCAGGTCGAACAACGGCCAGCTGCCCACCGGGAAGACCACGTGGCTCATCTCGTCCCGCAGCGCGGCGAGCCGTTCCCGCGAGGCCTCGGCGGACAGCCCGCTCAGGTCCACGACCGGTATGTCGAAGGGCAGCGGGTCGGCCGGCACCCACTGGGTGCCGTCCGTGCGGCCGATCGCGCGGAGCATGTCGTGGCGGGCGACCACCTTGCGCCAGGCGGCGGCGAAACGCTCGGGATCGAGGTCCGCACGCTCCCATTCGAAGTAGCCGTAGCAGCCGATACCGCCCAGCTCGACTGCTTCACCTCGCCCGATCATCAGTGCCTGCTGCGTCTCGGTCATCGGGAAGGACGCGGCACTGTCCGCGCGAGCGGGCAGGAGCTCGGTCATGGTCCAACTCCATTCGGTGTTACGGGCCGTTGGCTGGTGCTTGCCTGGGGTGGTGACGGGCCGGAGCGCCCTGCTGCGGGGCAGGGCGAGGCTAGGGGCGGCGAGTTAGCCGCCGGTTATGTTCCGTGCGGGCGGCGGCGGTGGCGCCGGTGGCGGCGGTCCCGTGGCCGGGCGCGGCCCCCTCGCCCAGGGAGAGCGCGAAGAGCCGTACGAGCGGATGGAACAGGTAGCAGGGCTGGCCCCACTCGTCCGCGCCGCTGACCTCCAGCAGGGCCGCGTCGGCGAGCGCCTCCAGCAGCCGCTCGGCCTCGGTCTCCGGCAGGCTCAGCGCCATCGCCGCGTCCGCGGCCGGGAACGGCTGCGGGCCGAGCGCGGCCAGCGCCGGGAACACCGCCCGCACCTCGGGGTCCAGCGCCCGCCAGGACGGCAGCAGCGAGCCGTGCACGTCCAGATCGCCCGAGTGCAACTCCCGCAGCCGGGTGACGGGATCCGCCAGCCGGCGGGCCAGCCGGTCCGGGGTGGAGTGCGGCCGGGCGGCGATCCGGGTCCCGACGATCCGCAGGGCCAGCGGCAGACCGGCGCAGTGCTCGACGATCGCGGACGCCGCACCGGGTGCCGAGGCCACCCGGGCAGGACCGGCCGCGGCCGAGAGCAGCTCCAGCGAGTCCCGGGGCGCCAGAGGAGCCAGGGCCACGGTGTGCGCCCCCGCCACGGTGGGCAGGGCGGTCCGCCCGGTGACCAGGACCGCCGGCTCCGGGGTGTTGGGCAGCAGCGGCCCCAACTGGGCCGCCCCGGAGGCGTTGTCCAGCACGATCAGCAGCTGCCGGCCCCGGGTCCGCTCCCGGTAGAGCCGGACCAGCTGGTCCTGGTCGTCACCGTCCGGTACGTCGTCCATCGGCCCCAGTGCGCGCAGCAGCCCGCGCAGCACCCGGGTGGGGTGCCGGGGAGTGCCGTCGGGCGCGCGCAGGTCGGCGTACAACTGCCCGTCGGGGAAGTGCCGCTGGCAGCGGTGGGCCGCGTGGACGGCCAGGGCGGTCTTGCCGAGCCCGGCCATACCGGTGACCAGGACCCGGCGGGGCCGCCCCGAGCCCTGCGCATCGGGGGCCAGCGCACGGCACAGCAGCTCCAGTTCGGGCTCCCGGCCGGTGAAGTCGACGGTGTCGGGGGGCAGCATGGCCGGAGCGCCGTCCGGGCGGCCGGACGCGTCCCGCCGGGGGCCGGCCAGGACGGCGGGGGCTGTGCACGGCTGCCGGTCCAGCGTGCCCTCCAGCAGCGCCCGGTAGGTGGCCTGGAGCTCCTCGCCGGGGTTCACGCCGAGCTCGTCGGCGAGCACCGCGCGACCGTGGTGGTAGAGGTGGATGGCGTCCGCCTGCCGCCCCGACCGGCACAGGGCGGTCATCAGCTGGCACCGGATGCGCTCGCGCAGCGGGAACTCGGCGACCAGGCCGGTGAGCTCGCCGGTGATCTGCTCGTGCCGGCCCAGCGCGAGATCGGCCGCGATGCGGTGCTCCAGCGTGACCGCCCGGGCCTCGGTGAGCCGCGGCGCCTCGGCGTCGGCGAGGTATTCCGTGGCGTTGGCGAAGGGCAGGCCGTTCCACCGGGCCAGGGCGCCGCGCAGCAGCTCACCGGCCTTTTCGAAGTCCTCGGCGATCAGTGCCTCGCGGCCGCCGAGCGCCAGCTTCTCGAATTCGCTCAGGTCAAGGGTTGCATTACCGATGCTCATGGCATATCCGGGCGGCCGACGATCGATCAGAACATCGTCGCCGAGAATCTTGCGCAAGCGGGAAACATAGGTGTAGAGCTGGGCGCTGACGGTGGCCGGCGGCGCCCAGCCCCACAGCAGCCGGCACAGCCGTTCGTCGGAGATCACCTCTTCACGGGCCACGAGGAGCGCCGCGAGCACGGTGTGCAGCTTCGCCCCGGAGAACGCGACCCGACGGCCGTCCCGCCGTACCTCGACCGGCCCGAGCACTCGGAATTCCATGTACCGCCCCATCCGTGATTCATGGAGAAGAATCTCTGGACGAAGCTAGTGGAGTGCGTTGTCTCCTCGATATCGTGGCGATTTCGAGGGCGGCCCGGGTCACGAAATCGATGGAACACGGAAGGAAAAGGAGGCGTCCCTACTGTTCCATTCGTGCCGCAGCGAGCGGCAGTGATGCTCCACCGAGAGGGGATTCCCAGATGCGCAGCACGCGGACGGTGAAGACGGCGAACACGGCGGCGGCGGCCTGCCTGCTCGTTCTTGCGGGGGTGTTCGTCGGCGTGGGGGGAGCGTCGGCCGTCCTGGCGGACACGCACACCACCGTGCAGGCCGACGACGACATGCCCTGGGGCGTCGTCAAGCCGCTGGTCCCCCCGCACCCCGGCTCCGCCGGCAAGCACGGCGACATGCCCTGGGGCTGACCGGTCCCCGCTCCGGCCCGGCCGCCCACGGTTCGCGGCCTGCCCGCTGCCACCGGGTCAGTCGCGGATGCCGTCGATGTCGACCAGGACGTGCCGCGGTCCGCGGAAGATCTGGTTGCGCCGGTACGGCGGCGGGTCCTCGACGAGCCGGGGGTTTTCCACCCGGCGGACGAACTCGCCGACCGCGTTCTGGACTTCGAGCCGCGCGAGCGGAGCGCCGAAGCAGAAGTGGATGCCCTGGCCGAATCCGAGGTGCTGGTTGTCGCGGCGCTCGAGGTCGAGCTCGTCGGGGTCGGTGAACTGTTCCGGGTCGCGGTTCGCCGAGCCGTACGCCAGGAAGACCGGTGCCCCCTTCGGGATGGTGGTGCCGGCGATGTCGATGTCTTCCACGGCGGAGCGGGTGGGCCAGAACTGCACCGAAGACTCGAAGCGCAGCAGCTCCTCCACCCCGGGCACGATCAGTTCGGGCCGGCGGCGCAGCTTGTCGAGCGCGTCGGGGTGCCGCAGCAGGGTGAGCACGCTGTGGGCGATGAGATTGACCGTGGTCTCGTGCCCGGCGAAGATCAGGAGCAGGGCATTGCTCGTGAGCAGGCCCTTGGACATCCGTCCCTCCGGGCCGTCCTCGTTCACCATCGCCGAGAGCATGCCGGGGCCGGGCTGCCGTGCGTACCGGTCGTACAGCTCGGCCGCGAACCGTCCGAACTCCTGCACGGCCTGATTGCCCCCGGCCAGCCGCGCCTGGAAGTCTTCGGAGGCTGTCTCGGGGCCGTACTCCCAAGCGTCCAGGGCGGTTTCGATCCAGTGGTGGAAGCGTGGCTCGTCCTCCAGCGGCACGCCCAGCACCTTGCAGATCACCGTCACCGGCAGGGGATAGGCGAACTCGTCGACGGCATCGATCCGGGTCTTGCCCCGCATGTGGTCCAGGAGGCCGCCGACGAGGCGCCGGATCTCTGGCTCCAGGCCGGAGATCAGGTCGGGCGCATGGGGCGGGCCGACGAAATGCGGGGTCATCGTCCGGCGATCCCGGTCGTGCTCGGGTGGATCGCAGGTGATGATGCTCGGCTCGGCCTCCGGTTCCGCCGAGGCCTCCGCCGAGCTCTCCGCCGCGCCCTCCGCCTGGGCCGGGGCCGGGGCCGGACCCTTCCGCGGATCCGAACTGATCCGGGGGTCGTGGAGCAGCGTGACGATCTCCCGGTAGGTGCTGACGACGTAGGTCCCGTCCGGCTGCCGCGCCACCGGTGTCTTGCGCAGTTCTTCGTAGAAGGGGTACGGATCGGCGCGGTTGGCGAAGCGCAGGGCCTGCTGCCAGGGGGTTTCCTCGGCCACGAGGCTCCCCTCCTTCTTCCTGTCGGTGTCAGCGATGCCGAGGCCGGAACTCGGCCGTCCGCCCGCTCGGGGCGTGGCCGGTCAGGACGACGTCGGGCACCTCCGTCGGGACGCCGGGTTCCGGGAACTCGGCCGGCATCGGCTTCATGTCGGACGGCCGGTCCCAGCCCGGAGGCGGAGGCGGAAACGGACCGGAACGCTCGATCAGCTTCCCGTAGTACTCCAGCCACTTGCCGTGATCGAACGTGACAGCCGCGACGATGCGTCCCCGGTGACCGTAGGCGGCGGCGAAACGGCGCTCCGCGACGGAGCCCTGCGTGAAGACGATCTCGTCACCGAAAGACGGCACGCCGACGGACTTGATGTTGACGCCGAACTGGCCGGACCAGAAGCCGGGGACCAGCAGGTGCGGGCGATAGTGGGGCTCGAGGTTCACCATGTTGTGCGCCGCCACCTCGGCGCCGAAAACGGCGTTGTCCCAGTGCTCCATCGCGAGGAACTGGTACTCGTACAGCACATGCGGCGCACGCGCCACGTCCCCCGCCACGTAGATGCTGTCGGTGACCACGCCGTTGATGTCGAAGGCACGCCCTCCGGCGTCGCACCCGACGCCCCAGAAGCCGGCCGCCAGCCCGGCCCCCTCCAGCCATTCCACGTTGCGGATCGAACCCAGCGAGGCCACCACCACGTCGGCGTCGACGACGGCTGCGTCCGAGAGCCGGGCACGCCGCACGTGTCCGCCGGAGTCGCCCTCCAGCGACGACACACCGAGCCCGCAGCGCAGGTCCACGCCGTGATCGCGCTGCATCTGCGCGGCGATCTCCCCGATCACCCCGCCGAGCGCGCCGCTCAGCGGCGCCGAACCCCGCTCGACGACGGTCACCGGGATCCCGAGCTCCCGGCAGACGGAGGCCACTTCCGAGCCGATGAACCCGGCGCCGATCACCAGGACCCGCGACGGCGGTGCGGCCAGTTCCTTCTGCAGCTGTGCGGCGTCGTCACACGAGCGGATCGTGTGGACCCCCTGGAGGGCGGCCTCGGCCGGGTTCGGCCACTGCCGCGCGCGCGTGCCCGTGGCGATCAGCAACCGGTCGTACCCGACCTGTCCGCCGTCGGCCAGGCGCACCTGCTTCGCGGCCCGGTCCAGCCCGGTGGCGGCCACCCCGAGCCGCCAGTCCGCATCCACGTCTCGCATGCGGGGAAGCTTGGTGTGGTCGGCCGGCACCCAGCCCTTGAGCACCTGCTTGGACAGCGGGGGACGGTCGTAGGGCTCGTACGGCTCGTCCCCGATGATGGTCAGGGAACCCGTGAAACCCTCCTCGCGCAGGGCTTCCGCGGCCCGCAGCCCGGCCAGGGAGGCACCCACGACGACGATCCGGCCGTTGGCCTTGAACTCGCGCACCAGCTCCGCCACCGTCGCCGGCAAGGTCATGACGTCTCGCCCCGCTCCGCACCGTTCAGGCGATCGATCACGATCGCCCGCACCGGACACGCCGCAGCGGCTCGCTCGACCTGCAGGCGCCGCTCGTCATCGGGGTTCGGCTCGTAGGTGAGTGCCTCCTGACCACCCAGCCTGAAGACCTCGTGAGCCAGATACACGCATTGTGCGTATCCCTGGCATCGATTCAGGTCCACGACGATCCGCATGGGGAGACTCCTTCCGCTCCGCCTCCCCCCGGCCGGACACGTCACAGTCCGAAGGGCGCCCTGCGCATCGACGCGTCGGCACAGAGACCCGCTCCGGTCATTGCGTCCTAAAAAAATCCTCGTCCCGCCCACCAGCGACCGCAAACCCGCCAGGTGTCCCGCCCGCGCCGGCACACCTACGCCTTGCCGTCCTCGGGGCACGTCAGCAGCAGGGTCAATTCCGCCGCCGTGAAGGAACGATGCGGCAGCTCGCCGGCGCCCCCGCCGCCCGGCCCGCACGCCGCGTCCTGGACCGCTGCCAGCAGCCGGTCCGCCTGCGCCCGCCAGGGCTGTGCGCCGACCTCTCCGAACGCGGCCCGCGCCCGCCGGAACCTCTCCGCCGCCTCCGCCGGGCGGCCGCCGATCGCCTCCACACATCCCAGATCGGTCTCCACCCGGGCGTACAGGAAACGGTCCGCCAGCTCATCCGTGATCTCCAGAGCCTGCTGCAGCGTCCCTCCGGCCGCCGACAGCAGGCCCTGGCTCCACTGCGTCTGTCCCAGTCCCCGCAGCGCGTGCGCCTCCCCGACCCGGTCGCCCTCGCCCCGGGTCAGCCGCAGTACCGCGCCGAAGGCCTCCGCGGCCTCGCCCAGATCTCCTGCGCGCAGCCGGACCTCGGCCAGCCGGTACACGCTCTGCGCCTCCGCCCGCACCGATCCGGTACGCCGGCTCAGCGCCACCGCCTGCTCCGCGAGCGGCAGCGCGCCGCCCACGTTGCCCCGGTCCAGCTCGATCTGCGCCTGGAAGCCGAGCAGGTGGGCCTCGTTCCCGATGTCACCCGACACGTGGAAACCGCTCAGGGCCGCCTCGCAGTACTCCAGGGCCCGCTCCCAGTCCCCCTGGAACCGCGCGCACATGGCCAGGTTCCGCTGGGCGAGCGCCGCCCCGCCCACGTCACCGGTGTTGCGCAGCAGCCGCAGCGCGGCCATGTTCCAGCCCTCGGCCTGTTCGTAGCGCCGCTGGTAGATCGCCAGCGACCCCAGCAGCCGCAGCATCGTCGCCTCGCCCGGTGCGTCGCCGGTGCGCCGGGCCGAGGACAGCGCCTGCTCGGCGCAGCGCTGCCAGTCCTCCAGATAGTTCTTCGTCTCGAAGTGCGGGACCGCGCTCTCGGTCAGCGTCCACGCGTACCGCGCCCGGCCCGTCTCCGCCGCGTGCGCCACCAGGTCCGTGACGGCCGTGCGCTCCGACTCGAACCAGTCCATCGGCGTGGCCAGCAGCTCGTCGGCCAGCTCCGGCAGGAAGCGCGGGGCCGGTGCCGGTGTCCGGCCCACCGGGAACCGGCGCCCGTCGATCCGCCGGTGCGCCTCCTCGGCCAGCCAGAGCCAGGACGCGAAGGCCCGCTCCAGCGCGGCGTCGGTCTCCCCCTCCGGCTCGTCCGACTCCGCCCGTTCGCGGGCGAACAGCCGCAGCAGGTCCTGGAACCGGTAGCGGGCGGCCCGCCCCGGCTCGGCGTCGGCCACCTCCAGCAGCTGCGCGTCGACCAGGTGGTCGATCAGTTCCTCCGCGTGCCACACATCGGTGTCCAGTACGGCCGCCCCCGCCCAGGCGGCGAAGTCCGCCGTGCGCAGCAGGCCGAGCCTGCGGTACATTCGGGCCGTCTCCGGCGGCAGGTCCCGGTAGGTGAGCCGGAAGCCGGCGCGCACCCCGCCCTCGCCCGGGCTCAGCACGTCGAGACGGGAGCGGTGGTCGCGCAGCCGCGCCACCAGGCTCCGTACGCTCAGATTGGGTTTGGCCGCCAGCCGCGCGCCGGCGATCCGCAGCGCGAGCGGAAGGCAGTCGCACAGGGCGCCGAGCTGTTCCACCGCCACGGGGTCGCTGCCGAACCGGTCGGCCCCGGCCAGTTTGATCAGCAGCGCCGTCGCCTCGGCCGGCTCCAGCATCCGCAGCCGCAGGGTCAGTGCCGTGTAGTCCCCGGTCACATCGCCCAGGCTCTCCCGGCTGGTGGCCAGCACCACGCTGCGTCCGCCGCCCGGGAGCAGGGGTCTGAGCTGGTCGAAGGAGCGTACGTTGTCCAGGACGATCAGTGTCTTGCGGGTGCTGAGCAGGCTCCGGAACAGCGAGGCCCGCTCGTCGGGATCCGCCGGTATCTGGGGCGCGCCGATCCCGAGGGCGCGCAGGAAGCGGTCGAGCACGGCGGCGGGGGACACCGGCGCGTGCTCCTCGTCGTACCCGCGCAGATCGGCGAAGAGCTGGCCGTCCGGGAACTGGTCGGCGACCTGGCTCGCCCAGTGCACCGCGAGTGCGGTCTTGCCCACCCCGCCCACGCCGACGATGGTCGCCAGCGCCGGGGTGTGCGGGTTGTAGGGCTCCTTCAGGAGCCGGTCCAGGGAGGTCATCTCCCGCTGCCGGCCGGTGAACGCCATGACGTCCGCGGGCAGTTGTGCCGGGACGGTGCTCAGGGCCGCCGGCGCGGGCGACGCCGTGGCGGGGGGCCGGGTCAGTTCGGGGGAGTCGCGCAGGATCAGTTCGTGCAGCTGACGCAGTCCGGGACCCGGTTCGATCCCGAGCTGCTCGGTGAGTAACCGGCGGCCGTGCAGGAACACTTCGAGGGCCTCGGCCCGCTGCCCCGACCGGTACAGGGCCAGCATGAGGTGTTCGCGGCACTGCTCGCGCAGGGGATGCCGGGCCACCAGCTCGGTGAGCTCACCGGTGAGCGCGCGGTGCCGGCCCAGCTGGAGCATCAGACCGGCGCGTTCTTCCATCAGCGCGAGCCGCATCTGCTCCAGCCTGGTGGTCTCCGCCTCCAGCCGGGAGCCGGAGGGCTCGTCCAGCGCGGAGCCCCGCCAGATGCTGAGCGCCTCCTCGAACTGCGCGCACGCCTCTTCGGTCCGTCCGTGCCGGGCGGCGTCCCGCCCCTGCTCGGCCCGCTCCATGAACTCCTGGACGTCGATCCGGTGCTCTCCCTTGGCCAGCAGGTAGCCCGGAGGAGAGGTGATCAGCAGATCGGTCACCCCGGCCTGCTTGAAGGTCTTGCGGAGGGTGGCCACGCAGATGGCGATCTGGTTGCGGGCCGTCGCCGGGGGAGATTCCGGCCAGACGGCGTCCACCAGGGTGTCCACCGACACGATCCGGTCAGCGGAGAGCAGCAGCATCGACAGGACCGTTGCCTGGCGCCGGCCGTTGATGCGCAGCGGACCGTCATCGGTCTGGACGAGCAGCGGTCCCAGCACTCTGAAGACAAACCGATTCAAAAGGTCCCCCGGCCTTGAAACCCCGCGTCAGGCGCGAACGGTACCGCAAAGAGCGTTCCTCGGTGCAGTCAACTCTTGGGAAAAATGCAGGCGGTTTCAGGCCAGCTTGTCCGTATAGCGGTGGACACGCACGCGGGCCTCACCGAGAGTCGTCGGATCCGATCGACGACAACGCGCCGGACAGGCCCCGCAGCACCTCGGCCGTGCGGTGCACCTCGTCCTCGCCGCCGAGGCCCTCGCACAACTGCCGGGCCAGCCCGGCGAGACAGGAGTCGATCTCCCGTTTCGCGGCCACGCCGTGCTCGGTGGCGGTGAGCAGCTTGGCCCGCCGATGCGCCGGATTGTCCAGGTAGACCGCGAGCCCCTGCCGCACCAGCAGGTCCGCTATGCGCTGCACGCTCTGCCGGGTGGTCCCCACCCGCCGGGCCACGGCGGACACGGACAGTGATTCGTCCGTCACCGTGCTGAGTATCTGCCAGCGCGCGGCACTGAGCCCCGAGTCGAGCGTGAGCCGGTCGAGGGCCGCCGTGAACCGTCCGTTCAGCCGGAAGACCGCCACCGCGGCCCGGCTGAACGCCTCGGCCTCCCCGGACTCCGCCGTACGCGCCAACGTCGGTCCCCTTCCGTACGCCCCGCGGGTCGCTGCACGATAACAGCGCGTGGTCACGTGGACGAGAGCCGGCCACGGCGGCGCGACCCGGCCGGTGCGCAGGGCCCGTCAGGGCGGCGCCCCGGGTCGGCAGAGGGTGCCCACCGACTGGTCCGTTGGTAGGCCCGTGGCCGACAAGTCCGTCCAGTTCATGTGCCAATGGCCCAGTGTCCGCAAGCTCGGTTGAGCCAGTGGGTCCCCGGATGCTTATCTGTGTCGTATCCATGTACTTACGGCGCCGCGCAGCGCCGGACGGCAACGAAGCCGGTTCCGGAGCGCGGCGCCTTCGCCGTGCCCGTCCGCCGCCCACCACCCCCGGGCGGCGCCGGGCCGGCGCGCAGCACTGCAAGGGGGGCGGCACACCGCCGTGAAGAGGATGTTCGTGGCTCCGGATCCGGGGCGTATGAGACTGCGGAACTCGGCCCGCGCGGTGATCGGCGTCGCCGCCGCCGTCGCCCTCGCCGAAGTGTGCGGTCTCTCCCTGACCGCCTCCATCACCGGGGGACTGGCGGCCCTGCTCGCCCTCTTCACCGTGCTCGACGCGGACGTCCGGGCCCAGCGCCTGACCACCGCCCTGCTGCCCGTCGCCGGATTCCCCGTCCTGGCCCTCGCCACCACCCTGCACGGGGTGCCGCTCGCCCGGGACGCCGCCTTCCTCGCCGTCGTGTTCGCCGGGGTGTACGCCCGCCGCTTCGGCCCGCGCGGACACGCCCTCGGGATCTTCGGCTTCATGATGTTCTTCGTCACCCAGTTCCTGCACGCCCGGCCCGCGCAGCTGCCCGAGCTGTACGCCTCCGTCGGCCTGGCGCTCCTCGCCGCCGGAGCCGTGCGCTTCCTGCTGTGGCCCATCGAGCGGCGCACCCCGCCCCCCGCCGCCCCGCCCGGCCTGCCCGGAACCGGGCTCGCGCGGCCGACCACCCGGCAGGCCTTCCAGGCCACCGCCGCCTGCGCCTTCGCGCTCGGCATCGGCCAGGCGCTCTCCGACGACCGCTGGTACTGGGCCGTCGGCACCTCCTGGTGGATCTTCGTGAACACCGCCTCCCGGGGCGAGACCCTCGTACGGGGCTTCCGCCGCGTCCTCGGCACCGTCGTCGGCATCGCCGCCGGGCTGCTGATCGCCGTACCCCTGCACGGCGCGCCCGCGCCCACCGCCGTACTGGTCGCCGTATGCGTCTTCGGGATCTTCTACACGGCCGCGCCCTCGTACTCCTGGATGATGTTCTTCGTCACCGTCATGGCCGGCCTGCTCTACGGCCTCCTCGGCGTCCTGCACCCCGGACTGCTGCTCCTGCGCTTCCAGGAGACCGCCATCGGCGCGCTCGGCGCCGCCCTCGCCGTCGTACTCATCCTTCCGGTCACCACCCACGCCGCCAACGACGCGTGGATCCAGCGCGCCCTGCACTGCGTACGCGCCTCAACGGCGGCCGCCCTGGACCGCCTCGCGGGCGACCCGGACGCCGACCCCGCCCCGCACGCAGCCGAGCTGGAGCTGCTGCTGGCCCGGGTCCGGATGGCGCTCGCGCCGCTCGTCCACCCGCTGAGCCCGCTGCGCGCCCGCAAGGCCCGGGCCCGGCAGGTGCTCGCGCTGCTCGACGACTGCGCCCGCGACGTGCGCGGGCTGGTCGCCGTCGCCGCCGACCCGCAGGCCTCGCACGACGCCCGGCTGGCCGCCGCCTGCTGGCGCGTGGAGGCCGCGGTGGAGGCCCTGACCGCCCCGCACGGCACGCCCGGGATCGCCACCGTGCCGCACCCCCGGCCCGCCGCCGCGGAACCGGCCCTCGCCCACCTCCACGGCCTGGAGCACACCCTCGTGGCACTGGCGACCCCGCTGCGCACCGACCCCCGGGCGCCGCTGGTCATCAGCGCCTGAGCAGCCCCTCCGGGGTGTCCGCCAGCCCCGCCGGCAGCCGGCCGGCGGTGTGCACCACCCCGAGGGTCTGGGTGGCCCGGGTCAGCGCCACGTACAGGTCGCTCGGCCGGAACTCGTCCGGCTCCACCACGATCACCGTGTCGAACTCCAGCCCCTTGGCCTGGCGCGGGTCCAGCAGGACCACCTCCCCGGTCAGGTCCGGCTCCGCGTCCGCGCGTACCCCCGGCAGTACGGCGGCCAGCGCCGCGTGCCGCGCCCGCGGCGCGATCACCGCGAGCCGGCCCTCGGCCGGCAGCTCCCGCGCCACGGCCTCCCGGGTCGCCGCCGCCAGGTCGCCGGCCGCGTGCGCCCACGGCCGCACCCCGGTGGCCCGTACCGAACGCGGGGGTTCGAAGCCGGGATCGCGGGTGCGCAGCACGGCCGCCGCCACCTCCATGATCTCCGCCGGCGTGCGGTAGTTGACCCCCAGCCGGACCAGCTCCCAGCGCTCGCCCACGTACGGCGACAGGATCCGCGCCCACGAGCCGCAACCCGCCTCGTCGGCCGTCTGCGCCGGGTCGCCGACCAGGGTCATCGACCGGGTCGGGCAGCGCCGCATCAGCAGCCGCCACGCCATCGCCGACAGCTCCTGGGCCTCGTCCACGATCACGTGCCCGAAGGCCCAGGTGCGGTCGGCCGCGGCCCGCTCGGCGGTACTGCGGTGGTCGGCCTCCTCGTGGCGCTCTGCCATCCGCTCCGCGTCGATGATGTCGTGGGCCGCGAGGAACTCGTTCTCCTCGTCCTCGAACTCGTACGACTGAGAGCCCTCGGACAGGTCCAGCACGCCCTGCGCGTAGGCGATGCGCCGCTGCCGGTCCCGCTCCTCGGCGGCCCTCCGGGCCGTGTCGTCCTCGCCGAGCAGCTCGGCCGCCTCGTCCAGGAGCGGCACGTCGGCCGGGGTCCAGTCCGGCCGGGCCGAGGGCGCGCGGCGGATCAGGTCGGCCTCGTGCGCGGGCAGGTGGGTGGGCTCCGCCAGGAAGTCGGCGATCAGCTGCTGGGGGGTGAGGGAGGGCCACAGCGAATCGATCGCCGCATGCACGGCGGCGCTCGTCGCGATCTCCTTGCCGAGCTGGGCGATGTCGTCCGAACCCAGCAGGTTCGGCCCGCCGTACGGATCGGCGCCCAGCCGGTCGGCGAGCTGCGCGGTGAGCGCGTCGATGACCGGGAAGGCGAAGGAGGGCCGCGCCTGGTTGTGGGGCAGCCCGGTGGCCCGGGCCCGGTCCCGCGCCTCGTACGCCATCGTGCGGTCCAGCAGCAGGGTGCCGTACTCCTCGTGGTCGATCTCCAGGGCCGGCTCGGGGACGGTGTCGTACTCCTCGCCGGTGTCCGCGGGGACGTGCTCCGGCAGGCACTGCCGGTCGGCCACCACCCGGGCGAGGACCTCCGCCATCGCGGCCCGCCCCTTCACCGCGGCCGCCCCCGGGCGGTCGGTGCCGGTGGCGTGCACGCCCGGGAAGAGCTCGCCCGGGGTGGCCAGCAGGACGCCCGTCTCGCCGAGGGCCGGGAGCACCCCGCCGATGTAGCCGAGGAAGGCGGGGCCCGGTCCGACGATCAGCACACCGCGCTTGGCGAGCAGCTCCCGGTGGGCGTACAGCAGGTACGCGGCGCGGTGCAGCGCGACCGCGGTCTTGCCGGTGCCGGGACCGCCCTCGACGACCAGCACCCCGCGGTGCGTGGAGCGGATGATCCGGTCCTGCTCGGCCTGGATGGTGCGCACGATGTCGTGCATCCGGCCGGTCCGGGCCGCGTCGAGCGCGGCGAGCAGCACGGCGTCCGCGTCCGCGCCCTCGTGCCCGGTGCGCTCGGCGTCGGTCAGGTCGAGGATCTCGTCGTGCAGCGCGGTGACCACGCGCCCCCGGCTGCTGATGTGCCGGCGGCGGCGCAGCCCCATGGGGGTGTGGCCGGTGGCGAGGTAGAAGGGGCGGGCCACGTCCGCGCGCCAGTCCAGGACCAGCGGAGTGCGTTCCGCGTCGTCGGCCCGGATTCCGAGGCGGCCGATGTGGTGGTCCCGGCCGTCGGAGAACTCCAGACGGCCGAAACAGAGACCGTTCTCGCCCGCATTCAGGGCGGAAAGCAGACCGGACTGCTCGGCGACCAGGACGTCCCGCTCCAGCCGCGCCTGAAACCCGGTTCCGACATCGCGCAGCGCCCCTTCGACCGCCCGTTCGGCCTGGTCACGCAGACCGTCGAGGCGCTCGTAGAGCTCGGTGACGAATTGCTGCTCTTTCCGGAATTCCTCGGTTGACAATTGCACTCCTGCCGCGATACGGTGTCCTCGTAAGCTTCCTCACGACTTCGTTTCAGGCGAAGTCGTGAACCATTGAATATACGCTCTCTTCTCCCTCGGCAGCCAATTCGGCCGGGGGATTTTTTGCGTACCGTGGATCTCATGACCACCGCACACGGCTCAGCCGACGGAATCGTCTACCGCCTCGCCCGTCCCGAGGACGCGGGTGCCATCGAGGCCCTGGACAGCTCCTTCACCACCGCCACGGTCTTCGAGGTGAGCGACCCCGGCTCGGGCGACGGCGCGGGCTCCGGTTTCCTGCTCCGCGAGGTCCCGGTGGACCCGCCCGTGCACAAGGTGTTCCCGCCGGAGGAGCACGACGAGCAGGTCTTCGGCGGCGGGAAGGACTCGGACGCCGACGCGCGGACCTTCGTGGCCCTCGACGGCGACCTGCTCTGCGGGTTCGCCGCCGTCGGCTACGCCCCCTGGAACCGGCGGCTGACCATCGAGGACATCGAGGTCTCGCCAGGTCACCGGGGACGCGGCATCGGCCGCGCCCTGATGGAGTGCGCCGAGCGCTTCGCCCGCGAACGGGGAGCGGAGCACCTGTGGTTGGAGGTCAGCTCGGTCAACGCCCCCGCGGTGCACGCCTACCGGCGCATGGGATTCACCTTCTGCGGCCTCGACACCGCGCTGTACGGCGGCACACCGGCGGCCGGTGAGCAGGCGCTCTACATGAGCCGCCCCTGCCGCTGACCCGGCGCACGGCTGACCCCTGCGCACGGCCAACTCCCGGAACGAGCCGGATCATACGCCCCCGTGTGCCCTGCTGCAGCCCGATCCGCGAGGGATCACCCGGAGGAGTGCTCCCTGATTGCCAATCACCCCACGCTGACCTGCGGCATGTACAACGGGTAATTGTTTATTGCACATTCATCCGGCACCTACAGGGTGGATCTGGTCGGACAGGGGGTAACCGCCGGGAATGGAAATTCTTCAACAGCGCTCCACCACCGCTCAGGTGTGGGAAGCGGCCGAGGAGTTCATCCGACTCTTCCACCGGGAGAACGCGGAGGCCGGCGATCCGCGCGCCCGGCTCGCCGCCGTGAGGGCCGAGCTCGCCGAGACCGGCAGTTATGTGCACACCCCCGAGGAACTGGTCCACGGGGCCCGGGTGGCCTGGCGCAACAGCAACCGCTGCATAGGCCGCCTCTACTGGAACTCGCTGCGGGTCCGCGACCGCCGCGGGCTCACCGACGCCGACGACATCGCCGCCGAATGCTTCGACCACCTGCGCGAGGCCACCAACGGGGGCAGGGTCAGGCCCACGATCACGGTCTTCGCCCCGGACACCCCGGCCCGGCCCGGCCCGCTGATCTGGAGCGAGCAGCTGGTCAGATACGCGGGATACGGCGACCATCCGTCGATAACCGTCGGCGACGCCCGCAACGCCCCGCTCACCGAGGCCCTCCTCCGGCTCGGCTGGTCCGGTGGCCCCGGAACCCCCTTCGACCTCCTGCCGCTCGTGGTCCAGGGCGTCGACGACAAACCCCGTTGGTTCGACACCCCCGCCGACGCCGTCCTGGAGGTGCCGATCGACCACCCCGACGGCGAGGGCTGGGCGGACTGGGGGCTGCGCTGGCACGCCGTACCCGCCATCTCCAACATGTGCCTGGAGATCGGCGGCATCCACTACCCGGCCGCGCCGTTCAACGGCTGGTACATGGGCACCGAGATCGGCGCCCGCAACCTCGCGGACACCGACCGGTACAACCTGCTGCCCGCCGTCGCCCGCCGCCTGGGCCTGGACACCTCCAGCGACCGGTCCCTCTGGAAGGACCGCGCGCTCGTCGAACTGAACCGGGCCGTCCTGCACTCCTTCGACCGGGCCGGGGTCACGATCGCCGACCACCACACCGAGTCCCGGCGCTTCCTCTCCCACATGGAACGGGAGGAGCGCAAGGGGCGCGAGGTGGGCGCGGACTGGTCCTGGATCGTGCCGCCGATCTCCGGCTCCGCGACCCCCGTCTTCCACCGCACCTACGAGGACCGCAGCAGCAGTACGGCCTACGTCCACCACCCCGGCGCGCAGGAGCGGGCCCAAGGACGGGATTTGGTCTAGACCTTCTGTTACCGTCGGCTCCGGACGGATCCGAAAGCGGTGAGAGGGGTTTCCTGTGGGCGGCGCGGACAGCAAGGACCGAAGCGGCGAACACCGGGCCTACATCGGCTCCTTCACCTCGGGGGGCGGCCGCGGTGTGACCATCGCGGCCGTGGATCCGAAGACCGGGGCGCTGACCCCGCTCTCGGTCGCCACCGCCGAGGATCCGTCGTACCTCGCCCTCGCCCGGGACACCGGCGTCCTCTACGCGGTGAGCGAGACCGAGCGGGGCGAGGCGGCGGCCTTCCGGCCCACCGCCGGCGGCCTCGCCCCGCTCGGCGTACCCGTGCGCGTCGGGGGCTCCGGACCCACCCATCTCAGTGTGGCCGGGCGCAGGCTGCTCACCGCCAACTACACCTCCGGCAGCGTCAGCAGCCTTCCGCTCGCCGCCGACGGCCGCCCGGGCGGGCCCTCCCACGTCCTGCCGCACCGGGGTTCCGGCCCCGACGCCGGACGGCAGGAGGGCCCGCACGCCCATCAGGTGCTGCCCGACCCGACCGGCCGCTGGGTGCTCAGCGTGGACCTCGGCACCGACTCGGTACGGATCTGCGCGCTCGACCCGGCCACCGGGGCGCTGCGGGTGCACGCCGAGACCGCGCTGCGCGCCGGCACCGGCCCCCGCCACCTCGCCTTCCATCCGCAGGGCGCGGTGGCGTACGTCCTGCACGAGCTGGAGCCGCAGGTGACCGTCTGCCGCTGGAACGGGGCGTCCGGGCGACTGGAACCGGTCGGTGAGGTTCCAGTGGCCTCCGGGGGCGCCTCAGGGGCCGTACGGGCCTATCCCTCGGCGATCGTCGCCTCACCCGACGGCCGATTCGTCTGGGCGGCCGTCCGGGGGGCCGACACGATCGTCACCCTCTCCCTCGCCGACGGCCCCGGGAAGCCGCGGCTCACCGGCGCCGTGGACTGCGGCGGCGCGTGGCCGCGCGATCTCGCCGTCGACCCCTCGGGGAGCCGGCTCTACGCGGCCAACGAGCGCTCGGGGGACGTCACCTGGTTCGAGGTGGACCCGCTGACCGGGCAGCCGCGCCGGGCCGGCTCGCTGGCCGTGCCCGCGGCCACCTGCGTGGTCTTCGGCTGACACGGGCGCGCGGCGCACACGGAAGGGCCCCCGGCGGCCACGGTCTCCCGTGGCCCCCCGGGGGCCCTTCGCGTCGTACGGGCGGGTCAGTGTGCGGCGGCGTCCTGGGTGATCCCGAGCGCCGCGGCGTACTGCGCGACGGCCAGCTTGCCGAGCGCGCCGTATGCGCCGAGCACCTCGGCGGTGGCGCAGTCGGCCTCCTTGCAGGCGGTGTCGAGGAGCCCGTCGGCGGCCTCCGGGCCGATCAGGTACGGGGCGAGCGCGAGCAGCGTGGAGCCCTCGCGGCGCAGCTGCTCGGCGACCGCGGCCACCGAGCCCTCCTGGTCGAGCGCGGCGGCCATGACGGGCACGGCGAGCCGGGCGGCGAGCAGCATGCCCGTGATCCCGGCGGCCTGTACGGCCTCCTCGCCACCGGTGGTGACCAGGACGATGCCGTCGGCGGCGGTGGTCACGGTGAAGAGCCGGGCGCGGTCGGCGCGGGCCAGGCCCGCCTCGGACAGCCGCACGTGCAGGCCCTCGGCGAGCAGCGGGTGCGGGCCGAGCACGTCGGCCAGCTCGGCGGCGGCCGAGGAGTCCATCAGCGCCTGGCGGATCCGGCGGAGCAGGTCGCTGTCGGGGCCGGCCAGCAGCGGCACGACCACGGCGTCCGGGCCGGTCGGCGCGGGCACCTCGTGGCCGGCCGCGCGGGCGAACTCCGCGCGCGCGACACGCTCGGTCGCGACGGCGGTCAGCACGCCGGACAGGGACGGGAACTCGGTGGCGTCGTCACCTTCGAGGAAGCCGATCCGGGCGTCGAGGCCCGGCAGCTCGGAGCGGCCGATGCTGATGATCTCTTCCGCGAGCCCTCGCGAGGCGGCCGAGGGGGCACCGGGCACGGCGAGCACCAGCGCGGGCGCGCCCTCGGGCGCCACCGCGGGCTCGGGCCGGCGGTGCCGTCCGGTCTGGCGGGGTCGCGGCATTCGTACGGGCAGGCCATTTGCGGGCCCAGTGGGGGAGCTCATGGCGCCGCATGCTACTGGCTTATCGGAACAAGGTGTTCGGGCAGGGCCTTCTCGCGAGGCATTTGTCCGTATTTATCCGGTGAATATCAGATACGTTCAACTGACTGACGGCAAGCGCCAGTCCACAGGCTGTGAACCCTGGCCCACCAGCAGCTCGTTCGTCCGGCTGAACGGCCGGGAGCCGAAGAACCCGTAGTCGGCCGACTTGGGGGAGGGGTGCGAGGACTCCACGACGGGCAGTTCGCCGAGCAGCGGCCGCAGGTTGCGGGCCGCCCGTCCCCAGAGGATGGAGACCAGCGGCTTGCCGCGCGCGGCCAGGGCCCGGATGGCCTGGTCGGTGACGGCTTCCCAGCCCTTGCCCTGGTGCGCGTTGGAGCGCCGGGGCGCGGTCGTGAGCGACCTGTTGAGCAGCAGGACGCCCTGCCGGGTCCACGGGGTGAGGTCGCCGTTCGCCGGGCGGCCGGTGCCGATGTCCCGGTGCATCTCCAGGAAGATGTTGTCGAGGCTCGGCGGTACCGGCCGTACGTCGGGGGCGACCGAGAAGGACAGGCCCACCGCGTGTCCCGGCGTGGGGTAGGGATCCTGCCCGACGATCAGTACCTTGACCTCGTCGAAGGGCTGTTGGAAGGCGCGCAGCACATTGGCCCCGGCCGGTACGTACGTCCTCCCCGCCGCGATCTCGGCGCGCAGGAAGTCGCCCATGGCGGCGATCTGCCCCGCCACCGGCTCCAGAGCACGGGCCCAGCCCGGCTCGACGATCTCGTTCAACGGTCGTGCTGCCACGGTGGATCACTCTACTGGCCGAACGTGGCCGCCCGCACACACAGGACGTCGGGCAGGTGCTCGGCGAGCAGTTGCCAGCTCTCGCCGTCGTCGTGGCTGGCGTACACCTCTCCGTTGCGGTTGCCGAAGTAGATGCCCGCCGGGTCCGCGTCGTCCGTGCACAGCGCGTCCCGGAGCACCGTGCCGTAGTGGTCCCCGGCCGGGAGCCCGCGCGCCAGCGGCTCCCAGGTGGCGCCCGCGTCCCGGGTGCGGAAGACCCGGCACCGGTGCTCGGCCGGGACCCGGTCGGAGTCGGCGTTGAGCGGGAAGACGTAGGCGGTGTCCGGCCGGTGCGGATGGGCCGCGACCGCGAACCCGAAGTCGGAGGGCAGGCCGCCGCCGATGTCGGTCCACCGGCCGCCCGCGTCGTCGCTGCGGTAGACGCCCCAGTGGTTCTGCAGGTACAGCCGGTCCGTGTCCCCGGCGTCCTGGGCGATCTTGTGCACGCACTGGCCGAACTCCGGGTTCGGGTCCGGCAGGAACACCGCCGAGACCCCCGTGTTGGACGGCGCCCAGCTGGCCCCGCCGTCGCGGGTCCGGAAGACCCCGGCGGTGGACACGGCCACGGTCACGGCGTCCGGGTCGCGCGGGTCGGTGATCACCGTGTGCAGGCCCTCACCGCCGCCGCCCGGTACCCACTTCCCGCGGCTCGGGTGCTCCCACAGCGGGCGGACCAGCTCGAACGAGTCGCCCCGGTCGGTCGAGCGGAACAGCGCGGCCGGTTCCGTCCCCGCGTAGACCACGTCCGGGGCCTCGGGGCCGGCCGGCTGCAGCTGCCAGACCCGCTCCAGGGAGGCCCCGGTGTCCTGGGGGAACTTCACGGCCGGCGCGGCGGGCTCGCGCCAGGTCGCGCCGAGGTCGTCGGAGCTGAAGACGGACGGCCCCCAGTGCGAGCTGTCCCCGCCGACCAGCAGCCGGGGCGCCGGGCCCCGCCGGTCGACGGCGACCGCGTAGATCGCCTGGGCGTTGAAATGGGGCCCGTCGAACTCCCAGGGCGCATCACCCCGGCGGCGGCCGATGAAGAGTCCTTTGCGGGTTCCCACGAGCAGTACTGCGTCGGCCATGGCCGGCACCTCCGGGCCTCGTCGCCCTCGGCGGGCGTTCCTTGCGGAGTATCTTTTCGGCCAGTCTGCACCCGACCGGTGACAGTGACCTGGCGGACGGTGCAGGGCTGCTGATGAGCAGATCAATACCGATCATTTACCGCCCGGAAATGGTTGCTGCTTGCATGCGGGTGTCCGTAATGGATTGACTTCAGGTCACTGCCGCCGCACGCGAGAGGACGTATGTGGCCACCGAGCACCTGCCCCCGCTCGACCTCGCCTTCTGGCGGATCGAATCCGCCGACCACCCCATGCACCTGGGTGCCCTCGCCGTCTTCCGCGCGACCGGGCCCGGCGCCGCGGAGCGGGCCGCCCGCCTGCTCACCGCCCGCTGCGCGGCCGTGCCGCGCCTGCGCCGCCGGATCCGCGACGTGCTGCTGCCGGTCGGCGCGGCCGCCTGGTCGCCGGACCCCGGCTTCGACCCGGCCCGGCACGTGTTCCTCGTCCGTACCGGCGAGGCCGTTCCGCACGCCGCCGCCGGACCTCTGATGGCCCGGCCGCTGGACCGGGCGCTGCCTCCGTGGGAGGCGCACGTGCTGGCCGGACCCGATCCGGACTCCTTCGCGGTGCTCTTCAAGTTCCACCACGCCCTCGCCGACGGCCTGGGCGCGCTGGCCCTCGCGGCCACCCTGTTCGACGAGGCGACGGCCCCCCGGCCGCCCGTGCGCCCGGTCCCCGAGCAGCGGGGCGGCTCCGTCCTGCGCCGGCTTCCCGGGGTCCTGGCGGCCCGGGTCCAGGACGTCGGCCAGGCCTTGGAGATCGGCGCCGCCGTGGCCCGCGCCGGACTGCCGCTCGGGGTGCCGGCCGCCCTCACCGCGGGCTCCGCCGGCTCGGGGGCCCGTGCGGTGGCCGGCCTCGCACTCGACCTGGACGAGGTGAACCTCGTCCGCAAGGGCGCCGGTGGCACCGTCAACGACGTGCTGATCGCCCTGGTCGCGGGCGCCCTACGGCGCTGGCTGGCGGAGCGGGGTGATCCCGAGCCCTGGGGCGCCGGCCCGCGCGCGCTGATCCCGGTGTCCCGCCGTCGCGGGCCCGGAGGCTCGGGGGGCGCCGGGAACCGGCTCTCCGGCTATCTCCTCCGGCTGCCGCTCGCCGAATCCGATCCGCTGCGCCGCCTGGACAGCGTGCGCGCCGCCATGGACCGCAACAAGGACGCCGGACCCGCCCGCGGCGCCGGGGCCGTCGCCCTGCTCGCCGACCACGTCCATCCGCTGGGCCACCGGCTCGGCGGCCCGCTCGTGGCCCAGGCCGCCCGGCTGCTCTTCGACATCCTGGTCACGAGCGTGCCGCTGCCGGGCTTCACCTTCACCCTGGGCGGCAGCCCGGTCCGCGAGGTGTACCCGCTCGCCCCGCTGGCCCGGGGGCAGTCCCTGGCCGTCGCGGTCTCCACGTACAAGGGGACGGTCCACTACGGACTGGTCGCCGACGCGGAGGCCGTCCCGGATCTGGCGGCCCTGGCGGGAGCGCTGCGCGCGGAACTCGACGAGCTTGTACGAGAGGTCTCGTAGTACGAGGAAATTCGTAGTACGGTATCTCTCGTACTTGATCGATCCCCGGCATGCCCGGTCGTATCTGGAGAGCCTGATGAGTGCTGCACCCGCCGCCTTCGCCGCCCTGTTCGCGCCCTACACGCTCCGCTCCGTCACCATCCCGAACCGGGTGTGGATGGCCCCGATGTGCCAGTACAGCGCCGAGGCGTTCGGCCCGAACGCGGGCGTGGCCGGCGACTGGCACTTCGCGCACTACGCCGCCCGCGCCACCGGCGGTACCGGGCTGATCGTCCAGGAGGCCACCGCGGTCTCCCCGGAAGGCCGGATCTCCCCCTACGACCTCGGCATCTGGAACGACACCCAGGTCGAGGCACTGTGCCGGATCACCTCCTTCGTCAAGGCCCAGGGCGCCGTCCCCGGCATCCAGATCGCACATGCCGGCCGCAAGGCCTCCACCGACCGCACCTGGAAGGGCGGACGACCGGTCGGGCCCGAGGCGCACGGCTGGCAGCCGCTCGCCCCGAGCGCGCTGCCGTTCTCCGAGGACCACCCGGTGCCGCACGAGCTGACGGTCGAGGAGATCCGGGAGATCACCGGCCAGTTCGCGGCCGCCGCCGAGCGCTCACTGGCCGCGGGCTACGAGGTCGTCGAGATCCACGGCGCCCACGGCTACCTCATCGGCGAGTTCCTCTCCCCGTTCAGCAACCGGCGCACCGACGAGTACGGCGGCTCGTTCGAGAACCGCACCCGCTTCGCCCTCGAAGTGGTGGACGCCGTACGGGCGGTGTGGCCCGAGGAACTCCCGCTGTTCTTCCGGATCTCCGCCACCGACTGGCTGGAGGACGAGGGCTGGACCGCCGACGAGACGGTCCGGCTGGCGGATCTGCTGCTGGAGCACGGGGTGGACCTGCTCGACGTCTCCACCGGCGGCCTCGCGCCGCACGCGCAGATCCCCGTGGGCCCCGGCTTCCAGGTCCCCTTCGCGGCCCGGGTCAAGGCCGGGACCGCCCTTCCCGTGGCCGCGGTCGGCCTGATCACCGAACCGGAGCAGGCCGAGAAGATCCTCGCCAACGGGGAGGCCGACGCCGTCCTGCTGGGCCGGGAACTGCTCCGCGACCCGTACTGGGCCCGCCGCGCCGCCAAGGAGCTGGGCGGGGAGATCCGTACGCCCGAGCAGTACCACCGCTCCTGGTGACGCGGGGACGGCTCCGGCGCCGCCCGCCCCGGAGCCGTACCCCCGGTTTCCCCGACCGGCCCGCCTTCTTCGACGACTCTCGTACGATGGGACCCACACACAATCCGGAACGGACCGATCGAGTGAGTGGAGCAGGGACATGACGGAACGGGACACCTCCCGCACCCTCGCCCACCCCGAAGCGGGCGAGATCCGCCTGGAAGGCGTGCTGCACGCGCTGTCCGATCCGGTCCGGCTGTCCATCGTCCTGGACCTGGCCGCCTCGGCCGAGGACCTGTCCTGCTCGTACTTCGACCTGCCGGTCACCAAGTCCACGACCACCCACCACTTCCGCGTCCTGCGCGAGAGCGGCGTCGTGCGCCAGGCCTACCGCGGCACCACCAAGCTCAACGCCCTGCGCCGGGAGGAACTGGAGACGCTCTTCCCCGGCCTCCTCGACAGCGTCCTCGCGGCGGCCGCGGCCGAGGCGGCCCGGCTCGCGTCCTGAGCCGCGGCGCGTGCGACGGGGCGGCTCGGCGGTGGCCCGGTATCTCGCCGGCGCGCTGTGACCCGACCGGATCCGTGAGGGGCCCGTCAGGCGACCTCACCGGCGGTCACGGGCGTGACCGTGTTCTCGGCGGTCACCGTCACGCCTTCGGCGATGTTCTCCTCCGTCAGCACCAGTGGGCCGAACACCGGGTTGAGGGGCAGGTCGTAGCCGGGCGGGGCCTGGGTCTCCTGCCAGTAGTAGACGCCGGTCGGCAGGGTGCGGGTGCACGTGCCGTCGGCCGAGGTGGTGCAGGTGCCGCCGATGGAGGTGTCCGGGTCGCTGCCGGTGGGCTGGAGTCCCGGGATGCCGTTGGTCTCCTCCCAGAGCTGGAAGACGGCCCCGCCCAGGGGGTTGCCGGTCGCCCCGTCCTCCTTGATCACCGTGACCTCACCGAGAGGCACACCGGGGCCCTCGCAGCCGGGATGCCCGGCCTCGCAGCGCGGCGGAGGGCACCACCCGGGGCCGCCGGCCATGGCGTGCTCCGGGCACAGGGCGGCACTCCCGCCGGCCTGGCCCGCGATGCCCGGCCGGTCGCTCCGGCCGGCCGTGCCCGCCCCGGCCGCCGCGGCGTACGAGGGCGCCGAAACCAGCAGGGCCGCCGTCGCCACCCCGAGGACCCAGGGCTGCCACCCGCTCCATGACCGGCGCAATCCGTTCGGTGCCATGACGCTCCATCCGCATACCGCTCCGGGCCTTCGTTCCAGCGACATGATCGGCCGGTGTGCCCGGGGCGGGGACGGCGACACTCCCGCCCGAGGGCATTCCGGCCCGGAGGACCACCCGGAAGCACTTGCACGGGAGAGGGCGACGTCCTACGCCCGGCCCGGGCCCGCCGCGTCCAACAGGCCCTGCCAGTCCGGGATCTTCACCGAGCGGCGGCCCAGGGAGCGCCCCAGATCGGCCTCGGCCGCCTCGATGGCCAGCCAGCCCGGCCACCGCACCGGGTGCAGACCCGCCGCCCGCAGGGCGTCCAGCGGGTCCCCGGGGAGGTCGCGCCGGGCCAGTGCCCCCGCGTCCTGGAGCAGCGAGGACACGGTCTCCTTGGCGCAGGGCCGGTTCGTGCCGATCACCCCGGTCGGGCCACGCTTGATCCAGCCCGCCACGTACTCGCCGACCGAGGCCCGGCCCGCGCGCAGCACCCGGCCCGCCGCGTGCGGGACCGTACCCTTCGCGGCGTCGAAGGGCAGCCCGGCGAGGGGAACGCCCTTGTACCCCACCGAGCGCAGCACCAACTGCGCCTCGACGTCCTCGTGCACGCCCGTCCCGGTCACACCGCCCCGCCCGTCCGGGGCGGTGCGCTCGAAGCGCATCCCGGTGACCCGGCCGTCCGGACCGCCCAGGATCTCCACCGGCCGAAGGTAGAACCGCAGTGCGATCCGGCGCGGACCCGCGTCCGGGCGGGCTCCCGACCAGCCGCGCAGCACCTCCAGGTTCCGCCGGGCCACCGCCGGCAGGGCGGCGGCCGCCTCCGGGTCGGCGTACACGGGGTCGAGGGCCAGTTCGGCCGGGTCGGCCCAGGTGTCCACGCCCGGCAGGGTGCCCAGCTCACGCAGCTCCTTGGTGGTGAACCTGCCCTGCGAGGGACCCCGCCGGGCCACCATCGCCACCTCGCGCACCCCGCTCTCCGCGAGCGCGCCGAGCGCGGGCTGCGGCATGTCCGTCGGCGTCAGTTCGGCCGTGCCCCGGGCCAGGATCCGCGTCACGTCCACCGCGACGTTGCCCGCCCCGACCACCACCGCCACATCCACGCCGGGCAGGTCGAAGGCCTCGGCGGCGGCGTCCGGGTGCCCGCTGTACCAGGACACGAAGGCCGTCGCGGAATGCACCCCGGTCAGCTCCTCGCCGGGGATCCCCAGCATCCGGTCCCGGGCCGCGCCCACGCAGTACACCACCGCGTGGTAAAGCTCCAGCAGCCGGTCCGTGGGCAGCGCCTCCCCGCCGACCTCCACGTTGCCGAGGAAGCGGATCCGCTCGTCCTCCAGCACGGTGCGCAGGCTGCCCTGGAGCGACTTGATCTTCTCGTGGTCCGGGGCGACCCCGTACCGGACGAGCCCGTAGGGGGCGGGGAGCCGGTCCAGCACGTCCACCCGTACCCCGGGCACCTCGCGCTGCTGCACCAGCGTCTGGGCCGCGTAGACCCCGCTGGGGCCCGATCCGACAACGGCGACTCGAAGCACGGCGGAGCTCCTCCCGCAGGTGGTCCCAGCATGACACCGGCCCCCCGGGGAGTCAGCCCATCGTGCGCATCCGGTGGATCTCGGCGCTCTGCGTGGCCACCACCTCGGTGGCCATCTCCTCCACGGCCACGTTGTTCCCGCCCGCCAGCGCCTCGCCGGCCATCGTCACGGCGCCCTCGTGGTGGGCGGTCATCAGGGTCAGGAAGAGCCGGTCGAAGTCGGTCCCCCTGGCCGCGGTCAGATCCGCCAGCTGCCGCTCGGTCGCCATGCCCGGCATCGCGCCGTGGTCGTGGCCCTGCCCGTGCCCGCCGGAGGCCGCCGCCGGGGCCGGATGGAGGGCCAACCACTTCTCCATCGCGCCGATTTCGGGCTTCTGGGCCGCCGTGATCCGCTCCGCCAGCCGTTTGACCCCGTCCGCCGAGGCCCGCTCGGGGGCCAGGGCGCTCATCGTCAGGGCCTGCCGGTGGTGTTCGATCATGCGCGACACGTAGGCGTGGTCGGCGGCGTTCGGGCTGTCGTCCGGTTTCGCCTTCGCGGCCTCTTCGGGCGTGAGGTGACGGGCCTTCTCGCCCGGCCGGCCCGGTGCGACGACCGCGGCCCGTCCGTCGTCGGCCCGGTCCGGCCCCTGGTCGCCCTGGCAGCCGGAGAGCGTCAGCAGGAGGCCGGCGGCCGCCGCCACCACAGCGGCGAACCGGACGGGCGGCGCCGGTAAGGACCGGGGGCGGCCCCTGAGGTCTTTTGCCATGTCCATGAAGGGAAGATACTGCCGGGGTCCTGGTTCCGCTCCCTCGCGGGCGGAGCCGATCGGGCTCTCAAGGGAGGGCACAGTGACCTCGCTACACAGCAGGCGGTTACGGAACAGGAGGGTGGGGGTGGCCGTCGCCGCGGCCGGGCTCCTCACCACGCTCCTGGCGGCCGGACCCGCGGCCGCCACCCCCGACCCGGGCGACTTGGCGCCCGGCAGCGCGCATCAGCACGGCACCGGCCTCACCGAGGGCCGGGAGCTCGCTCCGGGCGACATCCCCGGCCAGGACGAGATCGTGCACAGCGCCAACGTCACGCACCTGGCCAACATCCCCAGCAGCGACCCCGCGGGGATCAACACCGACCTGGCCTTCCAGGGCAGGTACGCCTACGCGGGCAGCTACAGCGGCTTCACCATCTACGACATCGCGAACCCGAAGGCACCGAAGACGGTCACCCAGGTGCTCTGCCCCGGCGGCCAGAACGACATCTCCGTCCACGGTGACCTGCTCTTCCTCTCCACCGACTCCTCGCGCAGCGACGACTCCTGCAACAGCGTCCCGCAGCCCGCCACGGAGAAGTCCTCGTGGGAGGGCATCAAGATCTTCGACATCAAGGACAAGAAGAACCCCAAGTACATCAAGTCCGTCGAGACCGCCTGCGGTTCACACACCCACACCCTGGTGCCGGGCGACCGCGACATCTACCTCTACGTCGCCTCGTACTCCCCGAACGAGGCCTTCCCCGACTGCAAGCCGCCGCACGACGGCATCTCGGTCGTGAAGGTCCCGAAGAAGGCGCCGACGAAGGCCGCGGTCGTCGCCTTCCCGGTCCTCTTCCCCGACGGCGGCAACCCGGGCGCGCCCACCAACCCCGGTGTCTCCAAGACCACCGGCTGCCACGACATCACCGTGCTGCCGTCGAAGAACCTGGCCGCCGGCGCCTGCATGGGTGACGGCATCCTTTTCGACATCAGCAGGCCCGAGCAGCCGCGGGTCATCGACCGGGTCCAGGACAACGTGAATTTCGCGTTCTGGCACTCGGCCACCTTCAACGAGCGTGCGAACAAGGTGGTGTTCACCGACGAACTCGGCGGCGGTGGCGGCGCCACCTGCAACGAGGCGACCGGTCCCCACCGCGGCGCCGACGGGATCTACGACATCACTGGCCGCGGGGACCAGCGCAAACTCGCCTTCCGCGGCTACTTCAAGATTCCGCGCCACCAGGCCGACACCGAGAACTGCGTGGCCCACAACGGCTCGCTGGTCCCGGTCGGCGGCGGCCGCGACATCATGGTGCAGGCCTGGTACCAGGGCGGCGTCTCCGTATGGGAGTTCACCGACTCCGCCCAGCCCAGGGAGATCGCCTACTTCGAGCGCGGACCGCTGACGACCGACCAGCTCGGACTCGGCGGGTCCTGGTCGGCGTACTACTACAACGGGCACGTCTACTCGAACGACATCGTCAAGGGCCTCGACGTGCTTCGGCTCGACGACCGGCGCACCGACAGCGCCAGGTGGGTGCGGATGGACCGGCTCAACGTGCAGACCCAGCCCGAGTACCACTGACCTCAGGGGTGCGACGGGCGCGGGGGCTGCGAAGGGTGCGAAGGGGGTGAGGGAATCGTTCCGCCGGGCGGCCCGCCGTCCGGCGGAACGCCGAGCTCCCAGTCCAGCCCGTAGCGCTGGAACAGCTCCGCCCGCAGCCGCTGTGCCGGCATCGGCGCGCCGGGCAGCAGGATCGCCACGACCGCGCCCATCAGCAGGGCCCGCAGCAGCGGATAGTCCGTGTCCGGGTCCGCCGAGCCGTACCGGACGACGGTGTCCCGCAGCAGCTCCGCCAGCCGTTGCTGCTCGGGGCACTGCACGAAGCCCTCGGCCGTGAGGATGCCCGCCATGTGCGTGCGCATCAGCAGGGGTTCGTCCCGGGCGAGCCCCAGGACCGCGTCGACGGCACGCGCGAGCCGCTCGCGCCCGCACTCACTGCGGGGCTCCCGCTCCAGCGCGGCGTACAGGGTGAGGTGCATCAGCCGGTGCACCGCGGACTGCAGCAACTGCCGTTTGCCCGGGAAGTAGTACGAGACCAGGCCGCGTGCCGCGCCCGCCCGGTCGGCGATGTCGCCGAGCGTCGTGGCCTCGTAGCCGCGCTCGGCCACGAGTTCGACCGTGGACTGCAGCAGCCGCTCCCGGGAACGTCTGCGCAATTCTTCATTGACCGATGCGCTGCGCGGGGACATGCTTACTCCTGCGTTGACTGGCTCCTGGCCAATATACTCAGCGCACGGGGTCGCCTGCTCTGGGTGACACGGGGGATCATCCAGGGCAGGCACGCCGTACCCTCACCGTTCCACCGGGTCGCAGCCGCGTATGCGGACGGGCACGGACGTCGCGAGAGCCACCAGGGCCACTCCCAGGAGCCAGCCCCCCAGCACGTCCGACGGCCAGTGCACCCCGAGGTACACACGGGTGAAGCCGACCCCGAGCACCGAGACCACGGCCACCGCCCAGGCGGCCACCGCCCAGGCGGCCACCACCCAGGCGACCGGCACACGGCCCCGGTGGGGGAGCAGCCACAGGAGCAGTCCGCACACCACCGTCGCCGTCAGGGCGTGGCCGGACGGGTAGGCCGCGTACTGCGCCGAGTCCACCGGATCCGGCCACACCGGACGTTCCCGCCCCACCAGTGCCTTCAGCCCCTGCTGCAGCGCCGAGGCCGCCAGCGTCACCAGCGCCACCCGCAGCGCCCGCCCCCGGTCGCCCCGCCACCACAGCAGCACACAGGCGACCGCCGCCAGCGCCCGCATGGTCCAGGGGTCCCACACCCGGTCGCTGAGCACCTGCATCAGGTGCGTGACCCCGGGGTGGGTGACGGCGTGGGCGTGGAGGTCCCGGGCGACCCGTTCGTCGTAGGCGAGCAGCGGTTGCCACTGCGCGAGCACCAGCGCCGTCAGGACCGCCCCCAGCAGGGCGCAGCCGATGCCCGTCCACCGCAAGTGATCGTTCCGCATGTGGAGATCCTTGCACCGCCGCCCGCCGGGCGGCGTGGGACGGCGCCGGGCAAGGCCGGGGCGTGCCTACTGGGCGAGCGCGCTCAGCCCCGGTACGAAGGCCACCAGCAGCGGGATCGCCGGGACCAGCGTGGCCAGCGCCGTCAGCCGCAGCCGGCGGCCGGGGGAGAGCCGGGGCGCCGCCGACAGCAGCCGGCGCACCCGCTGCGGAACGTGCGCGTGCTCGGGCGAGGAGGTCCCGAACACCCCCCGGTCCTCGTTGAGTCCGACCAGCGCCAGCGCGATCGTCAGCCGTCCGAACCGCCGGGAGGCCACGTCGTCGGCCGCCATCTCCACCAGCCGGTGCATCTCCGCCTCGAACGCCGCGAAGACCGGCACCTGCGGGAAGCCCCGGGCCAGCGCCCGCGAACAGTGCAGCAGCCAGTCGTGCCGGGCCGCCGCGTGCCCCTGCTCGTGCGCCAGCACCGCGTCCAGCTGGCTGCCCTTCAGCCGGCCCAGCGCCGCCGTCGTGACCACCAGCTGCGGGGCAGCTCCCGGCAGCCACCAGGCATCCGGCCGGGGACCCTCCAGGACGACGAGCCGCGCATCCGCCGGGTCCTCCCCGGGCAGCAGAGGGGCCCGTACCAGCAGTTCGCTGCCCTGCGCACGACGCCGGGCCCGGGCCCGCAGCACCTCACCGGTCAGCATCGCCGCGGTCCACAGCCCGCCGCCCGCCAGCGCGAGCGCGGTGACGGCGGCCCACGGCCCGCCGGCCGCGCCCAGGGCATAGGCGTCGGCCACCCCGTGCGGGGCGGAGGCGAACAGTCGGCCCCGGACCGCCTGCCAGGCGGCCGCCGCGCTCAGCAGCATCGACAGTCCGAAGCACAGGAGCACGGCGCCGACCACGCACTGCCACACCCACAGGGCGACGACCGGCTCACGCTCGGGCCACCGGGCCCGGGCCAGCAGACGGGGGGCGAGCACCGCGGTCAGGGCGCCGAGCAGCAGGAGAACGGCGGGGACCATCATGGCCGCCAGCCTATGAGCGAGGGACTACCTGCGGGTACGTCCGCGCGCGAAGGGTGACGCAGGACACGTCCGCCGGCGCCGTCACATGGTGAGCAGCATGGCCAACATCCCCATTCCCATGGCGAGTCGGCAGGCGCGGACGAGTTCGGCGGGTCCGCCCCGGCCGGCGGCCGGCCGCGGGGACACGGAGTCGCCCGCGGTGATCAGCCGGGTCCCGCCGAGCATCACGTACCCGGCGTAGTAGAGGAGCAGCGCACCCGTCAGCAGGGGCGGCCCGGCCACCTGGGCGTGCTGCGGCCCGTGCTCCGCCCCGGGCCCGGCCGACAGGGCCATGTAGACCATCGTCAGGGAGCCCACCAGGTGGTGCGCGTGGTGCGGTCCGCCCCGCAGCAGCCACAGGGCGTGCAGGGCCGCGCCGCAGAAGACCACACCCAGCACGGGCGCCCGCCACCCGTCGCCGCGCCCGCCGAGGGGTACGGCCATCAGCGCCATCCCGAATCCCATCACCGCCTCCCCGGCGGCGCCGCCGTCCGAACCCCGCGCCCGGTACAGGCAGTACGCACCACTCACCGCACACAGCAGCACCAGCAGCCAGGAGGAGACGGAGGGGGTGAGGGACGTGGCGGAACCGTGCACGGCGGAACCTCCCGGTTCGTCGGCGTCACGGGGAGAGATGCCCCTCTCACACCACCCTCACGCGGCTCCGGGATACGCTCTCCCTGCCTTCCAGGCATGTCATATGCCGCCGCACTGAACGGAGCGCCCGATGTCGACCGCCCAGCCCGCCGCCCTGAGTTTCCGTAGCGCCGTCGAGGCGGACGTGCCGGAACTGGTGGAACTCGTCGAGTCCGCCTACCGCGGGGACGCGAGCCGGGCCGGCTGGACCACCGAGGCCGACTACCTGGACGGGCAGCGCACCGACCCGGACGGGGTCCGCGCCGTCATCGCCGCCCCGGACGGGGTCCTGCTCGTCGTCGAGCGCGCGGGTGAACTCGTCGCCTGCTGCCAGCTCGAACACCGGGACGACCACGTCTACTTCGGGATGTTCGCCGTCCGCCCCGGCCTCCAGGGCGGGGGCCTCGGCAAGGAGATCCTGGCCGAGGCCGAGCGCCGCGCCCGCGAGACGTGGGGCGCCAAGGAGATGCGGATGACGGTGGTGCACGTACGGGAGGAGCTCATCGCGTACTACGTGCGCCGCGGCTACCGGCGCACCGGCGAGCTGAGCCCCTTCCCCTACGGTGACGAGCGCTTCGGCGTCCCGCTCCGCGACGACCTGGCCTTCGAGCTGCTGGTCAAGTCGCTCTGAGCCGGAGCCGGAGCCGGAGCCGTATCCGGAGCTGCGTCCGGAGCCGGGCCGCCGTCGTCAGGCGGTGAAGCGCCCGGTGCTGCGGATCTCCGGGAAGTCCGTGGCGGCGCCGTCCAGTCCGAGCGCCCGCGCGAGCCGCAGCAGGTCCAGGGTGTCGACCGCCCGGCCCGTCACGCGCAGGCCCGCCGCGTGCGCCGCGTCGACCGTCTCCAGGCTGAGCCGGTGGATGTCCACGGCGACGGTCGCGGCGCCCACGGCCAGTGCCCGGTCCACCACGGACCCGGCCCCGACGCCGGCGGAGGCCGCGTACAGGACGGTCCGTACGCCCGGCACCAGCCGGGCCGTCTCGGCGAGCACCGCCTCCTGGGTGGAGGCCACCTCCACCCGGGAGGTCAGGTCGTGGCGCAGGATCAGCTCCGCGAGCACCGCGGCGGTGGCCAGGTCGGCGACGAAGGCCTGGAGCGGTACCCGGACCGCGTCCAGGACCTCCTCCAGGACCGGCACGTGCTCGCCCTGACCGGCGTCCAGCTCGCGCAGCTCGGCCAGGGTCAGATCGGCGACGGCCCCCGAGCCGTCGGTGGTCCGGTCCACCTCGGGGTCGTGCACGGCGACGAGGGCTCCGTCCTTGCTCAGGCGCAGATCCAGAGCGATGACGTCCATGCCGCAACGTTCCGCTCGGAGGTACGACCGCAGGGTGTTCTCCGGTTCGACACCCATGACCCCGCGGTGACCGATGGTGAGGAAAGTCAAGGTTCTCTCGCTTCCGTCGACGGCGGCTCCCCGCGCGGCTTCGGTGTCCCGACCGGCCGCGCGCGATGAGGTCGCATGCTAGTGCGCCGCGGGTGCGAAGGGACCGGGCGTGCAAGGCCCCGCAGGAGCGCCCCGGCCGCTTCCCGCCAGGGTTGTGCGCCCCGCCGGGACCGGTGCCGCGCCTGTCGCGTCACCCGGGCGTGGGCGCGTCCCCGCCGGCTTGACGGCCCGGGTCCTCCTGGGGCGCGGCCAGCGCGTCCAGGTCGGCGAGCAGGGCCTCGGCGAGCTCCAGTTCGGCCAGGTGCTGCCGCTCGCTCCAGCGCAGCGCGAGGGTCGGGAAGGTCCATTCCGGTACGCCGCTCGCGTGGTCCATGGCCTCCCGTACGGCGGCCAGCTCGCCCCGGGTGCGCTCCAGGTGCTCGCCGACCATCGCGCGCAGCCGCTCCGGCTCGGCCAGGTGGCCGAGCCAGATCCGCAGCAGCAGGCCGTGCTTGAGCACGGGGGGACCGGCCTCGCCGGTGTCGGCGGCCCAGCCGGCCAGCGCGCCCCGCCCCGCGTCGGTGATGGCGTAACGCCGCTTGGCCCGTGCCTCCTCGGGTCCCGAGCGCACGGAGGCCGCGTAGCCCAGTTCCTCCAGGCGGCGCAGCTCCGCGTAGATCTGGCTGATCGCCGGTGACCAGTAGAAGAAGCGGAGCGAGGAGTCCGCCCACTTCTTCAGCTCGTAGCCGGTCCGCTCGCCGGGGAAGGAGAGCAGACCCAGAACGGCCCACGCGGTCGGCGGCAGCTCTTGCTTCTTCGACTCCTGACTACTAGTCATATTTCGAATTGAAGTGAGACCGGGAACGCGACGCAACCCTGGAGGCACAGTGAAATTCTCCGTGATCTTCGAAGCTCAGCTTGCCGACCCGACGGTGGAACGGGAGCACCGGCTCATCCGCGACTGCGTCGAGCAGGCCGTGCTCGCCGAACGCATGGGATTCGACCGGATCTGGGCGGTCGAGCACCACTCGCTCAAGTGGTACGCCCACATGAGTGCCCCCGAGATCTTCCTGACCTGGGTCGCGGCCAGGACGAACACCATACGCATCGGCCACGGCGTCGTGTGCATGCCCTTCAACTTCAACCACCCGGTGCGGGTCGCGGAGCGGGCCGCCATGCTCGACCTGCTCTCGGGCGGGCGCCTGGACCTCGGGGCCGGGCGCGGGGGCACCGAGCAGGAGACCTCGCTGTGCGGGGTGGACCGGGACCGCACCACGGCCGAGGTCGAGGAGGCCCTGCGGATCATCGGCAGGGCCTGGCAGGAGGAGGAGCTGGAGTATCACGGCGAGCTGATCGACATCGACCCGCACCCGATCCTGCCGAGGCCGCGGCAGACCCCGCACCCGCCGCTGTTCCTGGCGTGCAGCCGGGGCGAGACCCTGGTCCAGGCGGCCGAGCTGGGGATCGGGGCGCTGGTGATGGGCTTCGCCGGCCCCGAGTCCATCGCGCGGATGCGGTCCGTCTACGACGCGGCGATCGCCGGGCGCGACGGGAGCCGGTTCGTGTCCACCGCGGTCAACGACCACTTCTCCGTGCTCTGCCCGACCATCGTGCTCGACGACCGGGAGGAGGCGCGCCGGATCGGCACCCGCGGGCAGCGGTTCTTCGCCCAGTCCATCGGCCACTGGTACGGCGGGGCCGGCGTCCCGGACGAGGCCGTGGTGGCGGGCGCCGACGAGGCCGCGGAGATGCGCAGGGCCGCCGAGCAGGTGGTGGCCCGGCTGTACGAGCTGGACATCCCGGTCCGGCCGGCCTCCGCGGCCACCTTCAACGCCGACCACGCCTACGGGACCGCCGACGACGCGATCGCGTACGCCGAGCGGCTCAGGGAGGCGGGCGCCGACGAGATCATGTGCCTGATCCAGATGGGCACGGTGGAGCAGGAGGCCTGTCTGGAGACCCTGAGGCAATGGGGCGAAAAGGTCATTCCGCACTTCCGGGGCGCATGATGGGTGTGTGATGTGCGCCTCTGTCGCCCGTCGGGCTCCGCCCGCCCCGGCCCGGCCGGTTTCCCCGCCGCCGGCCGAGAAGCCTTGGCGCAATTGGGCGGAGTGGTCGGTTCCGCGCTGACGAACGGGAAGACTTCCGGTGAAATGGGGGGTGACGCAGGATAATTTCCCGAGTTCCCTCTTGAGGGGGAGAGCCTCGCACGCATACGCTGCCCATACGTGAGGTTCTCCTGTGGAGGAAGTGACATGACGGAAACTCTTGTGCCCGGTACCGGCGGCGCCGTGATAACCGCTGGAGCGCGGGTGGTCGACCACCCCGCGTGGCCCGAGCTCAAGGCCGCCGTGGAGGAGATCCGGCCCTGGCAGGCCAAGGACGGCTCCATCGACTTCGAGGTCGAAGGCGCGCACGGCCGTGCCACCGTCCTGGCCGCGGTGGAACGCGTGATCACGGCGGTCGAGACGCTGTCGCCGCTGCTCCCGCACGCGACCGCGTACCACCAGGCCCTCGTCGCCGACCTGCGCAAGTGGGCCGCCGACGACTTCAAGGTGCCGGACTTCCTCGACTCCCTGCTGGCCTTCCACCCGGCCGCGGAGCGCGCCGACGGGCTCCAGCACCTCGTCGTCTTCCCCATGTACACCCAGAACGGCAACCTGGACCGCAACCTGGAAGCCGTCGTGCTCAAGATGGTGTGGCCCGAGTGGCTCGCCGAGCTGGAGCGCACCCGGTACGACAACCCGCTCTTCCTTGGCATCACATTCGAGGACTTCACGCCGGGCTACGACACCCACTCCGCCGTGCTCTTCCCGGAGACCATCGCCGTGCGCGAGGCCCCCGAGCGCTTCACCTGGGGCGGCATCTTCTGTGACCGCGAGGCCGCCCGCTACCGCAAGGTGACCGAGGCCGCCGTCGACATCCTGGGCATCGACCTGCCCGAGGACATCGCCCGCATGGTCGAGGACCAGGAGCGCTGCGAGAAGGCCTTCGTCCTGTGGGACATGGTCCACGACCGCACCCACAGCCACGGCGACCTGCCGTTCGACCCCTTCATGATCAAGCAGCGCCAGCCGTTCTGGATGTACGGACTGGAGGAGCTGCGCTGCGACCTCACCGCCTTCAAGGAGGCCGTGAAGCTGGAGTCCGAGGGCAACGAGCACGGCCGTGACGTGCAGTACGCCGTCCTCTTCGACCGGATGTTCCGCTTCCCGGTCTCCGGCGACCGCAACCGCAACTACGACGGCCTCGGTGGCCAGCTCCTCTTCGCCTACCTCCACAAGCACGACGTCGTGCGCTGGACGGACAACAAGCTGAAGATCGACTGGATGCGCGCCCCGCAGGTCACCAACCAGCTGTGCGGCGAGATCGAGGACCTGTACCGGGCCGGCATCGACCGCCCGAAGCTCGTGCACTGGTTCAAGGCGTACGAGCTGGTCTCCACCTACCTCGCCCCGCACCCGGGTTCCAAGTGGGCCAAGGGCGCCGACGCCCTGGACCTGACGCAGCCGCCGCGCAAGCTCGTGGACGACGTGCTTCCGGACGAGTTTCCGCTCAGCATGTTCTTTGAGGCGCTCGCCAAGAAGCTCAAGGGGACGATCGCCGCGACCAAGGGCATCACGGCCCTGAATGCAGAGCAGGCCGAGCGAGTCGCCGCGTGAGCACTCGCCCACAGGAGGCTGCACAGATGAACGGCTCCGGGAACGGCAACGGAAAGCTGCACGGAGCGGTGGTGGCGGTGGCCGGGGCCGGCGGGCCCGCCGGCCGCGCCACCCTGCTCCGCCTCGCCGAGGCGGGTGCGGTGGTCATCGCGTCCGACGCCGATCCGGCGCGGCTCGCGGAGGCCGTGGACGCGGCGCGCTACGCCCACGGCGGCGCCACCATCACCGGTGACACCGTCGACCTGCTCGACCTGGACGCCACCAAGGCCTGGGCCGAGCAGACCGAGCAGGAGTTCGGCCGGATCGACGGCCTGGTGCACCTCGTCGGCGGCTGGCGCGGCAGCAAGACCTTCACCGATACGGACCTCGCGGACTGGACCTTCCTGGAGAAGCTCCTCATCCGCACGGTCCAGCACACCTCGCTGGCCTTCCACGACGGGCTGCTGCGCAGCGACCGCGGCCGCTACGTGCTGATCAGCCAGTCCGGGGCGCACAAGCCGGTCGCCAACAACGCCGCGTACAACGCGGGCAAGGCGGCGGCCGAGGCCTGGACCCTGGCCATGGCTGACTCCTTCCGCAAGGCGGGGGGTGACGAGGGCCCCGGCGCGGCAGCTGCGATCCTGGTCATCAAGGCACTGGTGCACGAGGCGATGCGCGCCGAGCGTCCCACTGCGAAGTTCGCGGGCTTCACCGACGTGACGGAACTGGCCGAGGCCATCGCCGGCGTCTGGGAGCGGCCCGCCATCGATGTGAACGGACAGCGTCTGTGGCTCACTCCGCAACCGTGAGAACCGAGGCAGGGAAGACCGACGCCCGGCGCCACCACGACCCGGCGGTGCGCGGGTTCGCGAGCGACAACTACGCGGGCGTGCACCCGGAGGTCCTGGCCGCCGTCGCGCTCGCCAACGGCGGCCACCAGGTCGCCTACGGCGAGGACGACTACACCGAACACCTGCAGAAGGTCATACGCAGCCACTTCGGGCCGTACGCGGAAGCCTTCCCGGTCTTCAACGGCACCGGCGCGAACGTCACCGCCCTCCAGGCGATGACGGACCGCTGGGGTGCCGTGATCTGCGCCAAGAGCGCCCACATCAACGTGGACGAGGGCGGCGCGCCGGAGCGGATGGCGGGCCTCAAGCTGCTCGCCGTACCGACCCCGGACGGCAAGCTCACCCCCGAGCTGATCGACCAGGAGGCCTGGGGCTTCGAGGACGAGCACCGGGCGATGCCGCAGGTCGTGTCGATCACCCAGAACACCGAGCTGGGCACGGTCTACACCCCGGACGAGATCCGGGCGATCTGCGAGCACGCCCACAGGCTCGGCATGAAGGTCCACCTCGACGGTGCCCGGATAGCCAACGCCGCGGCCTCCCTCGACGTGCCGATGCGCGCCTTCACCAACGCGGTGGGCGTGGACGTGCTGTCGTACGGCGGCACGAAGAACGGCATGATGTTCGGTGAGGCCGTGGTGGTGCTCAACCCGGACGCCGTCCGGCAGATGAAGCACATCCGCAAGATGTCGATGCAGCTCGCGTCCAAGATGCGCTTCGTGTCGGTGCAGCTGGAGGCCTTGCTCGCCAAGGACCTGTGGCTGCGCAACGCGCGGCACGCCAACGCGATGGCGCAGCGGCTCGCCGCCGGCGTGCGCGAGACGGACGGCGTGGAGATCCTCTACCCGGTGCAGGCGAACGCGGTGTTCGCGCGGCTGCCCCACGAGGTCTCGCGGCGGCTGCAGAAGCGTTACCGCTTCTACTTCTGGGACGAGGCCGCGGGTGACGTCCGCTGGATGTGCGGTTTCGACACCCAGGAAGAGGACGTGGACGGCTTCCTCCAGGCGCTGAAGGAAGAGCTGGCGCGCTGAGCGGCACCTCACGAAGGTCTGCATAGCTATACCTCCGACCGTAAATCTATTGATCTACGGTCGGGGGTTTGCCTATGCTCCGGCCATGCAGCTGATCCAACAGAGCCCCGATATTCACGCCTACTTGGCGTCCGACGAGGCGATCGACCACTGGAATCCGGTCGTGCAGGAAACCGCCGACACCCTGTGGTCCGCCAGCGGCGACGCATATTCATACGCCAAGGCCGCCTTCGAGTTCGTCCGCGACACCATCCCGCACTCGGGCGATTCCGGCGACCCGCGCGTCGCCTGGCGCGCGTCCGACGTCCTCACGACGCGCAACGGCATCTGCTACGCCAAAGCCCACGCCCTCGTCGCCCTGCTGCGCGCCCAGGGCATCCCGGGGGCCCTGTGCTACCAGCGCCTCGCCGACGACGACGGAACGAACCCCGTCGTGCACGGCCTGGTCGCCCTGCGGCTGCCCGGCAGCGCGCGCTGGTCCCGCATCGACCCGCGCGGCAACAAGCCCGGCGTGGACGCCCGGTTCGACCTCGACCAGGAGCGACTGGCCTTCCCCGTACGCCCGGAACTCGGCGAGATCGACTACCCCGAGCTCTGCGCCGCCCCGCACCCGGCCGCGCTCAAGGCCCTTCAGGAGTCCGCGGACCGGCCGCAGTTGTGGCGGAACCTGCCGACGGCTCTGTAGCCCCGGCGCGGGCGGGCCGTCCGGGCCGCGCGGGTTCGCGTACCGCCGTCAGGGCGTGCAGCAGCGCCGACGCGAGCAGCAGTCCGGCGATCCCGGTCAGCAGCGCCGCCGCGGGCACGTCGGCCGCCAGCCCCACCAGGGCCGCCCCGGTCGACGCCGCCGTCACCTTCAGCCCCGCGCCCAGGGTGAACACCTGGGTCCGCACCCCGTCGGGCGCGTACCGCGCGCGGATCCGCAGCGTGGCCGTCAGCAGCGGCCCGTCGCACACCCCGGCGAGCGCGAACAGCGCCGCCGTCACGGCCACCGACGGGGCGAACGCGGCCGCCGCGAGGGCCGCCCCGGTCCCGGCCAGCGCCCACCGCACCAGCCGGCCGGACTCCACGGACGTGATGCGGCCCAGTGTGAGCGAGCCGCCGAGTGCGCCAACCGCGAAGGCCGTCATCAGCACACCCCCGCCGCCCGGGCTGCCGAGTTCCGTGGCCAGCAGCACCGAGACGGTGGTGAGCGAACCGATGCCCACGAAGCCCAGGGTCGTGGCCGAGGTGACCGCCCGCAGCTCACGGACCCGCCACAGGGCCGCGAGCCCCGCGCCCAGCCCGGCCCGGGGTGCGCCGGGGACCGGGCCCGCGCCCTGGTCCTCGTACGGGAGGGTGGCCGCCAGCACGGCCGCCAGGGCCCCGGACGCCGCCAGGACGGCCATGGCGGGCCCGGCCGAGCCCAGCGCCGTGACCAGGCCGACCGCCGCCGGCGCGGTGACGGCCGCCGCGTTGTAGGTCGCGGCGTCCCAGCCGTACGCCCGGTCCCGGCCGGGTCCTGCCGGAACCAGGCCGGTGATCAGGCTGGACAGCCCGCCCGTCACCATCGGCCCGCAGGAGCCGCCGAGCACCGCCACGGCCAGTACCAGCGGTACGGGGGCCCGGCCGAGCAGGACGGTCAGCGCCGCGACGGCCGTCGCGAACCCGGCCAGGGCGCCGGCGTGGAACAGCCGCGGCCGGCGGGCCCGGGCGGCCGCGGCGCCCGCGAGCGGGGCCGCCAGGACGTGCGGGGCCAGCCAGGCCGTCAGGACGAACGCCCCGTGCGCCGCGCTCCCGGTGCGCTCCAGTGCCAGCAGCACCACGGCCATGCCCATGCCCTCCGAGGCGACGCGCGCGGCCAGTGCCGCCGCCAGGTACCGCCCGAAACCGCCCATGGAACCCCTCCCCGGTATGCTGTAACGCGATAGACGGGCAAGACGTTACGTCATACGCGTGTAGGGCGAAAGGATGTGGGGATGGGCGACTCGCGGGACGGCTTCTCGGCGGCCCGGAGGCTGATCGACCTCGCCGAAGCGGTCCGGGCGGCCCCCGAACTGCCGCGCGCCGAGCTCGCGGAGCTGCTGGCCGGGTACGGGGAGCGTCCCGCCGACCTCACGGAGGAGGCGTTCCCCGAGGCGGGCGCGGCCGAACTGCGCGCCGCGGCCCGGCGGATGGGGGAGGTGCTCGGCGAGGGTGACGAAGGCCGCGCCGCCGAGGCCCTGAACGCGCTGTTCGCGGAGTACGGCACCCGTCCCCGCCTGACCCGGCACGGCGGCCACCCCTGGCACCTGCACGTCGACCGGGGCGAGGAGGCCGGCTGGGGCGACTGGTTCCTGGCCTCGGGCGCCCTCGCCCTCGCCCAACTGCTCACGGAGTACGGGCGGATCGCCTGGGGCGCCTGCGCCGCGGCGGGCTGCGGGCGGTTCTTCCTCGCCACCGGGCCGGGGAGTGCGCGCCGCTACTGCTCCGGCAGTTGTGCCACGCGGGCACGGGTCGCGGCCCACCGCCGCCGGAGGCGGGAGGAGGGAGCGGGAGGTTGATAGGAAACTTTCTTGTCAGACATCGTTGTCACTTGGCATGGGCATGAGTATCTTCGGGCCACCGGAACCCCTCCCACCGGAAGGCCCCCCATGCGTTTCGGAATCCCCGCCGGTCTCACCGCCCTCGCCCTCGGCCTGGCGATGACCCTGATGCCCCTCCCCACGCTCGCGGCGCCCGCGGCGCCGGCCGCCCCCACCGCCGCTCCCGCGAAGTTCGCCCACCCCGGAGTCCTGAACAGCCGCGCCCAACTGGACTTCGTGCGCACGCAGGTGCAGGCCGGCCGGCAGCCGTGGAAGGCCGCCTACGACCAGATGCTGGCGAGCAAGTACGGTTCGCTCTCGCGCACGCCCAAGCCGCGCGAGGTCGTCGAGTGCGGCTCGTACTCGAACCCGGACATCGGCTGCTCCGACGAGCGCGAGGACGCCATCGCCGCGTACAGCCACGCGCTCGCCTGGTACATCACCCGGGACGCCAGGTACGCGAAGAAGTCGATCGAGCTGATGGACGCCTGGTCCGCGAAGATCAAGGACCACACCAACAGCAACGCGCCGCTGCAGAGCGGCTGGGCGGGCTCGACCTGGCCGCGCGCCGCCGAGATCGTCAAGCACACGTACACGGGCGGCTGGCCGAACCAGGGGCGCTTCGCGGCCATGCTGCGCGACGTCTACCTGCCCGAGGTGATCGGCGGGAGGCCGAACAGCAACGGCAACTGGGAACTGATCATGATGGACGCGGCCGTCGGCATCGCGGTCCACCTCGACGACCGCGCGAGCTACGACAAGGCGATGGCCGTCTACCTGGGGCGCGTCCCCGCCTACTTCTACCTGGCCGCCGACGGCCCGCAGCCCGCGTACCCGCCGCGCTCGTCCATCGACACCCGCGCCGAGCTGATCGACTACTGGCACGGCCAGAGCGCCTTCGTGGACGGACTCGCCCAGGAGACCTGCCGCGACTTCGGCCACACCGGCATGGGGATCGCCGCGGCCATGCACGTCGCCGAGACCTCACGGATCCAGGGCCGCGACCTCTACCCGCAGTTCAAGGACCGGTTCCGGCATGCGCTGGGCTTCCACGCGACCTACGAACTCGGCGCGGCCGTGCCTTCCTGGCTGTGCGGCGGGAAGCTGACCACGGGCATCGGCCCGGCCACCGAGGTCGGTTACAACGCCCTGCACACCCGGCTCGGCGTCACCCTGGAGAACACCCGCAGGCTCACCGAGGGCCGCCGCCCGGCGGGCACCGAGAACCACTTCGAGGCCTGGGAGACCCTGACGCACGCCGACAACCCGAGCTGAGGTCACGGGCTCTTCGATCCGTCAAGCCACGAGATCCAGCGGCATGACGGGACGCGGCCGGCGGGGCGTACTGGAGGGGACCATTCCGGCTTCCTTCACGAGGAGAACGGCCATGACCCTCCCCCTTCGCCCCCGACGCCTCGCCCTGCTCGTAGCCTCGACCGCCATCGCCGCGGGAGGCGCGCTCCTGCCCACGACCGCCTTCGCCGCCGCCCCGGCCGCGCCGCACCAGGCCGTGGCGGACGGTACCGGCGGGGGCGTGCACGTCCCGGACAGGGGGCAGACGTGGCAATGCTTCGCCGCCCCGTGCGAACCCCCCGGCAGCACCGGCTGGGAAACGGGCGGCCACGACAAGTGGGACCACCACGACAAGCCGGGCCACGACAAGTGGGACCACCGCGACAAGTGGGACCGGCATGACAAGAAGGGCCACGACCGTCCCGGCAGGAACGACGGCGGCGGGGTGCACGTCCCGGAGGGGGAGCAGCAGTGGCAGTGCTTCGCCGCTCCGTGCGAGCCCCCCACCGGCGCCCGGAACTGAGCACCGGGAACCCGGACCACTGCCTCGGCCTTCAGGACCCGGTGGTGGTCCGGGAGGCCGGCGTCATGGGACCAGGGGAATCAGCCGGCGTCGCGGACCTCGGCCGCCGTCGGCGCCGTGCCGCCCAGGTGGGCCGGGAGCCACCACGAGTCGTCGGCGCCCTTCGGCTTGTCCGGGTAGGCGCGCTGCGCGGCGTCCAGCAGCTCCTGCACGCGCTCGCGCAGCCGGCGGGTGATGGCGCCGGCGTACTGGTCGGCCGGGGCCTCCACGGGCTCGCCCACGCGCATCGTCACCGGGATGTGGCTGCGCTTGAGGTTCTTCGGGCGGCCCTTGGTCCACAGCCGCTGGGTGCCCCACAGCGCCACCGGGATCAGCGGGACCCCGGCCTCCTGCGCCATCCGCGCGGCGCCCGACTTGAAGCTCTTGAGCGTGAAGGACTGGGAGATCGTCGCCTCGGGGAAGACGCCGATGATCTCGCCGGCCCGCAGCGAGTCCAGGGCGTGCTGGTAGGCGGCCTCACCCTGCGTGCGGTCGACGGGGATGTGCTTCATCGCGCGCATCAGCGGACCGGACACCTTGTGCCGGAACACCGACTCCTTGGCCATGAAACGGACCAGGCGCTTCTGCGGGCGCGCCGTCAGGCCGGCGAAGATGAAGTCGAGGTATCCGATGTGGTTCGACACCAGGACCGCACCGCCCTTGCGGGGGATGTTCTCGGTGCCCTTCATGTCGATACGGATGTCCAGCGCGCGGAAGAGTCCGTGCGCGGCGCCGATCACGGGAGGGTAGACGAGCTCAGCCATGGTGGGGAGACCCCGCTTTCTGCCTGGGGAGGTGCTCCCGGCCGGAAGTTACGGAAGCGTAGGTACGCGACCATGGGGATCGTGCCCCATACGCGGCCCGCTGGCCAGTCCAGAAGCCCCTGCCAGGGGAGATTCTCATCACGCCGGGAATGTCGCGGGCCCGTGGGGTGCTCCGATCCACGGACGAGCGTACGAGGATGATGTACACGGACTAATACGGCGAGGGGAGCGCGGGGTGCCCGGGCAGGAAGACGCGCGGACCCGGCTGGGCGCGGCCGAACTGGGAACGGAACCGGGGGAGCGGGCCAGCCTGGTGCAGTTCTCCAGCGCCTTCTGCCAGCCCTGCCGGGCCACGCGGCGGATCCTCGCCGAGGTCGCCGCGATGGTGGACGGGGTGGCGCACATCGAGATCGACGCGGAGGAGAGACTCGAACTGGTGCGGGCCCTCGGGATCGAGAAGACCCCGACCGTGCTGGTCCTGGACTCGGCGGGCCGGATCGTGCGGCGGGCGGCCGGGATGCCGCGCAAGGTGGACGTGATCGCCGCCCTCGGGGCCGCCGTATGACGCGCGGCCCGGCCGCCGGGCGGACCGACGCGGCGGGGCCGGGGGCGCCGGTGCGCGCGCCCGCACACAGCGTGACGCGCCTGACATCTGCCCGATCTCGCTTGACTGTGTCCACGGGAGATCGCCACGCTGGCCGTATGCCGTATGAACTCCTGCTCTACGGACGGGTCCATGTGGACCTCGTCCGCCACGCGAGCGCGCGCTGTCGGGGCCACTGAACAGCCCGGCCCCCGATCCCCGACAGCGCCCGCGTGTCCCGCGGCAGAAGGCAGAACCCTGATGACTGCTCCGACAGTCCCGACGGTCCAGGTCGTCCCGACGGCTCCGTCCCCCCGTTCCCCTCTTTCCCCCCTTTCCCCCCGTTCCGGCGCCGCAGCGGCCACCGACACGGTCCGCACCGGCTCGCCCGACCTGCTGCGCTCGGTCTTCCGGCAGCACGCCGCGGGGGTCGCCGTGATCACCGCCCAGGACGGCGGCCGTCCGGTGGGGTTCACCGCCACCTCGCTCAACTCCGTCTCCGCCGATCCGCCGCTGCTGTCCTTCACGATCTCCACCGGGGCTTCCAGCTGGCCCGCGGTGCGCGACAGCGAGTACCTCGGCGTCCACATACTCGGCGAGCACCAACGGGAGCTGGCGGGCCTGTTCGCCCGCAGCGGAGCCGACCGCTTCGGCCCGTCGACCGGCTGGGCCGCCGGCCCGCACGGGGTGCCGGTGCTGGACGGCGTACTGGCGTGGCTGGTGGGCCGGGTGGTCGCACGTGTGCCCGCAGGCGAGCATCGTGTGATCATCGCTGAGGCGGTCGTCGGGGATCCGGCCGGTGAAGGCCGCCCCCTGCTGTACCACCAGGGGCGCTTCAACGCGTTGCGCGACTGAATCGTCCCTGCTTGGAAGGGTCGGGTGGCGTTGGGCAGATCACAGCTCACCGGCCTTGCGACTTGGCGGGACCCACGGTGTACTGACGAGTAACATTCCCTTCGGAGCGCGGGCCGCCCCGACCGGGATCCGCCCGACAAGGCGCCTATGCTGCCTGCATAAGGCGGTACCAGAAAAGACGATGCGGTAGGAGAGCCGGCGTGAGCCTGAGGATCGTTGTCTGTGTGAAGTACGTGCCCGACGCCACGGGCGACCGGCAGTTCACCGAGGACTTGACCGTCAACCGTGACGACGTCGACGGCCTGCTGTCGGAGCTCGACGAGTACGCCGTCGAGCAGGCGCTGCAGATCGCCGACGAGGCCGACGATGCCGAGATCACCGTTCTGACGGTGGGTCCCGAGGACGCCAAGGACGCGCTGCGCAAGGCGCTCTCGATGGGCGCCGACAAGGCCATCCACGTCGAGGACGACGACCTGCACGGCAGCGACGTCATGGGCACCTCGCTGGTGCTCGCCAAGGCGATCGAGAAGGCCGGCTACGACCTGGTCATCACCGGCATGGCGTCGACCGACGGCACCATGGGTGTGCTGCCGGCGATCCTGGCCGAGCGCCTGGGCGTCCCGCAGGTCACCCTGCTCTCCGAGGTCAAGGTCGAGGACGGCACCGTGACCGGCCGCCGCGACGGCGACACCGCGAGCGAGCAGCTGGAGGCCTCCCTCCCCGCGCTCGTCTCGGTGACGGACCAGTCGGGCGAGGCCCGCTACCCGTCCTTCAAGGGCATCATGGCCGCCAAGAAGAAGCCGGTCGAGTCCTGGGACCTGTCCGACCTGGACCTGGAGTCCGACGAGGTCGGCCTCGAGGGCTCCTGGACCGCGGTCGACTCCGCGGCGCAGCGCCCGGCCCGCACCGCCGGCACGATCGTCAAGGACGAGGGCGAGGGCGGCAAGCAGCTGGCCGAGTTCCTGGCCGGCCAGAAGTTCATCTAAGAACCTCGGCCACCCCTCTTAGCCCCCAGACACTTCGCAATCGCAGGAGAGCAGTCCCATGGCTGAAGTTCTCGTCTACGTCGACCACGTGGACGGTGCCGTCCGCAAGCCCACCCTCGAGCTGCTGACGCTGGCCCGCCGCATCGGCGAGCCCGTCGCCGTCGCCCTGGGCGCCGGTGCCGACGCCACCGCCGCCGTGCTCGCCGAGCACGGTGCGGTCAAGGTCCTCACCGCCGACGCCCCCGAGTTCACCGAGTACCTCGTGGTACCGAAGGTGGACGCGCTCCAGGCCGCGTACGAGGCCGTTTCCCCGGCCGCCGTGCTCGTCCCGTCCTCCGCCGAGGGCAAGGAGATCGCCGCCCGCCTGGCCGTCCGTATCGGCTCGGGCATCATCACCGACGCCATCGACCTGGAGGCGGGTGACGAGGGTCCGGTCGCGACGCAGTCCGCCTTCGCCGCGTCGTTCACCACCAAGTCCCGCGTCTCCAAGGGCACTCCGGTCATCACCGTGAAGCCGAACTCGGCCCCGGTCGAGGCCGCTCCGGCCGCCGGCGCCGTCGAGGCGCTCGCCGTCACCTTCGGCGCCCTGGCCACCGGTACCAAGGTCACCGGCCGCACTCCCCGCGAGTCGACCGGCCGCCCCGAGCTGACCGAGGCCGCGATCGTCGTCTCCGGCGGCCGTGGCGTCAACGGTGCCGAGAACTTCCACATCATCGAGGACCTCGCGGACTCCCTCGGTGCGGCCGTCGGCGCCTCGCGTGCCGCCGTGGACGCCGGCTGGTACCCGCACTCCAACCAGGTCGGCCAGACCGGCAAGTCGGTCTCCCCGCAGCTGTACATCGCCTCCGGCATCTCGGGCGCGATCCAGCACCGGGCCGGCATGCAGACCTCGAAGACCATCGTGGCCATCAACAAGGACGCCGAGGCCCCGATCTTCGACCTCGTCGACTACGGCGTCGTCGGCGACCTCTTCGCCGTCGTCCCGCAGCTGACGGACGAGATCAAGGCGCGCAAGGGCTAGTCGCCCCGGCTCCGGGACGACGACGCGACGCGTACCGGGTGCACGAACGAGTGAGGGCCTTCCGGGGCCGGTGCGGACGGTGACGTCCCCATCGGACCGGGAGGCCCTCGTCGTCTTCGCACCCTCTTCGTCCCCGGGGCGGGGGACCTCTCCTCCAACCCATCTCGCGAGGTCGCGGGAGGGGCGTAGGCTGCGATCCGGCCCGGGGAGGGCCAGGGTGTGTCGTGTCGACCAGGCCGGATCGGGGCGCGGTGCCAGGCCCCGCGAGCCCGGCCTGATCGACACGACACCCCCCAGGGAGCGGGGAGGGAGTTCTTCCGATGCGGGGCGCGTTACTGGAGGGGCGTTACCGGCTGGAGCGCAGGCTCGGGGCCGGTGGGATGGGCGAGGTGTGGCAGGCCCGGGACCTGCGGCTCGACCGGGAGGTCGCGGTCAAGGTGATCTCCCGGGGCGTGGCCGGTGACCACCTCCTGGAGGAGCGGTTCCGCAAAGAGGCCCGCACGGCCGCGGGCCTGACCCATCCCCGGATCGTGACCGTCCACGACCACGGCGAGGTCGAGGTCGAGGGCAGCCCGGTGCTCTTCCTCGTGATGGAGCTGGTGCGGGGGCGGCCCCTGACCGCCGTCCTGCGCGACCACCGCTCGGGGGTGGACCCCGCCGCCGTGGTCCGGTGGGCGGTCCAGATCTGCGAGGGCCTGGCCGCAGCACACCGGGCCGGTGTGGTTCACCGGGACATCAAGCCGGCCAACATCATGGTCCACGGGCCCGCCGAGGCCGACGTCACCATCTGCGACTTCGGTATCGCCCGCTTCGCGGAGGAGACCGGGACCGGTCTGACGGCCACCGGCGCGGCCATCGGCACGCCGACCTACATGTCCCCGGAGCAGGCGCGCGGCGACCGTCGCATCGACGGCCGCAGCGACCTGTACTCCCTCGGCTGCATGCTGTACGAACTGCTGGCCGGCCGGCCGCCGTTCACCGGCTCCGGGCTGTCGGTGCTCTCGCAGCACCTCACCGGTGAGCCCGCCCCGATCAGGGACCTCCGGCCCGGGGTGCCCGAGGAGCTGGAGCGGCTGGTGCTGGAGCTGCTGGCCAAGGAGCCCTCGTCGCGGCCGGCCGATGCGCAGCAGGTGATCGACCGGTTGCGCAAGGGGGCGGCCGGTGCCCGTTCCCGGTCCCGCTCCCGGACGGTCGCCGATCCGGCGCCCGGGCGCGACACCGAGACCGCCCTGGGAACCGATGCGCCTCCGGCCGGCCCCGACGTGCGCGCCGGGACCCGCCACCCGATCCCGGCTTCGTCGGTACCCGGTACCCGGCCCAGGCTCCTGTGGGGCTCGCTGCTCGCCGCCGCCGGGGTGTACACCCAGCTCGTCGTCCTCGGCGAATGGGGCTCGCTGACCCTCCGGACGCTCGGTGCCGCACTGCTCGCCTGCCTGCTGGCGTTCCTCGTCTCCAGGAGTTCCGCCGACGTGACCGAGGAGGAGAGCCGGGGGGTCGCGGCGGCGCTGACGGCCGGTGTACTCATCGGTGTGCTGCTGCTGTTCTGGCCGCCGGCCCCGTGGTGGGTGGGGGTGCTGGTCCTGCTCCTGTCGGGGTTCGTGCTGCTGTTCCTGTCCCACTTCGTCCGAGGGGTGGTGGGCGCGGTGGCCCGGCGGGACCCCTGGGTGGCCTGGCTCGGTACGGAGGCCGGTCTGTTCAACGCCGTGGTGTTCGCCGGCATCCTGGCGGCCGACGGCAGAGCCGTCTACGCGGCTGTGGGCTGGGGGCTGGCGGTGTGGCCGGCCGCAGCCCTCGTCACGGCCGTCTTCGTTCCCCGCCTGCAGGAGGCGCAGGCCCCGGCCTGATCCGGCCCCGTAGCTGCTGACCTGCGTACTCTTCGGCTTCGGGGCTGTGTGGTGTTTGTCACCACATGGCCCCGAGTCGTTTGTCCAGGACGGCGGGGGGACCATTGACGGAGCGGAACCCCGTGACTAAATTCTGCTATGCGGATCTAAGCTTCCGTGAAGCGGAAAAGAGGAGAGTGCACGATGGGTCAGCAGGAGAAGGTGGCGACGAGCCTCGCAGGCGCGGTCAGCGAGGGCATCAGCGCCTCCCTCGCGCCGGTGGACGCGGAACTCGCGCGCCACTACCCGGGCGACCCCGGCACCCGGCAGCCCATCCACACGGTCTACGTACCCGGTGACGTCTTCGCCGCGGACACCATCCGTTCCTGGGGCGACCAGGCCCTCGCCGCGCTCGACGAGCACGCCCCGGACGCCGCCACCTTCGCCAAGGTGCTCGGCATCTCCGACGAGCTGGCCGTACCCGTCTACGACCGCGTCCGCGCCAAGCTGCTCAGCGAGCCCGTCGAGGACCTGCGCGTCGACTTCGAGGACGGCTTCGGCGTCCGCTCCGACGAGGAGGAGGACCAGGCCGCGGCCCGCGCCGCCCGCCTCGTGTCGGAGGCCTTCTCCAACGGCACCAACGCGCCGTACATGGGCATCCGCATGAAGTGCATGGAGTCCAACGTCCGCGACCGCGGCATCCGCACCACCGACATCTTCCTCTCCGGCCTGCTGGAGCACGGCGGCCTCCCCGAGGGCCTCGTCCTGACCCTCCCGAAGGTCACCTACGCCGAGCAGGTCAGCGCCTTCGTCAAGCTGCTGGAGGCCTTCGAGACCACCCGGGGCCTGCGCCCGGGCCGGATCGGCTTCGAGATCCAGATCGAGACCAGCCAGTCCATCGTCGCCTCCGACGGCACCGCCACCGTCGCCCGGATGATCGAGGCCTCCAAGGGCCGCGCCACCGGCCTGCACTACGGCACCTTCGACTACAGCGCCTGCGTCGGCGTCTCCGCCGCGTACCAGTCGAGCGACCACCCCGCCGCCGACCACGCTAAGGCGATCATGCAGGTCGCGGCCGCCGGCACCGGCGTACGCGTCTCCGACGGCTCGACCAACGTCCTGCCGATCGGCACCACCGAGCACGTCCACGAGGCCTGGAAGCTGCACTACGGCCTGACCCGCCGTGCCCTGGCCCGTGCCTACTACCAGGGCTGGGACATGCACCCGGCGCACCTGCCGACCCGCTACGCGGCCGTCTTCACCTTCTACCGCGAGGGCCTGGAGGCCGCCGCCGCGCGCCTGAAGGCGTACGTCGCCAAGATCGAGGGCGACGTCATGGACGAGCCGGCCACCGCCAAGGCCCTGGCCGGCTACCTGGTCCGCGGGCTCGACTGCGGCGCGGTGGGCACCGACGAGGTCACCGCCCTCACCGGCCTGACCCGCGCGGAACTGGACGCCTTCGCCATCCCGCGCCGCTCGGCGACGCTGACGGCGACCAGCTGACCCCGGCTCACGGCGTGAGCGGCCCGCCCCCGGACCACCGGGGCCGGGCCGCCGCCGTGTGCGGGCCCGGCAGCATCCACAACCGCAGGGTGCCGTCCTCCCCGGCGGCGGCGAGCAGGCTCCCGTCCGGGGCGAAGGCGACACCCCGGACGGCGCCGGTGTGCCCCGTCAACGGCAGGCGCAAGGCGGCAACGCCCGCGTGCGCGTCCCACAACCGCACGGTGCCGTCCGCACCGGCGCTGGCGAGCAGTCGTCCGTCGGGGGCGAAGGCGAGGTCGTTCACCCGGCTGTCGTGGGCGTCGACGACCGGGCCCTCGACGGGGTGATCACCGCTCGTGTGCCACAGGCGTACCATTCCGCGGTCATCGGCGGTGGCCAGCAGCGCGCTGTCCGGGGAGAACGCCACGGCCCGGACCGAGGTCCGGTGCCCGGTCAGTAGCGGACCGACCTTCCGGGCTGCGTCCGGATGGCAGATCTCGACCCGGTGGTGCACGGCCACGGCCAGCATCCGGCCGTCGGGAGCGTACGCGAGCGTCGTCGCGCTGTCCGCTCCGGGGGAAAGGTGGACGGTCGCGAGGCCGCCGTCGACCGCGTTCCACAGCCGCACCCAGCCCGACGCGCCGATCCAGGCGGCCCTGCGGCCGTCGGGGGTGAACGTCACCCGTCCGACCAGGGAGACCGGGCGGCTCGGCGGGCCGTCGCGCCCGTCCCACGTCCACAGGGCTGCGGGGCCGCGCTCCAGCGGGAACTCCAGACCGCACGGCCCTTCCTCCGGCAGCGGCCGCGTCTCGGGCAGCTCGGCGCGGGTCGTCGGGTCCCACACCATGATCTCCCGGCCCTGGGTGCGCGCGTACACGCGCTCGCCCTCCGGCGAGAACGCCACGTCGTACAGCGGTACCCCGGTGCCGGAGGACAGGGCCGGCAGCGCGAGGGCGTGCCGCTCGCCGAAGGCCGCGGCCAGGGCCCGGTCGGCGAGCGAGCGGAGATCCGGCACGCGGTGGTAGATCACCACGGTGCGACCGTCACCCGAGCTCGCCAGGGTGCGTCCGTCGGGCGAGAAGACGAGCCGGTCCAGCAGCTCGGAGCGCTGGGTCGGCGCGGCCAGCGGCGGGGCGGCGCAGGCCCCGGTGGCGGGATCCCACAGGCGCACCGTGCGGTCCGCGCCGGTGGTGGCCAGCAGGGCCCCGTCGGCCGAGAAGGCCACCCCCGACACCGTGTGTCCGGGGTGGAGGGGCGGGCCGTGCACGAGGCCCGTGGTGGTGTCCCACAGCTGCGCCCCGTTCTGTCCGGCGGTGGCCAGCAGAGCGCCGTCGGCGGAGAACGCGACCGCGTACAGATCACCCTCCGCGATGCCGAGCGGCCGCCCCACGCTCGCGCCCGCCCCGAGGTCCCACAGGCGGACCGAGTGCCGTCCCGACAAGGCGGCGAGCAGTGTTCCGTCGGGACGGCAGACCAGCGCGCAGACCTCCCCGATGTGACCCACGAGGGGACCGCCCGCCGGTTTACCGGTCCGGGTGTCCCACAGATGGACCACCTCGTTGTCGGTGGCCGCGACGAGCGTGCGGCCGTCGGGGGTGAACGCGACCACGTCGATGGCGCTGCCGCAGGGCATCGGCGGACCCACCGGGGTGAGGCTTTCGGTGTCCCAGAGCTGCACCGCGCCCTGGAAGCCCTCCGCCCCGATCGCCAGCCTGGGGCCGGCCGGGGAGAAGGCGAACGTGAAGGGGGACGCGTCGGTCCTGATCTCGCCCGTGGGGCGGCCGTCGACGGGGTCCCACAACTGCACCGTTCCGTCTTCGCCCATGACGGCGAGGAGGCCGCCGTCGGGGGAGAACGCCACCCCGATGTTGTTGCGCGCGCTGGTCAGTACGTGGGACCTCGTGTACGCCTCGGGCGGAGGGGAGGGCGGGGAGGGCGGGGAGGGTGGGGACGCCTCGGGCGGCGGGGACGGCGGGCCGGAGGCGGCCGCTGCGGCGGGAGGCGGGCCCTGTGGGTGGCGGACACCGCGCTCCCGGACCGGCGCGGACGGCTGCTGAGCGGCGAGAGCCCGCCAGCGCTGCCGCCAGGGGTCCAACGCGGGGGACGTGTGGGGAGGGGCGGCGGTCGGGCGGCCGTACTCGTCGTACGAGTGCAGCACCCGCACCAACGTCATCAGCTTGTCCAGCCCTGGCAGCCGCTTGCCCCGGAAGGCGTCGCTCAGGGTGGCGACGGGCAGCCGCCCGCCCACCCCGGTCTTCACCGCACGCGATCCCAGCTCCCGGTACGAGGGATTGCCCCGCTCGATGCGCAGACGGCGCAAGTCCGCCGCGAAGCGGCCCAGTTCGTCCCCGAAGGTGCTCTGCCCGTCCATCCAGCTCCCCGAACCGTGCGGAACACCAGGCTAGGGGGTCGCCCGTCCCCGGTCCCGAACTTCACCGAACGGTCGCGAACGCCTCTGTCCTGTCAGGGGAGTTCGGCGGGCATCGCCGTGCTGCGGATCCGTTCGGCCGAGGCGGGGCCGGGCCCGGCGACCTGTTCCCATCGAGGCATGACCACACCTCCGGGCGACGACGCGCCCTTCGTGACCCTGCACGCCGCCGTCGTGATGCTCGCCGCGATCCTGATCGGCCTCGCCGCGGGCGGCCTGACCTTCCTCGGTGGTACCGGCGTGGCCCTGTCCGTGCTCGCCGGGCTCGCCGCCGCAGGGGCGGCCGTGCCCGTGCTGCGCGGCCTGATCCGGTGAAGGCTCAGCCGGCCGGGGGGAGTTCGCCCGAGCCGCGGGGGATCAGCCGGGTCGACAGTTCGATGCGGCACGGGGTCAGGTCCGCGCCCGCCAGGCGCTGGAACAGGCGGTCCGTGGCCACCCGGCCCAGGGCCGCCGGGTCCTGGGCGACCACCGTCACCCCCGGACGGAGCAGATCGGCCAGCTCGAAGTCGTCGAAGCCGACCAGCGCCACCGGCCGGCCGTGCGCCGCGAGGACCCGTACGACGGTCACCGTCACGCGGTTGTTGCCCGCGAAGACGGCGGTCACCGGGTCCGGGCCCGTGAGCATCGCCCCGGCCGCCGCCGCGACCCGTGCCGGAGCCGTGGACCCGAGCGAGATCCAGGATTCCGCCACCGGCAGGCCCGCGTCCGCCATCGCCGCGCGGTAGCCGCGCAGGCGCTCCGCCACCGTGTGGATGCGGGGCTGGTCGCCGATGAAACCGATCCGGCGGTGGCCGCCCGCGATCAGGTGGGCCACCCCGCCCCGGGCACCGCCGAAGCTGTCCGACAGCACCACGTCCGCGTCGATCCGCCCGGCCGGGCGGTCCACGAACACCGTGGACACACCGGCCCGCATCTCCGGCTCCAGGTAACGGTGGTCGTCCCCGGCCGGGATCACGATCAGCCCGTCCACCCGGCGGGCGCACAGCGCGAGCGCCAACTCCCGCTCCCGGTCCGGATCCTCGGCGCTGGAGCCGTTGATGAGCAGCGCCCCGTGCGCGCGGGCCACCTCCTCCACCGCCCGGTTCAGCGGGCCGTAGAAGGGGTCGGCGAGATCCTCCAGGACCAGGCCCACGGTGGCGGTACGGCCCTTGCGCAGCACGCGGGCACTGTCGTTGCGGCGGAAGCCGAGGGCCTCGATGGCCTGCTGGACCCGTCGTTCGGTCTCGGGGGTCACCCCCGGCTCACCGTTGACCACGCGCGACACCGTCTTCAGGCCGACGCCCGCCTGGGACGCCACGTCCTTCATGGTCGGCCGGTTGCCGTAGCGGGGCTCGGACGGGCGGCGGTTGTGGGGCACGGTGGCGAATCCTCCGGGGCTCACGGGCAGGGCTGTGACCTTGAGGATAAGCACTGGGCCGATCGTGAGGTTTTCGTGGCAGGCTGGGGCGGGCAAGCCACTGGGGGCTCCGGACGAGCCATGGGGAAAGGGGTAGACGTGATTGTCTGGATCAACGGCACATTCAGCGCCGGAAAGACCAGCACGGCCCGCGAACTGACCGGAATCCTGCCGGACAGCACCCTGTTCGACCCGGAGTTCATCGGCGACGCCCTGCGCGTGCTGCTGCCGCCGAAACGACTGGCGGAGGTCACCGACTACCAGGACCTCCCGAGCTGGCGCCGGTTGGTGGTGGACACGGCCGCGGCGATGCTCGCCGAACTGGGCGGGGTGCTCGTCGTACCGATGACGCTGCTGCGCCAGGAGTACCGGGACGAGATCTTCGGCGGGCTGGCGGCTCGTCGGATCCCGGTGCGGCATGTGTTGCTGGCTCCTGAGGAAACGATCCTTCGGGAGCGGATCGCCACACGGCGGGAACCCGGGGACCCCGCGGAGGTCGAGCTCCGGGTCCGGCAGTGGGCGTACGACCACATCCCGGTCTACCAGCAGGCCCTCGGCTGGCTGACCGGCGACGCGCACGTCATCGACAACGGGGTGCTGACCCCGCGGGAGACGGCGGAGCGCATCGCCGAGGCCGTCCGCTCGGAGACGGCGAAGGTCTGCGACATCGTGCAGACCCCGGAGCCCACCCGGGAGACGGTTGCGGCCGGGGTGCTGCTCTTCGACGAGCAGGACCGGGTGCTGCTGGTGGATCCGACGTACAAGGCGGGCTGGGAGTTCCCGGGCGGAGTCGTCGAAGCGGGCGAGGCACCCGCGGCCGCGGGCGTACGGGAGGTCGCGGAGGAACTGGGCGTCGTACTGGAACGGACGCCCGGGCTGCTGGTGGTCGACTGGGAGTCGCCCCAGCCGCCCGGCTACGGCGGGCTGCGCCTGCTCTTCGACGGCGGCCGCCTCTCGGACGAGGCGGCGGCCCGGCTCCGGCTGCCCGGCCCGGAACTGCGGGCCTGGCGCTTCGTCACGGAGGCCGAGGCCGCCGGTCTGCTCCCGCAGCACCGCCACGAACGCCTGCGCTGGGCCCTGCGCGCCCGCGAACGCGGCCGCCCCCTCTACCTGGAGGCGGGCGTCCCCACCGGCTGATCCGCCCGTCCCGCCGGACGCAGGGCGGCGGCGACGAGGCCTTCGAGGGCCTCGCGCGGCACGTCGCCACCGCCCACCAGCCGGTCGAAGACCGCCCCGCACACGACGTGCCCGGCGAGGAACAGCCGGGCGGCTCCGCGGCCGGCGCTCTCGCGCGGTACGAGGATCTTGCGCAGCTCCGGGTCGCGCACGCTCTCCACGGTGCAGGCGTGCCGGGCGGGCGAGCGGCGGCGGCCCTCCCCGGTGAGCCGGCGGCGGGTGAGCAGCGCCGTGCCGTCCACCAGTTCCCCGGCGGTGCGCAGGAGGGGGAACCGCTCGGCCGCCGCCTGCAGTTCCGCCCGGTCGAGGTGGACGGGCCGGGTCACGAGTGCCGTGAGCAGCGCGGCCGGGGTGCGGTAGTACGCCGACGTGGTGCCGGGCGGCATGGCCGCCCGGCGGTCGCCCGCGCGGTGGGTCAGGCCGCGCATGCCCTCGTCGGCGCAGCCAGGCGGTCACCCTGTGCGACACGGCGATACGGCTGACTCCCTCCCGCACGGCCGTGCGCATGATCCTGCGGCACCACGCCCGGGAACCACCGAGGCCGGGCCGACCCCCGGGGCCCGCCGGGAGCGTGCGGGCGGCCCCGGGGGCGGGCGGGCCTCAGCCGGAAGCGGCCGCCTCCTGCGCCGCCTTCGCGAGGGCCTCCGCCGTGTTCTCCGTCAGCGGATCGCCGTGCCCGAAGCAGGCGGTCGAAGGGGCGAGCGAGGCCAGGCGCCGGAAGGTCTCGATCGCCCGGGCGCGGTCCACGTTGAAGACGCCCAGCATCGGCGGACCCACGGCCGCCACGCAGTCCCCCGTGAACAGCACGCCGTGGCGCGGAAGGTGGATCCCGATGCTGCCGTCCGTATGGCCCGGCGCGTGCACCACGTACGCCCCGTCCCCGAAGCCCAGCGCCTCCCCGTCCTCCAGCTCGTGGTCGACCGGGGTGGGCGGGGCCTCGGGGACCGTCAGGCCGTGCGCGTACAGCGGGACCTCCCAGTCCAGCAGCACCGGTTCGGGCACGGGCAGCTCGCCCCGGATCACCGGTGCGTCCAGACGGTGGGCCAGCACCCGCGCGCCCCGGCGGGCGGCGAGCTCACCCGCCGCCCCGACGTGGTCGCGGTGGCAGTGGGTGAGGACGATCCGTTCCAGCCGCTCGGGCGCCAGCCCGAGGGAACGTATCGCCTGCTCGATCCCGTCGGCGGATCCGGCATGGCCCGCGTCGATCAGGGTGAGGGCCTCCCCGTCCTGCCAGAGGTAGGCCTGGCCGATGGGGAAGCGGAGCATGTGGAGCCGGTTCGGGAGCACTTCGACAAGATCCATACGGCCAACGTACGGACGGCCGGGCCCGTCCGGCGCCGAGTTCGCCGGGAGCGCAGTACGCCCGGGGCGTACTGCACCCCGGGCGTACTCCACGCTGCGGCCGACACCGCCCCCGCCGCTGTCAGGCGCGCTTGGACTCCGCGTAGTTGACGAGGAAGAGGGCCTCCGCCACCGACAGGCGCTCCAGCTCCTGCGGCGACACGCTCTCGTTGACCGCGTGGATCTGCGCCTCCGGCTCGCTCAGCCCGATCAGCAGCATCTCCGCGTCCGGGTAGAGGGAGGTCAGCGTGTTGCACAGCGGGATCGACCCGCCCATGCCGCTGATCTGCATCTCCTGGCCGGGGTAGGCGGCCTCCAGGGCCGTGCGCATCGACGCGTACGCCGGGCTGTCGGTGTCCGCCTGGAACGGCTGGCCCTGGCCGACGACCTCGAGCTCGAGGCGCGCCTTCCACGGGGTGTGCGCCTCCAGGTGGGCCTGCAGCAGCTTGACGGCCGCAGCGGTGTCCACGCCCGGCGGCACCCGCAGGCTGATCAGGGCGCCGGCGCTCGCGTGCACCGACGGCGTTGCGCCGACCACCGGCGGGCAGTCGATGCCGAGGACCGTGACGGCCGGGCGGGCCCACAGCCGGTCCGCGATCGTGCCCTCGCCGATGAGCTCGACACCGTCCAGGACCTTCGCGTCGGCGCGGAAGTCCGCCTCCGGGTACTGCAGGCCGTCCCACACCTCGTCCGAGGCCAGCCCGTCCACGGTCGTCGAGCCGTCCGCCGCGCGCAGCGAGTCGAGTACGCGGATCAGCGCGGCCAGTGCGTCGGGGGCGGCGCCGCCGAACATGCCCGAGTGCAGGTTGCCGCCCAGCGTGTCGATCTTCACCTTGACCAGGCACATACCGCGCAGGGTGGCCGTCACCGTCGGCAGGCCGAGGCGGAAGTTGCCCGCATCGCCGATGACGATGGTGTCGGCGGTCAGCAGCTCGGGGTGCGCCTCGGCGTACTGCTGGAGGCCGCCGGTGCCCTGCTCCTCCGAGCCCTCGACGATCACCTTCACGCTTACCGGTACACCTCCGTTGGCCTTCAGCGCGCGCAGCGCCAGCAGGTGCATGATGAAGCCGCCCTTGCAGTCGGCCGCGCCGCGCCCGTACCAGCGGCCGTCGCGCTCGGTCAGCTCGAAGGCGGGGGAGGTCCAGGCCGCGTCGTCGAGCGGCGGCTGGACGTCGTAGTGCGCGTAGAGCAGCACGGTCGGCGCGCCCTCGGGGCCGGGCAGGAAACCGTAGACCGACTGGGTGCCGTCGGGGGTGTCGAGCAGCGCCACGTCCTGGAAACCCTCGACGCGCAGGGCGTCGGCCACCCAGTTCGCGGCGGCCTCGCTCTCGCTCTTGGGGAACTGCGCCCAGTCCGCCACCGACTGGAAGGCCACCAGCTCGGTCAGCTCCTGCTTGGCGCGGGGCATCAGCGAGGCGATGGTCTCGGCGATCGGATTCTGGGACATGGGCACGCTCCTTTTGGGTGCGACGTTGTTCTCCGTGTACGCCGCCCGCATCCGCGGGGTGTGCGTATGCCGGGTACGGCGAAAGACAGTCTTGATCCTCGCACAGCGGGACGGGGCGGTGTCTCGCCGTAGGATTTCCCCGGCATCGGAGCAACCGGGTGATCAGGAGCAGCAACACATCGTGAGCAGCGACGACGACGTACGCGACGCAGACGCAGGCGCGGGCGCGGGCATGGACGCAGGAGCGGGCATGGACGCGGGCGCAGAAGCAGGCGGTGGCACGGGCACGGGCACGGGGCGGGACGCCCAGCGGGCGGGCGACGAGACGGGCGACGAGGCGGCCGGGGAGACCGGCGAGGTGTGGGACGTGGTCGTGGTCGGGGCGGGACCTGCCGGGTCCTCGGCCGCGTACGCGGCGGCGACGGCCGGGCGGCGCGTCCTGCTGCTGGAGAAGGCCGAACTGCCCCGCTACAAGACCTGCGGCGGCGGCATCATCGGCCCCTCGCGTGACGCACTGCCCCCCGGCTTCGTGCTGCCCTTCAAGGACCGCATCCACGCGGTCACCTTCTCGATGGACGGGAAGCTGACCCGCACCCGGCGCTCGAAGCACATGCTGTTCGGGCTCATCAACCGTCCGGAGTTCGACGCCGGCCTGGTCGCCGAGGCGGAGAAGGCCGGCGCGACCGTCCGTACGGGTACGGCCGTGGCCCGCGTCGAACAGCACGGGGCGGCCGTTCCCGACCGGCGCACCGTCGCCGTGGTGCTCGCCGACGGGGAGACCGTGCTGGCCCGCGCGGTGGTCGGCGCGGACGGCAGCGCGAGCCGGATCGGCGCGCACGTCGGGGTGGAGATGGACCAGGTGGACCTGGGCCTGGAGGCGGAGATCCCCGTCCCCGAGACGGTCGCGGAGGACTGGAAGGGGCGGGTGCTGATCGACTGGGGCCCGCTGCCCGGCAGTTACGGCTGGGTCTTCCCCAAGGGCGACACCCTGACCGTCGGGGTCATCTCGGCCAAGGGCGAGGGCGCCGCGACCAAGCGCTACCTGGACGACTTCATCGCCCGGCTGGGTCTCGCCGGCTTCGAACCGGCCGTCTCCTCCGGGCACCTGACCCGCTGCCGCAAGCCCGATTCGCCGCTCTCGCGCGGCCGGGTGCTGGTGGCGGGCGACGCGGCCGGACTGCTGGAGCCGTGGACCCGGGAGGGCATCTCCTTCGCGCTGCGCTCCGGGCGGCTGGCGGGGGAGTGGGCGGTGAAGATCTCCGAGGCGCAGGACGCGGTGGACGCGCGCCGCCAGGCCCTCAACTACGCCTTCGCGGTGAAGGCCGGGCTGGGCGTGGAGATGGGGGTCGGCACGCGGATGCTGCACCTCTTCGAGGCCAAGCCGCGGCTGCTGCACGCGGCGATCACCGGCTTCGGCCCGGCGTGGCGGGCGTTCGCCCGGATCACGCGGGGCTCGACGACGCTGGCCGACCTGGTGCGTACGTACCCGCTGGCCCGCAAGGCGCTGCACATGATGGACGCCCGGCAGGCGGCGGCCCGCAGCGGCGGCGGCCAGGGCTAGCCCGTGTTTCTCTGACGGGTTCGTCAGCTGACCGGACATCTCCGTCCGGTTGGTGATCACAGATGCGAGGTGGGACCGGATCGAGCCGTTGATGCCGGCCGATCCGGTCCGCGGCAGACACTGGGCCGGCCGACGGCCTCGGTTCGTTCCGTACCGCCGCCATCCTCATCCGGGCACGACGATGACCACGCTAAAGGCCCAGGGCGTGGGCGAAGGCCGAGAAAGTGGGCGTGACCAGGCGCCACTCGCACCGGCGGGGGTTCGTCCAGAAGTCGCTGCCCACCACGCGGGGATCGGAGGGATCTGTGCGGTAGTCCAGCGCCAGGGCCACGTCGTCCCCGGCGTGGCGGTTGACGGCGACGAGGACTGCCTGCTCGACATCCAGCCAGGGCAGTTCGACCGCGGCCTGCTGACTGCTGCCCCGCATTTCGCGGAACAGGGCAGAAGAGCGCGCATCGTCCGCGAAGCGGTCCATGGACCGGGATTCCCTCGTCATCTGCTCCGTGTTCGCAAGGATGTCGAGTGGTTCCTCGAACCACGGAATCAGCCTTGCCATCTCCGCGTCCCCGGGATGACGCCACCGGCCTTGGCGGAGCAGTGACGTCAGCTGCACAGGCAGGACCAGCCCGCGGACCATGGTGTTCTCCATGCGGGACAGCGTGTCACGCCCGCTGGGGCGGGCCGGCCGGATACCGGGTCAGCCGGACACCGGGTCAGCCGGACACCGTGATCCGGAAGACCGGGTGGTCGCCGGCGGCCGCCTGCAGTTCGGCGTCGGAGGACTTGGCGGTGACCCCCTGGAAGAACCGGTTGACCTCCCAGCCCCACTTCTCCAGGTAGGTGCGCAGGACGGCGGCCTTCTGCACCGGGTCGGTGATCTCCGTGACGGTGAACGCGCGCACCTTGCGCCCCACGCGCAGCTCGCCGCCGCCCGCCACCCGCATGTTGCGGACCCACTGGGAGTGGCCGCGGGCCGAGACCAGGTACTGGGCGCCCTCGTAGGTGTGCGGGTTGACCGGGATCCGCTGCATCTCTCCGGACTTGCGGCCGCGCACCGACAGCTCGGCGCTGCCGGCTAGGCTGATGCCGAAGCGGGCCAGCTTGCCGAAGAGCGCGTTGAAGCGGGTCTCGAACGGGGTCGCCTGGGCGTAGTACGGGGTGGGCGCGTTCATCGTGACCTCCGGGGCCGCTTTCTTCATTGAGAGAGCACTGCTCTCGCTTGAGAGCAGTGTGCACGGATCGGTGCGCCAAAGCAAGAGCAGTGCTCTCGAAATGGAGCGGCAGTCCGTTTCCTGGGCAGTGCTCCGTTCGCGTGGCAGACTGACCCGCATGAACACCGTGCGAGGGGCCAGGGAACGGGCCCGCATCGAGGTCACCGCCGCCATCAAGGACGAGGCGCGCCGCATGCTCGCGGCCGAGGGTGCCGCCAAGCTCTCCCTGCGCGCCGTCGCCCGCGAGCTGGGCATGGTCTCCTCCGCCCTCTACCGGTACTTCCCCAGCCGGGACGAACTGCTCACCGCCCTCATCATCGACGCGTACGACAGCGTCGGCGCGGCCGCCGAGGCGGCCGACGCCCATGCCCGCGCCGCCGGGGCCCCGCCCCGCGCCCGCTGGATCGCGGTCTGCGAGGCCGTCCGTACCTGGGCGCTGGAGCACCCGCACGAGTACGCCCTCATCTACGGTTCCCCGGTTCCCGGCTACAGCGCCCCCATCGACACCGTGGGTCCGGCCTCCCGCGTCGCCAACACGTTCATCGGCATCCTCCGCACCGCGTACGAGGGCCCCGGCCTCGCCCTCCCGCCGCTGCCGCCCGCCCTGCGCCCCGAGGCCGACCGGATGACCGCCGACTTCGCCGTGGGTCTGCCCCCGGCGGTCACCGCCGCTCTGGTCGCCTCCTGGGCCCAGTTGGTCGGGCTGGTGTCCTTCGAACTGTTCGGCCAGTTCAACCGGGTCGTCGAGGACCGTGCCGCCTTCTTCGCGCACGCCGCCGACCAGCTCGCGCACGGGGTCGGACTGCCGGCCGTTTGACGGGCGGGCGGCGGCGCGGACCGCCGGCGGACGCCCGGGAGGGCCGGGACGCCCGGGACGCCCGGGAGGGCCGGGTGGCCCGGGAGGCCCAAGAGGCCCGGGAGGTCGTGGTGATCAGCGAGGTCCTGGAGATCCAGGAGATTCACATGATGAGGGGACGGCTCGCTCTTCTGTTCCTCATACGAATGAGGGCGGTTCAGCCTTGAACGATGGGCCGCCCGTCTAGTGTTCCTCGGGTCGCCCCCGCCTCCGCCGAAGGAACGTTCATGCCTCGCGCCGTGAAGGCCTTGTACGCCGCCCTGGTCGCTGCCTTATTGGCAGCATCGGCGCCCGCCATCATCGCCGCGGCACGCGACGCTTCCCAGCAGGCCGCCCCGCCGGCGCCCAACCCGCCCCCCACCCCCCGCACGCCCGGCGTCCGGGGCCTGGAGATCGCCGTCCCCGCGTACGTCTGGGCGAACGACCCCATGCTGACCGACCTCACCGCCACCGCTCCGGCCCCCTCGGTGGTCGTACTGAACCCGGGCAACGGCGACTCCCCGTTCGACGGCCCCTGGCGGGCCCGCGCCGACGCACTGCGCACCCGTACCACCTCAACCGGCGAGAAGACCCGGGTGCTCGGCTACGTCCACACCGACCACGGCAACCGCGACATCGCCGCGGCCAAGGCCTCCGTCGACAACTACCTCAAGACCCCCGACGGCCGCCTCCACGTCGACGGCATCTTCTTCGACGTCGTCAGCCGCGACTGCGGCCCCGCCAACGCCACCCGCGACTACTACGCCGATCTGCGCCGCTACGTCCAGGACGCCATGGACGCCGCCGACCCGGCCGCCCCCGACCTCGTCGTCAACAACCCCGGCACCGCCATAGCCGACTGCTACCTGGAGCCGGGCCACCGCACCGCGGACGTCTTCGTCACGTTCGAGGACACGTACGCCGCGTACACCGGCGCCGGCTGGCTCGGCGGCAACGTCTTCGACCACCTCTCCGGCTACCGCTCCGGCGCCGAACTCGACCCGAGCGGCACGGCGTTCTGGCACCTGGTCCACGACGTCCCCGACCCCGGGGCGATGCGCGCCACCCTGCGTACGGCCTTCGACCGCGGCGCGGGCTACGCGTACGCGACCAGCGCGATCATGCCCAACCCCTGGAACGCGGGCCCGACATGGAAGTACCGCACCCAGACCACGTACGCGGCCACCCTCGGCTGAGGGCCGTCACCGGGCGAATCAGGGCCGGCCCAGGCCGCCGTCGCTCCGCAGGAGCTGGGCGTTGATCCAGTCCCCCTCGGGGGAGCAGAGGAACGTGACGAGGTTCGCGCAGTCCTGCGGCACACCGAGGCGTCCCAGGGGAGTCGAACGGATCAGGTCCGCCTTCTGCTCCTCGCCCATCCACCCGGTGTCGGTCGGACCGGGATCGATCGCGTTGCAGGTCACTCCCAGGTGGGCGAACTCGTGGGCGGCGGCCGTCGTGATCCGGTCCAGCGCGCCCTTGCTCGCTCCGTACGGCAGGTTGCCGGCGGTGTGGTCGCTGGTCAGGCTGACGATCCGTCCGCTGCCGTGCCGCCCGCGGAACCGCAGCCCGTACTCCCGGATCAGCAGCCAGGTGGCCCGCGCATTGACCGCGAAGTGCAGGTCGAAGCTCTCCACCGTGGTGTCCAGCAGGCCCGAATCGACCGACTCGCAATGGCAGAGCACCAGCGCGGTGACGTTCCCCAGCGCCTCCTCGACGCTGTCGAAGAGCTGCACCGGCACGGCCGGGTCGCTCAGGTCCGCCTCGACCGCGTACGTTCTCGCCCCCAAGGACGTCACCTCGGTCCGCAGCTCCTCGGGCGCGCCCGACTCCATGCCCCACCGCATCCGTGCGTCGTACGGGGTCCAGTAGGTGAAGGCCACGTCCCACCCGGCCCGGGCCAGGTCCAGCACGACGGACGACGCGATCCCCGCCGAACGTCCCGCCCCCGTGACCAAGGCGAGCGGGCGCCCCGCCTCGTCCGTGCCCTGCCGACTTCCCGCGCGCGTCTCACCGCTCATGCCCGTCATCCTGGCGGGCCGCCCCGGACACGGCACCCGGATTTCGCGGGTGCCGTGTCAGCGGTAGTCGTCGGGGTGGCCCTGCATCCAGGTGTTGATCCGGTCGCGGGTCTCGATCAGCAGCGCCTTGTGCTTCTCCAGGTTCGCCGTGCTCCCGTTGCCGCCGAGTTCCGCGTCGAGCTTCGCGATCAGGGCGATCGGCTCGGGGAAGTGGCCGGGGCCCTTCGGGTCGGCCTTCATCGCACGGTCCATGCGGTGGAGTTCGTCGTCGAGCCGGCCGAGCACGTACGCGCAGTTGCCCGGAACGCACGAATCGTCGAGCGTCGCCTGGAGTCTTGCGAAGGCGTCCCGGACCTTGTCGGGCCGGTTCTCGGGGGGTGTCGGCTCCCCGGTCGGCGCGGGCCCCGACGGGCTCGGATCCGACGGCCCCAGCGCGCCCCCGTCCGGAGGCGCGGACACGGCGGGCGGCGCGGCCGGCGCCAGGTCGCAGGAGACCGTGAACCCCGCCAGTGCCACCGCGAGAAGCGCCGCACCGGCCGCCGTCGAACCCCACCGCATCGCATACCCCCGTGATCGTCGAAGGCCCGACCCTACCGACGCCACCTCGCCGTGCCCAGGGTCAGCGCCCGTCGTTCTCCGGACGGCGGGCGAATCCGAGCAGCACGTGGGTGACCCGGAGCAGGAACACGGCCGCCGCCAGGATCACGCCCGCCACGGCCAGGGTGCGGCGCGTCGACGGGGCGAGGGAGAACGCGAACGCGGGCCCGTACACCGCGCCGAAGGCGAGGGCGGCCGCGAAGCAGGCACTGACGAAGGCGTAGCCGATCTCGATGGTGATCGCGTCCCGGTCCGCCTGCGTGCGTCGCTCCATGCATGGAGTGTCACAGCGCGCACTGCCCGTCACAAGCCCCCCGCGCCGCGGCCGGCGCCGGCCGGGTCAGATTCCGGCCGTGTCCGTCCACAGCCGGGCCAGTGCCAGGTCGCCCGTCACCCCCGGACCCGCCAGCGGGGTCCGGTTCCAGAGGGCCTCGTACAGCCATGCCGCCTCGCCGGTCAGTTCGCAGTCGGCCGCCTCACCCGTGTCGCCCGGCACCGTACGGGCCGGCTCCGCCGACAGGTGTACGGTCCACACCGCGGCCGTGTCGGCGGCCCGCACCCGCACCACCTTGGGCTCTGCGGTCCGCACCCGGCTGCGCGGCCGGGCGTGGAAGCCGGTCAGCAGCTCGTCCACCCCGTCCTCCGCGAACTCCGGCTCCACCGCGGAGAAGACCACGCCGAGCGCGGCCTCCGCGTCCATCCGGTGCACGGTGGTCTCGTGCGCCTGCCGCCGGGCCCAGAACGCCACCGGCGAGGGCGGGGCGGTCGGCAGGAAGGTCCAGCACTGCACATCGGCCGGTGCCTCGTTCAGGGTCCGCACCAGGTCCGCGTGGCCTTCCCGGAACCAGGCCAGCAGCTCGCCGCCGACCAGCTCCGGCGCGTCCGGGAAGCCCACCGGCTCCAGCCGCCGCTCCGCGACGTACGCGGTGGCCCAGCGGTGCACCGAGCCGGTGTGCCGCAGCAGATCGGTGACGCGCCACCCCGGGCAGGTGGGGACCGCGGATTCCGTACCGGCGCGTTCGGCCACCTCGGCGAGCAGCTCGCCTTCGCGGGCGAGGGTCTTCACATGTTCGGTGATCTCCATACCGTGAGTCCTATCAGCCCGCCCGCGACAATGGACACCATGGACGGGGAACTCTTCCCGCGCGAGCGGACCGTGATCGCCCCCGGCGCCGTGCACGTGCCGGACTGGCTCGGGGCGGGGCGCCAGGGCGAGTTGCTGGCGGCCTGCCGCGCGTGGGCCCGGCCGCCCGCCGGCCTGCGCACCGTACGCACCCCGGGCGGCGGGGTGATGACCGCCCGCCAGGTGTGCCTCGGCCTGCACTGGTACCCGTACGGGTACGCGCGCACCGCCGTCGACGGCGACGGGGCACCCGTCAAGCCGATGCCGCCATGGCTCGCCGAGCTGGGGCGGGAAGCGGTGACCGCGGCGTACGGGGACCCGCCGGAGCCCGGGCCCGGGCTCGAGCCGGGACCGGCTTACGACATCGCGCTGATCAACTTCTACGCCGGCGACTCCCGCATGGGCATGCACCGCGACGCCGAGGAGCGGTCCACCGCGCCGGTGGTCTCGCTCAGCCTCGGCGACACCTGCGTCTTCCGCTTCGGGAACACCGCCTCGCGCGGGCGCCCGTACCGGGACGTCGAGCTGCGCAGCGGGGATCTCTTCGTCTTCGGGGAGGCGAGCCGGCTGGCCTATCACGGGGTGCCGAAGGTCCTGCCGGGCACGGGCCCGCGGGAGCTCGGGCTGACCGGGCGGCTGAACATCACACTCCGGGTCGGCGGGCTGGGCTGAGCGGCGGCACCCGGCGCCCTCCGATCATGCGAGGATCGTTGCCATGAACGGCAACGGGGCCCCGCCGCGGGTGGGGGATGTGACCACGTCATCCGCGTCCGGTGCGGCTGCGCGGACCAGGCTGGAACGGGGTCGCGGCGCGCTCGGGCCGGCGCTGGAGCTCGTCCACACCGGCCGTGCCCCGACCCGCGCCGTGCTGACGGCCGAACTCGGGGTCACCCGTGCCACCGCCGGAGCGGTCGCCGCCGAGCTGGAGGCCCTCGGGCTGATCCGCGTCGATTCCCGCCCCGGCGGAGCCGGAGGGACCGGCGGAGCCCAGGGCCGCCCCTCGCACCGGCTCTCGGTGGCCGAGGACGGCCCGGTGGCGCTGGCCGCCCAGGTGCACTCGGACGGCTTCCGTGCCGCCCTGGTCGGCCTCGGCGGCCGCATCGTGGCCACCGCCCCCGGCAAGGTCACCGTCTCCGCCGATCCGGCGCAGGTGCTCGGCGCGGTCGTGGAGGCGGGCGCGGAGCTGCTCGCGCAGAGCGGCCGCCGCTGCGTCGGCGCGGGTCTCGCGGTCCCCTCGGCGGTGGCGGAGCCGGACGGTACGGCGCTGAACCCGCTGCACCTGGCCTGGCCGGCCGGCTCTCCCGTACGGGCCATCTTCGCGGAGTGCGTGAAGGCGGCCGGGATCGACGGCCCGGCCCTGACCGGCAACGACGTCAACCTCGCGGCCCTGGCCGAGCACCGGCACGGTGCGGGGAGAAGCGCCCAGCACCTGCTGTGCGTGGCCACCGGGCACCGCGGGGTCGGAGGGGCGCTGGTGCTGGACGGCCGCCTGCACAGCGGGAGTTCGGGCCTGGCCCTGGAGGTCGGCCACCTCACCGTGAACCCCGAAGGGCGGGCCTGCCACTGCGGCAGCCGCGGCTGCCTGGACGTGGAGGCGGACCCGCTGGCCTTCCTCACCGCGGCGGGCCGCAGCCCGGGCCCCGAGGTGTCGCTGCTCCAGCAGGCCCGCGACCTGCTGCGCGACGAGCCCGCGGAACCGGCGGTACGGGCGGCCACGGAGGAGCTGATCGACCGGCTCGGGCTCGGCCTCGCGGGCCTGGTGAACATCCTCAACCCGGACCGGATCATCCTGGGCGGGCTGCACCGGGAGCTGCTGCACGCCGACCCGGAGCGGCTGCGCGCGGTGGTCGCGGACCGCAGCCTGTGGGGGCGCAGCGGCGGGGTGCCGATCCTGCCGTGCACCCTGGACCACAACAGCCTGGTCGGCGCGGCGGAGCTGGCGTGGCAGCCGGTGCTCGACGACCCGCTGGGAGCCCTGGCCTGAACGGCGTCCGGCCGGGTCAGGCCGGATCGGGCCGGATCAGGCCGGGTCAGGCCGATCTTGCCGGGCCAGGTCGGCCAGGTCGGCCCCGGCCGTCCCCGCGGATCGGGCCGGGCCCCGCGGATCGGGCCGGGCCCCGCGGATCGGGCCGGGCCCCGGGGACCGGGGCGGTCCGTCACCCGGGCCGGGCGCCGACCGGCGAGGCCACCGGCAGGCCTGTCGCGACGGCCGCCGGATCGACGGCCAGGAGCACCGCGCGCGCGGGTTCCCGTACGGGCGTGGCCTTGAGGGGAGCCGGCCGTACCGGCGTCGCCCTGGCCGGGGCCGCGGTGAGCGAGAACCACACCGCCTTTCCGGGGCCGTCGGGCCGCTCGCGCGCCCCCCAGGCCTCGCTGAGCGCCTCCACCAGGGCGAGCCCGCGTCCGCAGGTCTCCAGCGCCTCCGCCCGCGTCCGGTGGACGACCGGCAGCCGCGGATCGCTGTCGATGACCGAGACCGTCAGCCGCCCGAGCCGGAGTTCGATCTCCACGGTGCAGGTCTTGTCCGGCTGCGCATGGCGGTGGACGTTGCTCAGCAGCTCCGTCACGCCGAGCGCAGCCCGGTCTATGAGCGGGTCGAGCTCCCAGTGGCGCAGTTGTGCAGAAACGATTCTGCGGATTTGGCCGATCCGCGACGGCAAGGCCTGCAGTTCGACGACGCAGTGCCTGCGGGAATGAGTGATCACGGCTGCGACTCCCCGACATGAGTGTTACGGGTGCTGCACCCTCGGTAATGCTCCACCAGGGTCACCCACGGTGCCGCACAGTGCAACCGAACGCGATCGAAAGGGATTCGCATGGATCCCCAAAGCGAACGTTTGTGCAGGTGGGAGGGGTACATTGCGAAGAAGGGGGGCGAAGTTCACCCACGAAGGAGCGCGGCACATGAGCACCACCAGAACCACCGGTACCACCGGTACGACTGCCACGACCGTCGACGTCGATCGCAGCGACGCGGACTACCGGGCCTGGCTGAAGGAGGCCGTCCGCAAGGTCCAGGCCGACGCCAACCGCTCCGCCGACACCCACTTGCTGCGCTTCCCGCTCCCCGAGGCGTGGGGCATCGACCTCTACCTCAAGGACGAGTCCACCCACCCCACGGGCTCCCTCAAGCACCGCCTCGCGCGCTCGCTGTTCCTCTACGCGCTCTGCAACGGCTGGGTCCGCCCCGGCCGCCCGGTCATCGAGGCCTCGTCCGGCTCCACCGCCGTCTCCGAGGCGTACTTCGCCAAGCTGATCGGTGTGCCCTTCATCGCCGTCATGCCGCGCACGACCAGCCCGGAGAAATGCCGCCTCATCGAATTCCACGGCGGCGCATGCCACTTCGTGGACGACCCGATGAAGATGTACGAGGAGTCGGCCGAGCTCGCGGCCCGGACGGGCGGCCACTACATGGACCAGTTCACGTACGCGGAGCGGGCCACCGACTGGCGCGGCAACAACAACATCGCCGAATCGATGTACCAGCAGCTGCGCCTGGAGCGGTACCCCGAGCCCGCCTGGATCGTGGCGACCGCCGGCACCGGCGGCACCTCGGCGACCATCGCGCGCTACGTGCACTACATGCAGCACGACACCCGCATCTGCGTCCCGGACCCGGAGAACTCCTGTTTCTTCGACGGCTGGACCAACAACGACCCGGACGCGAGCAGCGATTGCGGCTCGCGCATCGAGGGCATCGGCCGGCCGCGCATGGAGCCGAGCTTCGTGCCCGGGGCCATCGACCGGATGATGAAGGTCCCGGACGCGGCGAGTGTCGCCGCCTGCCGCGCGCTGGAGACGGCCATAGGGCGCAAGGCGGGCGGCTCGACCGGTACCGGCCTGTGGAGCGCCCTGAAGATCATCTCGGAGATGGTGGCCGAGGGCCGCACGGGCAGCGTCGTCACCCTGCTGTGCGACCCGGGCGACCGCTACCTGGACAAGTACTACTCCGACGAGTGGCTGGCGGCGCAGCGGCTCGACATCGCCCCGTACGCGAAGACCATCGACACTCTGCTGACCACCGGGGTCTGGCGCGAACCCGCCGCCTGACTCCCCTGCGGGATGTCTTGTCCCGGGGGAGCGGCGATGCGGCGCCGCCGTGACGGGCCCGTGACGAAAACGCCCTGGTGGCACCGGGGTTGCCTGGCTACGCTCAGCGGACTCAGAACACGTGTGGCCGGGGGGAAGCATGGCGGGCATCGAGTACAGCAGACCCGAACGGGACGCGCGCACACGGGCACGGACGACCGGTCCCGATGACCGGCCTCCCGGAGCGGAGAACCGAGCCGAACGCGGGGGATCCCCTCTGGAGTGCCCGAGCTGCCGGCGCTCCGACGAGGTCCGCGCCGTCCCGGCCGTCAGCCTCGGCGGGCAGCGCCGGTTCCACGAGGAGACCGGCGACGGCGACCGGCGCACCGACGTCCGCGAGATCGTCCCGCGGCTGGCCGACGCGCTGGCCCCGGCACCGCCGTCCCCGGATACCGCGGGGCGCACCGGGCTGGGCGTGCTGCTCGTCCTGGTGTCGATCGGTACGTTCATCGGCGGCGCGCTGGGCGGGAACTGGTTCACGGACGCGCCCGCGGCCGAAGTGGACCACGGGTCGACGACGCTCTGGGGCGGCGCGACATGGGCCCCCGCGCCCGAGCCCGGGGCGGAGCTCCTGTTCCTGGCCTGGATCTCGGCGTTCGCCCTGCTGGGTGCGGCCCTGCTGATCGTCTCGACCGTGCGGACCCGACGGGCGTTCCGGGCCCGGGTCGCGGCCGGCCGGGTTGCCGCCGAGGACGTCTGGTCCCGTGGCTGGTGCTGCGCACGCTGCGCGGTGGTCCACTTCGCCGCCGGGCCGGGCATGACGCTGCAGGAGTTCCGTACGGCCGTCTGGAGCGCGGGCGGCTACGGAGAACTGGCCGAGGTCTACCGGGTGTCGGGGGCGACGCCGGCCCGGGTCACTGATCGGCCCCGCGCCGGGCGGTGAGCCGCCGGTCGAGGGCTCGGACCGCGGTGCGGAAGGAGTGGCCCAGGCCCGGGCGGGCGGCGGCCAGGCCGAGGCGGAACGGGGTCGGCCCGTCCGCCGCGAAGGTCCATCGGACGTGCGTGCCGGTACCGGCCGGGGTCAGTCGCCACTCCTCCAACAGCGCCCGCACCCCGGGGACGTTGGTGGTGTCGACCCGGTACGCGTAACGCCGCTCGGGATCGGCGGCCATGACGGTCTCCTGGAAGCGCACCCCGCCCTTCAGCCTGATCTCGCGGCCCGCGCCCCCGTGCGTGGGGCGGGCCAGTGTCACCGCCCCGAACCAGTCGGCCCAGCCCTCCACTTCCTCGGCGAGCGCCTGGTACACGGCCTCGGCAGGCGCCGCGGTGTCGGTGGCGAAGACCAGCCGGACCGGCGCGTCGTCGATGAAGTCGAGCCCCACCGGTCGGAGTCGGCGAGCCATGGGCGGTACCCCCTGGGGTGAGGTGCTGAACAGGCGTGCGCGCCACCATAGCCCCGTACGCGTGAGAAGTCCGTAGCGATCCCGACCGATCCGGACCGGTCCCGAGTGAACCCGTCCGGCCCTGTCCTGGCCCTGTCCGGCCTCGTCCGATCTCTGTCGATCTCTGCCGATTCCCGCGCGGGACCTGGGCAGCGGGTCCGCCGCGCGGGATGCTGGAGCCGCGCCGATCCCGCCCCGCGAGCGGAGGCCGCTGTGCCCGACCGCCCCCAGCCCGACCCCTCCCCGTCCCGCACCCTGCCCGACACCCCCCTCGCCCTCGAACTCCTGGTCCACGGAGTCGCCGGCGCCGCCCCCGGCGAGCTGCTCGGCGACCCGCGCACCGTCCGTGTCACCGGCGACTCCACCGCCGCCGTCTTCCGCCGCACCGAGGACGCCGACGCCGAGACCCACCCCGAGCGGTACGCCGGACGGCCCGTACCCGAGGCCTACTGTTGGTCCCGGCTCACCTCCGGCAACGGCGCCCGCGCCCTGTGGCTGCTGCTCCTGCCCTTCATGGTGGCCAACCTCGCCCACTGGGCCCGGCCGGCCACACCCGCCGCCGACCCCGCGCCGCGCGCCGTGCGCACGTACGGGGTCCTCGTACGGATCCTCGCCCTCAGCCTGACCGTGCTGCTCATCGCAGCCGCCTGCGAGGTCGCGCTCGACCTCCTCGCCTGGCAGTGCGCGGGCGCCGGGACCTGCGCCGGCTCCCGATTCCGCTCCTGGCTGGGCTTCCTCGCGCCCGGAGGAGGCTGGTGGGCCCAGCCCGGGCGGCGCCTCGCCCTCGGGGCCCTGGTCCCCGCCGCGCTGACCGGGCTGCTCTGGTACCTGTCGAACCGCACCTGGAGCGCCTACGAGTCCCAGCCCCCGCCCGCCAGAACCGCCGATCCGGACACCGTGTCGGACCCCGTGCCCGCGCTCGGGCGCCCCGGATTCTGGTACGGCCGCCGGCTCGTGGCCCGGCTGCGCGCCGCGCACACCGCCGCCGGGCTGCTCACCGTGGCGGTGGCCGTCTCCGTGCCGACCGCCCGCCACGACCGCCGGGCCGGCGCACCCGTCCTCGCGGTCCTCGGTACGCTCACGCACGTCCTGCTCGCCGCCGGGGCCGTCAGCGTGGCCTGGGTCGTCTGCCGGCGCGGCCGCACCGAGGACCGGGCCGACCACCGCCTCGACCGGGCCGCCGTCACCCTGCTGCCCGGCGCCGCCCTCGCCCTGCTCGCCGCCGTCCTCGTGCACGCCTGCTGGTCGCGCCCGGACTGGACCGCCACCGGACGGCTCCCCGGGGACCTGGCCTTCGGCGTGCTCATGCTGGGTCAGGGGCTCTGCGTGCTCGCCCTCGCCGCCGTCGGCCGCCACCTGTACCGCAGGGCCCCCGACCCGGCGACGGCCCTGTACGGCCTCGGCGGGCCCGCCGTCGCCATGCTCGGCTGCGCGCTCGGCGGGGTGATGTCCGGCGGGGTCGCGCAGCGCGTCGCCGACTGGCTGGACGGGGGAGCCACGCCCGGCATGCCGGGCGCCCCGCTGGCGGGGCCGCCGGTCCTGCTGTCCTGGCAGGCCGCCGTACTGCCCCCGCTGCTCCTCGTACTGGCGCTGCTCGCGGGCTGGTTCGCGGTGCTCGGAGCCCGGGCGCGGGGCCGGCTCGCCGCCGCCGTGGCCGCCGAGTACCCGGGGGAGACACCGGACCTCGCCCGCAGCCGCAGGATCGCCGGGGCGCGCACTGCGGCCGCGCTCACCGACTCCGCGCCCTGGTTCGTGGCCGCCGTCTCCGGGATCACCCTGGTACTCGGCGCCGGCGCGCTGGCCGGGGCCTGGTTCAGCGGCAAGGTCCCGGGCGAGGCCGCCCGGGGGACCGTGCCGCTGCTGGAAGCCGCCGCCCGCGCCGCCCAGGACGCCGGGTCCTGGCTCATCGGCCTGGGCATCGCCGCCTTCATCGCCTGGGGCCGCCGCGCCTACCGGGACCCCGCCGCCCGCCGGACCATAGGGATCCTGTGGGACGTCGGCACCTTCTGGCCGCGCGCCGCCCACCCCTTCGCGCCGCCCTGCTACGCCGAGCGGGCCGTACCGGACCTGACCTGGCGGATGGCCGGCTGGACCGGCCGCACCGGCGGCCGCCTGGTCATCTCCGGCCACTCCCAGGGCAGCGTGCTCGCCGCGGCGGCCGTCTGGCAACTGCCGCCGCCCGCCCGCCGCCGGGTCGCCCTGCTCACCTACGGATCCCCGCTCGGCCGCCTCTACGGCCGCTGGTTCCCCGCCTACTTCGGCCCGGGGCCGCTCACCGCCCTGCACCGCGAGGTCGACTGCTGGCGCAACCTCTGGCGGGCCACCGACCCCATCGGCGGGCCGGCGCTGCCCGGCGCGGAGCCGGACGTGGACCGCGGCCCGCTCGCCGACCCGCTCGCCTACGGGCGCAGCGCCCGCCATCCGCTGCCCGCCCCGATCCTGGGCCACTCCGACTACCAGGCCGATCCGGCCTTCGCCGCCGAACGCGACGCCCTGCTCGCCCGGTTGGACGCCGCCGCACGGGCCGAGGTACCGGGGCAGCGGGTCGTGGTCAGCAAGGAGCGGGCTGGACCGGCAGTGCCGGCAGATCCGCCGGGAACAGCAGGGTGAGCTCGTCCGTACTGGGCTCCGCGAGCTGGGCCACCCGGCCCGCGTGCCGCTCCACCATCGACTCGAAGGTCTGGCGGGCCGTACGGCCGTTGCCGAAGGCCGGGCCCTTGGGCAGTTCCGTGAAGTAGGCCAGCAACGCCTGCGACGTGCCGTCCCCGAGCCGGTACTCGTGCTCCTCCGCCTGCTGTTCCACGATCCGCAGCAGTTCCCCCGGCCCGTAGTCGCCGAAGGTGATGGTCCGCGAGAACCGCGAGGCCACCCCCGGATTCACCGTCAGGAAGCGCTCCATCTCCGCCGTGTACCCGGCGACGATCACGACCACCGCGTCCCGGTGGTCCTCCATCAGCTTCACCAGCGTGTCGATCGCCTCGCGCCCGAAGTCCCGTCCCGAGTCCTCAGGCGCCAGCGCGTACGCCTCGTCGATGAACAGCACCCCGCCGCGCGCCCGGTCGAAGGCCTCCTGCGTACGGATCGCCGTGGAGCCGATGTGCTCGCCGACCAGGTCCACCCGGGACACCTCGACCAGGTGCCCGCGCTCCAGCACCCCGAGCGAGGCCAGGATCTCCCCGTACAGCCGGGCGACCGTGGTCTTGCCGGTGCCGGGGGAGCCGGTGAAGACCAGGTGCCGGCGCACCGAGGCGGCCTTCAGGCCCGCCAGCTGCCGCCGCCGGCCCACCTCGATCATGTCGGTGAGCGCCCGCACCTCGCGTTTGACGCTGTCCAGGCCCACCAGCGCGTCGAGCCGGCCCAGCATCTCGCCGGAATCCGGCGCGGCGGCCGCCGGACCGCCCTCCGCCCCGTCCGCGGGCCGCGGTACGGAAGGCGCGGGCGTCCGAGCCGGCTGTGCCACGGGGCTCTGCGTCCCGGTGGCCGTACGGATACCCGCCCGCGCCCCGGCGGGCGCGCCGCCGGGAGCGGCCCGGTCGGCGAGACGGGCGCCGGACTCGTCGCCGGTGCACTCCTCGGCGATCGGCCCGTCCTCGGGGACCTCGTAGCCCCCGCGGGCACAGCGCTCGGTGTGGCAGCGCGTCAGCGTGGTGCGGCAGCCGTCCATGACGTGGAAGCCGAAGCCGGAACTGCCCGTCACCCGGCAGGCCGTGAAGGTGCCCCGGCCACCGGCCGACACGTAGAAACCGGCCTCGGCGGGGGAGGTGACCGTGCACCGCTCCAGCGTGGGGTCGGCGCCCTTGGTGACGATCACACCGGTCTGAACGGCGTCGATCGTGCAGCCGGAGAGCGTGCCGCCGCTGCCGTGGTCGCGGAACCAGGCCCCGGTCGCCGCCTCGCGGATCCGGCAGTCGTCGAGCTGTGCCGTGGCCCCGTCACTCACGGAGACGGCGGTGTTGCGCACCTGGGACAGATCGCTGTCGACCACGTCGACGCGCGATCCGCGGTCGAGCACGAACAGCGCGTCCGGCACGTCGTGCACCCGGCAGGAGTCGAGGGAGACGGTTGCCCCGTCACTGATCCACACCGCCGGATAGTCACCCGTACTGTCGTGGATCTCGCAGGACTCGGCATCCACCCGGGTGCCCGGGTCCCACACGGACAGGCCGTTGCGGCCGAACCGGCGCACGGTGGTGCGGCTGAGGGTGAGCACCGAACGGGACCGCAGATCGACCGCGTTCTCCGGGATGTCGTGGATGTCGCAGCCGGTCAGGGTGAGCACCGCGTCGGTGTCGAGCGTGACCCCGTCGGCCGAGGTGCGGTGCACCGAGCAGTCGGTGAGCCGGGCCGTGGCGCGCGCGGCGATCTGCACCCCGGCGCCCTTGATCTCGTACACCTCGCAGCCCAGCGCCTCCAGCCCCGAGCCCTCGCCGGTGACCCCGATGCCCGCGCCCGTGGCGTGGTGGATCCTGCAGCGTTCCAGCCGGGGCCGGCCGCCACCGCGCACCGAGACGCCGTTCTGCCCGGCGGCCACGACCTCGCACTCCTCGAACACCCCGCCGCCACCGTCCAGTACGGCGATGCCGACGCCGGCCGGATTCTCCACCGTGCACCGCCGTACCAGGGGCCGGGCTCCGGAGCCGCGTACCTCGATGCCGGCGGCGGAGTGGGTGCTCACCCGCAGATCGGTGAGCTCGGGGCAGCCTTCCTCCACCAGCAGCGCGGGCGCCGCCCGGTCCTGGCCCTCCAGATAAAGGTCCTGGACCACGGCCGAGGCGCGCACGGTCAGCGCGACCCCGTCGAGCGGGGCGATCCGCACCGACCCCGCCCCGGCCTCGGGCCCGCGCAGGGTGACGGCACGGTCCAGCACCAGGTTCTCGCGGTAGGTGCCGGGAGCGATCGTCAGCACGTCCCCGTCGCCCGCGGCGGCGAGCGCGGCGGTCAGCGTCGGATACTCACCGGAGCGGCGCCGCCACCGCGAAGTCCCGCCGTGCGTCACCTGGACCGTGCCCTGAACCATGGTGCTGTCGTGCCCCCACCCTCGTACTCGCGCTGCCGATACGACCGATGCCACTGAAGTCTGACGTCACCGCAGCCACCGAAGTCACTGGAGCGACCGATCCGGCCGCTCCACCGTAGCGCGCGCGGAGCCGATGAGCTGCCAGGTCAACTGCCCGCGCCCGCTCGGCCCCAGTCCGGTCCTGCCGCCGCCCAGGCCCGGTCCAGACGTATGTACCGCCGATGCATGAGCCGCCGTACGACCAGCCGCCGGACCGTCTCCACCAGTGTGGCCACGCAGATCGCGGCGGCCAGCCCCGCCATCCCCGCGTGGAACACGGCCGCGGACGGGTCGAGCGGCTGCCCCACCAGCCGGCCGCGCGCGTCGGTCCAGATCCGGAACCGCTCGCCGGGCCGCGGCGGTTCCTCCGCGGCCGGCACCGTGCCCTGATGGCTGCTGCCGTCCGGCGCGGTCCACGAGGCCACGATCTGCGTCCGGTGCGGGGCCGTCCGCTGTGCCGACGTGTCGGCCGAGGCGCTCGCCGAAGCGCCCGCGCCCGTGGCCGCCGCCGACTCCGGGGCGGGCCGCAGGACCACCGCCGGGACGAGATGACGCTCCTGCCGCTGCTCGTGCGCGGCCTGCTGAAGGGTACCGTCCACCTGCAGGCCCGCGACCCAGCCGATGGCCGGGGCCACCACCAGGACACACACCAGCGCGGCGAACGCCACCCACGCCTCGAAAAGATCGGTCGGGCGGCGCAGCGGATTGCGCCGCCAACGCCACACACCCATTGCTGTCCGCACGGTCCGGCTCCCCCAACCTGTGCCAGTCTCCGCCTGCCTGCGCCTCTGTCCTGTTTGATCCAACGGCTTGGTCGTGCCAGTTGGTTCCAGCGCGGGCGCCGAGCCCCTCGAAGGTGTCAATCCGGGCGGCCGGTCGCCGGTCCGCGACCACCCGCCCGCCCCTCATGTCCCACCTGCCCCAGACGACACCGGACGGGTCACGCGAGGACACGAACCTCGTCGCCGACGCGCACCGTACCCAGCCGCACCGGTACCAGGAGCCGCCCGAACGCGAGCGACTTGCCGATCCGCCGGTGCCTGGCCAGGGTCTTCAGCGGTTCCTTGCCCCGTTGCGCCGTCTCCTGGTCGGTGGTGGTGACGACGCACCGCCCGCATTCGCGCGCACCGCGGAAGACGGCATCGCCGATCGCGATGCGGAGCCAGCCGTCCTCGGCCCACGCCTCGGCGCCGGAAACCACCACATTGGGGCGGAATCGGTTCATCGGCAGGGGGCCTTCCTCAGGATGGTCCCCCTGTGCGATCAGCGAGTTGAGCGCGTCCAGCGAGGCGAGCGTGGTGATCAGCAGCGGATAGCCGTCGGCGAGGCTCACCGTCTCGCCCGGCAGGGCGTAGTCCGGGTCCACGGGACGGCGTACCGCCGGATCATCCATGTGCACCAGCCGTACCGGCTCCCCGAGGTACGCGCTGAACCAGTCGGCCGCGGTGGTCGCCGCGGCCACGGTCTCGACCTTCTTCCCGAACAGCATCGCCGGCTCCAGCGGACCCGGCTCGGGCACCTCCACGGACAGCTCCGCCATACCCGGCGCCGTCACCGCGATCCGGCCGCCGCCCGTGGGACGGGCCGTGGCCAGGGCGAGGCGTGGATGGCGGCGTTGGGTGATGACCGTGCCCTCGGGATCGATCAGCGCCCAACGTCGGTCCCCGGACAGACCCCAGGGCTCCACGGCCACCTCGTCGGGAGCGGTCCCCGCTACCGATTTGACGGGATGGATGTGGAGCGCCTGGACGTGCAAGTTCGACATGAGGGCATCCTGCCAGCCCTTCCGCTGCCCCGCGTCTCAGAGCCCCCTCAGTAGCCGCGTCCCTGGTAGGGGCGGCCGTACGGGTCCTCGTACGAGGCGGCCGGCACCGGTGCGGGCACCTGCATCGGACGCGGCGCGGCCGGGCGCATCGCCTCGTACCCGGTGGCCATGGCGACCGGGCGGGGCTGCTGCGGCTGGGGCTGCGGCATGTATCCGCCGCGGGCCGCCATCGGCTGCTGCTGCGGGATGTACGGGGCCGGGGCCTGCTGCAGCGGCATCGGCTGCGGGGCCGACTGCTGCTGGTACGGATATCCGTACCCCGAGGTCTGTTGCTGCTGGGGCTGGGCCGGCGGCAGCGCGGGCATCGACGATGCGAGGGCCGGCAGGTACCCGCCGCTCGAGTATCCGGCGCTCGGGGACTCGTAGGCGGCCGGGACGCGGATCGGGGCGATCTGCGGAGTGCCGCGTTCGGCGACGAGGGAGTCGTAGATGGGGGTGTCCGGGAAGGAGGGCGCGGAGTAGTAACCGCCGCCATAAGTGGAGCGGGGGGAGGTCATGGGACCTAAGTTAAGCCCACGACTTCACCGGGTCCATAGCGAGGTGTCGTCAACCCCGCGCTGACCTGCATATTCCCAGGTCAGGGCCTCACCTTTCACTTGACGTTCACGTGCACGATTCGCCACTTCCGCCCCATCTTGTTCGTACTCGTACTCACCGGTCGGGTGTTGCACCGACTTCGCGCTGACGCAGCGTCACAACGCGGTGACCTCGGATGACTCTGTTCCGGGGGGCAGTTCGCCGTTTCAGGATTCACTGGGACGGGCATAGGTTCGGCCCTTCCAGGACGCCCCGCGGCCCCGGTAGTGCTGCACGGCCGAGTCGACGGTCATCAGGAGGTACAGCAGCGCGGTGAACGGAAGCAGCGGAGCGAGTGCGGCCGGCTGGCGGTAGTACCGGAGCATCGGCAGGTAGGTGCCGGCCATCAGCAGCCACGCCAGGCCGCCCGCCCAGGCGATGTCCGGACGCCCGGCCGCGATCCCCGTCAGCAGGGCGGCGGGGGGTACGAGGTAGACGAGCACCAGCCCGGCCACCGTCCCGGCCAGCAGGAGGGGCTGGTGGCGCAGTTGCGCGTAGGCGCTGCGCGAGACCATCCGCCACAGGTCCGCGAGCGCGGGGTACGGGCGCACGCTGTCCACCCGCTCCGCGAGTCCCAGCCAGATCCGGCCGCCGGAGCGGTGCACCGCGCGGGCGAGGGACACGTCGTCGATGACCGCCTGGCGGATGGAGTCGGGGACCCCGGCCCGCACGGCGGCCGTGGTGCGCAGCAGGACGCAGCCGCCGGCGGCCGCCGCCGTCCGGGCGGAGGGCCGGTTGATCCGGCGGAAGGGGTAGAGCTGGGCGAAGAAGTACACGAAGGCCGGTACGACGAGGCGCTCCCAGAGGCCGACCACCCGCAGGCGGGCCATCTGGGAGACGAGGTCGAGGTCCGCGGAGGTGGCGGCGGCGACCAATTCGCGCAGACTGTCCGGTTCGTGTGCGATGTCGGCGTCGGTGAGGAGGAGGAAATCGGGCTCGGTGGCGTGCGCGGTGCGGGCGATCCCGATGCCGTGCCGGAGTGCCCAGAGCTTGCCGGTCCAGCCGGGTGCGGGGTCGCCGGGGGAGACGACGGTGAGCGGGAGCCCGGGGTACTCGCGGGCGAGCCGGCGCGCGAGCTCGCCCGTGCCGTCGGTGCTGCCGTCGTCGACGAGGATCACCTCGGCCTCGCCGGGATAGTCCTGGGCGATCAGCGAGGGCAGGCTCCGCGGCAGCACCTCGGCCTCGTCCCGGGCCGGGACGACGATCGCGACGGACGGCCAGCGGGCGGGGGCCGTGCGCGGCGGGAGGCGGACGTCGGTCCGCCAGAACATGCCCTGGGCGAGGGTGAGCCAGAGCCAGGCGGCGAGGGAGGCGTAGGCCGCGCAGGCGGCGGTGAGGAGGCCCATGCCGGCAGTGTGCCGGGCCGGGGCGTACGTGTCCCGCACCCGCACACCCCGGGTGCGGCGGGCCTCCCGGCCGGGGGCGCGGTGGCCTCGCGGCGCGTGTGCGGTGGACTCCTGGCCCGGATGCGGTGGCCTGCCGGCCGGGGTGCGGGGGCCTTCCGGCCTGGATGCGGGGCGTTCCCGGTGGGGGAGTGGCGGCCGCGGAGCGCGTGTGCGGCGGCATCCCGGCCCGGGGGTGGGCGGCTTCGCTGTTCTCCGCGCGCTCCGGCGCTCCGGGGGCTTTCGGTTCTGCCTGGGCGGGGGTCGACTAAGGTGGCCGGGTGAAGATCGCGCTCATGGACTCCGGAATCGGCCTCCTCGCAGCGGCCGCGGCGGTGTGGCGGCTGCGGCCGGACGCGGACCTGGTCGTGTCCTCCGACCCCGACGGGATGCCCTGGGGTCCACGGACCCCCGCCGACCTCACCGAGCGGGCACTTGCCGTCGCCCGGGCCGCCGCCGCGCACCGCCCGGATGCGCTGATCGTCGCCTGCAACACCGCGACCGTGCACGCCCTGGACGCCGTGCGGGCGGAGCTGGAGCCGGCCATCCCGGTCATCGGGACCGTACCGGCGATCAAGCCCGCCGCGGCCGCGGGCGGCCGGGTGGCGATCTGGGCCACCCCCGCCACCACCGGCAGCGCCTATCAGCGCGGGCTGATCCGTGATTTCGCCGCCGGGGCCCGGGTCACCGAGGTGCCCTGCCCCGGGCTCGCCGACGCGGTGGAGGCGGCCGACGACGCCGCCGTGACGGCCGCCGTCGCCGCGGCCGCCGCGCTGACCCCGGCCGACGTCACCGACGTGGTGCTCGGCTGTACGCACTACGAGCTGGTCGAGGGCCCCATCCGCGCCGCCCTCGCCGCGCGGACCCTGGGGGCGGAGCTGGTCTACCACGGTTCCGCCGAGCCCGTCGCCGTCCAGGCGTTGCGGCGCCTGGGGCTGCGGCCCGAGCCCGACCTGCCGCGTACGGGCGGACTGACCGTGCTGCGCAGCGGGCGCGAGGGGGCCCTGCCCGCCGCCGCGCTCGCGTACGCCGAAGGCAGGCTGCTCGCGGGCCAGAGCGCGCCCGTCGGCTGACGGAGCCCGGACGCGGCCTGTAGGGGTCTTGCCGATCAAGGCGGGATCGCGGTGGCCGGTGGGGCATCGTGCCTCGCTGCGGTGTCCTCGGTCGCCTTGCGATCCCGGCGCCGCCCCGGCCACCGCTCCCTGATCCGGCCTGATCGGCAAGACACCCCTCCCTAGCGCCCCCCCCGCGAGACGAATCGTCTTGCATGCGGTCCGGACCCGGTCTACGGTTGTCCGCGTAACGAGACGGAGCGGTCCGTCTCGTATCGCTTGGAAGGAGGATCGCCCTTGCGTGCTCCACTCGCCACCACCCGGATCGTCCTGTCCGAGGTCACCAAGAGCTACGACACCCGCGTCGTCCTGGACCGCGTCAGCTGTACGGTCCGGCCCGGCGAGCGGGTCGGCGTCGTCGGGGACAACGGGTCCGGCAAGTCCACGCTGCTCCGGCTGCTCGCCGGACGGGAGCGCCCCGACCACGGAGAGGTCGCCGTCACCGCCCCCGGCGGCCTCGGACACCTCGCGCAGACCCTCGACCTCCCGCCGGCCGCCCGCGTCGGCGAGGCCGTCGACCTCGCCCTCACGGACCTGCGCACCCTGGAACGCCGCATCCGCGCCGCGGAATCCCTCCTCCACCGGGCCGGCCCCGAGGAACTCGTCGCGTACGGAGACCTCCTGGCCGCCTACGAGGCGCGCGGCGGCCGCGATGCCGAACGGCGCGTCGCGGCCACCCTGCACCGCCTCGGCGAACGCGCCGAGCTCGACCCGGACCGCCCGCTCGGCACCCTGTCCGGCGGCCAGCGCTCCCGGCTCGCCCTCGCGGCGACCCTCGCCGCCGAGCCGGAACTCCTGCTGCTCGACGAACCCACCAACGACCTCGACGACGAGGCGGTCGCCTGGCTGGAGGACCATCTGCTCGCCCACCGCGGCACCGTCGTCGCCGTCACCCACGACCGGCTCTTCCTCGACCGCGTCACGACCGCCGTCCTCGAAGTGGACCAGGACGGTCGTACGGTACGCCGCCACGGCAACGGCTACGCGGGCTACCGTACGGCCCGCGCCGCCGAACGGGCCCGCCGGGAGCGGGAGTACGAGCAGTGGCGCGAGGAGGTGCGGGACGCCGAGCGGCTCGCCGACACCAACATCGGGCGGTTCGCCGCGATCCCGCGGAAGCTCCCGCGCGGCTTCAGCGGAGCCGGTGCCTTCCGTGCCCGGTCCCGGACCCACGGCGCCGCGAGCCGCGTCCGCGCCGCCCGTGAACGGCTGCACCGCCTGAGCGAGCGCCCGGTCGAGCCGCCCCTGCGACCGCTGGTCTTCACCGGCCGGTTCACCGAGGGCTCGGCGGGAGTGGTGGAGATCGCCGGAGCAGCCCTGCCGGGACGGCTCGCGCCCGTCTCGCTCACGCTGGCGCCGGGGGAGCGGCTCCTGGTGACCGGACCCAACGGCGCCGGGAAGTCGACCCTGTTGCACCTGCTCGCGGGTGAACTGGAGCCCGCGGTGGGCAGCGTACGGACGCCGCCGCGGGTCGGACTGCTCCGGCAGGACGACCCGTGGCAGCGCGAACCGCGTTCCGTCGTCGAGGTGTTCGGCCGGGAGTACGCCGACCGGGTGGCGGGTGACGGGCTGCTCGCCCCCGACGACCTCACCCGGCCCGTACGCGCGCTCTCGGCCGGCCTGCGCCGCAAGCTGGAGCTGGCCCGGCTGGTGGCGCGGCCCCTCGACCTGCTGCTGCTGGACGAGCCCACGAACCACCTGGCCCCGGCCGTGGCGGAGGAACTGGAGGCGGCCCTGGCCCACTTCGGCGGCACCCTGGTCCTCGTCACGCACGACCGGCGGCTGCGCGCGTCCTTCCGGGGGCGGCGCCTGGAACTTCAGCGGGAGCCGGCCGCCGCGAGCCGCTGAGCCAGCGTACGCAGGTCGTCCGCGTCCAGGACCCGGTCCCCAAAGCCGGGCAGCGGCACGTGCAGCGCCGCCGTCCAGCGGGCGGGGACGGCCGCCTGGCCGTACCGGGCCCCGGCCAGGGCACCGGTCACCGCGGCCACCGTGTCGGTGTCCCCGCCCAGGTCCACGGCGGCCCGAACCGCCTCGGCGAAGCCGGTGGTGGTCCGCAGTGCCCACACGGCCGAGCCCAGGCACGGCCACACCGCCCCGTTGAACTCGGTGGCCAGCTCCGGATGCCAGTCGGGGGCGAGCACACGACCGTAGCGCTCGCGGTGGCCCGGATGCACCGCGGCGAGCGTCGCGGGGAGCGCGGCCAGCGGGTCGGCCCCTTCCAGGGCGACGCGGACGAGCTCGTGCAGGATCGCGGTTCCCTCCCAGGCGGCCCGGTCGCCGTGCGTCAGGGCCGCGATCCGCCGGGCGGCTTCCATGGTCCCCTCCCGCCCGGCGGGGGCGAAGTAGACCGCTGAGGTGGCGGCCCGCATCAGGGAACCGTTGCCCGCCGCCCGTGCGTTGATCTGGAAGTGCAGGGCCGCGGCGAGGTCCCAGGACTCGCCGTTGGTCAGCACGTCCTCGGTCTGCAGCCCGATGTCCTTGGGCTGCCCGGCCGCCCACCGCCGGAACCGGCCGAAGATGTCGGGGAGTTCGAGACCGCCGCACTCCAGCAGGGACTCCGCGACGAGGACGGCCATCTGCGTGTCGTCCGTGGCCTCGCCGGGGTCCCAGCCGCCGCCCCCGGCCATCTCCGCGCCGCGCGCGGTCAGTTCCCCCGCCGCCCCGAACTCGTACGGCGCCTGGGGGGTGTCTTGCCGGTCAGGCCGGGCTCGCGGCGCCCGGCACCGCGCCTCGCCGCGTTGTCCTCGGTCGGCGACGCTCCGCGTCGCCTCCCTCGTCCGCCTTGCGATCCACGGCACCGACCACCGCTCCCTGATCCGGCCTGACCGACAAGACACCCCCCCAGCGCGTCTCCCGCCGCCGAGCCGATGACGGCTCCCACGGCCCGGTCCAGCCGGGTGATCACCGAGCCTCCTCCTCGCATACGGACGCCAGCAGTTCGCGCGTGAAGCGGTCCAGATCGTCCAGGCCGGCTGCCGCCAGGGTCGCCGGGGCGCCGGTCAGCAGGTGGGGGATGGCGCCGTGCAGGGCGAGGGTCAGCGCGCGGGCCCGATCCGGCCCGGCCGCCAGTCCGGCCGCGCGCAGCAGGTACGCGTGCGCCGTGAAATCCGCCGCCGCGACCGGGTCCAGCAGCGCGGCCAGCCAGGGCCGGCGCGCCGCCTCGGCCTGGAGTTCCAGATACGCCAGCACGCGGATGCGGCCGGGCCCGGCCGTGTCGCGCAGCAGCCCCGCGAGCAGAGCGGCGAGCTGCGCCGCGTCGGCAGGCACCGCTCCGAGTCCCGGTCCGGACCCCGGTCCCGACTCCGCTCCCGGCCCTTGCTCCCGCCCGGCGCCCGCCAGGGTCTGCGCCAGCGCCCGGTACTGCTCCGCGCAGCGTTCGGCCGCGGCCCGCAGCAGGGCGTCGCGGGTCGGGAAGTAGTTCTTGGCGGTGCCCGTCGGCACGGCGGCGGCCGCGTCGACGGCCCGGTGCGTCAGCCCGCGCCCGCCCTCCTGCGCCAGTACGGCGATGGCCGCGTCCCGCAGCCGGTCCCTCCGGTCCTGATTCACGTTGCCACCCTAACCACAACCGTGGTACCACAGATGTAGTACCACATCTGTGGTGATAGTCGTCGCGCGGCGAAGGGGCGGGCCATGAGCGGAACCTCCAGCAGGCGGGAACCGGGGCACGGAGCGGGCACGGCCGTGGTCGTCGGCGCGGGGGTCGGCGGACTCGCCACCGCCGTCGGCCTGCGCCGTGCGGGCTGGGAGGTGACCGTCCTCGAACGGCGCACCGCGCTCGAACGCTACGGAACCGCCTTCGGGATCCACCCCAGCGCCCAGACCGCGCTCGACCGGCTCGGCCTCGGCGACGCGCTGCGGGCGCGGGCCGTCCCGTACCGGGGAGCCCGGATCCGGCGCCCCGACGGGACGGTGCTCGCCGCCCTCCCGCTCGAACGGATCGAGCGCCGGGCGGGCCGCCCCGAACTGCTCATCTCCCGGCCCCACCTCATCGACGCGCTGCTCGCCGCGCTCGACCGGCTCGGCGGCGCACGGATCGCCTACGGCCGGCACCTCACCGACCCGGCCTCACTCGCCGCCGACCTGGTCGTCGGCGCCGACGGCATCAACAGCGCGGTGCGTACGGCGCACTTCGGCCGGGCCTCGGACCCCCGCCCGGTCGGGACGGCCGCCTGGATCGGCACCGCCGGATTCGAGACCGGCCGCTACGGCGAGACCTGGGGCGCGGGCCGGTTCTTCGGCATGACCCCCGTCGAGGCCGGCCGCACCAACTGGTACGCCGCCGTCCCCGGGGCGACCACCGCCCAGGAGGTACGGGAGGCCTTCGCCGACTGGCACGACCCCGTCCCGCGCGTGCTCGCCGAGAGCGATCCCGCGACCTGGATCCGGTACGAGATGCGCCACCTGTACCCCGCACTCCCCAGCTTCGTCGCCGACGGCCGGATCGCCCTGGTCGGCGACGCCGCCCACGCCATGACACCCAACCTCGGCCAGGGCGCCTGCACCGCCCTCCTCGACGCCGAGGCCCTGACCCGCGCCGTCGCCGCGGCCGGACCGGCCGGGCTGCCCGGCGCCCTGCGCGCGTACGACACCGAGCGCCGCCGCAGCGCCCAGCGCGTCGCCTTCGCCTCCCGGAACCTGCACCGCTTCATGACCGGCCGCCACCCGGCCCTGCGCGACGCGCTCGTCCGCCGTGCGGGAGCCGTGCTGCACCGAGTGGGCGAGGGACGGTGGCGGGCAAGCGGAACGTGAGTACGCTGCTACTCATGACGGGTCACCCTCCGGGTCCGCTCTGGGCGGGCCGCGCCACCAACCGCGTGCAGTGGCTGCTCGCCGCCGCCGGTGCGGCCTGTCTGGCGCTCGGTGTCGAACTTGCCGTCGACTACGCCTGGACCGCGGGCATCATCCCGCTGCTCATGTCCGTGATCGGCTGCCTCGCCGTCGGGCTGCTGATCCTCTACGGCACTCTGGCCTTCGTGCACGTCGCCGTCACCGTCGACGCCGAGGCCATGGAGGTGCGCTGCGGCCACATAGGGGTGCCCCGCCGCAGGATCCGGCTCACGCAGGTCACCTCCGCCGAGTTCGTCCCCAGCATCACCCCGCAGCAATGGGGAGGCTGGGGACACCGCTGGCGCCCCGAGAAGGGCACCGCGATCATCGTCCGGCGCGGCGAGGGCCTGGCCCTCGTCCTCGCCGACGGCAAGCGGTTCACCGTCACCGTCGACGACGCGGAGAACGCCGTCCGCGTCATCCGCGCCCACCTGCGCGCCCTCACCCGGTAGAGGTGACCTGCGGAGCGCGGCCGGGCGCCTACCCCTCGGCGAGGCGCGGGGACGTACACTCCGCCAGATGAGCAGCAGTGTCACCCGCGCGACAGGGAACGAGCCCTCGCAGTCCGCCGACGGGCCCCGGGCCGAGACGGCCACGACCCCCGCGACCGCCCGGTCCGCCGCGAACCGGAAGGGGCCGTGGCTGCTGCGTGCCCTGCTCGCCGCCCTCTCGGGCGTGCTGCTCTACCTCAGCTTCCCGCCCCGCCCGCTGTGGTGGCTGGCCCCCTTCGCCCTCGCCCTGCTCGCCGGCTGCCTCCACGGCCGCCGCGCCCGGGCCGGCTTCGGCCTCGGGCTCCTCGCCGGGCTCGGCTACCTGCTGCCGCTCCTCGTCTGGACCGGTGAGGAGGTCGGCCCGGTGCCCTGGCTGGCACTGACCACCCTCGAAGCCCTCTTCATCGGCCTCACCGGCCTCGGTATCGCCCTGGTCAGCCGGCTCCCGGCCTGGCCGCTGTTCGCCGCCGCCGTCTGGGTCGCGGGCGAGGCGCTGCGGGCCCGGGCCCCCTTCGGCGGCTTCCCCTGGGGCAAGCTCGCCTTCGGACAGGCCGACGGCGTCTTCACCCCGCTCGCCGCCCTGGGCGGCACCCCCCTGCTCTCCTTCGGCGTCGCCCTCTGCGGATTCGGCCTCTACGAGGCCCTGCGCACCGCCCGCCGCCACCCCGGCCGCACCGCCGCCGCGCTGACCGCGCTCACCGTCGCCGCCCCGATCGGCGTGGGCCTCGCCGCCCGTCCGCTGGTCTCCGACGCGGCCGAGGACGGCACCGCCGTGGTCGCCGTCATCCAGGGCAACGTGCCCCGCCTCGGCCTCGACTTCAACTCCCAGCGCCGGGCCGTCCTCGACAACCACGCCCGGCGCACCGTCCAGCTCGCCGAGGACGTCAAGGCCGGCCGCGCCCCGAAGCCCGACTTCGTCGTCTGGCCGGAGAACTCCTCCGACCTCGACCCGTACGCCGAGCCCGACGCCCACGACGTCATCGACCAGGCCGTCAAGGCCATCGGCGTGCCCGTCGCCATCGGCGCCGTGGTGGCCCCGGAGACGGGCCCACTGCGCAACACGATGATCCTGTGGGACCCGGTCAAGGGCCCCACCGCGACCTACGACAAGCGCAAGATCCAGCCCTTCGGCGAGCGCATCCCGATGCGTTCCGTCGTCCGCCTCTTCAGCTCCGACGTGGACCGGGTCCGCCGCGACTTCGGTCCCGGCAAGGACCCGGGCGTCTTCGACATGGCCGGCACCGGCGTCGGCATGGTCACCTGCTTCGAGGCCGCCTTCGACGACGCCGTCCGCTCCACCGTCCAGGCCGGCGCCCAGGTGATCGCCGTACCGAGCAACAACGCCACCTTCGGCCGGACCCAGATGACCTACCAGCAGCTCGCCATGGACCGGATCCGCGCCGTCGAGCACAGCCGGACCGTCCTCGTCCCCGTCACCAGCGGGGTCAGCGCCGTCATCCGCCCCGACGGGAAGATCGTCTCGCAGACCAAGATGTTCACCGCGGACGCGCTGGTCGCCGAGGTCCCGCTGCGCTCCGGCCGCACCCCGGCCACGGTCGTCGGTCCGCTGCCGGAGTACGTACTGCTCCTGCTGGCCGCGGGCGGCTTCGGGTGGATCCTGAACCGCCGGATCCGCTCGCGCCGCGCCGCCTGAGTCCGGATTCGGTCCGTCGGCCTCGTAGGGTCGGGACATGACCACACCCGATTTCATCCGCCAGATCCGCGCCACCGCCGGGCACCAGCTGCTCCTGCTGCCCGGAGTCACGGCCATCGTCTTCGACGACCTCGGCCGGGTGCTGCTCGGCCGGCGCTCCGACACCGGGCAGTGGGCGGTGGTCGGCGGAATCGCCGAGCCGGGGGAGCAGCCCGCCGAGACCGCCGTGCGCGAGGTCTACGAGGAGACGGCGGTGCGCTGTGTCGTCGAGCGTGTGGTCCTCGTCCAGATGACGGAGCCGATGACCTACCCCAACGGGGACATCTGCCAGTTCCAGGACATCACCTTCCGCTGCCGCGCGACGGGCGGCGAGGCGCGGGCCAACGACCACGAGTCCCTCGAAGTGGCCTGGTTCGAGGTGGACGCGCTGCCGCCGCTGGACCCCTTCGGCCTGGACCGGATCCACCGGGCCCTGCTCGACGAGCCGACCTGGTTCGAGGCCCCGGCAGCTCTCACGTAGGGGGTGCCCGCCAGCTCCCGGACCGGCGATGTGAGCTGCGCGGAGGTGCGCTGTAAGGTTCCGCTGATCCAAGGCGGTCATCGGACAGTCGTACATATGAGGGGGCGGTCGGAGGATGAGCTCGCGCAGTTCAGCCGGAGAGTCGCGGGCGGGCGGCCCTGGCCGCGCGTCGGCCGGAGCGGTCCCCGGCGGGCGCCTGGCGGTCCTCGACGGAGTGCGGGTCCTCGCCGCGCTCGGCGTGCTCTTCTACCACTACTCCGCCCTCGAAAGCGCCTGGGGAGAAGCACCCGCGGACGTCTTCCCGAACGCCAACCGGCTCGCCGTCTACGGCTGGCTCGGCGTCGAGATCTTCTTCCTGGTCAGCGGGTTCGTCATATGTATGAGCGCCTGGGGCCGCACGGTGGGCGACTTCGCGGTGTCCCGGGCCGCCCGGCTCTTCCCCGCCTACTGGGCGGCCGTCGCCTTCACCACCCTCGTGCTGTACTCCTGGTCCGAGGTCAGGCAGGTCAAGGCGTTCAGTGACGTCGTGGTGAATCTGTCGATGCTCCAGTCCGGTCTCGGCGTCCCGAACATCGACGACGCCTACTGGACCCTCTTCGTCGAGCTCAAGTTCTACGTCCTGTTCGCGATCGTGGTCATGCGCGGCGTGACCTACCGCAACTGCGTCCTGTTCTGCGCGGCCTGGACCCTGGCCGGCGTCGTGGCACCCACTGCCGACAACGGCGTGCTGTCCTTCTTCGCGGTCTCGTCCTCATCCCCGTACTTCATCGCCGGTATCGGCTTCTACCTGATGCGCCGGTTCGGGCCGAACGCCGTCCTGTGGGCCGTCGTCGGTGTCCAGTTCCTCCTTGCGCAGCACTACGTGCACGCCCGCATGATCGTCAACCTGGGCCGGGCCGCCACCGAGCGGACGCCCGCCTGGCCCGCCCATCTGGTCATCGCGCTGGGCTTCGCCCTGATGGCGGCCATAGCGCTCGGCGCCCTCGACGGCGTCCGGTGGCGCTGGCTCCCGCACGCCGGAGCGCTCACGTACCCGCTCTACCTGATCCACATGATGGCCGGGCTGACCTTCATCCATCACTTCCGCCGCGACGTGGCGCCCGTACCCCTCGTCATCGGCGTGACCGCCGCGATGCTGCTGCTCGCCTGGCTCATCCACCGGCTCGTGGAACGCCCGCTCGGCCGGCACCTGCGCGACCGGCTGCGCAGCGGGATGCAGGACATTCGGTCGGGCACCCCGCGCGGCCCGTCGATCGACCGGCTCCCCGCCCAGCCCTCGGCACCCGACGCGGAACGCATCCCGGCCCGCCGCTAGGCGGTGTCCCGGCAGGCCGCTAGGCCTCTAGGCCTCAAGGCCTCAGGACCGTGCCTCCCGGTACAGCCGCACCGCCCCCTCGCCCATGACCGCGCTGTACGAGATCTCCGGGACGCTGCCGCCTCCCTCGTAGCCGCCGAGTACCCCGGCCAGTGCACCGTTCACCAGCCAGGGGCTGCCGCTGGTGCCACCGGTGAGGTCCGGGCAGTCGATCCGGCGCTGGGTCGCGGAGAGCAGGCCGGTGGTGTTCGCACAGCGCACCGGGGCCTCCAGGGTCCGCGGATAGCCGATGATCGTCACCCTGGCGTCGTCCGGCTGCTCGGCGGCGACCGGGAAACCGCCCACGAGGCCCTCCACGGTCCCGGTCCGCCCGCCGTCCACCGGGGCCACGGTCGCGAAGGCGATGTCGTCGTCCGGGTCCTGCCCGTCCGTCCAGCCCGGTGCGATGTGTACGCCGGTGAGCTTCCAGAATCCGTACGGGGCCTTGCCGTCGCGGTAGCCCGGCGCGAAGACGGTGGTGTCCGGGCTCTCCAGGCAGTGCGCGGCGGTGGCGATCACATCGCCGTCCTCGCTGTGCACCACGGCGGCGGTGCAGTGATGTCCGCCGTCCTGCCCGCCCGGGAAGAGCGCGCCCACCCGGTCGGTGGTGGCGCCGGGCAGCGCCCACGCGGTGACGCCGAGCGGTGGTCCGGCGGCGGCCTCGGGCAGGTCCACGCCGACCAGCGCGGCCATCGCGGCCATGGCGAACAGGATCCGGGACGCCCGCCGCGCACGGGTGCGCCGGGCCGGTCGGAGGAGCGTGGAGTGGATCATTTTTCCACCCTGCCCGCCGAACCTATGTCCGGAGGATGGAGTTCCGTATGAATCCCCTGTGAATCCTGTGAAGCTCATGTGAAGACCGGGGCATGCCCGGACAGGCCCCGCTATGTCGGATGTAGACAGCCGATCGGCGGCTATCCGAGACGCTCGTACACCGTCACCCGGCGCCCCCGCACCTGCCGGTCCGCGACCACTGCGAAGTGCCCCCGCAGGACCGCCGCCTTGGCCCGGTCCCGCTCCGCCGACGGCGGCTTCGCCACCTTCTCCGCGTCCGTCACCAGCAGCACCCGCCGCTGCCCGAGCAGCGCCGCCCGGATCCGCTCGGGGTCCGCCTCCTCACCCTTGAGGGTGGCCGAGGCGGCCGGGGACGCGGCCAGCGCCACATCGGCCAGGCCCCTGAAGGCACCGGGCGAGACCAGCGCCGTGTCCCGTCGCGCGGCCGGCACGAACACCACCGCGTCCCCGTCCCGCTTCAGCCCGGCCACCTCGCCCGCCACCGCGAGCACGTCGTCGATGCGGCTGGCCGGGGCCCGCTTGTCCAGTTCCACCGGCAGCAGGGCCAGCACCGAAATCCCGACCGCGCCCGGCACCAGCAGGCCCGCCGCCCTCGGGAGGCGGGGCGCGCAGGCCCGTACGGCGGCACCCAGCGCGGCGCCGATCAGCAGCGCCAGCCCCACCATGCTGAACAGCACGTACCGGTCCTGGAACAGCGGCTGCACCAGGGACAGCCCGATCAGCCCGAGCTGCGGCACCGCCAGCAGCGGCAGGCCGACCGCGGCCACCGACAGTGCCTTGCGGTCCGGCCGGACCGACCGCTTGGGCCGGTCCGCCCACGCGCCCAGCCCGCCGACCGCCAGGAGGATCCCCGGCCCGACCAGCATGGGCCAGTCCAGCGGCGGTATCCACGACACCTGGTCGGACTGGCCGCGGCTGAACAGGATCAGCGGCAGCGCCCCCGCCACCGCGCCCGAACCGTACGCCGCCCAGCACAGCCACACCCGCCGCCCGGCCCGCGCCCACCCCAGGGTCGCCGCGTGCGCGGGCAGGACCAGCAGGGACAGCCAGTTCAGCAGGGCGCACACCAGCACGGTGATCCCGTACGCCGCCCAGCACGGCCAGGCCCGCCGGCCCGGCCCGCGCTCCAGGAGCGAGACCAGCAGCAGTGTGGAGAGCCCGGCCCCCGCCGCGACCAGCGCGTACGGGCGGCCCTCCTGGAGGTAGAACTGGACCGCGGGCAGCAGCCCGAGCGCCAGCCCGCCGCCGAGGCCCGCCCAGAACCCGGCCAGACGCCGCCCGATCAGCGCCACGCACGCCGCGGTGGCCGAGACGGCCAGCACCGACGGCAGCCGCAGGGTCGCCGTACTCGCCCCGAAGACCTCGAAAAGGCAGTGCATCAGCAGGTAGTAGAGCCCGTGCACGGCATCCACGTGTCCGAGCATCGCCCATATCTCACCCGCCGACCGCCCGGCCACCTGCCAGGTCGCCGCCTCGTCCCGCCACACGCTGTCCTGCCGGGAGAGCCCCCACAGACCGAGCCCCAGGGTCCACAGCAGGGGGACCAGCCACACCACGACGCGCCGACTTCGGGATTCAGATATGGCGGATATGTCGGAAGGCATGAAGGTGCGCGGATCCTCGGTGCGGGGCGTCGGCGGAAAGCACCAGTCTATGGACGCCACGGACGGTTTCCGGACCCGGTGTTGTGCACCACGGAGCGTGATCGTGCAGCCCCCCGCCCCTAGCCTCGCCGCAGGAGCACGAACGAGGGGCGGTACCCGGTGAACTGGCTCATCCACGACTACCGCGAGAGCGATCTCGCAGCGGTGGTCCACCTGATCGACACCACGGCCGAGCTCGGACAGGAGTCCGTCTTCTCGCTCGCCGAGTGCATCAGCGCGCTGACCGACCGCCAGCCCTGTGTGGTCGCCGTCCACCAGGGCGTCCCCATCGGCGCGGCGCTCGCCTGCGTCACCGGCGAACGGGCCTGGGTCATGCGCATCGCGATCGCCGCCGGCTGGCGCGGCCGGGGTCTGGCCAGCGCCCTGCTCGTCGAACTGGAGCGACGGCTCATCGCCGCGCGCGTCGGCCGCATCGCGTACGTCCTGCCCGAGGAGGACATGCTCGGTGAGGGCCTCCTCAACGCCGGATACACCCGGCAGCCGGCCGTCGCGTACTTCGAGAAGACCGAGCCGCTGCACGGCCCGGCCGCGGGCCTCCTCGACGACCTCGGCGGCCGCTTCCTGCCGAACGACCTGTGGACCAAGGTCGCCGGCATGGAGAAGGAGAAGGACCTCATCGAGCGGCGCGTGGTGCTCCCGCTCGCCGAGCCGGAGCGGGCCGCCTCGCACGGGGTGCGGCCGCCGCGCGCCATCACCCTCTTCGGCCCGCCCGGCACCGGCAAGACCACCTTCGCCCGGGCCATCGCCTCCCGGCTCGGCTGGCCCTTCGTGGAACTGCTGCCCTCCCGCCTCGCGGACGAGGGCAACCTGGCCGCCGCGCTGCGCGACGCGTTCGCCCGGATCGCCGAGCTGGAGCGCGTACTGGTCTTCATCGACGAGGTCGAGGAGATCGCACCGGTGCGCACCGAGCCCGCGCAGCCCGGCGGGATCCACGGGGTGACGAACGAGCTGCTGAAGCTGATACCGGGCTTCCGGGAGGGCGACGAGCGGCTGCTGGTGTGCGCCACGAACTCCATCCGCTCCCTCGACCCGGCCTTCCTGCGGCCCGGGCGCTTCGACTACCTCATACCGATCGGCACCCCGGACGCCGGGGCGCGCGCCGCCATCTGGTCCCGCTACACGGCGGGCCGCGCCGACGTCGACGTGAACGCCCTGGTGGCGGCCACCGAGCTGTTCACGCCGGCCGACATCGAGCACGCGGCGCGGATCGCGGCGCAGGTGTCCTTCGAGCGGGACCTGGAGGCGGTGGGCGCGCGGGGCGCGGCGGCCGCGCAGCTGGGCGCGACCACGGAGGACCACCTGGCGGCGGTCCGGCAGTGCCGGCCGACGGTGACCCCGGCGATGACGGGCGAGTTCGAGGCGGACATCACCGCGCACGCCCGGTTCTGACCCCGGTCGGAGCCCCCTGACTTCCGTCCCCCGGTTGCGGCGGGGGCGGAATGCGAAACGGCCCGCGGCCACTCCCCGAAGGGGCCGCGGGCCTTCCCGCGCGGCCGCGGCCGCCGCTTCGGCTACCGTCGCCGCATGGGCTTCGTCATCTTCATGACCCTTCCCGGGCTGGCTCTGGTGCTCACCGCCATGGCCTTCCTCGACCTGGCACTGGTCCGCGCGGGCCGCGCCGGGCTGCTGCCCTGGCGGTGGAACGGCCGCCAGGGGCAGATATCCGCCACCGGCTTCGAGCAACTGCACGCCAGCTTCTCGCCCGGCAAGCAGAACGAGCTCAAGGAGCGGCAGAGCGCCCTCGTCATGCGCGACGACGAGGAGGACGGCGCGCCGCCGCGCACCCGGGTCGACCTCGACGGCGGACTCGCCGTCATCAGGCTGCCCGGCACCGCGGCCGTGCCCGCTACGGGGTACAGCGGTACGTGAAGTCCACCGCGGCCGTGCGCCGACCGGGCGACACCAGCTGCAGTTCCGCCTTCGCCGGGTAGCTCCCCTTGCCCTGGAAGGTCCACAGCAGGTGCAGCCGGGCCTCCCGCTGCCCGCGCGGTACCCGCTCGGTCAGCTGCTCGGACCGGGTGCCGTCGCTGCGCACCCACCGGTAGGTGAGGATGCCCGGGCGCCCGTTCGTCGCCACCACGGCCACCACATCGGCCGCCGCGTCACAGGCCGGGCCCTTGGGATCGGTATTCACCGCCACGTCCCGGACCTCGATGCCGGGCCCCAGCCGCTGCCACCCGAGGTACGCGAGGACCGCGGCCAGGACGAGCGCCGCGAGGGCGTACCGCCGCAGACCGGCCAGGCGGCGCCGCCGGGACGGAGGTACGACGGCCATCGAGACGTCGACGGGGAACGGCGCGGGCATGGCCGCGGTGACCCCCGGCCCGAACCGGAGCACGGAGCCCTCGACCCGGTCGGGGACCACCTCCTCGGGAGCCATCCTCTTGGTCGCGTCCGGGGGACCGCTGAACCAGTGGCTGCCGAGGACGGTGGCGCTGTAGTCGTCACCCTCGGGGGCGCCGGAACCGCTCATCGGGGCACCTCCTGGCAGCGGAGCAGGTACTGCGAGGCCGACGCGGACTTGTTCCCGGCGGTGGGCTTGGTGGTGACCCGGACCCCGCCGTAGCAGCCGCGGTCGCGCGCGAAGGTGTGGGACCTGACCTGGGTGGCCGTCGAGCCGGCCGGGACGACGAACGACTCCGTGCCGTCGGCGACGGAGTAGGAGCCCTGCGCGCCGCCCAGGAACCACTCCACCGTCACGGTGACCGAGCCGGTGCCCTGGGAGGTGACCGAAATCGTCGCATCGCCCCGGTAGACGCCGGTCTTGAGCGACACGGAGACGTCCGTGACCTTCAGCGTCGGTGTGGGCGTCGGTGTCGGGGTCGGCGTGGGCGGCCAGCTCACCGTCGGCTTCGGGGTGGGGCTCGTCGGCCACGACGGAGAAGCCGACGGGGACGTGGAAGGGGACGCGGACGGCGAGGGGCTCGGGGACGCCGAGGGGCTCGGACTCGGCGAAGGGGAGGCGGAGTCCGTCGGGCTCGGGTTCGCGCTCGGCGAGGCCGAACCGGGCGGGGCCGCGCTCGTCGTGGCGAAGGCGCTCACCGCCGAAGCCGCGTCCGGGGCCGCGCCGATCGCGTCCGTCGTCAGGACCAGCACGGTTCCCAGCACCAGCGACACGCCCGCCGCGAGCCAGCCGCGGCGCCCCGGAGCCCAGCCGGAACCACTGGGCACCTTGGTCGTGGCGAACGCCGTGGTACCCGCCGCCGTGCCGCCCGCCGAGGGGAACAGCAGCGGCAGCAGGGCGGCCAGCGCCGCCAGCTTGCGCTGCCCGCGCTCCTCCCACTCGGGCCCGTACGCCGCCAGCGCCACGCCCTCCAGCTCGGCCACGAACGCCTCGGCGTTCTCCGGCCGCTGCTCGGGTGCCTTCGCGAGGCCGCGCCGGATCAGCGGACGGACGGGCTCGGGCGCCTCCGTCTCCGGTACCGGCGCCTCGATGTGCTGGACGGCGAGCTCGGCGAAGTTCTCCCCGTCATAGGGCTTGCGGCCGGTGAGGCACTCGAAGAAGGTCGCCGTCGCCGCGTACACGTCGGCCGCGGGTGAGGCCGGCCGGCCCTGCCACTGCTCGGGGGCCATGTAGGCGGGGGTTCCGGCCACGCCGGGCGTGCTGCCCCGGTTCGCCGCGATCCCGAAGTCCACCAGCTTCGACGAGCCGTCCGGTGCGACCAGGACGTTCTCCGGCTTGTAGTCCCGGTGGACGACGCCCGCCCGGTGCGCCGCCGCCAGCCCCAGCAGGGACCCCTTGAGGACCACCAGCGCGGCCTCGGCGTCGGCCCGCCCGGACTGCTTCAGCAGAGCGCGCAGGGAGATTCCGTCCACCAGCTCCATGACGATGGCCGCGCCGCCGGACGCCTCCACGTACTCGTACAGCCTGACCACGTACGGGGTCTCCAGCCCGCCCAGGAGGCGGGCCTCGGCCCGGAACTCCCCGACGAACGCCGGATCCTGGCGCAGCCGGTCGCTGAGGTACTTCACCGCGACCGGGGTGCCCGTGCCGTCGTGGACGGCGAGGACCACGCGGCCGCTGCCGCCCGACCCGAGCTCACGGACCTCGGTGTAGCCGGGGACCGACCATGCCGCCCGCGTGTCGTTCATCGTTCCTGCCCCCTGCCTGCCGTGTGGCGCCGCCTCGCTCGGACGACCGGTCCCGGACCGGCGTCCACCGGCCCTCCCCGGACCGGACGCCCCCTGGGACGTGGTTTCCGCCGTGGCCGGTTCCCAACCACGGCGGACGGCTCAGGCCGCGGCCGACAGGGCCCCGATCATGGCGTGCAGCCGGTCGGCCGCCGCCCGCCCGAAGGCCGGATCGTTGATGTGTGTGTCGTAGTCGTAGAGCCTGGTGGCACTGCCCCGCAGCCCCTCGCGCAGCGCCGAGAACAGGGCCCGGTCCGCGCCGGCGTCATGGTACGGCCCGCCCGGCGCGCCGAGCGTGGACAGTCCACGGAGCGGGACGCAGACTGCCGTGGGGCCGTTCGCCGCGCGCAGTTTGGCGGCGACCCGGCGGCCGAGCTCCGCGCATTCGGCCACGGTCGTACGGGTCACCGTGATGGACGGATTGTGGACGTGGACGCCCCGGTCGCGGACCTGCCGGGGCAGGCTCTCCAGCGGGCCGAACTTCACCATGTCCAGCGCCCCCAGGCTCACCACCTGCGGGATTCCGGCCCGGCCGGCGGCGCTGAGCCGGTCCGGGCCCGCGGTGAGGATGCCCCCGCACAGGTCGTCGGCGAGCTCGCTGAGGGTGAGGTCGAGGACGCCGGCGAAGATCCCCTGGCCGGCCAGGGTCTCCAGGGTGCGGCCGCCGGTGCCGCTGACATGGAAGACCAGCACCTCGTAGCCGAGTTCCGTCAGCCGCTCGCGCGCCGCGTCCACCCCGGCCGTGGTCACGCCCGCCATGCTCGCCGCGACCAGGGGGCGGCCGCCCGCGCCCAGCCGGGGCGGGTGGCCCTCCGCGCAAGCGCGGGCGTAGGCCCGGGCCATCCCGGTGATCGCCGCCACGGCGTTCGCCAGGACCGGAGCGGAGATGCTGTTGATCCCCGCGATGTCCACCACGCTGTACATCATGGTGATGTCCGAGGAGCCCACGTACGGGCGGACGTCCCCGGACGCCATGGACGAGACCATCAGTTTCGGTACGCCGAGCGGCAGGGCGCGCATCGCCCGGGTGGCGATGGAGGTGCCGCCGCTCCCGCCGACGGCGAGCACCCCGTGCAGCCTGCCCTCGGCGTGCAGGCGTAAGAGGGTCGCCTCCGCGCCCCTCGCCATGGTGGTCACGGCCGCACCCCGGTCGGCGGCCGTGCGCAGTTCCGACAGTTCCGTTCCGGCCGCCCGGGCCACCGCGTCACGCGGCACGTCGGCGGGCACCCGGGGTTCGCCCATGATTCCTGTGTCGACCAGTACCACTTCGACGCCGGCGCGCAGCAGCCTCTCCCGCAGCCAGCCGTACTCCACACCCTTGGTGTCCAGGGTTCCCACCAGCACGACGTTCGTCATGTGTGCAATGTCCATGCAGGTAAGGGTGTTGGCAAGTGCAAGTGTGGGTCAAACCTTCAGGAGCTCCAACAGTCTCTCCAGGAAGGGGAGTTGGGAGGGCATCAGCATGTTTTGCGCCACTGGCGGAGCAAACCAGGCCACCCGGTCCAGCTCCGGGAACTCCTGGACGTTCCCGGAGTGCGGAGGCCACTCCATCGAGAAGGTTCCGGGCACCATGAGCGCGGGGTCGAGATCCGCCTCCACCGCCCAGATGGTCACCAGCTTTCCGCTGGTCAGACGTACCTCGCCCAGCGGGAGGTACTCGCCCTCCGGCGGGGGCAGCCCGATCTCCTCGGTGAACTCGCGGCGGGCCGCGTCCCGCGGAGTCTCCTCCGGTCCGTATTCACCCTTGGGGATGGCCCAGTCCCCGGTCACCCGCCCGGCCCAGAGCGGGCCGCCCATATGTCCGAGGAGTACCTCGACGCCGGGCTCCGGCTCCGGACCGGTCCGCCGGAAGAGGAGCAGTCCGGCACTGCGTTTGTGCGTCATGGGTACATCCATGCCCCGTGCGGACCCGGGCCAGTGATACGGGTTCGGGTTCTGCAGCCAGGAGTCAGCGGTCAGTGGTCGTGCGGGCCCTGCCGGTGGACCGGACCGTGCGCGTCCGCGCAGTGCGCGTCGGACGGGCCCCCGCCCGCGCGGCCGACCGTGAGCAGGGAGTCCTGCGCGTGGTCCACCTGGAGGGTGGTGTGCGTGATCCCGTACTCCTTGTCGAGCAGCTGCTCCAGGTCCCGGCGGACGGCGTGGCAGTCGCCCTCCGGCTCCACCAGCACGTGCGCGGACAGTGCCGCCTGGCCCGAGGTGATCGTCCAGATGTGCAGGTCGTGCACCTCGGTGACGGGCGGCTGCCCGACGAGGCGGTCGCCGACCGCGTCCGGGTCCACATGGGCCGGGGCGGCCTCCAGGAGGATCCGGCCGGACTCGCGGACCAGCCCGTAGCCCGCCTTGAGCATCAGCACCACCACGACCAGCGTGGCGATCGCGTCCGCCTGCCGGAAACCGGTGGTCAGCACGATCAGACCGGCGATCGCCGTGCCGATGAAGGCGAAGAGGTCGTTCAGGATGTGCTGGTAGGCGCCCTCGACGACGAGCGCCGAACGGTTCGCCCGGGAGATGCACCAGGCCGCGGCCACATTGACGGCGATGCCCGCGAGCGCCGTCACGACGACCAGCCCGCCCTCCACCGGCGGCGGGTCCATCAGCCGCCGCACCGCCTCGTACGCCAGCCAGACGGCCAGGAGGATCAGCGTCAGCCCGTTCGCCTGGGCGGAGAGTATCTCCGCCCGCTTGAGGCCGTACGTGAAGCCGCCGCGGGCGGGGCGCGCGGCCAGCCGCATGGCGATCAGCGCCAGGACGATCGAGACCGCGTCGGTCAGCATGTGGGCCGCGTCGGAGATCAGCGCCAGCGAGTTGGCCATGACGCCGACGACCACCTCGACGGCCATGAACCCGCCGATCAGGGCGAGCGCGATCGCCAGCCAGCGCCGGTCGGCATCGGCCGCCACGCCATGGCTGTGCCCGCCGGGACCGTGGCCGTGGTCGTGGCCCGCGGACCCGTTGCCGCGTCCGCTGCCGTTCCCGTGCCCGTGGCCGTCGTGCGCGTGGTCGTGCCCACTCATGGCGTCCCCCGTCTCGTCGCGGCGCCCGTGTGTTCGGGTCCGTCGCGTGAAGTGAAGCGCACCCCGGCGGGATCGGCAAAGGCTGCAACGGGGACCGTTGTCATTACCCATAAGAGGGCTCTGACCTGCGACGATGCCCGACCGGTGCCGGACCTTCGCGATCGTGGGAAAATCTGGTCATGGTCCAGCGCCCAAGTGTGCCGACCGCGCCCCAGCTCGTCCTGGTGACCGACTGGGGCGCCACCGAGATGGATCCGGACCGGATCTACCACGTCGGTCGGGACCCCCTTTGCGAGATCTGCCTCGACGACGCCCGCGTCTCCTGGCACCACGCGATCCTGCGCCCGGACGGCGACCACTGGACGCTCGAGGACGAGGGCAGCACCAACGGCACCTTCGCCGACGGTCACCGCGTCCACGAGTGGAGCGTCGGCGTGGGCACCGAGCTGCGGTTCGGCAGCGTCGAGGACGGGCCGCGCGCCGCCGTCGTCGGCCCCGCACCGCCGGAGCCCGCACCACCCCCCGCGCCCGGCGCCGGGCGCCCGTCCCAGGTCGCGAACCCGGCCATGACCGGTACCTTCCGCCGGCCGACGACCGTACGTCCGCTGCCCGTCCGCACCGCCGTCCGCATCGGCCGCGCCCCCGACAGCGACCTCGTCGTCGACGACCTCACCGTCTCCCGCCGCCACGCCGAGCTGCACGCCCTCGCCGACGGCAGTTACGAGATCGTCGACCTGGGCAGCCACAACGGCACCTACCTCAACGGCGCCGCCGTGACCCGGGCCACCCCCGTCACCGAGGGCGACATCGTCGGCATCGGCCACTCGGTCTTCTGCCTCGTCGGCGACCAGCTCCAGGAGTACGTGGACACCGGAGAGGTGTCCCTCGACGTCCAGGGCCTCACCGTCGCCGTCGACCACGGCCGCAAGACCCTCCTCGACCAGGTTTCCTTCCCCGTCGGCGCCAAATGCCTGCTCGCCGTCGTGGGCCCCAGCGGAGCCGGCAAGTCCACCCTGCTCGGCGCACTGACCGGACTGCGCCCCGCCGACCATGGCACCGTCCTGTACGACGGACGCGACCTCTACCGCGACTACGCCGAACTGCGCAGCCGCATCGGCCTCGTCCCGCAGGACGACATCCTGCACTCCCAGCTCACCGTCCGGCGCGCCCTCACCTACGCCGCCGAACTGCGCTTCCCGCAGGACACCGCCAAGGCCGAACGCCAGGCCCGGGTCGACGAGGTGATCGGCGAACTCGGCCTCGAACAGCGCGCCGACCAGCCCATCCACAGCCTCTCCGGCGGCCAGCGCAAACGCGTCTCCGTCGCCCTGGAACTGCTCACCAAGCCCTCCCTGCTCTTCCTGGACGAGCCCACCTCCGGACTCGACCCCGGCATGGACCGCTCGGTGATGAACATGCTGCGCGACCTCGCCGACGACGGCCGCACGGTCATCGTCGTCACCCACAGTGTGCTCAACCTCGAAGGCTGCGACCGCCTCCTGGTCCTGGCGCCCGGCGGGCGCATCGCGTACTACGGTGCCCCCGGGGAAGCCCTCGACTTCTTCGGCTTCGACCAGTGGCCCGAGGCCTTCGAAGCCTTCGAGAACCAGCGTGACCGCGACTGGGCCGGGGAGTACCGGGCCTCGCCGCTGCACCGCCGCCACGTCGACGTCACCGCCGGCCGGCCGCCTCTCACCGCGCAGGCCGAACGGGCCGCCAGCGTCTCTCCGCATCCGCCGCCCAAGGCCCAGAGCTGGGGCTCCCAGCTCTCCACCCTGATCCGCCGGTACGCCGCCGTGCTCAGGTCCGACCGCACCTTCCTGATCATCATGGTCGCGCTGCCCTTCGTCATGGGCGCCATGACCCGCGCCCTGGCCGGCAACACCCTCAACGCCGAGACCGCGCTGAACGCCCTGTTCATCCTGTGCGTGGGCGGAGTCCTGATCGGCGCCGCCAACGCGGTGCGCGAACTCGTCAAGGAACGCGTCATCTACCAGCGCGAGCGCTCCGTCGGCCTGTCCCGGTCGGCCTACCTGATGTCCAAGGTGGTCGTCCTCGGCGCGATCACCGTCGCCCAGGCCGTGGTCCTGACCCTCGTCGGCCTCGCGGGCGTCACCATCAATGCCCCAGGCGGCCGCGGCCTCTTCATGCCACCACTGATGGAGATCACCCTCGCCGTCGCCCTGCTGTCCCTCACCGCGATGCTGCTCGGCCTGCTGATCTCCGCCCTGGTGACCAAGGAGGAGGTCACCATGCCGCTGCTGGTCCTCCTCACCATCGTCCAGGTCGTCTTCTGCGGCTCCCTGCTGAAACTCACCGGAGTCCCCGTCATCGAACAGCTGGCCTGGTTCGTTCCCGCCCGGTGGGCCATGGGAGCGATGGCCGGCACCATCGACCTCGGCGCGATCGTGCCCGGCAAGATCACCCAGGACCCGCTGTTCGACCACGAGGCCCACCTGTGGCTCCTCGAAATGGGCATGCTCGTCGTCCTGTCCGTGCTGTTCGGCGTGCTGGTCGCCCGGCTGCTGCGCCGCCACGAGCCGACCATCATGCGGAAGTAGGCCTCATGAGCAGCCCGCTGGGACCCGGAGGCGAGGTGGCGGACTTCCGGCCCACTCATGTGGTGCCCCAGGAGGGACTGCCCGCCTGGGAGGGCCCCGACGTCACCCGGCCGACCGTGCCCCTGGACCCGTTCCTGCCCGTGCAGCTGCTGTCCCGGCGCGGCGAGTGGGGGGAGGTCCTGTGCGCCAACGGGTGGTCCGCCTGGGTGGACGGACGGCTGCTGGTCGCCGTGCCGCACCCGCCGCCGACGGCCGGGGGACGGCCCCCGGTCCGCTCCGAGGACCCGCGCCCGCTGCTCACCCGCGGCTCCGAGGCCCTGGAACGCTACCGGCGGGCCGTGGACGAGCTCGCCTCGGGACGCATCGACGCCGACGCCTTCCGCCGCTCGCTGCGCGGGCTGCGGGCCGGGGTGGTCATAGACGGGGAGTCGGTGTGGCTCTACGACGAGAAGTCGGGCCGCTGGCTGTACGACGACGGGGACCGCATGGCGACCTACGCGGTCGTCGCCGGCCCGGGCGGCCCGTCCGCGCCCGCGCCCGAACCCGCGCCGCAGCCACCGCCCGCGCCGCCGCCCGCGGACACGGACCCGGGCGGCGGGGCCGCCGTACGCAGGGAACCGCCGCCGACCGACGTGGTCGGAATCCCGCGCGACGCCCCCGGGAAGCAGCCCGACCGGGCGGCGGCCCATGACCCGACGCGGATCGTGGACACCCGCGACCCCGGAGGCGGCTGACGGTGGACGAGGACCGGGCGGAGCGCGCCGGCGGGTCCCCCACCGATCTGCGCGGGCAGCAGATCGCCGGGTACCTGGTGGAGAGCGAGATCGGGCGCGGGGGCATGGCCGTCGTCTACGAGGCGCGGGACCTGCGCCTCGACCGGCGGGTGGCACTGAAACTGCTGGCCCCCGAGCTGGCCCGCAACGACACGTTCAGGAAGCGGTTCGCCCACGAGTCGAAGGTGGCCGCGACCATCGAGCACCCGCACATCGTGCCCGTGTTCGAGGCGGGGGAGGCGGACGGGCTGCTCTACATCGCCATGCGTCTCGTCGAGGGACCGGACCTGCGGGTGATGCTGGACCGGACGGGCCCGCTGCCGGTGGAGACGGCCGCGCGGATCGCCGGCCAGGTGGCCTCCGCGCTGGACGCCGCCCACGCCCACGACCTGGTCCACCGGGACGTGAAACCGGGCAACATCCTGATCGCCCCGGGCACGGACCGGGACCACCCCGAACACGCCTACCTCACGGACTTCGGGCTGACGAAGAAGTCGCTGTCGCTGACCGGGTTCACGACCGACGGGCAGTTCGTCGGGACCGTGACCTACGTGGCGCCGGAACAGATCTCCGGGAAGCCGGTGGACGGCCGCTGCGACGTCTACAGCCTGGGGTGCGTCGTCTACGAGGCCCTCGCCGGGGAACCGCCCTTCCAGCGGGACGACGACATCGCCCTGCTGTGGGCCCACCAGTACGACCCCCCGCCGCCGCTGAGCTCGCGCCGGCCCGGGCTGCCGGAGGAGGTGGATGCGGTCCTCGCGAAGGCGCTGGCCAAGTCGCCGGACGACCGGTGGAGCAGCTGTCTGGAGTTCACCGGAGCCCTGCGGCGGGCGGGGGAGGCCGGCGGGCCGCCGACGGCGGGCGAGGCGGGCGGGGTGGTGGACGAGGCGGCGGGCGGAGCGGAGCAGCCCGCGCGACCCGAGTTGCCCGCCCCGCCGCCGGTTCCGCCGTGGGCCCTGCCGGTGTTCCGCCTGCCGGCTTCCGGAGGGACGGCCTGAGCCGCTCCCTGCCTGTCCGGCACGTGCGGTCCGGCACGTGCGGTCCGGCTCGTTCGGTCCGGCTCGTTCGGCTATTCGGGTGTCGCGCGGGTCGCGGCGGCCGGTTCGTCGACCCGGCCGCCTCGGTGCAGCGGACGCGCCAGCAGGGCGCCCAGGAATCCCGCCACCGCGCCCCACAGGAGTCCGAGACCGACATTGCGCCACAGCACCGGCTGCAGCTGGACCTGACCGCCGAGGCCGTCCACCTCACCGATACCCAGCAGGGAGAGGCCGAACTGCGCCTGGATCCGGCCCAGCAGACAGACCGCCAGAGTGGCCAGCGCCAGAGCCACGCCCAGGTGGAGGGCGTGCTGCCAGGGCCGGACGTGGGTGGGGGAGCGTACGGCGGCCAGTACGCCCGTGCCGAGCAGCAGGACGGCGGCCACCACCACCAGCCACCAGGCCCGGGAGTCCTGCTCCGCGAGCGCGGCCACGTCGATCCGGGACGGGTCGGAGCCGCGCAGGACCTGGTCCAGCAGCTGCGGCATCGGCAGCCCGAAGGGGCCCTCGACGTTGCCCTCCCAGGCGCCGCCGAAGCCCAGGGTGAGCGCGAGCCAGACGAGGTTCGGCAGCCCGAGCAGGATCACGGCGAAGGTCCGGTCGGCATGGCCCTGGGTGGCGGCCACGACCACGCCGACCCCGATGCCGAGGACGACGTAGGCGAGGAGCAGCAGCATCGTGGCGAAGGCGGCCGGGCGCAGCGCCGTGTGGAAGCGGACCAGCCGGGCCGGCAGCGGGGCGCGCCGCGAGACCAGCAGGGCGATCAGCAACAGGCCGATGATCCACAGCAGTCCGTACAGGAGGGTGGCCGGCAGGTCGGCCTCGAAGCCCACCGTGGGTGCGGAGTCCAGGAATTCGGTGATGGTCCCGATGGGGGAGTCGCCGGTGGAGATGCCGAAGGTCTCGCGGGCGAGGAAGGCGGCGCCGGTCAGGGCGAGCAGCCACAGCACGACCAACGGGACCGCACGGCCGATGAGTTCACGGGGCCCGGCCACGGCCCGGTTGTGCAGGGGGCGCAGGAAGAGGTAGCCGGTCACGAGGGCGCCGGCCAGGCTCACCGAGAGGGGGACCACCGACAGGCTCACCTGCGCCCCCGCCAGCGAACCGGCACCGCCCGACACCTCCAGCGAACCACCCGCCGCCATCACCACGACCGCGGCGACCACATGCGGGAACGCGCCGCCCGGAAGGCCGCCCGCGCCCGCGCACATCAGCCCGGCGGCGGCGACCGCGCCCATCACCACGAATCCCGCGACGACGGCGACGAGGGCGTCCCGCCATGCCCTCGCGGAGCCCCCCGACGATGACGATTCCGGCGTCCGACTCACCCTGCCACCGTGACATCCCCGGCTTGCGGGCACCACCCGGACGGCGCACACAATGGTCCCCGGGGAACTCACTCCTCCTGGGAAGAAGAGCCCGTGACCACACAACCCTCCGGCCGACCGCCGTCTTCAGGACGCCCCACCGGGCCGCCTTCAGGCCCGCTCTCGGGCGGGCAGCAGGGTCCGCCGCCGCCTCCGCCGCCGGCGCCGCCGGGTGGGCCCGGAGGACCGGCCCCGGGACCGGCCGGAGGTCCCTGGTGGCGCTCCGTGCCACGGCTCGTCACCGCGCTGGTCGCGGTGGCGGCGGTCGTGGCTCTGGCCGTGGTTCTCACCCGGCCCGGCGGGAAGGCCGACAACGCGGGCGGCGAGGTGTTCCTCCAGCCGGTCGCCAGCTCCGGCCCCGACCCCTTCACGGAGTCCGCGGTGGTGAAGGACGCGCCGCCCCCTCCGGAGAGCCCGCCGCCCTCTCCGCAGGGCACGGTCGGCCCGAGTGCCAGCCCGACCGGGCCGGTGGGCACCAGGAGCGTGAGCGGTTCCGCGCCGGGCGTGTACGGCGGCACCAGGAACGTCGCCAGCTGTGACGTCGAGAAGCTGATCGGATCGCTGAGTGCGGATCCCGCGAAGAACGCGGCCTTCGCCCAGGCGCAGGGCATCCAGCCGGCCGCCGTTCCCGGCTACCTCCGCTCGCTCACCTCGGTGCAGCTGCGGATGGACACCCGGGTGACGAACCACAGCTACCGGGACGGCAAGCTCGTCCCCTACCAGGCGGTGCTCCAGGCCGGGACCGCCGTGCTGGTGGACGACCGGGGTGTGCCCCGGGTGCGCTGCGCGTGCGGGAACCCGCTGGGTCCGCCGGTGCCGCTCAAGGCTTCCCCGAAGCGTTTCGGGCAGACGTGGCCCTCCTACCAGCCGGCGAAGGTGGTGGCCATCGCACCGGCGCCGACCGTCGTCACCAAGATCGTGATCTACGACCACCGTGACAACCAGTGGTACGAGCGCCCCAAGGGCGACCACCAGGGCAAGCCCAAGCCCGACCGGCCGATTCCGCCGCCGCCGGTCCCCACGCCGCCGCTCACTCCGAGTCCGGTGGTCACTCCGACCTCGACCGTGACGGCCCCGACCCCGTCCGGGACCTCGCCGAGGCCGACCCCGTCCGGGACGTCCCCGACCCCGAGCACGTCCGTGACGACGCCGACACCGTCGAAGTCGCCCTCGGAGTCGCCGAAGAAGTCCCCGTCCGAGTCTCCGTCGAAGTCTTCTTCGGAGTCCCCGTCGAAACCGCCCTCGAAGTCCCCTTCGGAGTCTCCGTCGGAGTCACCGAAGAAGACCCCCTCCGAGTCCCCTTCGAAGTCCCCGGCCGAGTCACCGAAGAAGACCCCGGCCGAGTCACCCTCGGCGTCGCCCTCGACGTCGTCCGCCGAGTCGAAGCCGCCTTCGAAGCCTGCCTCGGAGACACCGTCGAAGCCGCCGTCCTCGCCGGCTGCGGTGTCACCGACGCCGAAGTCCGCGCCCGCGACTCCCGCGTCTCCCACCGCTGTGGCCTCTCCCACGGCTCCGGCGACCGTGGTGTCTCCCGCGCCGCGTCCGTCGGCGCCGCGCCCGACCACCCTGCGGCCTTCCGCCCCGCGGACGGTCGCCCCGCCGCCGTCTGCTCCGCAGTCGGTCGCTCCGCAGTCGGTCGCTCCGCAGCCCAAGCCGGAACCGGCCAGGACCGCCCCCCAGCCCGAGCCTGAGGGCCCGGCTCAGGAGAGCTGACGCTCCCCCCGTACGTGAGCGCGCCTCCTCCCCCGTGCGGGGAGGAGGCGCGGTCACGGGGCGCTGCGGCAGCAGCCCGGGGATCAGGCCTGGCCACGGCGGGTGAGCGTGTCGCCCGCCATGCCCACCGCGAGGCCGAGGACGATCATGACGATGTAGCTGTAGATCTCGTAGCCGTCGGGGGCGAGGAACCGGACGAACCCCATGAAGTGCATCCAGCCGAGCCACTCGTGCAGCAGGCCGCTCGCGCCGCCGACGACGAGGACGAAACAGAGCGCACCCGTGACGGTCGTCAGCGGGGACTTCGGGGACTTCGGCGAGGTGGAGGTCATGCTCCGACGTTAGGAGCGGGGCGCCGGGCCGGACATCGGCCTTAGGGCGGCCGGCGCTCGTACTTAAGTATTCGGAACGGGACGAGGACGCCCGCTCCCGCGCCCGCCCGCGTAGATTCCCCGAACATGCGCCGTATCCACCGCACCCGCCGGGACTGGGCCGCCGACCTGGCCCTGTTCCTCTTCGCGGCCTGCTTCGCCGCCGTCAGCTCGCAGTCCATCCCGGTCGCGGAGAGCCTCGGCCCGGGCTGGCGGGCAGCCGACCAGGTGGCCGGCGGGCTGGGGTGCGCGGCGGTCCTGCTGCGGCGGCGCGCCCCGGTCCAGCTGGCCGTGGCGCTGCTCCTGGCCGGCAGCGTGGCGCACTACCTGACCGGGCCGGCCATGGTGGCGGTGTACACGGTGGCCGCGACCCGGCCGTGGAGGGCCACGGCATGGGTGGCGGCCCTGGTCTTCGGACCGCTTCCCCTCTTCCTGTGGCAGCTGCCGGACATGCCGGAGGAACGGGCCGGTTCGGCGGTGACGTACTTCGCCCTGATCGCCGGAGCCATCGGCTGGGGGCTGTTCCGGCGGTCCCGGCAGCAGCTCATCGCCTCGCTGCGCGAGCGCGCCGAGCTGGCGGAGGCGGACGCGGAGTCGCGGGCCGAGCGGGCCCGGATGGAGGCCAGGGAGGAGATCGCCCGCGAGATGCACGACGTACTCGGCCACCGGCTGTCGCTGCTCAGCGTGCACGCGGGTGCCCTGGAGTTCAATCCCGGCGCCCCGCGGGCGGAGATCGAGCGGGCCGCAGGGGTGATGCGCGAGAGCGCCCACCTGGCGCTGCACGACCTGCGCGAGGTGATCGGCGTACTCCGGGCGGGACCCGGTACGGGCACGGGCGCGGGCACAGGCGCGGGGTCCGCGGAGGGCGGAGAGCGCCCGCAGCCGGAACTGGCGGACCTCCCCCGGCTGGTGGCGGAGGCGAGGGCCGCGGGCGGACGGATCGAGCTGGCCGGACCACCCGAAGGGGCCGCGCCGCCGCCCCTGGTGGGGCGTACGGCGTACCGGATCGTGCAGGAGGCGCTGACCAACGTACGCAAGCACGCGCCCGGCGCGGCCGCCGACGTACGGGTCACCGGGGGCCCGGGCGACGGGCTGACGGTGGAGGTCCGCAACACCCCGCCCCCCGGACCGGACACCGCCCCGGCCCCGGTCCCTGCTCCGGCCGAGGGCGGCGGGCAGGGGCTGATCGGGCTGGCCGAACGCGCCCGGCTGGCCGGCGGGGAGCTGACCGCCCTCCCCGCCGGCGGCGGGTTCCGGGTACGGGCCTGGCTACCCTGGCAGGGATGATCAAGGGACGAGACTCGTGAACACGCAAGACGAGGCGCCGGTGATCCGCGCACTGCTGGTCGACGACGATGCGATCGTCCGGGCCGGGCTGCGCCTGATGCTGGGCGGCGCCCCGGACATCGAGCTGGTCGCGGAGGCAGCGGACGGGGCGGAGGTACCCGCCCTGGTCGACGCGCACGGACCCCACCTGGTGCTGATGGACATCCGGATGCCCGGCGTCGACGGGCTGACCGCCACCGAGCGGCTCCGGGCGCGGCCGGGAGCCCCGGAGGTGCTGGTCCTGACCACCTTCCACACCGACGCGCACGTCCTGCGGGCGCTGCGGGCAGGAGCGGCCGGGTTCCTCCTCAAGGACACCCCGCCACGGGAGATCGTGACGGCCATCCGCACGGTGGCCGCCGGGGATCCGGTGCTCTCCCCGGCCGTCACCCGCCGACTCATCGACCAGGTGGCGGGCGACCACGGCCAGGACGCCCGGGCGAGCGCCGCCCGCGCCCGGCTGGCGCTGCTGGCCGGGCGCGAGCGCGAGGTGGCCCTGGCCGTCGGGCGGGGCCTGTCCAACGCGGAGATCGGACGGGAGCTCCACCTGGCGCTGCCCACGGTGAAGACCCACGTGTCCCGGATCCTGACCCGGCTCGACCTCAACAACCGGGTCCAGATCGCCCTGCTGGTCCATGACGCGAACCTGCCGGACAGCGGCCGGCACTGAACGGTCCGGCCGCAGCTTCCGCCGCTTCCGCCGCTTCAGCGACCGCACCGGCGCCGACCGTACCGCTTCCGGCGGCTCCCGCCGGCGTGTCGGGCCGGACACCGAGGGTGTCCGGGCCGCCCGCAGGGACACCGGCGGGCGAGAGTGAGACCCTGGCTGCATGGCCCGTAGGGCAGAGAACCCCGACGTCGGCTGGCCCGCGCGGCCGGACACAAGCCTCGCGCTCAATCGCATGGGCACATTCGACTGGGACCTCGACAGCGGTCGGATGCATCTCGATCCCACCGCCCTCGAGGTACTGGACCTGCGCCCGGACGAGTACGACGGAACCCCCGGCGGCCTCCGGAGCCGCCTCGCGCCCGGTGAGGAAGCGCGGCTCGACACCCGGGTCGCGCAGGCGATCAAGGACGGCCGAAGCCACTACGGGGCCTACGTCCGCAGCCGCCGGCGCGACGGTTCGCCGTCCTGGACCCACATCCAGGGGCACATCCTGCGGGAGCCGTCCGGGCGCCCGTACCGCGTCATCGGGATCCTCCGCGACGCCGCCCACGACCCCGGGGAGCCCGGCGCCGCCGGCGAGGAGATCGAGGGCCGGCGCCGGATGACCGGCGTCGTGGAGCGCACCACCGCCATCCTCGCCCACGCCCGCACCGTCAACGACGTGACCGACATCCTCAAGGACCCGCAGGCCCTCGGCCACCTCGGCGCCGTCAGCGTGATGCTGGGCGTCGTCGACGGCGGCCGCATCCACCTGGTCGCCGAGGGCCAGCTCGGCTCGTACGTGCCCGAGATCGAGTACACGCGGATCGACGCACAGCTCCCGATGAGCGAGGCCGTACGCACCATGCAGTCGGTCTTCCTCGTCTCCCGGGAGGAGTTCCAGCAGCGCTACCCGGACCTGTGGCCGTACATCGAGCCGCTGTCCGTCCGCAGCGGCGTCTATCTCCCGCTGATCGCCCAGGGGCGGCCCATCGGGACGCTCGGGCTGCTCTACACGCGGGACGGCGAATTCACCACCGAGGAGCGGAACCTGCTGATGGCACTCGGCAGCGGGGTCGCGCAGAGCCTCCAGCGGGCCATCCTCTACGAGCAGGAGCACGACCTGGCCGAGGGACTCCAGCGGGCCATGCTGCCCCGCCGGATCCCGGACGTGCCGGGCGCGCGGATCGCCGTACGGTACCGGTCCGCGCGGATGGGCCGGGACATCGGAGGCGACTGGTACGACGTGGTCCCGCTCGGCGAGGGCCGGGTCGGGGTGATGATCGGCGACGTCGAGGGGCACGACACGGACGCGGCCGCCGTCATGGGGCAGCTGCGCATCGTGATGCGCGCCTACGTCGTCGAGGGGCACACACCGGGCGCGGCGATGGCCCGGGCCTCCGCCTTCCTGCGCGAGCTGGAGACGGAACGGTTCGCCACCTGCACCTACGCCGAGGTGGACCTCACCACCGGGATGGCCCGGCTGGTCCGCGCCGGGCACCTCGACCCCGTCGTCCGGCGCGGCGACGGCACCGTCCACCGGGTCCAGGTGGCCGGCGGACTGCCGCTCGGCCTGCCGCCCCGCGAGCAGCCGGGCACCGGCTCCGGCTACCCGGTCACCACCCTCGAACTGCACCCCGGGGACACCCTGCTGCTGTGCACCGACGGCCTGATCGAACGCCCCGGAGCGGAGCCGGACTCCGGCATGCGGGAACTCATGGCGGCGGTCCACAGCGGCCCGGTCGACGTGGAGGAACTCGCCGACGTGCTGTGCGACCTCGTCGGTGACTCGGGCGGCGGGGACGACATGGCCATGCTCGTCCTGCGCCGCCGCGGCACTCCCGTCCCGCGCGGTGGGGGTCCGCTGCAGCAGCGGCTGGAACCGGGTGACACGAAGGCCCCGGCGCTGGCCCGGCACCTGATCCGGGCGGCGGTGGCCGCCTGGGGTGCGCGGCACCGGGCCGACGAGATCGAACTGGCGGCGGACGAGCTGATGACCAATGCCCTGGTCCACACGGACGGTGGCGGCCACGTCAGCATGCGGCTCACGGCGCAGGGCCGGATCCGGATCGAGGTCGAGGACGACAGCAGCGCCCTGCCGAGGCGGCGCGAGGCGGGCGACTGGGCGGTCTCGGGACGCGGACTGATGCTGGTGGACCGCCTCGCGGACGAGTGGGGCGTGGAGCCCCGGGGCGGCGGGAAGTGCGTGTGGTGCGAGTTCGCCCTGGCCGCCCCGGAGGACGCCGGCTGAGGGCCGGGCGCACCGGTCCGGACCCGGCGCGCCCCCGGGATCCGGGGCCAGGGACGCGCGCCTCGGGGACCTGGGGCCCCTGTTGCCCGGAGTCCTGGGATCCGGAGCCCCGGCCCCGAGTCGTCAGAGGCCCACCAGGGTGACCTCGGTGGCCTTCACGCTCGTCCACACCTCGGCGCCCTCCACGATGCCCAGTTCGGCCGCCGCGTCGGGGGTGATCTCGGCGACCAGGTCGGGCGCGGCGGCCGAGGCGATCAGCACGCGCAGCCGGCTGCCGACCGCCGTGATCTCCCGTACGGTGCCCGGCCAGACGTTGCGCGGGCTGCCGCCCGGGCGGTCCCGGTGCACCGAGACCGCCTCCGGAGCGATGATCGCCAGCGCCTCCGCCCCCTCGGGCAGCGTCTCGGCGACCACCAGCCGACCGCCCGCCGCGAGGGTGAGCCCGTCGGCGGACGCGATGCCCGGCCAGGCGTTGCGCCCCAGCATCCGGGCCACCCACGGGGAGCGCGGGTACCGGGTCACCTCGGCGGGCGGTGCTTGCTGCAGGGCCCGGCCGTCGGCCAGTACGAGGACCCGGTCGGCCAGCGACACGGCCTCGACGGGATCGTGGGTGACGATGAGGCAGACCCCGCCGAAGCCGGCCAGGTGGGTGCGCAGGGTGTGCCGGACGCGGGCCCGGGTGGTCTGGTCGAGTGCGGCCAGCGGTTCGTCCAGGAGCAGCAGGCGGGGCCGGGCGGCCAGCGCCCGGGCCAGCGCCACCCGTTGGGCCTGGCCGCCGGACAGCTGGGCGGGCCTGCGGTCGGCGAGGTGCAGGACGCCCAGCCGGTCCAGCCAGGCCCGGGCCTCGCGGCGGGCCTCTCCGCGCGGCACCCCGCGGGCGCGCAGCCCGTACGCGGTGTTGGCAGCGGCCGTCAGGTGCGGGAACAGCGCCCCGTCCTGCGGCACCCAGGCCACCTGGCGCCTGTGCGGGGGCAGGTCGGTGACGTCGGTGTCGCCGAGGCGCAGTGCGGCGTGGGCGCGCGGGGTGAGCCCGAGCAGGGCGCGCAGCAGGGTGGTCTTGCCGGCGCCGTTCTCGCCGACCACGGCGATGGTGGTGCCGGGTTCGGCGTCCAGGGTGAGCTCGTTGAAGCCGGTGACGGTGGCGTGCAGGGGCCAGCGGCCGCTGCTGCGGGGCGCCGTGATGTCGTCGTCGTCGCCGCCGGTGGTGGTGGCGGTGGTGGTGCGGGCGTCGGACGAGGTGGGCGGCTCCTCGGGGACCGGCGCCGCGGTGGCCTCGCGGGCCACCGGGGTGCCCGTCCAGCGTCCGCGCAGGGCGATCAGTACGCCCATGGCGATCGCGAGCAGCAGCAGCGAGACGGAGGTGGCGGCCTCGGGCTTGTCCTGCAGCAGCAGGTACACCTGGAGCGGCAGGGTCTGCGTGGTGCCCGGCAGGTTGCCGGCGAAGGTGATGGTCGCCCCGAACTCGCCCAGCGCGCGGGCCCACGTCAGCGCCGCGCCGGCGATCAGGCCGGGCGCGACCATGGGCAGGGTCACGGTGAAGAACACCCGGACCGGCGAGGCGCCGAGCGAGGCGGCGGTCTCCTCGTAGCTCTGCCTGAGACCACCGAGGGCGCCTTCGAGGCTGATCACCAGGAAGGGCATGGCGACGAACGTGGCCGCGACGACGGCGCCCGAGGTGTGGAACGGCAGGGTGATCCCGAAGGTGCCTTCCAGCCAGGGCCCGAGGAGCCCGCGCCGGCCGAAGCCGAGGAGCAGGGCGACACCGCCCACGGTCGGCGGCAGCACCATCGGGAGCAGGACGAGCGAGCGCACCAGGGCCTTGCCCTTGAACTCGACGCGGGCCAGCAGCCAGGCGAGCGGTACGCCGAGGAGCAGCGAGAGGGCCAGGGCCCACAGGGACACCACGAGCGAGAGCTTCAGGGCCTCGACCACGCCGGGGCTGGTGAGGTGGGTGCCGAGCTCGCCCCACTGGGTGCGTACGAGGATGCCGATGAGCGGCAGCAACAGGAACGCGACGGCGAGCAGCGCGGGGAGCGCCAGGGCCAGCGGGGGCCGGGTGCGGGCCCGGGTGTGGGCACCGGTGCGGACGTGTACGCCGCTGCGCGTGCCGGTTCGGCTGCGGAGTCTGCTCATGAGGGTTCCTGGCTGTTCCTGGCTGGGGTGTCGGCTGCGGGGGAAGCGTAGGCGGCCCGGAGGCGGTTCGCGGGCACGTCCGCGAGAACGCCGAGAGGGGCTGCCTGTCCCCCCGGTTCAGGCAGCCCCTCAGCGGGCGTGGGGCGTACGGTGGTTACGCCTTCTGGAAGCCCGCGTCCTGGAGGATCTTCTGCGCCTCGGGCGTGCTCAGCCAGGCCACGAAGGCGGCCGCGTCCGTGGCGTTCTTGGACTGCTTCAGCGTGGCGGCCGGGTAGGAGGCCACGGCGTTCTGGTCGTCCGGGATCTCCACCGTGACGACCTTGTCGCCGGACTTGGCGGAGTCGGTCTTGTAGACGAGACCGGCGTCGGCCTCACCGAGCTCGACCTTGCTCAGCACGGCCCGGACGTTGGGCTCCTGGGAGACCGGCTTCACCTCGATCTTCTGGGCGTCGAGGATCTGCTTGCTGTAGCGGCCGACCGGGACCTCGGGCGCGGCGAGCACGACCTTGATCTTGGTGTCGGCGAGGTCCTTGAGCTCGTCGATCTTGAACGGGTTGGCCTTGCCGGCCGCGATGACCAGGCGGTTCTTGGCGATGACGGTGGAGTCGCCGGTCTCGGCCTTGAGCCCGTCCATGGTCTTGGTGTCGGCGGTGACCAGCGCGTCGGCCGGGGCGCCCTGCTTGACCTGGGCCGCGAGCTCCTGCGAGCCGGCGAACGAGAAGGTGATCTTCGTGCCGGGGTGGGTCTTCTCGTACTCCGCGCCCGCGGTCTTGAAGACGTCGGTCAGGGAGGAGGCGGCCAGCACCGTGAGGTTCACGGCCTTCGGCTCGGGGGTCGTGTCGGCAGCGGCCTTCTTGTCGTCGCTCTTGCCGCAGGCGGCCAGCGGTACGAGCAGGGCGGCGGTCAGCGCGGCGGCGGTACGACGGCGGATCATGATCGGGGACATGAGCAGATGCTCCTCGGTCGGGTCGGCGGCCGGCCTGGTGCCGGAACCGCGTGGTGGTGACCCGCGCCGGTGACGGGCGGAGCGGGTGGGGACGTTCGGTGATGCCGAGCGGGTGGTGCGGGGGACCGCGGGTGGACAGCGTTCGGCGCCGTCCGGATCAGGTGCGGTCGATGTGCACGCTGGTGGACTTCACGCGGGCGGTGGCCTGCATGCCGACCTCCAGCCCGAGCTCCTCGACGGCCTCACGGGTGAGCAGGGAGACCAGGCGGTGGGGGCCTGCCTGGATCTCGACCTGGGCGGCCACGTCGCCGAGTTTGACGGCCGTGACGATGCCGGGAAAGGCATTGCGCGCCGAGGTGTACGGTTCCCCGTCCTCGAGGTGGGCTCCCTGGCCCACCTCGACGGAGAACGCGGCGAGGTCGCGTCCGTCGATCAGGCGTCGGCCGCCTTCGTCGCGATGGGTCACGACCCGGCCGGCGTCGGCCCAGCGGCGGGCGGTGTCCGGGCTGACGCCCAGCAGACGCGCCGCCTGTCCGATGGTGTAGGACTGCATGGGCGACAACGTAGGGCCACCTGTGGCGCATTTGCAATTCTCTTGGCCTGATCTCCATGGCAGATGCCATACTTCTTGGCTCATCTGCCAAAACTCATTCCGTTCCGCCGTACCCGGCTCGCTAGAGTCGGGGGCATGGCTGATGAGGGAACGGGCACGGGAACGGACACGGGCACGGCGCGGGTCGACGCGTGGATCTGGTCCGTGCGCCTGACCAAGACCCGCTCGATCGCGGCGACCGCCTGCCGGGCGGGCCACGTGAAGGTCAACGGGGAGCGTGCCAAGCCGGCGCAGCCCGTGCGCGCGGGGGACGAGGTACGGCTCTTCCACGCGGGGCGCGAGCGGATCGTCGTCGTCAAGCGGCCCGTGTCCAAGCGGGTCGGCGCACCCGTCGCCGCCGAATGCCTGATCGACAACAGCCCGCCGCCGCCGACGCCCGTGGAGGCCGCCGTGGTCGGCATCCGCGACCGGGGGGCGGGCCGCCCGACGAAGCGCGAGCGCCGCGAGATCGAAGTCCTCCGCGGGCGTCCGTAGGTCTCCCCGCAAGGTCCCGGCCGGTCGGCCTGCCCGCGGGCGCCGCGGCCGACCGGGACCTTGCGGTCAGGCCTTGCGGTCAGGCCTTGCGGTACGTGTACGCGTCGGCGGCGGACGCCGCGACCGCCGCCAGGGGGGCTCCGGCGGACGCCGTCACCACCGCCGCCACCGCGCCCTCGACGAACGGCGCGTCCAACAGCTCCGACCCCGGCGGGAGTTCGTCCTCCATCAGCAGGGCCTTCACCGTCAGCACCGAGCTCCCCAGGTCGGCCAGGAGGGCCACCCCGGCCCCCCGGTCCACCTCCCGGGCGGCCGCGAGGATCCGCTCCGTGCTCGTGCCGAGCCCGCCGAGGGCCGTGCCGCCCGCCGCCGCCACCGGGGCCACGGGTCCGCCGGCCGCCAGCTCGCGCGCCAGCTCCGCCACCGCCTCGGCGACGCGCGCGCTGTGCGACACCAGCACGATGCCGACCAGGGCCGGGCCGGAGCCGGAGGCGGGCACCGGGTGCTCGCCCGTCACCGCGCACCCGCCGATTCCGCCACGTCCGCCAGCGCCCCCAGCAACAGCGCCGACGAGGTCGCCCCCGGATCCTGGTGGCCGATGCTCCGCTCGCCCAGATAGCTGGCCCGCCCCTTGCGCGCCTGCATCGGCACCGTCGCCAGCGCTCCGTTCTCCGCCGCGCTCCCGGCCGCCCGGTAGGACGTACCCAGCGCAGCCACCCCCGGAATCAGCGCGTCCAGCATCGTCTTGTCCCCCGGCGCCGCCCCGCCCAGCTGCGCCACCGCCCCGACCCCCTCGGACAGGGCCTCGCGCAGTTCCGCGTCGGACACCTCGGCCGACTCGCCGAGCGCCTTGCCCGTGCGCCGCAGCAGCGTCCCGTACAGCGGTCCCGACGCTCCGCCGACCGTCGAGATCAGCGTCCTGCCGGCCAGCTGGAGCACCGCGCCCGGCGCCGCCGCCGTCGGCTCCGCCTCCAGGGCGGCGAGCACGGCCGTGAAACCCCGCAGCAGATTGCTCCCGTGGTCGGCGTCGCCGATGGGGGAGTCGAGCTCGGTCAGCCGGTCCGCCTCCCGCTCCACCGCGGCCGCGGCGGCCGCCATCCAGCGCCGGAAGAACTCTGCGTCACGCACCGGATCTCCTCGCCTCGCACCCGTCTGGCCGGTCCCACCGACACCATACGTTCACAGACCCCAGCGCAGGGCCGCGGTCCGGACGGGCGCGTCCCACAGCCGCAGCACCTCCTCGTCGGCCCGGCACAGCGTCACCGAACACCCCGCCATGTCCAGCGACGTGACGTAGTTTCCGACGAGCGCCCGCGCCACCGGCACACCGCGCTCGGCCAGCACCCGCGCCACCTCCGCATGGAAGCCGTACAGCTCCAGCAACGGTGTCGCCCCCATCCCGTTGACCAGTGCCAGCACCGGCCCGTCGGCCGGACCGATCTGCGCCAGTTCCTCCAGGACGGCGCCCACCGCGACCTCCGCGATCTCCCGCGCCGACATCATCGGGCGCCGCTCCCGGCCCGGTTCGCCGTGGATGCCGATGCCCAACTCCAGCTCCCCGTCCGGCAGGTCGAAGGTCGGGCTGCCCTTCGCGGGAGTGGTGCACGCGCTCAGCGCCACCCCGAAGCTCCGCGAGCACTCGTCGACCCGCCGGGCGAGCGCGGCGACCCGCTCCAGCGGCGCCCCCTCCTCGGCGGCCGCCCCGGCGATCTTCTCGACGAACAGGGTGGCCCCGGTGCCGCGGCGCCCGGCGGTGAACAGACTGTCGGTCACCGCGACATCGTCGTCCACCAGGACGCGCTCGATCCGCAGGCCGTCCTCCTCGGCGAGCTCGGCGGCCATCTCGAAGTTCAGCACGTCCCCGGTGTAGTTCTTGACGACGAACAGCACCCCCCGGCCCGAGTCCACCGCCGCGGCCGCCCGCACCATCTGGTCGGGCACCGGGGACGTGAACACCTCCCCGGGACACGCGGCCGACAGCATCCCGTGCCCCACGAAGCCGGCGTGCAGCGGCTCGTGCCCGGACCCGCCCCCGGACACCACCCCGACGCGCCCGCCGGCCCGCGCGTCCCGCCGTACGACGACCCGCCGCTCCACGTCGACGTCCAGTTCGGGATGGGCGGCCGCCATCCCGCGCAGGGCGTCGGTGACCACGGTCTGCGGACTGTTGATCAGCATTCTCATGGGTATCTCCCGGCGAGGTTGACAGATGACGCTCTGAGCAGCGTCTCCGCAGGTCAGAGTGCATGCATCTCAATATTGACCTTGGTGGTCCCCGGCGTGCGAAGGCGGGTTCCGGCGGTGCTGATCCCGATCTCGTGCCGACTGCATACAGCTCGCTCCGACGGTAGGGCAGCCCACCCCGCGGCAACAGGCAGCCGGCGGCCCCGGGCGTGGCACCGGTGCCGCACATGGCGGCCATGGCGATCAAGCTCAGCGACGTGCACGCGAAGCTGCGCCGGGCAGCCAAGGGCATTTCGTTCCCCTACGGGAGAGGAGAAGGTCCGTCACTGACGGTGGAGGGAACTGCTCGCAGCCCGTCGGCTGCCTGGTGTACTGCCCGCATCACCGCCGGAGCCGAGGACATGGTGTGCCTGGTCGCACGCACCGACCCGGAAGAACAGGAAGGCGTCCGGCTGAGCTCGAAGTGACGGGCGTTCAGTGACCCGTGCGGCGCGGGAACGCCTGGTGGTCAGATGCAGGTGCCCGCTCCCCGCTGCTCGGCAGGCCGGCGATCGTGCCGGAGGCCAGGAGCGGCATTTCAGGGCCATGAGAGAGACAACGCATGCGGAGCCGGGTGCGGACGCGCAGCATGGAGGCATGGTTGTGCTCTCGCGACCGGAGAGGCGTTCGAAGGCCTCCGCGTCCACCGCCGGACCGGGATCCCCGTCGAGCGGCTCCCGTACGGGTGCCGACCAGGAGAGGCCCGGGATCCGCCGGCGCCCGATGCCGCCCGGCCTGCTGCCCCGAACGTCCGGCACTGCTCTCGCAGCCCTCCTGACGGCCGTCCTGGCCACCGTGCCGACGGGCCCCGCCCACGCCTTCACCGGTGACAATCACGAGTACATCACCCGGGCCGCACTGCCCTGGGAGCCCGTCACACTGACCGAGATGGCCGGCGCCCGCGCCGGGGCGATCAATGCCAACGATCACCCCCCGTACTTCGACGTCGGCCCCCTGCACTGCGACAACGCCGACTACCTTGCCCCCCGCCACGCCCCCGACCACCCCCGCACCCGGGACGAGGCCACCACCGAGCTCCTCGCGTGTATCCGTACCTCCGTCACCCGCTTCCGCAACGCGGTCGAGGCCGCCGACGGCCTCGTCGACGCTGACGGCAAGGTGCGCGCCGACCAGAGCGACCTGTCCTCGCACTGCACGTGGGACGGGAAGCCCGGGCGGGCCAAGTGTGCCGTCCTCGAACAGCTCGGCCGCGGCTGGCATCAGATCGAGGACTTCTATTCGCACTCCAACTGGAGCGATCGGCCCGCGCCCGGCCCGGTCGGCCTCGACAACCCGCCCGGCCTGGAACGTACGGACGTCGCACCGTTCCTCGACATCCGCCGCTACAGCACCATGAAGGACGCCGACTGGACCCGGGACGCGCGTGAGCGTATCCCTGCGGACCTCGCCACCGGCTGCTACACCGACATCGATTCCACCGGTGTCAAGCCGGCCGACTGTGACGGGCGCGTCGCCCACAACCGTGCCCTGAACAAGGACACCGCCGCGTCGGCCCGCTCCATGACGGGTGACAACTTCCGCCACGCGACGGCCGGCGCCACCGCCGAGATCACGCGCCAGTGGAACGACTTCAAGGCCGAGCTGCTCGCGAAGTACCCCGATCACCGGCGCGGCGCACAGATGGTCTGCGCCCTCGTCCACGATGAGCCGGCCGGTGCCTGCCCCTGACAGGAACTCGAAGCGGAGCGTCTGGCGTCCTTCGGGCGCGCTCTCGCTGGACACCACGTGGTGCAGGGCCCGTTGGACGTAGTTGTGCGCGTGGTGGAGGTGGCCGTCCTGGATGCAGAAGGTCCAGCCGCCGACGTCGGTGCCCTGGCTGAGGAGGACGTAGCCATGCGAGGCGGCCCCTGGCCCTGCCCAAGACGTACGGGGTCGACGCCATCCCGGTCATCGTCCAGGACGTGACCTTCGACGGCGCGGAGCTCGACCACGACCACGAGCTGATGCGCAACGCCGGCTTCCTCGGCGACCGGACGATGGTCAACGGCACGCTGGACGCGTACGTCGGCGTCCAGGACGAACTGGTCCGGCTGCGCCTGGTGAACGCCTCCGCCGCCCGCGTCTACGCCTTCGGCTTCGACGACGGCCGCGCGTTCCGGCAGATCGCCTCGGACGGGCGGACTCCTCCTGCCTCCTGGACGCCGGCCTGGACTTCCGGAATCAGCGCTTCGGGGGCGGCGACGACTGGTTCGACGTGATGCAGCTGCGCGCGGCGCCCGCCCTGACTCTATTTCCTGCGGTTACCAGTAGTGCTTGCGTCCGCCGACGGAGTGCCCGAGGGCGCCCAGGATCCAGAGGATGACTCCGACGACGACGAGGATGGCGCCGATGGTCCACAGGATGCTGATTCCCGCGACGAAGCCGATGACCAGGAGAATGATGCCAAGGATGATCATGGTCACCTCCGATTTCGCTGTGACTCTCCTTTCAGCCTAGGCGCGTCCGGCGCTGTCGGCTTGCCCTGCCTGGTGGGCGCCCCGCCGAATCGGCGGAGTCGCCCGCGGGCGACCGGGACGCGCGGCCCCGGCCTGCCCCTTCGCTGCGTCGACGGACTACGGGCGACAGGGCGGGGTAGCCGCGGGGCACAGGCACCACCGAGGGAGGACACGGTGACAGACCACGAAAAGTCCAGGCAGCACGCGCGGCGGACCACGCCGTCCGAGGCCGTGGCAGAGAGCGGTGACCGTGAGGCCCGGCAGCGGGCGGACGATGCCGTTGTCCAGCGCTCGGGTACCGCGGAGGACGGCACGGATGCCGGAGGCCACCGCGCCAAGCGCCACCGTCCGGGCATCGGCCGTGAGGAGCAGATCCACCCCGATGACGAGCGGCGGGAGACCTCCGAGGACCGCTGACGTCAGCGTGAACCGGTCCCACTGAACGCCGGTGCCGGGCAGGTTTCATCGGGCCCGGAGTGGTAAGGCGCCCGATATGGTGCGAATCGGGTACACGATGATGACCGAGCAGGCCGGGCCCCGGGAACTGGTCGACCACGTGGTGGCAGCGGAGCGGGCGGGGTTCGGCTTCTCCGTCATCTCCGACCACTCCTTCCCCTGGCTGGAGGCACAAGGGCACGCGCCCTACGCGTGGAGCGTCCTGGGCGCCGCCGCGCAGGCCACCTCCCGGATCCCCCTCATGACGTACGTGACCTGCCCGACGTTCCGCTACCACCCCGCCGTGATCGCCCAGAAGGCGGCCACGATGCAGCTCCTGTCGCAGGGGCGCTTCCGGCTGGGTCTGGGCTCGGGGGAGAACCTCAACGAGCACATCGTCGGTGCGGGCTGGCCCGCCGCCCAGGTCCGGCTGGACATGCTGGAGGAAGCCGTGGGGATCATCCGCTCCCTGTTCGCCGGCGGGTACGTCAGCCATCACGGCAGCCACTTCGACGTCGACAACGCCAGGCTCTGGGACCTCCCCGACGATCCGCCCCCGATCGGGATCGCCGTCTCCGGAGACCGTTCCTGCGAGATCGCGGGCCGCTACGGCGATCTGCTCATCGCCACCGAGCCGAAGCAGGAGCTGCTGACCGCATTCGGCGCGTACGGAGGCTCCGGCAAACCGTGTGTGGCCCAGCTCCCGGTCGCCTACGACCCCGACCGCGACGCGGCGGTGGCCCGCGCGCACGACCAGTTCCGCTGGGCGCTCGGCGGCTGGAAGGTCAACGCGGAACTTCCCGGCCCCGCGTCCTTCGCCCAGGCCTCGCAGCACACCGGGCCCGGGGATGTCGCGGAGGCCGTGACCTGCGGTGATGACGTGGACGCCTTCGTCGATGCCGTACGCCCCTACGTCGAGGCAGGATTCACCGAGGTCGCCCTGATCCAGATCGGCGGCGACCAGCAGGAGCCCTTCCTGGACTGGTCCCGGACGAAGCTGCTGCCGGCTCTGGGGGAGCTGTGAGAACGGCCTCCTCCGTGAACGCCGAGCCTTGCAAGAGGCGGACATGAACCGCGCCGCGTTGTTCGATGTCGACGGCACCCTCGCCGATACCAATCACCTGCATGTGGTCTGCTGGTGGGAGGCGTTGAGGCAGGCGGGCCACGACGTGGCGATGCACGACATCCACCGCGCCATCGGACTGCCCGGTGAGGACCTCCTGGCCCGTTTGTTGGGCGAGGACCGGGAGACGAGCGAGGACGACGCGCTCAGCGCCGCGCACAGCACCCTCTACGGCACGTACTTCGACCGGCTGCCCCCGTTGGACTCGGCGGCGGATCTGCTGCGCGAGCTGGACCGACGGGGCTGGCGGGTGGTGCTGGTGACCTCTGCGACGGACGCCGAGCTCGACGCGCTCAGACGGGCGGTGGACGCCGACGACGCCATCACCGCGACGGCGAGCTCCGACGACGTGAGCGAGGGCAAGCCGGCACCGGATCCGGTGCACCAGGCACTCGGCCTCGCCGACGCCGCTGCCCGTGACTCCGTGTTCGTCGGTGACACGGTGTGGGACATGGAAGCGGGCTCCCGGGCCCACGTCGCGTGCGTGGGCCTGCTCTGCGGCGGCATCCCGCGGCGTGACCTCGAAGAGGCCGGTGCTCGGACCGTCTACCGGCACCCCGCCGATCTGCTCGCGCACATCGACACCAGTCCGTTCGCGGACAGGTGAGGACCGCCCGACCACACCGCTTGAGCGATGACCCGCTGGGTAGGCGCAGCGTACGAGAATGAGCCGTACCCCGAGGTGAGCCACATGGAACGATCCACCGAACCGGAACCCGAGGGCCCCGGGCCCACTCCGGAAGGCCCGGATCCGGTCCCCCGCGACCCGCACCCCGCCGGTCCCGAAGACAAGCTGCCCCCGGCCGAGCCGGCCCCGGAGCAGCCTTCCACCACCGAACGGCCGACGGTTCCGGAACCTCCCGACTGAGCCCGTACGAGCTGACCGGGGAAATGAAACCGGGCCCCGTCACCCTTCGTGGCGGCGCTCGAAGCCTTCGAGCGAGGCCCGGGAGGGATTGTCCCCAGGAGACCGGGGTAGCCGCGAGAGTGCCGCCCCGTGAGGGCTCCGAGTTGGAGGCCAACCATGTCAACCAGCACGCTCATAGCAATCGTTGTCATCGCCGCGGTCATCGTGATCGCGCTCGCGGTCGGCTTGTGGATGGCGGCCCGCCGACGTCGTCTCCAGAACAAGTTCGGCCCCGAGTACAACCGCACGGTCGAGGCGGAGGGTGGCCGCATGGCTGCCGAACGCGAGCTGCGGGCCCGCGAGGAACGCCACGACAAGCTGGAGATCAAGGAGCTCCCTGCCGCACGGCGCGACCAGTACGCCGTCGAATGGAGCAGCGTTCAGGAACATTTCGTGGACCGGCCGGAAGGCTCCGTGGAGGAGGCCGATGATCTGGTCTCGCGGCTGATGCGCGAGCGGGGCTACCCCACGGACGACTACCGCGGTCAGCTGCGTGATCTCTCGGTCGAACACGGCCGGACCCTGGAGCGCTACCGGGCTGCCCACGACGTCAAGGTGCGCAGCACTGATCAGAAGACGACCACCGAGGAACTGCGAGGGGCGATGGTGCACTACCGAGCCCTGTTCGACGACCTGCTGAGTGACCAGAGGAGCCGGTGACATGCGCAACCACTCGACCAGTGACGAGCGAGCCGGCGACGCCGGCATCACGACGGAGGACATAGCCCATCCGGCGCCGGCTGCGGGCGACGACGGTACGGACACCGGCACGAAGACCGAATCCGGCGCCTCGGCGGCAGGCGGTCCGAGGCCGCCCGTGTACCCGGGGGAGGCCACCAGGGACGCGGCCGCCGAGGAGAGCGGGACCCGCGAAGGCGAGGACGAACGGCCGACGGATCGCGAAGCGGGGACCGGACCGGCGAAGGCGGGCGCCGACGAGCCGCTGCTGGGTGCGGAGGACGCCGCGGAGTACCACAAGAGGTGGAGTGAGATACAGGGCCGGTTCGTCGACGACCCGCAGGACGCGGTCAGGTCGGCGGACGCCCTCGTCGCGGAGGTGATGCAGAGCCTCGCGCGTACCTTCTCCGCCCACAAGCAGGGGTTGGAGGGGCAGTGGGGCCAGGGTGAGCAGGTAGCGACAGAAGAACTGCGGCTGGCGTTGCAGCATTACCGGTCGTTCTTCAACCGCCTCCTGAACACCTGACCTGACCTGACCTGACCTGACCTGACCTACGGCCGAGGCTGCCGGAGCCGCGCTGCAGATGACCATGATGCTCGGACAGGGAACGGCCCCTATGGGGGCCGTTCCCTTCTGTACAGACGGCGCCGGCTGACAAGCGGGCGAGGAAATAAGCCCGCCCCGTAGGGGTGGGTGGCGCAGGCCGGGGAAGGCGTGCCGGGGACCCGTACACCTGAGAAGGGACGGACAACATGGCACGACCGAGGATCGTGGTCGTCGGCGCGGGCTTCGCCGGCGTCTCCTGCGTACGCCGCCTGGAGCGGACGCTGTCACCCGGGGAGGCGGAGATCCTGCTGGTCACCCCGTTCTCCTACCAGCTCTACCTGCCCCTGCTGCCTCAGGTGGCTTCCGGGGTACTCACCCCTCAGTCCGTGGCGGTGTCGCTGCGCCGCAGCCGCCGCCACCGGACCCGGATCGTGCCCGGCGGGGCCGTGGGCGTCGACACCCGGGCCAAGGTCTGCGTCATCCGGAAGATCACCGGGGAGCTGGTGGACCAGCCGTACGACCACCTTGTGCTCGCGCCGGGGAGCGTGACCCGCACCTTCGACATCCCAGGCCTGGCGGAGCACGGCCACGGCATGAAGACGCTGGCCGAGGCGGCCCATCTGCGCGACCACGTGATCGCCCAGCTCGACCTGGCCGACGCCGCCGCACCGGGCTCGGCGGAACGGGCCTCACGGCTCGGCTTCGTCGTGGTGGGCGGCGGCTACGCGGGCACCGAGACGGCCGCCTCCCTGGAGCGGCTCACCACGAACGCCGCCGGCCGCTACCCCCGGCTGGACCGGCGCGAGATCAGCTGGCACCTCGTGGACGTGGCGCCGAAGCTGATGCCCGAGCTCGGCGACCGGCTGGGCCGGGCAGCCCTCGACGTGCTGCGCCGCCGCGGCATAGAGGTCTCGCTCGGTGCCTCCGTCGCCAAGGCGGGCCCCGAGGCCGTCACCCTCACCGACGGCCGCGTACTGCCCTGCCGCACCCTCATCTGGACCGCCGGCGTCGCCGCGAGCCCGCTCGTCGCCACGCTGGGCGCCGAGACCGCGAAGAGCGGCCGGCTCGTCGTCGCTCCGGACCTGCGGGTGCCGGGGGCGGACGGCGCGTTCGCGCTCGGTGATGCGGCCGCCGTGCCCGACCTCGCCGGCGGCGAGGACGGTGCGGTGTGCCCGCCCACCGCGCAGCACGCCGAGCGCCAGGGCAGGGTCGCCGCCGACAACGTCGTCGCCACGCTGCGGGGCACGCCGCTGCGTCGTTACGTCCACAAGGACCTCGGACTGGTCGTGGACCTCGGCGGCCGCGACGGCGTCTCCCGGCCGCTCGGCATCGACCTGCGCGGGATGCCCGCCCAGGCCGTGGCCCGCGGCTACCACTGGGCGGCGCTGCGCACCGGGGCGGCGAAGACCCGGGTGATGACGAACTGGCTCCTGAACGCCGTGGCCGGCGACGACTTCGTCCGGACCGGCTTCCAGACGTACAAGCCGGGGACGCTGCGCGACTTCGAGTACACGGACCACTACCTCACCCCGGAGGAGGTACGGGCCCGCACGGCGACCGACGGGGGCTGACAGTTCCGGCGAGCGGGATCGCCGTCAGCGGTGGTCGGATCACCAGGACCGGCGGTTCCCGCCCAAGGGCGCCGCCGTGATCACCACTTGGCCCCGTCCAGCCACGACGCGGCGCGGGTCCCGTCGGCCGCCGGGCCTCCCCTCAACGGCCGGCCGGGACGCCGTCGCCGGAGCCGTCGGAGTGGACCGGGTCCGATTCCCAGGGCGGCGGCCGCACGCCGGGCTCGGTCCAGGCCGCCAGGGCCTCGCCGTCGACACAGACGATGCCGCACGTGGCGGCGTACTCGAGGGCGGGTGCGGTGAAGTGGCCGGTGGTGACGACGATCGCGACGTCGGCGTCGTGGACGGCGAAGCACGTCCCGCCGAAACGCTGCAGGTCCTGCGAGCCCACCCGGTTGTCCTCGGCGTAGTGCTTGCACTGCACGACGACGCGGAGCCCGTCCGGGGTCGTGGCGATCACGTCGGCGCCCAGGTCGCCCGCGCCGCCCACCACTTCCACCGGTGTGCAGCCGTCACGTACGCAGAGAGCGGCGACGGTGTGCTCGAAGCCGTCGGCATCGACCGCGCCGTGGTCCAGCGCGTCGGCTCCCACATCCGGCGGATCCGTCGCGGGTCGCACGCCCGGCGCGCAGCGCACGTCCGGGTCGGGCGGTGCCGTGGGACGACGCCTGACGGGGGACATGCTCCATCCGGCGAACGCCACGCCGATCAGCAGGACCGCCGCCGCGGCCACCGGCAGGACCGGCGTCCGCGTCCCGGCCGCCGAGGCGGCCTTGACGAAGACGGCCAGTCCGCCCACGGCCGTACCGGCGAGTCCCACGGCGAGCACCAGATCACGCCCGAGCGTGGCGCCGCGCCGCGGGACCCCGCTCCTGCTTTCCCTCGATGCCACGGGGTCAGCGCCTACGGCCCCGGCCCCGTCCGCGGACCGCCCACCCGTGGCCGATGCCGGCGACGTGGAGCGCGAGCGCGGCGAGACCGATCAGCATGAAGTTGGTGGAGCTGAACACTTCGTCGGTGCTGATGGTGGCGGCGTTGATCAGGAACGCGATGAAGAACAGCACTGCGGCGGTGATGCCGAGCATGTCCATGCCCCTTTCGGTCGGTGACGGCCGTGTTCCCCGCTCGGGCCGGATCATGAGTCGTTGCGGAAAGGAAGCCGGACCTCTTGCGCCGGCGCAGCCGCGCTCCCCGCAGGCGGCGGGACGAACCACACCTCCCACGCGCCGGCGCGACCCCGGCACTCCGGGGAAGGCTTGGCGCGCGGTCTTCGGGACACAAGCGCGGTGTGCTGAAGACACTGACCCTCATCCTGCCCGGCACCGCAGCGGCGCTCGCCGCGGTCGCCGCCGTCGTCCTCTCGCCCTGGTGGTGGGCCGTGGCCGTGCCGTCGCTGCTGCTCGTCCTGGTGGCCTCGCACGACCTCCTGCAACGCCGGCATTCCCTCCTGCGGAACTACCCCCTGCTCGGGCACCTCCGGTTCGCCCTGGAGGCACTGCGGCCGGAGATCCAGCAGTACTTCATCGAGCGGAACATCGACGGCAGCCCCTTCGACCGTGACACCCGCAGCATCGTCTACGAGCGGGCCAAGGGCACCGACGCGGAGGAGCCGTTCGGCACCGAACGCGACCTCCTCCGGCCCGGCAGCGAATACCTCACGCCGTCCATGGCCCCGCACCCGGTACGCACCGATCCGCCCCGGGTCCGGGTCGGCGGACCCGACTGCACCGAGCCGTACGACATGTCCCTGCTCAACGTCTCGGCGATGAGCTTCGGCTCCCTGTCCGCCAACGCCGTCCTCGCCCTCAACACCGGGGCACAGCTAGGCGGTTTCGCCCACGACACCGGCGAAGGCGGCGTGTCCGAGTACCACCGGCGCCCCGGCGGGGACCTCATATGGGAGATCGGCACCGGATACTTCGGGTGCCGTACCGGCGACGGGGGCTTCGACGAGCGGCAGTTCGCCGAGAAGGCCGCGCACCCGCAGGTCAAATGCGTGTCGCTGAAGATCAGTCAGGGCGCCAAGCCGGGCATCGGCGGTGTCCTGCCCGGTGCCAAGGTGAACGCCGAGATCGCGCAGGTACGCGGGGTGCCGCAGGGGGAGACCGTCGTCTCGCCGCCGTTCCACCGCGTGTACTCCACCCCGCGCGAGCTGGTGCGCTTCCTGGCCCGCATGCGGGAGCTCGCCGGCGGCAAGCCCGTGGGGTTCAAGCTGTGCGTCGGCTCGCGCCGCGAGTTCCTCGCCGTGTGCAAGGCCATGCGGGAGGCGGACGTCACCCCCGACTTCATCGTCGTCGACGGGGCGGAGGGCGGAACGGGCGCGGCACCCCTGGAGTTCGCCGATCACGTCGGCCTGCCGCTCGGCGACGGCCTGATGACCGTCCACAACGCCCTCGTCGGCTCCGGGCTGCGCGACCGCATCCGGATCGGAGCCTCCGGGAAGATCGCCACCGGAAGCGACCTCGTCAAACGCCTGGTCCAAGGCGCCGACTACACCAACTCGGCCCGCGCCATGATGTTCGCGATCGGCTGCATCCAGGCCCAGCGCTGCCACACCAACACCTGCCCCGTCGGGGTCGCCACCCAGGACGAGCGGCGCGCCCGGGCCCTGGACGTCGGTGACAAGGCGCAGCGCGTACGTCGCTACCAGGAGGCGACCGTCAAGAGCGCGCTGCAGATCATGGCGGCCATGGGCGTCGACGACGCGCGCGGACTGCGCCCCCACATGCTGCTCCAGCGGGTGGACCCGCACACCGTCCGTTCGTACGCCGAACTGCACGCGTGGCTCGCCCCCGGAGAACTGATCGCTTCGCCGCCCGAAAGCTGGGCAGCCGACTGGAAGGCGGCCGACCCCGGCCGCTTCACCCACTCCACCCGCTGAATCCCCCTGAAACCCCTGAACCACCCGCTGAACCGGCTAACGAAGGGCAGTCCCGTGGCACGTACCGTCGCCCACGTCATCGTCGATGCACTCGAGGAACTCGGCGTCCAGCACGTCTTCGGCGTCGTCGGAGACGCCCTGAACCCGCTGACCGACGCCATCCGCACATCCGCCGGCCTGAACTGGATCGGCTGCCGGCACGAAGAGGCCGCGGCCTTCGCCGCCTCGGCGCAGTCCCAGCTCTCCGGGACCCTCGGGGTGTGCATGGGCACGGTGGGACCCGGATCCGTGCACCTGCTCAACGGCCTCTACGACGCCGCCAAGAGCCGCACGCCCGTCCTGGCCATCTGCGGCCAGGTCCCTCTCGCCGAGATCGGCAGCGACTACTTCCAGGAGGTAGACAACGACCTCCTCTTCCGCGACGTCGCCGTCCACCGGGCCACCGTCACCTCCCCGGACCAGATGCCGCGCCTGGTCGAATCGGCCGTACGCGCCGCCGTGACCCAGGGCGGAGTGGCCGTCCTGACCGTCCCCGGCGACCTCGGCGATCAGGAGCTGAGCGACGACAGGCCCACGCGGTTCGCCCTGGACCGCGCCGTCACCCGGCCCGACGACCCGGCCCTCGCCCGGGCCGCCGAGCTGCTGAACGCCGCGTCCCGGGTGACCCTCCTCGTCGGCCAGGGCGCCCGCGAGGCCCGTACCGAGGTCCTGCGGACCGCCGAGCTGCTGGCGGCCCCCATGGTGCTCACACTGAAGGCGAAGGAGGGATTCGAGGACGACAACGCCTTCCAGGTGGGCCAGACCGGCCTCATCGGCAACCCCGCCGCCGCCCACGCGCTGGACAGCGGGGACGTGCTCTTCATGCTGGGGACCGACTTCCCCTACCGGGAGTGGTACCCGAAGGACGCCAAGGTGATCCAGGTCGACGCGCGCGAGGACCACCTGGGACGACGCACCCCCGTGGACGTGGGCCTGGCCGGCGACGTCGGCGCCACGCTGCGGGCCCTGCTGCCGCTGTTGGAAGCGGTCCCCGACCGCGCGCACCTCGACGACGCCCGGGACCGTTTCCTCCACTGGCAGGAGGGACAGCAGCGGCTGGCCGACCCCGCACACGAGCACCGCTGGACCGGGAAGCTGCGAGCCGTCGTGGACAACCGCGAGCACGCCATCCGCCCCGAGGCGCTCGCCGCCGCGGTGGACGCCTACGCCGACGCCGACGCCGTCTTCACCTCCGACACCGGCATGGCCACCGTCTGGCTCTCCCGCTTCGTCACCATGCGGGGCGACCGCCGCCTGATCGGCTCGTACAACCTCGGTTCGATGGCCAACGCCATGCCCCAGGCCCTCGGTGCCCAGCTGTGGGCACCCGACCGGCAGATCGTCGCGCTCTGCGGGGACGGCGGGCTGAGCATGCTGCTCGGCGACCTCATGACCATCAAGACGTACAAGCTGCCTGTGAAGCTCGTCGTCTTCGACAACCGCCGCCTGGGCATGGTCAAGCTGGAACAGGAGCAGGCGGGCCTGCCCGAATTCGGCACGGAACTCGACAACCCCGATTTCGCCGCGGTTGCCACGGCCCTCGGCCTGACGGGGATCCGGATCACCGACCCGGACGAGCTCCACGAGGGCGTGCGCCGGGCCTTCGAGACGCCGGGGCCGGTCCTGCTGGACGTGCTCACCAACCCGGAGGAAGTGGCCGTGCCCGGCAAACCGACCGTGGCCCAGGGCTGGGGTTTCGCCGTGGCCAAGGCCAAGGAGCTCCTGCCGGGCCGTGAAGGCTGACGGCCACCGCAGGACTCCGGCCGACCACGAACGCCCGCGAGCAACCGATCCGCTTCGCCCGTGATCCGGTGGGAGGGGAAATCCGTACGTGCACAACAGGAAAGCCGGGGCAGACGCGCTCCAAGAGTTGGCTGATCCTTTCATTCACACCGGAGGAGTTGTTCTCACGTGACCGAGCATGTGTGGAGTTACAAGTCGACGTCGGGCCACCTGGCCGGTACCGATCTCACCGGCTACAAGGTCGAGGCGGTCGACGGAAGCATCGGCAAGGTCGACAAGCACTCCGACGAGGTCGGTGACGCCTACCTGGTCGTCGATACAGGGGTATGGATCTTCGGCAAGGAAGTGCTCCTGCCGGCCGGCACCGTGATCTCGATCGACCCGGAGCAGCGGACGATCCACGTGGAGCGCACCAAGGAACAGATCAAGGACTCCCCGGAGTTCCACCGGGACACGCACCTCGGCGACGCGCGCTACCGCGAGGAGCTGGCCCTCTACTACGGTCCCGTCGGCCCGTTCGGCGGCCCGTTCGCCTGACGCGCCATGGGGGAGGGGCCCGGACTCGACGAGTCCGGGCCCCGGGTGCGAGCGACGTCCGTCCGCCCAGGGGGCGACAATGCGCTGCGCTGCGCTGCGCGCACGTGTCCGTGGCCCGCCGGTCAGTCGTCTCCGTCTCCGTCTCCGGCACGGGTGAGCGAGGCGACGAGGAGACCTGCGACCGCTGCCCAGACCGCAGCGGTGGGGCCCGCTGTGGCCCACCCGACGATGCCGAGCACCACGGCTGTGCCGGTTCCGATCGCCCATGCGCGCCGGTCGGTCAGGAAGGCCCACTGCGTTCGTGCGCTCCCGGGCACGCGGATTTCGGCGACCGCGGTCCTGATCACCAGGGCGGCCACGACGATCGCGACGGTGAGCAGGGTGACCGTCATGCCGCCTCCAGGTTCCGCTCAGCCGCCGTTCGCACGTAGGCGCCCGCATCCAGGTCTCTTCATGGTCCCTTCCTGGAGCGACACTCGCAGAGGATGGTGCGGAGGCGCAGAGCCGCCGGCGAGCACACCCGTGTCAGCTCTGCGTACGCCTTCGGAGGCGCCCACGGGAGTCGAGGCGGGACAGCCGTCGTTGCTCCCGCCGCGCCCAGCGACGTACGCGCCCGGGATCCAGCGGAGTGCCATGGCCGACATGGAGGCGGCTGGGGCCGAGGTCGAGCATGGCGCGCAGGCTCGTGAGGTTGCCCAGGGGGTCGTCATGGAAGGGCGGGTTCGCCGGCTTGCCGGGGATGAGGCCCATGAAGGAGTTGGCCACGAGGTCACCGGCGACGAGGTCCCCGTCCTCGGTGAGAACGGAGACGGAACCCGCGGTGTGCCCCGGGGTGGGCATGATCCGTCCCGCCAGCCCGAAGTCCGACAGGTCGGTTTCGCCGCTGATCAGGAGCCCGGGTTCGAACGGGTCCGCCGCGACGTGAAGCTTCCTGTTCCTGTTCATCAGGCGACCCATGGGTCCCGTCGGGAGGTACGGCATCAGCGGTCGGCCGGTGCGGAAGGGTTCGAGGTCGGCGATGTGCCCGGCGACGGGTGCGCCCGTGAGACGGTGCAGTTCCGCTGCTGAACCGAAGTGGTCGATGTGGCCATGGGTGATGACGATCAGGGCGAGGTCGGCGGGGTCCACTCCGTGATCGGCGATCCGGTCGTGGATGAGGCGTCCGCTGCCCGGCGTACCGGCGTCGACGAGGACGGGGCGCCGGCCCAGCAGCAGGTAGGCGTTGACCGCGTGCTTGCCGAGAACCGGTATTGGAATGATCTTCGTGCCGGACATGAGGGCCTTTCGTGTACGGGGCGGGCGCGGGCATGCCTCGGCATCCGCCGGCCGCGGGCAGGGCCGACGGGCAGGGCCGACGGGCAGTGAGGGTGGGGGGTAAGGGACGGGCCGGATTCAGCGGAAACGGCGGCGGTATTCGGCGGGAGTCGTCCCCAGGTGCCGTTGGAAGCACCGGTGGAGGGTCTGCAGGGAGCCGAGGCCGCTGGCGGCGGCCACCTGCGGCAGACCGGCGTCGCTCTCCTCCAGCAGGCGCCGTGCGGCCTCCAGGCGGGCCGACTCCACGTAGGCGGCGGGCGTGGTGCCGGTGCGCTGCGCGAAGAGCCGGGAGAAGTGCCGCGTGCTGAGGCTGACGCGCTGGGCGAGAGCCTCGGCGGAGAGGTCCGCGTCGGGGTGTTCGGTGATCCACCGGCGGAGTTCGCCGATGCGGTCGTCAGCGGGTGCCCGGACGGAAAGGGGCACGCTGAACTGGCTCTGGCCGCCGGAGCGTTTGACGTACATGACCATCATGCGCGCGGTGGCGAGCGCGAGGGCCTGACCGTGGTCCTCGGCCACCATCGCCAGTGCCATGTCCATCCCCGAGGTGATTCCGGCACAGGTCCACACCGGACCGGAGCGGATGAAGATCGGATCGGGGTCCACGTCGACCTCCGGATGCGCGGCGGCCAGTTGCGCCGCCGTGAGCCAGTGGGTGGTGGCGGTCCGGCCGTCCAGCAGGCCGGCCGCGGCCAGCAGATGGGCGCCGGCGCACACCGATCCGGTACGCCCCGCCCGCGGTGCCGCCGTACGGAGCCAGTCGGTGACCACCGGATCGACGACGGCCTGGACACCGCCCCCCTCGGGATGGGCGACCGCCCCGGACACCAGGAGGGTGTCGACCCGGCCGGTCACCTCGTCCAGCCGCAGGTCGGAGTGGACCCGCAGGCCGCTGGAGGTGACCACCGGACCGCCGTCCTCCGTGGCGACCTGGACGCAGTAGCCGGGGAACCCTCCCTCGGAGACGCGGGACGCGACCGAGAACACCTCGGCGGGACCCGTGATGTCCAGGAGCTCCACGCCGGGGAAGGCGACGATGACGACGCGGTGGGGTGCGGGCATGCACCGATCCTCGCTCCCCCGCCCTGGTGTCCGCAATGACGAGGCTGTCCCAGATCCGGCCATCGGGCCGTCCGGCGATGCCACCTCCGGCCCGGAAGGCTCACGGCGGGGAGATCAGTGTGCTGTGGTGGAAGCCGAGTCGGGGGTCGTGCCACCAGGGGAGCCCGTCGACGTACTGCCGTAGTTGTGGCATGCGCACCCGCTGCCGGACCGTGTTGGCGGGATAGTCGTACACGGTGATGGTGTTGAGTCCCCGGTTGGCGGTGAACAGCAGGGTCTGGTCGGCGGAGAGCTGGCAGGCGTACACCGAATCGAGCAGGGTTCCGCGCGAGACCCGCAGAGCGGCGAGGAAGTGCCTGCTGCTCACGGCCGGCGAACCGCGCGTGAAGGCGTCCGCCACCTGATGGAGCGATTGCCGTCCGGCGAGCAGCTGTTCGGGCAGGCCGGGGCGCTCGTCGATGATCCGATGGGTGGCGAAGTCGGCCAGGTCGATCATGACGATGGTGCCGCTGCCGCCGTTGCAGTAGATCAGCTCACGATCGGAGACGCAGACGTCCGAGTTGATGTGCGCCGGGGTCTCCCGCGGGGCCGTCCAGTGGCGCAGGACCTGCCCGTGCTCGGCGTCGATCTCGAAGACGTACTCCTTGAGGTAGGCCATGGCCCATTCGTGCCAGTCGTGCCCCTCCTGGGGCAGGACACGGAAGGAGAGGGCGTAGAACCGGTCCTCTCGGGGGTGGACGGCCACGTGCCAGCAGGTGGCGGGCAGGTGGATGCGGCGGGCCGTGCCGGTGTGCAGGTCGAAGACGCCGACCTCACGGGCTTCGCCGCGTCCGGGGTGGTCCATGCCGCCGTAGACGAGGTACCGGCCCGACGCCGTGGTCTTCATGGCATGCGGCAGTTTCAGGCCGTGCGGGCCCAGGCGCTCGGGAGCATCGAGCTTGCCGAGGTCGAACCGCCACAGGTGCTCGCCGATCGCGCCGACGATCTCCCGGTCGCCCAGCCAGGCGATGTGCGTGGTGCCCTTGACGGAGGAGTCGGTGGGTTCGATCCGCAGGGTGGACAGCCGGGCGGTCTCGTCGAGGGTCGCGGTGTCGTAGAAGAGCAGGTGCTGGCCGGTGTTGCCGAGGAATCCGAGCGCGTGGTCCGGGCTGACGCTGACGGCATGGCCGCCGGCGATGCCGTCGTAGTAGTCGATCTTGTACGCGTACCGGCCGGTGGCCGGGTCGTAGCGGAAGACACAGATGCCGGCCCGGCCTTCGAGCCCGTTGAGGCCGTTGCCGTCGAGGGCGATGTGGAAGGCGTACGGGTACGCGGGCGGCGGGCCGGCGGGCGGCGTCAAAGGGGTTGCCTCTCGGGCCTGAAGTGGCGGAATCCGGAACTGTCGGTGCACTCCGGCCGCGTCGGCTTCCACGGGACCGACCTGGCCGATCGGGTCAACGGCTCGGCCAGGCGGGAGACGGTGCCCCAGAGCGAGGTGGTCGCACCGGCCCTCTCGTCGACCGGTCCGGCGCCGCCCTGCCCGCGTGCAGCGATGGTGCGCAGAGTGATGCGGAAGGACGTGCGGTAGGCGTCCTCCACCAGAGCGCGCCGGACCGCGGGCCACAGTACGGGGGTGATGGCCCGCCACAACGGGGGGAGGACGAATTGCTGCTGGGCGCAGATGGTCACTGCGGTGCCGCCGCCCGGGGTCCGGGCGAAGAGCACCGAGCCGTCGTCCTGGACCGCGGAGCCGTTCGCACTGTGGACCTGCCGCCAGCGCAGCACCTGTTCGTCCGGGCCGTAGTCGATCGTCTCCAGCTTGCAGACGTCGAGTACGTCCGCACCGGCCAGCGCGAGGTGGGCGGGCTGGGCCCGGCTGATGCTGCGCTCTAGCTGCCGGACCGGCCTTCCGGCCTCGTCGCGCGCCAGGACCTCCGTACGACCTGCAAGGTAGCCACTGGTCAGACCGATCACCCGGCTGATGTCGACGCGCGCGGTGAACTCGTCGAACGGCGTACCCACTTCCGCATCGCAGCGGAACAGAACGGCTTCGTCCAGGTACCGCCACCGCATCCCGTCCGAGCCGGGCGGGACGGCTGCGATCAGCTGGTCCAGCAGCTCCAGACGACGGGCCGCGGCTTCGAACTCCGCAGGTCCGAAGGCCAGTACATCGACCCCGAGCGGTATCGCCGCCGTGCGGACCGCGGCGTCGTCGGGGCGCATCCGAAGGGCGGTGGCCAGCTCTGTCGCCAGCTCCGCCGTCCGGTCGGCGACGGCCAGCACCCTTCGCAGTGCCTCTTCGGCCAGGGGGATGTCGGGCATGATCCCGCCCTACCCGGCGCCTCCGTCTCCCACACCGGCCGTCCCCGTCAGGGGTGAACCCGGTGGACGGCGGCAGGGCGGAACTCCGGCTCTGCTACGGGCGTGCCGGAGCGTGGGCGCCTTCCGGCACCGTGCGGGAGTCACAGGAACCGGCGGACGGGGGTGACCGCGAGCTCGCGCAGCCGTTGCGCCGCAGAGCGGCGGTTCCAGCGCGCCGGATCCATCGGCTCACTGGCCTGCACGTCCTCGTCGAAGTGGCGGTCCAGGGTTGCGGTGAAGTCTTCGTCCAGGACGGCGAGCATGACCTCTTCGTCGTGGTCCAGGGAGCGACGGTTGAAATTGGTCGAGCCGATGAGTGCCGCGATCCGGTCGACGGTGATGACCTTGGCATGCATCATCGTCGGCTGGTACTCGAAGATCCTCACCCCGCAGGCGAGGAGGTCCGCGTAGAAGTTCTGACCGGCCAGCCGGCAGACGCGCTTGTCGGTGTGGGGGCCGGGCAGGAGTATCTCGACCTCGACGCCCCGGCGTCCTGCCGCGCACAGCAGCTCGATGAAGTAGGCGTCCGGGGCGAAGTAGGCGGTGGACAGGCGGAAGCGCTGCTGGGCGGATTCGATGGCGACCCGGATCAGGGTCTGCATGTCCTGCCAGCCGATGCTGGCCGATCCCCGGACCACCTGCACCACCGCCCCGCCCTGTGGTGCGTGCTCGGTGAACCGGTCGCGATCGTCGAACAGGGTGTCGTGGCACTCCGCCCAGTTCTGCGCGAAGGCGGCGGCCACGCCGTCCACGGCGGGGCCGCGCAGCCGGACGTGGGTGTCGCGCCACTCGTTCTCGTTGCGGGCGTTGCCGCACCATTCCTCGGCGATGCCGACTCCGCCCGTGAACGCGGTCTGTTCGTCGACGACGAGCACTTTGCGGTGGCAGCGGTGGTTCTGCTTGAGCGGGGAGAGGTAGAGGGGCTTTCGGAACCATGCGACGTCGACCCCGGCGTCCTCCATCAGATCGAGCAGCTCCTGCTCGATGAGCCGGCTGCCGAAGCCGTCCAGCAGCAGCCGCACCCGGACGCCCGCTCGGGCCCGGTCCGCCAGCGCCTGGGCGAACTGCCGGGCTATCGCGCCGCGCCAGTACACGAACGTCATCATGTCGACGGTGTGTTCGGCGGCCCGGACGCTGTCCAGCATCGCAGGGAAGATCTCGTCCCCGTTGCGCAGGGCGAGCAACGAGTTTCCTTCGGTGGCGGCGATGCCGATCAGCCGCTCGAGGCGGCGCCGCATCCGCTGCTTGCGTTCGGCCACCGACAGAGCCGGGGCGATGGTCGTCGCGCCGGACAGTTGCGACCCGCTGGTTGCACTCGTCATGACTCCACCTCACCGGTCGGGGGACGCCGCCCCACACGTCCGGCAACCGCCGGGGCGAGCCGACTGTACACAGCAGTGAGGTGGTCTCCGGTCCTCTGCCGGGGAAGCGCCCAGCCCGGGCCGCCCATATCTGTCACCGCGATGCAAGGATTTAGCGGTCCATGCGGAGAGGGTTTTTGGTACGGCGACCATGGTGAATTGATATTCGTACACCGATCGCTACGGCGTGCTATTGTCGATCTCAGTTGCAGTCGTGGTTCCCAAAACTTCAAGTGCCTCCAGTCGGTTTCCGTGCCATATGGGCGTGCTTCGTATTTCCGGGTCATTTTCCGGACGGGGCATCATCGCGGCGACACGGTGTCCGTGCAGTGCGGATGCCGGTGTACTGCCCCTGAGGAGATCTGACATGGCATCTGGCACCGTGAAGTGGTTCGACGCGGCAAAGGGTTTCGGCTTCATCGAGCAGGACGGTGGCGGCGCCGACGTGTTCGCCCACTTCTCGAACATCGCCGCCCAGGGCTTCCGCGAGCTGGCTGAAGGCCAGAAGGTCACCTTCGACATCGCGCAGGGACAGAAGGGTCCGACGGCCGAGAACATCGTTCCCGCCTGACGCTGACGCGCACTTCGTAGCTGGGGCCCGCATCCTTCGGGGTGCGGGCCCTCCGGCATGCGGACCTCTTCGGACCTGCACCCGAGTCGATCTCGAGGATTTCACGTCCAGCGTCACCCATTTTCATAGCGGCGCCCGCACGGACTCCCTGCGGCCGGCTTCGCTTTCGCATTTCATTCGGCCCGTTCTTGCGATTCCCCGCGCTGTTCTCAGGCTGCCGGAATTCCTTGATGAGCGCCGTATCGAGGAAGGTTCTGAATGAACCCCGTACGTACGAACAACCGCTCCGCCCGCACCCGCAGCCGCACTGGCGGTCCCGCCTCCGGTGCGGCTGCGGGTTCAGGCCGCGGCAGCCGCTTCGGGTCCTCCGCCCCGAGCCGTTCCCCCGCCCCGAGCCGCTCGGGCGGCTACGGACGCCGGCCCGCCGCGGTGCAGGGCGAGTTCGCCCTGCCGAAGACGCTCACTCCTGCCCTGCCTGCCGTCGAGGCCTTCGCCGACCTGGACATGCCCGGGGAGTTGCTGGCCGCCCTCGGTGCGCAGGGCGTGAGCGTGCCGTTCCCGATCCAGGGAGCCACCCTGCCCAACACCCTCGCGGGCCGCGACGTGCTCGGCCGAGGCCGCACCGGCTCCGGCAAGACCCTGGCCTTCGGCCTGGCCCTGCTCGCCCGTACCGCCGGACAGCACGCCGAGCCCGGCCAGCCCCTCGCCCTGATCCTCGTACCGACCCGCGAGCTGGCGCAGCAGGTGACCGACGCGCTCACTCCGTACGCCCGCTCGGTGAAGCTGCGCCTGGCCACGGTCGTCGGCGGGATGCCCATCGGGCGGCAGGCCGGCGCGCTGCGTGCGGGCGCCGAGGTCGTCGTCGCGACGCCGGGCAGGCTGAAGGACCTCATCGACCGCGGGGACTGCCGGCTGGACCGGGTCGCGATCACCGTGCTGGACGAAGCCGACCAGATGGCCGACATGGGCTTCATGCCGCAGGTCACCGCCCTGCTCGACCAGGTACGCCGCGAAGGCCAGCGGATGCTCTTCTCCGCCACCCTCGACCGCAACGTCGACCTGCTGGTGCGCCGCTACCTGACCGACCCCGTCGTGCACTCGGTCGACCCCTCGGCCGGTGCCGTCACGACGATGGAGCACCACGTGCTGCACGTGCACGGGGCTGACAAGCTCCGCACGACGACGGAGATCGCGGCGCGCGAGGGCCGGGTGATCATGTTCCTGGACACCAAGCACGCCGTCGACCGGCTGACCCAGGACCTCCTGAACAGCGGTGTCCGGGCCGCCGCCCTGCACGGCGGCAAGTCGCAGCCGCAGCGCACGCGCACCCTGGCACAGTTCAAGACCGGACATGTCACCGTCCTGGTCGCCACCAACGTCGCCGCCCGCGGCATCCATGTCGACAACCTCGACCTCGTCGTCAACGTGGACCCGCCGACCGACCACAAGGACTACCTCCACCGCGGAGGCCGCACCGCCCGCGCCGGGGAGTCCGGCAGTGTCGTGACCCTCGTGACGCCCCACCAGCGCCGCGACATGACGCGGCTCATGGCCGCCGCCGGCATCGTCCCGCAGACCACCCAGGTCCGCTCGGGTGAGCAGGCATTGAGCCGGATCACCGGCGCCCAGGCCCCTTCCGGCATCCCGGTCACCATCACCGCGCCGGTGTCCGAGCGGCCCAAGCGCGGCGCGGCCTCCCGCGGCCGACGCGGCCCCGCTTCGGCAGCGCGGCGCCTGAACGCGCGCCGCTCCGCCTTCAACGCGGCGGCGGCCTGAGAACGACGTGATCAGGAAACTGACCCATCTCTGCAGGAGGCACGTTTTGACGCTGGTCCAGACGCAGTTCCGCTCGGTGAGCGCCAACCCTTCCCATCAGGCGGTGGCCGACGGCATGGAAGCCGCCGGGCCGCAGGTCTGCGACGACATGACGGTCGAAGTGGCGTTGTCCGTCATGGCCAGTGCCCGCGCGGGACATCTGCTGGTCTGCGACGAGGACGGCCTGTGTGCCGGTCTGGTGACCCCGGCTCAGCTCGCGGCCGTCCGTGAGGGCGACGCGTACACGGACCGCATCCGGCTGCGCGACGTCCTCGGTGACCGCGGGCCGTCGACCTCGCCCCTCACCACGATGGCCGAAGCCGAGCACGCGATGCGCTACCGCCGTCTCGAGGCCCTGCCCGTCGTCGACGAACAAGGCAGTGCCCTGGGCGTCCTCGCCCTTGCACGCTGAACCGCCGCACCGCGGTCGGACCGTTCCCCGGGGCCCCGCTGCGTCCCACCGACGGGACCGGCGCGAGCCCACCCCAGATCGCGTCGGCAGTGCCGACGCTCCGGACCGATGAACAGGATGACGGGATGGATATCCTCCGCAGGAACAACGTGAAGGTCAGCGGATCACCCGGCAGCCCTGTGGTGATGCTGGCGCACGGGTTCGGCTGTGACCAGAACATGTGGAGCCTGGTGGCCCCGGCCCTGGCCGGGGAATTCCGGGTGGTCCTGTTCGACTACGTCGGGTCGGGCGGCTCCGACCCGTCCGCCTGGAGCGCCGAACGCTACGGCTCCCTGGACGGATACGCCCGTGACGTGGTCGAGGTGTGCGAGGCCCTCGACCTGCGGGACGTGGCCTTCGTCGGGCATTCGGTCAGCGCGATGATCGGGGTACGCGCGGCGGCCTCCGCCCCCGAGCGGTTCTCCTCCCTGGTCATGGTCGGCCCTTCCCCCTGCTACATCGACGACGACGCCTACCGCGGCGGCTTCAGCGCCGAGGACATCGACGAGCTGCTGGAGTCGCTCGAGTCGAACTACCTCGGATGGTCGGCCACGATGGCACCGGTGATCATGGCCAACCCCGAGCGTCCGGAACTGGGGGAGGAGCTGACCAACAGTTTCTGCGCCACCGATCCGGCGATCGCCCGCGTCTTCGCCCGCACCACGTTCCTCTCCGACAGCCGTGACGACCTGAAGTCGGTGGGCGTACCGACGCTGGTACTGGAATGCGCCCAGGACGTGATCGCGCCGCGCGAGGTCGGCGGCTACGTCCACGCGGCCATCCCCGGAAGCCGCCTGATCACCCTGGACGCAACGGGTCACTGCCCCCAGCTGAGCGCTCCCGAGGCCACCACATCAGCCATCCGCGCGTTCCTGCGGGAGCTACGGTGATGGGGTGCACCGCCCAGAACCCTGAGCGGCCCGAGGGCGAAGAGTCCGCCACCGACGCGGTGTTCTCCTCCCTGCTGGAGGACACCGCCGAAGAGCTCTACGAATCCGCCCCCTGCGGCTACCTGTCCACCCTGATGGACGGCACCATCGCCAGGATCAACGGAACGCTCCTGGACTGGCTCGGCCTCACGCGCGAGGAAGTCGTGGGCCGGAGACGCTTCACCGACCTCCTCACGATCGGCGGCAAGCTCTACCACGAGACGCACTTCGCTCCGCTCCTGCGGATGCAGGGAAAGATCAGCGAGATAGCGCTGGAACTCAAGGCGCCGGGCGGCGGGCGTCTCCCGGTCCTGGTCACCTCCCTGGTGAAGACGAGCGGCGACGGCGAGCCGACGCTGGTCCGCACCACCATCTTCGACGCACGACAGCGCCGCGCCTACGAAGGCGAGTTGCTCCGCGAGCGTCAGCTGGCGGACGAAGCCCGCCGGCGGGCCGAAGCCGACAGGGAGCGGCTGCGTGAAGCACTCGCGGTGCTGCAGCAGAGCCTGCTCCCCGCTGCCCTGCCCGCGGTGCCCGGAATGGAAGCGGCCTCTTACTACCACACCGCCTCCGTCGACCGGCTGGGCGGAGACTTCTACGACCTGTTCCCGCTGGACGACAAGCGCTGGGCGTTCTTCCTCGGCGACGTCTGCGGCAAAGGTCCTCAGGCTGCCGCAGTGACCTCCCTGACCCGCTACACCCTGCGCGCCGCGGCCCTCCACGACTCCGACCCCGTAGCCGCGCTGTCCACCTTGAACACCGTGCTGCACGAGCGGTTCACCAACGGGGACCCGCGCTACTGCACCGCGATCTTCGGTGTGATGGAACCCGACCCCAGGACCGGAACGGTTGCCGTGCACCTGGCGTCCGGGGGCCATCCCCCCGCACTCGTCGTGCGTGCCGACGGCCGGGCCGAATACCTCCCCACCCCCGGCGGCCTGCTCATCGGAATCCTGCCCGATGCCCGCTTCACCCCTGCCGCGACCACGCTCGGCCCCGGCGACTGCCTCCTCCTCTACACCGACGGCCTCACCGAAGCCCGCGTCGGCACGAACCGCGAGCTCTACGGCGAAGACGCCCTGCGCACTTTCACCGCCGGTCTCGCCCCTGCAGGGGCACCTGAGCTGATCACCGCCCTCACCGGCCTCCTGGACGGCTTCGGTGAAGGCCTGGACGACGACACGGCTCTGCTCGCCCTCGGCGTGCCCCATCCCATCCCCGGTACGCGAGAGCACGATCTGACATGAGCGCCCTGACGATCACCGCCCGAGACGCCACCACCGGCCCCGTGCTGGAAATCGCCGGCGACCTCGACTACGACCAGGCCCCCCGCCTTCGACAGGCCGTGACAGAGCTCGGCCTGGAGCCAGGACAACGCCTCGTCCTGGACCTCTCCCGCATACAGTTCTGCGACTCCAGCGGCATCACCGCCCTCATCGTCGCCCGCAACCACGCTGTCGCGGCCCAGGCGGACATCGCCCTGGCGGCGGTCCCCGACAACACGATCCGCATCCTGCGCATCGTCGGACTCGACCGGGTCTTCACCATCCACCCCGACGTCGGCACGGCCACAGCACACCGGCCGGCCACCAGAAGCCCCTGATGGCGCCGGTGCCGTAGGAGGTGCCCGTTCGGGACGGTGCGACCCGGCCGCCGAAACAGCGGAGGCAATTCGGCGGTGCCCGGCAACCTTTCCGGCTCCGGCGGCAACTGAGGGGTGAACAGCGCACCTCATCCCAAGGAGCCACCGCCCATGTCCGCTTCCCCGCACCGCCGCCCGACCGGACGTCGAAGGCTCGCCCTGGCCGGAGCGGCCACCCTGCTCGCCGCCGGTCTGGGCGCCGTGCCGCTGGTCGTGAAGGCCGATGCCGTGGCACCCGCCGACCTCGCCCACGGCGTGCTGCCCGCCCGGGACGGCTGGGCCGCGAGCGGCTCGGGCACCACCGGCGGCAGTGCCGCGGACGCAGCTCACGTCTTCACCGTCTCCACCCGCGCCGAGCTGGTGAGAGCCCTGGCCGCGGGCCCGGCCGGCGCCCCGCGGATCGTCCGGGTCAAGGGCCTGATCGACGCCCGTACCGACGACAGCGGGAAGCCGCAGAGCTGCGCCGACCACGCCGCCGGTACCGGCTACTCGCTCGACTCCTACCTCAAGGCCTACGATCCCGCCGTCTGGGGCCGTGCCAAGGTGCCGTCCGGCGCCCAGGAGGACGCCCGCAGGGCGGCCCAGGCCAGGCAGGCCGCCCGCATGGTGTTCACCGTGCCGGCCCGTACCACGGTCATCGGCGTGCCCGGCACCGGAGCGGGCATCACCGGCGGCAGCCTCGTGGTGAAGAACGCCGACAACGTGATCATCCGTAATCTGTCGCTCACCGACGTCCGGGACTGCTTCCCGCAGTGGGACCCGACCGACGGCTCCACCGGCAACTGGAACTCCGCCTACGACGCCGTCAGCCTGCGCGGCGCCACCCATGTCTGGGTCGACCACAACAGCTTCTCCGACGACCCGCACCCGGACTCCGCCAACCCGGTCCGCTTCGGCCGTGAGTACCAGGTCCATGACGGCGCCCTCGACATCACCAACGCCTCCGACCTGGTCACCGTCGGATACAACACGTTCAGCAACCACGACAAGACCATGCTGATCGGCAGCAGCGACAAGGACACCGGACTGCGGGTGACGCTCCACCACAACGTCTTCCGGGGCATCGTCCAGCGCGCCCCGCTCGCCCGTGTGGGCCGGATCCACCTGTACGACAACTACTACGACACCACGGCATCGGAGGGCTACGCGCACAGCTACAGCATCAACTCCCGTGCCGGCGCCCAGGTCGTCGCGCAGAACAACTACTGGAAACTCTCCTCCGACCGGAAGACCTCCCAGCTGCTCAGCGGCGACGGCACCGGAGCCGTCGCGGGCAGCGGCAACCTCGTCGGCGGCGCCCCCTTCGACCTGGTCGCCGCCCACAACGCCGCCGGCTCCGGGAAGAAGATCAAGACCACCGTCGACTGGCGGCCCACCCTCACTGCCGGACTGGAACCCGCCGCCGGACTGCCGGCCGAGCTGGCGGCGAAGGCGGGCGCCGGAGTCCTCACCGAGACCGGCGCCAAGGCCGCTCCCGCCCCCTCCGGTCCGGCCGGCGGACCGGGCCGAAACCTCGCGGCGCCGAACACCGACGGCCGGACGGACTGATGGGCGTCACCGTGCCGACCAGGCCCCGGCGAACCGAAGCGTCCGAACGAACGCCCGAATGGACTGCTACGCTCCGGCAGCTGTCCGAGAACGCCCCCGCCGCACCGAGAGGCCGTACCGAGGCCATGGCCGAAGACGAGGCGGCCGCGGAGTTCCACGCGTTCTTCGAACGCCACCACGCCGAACTCTCCCGCCTGGCCTACCTGCTGACCGGAGAGGCGGACGACGCCGACGACCTTGCCGCGGACGCGATGGTCGCGCTCTGGCACCGCTGGGACAGGGCCCGCCGTGCCGACTCCGCGGCTGCCTACGCCCGCGGGATCGTCGCCAACCTCGCCCGCGGCCGGATCCGGAGCACGGTACGCGAGCGGCGGCGCGTCCTGCTGTTCTGGTCGCACCGCCCGGAGCGGACCGACGGCCCGGACCTGGCCGCCGTCATGGACGTACGGGCCGCACTGGACATGCTGCCGTTCCGCAAACGCGCCTGCGTGGTACTGCGCTACGCCTTCGACCTCTCGGAGAAGGACACCGCGGCGGCACTCGGGATATCGGTGGGTACGGTGAAGAGCCAGACCTCGAAGGGGGCGGCGGAACTGCAGCGGCTGCTCGGCACCAGGGCCGCCGGCGAACTGGTGGGAAGGGGAAGCCGGTGACCGACGAACTGCGCGGCCTGCTGCGCGAGAGCACCGGAGCCCACCTGCCCGACCGGGCCCGCATGCTGGCCCGGGTCGAGCGCGGCATGGCCGGTCCTGGTACCGCCCGCCGGTCGCGGGACCGCGAGCGCACCCGCGCCCTGTCCTGGCCGAAGATCGCCCTCGCGACCCTGGCCACCGCCGCAACCCTGACGGCGAGCGCCCTCACGGTGGTCGCCGCCGTGCACGACCCGGACCCGCCCCGGAACCCGTCCGCCGCCGCCCCGTCCGCCGCCGGCCGAGCGGTGCCACCGACGGCCGCGGGCAGCCGGACCGAGGACGGTCCCCTGTGGGCCGACGGCTCCGTCGACCCCCACAGCAACGCCTACTGGGCACAGAGCAACGTCACCCTCAAGGCGGGGAAGCCGCTCACCGCGCTCGTCGTCGAGCTGCGCATCGCTCTCACGGAGGGGGTGAAGGACACCGGTAGCTGGCGGACCCGCCCCGCCGCGGACTTCGACCTCTCCGCCCGCCGGGAAGGTGGCTTCCTCGTCTACCGGTGGACCCTCAAACCCGGCAGGACCGTCCCGCCCGGCGAGCACGTCTTCGCCGGCCAGTACGACCACGCCGCCGGCGGACGCGACGCGAAGGACGACACGTACCGGATCGAGGCCACTGCCGACACCGCGAAGAGCGGCGCCGCCGTATGGGGCGGGTTCGCGTAAGCCACCTGTGCGGAGGCGGTGGCCGGCATGGGTGGGCAGGAACGAGGCGGGCACGCGAGCGATGACGCCACCCTCTTCATGATCGAATGGCGCGGGGGCGCCGCCGACCCCTCGCGGTTTTCGACCGAACGCCTCGAAGCTGGGGAGTCCGGCGGTCCTCTCCGGCGCCTCCGCCGGGAAATACCTGGTCACAACGGCTATTGCCCATCGAATGGGCGTACAGTCGAAGGACCGGAAGTACTTCGAGCACCCGCTTCACGCAGGTGTCATTTCCGGCGATCGCCTAAAAACCGGGCTGCCGACGGGCAGTCCGGGGGCAGGTCCGCACCATGACCACCACCCTCGACCGGACCGCGCCCCGCGATCTCGCAGCAGAGTTCCCGGCACGCTTGTCCCTCACCCCGAAGACCACCCTCGCAGGTCAGCTGGACGGTGCCTGGTGGCCCCGCTCGCGTGACCTCGAAGCCGAGCTCCCCGCTCTCGCCGCCGCTCTGGAGGAACCGTGGGGGCGCGTCACCCGCGTCACGGTGAATCCCACCCGCTGGCCGGTCGTCCCGCGCACGGTCGCCGTGGCCGGGCATGTGCTGCATGTGGGCTGGTTCACCGAGCAGGACCCCGACAAGCTGATCCTGCTCTCCTACACCGTCGGCCGCTGGGACCTCCTGGTGATCCCGCCCGAGACCGAGCCGGCGGCCGCGGCCCGGCTGATGGCCGCCGCCGCGATCCCGGGCAGCGTCCTGACCGCGGGCGTTCTGATGGCCAACGAGAACGTCATCGGGCGCGGCATCCGGGACACCCGCCGCCGGGAAGCCGCCTGGGAGGGCGAGGGAGGGGCCTGCATGTCCCCCTTCGGGGAGCCGATGGGACGAAGTGCCCTGCCGCGGTCCGGGAACGGCTGGAGGTGAGCTCCGTGGAGACCGTCGTCCTCATCGCAGTGATCATCCTGATGATCGGCGTCGCAATGCGCTGGATCCAGGTGCTGAACGCCCGGAACGACGCGCAGATCGAGGCCTACCGCTTCAGTGACCCCCGGCCGAGGCCTCCCGGCCTGCCGGACGACACCGGTCGTCGAGCCCACCACCCGGGTGCCGACCGGTGAGGAACGGATCTTCCTCCGACCGGGGGCAGCGGCGGGGCGCCCCGGCGCCCCGACCCGCCGGCCTCCTCACCCCCCTCAACGGCAACACCCGCCTACGCGTAGGACCCCCGCCGGCACCGGCGCACACTCCGACGAGATCGGAGAAGCCCCGACCGGACCCGGAGCCCACCCCACCCCCCCCACACACGAAAGGGCGCGGTCATGGCCACACTGCGCGAACGCAAGACCTACCGCGACCAGGTGCTCCGGGTCCTGTACGAAGCCGTCGAAGGCAACCGCCTCCTCGGCATCACCGGAGCACAGCTACGGCGCGACCTCCACGTACCGGAAGAGGACCTGGCCGCCGCCTGCACCTACCTGGCGGGCGAAGGGCTGATCACCGTCGACTGGGAACCCGGCAACACTCCCTCGATGGTCACCCTCACCCATGAGGGAATCCGGCACATGGAAGCCGATGAGGAAGAGCACGGCTGAATCCCCTCACACACGTGAGGGATGCTTCGAGCTGGGTTCGCCGGGCCTGCCCTGCGGAGGTACCGATACGGATCCCGCCGCTCGGCCGGGTGCCGGCCGCCACATCCCCGTGCGCCGTGCTGCGCGTCGCCACAGGCGAGGCAGGAACGCGTAGAAGCGGTCGGGAAGGAACACGGCGTCCGCAATGATCATCGCGCCGGAGAAGAGAGGCAGTCCCAGGAGCACCGCGATGCCGATGTGCATGCACAGCAGCACGGTCAGCACGGGGTACTTGAGCCGGCCGAAAAGTACGAAGGGGAAGGCGACCTGCAAGAGCACCGTCACGTAACTGGCGACCGCGATCACCATCGGGTACCCGTCCACGAGGTGGGAGAGCGCGGGCCAGGGCTGGAAAAGTTCGAGGTTCAGCGCGTAGTGGAGAGCGGTGCCGCCGCCCCACGTCGGGCCCTGGACCTTGTACAGGCCGGCCGATCCGTAGAGGAAGCAGACCTGTGCCGCGATGACGAGCATGCCGCAGTTGTGCACCACCGTCGTCAAGGTGTCACGGGCATCGTGCAGTTGCTGCGCGGAGAAGCTCCTCACCGGTTCCGGTGCGTCGCCCGCACGGGCTGCCTCGAGCCGGTTCCTGCGAGCGTCCAGGGACCAGCGCCGACCGCACGCGGTGAGGACGAGGTAGAGGGCCATCAGCAGGATCAGGTTGTCGCCCCCGTCCGTCATGAAGATCGATCTGGCATGGAACGAGGTCACCACGACGGCGAAGAGGACGGACATGGCCCGGGTCCGCCAGCCCAGCATGAACAGCGCGGACGTGACGAGGGCCGTTACGTAACAGAGTTCGAAGTAGGCGCGGCTGTCGGACAGGATCAGGAGGCTGTTCCAGCCCGTCTGGTCGAAGAGCTGTTGTGCCAGCGCCGGTGTCCAGGGGGAGCCGGGGCCCCAGATCTCGTCCCGGTGCGGGAACTCGCGCAGCAGGAAGACCAGGTAGAGCAGCCCGTAGCCGATGCGCAGAACCGAGGCGGCGTACAGGGAGACCGGCCGGTCGGTGAGAAGCGCCCACAGAGCGCCGATCCGGTCGAGGAGCCACTGGTGGGCCGTGCCGGCGGCCGAAGTCTCCTGGACCGCAGACCGGTGCAGGGTGGCCGCCGTGGAAGGGGGCTGGGGGATCTGTTCACTTCCCATGGGAGTTCACCTTCCACCAGGGCAGGAGCCGGTCCTCGGTGGGTGCCGGCGGGCGGTTCCCGGCCGCTGCGCCGGGCGCAGCCACGGGCAGAGTGACGACCCGGAGCTGAATGAAGTCGAAAGCACCGCCGTCGTTGTGGGCGGCGACGCGGTCCGCGGCGATGTTGCGCAGGTACGTCTGCAGCATCACGGCGCGTTCCGAGCGTGCCGTGTCGCTTCCGCCGTGTGTCTCGACATAGGAGGTCCAGGCGCGGCGCAGAAGGTTCTGGGACGTATGGCTCGGAAACAGATTGTGGTCGACCGCGGAATGGTCGACGGCAGCCAGGTCGAGCCAGGGGGTCACCTGCACCGATCCCTCGGAGTCGGTGTGCGCGGTTCTCGCCAGGATTTTTCGGTTGAAGGAGTCGGGGTCCGGGGCGAAGAGCCGCCAGTTCTGTTCGAAGAGCGGGTACACCCATCCGTTGACCTGCGAGCTGTAACGCTTCGATACGGGGTTGGCGGGGGCCACATGAAGGAATACCAGGACGACGTGGACCAGTGTCGTCACCAGGCAGAGGGCCACGGCGGTGCGCAGCCCGGCTTTCACTGCGCGAACTCTTATGGGCGGCTTGCCCGGCATGGCCGCTACGTCATGACGCTGTTGGGGTACCGGACCGGAATCGGAGTGATGAAGCTCCTTCACGCCCGCCGATTCAATTCCGCTCGACACCGCGGCCCACCCGGTCTTTCTCATGTCTGCTGTCTGCCTGAGGTCTCTGCGACTCTCACCTGCGGCGCGCGGCGGATCCGATGAGATCCCGCCGCGCGCCGTCATCCGATGAACGGGCTTCGTGCAGCCTGCTGCCTAGCCCTCGTGGCCGTGGTGACCCTCGTGGCCCGCGGGCTTGTTGCCGTAGCCGTAGTGGTCGCCGGGCTTCCCGTCGTGGCCGTGGCCGTGGCCGTGGCCGTGGCCGTGGTCCGGCTTGCCGGGGCCCTCGTCGTGCCCGTTGCCCGGCCCGCCGTGCTCCGGCCCGTGGTGCTCCAGGCCGCCGTGGTCCGGTCCGCCGGGTCCGCCGTGCTCCGGTCCGCCGGGCTGACCGCCGTGCCCGCCGGTGACGTTGCCCCCGGTGATGGTCCCGCCGGTCGTGTTGCCGCCGGTCGTATTGCCACCGGTCGTGTTCCCGGCCGTGTTGCCCGCGGTGTTTCCGGAGGTGTTGCCGGCGATGTTCCCCGAGGTGCCGCCCGACACGAGGTCGACGATCGGTCCGCCCAGGAGGCCACCACCGATCAGACCCACGGTCGTACCGGTCGTCGATCCGGCGGTCGGCGTTCCGGTGGTTCCGGTCGTCGTGCCGGTGGTCGTACCTGTGGTCGTGCCGGTGGTCGTACCGGTGGTCGTGCCGGCGGTCGTGCCGCCGGTGGCGCACCCGCCGAGGAAGATCCGGTTGTTGTCCATCGTCACTTCGCCGTTACGGGCCAGGGCGCGGCCCTCGATGTTCGTCCCGGTACGCAGGAAGATCGAGGTCAGGGCCATGATGGTGCCCACGAAGGTGGTGTTGGTGTTGAGCTCGGCCGAACTCCCGATCTGCCAGAACACGTTGCACGGCGAAGCGCCGTTCGTGAGGAGGATCCGGCTGGAGGTCGCCGTCGTCAGGGCTGCAGGAATCTGGAACACCCAGACCGCGTTGGGGTTCCCCCCGGCATTCAGGACCAGGTCGCCGGTGAGTCCGACGCTGCCGGCGGGGTCTCTCGTGTAGACGCCTGGAATCAGCTCTGTGGGGCCGGACGTTCCCGAGCCGATGGCCGCCGGAAGGTCGAAGTCCTCGGCCTGGCCGGCCGCGTTGTTGTACGCGATGATCAGATCGCTCTTGGCCTGGAGGGCCTGGGCATCCGCAGGGTGCACGGCGCCGAGGACCAGGCCGGGCGGGAATCCGGTGATGGCCGGGTTCGGGTGCGTCCCGAGGTCGTGGTCGATCACCGTGGGGCCGGTGTTGGTGACTCCCTGACCTGCCAGAACGGAGTAGCTGGCGGTGGTGCCCAGAGGCACGGCAGTCGCGATGGCCAGGGCCTGCGTCGGCAGTCGGCGACCATGACAGCGGAAACCGTTACGGCGACGGCCGAGGCCAGCCAGCCGGAAAAGGTGCGGCGCTGAGTCGCGTGGATTTTCAGCTTCATCGAGGGGGGCCCCTTCCTATGGGGGCCGTGGCATACCGGGCTCCTACCGATCGCCCGGGAAGCCTTGTCGTTGTCGCCGCATATTACGCAGCAATATTCACGTGGCAAAAACAGGCAAGGGGGAGGAGGGGGAATTAAAAGCATATTCAACACCGCGGGCGCGTTGAAAATACCAAAATTCACCGCGCCTATCATGTGATGGTCCCCCGCCGGATGGGTCCGGATTAACTCGCACGAGGCTGGGTCGTTCATATGGAAATGCATTCAAACTCGCCATGGGTGAGAAGTGCCGCCAGGGGGGTGATTTCACGAGCTTGCCGGACGGTGGGCGCGCCGACGGCCGGTTTCCCTCTCCGGCAACACCGGGTGGCCGAAGCCCCGGAAGGGTCTCAGCGGAGCGTGCGGTGGTGCCGGCCGGAACGCCGGATGTGCAGGACCAGGTACACCAGGGCGCCGATGAACACCGCAATGCCGATGATCAGCAGATAGAACAGCCCTTCGGCGACGGCGCCGATCAGGCCCAGCACGATCGCCACGATGACGAGAATCAGGAAGAGCGTCATGACGTGGGGCACCTCCTCGAAGGGCCGGTCAGCGGCGGGCGAGCTGCCGCTCGCCGTTCACGCCGGGCTGATAGGGCAGGCCGTAGTGCGCGAAGACCGCCGCCTCGTCCTCGGCGGGCAGGACGTCGTCCGTCCCGATCGCCGGGCACTTCTTCACCAGCGACCTGTCGTGATCGACCTTGACGTAGCCGGGCCCCACGACCGCGCCGGCCAGCGGGACGAAGACCAGGTGGCGGCGGGTGGGCAGCCCGACCAGGACGGTTGCCATGGCCGGCTCGTCGGTGCCGGTGTCCACGTAGACCGCCTCCAGCACCCCGATCTTGCGACCTGCGGCATCGACAACATCGTGGGTACGCCACTCCCGGATATCCGCGATCCCGATCATCCCGAGCGCCCCTTTCCCGCAACGTTGCGCCGACAGGCGTTGTACTTTTCCGCCTGCTCCGCAATGCCCGCCCGCACCAGCCCGGACACCCCGCAACGTCGTATGGCAAGGATGAACTGCTGAGCGGATAAGCGGTCGTTTCCGGCGGACGGGTGGAGGGGGCGTGGCATTCGGGTGAACTCTGCCCGGGCTGTGCACGCGGCTGCGTTCGCGCCGCGTGACACTCGACGGCGGGGTTCGCTGATCACCATTCCGCGGCGCATGCGTTCACCCGGGCCTGGCCGCGGCAATGTCTGTGGCTGTAGACAGTCCCGAGCCGGAGGTGGTCCGCCCGTGGCGGTGAACGGAAACCCGACCGTCAGGCGACGCCGTTTGGGAGCGGAGCTGCGCCGGCTCCGTCTGACCCGCGGTCTGACCAGTACGCAGGTGGCCGAGCACCTGTCGATCTCCCAGCCCAAGGTCAGCCACTTGGAGACCGGCCGCCGCGGGATCAGCCCGCGCGATGTGCGGGACCTGTGCGGCCTCTACGGGGTCACGGACCAGCAGGTCGTCGACTCGTTGCTGGAGATGGCCAGGGAATCGAACCGGCAGGGCTGGTGGGTCGCCTGCGGGGAAGTCCCGTACGCCGTCTACATCGGCCTGGAGACGGCAGCCGCTTCTGTCCGTTCCTACGAACCCCTCGTGATCCCCGGCCTGCTGCAGACACCCGCCTACGCGGCAGCGGTCACCGCTGAAACGATCCCTCTGGCCACGGAGGAAGAGATCGCCGTGCGCCTTGAGGTACGGCTGCGCCGTCAGTCCCGCGCCCACCACCCGGCCCGGCCCTTCCGCTTAGGGGTCGTGCTGGACGAATCAGCACTGCGCCGTGTGGTCGGCAGCCCCGAGATCATGCGCGAACAACTCGAATACCTGAACCGCCTCGGCGAGCAGCCGCACATCACCGTGCAGGTCCTCCCGCACAGCGCGGGAGCCCATCCGGGAATCTCTGGACAGTTCTCCATCCTCGACTTCCCGGACACCGCCACGGGGACGGTGTATCTGGAGCGGTTCACCAGCGACCTCTACCTGGAGAAACGATCCGACGTGCGGCACTACGGTGCCATGTTCGACCACCTTCAGACCCAGGCCCTGACCCCGGAGGACAGCCGCCGCTTCATCACCCGTACCGCCAAAGCGCTGCCTCCCCGCCGATGGGGGCGCTGAACCCCCGGGACGCGGCGAGCCCGCACCCCCGGTGGGAGGTGCGGGCTCGCTCGGATCCGGGCGCCGGGATCAGGCGGGGCGGCCGCCGAAGGGGGCGCCGGTGCCGTAGTAGGTGCCCAGCTCTTCCCGGTAGCCGGCGTCGCCGAGGTGCTTGTCCCGGTGGAACTCCGGGGCGGCCTTGATCTGTTCCTTGGTGCCGGCGACGAATACCTTCCTGTCCTCGGGGTCGATCCTGACGACCGTGCTCGCCGGCAGCAGGACCTCCTTGCCGAAGATCCATACGCCGGTGTCCACGACCAGGTAGGCGTCACCGACCTCGTCGGAGTGCTTGTCGACCTTGCCGATGTTCCCGTCGGTGGCCTCGACCTTGTAGCCGGTCAGGTCCGTACCGGCCAGGTGGCCCGCGGTCGGCTGGTAACTCCACACATGTTCAGTCACGCGAAAACAACTCCTCCGGTCAATGGGGACGGCGGGGAAATGCTTCTCCGCCGATCCTCCTTGTTCCGTACGCCGTGCTCGGCGGATGTACTGCGCTCCGCCTGGACTTCGCCTGCCCCGCTTTCACCGCATCACGCACCCGGATCGAATACGGGACGGGGACGGTCCCCGCCCTGTGGTGCCTGGGCTGCGCGTCGGGCGGGGGGATCCGCCCGTTCTCCGAGGGAATCCGCGAGGCGGCCTTGCTCCGTACGGCTCAATCGACGGCTCGGGAGGGCGCCTGGAGGGCAGGAGATCACCATGGACAGCAATCGCGAGATGGACCCGGAGCACCGGGTGCCCGAGGGCGTCGACGAGAAGACACTGCGCGCCCTGGGAGCGCTCTCGAAGGCTCTGGAGACCACGGAGCGGGCCCGCGGACACCTCTACGGATTCCACCAGCTGACCGGCACCGCGGACTTCGAGCTGGGCGACGCCGTCCGGCTCCTGCGCGAGGCGGGCCACGAGGAGCAGGCCGCACGGGTCGAGCGCGACATCGTGGGCCGCAACGTCATCCCGGGCCACTGGACGTTCCAGATCATCGAGGCCTACGACGCCACCTACCACCGGCCCTTCGCCGCGATGGAAGGCGACATCGTCGACGAGCTGGCCGGCGGGCGTGAGCACCTCCTGGAGGCCCGCTTGAAGACGATCCGCCGCACCCACGGCCATCCGGACCACACCGCCACGCCGCCCGCCTCCTGAAACGAGGGCCGAACCCGGAGGGAGCGGAGTTCGCCGGAGTCGCTCACGCCGCCGGGTACCCGCCGACCGCCCGGCGATGGGCCACGTGCCCGCCCAGGGCGCCGGTGAGGGCGACGGCGGCCAGCCCGGCGAAGGACCACAGCCGGCCCTTCGCCGGGCGGCCGCGCAGCCGCGACGTCAGGGACACGGCGTAGCAGGCCACCGCCGCCGCGTTCGAGGCCGCGTGGGCCAGGCCGACCCGCGCCTGTTCGGGAGGCAGGTCCGCCCAGTCCACCCAGCCGGCCACCGCTGCCGGGGCGATCCCGGCCAGTCCGACGGCGGTGAGGGTCGTGCTCGCCCGCTGCGTCCCGGGTACGACGTCCAGCACGGCGGACGAGAGCCAGCACCCGATGGGTACCTGCACCAGTACGGGATGCAGCGGGTGCCCGAGCGGCCTGCCACGCAGCAGATCACGCATGCCGCCAAGGGGGAGTGCGCGGATGCCCCGCTGGAGCACCCGGATCGCCGGATCGGCGACCGTGGTCCGTTCGAGCCGGTCCAGCGCGGTCAGCCACCGGGTCGAGGCAGTGCCGAGTGCCGAGGTCCGCCCGGTCACGGCAGGGGCGTCGGGGGTGTGTGCGTTCATACTCGACGACTACCCGGTGTCACGCCGAGATCCCGCCCCGGTCCCCACCGGCACCCGAACGACCGGCCACCCGCCGGGGCGGTTGCGCGGGCATGTCCGTGCTCTCGGATCCCGGCCGTCCGGACGGCCGTAGTGGTCATGCGCTGGGGACGGCCAGGGGATCGGACGGGGCGGTCTTCTTCGCCGCTTCCATCTGTTCGCCGAGTTCGGTGAGGCGGTTGCGGCCCATCGCCTTGCGGACCTCGGGGAACCACTCCTTCTCCTCTTCCTCGACGTGGTGGCGGACGTTTTCCATGAGGACCGTCATCTTGGCGTCGAACCGCTCGTCGCTCGCGTCGAGACCCTTGAGCTCGGAGAGCATCCACAGCACGACGTGGTGCTCCTCGATGCTTTCGAGGACGTGGTCCTTGGTTTCGGGGTCGGCCTCGCGGGCAGCGGGGTAGAAGATCTTCTCCTCGATCCAGGTGTGCGTGGTGAGTTCCTCGATCACCTGGTCGGCGATCTTCCGCTTCGTGGCGTGCGCGTTGTCTCCGGCCTTCTCGAACTGCTTGAACAGCTTCTCGACCGTCTTGTGGTCTTCCTTGAGCAGTACGATCCCGTCCACCAGGTCTCCTTCGATCATCCATCGGGGGTGCGGCCGACCGCCCTGACCCCGTGTACCCGGTGCAGTGGCGGTGACACTGCTCTCCGGGCGGGATGCCCCGTACAGGCGACCTTCCCTACGCCGAACGCTGACGCCTCTCCAGCCTGTCGGGCGGCCCAGGCCCAGGCCCCGGCGCGGGGCCGGGGCCGGCAGGGATCAGAGGGAGGCGGGGAAACGGTCCCAGGCCCGGTGCACGCCCAGCGCCGTCGTGAGGGCGGCCACGACCGCGCTGCCGCTGCCGGCGACGGCGATGCCCGGATCGTCCGCCGTGATGCCGCACGTTTCGAGGAGGCGCTCGGCGCCGTTCCAGCCGCCGATGGCCTTGCCGTGCCGGTACGCCTCGGTCACGAGCAGAAGTACCCGCGGGTCGGGGGCTTCGGGGGGCAGGGCAGTTCCGGCCTTGGCGTCGCGGGCGCCGTACGCGTCCGCGCCGGCCTGAGGCACTCCGGTCAGCAGGACGGCGTCGAATTCGACGGAGCGGGCGGTGGCGAAGGTCCGCTGCACGGTGATCGGGTCGCCGTCACCCTCACCGTCGAGGGTGCCGCCGGTCGGGGCGATGACGAGGGGCACCATTCCGGCGTCCAGAACGGCCTGGCGGGCCGTCCGCACGCCGTCCAGGTCGGCCGTGGCGTCGGCGACGATGCCGATCACGCGGCCGTCGGCCGGCCAGGTCCCGCCCATCTGGGAGAGGGCGGGGCTGGGGTCGGCCGCGACGAGTGGCACGGTGGCGGCGGGGACCGGCAGGCCGAGGCCCGCGGCGACCTGCTCGCACAGCTGCGGATCGATGTTCGCCAGCACCTTCAGGGTGCGTTCCTTGACGGCCTGCTCGAAGCACTTGCTCAGTTCGAAGGTGTAGGCGGCGATGATGTGTTCGCGCTCGGGCGCAGTCATGCTCAGCCAGAAGAGGCGCGGCTGGGTGAAGTGGTCCGAGAAGGAGGCGGGTGCCTCGCGGACCTTGCTCGCCTCAGGGACGGTGACGGGCACTTCGACGAAGGCGGCCGTATCGGCTCCGGCGAGGAACGGGCAGCCGCCGTCGAGGCTGTTGGGCCGGTAGGGGGCGATGCCCGTGTGGACGGCGGTCTGGTGCATGCCGTCGCGGAGCATGTCGTTGACGGGGGCGTGCGGCCTGTTGACCGGGAACTGGCCGAAGTTGGGGCCGCCGAGCCGGCTGATCTGTGTGTCGAGGTAGGAGAACAGCCGTCCTGCGAGCAGCGGGTCGTCGGTGACGTCGATGCCCGGGACCAGGTGGCCGGGGTGGAAGGCGACCTGCTCGGTCTCGGCGAAGTAGTTCTTGGTGTTGGCGTTCAGGGTCATCAGCCCGATGGGCTGAACCGGTGAGCGCTCCTCCGGCACGATCTTGGTGGGGTCGAGGAGGTCGATGCCCTCGAACGTCTGGTCCTCGGTGTCGGGGAAGACCTGGATGCCCAGTTCCCACTGGGGGAAGGCGCCGGATTCGATGGCGTCGAAGAGGTCCCGGCGATGGAAGTCGGGGTCCATCCCGCTGATCATCTGCGCCTCCTCCCAGACCAGGGAATGCACGCCGAGCTTCGGCTTCCAGTGGAACTTCACCAGCACGCTCTCGCCGGCCGTGTTGACCAGACGGAAGGTGTGGACGCCGAAGCCCTCCATCATCCGCAGCGACCTCGGGATCCCGCGGTCGGACATGTTCCAGAGGGTGTGGTGGGTGGCTTCGGTGTGCAGGGACACGAAGTCCCAGAACGTGTCGTGCGCGCTCTGCGCCTGCGGGATCTCGCGGTCCGGATGCGGCTTGGCGGCGTGGATGACGTCGGGGAACTTGACGGCGTCCTGGATGAAGAACACGGGGATGTTGTTGCCGACCAGGTCGAAGGTGCCCTCGTCGGTGTAGAACTTCGTCGCGAAGCCACGTGTGTCGCGCACGGTGTCGGCCGAACCGCGCGAGCCGAGGACGGTGGAGAACCGTACGAACACGGGTGTCTCCACGTCCTTGGCGAGGAACGCGGCCTTCGACACCTCGGCGGCCGTTCCGTAGCCCTGGAAGACGCCGTGAGCGGCTGCGCCACGTGCGTGGACGACCCGCTCCGGGATCCGCTCGTGGTCGAAATGCGTGATCTTCTCGCGCAGATGGTGGTCCTGCAGCAGCGCCGGGCCGCGAGGTCCGGCCTTCAAGGAGTGATCGGTGTCCGGCAGCCGTGTCCCTTGGGCCGTCGTCAGGTACGCGCCGCTCTGTGCCACGCGCGCCTGGTCCACCCCTGTCGCCTGCCCGGTCGGTCCCACCGTCTCGGGGCCGTCCTGGTCGGGCTTCGGCGGAAGGGGTTCCGTGGGCTCCGTCGGCTCGATCAGCTGCGGAGACCCGGGGCCGGGCCTGCCCGGCAGCCCGCTCTGGGAGGTGCCGGTCGATGACTGCTGCTTGTTCATGATCCTTCTCCTTGGGGCCGCCGGCGTGGTGGACGGGCGAGAGCCGTGACATCCCCGGTCCGGGCTGCGCGGTGCGCGGTGCGCGGTGCGCCGGGGCGGACCCGCAGGTCAGGGCGCCGGGTACGGCGCGGCCTTGAGGCGGCGGGCGAGGTGGGCGGTGTTGGCGGCGAGGGTCGAGGTCGTGGCCGCCGTCTTCTCGGGGGTCTTGTCGAGGTCCTGGTAGTCGGTTCCCTGCATGGCTTCGCCGACCCAGTAGGTGACGGCGTTCGCAGCGAGGGAGAACCCGACGTCGTTCAGGCCCTGGAAGAGGTCGGCGCCGACTTTGTGCGCGCCGTCCTCGTTGCCGACGACGCAGACCGCGGCGGCCTTGCCGTAGGTGAGCGGGCGGCCTTCGTCGTCGGTCTCGGCGATCTCCGCGTCCAGCCGCTCCAGGACCCGCTGGGCGATGCTGGACGGGTGGCCCAGCCAGACGGGCGTGGAGAGGATCAGGATGTCGCAGCCCAGGATGGTGTCCCGGATCTCGGGCCAGGCGTCTCCGTCGCCCATGTCGGTCTTCACGCCGGGCTTCACGTCGTGATCGGCGATCCGGACGGTCTTCCCGGTGACACCGTGCTCGGCGAGGGCGGCCATCGTCTGCTCGGCCAGCAGCTGGGAGCTCGACGGCGCGGGGGAGGGGGACAGGGTGCAGACGAGCGCGACAGCGCGGAGCGGCGTGTGATGGTCGGGGTCCATGGTGTGCGGCTACCCGCACATCCCTCTTTGATGTCGCAAGCGATGCGATTCGTCCCCGTTGAACCCGTCGCGCGGGTGCGGAAATCGCGGAAGCGGTCGAGGGCGCGGTCCTCGCCCGCCGGCGGCCGAAGCGCGAGCGGTTCGGCGGCGTACCGGCCGTCGCGCTGAAGACCTTCTGGTACGTCGACGAGGAAACGGCGTTGGTGACGGGCGAGTTGATGCTTCCTCGGGTCCCCTTACGTACTCACCGTCCGCCACGGCCGGATTGCGGACGCTCGACGAACCGCTCATTCGAAGGCCGGTACGGGCATGAGTTGCGCTGCGGGGGACAGTCGGGGGGTATGACACCGCTACCGAGCCCAGCTCAGGGTCGTGACCGTGATCGTGCCGACATCGGGCGGGATTCCCTCGCCGGCCCGAGCGAGCGGGTCGAGGAGCGGGTCCCGGATCAGCCTTCAGACCTGCCCGCACGCTCCTGGCGGGCGGTACTGCGCGGCACGGCCGAGGAGTTCCGGAACGACGAGCTGGCCGATCGTGCAGCGGCCCTGACCTACTACGGGGTGCTGGCGCTCTTCCCCGCCCTCCTGGTTCTCGTCTCCCTGCTGGGCCTGGCCGGGGAGTCGACGACCGCGCGCCTGCTGGACGACCTGCTGCAGCTGACGCCCGGCTCCGCCCGGGGCGTGATCACAGATGCGGTCGAGCAACTGCAGGGTCGCAGCGGCGTCGGGTCGCTGATGGCGATCGCCGGGCTCGTCGTGGCGCTGTGGTCCGCCTCGGGCTACGTGGCCGCGTTCATCCGGTCCGCGAACGCCGTCTACGACGTGCCGGAGGGCCGCCCGGTGTGGAGGGTGCTGCCCCTGCGCCTGGCGCTGACCGTCGCGGTGATGGTCCTCGCCTGTGCCGGCGCGTTGATCGTCGTCTTCACCGGCGGCCTGGCGCGGCGCGCGGGCACCGCCCTGGGGATCGGCGACAGCGCCCTGGCGGTGTGGTCGATCGCGAAATGGCCGGTCCTCGTCCTCCTCGTCACCATCACGATCGCGCTCCTGTACTGGGCGGCGCCGAACGCCAAGGGCCGTGGATTCAGGTGGGTGACGCCAGGGAGCTGCCTGGCCCTGGCGATCTGGATGGCCGCCTCGGCCGGCTTCGCGTTCTACGTCGCGAACTTCGCCTCCTACAACAAGACGTACGGCACGGTCACCGGCGTGATCGTCTTCCTGGTCTGGCTGTGGATCACCAACCTCGCCTTCCTCCTCGGGCTCGAGTTCGACGCGGAACTGGCCCGTCAGCGTGCGATAGCCGCAGGGCTGCCCGAGGAGGCCGAACCCTATGTGCGGCCCCGTGGAACCCGCGCCTGGAGCGATCAGGACCGCCGCCGCATGGAGCGGTGATCGCACAGGGCCGCGCCGCCTGCGCAGAAGGATCTGCTCGTGGCGTGGGTGCCCGTTCGTTTCCCGGGTAGGCGCGCGATGAGAACGGAGTGCGCATCGCAAGAGGGGTCCCCCGAGGCCGGCGCAGCCGTTTCCGGAGCAGACCATCGACAGCGTCACGGCCGATCCGGCCGAGATCAAGGAGAAAACGTTCCGATGACGAACGAACCCCGAACCGCTATCGGCACACCCACCCCCGACGAACTGCGCGAGCAGGTCGAGCGCACCCGCGACGGACTCGGGCAGACCATCGAGGCGTTGGCGGACAAGGCCGACATCACGGCGCAGGCACGGGAGAAGGCGGCCGTCATGAAGGAACAGGCCGCCGCGACGGTCGGTGTCGTCGCCGACCGGATCCGTACGAAGACCCTGCATGCGGCGCAGCTGGTCAAGGACACGACGCCCGAGCCGGTTCTGGACAAGGCGGGCCGGGCTGCGAGCGTGGCACGGGCCAACCGCAAGTCGCTGCTCGTGGCCGGCGGCGCCGCTCTGATCGTCCTCCTGTTGGTGCGGCGCGGCCGCCGAAGCCGATGAAAGCGTCCGAGGTCGCGTACAGGCCGGTGGGTCTGGTCCTGGGCGCTGTCAGCGGCATGATCGCGGGGGCGGCGTTCAAGTAGGTCTGGAAGATCGTCGAAGGGGAAGGCGACGCTCCGAGCGCCACGGACGAAGACCGCTCCTGGAAGCAGATCCTGATCGCCGCCGCCCTCCAGGGTGCGATCTTCGCCGTGGTCAAGGCCGCTGTCGACCGCTCGGGTGCCGTGGCCACACGTCGCGTGACGGGCACCTGGCCGGGCTGACCCCCGCGCAGACCGGTGGCCGTTCTGTCCTGTCACGCCGTCAGGGAACGCGCAGCGCCAGTACGACGACGTCGTCTCCGGTAGCCGGGTCCGCCGGCCTGTTGCTGATCCGGTGGAGCAGTTCGTCCAGTGGGCGGTCGCCGTGGCGGGCGAGCAGGGCGACGAGTTGTGCCAGGGAGGCGTCGATGTCGTGGCCGCGGCGTTCGATGAGCCCGTCGGTGTAGAACAACAGCGTCGAGCCTGCGGGAAGGACGCGCCGGGCCTCGGTGCGGCGGAAGGGTCCGAGGTCCCTGTGCAGGAGGATGTCGTGCTCCTCCAGGAGGGTGACCCGGCCGTCGGGGGTACGCAGCAGCGGCGGCGGGTGGCCGGCGTTGGACCAGGTCAGCGTCCAGTCGGGACCGCCGTCGGCGAGGTCGAGGCGTGCGTGGACCAGCGTGCCGCCGGCCTCGATGGGCAGGACCGAGCACGCCGCGTCGAGGGCGGTCAGCGCCGTGGCCGGGCTGTACGGCGGGTGGTCGAGGGTGGCCTGCCGCAGCATGCTGCGGATCTGGCCCATGATCGTGGCAGCGTGTATGTCGTGGCCGGTGATGTCACCCACCGTCACCATGAGGGCCCGGGGCTCGTCGCCGGGCGAGGCGGGCGGCAGGTGGTAGGCGTCGTACCAGTCCCCACCGATCATGTCGCCGACCGCGGCCGGCTCGTACAGGGCGCTGATCTCGACGGGGCCGGCAGCGGGGAGGTCGGTGAGCATGGCTTCCTGGAGCTGCCGGGCCACGGAGATGCGTTCGTCGAGGTGCAGGGCGCGCTCCACCGCCTGCGCAACGTAACCGGACGCGGCGGTGAGCGTGGCCTGCTCCGTGACGCCCACCTCATGCCGCTTGGCCCAGCAGACGGCGAGTACGCCCAGCAGGGCGCGGCTGCCCCAGAGCGGCAGGCACAGCACGGTGGTGAAGCCCATACGGTCGAAGAACCCGACCGCCTCGGGGCTGTACCCGGCGACGAGCGCCTCACGGTCGGGCACGAAAACCGCCCGCCGTTCCCGCATGGCCCGGGTGCTCGGGAACGCCGCGCTCGCGGGCAGCGTGAGGACCTCCCGTTCCACCGAGTGCTCGATGTCCGGGTCGGCAACCCGGTGCAGTTCGTCCTTGTCGGCGACCAGCAGGCCGACGTACGAGGGCTTCCCGACGCCGACGAAGAGGTCCCGCAGCCGGCGCCGGACGTCTTCCAGCCCGGACGTCTGGGCCAGTTCCTCCGATGCCCTCAGCAGCAGCTCGGCATGGTCCATGCCGGCCTGGGCCTCGTGCTCCAGGCGCTCCGCGTCGCTCCGGGCCCGCTCGGCGGTGGCCCGCGCGGTCTCCAGCACCCTCTGTGCGGACCGGCTCCGCGCCGACATGATGCGCAGGCGCAGCTCGGCGGAACAGGCCGCGGCCAGATCCTCCAGGTCGGCCAGCTCGCCCTCACTCCAGGTACGCGGCTCATGGGCGACGGCGCACAGGGAGCCCAGGACGAGCCCGTCCCCGTCGGTCAGGGGCATCCCGGCATACGCCGCGACCCCGAGATCCCCGACGGCCGGGCTGGTGCGGAGTCGCTCGTCGGCGCGCGCATCGGACACGACCAGAGGCTGCCCGGAGGCCACCACGTACCGGCAGAGCGAGTGCGACAGCGGCAGCGTGCGGCTCCCCGCCCAGGGCTCCGGCAGACCGAACAGTCCGGGCAGAATCTGCCGGTCCTCCCCGACCAGCGAAACGAAGGCCACCGGCACGCGGAGCAGTCGTGAAACCAGGCGGGCGAACCGGTCCATCCCCATATCGGAAGCTGCCGAAAGGCCGGCCAGCCTCACGGCCCGCAGCTGCGCGCTGCCCGGGTCTGCTCCGGATTCCTGGCCCTGTCTCGGCGTCTGTCCTCCGGCCGCGCTGTCCCGAAGCCCTCAAAGGCATGGTAGGCCAGCGCAGGGCCGCTCCGCCGGTCTACGGGGTCAAGGCAAGCCTTTCGGTGCGCAGGTCGAGGTGTGCACCCCGCCCACGGCGGATCTGACGGAGCCGAGGTCCGAACTGCCCCTGCTGCGCACGGTGATGGGCGGCCGCCGTCGCCGACGCGACCACCTAGGCGAACGGTGGGACGATGGCAGGACCGCGGTAGAGGCGCGGGCACCCGTGCGCCCGTCCCTGGGCCGGGCCGGGCCGATGTTTCGCGCCGAGCCGGCGCGAGGCGAGCGAAGAGGGCGCGAGCGTCGCCACCGGTACACGAAAGGGCCTCGCCCAGTGCCCCGGGTCGCCGGCCGTCGGCGGACCCGGAACAGTGTCCGTTCCGGCAGGAGGACTTCTCTCATGGCCGTCCGCAACCAGCTGATCCATCGGCCCCCGCAGGCGGTGTGGGCGGTGCTCGCCGATCCGACCTTGTACGGGGAGTGGGTGGTCGGCCCGTCCGAGTCCACACCGCTCGATCCGGCCTGGCCGGAGGTCGGATCCCGGCTGCGCTACACCGTGCGGCTGGGCCCTTGGTCGACCGAAGGGGTGACGACCGTACGCCACGGGGAACCCGGCCGGGAACTGGAACTGGAAGCGTCGTTCAAGTCGCTGGGCACCGCGAGGATCTTCCTCCAGCTCCGGCCGTGGGGCGGGGAAACCCTGGTCGTCTGCGACGAGCACCCCTTGCGCGGCGTGGGCGGAACCCTGCACAACCCCGCGATCGAAGCCCTGCTCCAGCTCCGCCACCGGGGGATGCTGGCCCGCCTGGCCAAGATCGTGGAACACGATCACGCAGGGGCGCGCCACGCCTGACGCGGTGGGGATCGGCGCCGGCCTGACGGGCCGGCCGCTCAAGGCACCGGCACCGGCACCGGTACATGGGCCGCGGCGCCGAGGACGAGCAAAAGTGCACCTACGAGGAAGGGCCCGGAGTTCCTCCCACTCCGGCGGCCGTCGACCGTGACGCGGTCGACCACCCTTCATGAGCCCGAACAGTGCCTCCGTACCCGACGCGCGCTCCTCGACGCCCCGGCGGCGCTCATCGGCGTCAGCATGTGACTTCGCCGGGCCGGCACCACCGCGACGCGACGGTGGCCTCGTGGTCCCGCTCGGCCCCTCTCCGAACGCGTCGGGCCGCACCGGCCTGATCCCCGGGATCCGGGGCAGACGGCAGGATGAGGAAGGTGGTTCCGCATGCCTGGAATCCGTATGTGGTTCGGTCGCGTGAAGGACGGCGCCGCGGCGCTCGGTGAGCGGCGTACGCAGGTGCAGGCGCGGCACGAGGCCGAGCTGCTGGCCGAGCGGCGGCGGGTCGCGGAGGCCCGCCGGGCCCGTCCGCGCAACCCGGACCCCGCCCGGGCGGTGCCCTGGGGCGTACGGGTCGCGGCCGAGGCCGGCTGGCGGTTCCTGGTGCTCGCGGCCGCCCTGTGGGTCATCATGCGGGTGATCGGTTCGGTCCGGCTCGTCGTCCTCGCCTTCGCGGCCGCCCTGCTGATCACCGCCCTGCTGGAACCGACGGTCGCCCGGCTGCACCGTGCGGGGCTCGCCCGGGGGCTGTCCACCGCCCTGACCGCGCTCTTCGGGTTCGTCGTCCTGGGGCTGATCGGCTGGTTCGTCGTCTGGCAGGTGCTCGACAACCTGGACAATCTGTCCGGGCGGCTCCAGGAAGGCATCGAGGAACTGAAACGATGGCTTCTCGACAGCCCCTTCCACGTGACCGAGCAGCAGATCAACGACGTTGCCGGCAGCCTGAGCGATGCCATCGGCACCAGTACCAGCGAGATCACCTCGACCGGGCTCCGGGGCGTGACCGTCCTGGTGGAGATCATCACCGGAACGCTGCTGGCGATGTTCTCGACGCTCTTCCTGCTGTACGACGGCAGGCGGATCTGGCAGTGGACGCTGAAGCTGGTCCCCGCAGCCGCCCGGCCGGATGTCGCCGACGCGGGCCCGGCCGCCTGGGGCACCCTGACCGCCTATGTCCGCGGAACCTTGATCGTCGCCTTCATCGACGCACTCTTCATCGGTCTCGGCATCTACTTCCTGGGCGTGCCACTCGCCGTGCCCATCGCCGTGGTGATCTTCCTGGCGTCGTTCGTGCCCCTCGTGGGCGCCGTCGCGTCCGGGGCCCTCGCGGTGGTCGTCGCACTGGTCACCCAGGGGGTTTTCACCGCGCTGATGACCCTTCTGGTGGTGCTCCTCGTCCAGCAGATCGAAGGCCACGTGCTGCAGCCGTTCATCCTCGGACGGGCCGTACGGGTCCACCCGCTGGCGGTGGTCCTGGCCGTCGCCACCGGCGGAGTGGTCGCAGGCATCGGCGGAGCGGTCGTCGCCGTCCCGCTGGTCGCCGTGGCCAACACGGTGATCGGGCACCTGCGCGCCAGCCGCGGGGACGACGGTCCGGCGGACGGGTCCCCCGTGGCGGTCGAGGAGGAGCGGGCGGATCCACCCGATGCGCCGGACCAGGAACCCGCCTGACACCCAGGCGGGGGCCGCCTTCAGTGCCCCGGCGGCCGGCCGGCCGCGAAAGGCCGTGTCAGTTCCCGCTCTCCGTGGCGGACGGTGCGGGGGTGCGCCGGTGCGAGCGGACGAGCGCGAGGTAGTCCGCCGCCAGGCGGTGGCAGTCCCCGGGCCAGCGGGCCGAGACGTAGTTGCCGTCCCGCACCGTGAAACCGCGACCGGGGCGCGCCGCGGTGTCCCGAACCGGCAGCGGCGGGCCGGCCAGGAAGTGGCCCGGATCCGCCAGGGCCGCGGTGACCTCCGCCTGGACGGTCGCCGGGTAGGTCCGGTAGTAGCGGCCCAGCCACAGCCGGGTCAGGTTCCAGGCGGTCAGTTCCAGCAGCGAGGTCAGGGCCGTGGTCCGCCGGCCGTGGAGCACCGACCGCCCGGTCGTGGGGTCCTTCGCCCGCGCGGCCAGCAGCACACCGTGGCACACCGCCCCCACCGGCAGCCCCAGCAGGAAGACCCGCGCGAACAGCCGCTGCGCGGCCGTGTCCTCCAGCAGCGTACGCATCCCCTGGGCGTGCCCGCCGGGTACGAACAACCCCGTCAGGACGGCCGGATCGACCTCGGCGTAGGACAGCGGGGCCCGGAACCAGGAGTCGTCGGTCAGCCGCCGGTAGGCTGCCAGCTCGGCGCGCCGGGTCATCAGCCACGGGGAGAGCCAGGAGAAGCCGGTGTCGGTGAGCCGGCGGTCGGCCAGGGCGACCCGCCCGTCGGGCGTCGCGAACCGTACGTCGTGCCCGGCGTCCCGCAACGCGGCCCACGGCACGGCCGCCTCGGTCGGATCGTAGCCGGACGAGGGCAGCAGAAAGACGATCAAAAGGTGCTCCTTCGGGTGCGCATACGGCTAGGCCGTCTGCGTGCAGGCTGCGTGCCGGCTGCGGACGGCGTGTCTGCGGCCCGGCCTGCCGCAACAGGCAGCCCGACCCTAAGAGCGCCGCCGCGCCCGGTCATTCACCCTGGCGGCCACCTCGTTGACTCTCCGGCCTCCATGGACGGTTGACGGGGGGCCGCGCCCGGCATTGACTGCCGCCATGCCCAGCATCGAGCCGTCCACCGTCGCCGCGTCCTACGCGCGCGCCGTCCTGGACGCAGCGCCGGACGGAGCCGGCGGCACGACCGGAACCGGGACCGAGACCGGGACCTGGGCCTCGCCCGCGGAGCGCCTCCCGTTCACCGAGGTGCGCGCCCTGTGGGACACGGTGATCGGCACCGGCGGCGGCGACCCGCACGCCGGTCTCCGTGTCGGGGACGGGATCAAGCCGGGCAGTCTCCACATCCTCGGCCACGTCGTACTCACCTGCGCGAGCCTGGCGGAGGCCGCCGAAGCGGCCGTTCGTTACCACCCCCTGGTCAGCCAGGCCGGCAGGGTCTCCCTGGAACGCGGTGGCGAGGCCACCCGTATCCGGTACCGGCCGACCGTCGACCCGGCCACCATGCACCCCCAGCAGGTGGAAGCGGTCGTCGCCGCCATCGTGCGGGCCGCCCGCTGGATCGCCGGGGACGACTGGGCGCCGCTGTCGGTGTCCTTCACCCACGCCCGGACCGGCTCCGCGCAGCCGTACGCCCGGATCCTCGGCTGCCCCGTCACCTTCGGCGCCGCGGAGAACGCGCTCACCGTCGCCAACCTCGATCTCGACCGGCCCCGCGCCCCGCGCGACCCCGGACTCGGCGCCCTGCACCGTGCCTACGCCGACCGGCTGCTGCGGGAGCTGTCGACCGCCGTGACCCTCGCGGAGCGGGTCCGGCAGTGGCTGGACCACGCCCCGCTCGACGGCGCCGCCCTCGCCGACGCGGGCCGGGGCGTCCACCTCAGCCCCCGTACCCTGCGCCGGGCCCTCCAGGAGGAGGGCACCTCCTGGACGGCCCTCCTCGACGCGACCCGGCACCGCCGGGCCCGTCGGCTGCTGGAGACCACGGACCTGCCGCTCGACCGGATCGCCCCGCTCGTCGGCCTGAGCGGCGCCACGGCCCTGGTCCGTGCGTTCACCCGGTGGGAAGGCATCACCCCCGGCGTCTACCGGGCCCGGGGCACGGGCTCCGCATGAACACGGTCACGGTCACGGTCGCGCCGGACCCGTCCCGGAGGCGCACGAACGGCACAACCCGCGGTAGGTGACCTCGACCGCGGACACGATGAAGCCGAACCGCTCCTCCGGCGGCAGATCGGCCGGCGTGCCGGACGCGTGGACGTCGCGGATGGTGCCGCAGCCCGTGCACACCAAGTGCTGGTGCGGGTGGTGCGCGTTGGGATCGAAGCGCTTGACCCGGCCCTGTACGGAGACCTCCACCACCTCCCCGATCGCGACCAGCTCGCCCAGGGTGTTGTAGACGGTCGCCCGGGCGATCTCGGGCAGCCGCTGCGCCGCACGGGCGTGCACCTCGTCCGCAGTGAGGTGCACGTGATCGCCGTCGAGGACCTCCACGACGACACGCCGCTGGGACGTCATCCGCCAGCCGCGCCCTCGAAGCCGCTCCAGCAGGTCACTCATATCGGCTCACCTTTTCGGCTCGGCAGGACAACAGAACGTTAGCGATACCGATCCCGGCCCGTCGGGAAGCGGAACCGCGGGGACGGGACCTCGATCCGAATTCCGAGTGTTTTCTACGCGCTCGCGCCCTGCGTGTTCTCGCGGCGGCGGGCCCATCGGTGCGCGACCATACGGACGCGCCGACGCAAGCAGCCAGCAGATGGAAACATCGACACAGGAAGAAGGACGGACGTGTCCGGCAGCGACAGCGAGAACCCAGTAATCCCTGCCCCGACCCCCGCGCCGACTCGCCCCAGGTCGAATCGGGACTGGTGGCCGAACCAGCTGGACCTTCAGGTTCTGCACCAGAATTCGCCCCTGGCCGATCCGATGGGCGACGATTTCGACTACGCGGAAGAGTTCGCGACCCTGGACCCCGACGCCCTGAAGCGGGACGTCTTCGAGGTGATGACGGACTCGCAGGAGTGGTGGCCGGCGGACTACGGCCACTACGGGCCGCTCTTCATCCGAATGAGCTGGCATTCCGCGGGAACGTACCGCATCGCCGACGGCCGGGGTGGCGGCGGAGCCGGCGCCCAGCGGTTCGCCCCTCTCAACAGCTGGCCCGACAATGCGAGCCTCGACAAGGCGCGCCGTCTGCTCTGGCCGGTCAAGCAGAAATACGGTCGGAAGATCTCATGGGCCGACCTTTTGGTGTTCGCCGGCAACTGCGCCATGGAATCGATGGGTTTCAAGACGTTCGGCTTCGGCTTCGGGCGGGAGGACATCTGGGAACCCGAGGAGGTTTTCTGGGGGCCCGAGGACACCTGGCTCGGAGATGAGCGCTACAGCGGAGACAGGGAACTCTCCGGCCCCTTCGGCGCCGTGCAGATGGGACTGATCTACGTCAATCCGGAAGGGCCCAACGGCGACCCGAACCCGGTCGCCGCCGCCCGGGACATTCGCGAGACGTTCGCGCGCATGGCCATGAACGACGAGGAGACGGTCGCGCTCATCGTCGGCGGCCACACGTTCGGCAAGTGCCACGGTGCGGTCGGCGCGGACTACATCGGGCCCGAGCCCGAGGGCTGCCCGATCGAGCAGCAGGGGATCGGCTGGAAGAACACCTACGGCACCGGCAGCGGCTCCGACGCGCTCACCAGCGGGCTGGAAGGCGCATGGACCACCGAGCCGACGAAGTGGGACAACGGGTACCTGGACAACCTGTTCCGGTACGAGTGGGAACTGACCACGAGCCCGGCCGGTGCCCAGCAGTGGACCCCCAAGGACCCCTCGGCCCAGGGCACTGTGCCGGACGCCCATGATCCGTCGAAGAAGCACGCGCCGATCATGCTGACGACGGACCTCGCGCTGCGGATGGATCCGGTCTACACGCCGATCGCGAAGAGCTTCCACGAGAACCCGGACAAGCTCGCCGACGCGTTCGCCAAGGCCTGGTACAAGCTGCTGCACCGCGACATGGGCCCGATCTCGCGCTACCTCGGCCCGTGGGTCCCCGAACCTCAGCTGTGGCAGGACCCCGTACCCGCGGTCGATCACGAGCTGGTCGCCGACGAGGACGTCGCCGCCCTCAAGCGCACGATCCTCGCCTCGGGGCTGTCCCTCCCTCAGCTGGTCGTCACCGCCTGGGCGGCGGCGTCGAGCTTCCGCGGCACCGACAAGCGGGGCGGGGCCAACGGGGCCCGGATCCGGCTCGCGCCGCAGAAGGACTGGGAGGCCAACGACCTGCCCGAGGTCGCCGAGGTGGTGCAGAAGCTGGAAGGGATCCAGCAGGACTTCGACCGGGCGCAGACCGGCGGGAAGAAGGTCTCGCTCGCCGACCTGATCGTGCTGGGCGGCTGCGCGGCCGTCGAACGGTGCGCGAAGAACGCCGGGTACGACATCGAGGTGCCGTTCGCGCCGGGGCGCACGGATGCCTCGCAGGAGCAGACCGACGTGGAGGCCTTCGCCGTCCTCGAACCGAAGGCGGACGGGTTCCGGAACTACCTGCAGGCGGGCGAGAAGCTGTCACCGGAGGCACTTCTGCTGGATCGTGCCTCCATGCTGAACCTGACCGCACCCGAGATGACGGTGCTCGTCGGCGGCATGCGGGCCATGAACACCGGCTTCCGGCAGGCCCGGCACGGCGTGTTCACGGACCGCCCGGAGGCACTGACCAACGACTTCTTCGTCAACCTGCTCGACATGGGTACGCAGTGGAAGGCGTCGGAGTCGGCGGAGAACGTGTTCGAGGGCCGGGACCAGGCCACGGGCAAGGTCAGGTGGACGGCGACCGCGGTGGACCTCGTCTTCGGTTCGCACGCCCAGCTGCGAGCCCTCGCCGAGGTCTACGCGTCGAAGGACGCGGGAGAGAAGTTCGTCCGTGACTTCGTCTCCGCCTGGGACAAGGTGATGAACCTCGACCGGTTCGATCTCGTCTAGTCCGTTTCCTTCAGATCATCGGATGACCGGCGCGGTCGCGTTCACCTACCGCACGGGGACGCCGTGGATGGGGACCTGCCTGAGCACTTCGGGCCAGGGGAGGGCGCCCATCCACGACCGTCCGCGCCCACCAGCACGCCGCCGGCACCCAGCTGCCCCGGCGATCCCCCGTCATCTGCGGCGGCGCGGGATCCCCGAAGCCACACGCGTGCGCCTGGGCTTCGTCAGGGACCGTGAAGCTCGGTCTCCCACTCTTCGAACGGAGGCTCCACCCGGTATGCGGGGTCACACCGTTCGCGGATCCACTGGGCTGCTCGGTACTTCGCATGGCCGTCGTTGAGCGTCTGCCCGTGATCATCGACTTCGAGGACGTTCGAGAAGATCGCGAAGACCATCTCCAGGTCGGAGCCGAACTCGAGCAGGTGGGCACGGTAGTCGATGCCGTCCAGCAGATCGATGTCCAAGGTGCCGTTGCCCAGGTAGAACGCGAAGAACCGGAGAGCGGCCCGTACGTCTGTCGGAAGGTGTGTCATGAGATCATCTTCCATCTTTGGCCTGTGGTCACCGTGCAACGCTGAGCGGCACGGGGTCCGGATCGGTCACCGGGGCTGCGGGCTACCGGGCCCCGCGGCCGGGGGCCGGCTCGGTCCGCGGCCGCGGCCGCAGCCGTTCGCCCTGCGGCCCGAACAGGATCAGGTACTCGACCGGCCCGCCGGGGCCGGCGTTCGCCACCCCGTGCGGGGTGCGGGCGTCGAACTCGGCGACGTCCCCGGCGGCCAGGACAAGATCCTGGCCGCCCAGCGCGAGCCACAGCCGCCCGTACAGAACGCACAGCCACGCGTAGCCCTCGTGGGAGACCTGCCGGGGCCGCGCGGGCGGATCCTCGACGGCGGGCAGTACGTGCTTGTGGGCGTGCAAGCCGCCGACGTACCGGGTGAGCGGCAGCACCGCCTTGTCGTCGCCGAAGCTCAACGGCGCCGAGGTGCGCGGCCCGGCCACCGGGGCGGGTGCGGTACCGGCCAGCTCGTCCAGGGAGACGCCGTACTCCTTCGCCAGCTGCACCACCACCTCCAGGGTGGGCTTGCGCCGGCCGGTCTCGATCCGTGACAGCGTGCTCGGCGAGATGCCGGTCGCACGGCTGACACCGGTGAGCGTGACGCCATGCCGCTCGCGCGCGGCTCGCAGCCTGGGCCCCATCGCCGCCGCCGTGCCGTCCAGTTCGTCGCCCGTCACCGTTCCCGCTCCTTCCGGCCGCATCGCTCCACCGCTCTGTCCTGCGAGCTTGCCAGAATGGCAACGCCGATCGCGTCGGGCGGCCGCCGCGCCGCATGATCGACGGGTACCTGCCTCCGCACGCGAACCCGAGGAGAAGCCGATGCAGCCCGAGCCGACCGCAGAGCTCCGCCACCGCACCATCGAGACCCCGGCCGGGCGCCTGCACCTGGTGGAGCAGGGCAGCGGCCCGCTGGTCCTGCTCGTGCACGGCTTCCCCGAGTCCTGGTACTCCTGGCGCCACCAGCTCCCGGCCCTCGCCGCCGCCGGCTACCGGGCGGTGGCGATCGACGTACGCGGCTACGGCCGCTCCTCCAAGCCCGCCGCGACCGACGCCTACCGGATGCTCGACCTGGTGGAGGACAACGTTGCCGCGGTGCGCGCCCTCGGCGAGGAGAGCGCGGTGGTCGTCGGCCATGACTGGGGGTCCGGCATCGCCGCCTCCTCCGCCCTGCTCCACCCGGAGGTCTTCCACGCCGTCGGCCTGCTGAGCGTTCCCTACGCGCCGCCGGGCGGCCCCCGCCCCTCCGACGTCTTCAGCCGGATCGGCGGCCCTGAGCAGGAGTTCTACGTCTCCTACTTCCAGGAGCCCGGGCGCGCCGAGGCGGAGATCGAGCCCGACGTCCGGGGCTGGCTCGCAGGCTTCTACGCGGCGCTGTCCGCCGACACCATGCCCGCCCAGGGCGAGCCCGACCCGCACTTCGTCGCCCACGGCGGCCGGCTGCGCGACCGCTTCCCCGCAGGCAAGCTCCCCGCGTGGCTGAGCGAGGACGACCTCGGCGTCTACGCCGCGGAGTTCGAGCGCACCGGCCTGACCGGCGCCCTCAACCGCTACCGCAACATGGACCGTGACTGGGAGGACCTCGCCCCCCACCGCGGAGCCCCGATCAAGCAGCCGTCCCTGTTCATCGGCGGCACCCTTGACGCCTCCACCACCTGGATGGCCGACGCCGTCAACGCCTACCCCTCCACCCTCCCCGCCCTGTCCGGCTCCCACCTGCTGGAAGGGTGCGGCCACTGGATCCAGCAGGAACGCCCCGACGAGGTCAACCGCTTGCTGACCGGCTGGCTCACCACCCTCCAGGGCTGAACCGGGACACGCCGAGCACCCGGCCCCGGACACCCCACTCACCCAGGCGATACGTCGACGATGCGGTCCAGCGTCTGCGACGTGTCGTTGGTGTGCAGGGTGGCGAACACCAGGTACCCGGTCTCGGCGATGGTCAGGGCCGCGCGCAGCGCGGCGGGGAACGAGACGGGACTTCGCCCGTACCGTCGTCCTGGGCGACGACCCGGGCATGCACCAGCTCAGGCCCTCGCCATCAACTCCTCGGCCAGTCCGACCCGGCCGTCAGCGGTCGGTCGAGGAAGGACAGCACCGCTTGGCGGAGCCACCGGGCCATGTACCGGCTGTCGTAGGCGGGTGAGAGTCTGGACCGGTGCTGATCAAGGGATTCGAGAACACCCCGACCGTCGCGGGGGAGGAACTGTTGGCGCTGCCGGGGTTCTGGGCGGCCTACCTGATGTGGCTGAGTCAGACGGAGGAGCACGACCCGTCCTTGTATCCGTTCGGTGTTGACGGGGCCGATGCCGACGCCGCCTACGATGCGCTCGGCGACGAGGATCACTGGCCTGTCTTCCGGATCCCGTTCGGTGATGGCCACACCGCGCTGGTCCTCGGACGCAACTTTCCCGACGACCCGGAAACGGAGTACGTCATCACCCACCCCGAGTGGGGACGGCACGGCCACCTGGCCACCGTCAGCGGCCACCAGGCCGGCCCCGGCTTGTCGTGGCGAGAGCTCCACCACATCGCCCGCACCCCTGACCTCGACGCTCCAGGGGTCCACGCCGAACATGCACGCCTGCTCCTGCTGCTGCCCGCCCTCGGCGACCAGGACCTGCCCGAGGACGCTGCAGCCGTGCTCGGCGGGGCTCTGGCGCAGGCGGGCGTACCCACCGAGCCGGCCCCGCATCTCGCGGAAGCACTGCTCGCCGACCACCCCTTGTGGGAGCCGGCCGAATGGACGCTTCCTGCCGCCTCTCCGCTCTCGGGCAACCAGGAGCCCTTCCTCGGAATCCTGCACTGCGACGGGTACATGAGTCCGCGGTGCGGGACTCGCCTCGCCCAGGGCATCACCCGCGAGCAGAGCAACCGCCTGGCCCATGCACTCGGCACCTGGCCCGCCTGAACGGTTCACCGAGCAGCCACGGGCTGTAAGCAGACATCGGATCCGGATAGCCGGTCCACTCGCACTGCCGTTGTCGCGCAGGCCGCCCGCAGTCAAGCCAGCGCCCCTTCGGCGGCCCCCGCGCGCTCCCTCGCATCGCCCGCCAGGACACGGCCCGAGCGGCTCCGGCGTCTGCGAACTGGTCCCCGACACCGGGCTGTCAGTGCCCTTTGGCAGCATGAACCCATGAGCAAGGTAGTGAACTACAGCATGGCGAACCGTGGCGAGATCGTGCGCTTCGTGCCCGCCCTGGACCTGAGCGCCGACGAATCGCGACGCCTGGGCAACATGCGCGTCAGGGCGAAGGCACGTCAGGACAGCCTCGACCACCAGGGCGTGGACTGGGGGCTGTCGGTCCCGGACGCCTTGGAGGAGCTGGTCTCCGGCCGGGTCGACTCCTCTGCCGATTACTCCGGTTGCGCCTACTACGCGGCCCTCCAGATCATCATCGACCACAACGCGAGCGACAGCTCGACCCTGGCGAGCTACCGGAGCCCCGTCACCTACTTCTCCGCCCTGGACGACGCCCTCAGCTCGGCGGGCGTCCCGGCCGACCTGCTGCCGTACCAGTACGTCTTCAGCGGCCCGCCCTCGGAGATCGGGTTCCACATACCCCATCCCCCGGAGGGTTCACCGGAGATCGGCTGCTGGCCCCTCGCGAAGGCCGGCCCCGCGGTGGAGGCCTACCGCGCGGTGCTGGACCGCGTCGACGCCGATTTCCGGTACGACCTCGGGGAGCTCATCGAGGCCCTCGACGGCTGGGCCTCGGAATGGAACAAGGGCGAGGGCGCCTGGTGGTGGGCCGAGGACGGCTCGATCTTCTTCTCGATCACCGGCTGACCCACAGAGGAAGCGGCCGCTCCCCCCCCGGGGCAGGTCCAGCCGGGTAAGCCGACTTCCACATCGAGGCCCGGTTGAGAGCGCAGTGGCACTCGCGGCGCTGGGCGATCACCGGGCCGCCCCCACGCTCCACCTCCTGGCCGCGCTCCCCGATCTGCCGAACATCCTCAAGGTGCAGGCCGCCGAGGCGCTCGTCGAACCGTAGCCCCTTCGGCGGCCACCAGCGGTACGTCCTGCAGATGCTCGCCCAGCTCGGGGACCCGCCCGCCACTGAACTCCTCCGTCAGCAGGCGCTGAGCCGTACCGTGTCCCGGCCAGGAGGAGCCAGGGAACCGGTCCCCCGGCCGATGACGCAAGCGCATACCCGGACCACGGCTGACCCCGTCCCAGTCGAGCACGCCCTTCGCCGGCAGGCACGCCTACCGATCACGTCGGCACCGAACTGCCGCACTCATGGGCATCTTCGATGACGCCCGACAGCCGGTCGGAGCGTCAGGCCGAGCGGAGTGGCGGGACATTCCTCGCGATCGCGGCAGCCGGCAGGAGGATGCTCGACTCGGCGCCGGGATCCTCGACCATGACGACGCCCGCGCCATGGACGTCGAAGCCCGTCGGCCAGACGGTGAGGTCGCTCGCCAGTGCGTCCTGCAGTTTTGCCCGTGTCAGGTCTGCGCCCGTGAGGTCGGTGCCTCGAAGGTCGGCCAGTCTCAGGTCCGCGCCGGCGAACTTGGTGCCGAGGCCCCGTGCCTTGCGCAGATTGGCCTCGCGTAGATCGGCGTCGGAGAAGTCTGCGTCGCCGAGGTCGGCCCTGACCATGCGAGCGCCGCGCAGGTCGGCTTCGATGCAGCGGCTCTGGTGGAGAATCGACGTCCCGAGCTCCACGTGGCGCATGTTGGCCGCGATCAGCGATGCCTTGGTCAGGTTGACCTGGTAGATACTCGCCGCTTCCAGGCATGCACCGTCGAAGTTGACGTGGTGCAGCCACAGTCCGTCGCAATCGGACCGGCGCAGGTCGGTATAGCTGACGTTGAGCCAGTCGGGCCGGCGTTCCCGGCACAGGACTCCGAGACCGGTGAGCGCCACCTGGGCATCCGCGGCACGGGTCTCCAGCGGAGGCACGGAGTTGATGGCGGTATCCGCTGCGGGGGAGTCCTGCCCGTGCGGAGGCCATGGCAAGTGGGTCCGAAGGAACGCCGCGTGATCGATATGACCGCTTCACGGTCGTGAGGCGAATGGTCCGCGATGCGCCACAGCGCGTAGAGAGCGCCGATCCGTACGTCCAGCTTCTCGCTGCCGAGCTGATCGACTGCCCGGCTGAAGCGGTCGGTGATGTGGCCTTCCCGGGTGGCGTTCAATCCCTCCTGGCTGACCCTCAACTGCCGCCAGGTGGCGTACGCCCCGAAGAGGAGGACAGCGCCACCGGCTGCCTGCAGAAGCGTCGTGCGCACACTGTTGACGGCTCCGAGCCGTTCAGCGGCCGTGATCCGGGCACCCGCCAGATCGCGGTCGACCACAAGCCCCGGCAGCACCACGACGACTACGGCCAGCACAGCCAACACGGCCAGCACCGCCCCCGTGGTGAGGAGTGCGTTGCCGGCCCTACGGCGTCGCAAGGCGCCCGGTATCCGGCGGCCATGAGTAGATCCCCCCCGTATCCATGCGCACATGATCGCAGGGCGCCCCGGAAGCCGGTGTACCCATCCGGTCAGAGCACTACTGAACTTGAAAGTGTGATGTCGGGGCAGACGAAGGCATCCTGGCTGCCCTGTCCGGATCGTGGTCCCCTCGTCCGCCGTCTCCAAAATCGTTTGCTGCTGGCGCATAGTCTGCGCTGATACTGCGGCGTGAGCAGAATCGCGCAGGTCATCGTGTTGGCGCCGTACGCGGACGAGGTCATGGAACCGCTGACGCGGCCGGACGACTCGCGCAGCTGGCAGGGCTGCTTCGAGCCGCTCGGCCTGTTCGTCGGCGGGTGGGTGATCGAGTTCGAGCGGATGCGCCCCCGGTCCGGGTTGCTTCGACACCTGGAGTCCCTGGCATGGCCGCACCCGGAGAGTGTGCAGGTGCTGATTCACGACGAGGAGGACGACTGCTTCGGGCTGTGGATGATGCAGGAGGGCGTCCTGACAGAGGTGCAGCTTCCTGGCCACAGGCGTTTCTATACTGCCGCGCCGGCCACGGATGAGTTCCCGCCCGAGCCCGGCCTGCTGTGGCGGCCGGAGACAGCGGAGACAGCCATTCCAGGCTGGATCTTTACCTCGCGCCAGGACCAGCGTCCTGCCTGGTAAAACTCATCAATCGAAGCAATGCCGTTGAGGCCGGGGTCACTCAACCATCTGCAGGCCAGCCTGGATGAGGCAGCGGTCGATCAGGTGTGGGCGGTACTGGATCTTCTTAAGGCGGGTTCGAACGGTCTTGGCCAGGTGGTCGACGTTGGCGACGGCGAGGTTGCCGATGCCGTGTTTGACCAGGGCCCAGATGCCTTCCTGCGGGTTGAGATCGGGTGCGTGGGAAGGCAGTTGGAAGACGGTCAGCCACTCCTCGTTGGCGGCGATGAACTCCTTCATCGGCGGCATGAGGTGGGTGGAGAGGTTGTCCCGGACCAGGACAATCGGGCCGCCGAGCTGGGCGCGGGCTCGCAGGATCAGGTCGCGGTAGTCCTGCCATGTGAAAGCCTTGCGCTCGCCCTTGCGGCCGCGGTGTAAGCGGAAGCCGTAGATCATGCGGGAGCGGTGGCTGCCGTGTAGCAGGCCATTCCGGCCATCGAGACCCGCCCGGAACCTCTGCCGCGGACGCGGACGACCGGCGTGCAGCCCACGCGGCCCCAGGTCCTGGCGCGCGGCGGTTTCATAGTCTGCCCGGCCTCGTCCCAGACTTCCTTGCGCCACAGCTCGACCGCCTGATCGTCGCGCTCGATGGCCCTGCGGGCCGACTGCTGCCAGGACCAGCCGTGGCGCTTGAGCAGTGCCCAGGTTCCCTCGACGGTGTAGCCGACATGGAACAGCCGGCCAATCAGCGTCTTCACCCGGGCCGGCGTCCAGCGCTGATCCTCCCAGCCGTGAGCCAGCGGGCCTTGTTCCAACTCACGCTCCAGCCTGGCGATCTGTTTATCGCTGAGCCTCGGACGACCAGGCGACCCCTTCGACAGACTCCGCCTTCACCTCGCTCACGCCACTGCCTGCGCCATCGCTCCACCGACCGCTCGCTCACCCGCAGCGCGCGGGCGATCTCCCTGTTCTTCTCCCCGCCCTCGAAGCGTTCCACGGCCTGCAGCCGGATCCGCTCCTGCGCGTCCCTCTCGGCGTCGGTCAACCCGCCGCCCTGCGCGTACCTCACGACCCCAGAGGTAGCGGAGTCGCCCAGCAGCTGTCAGGCGAACGGCGCCGAAGGCCGTCTCTTTCGGATCTTGCCTGACCCGCGCCGCCCGAGATCCGGCTCATCGACCTGACCGAGGCCGGCGATGGAGTGACATACCGGCGCGGGGGCGGGCAGGCGGTCCTCGCCGCGACGGCCGGTGACTTCCGGATCTACCGGGCGGCAAAGCCAGTTGACGTCGCTCTCTGCCCCGAGCCGCTGCCCGCGGCTTCCCGCGGCGACGAGCGGTTCTGCTGCGCGCAAGGCCGCCGAGCCGGTGCGAAGCTGTCACTCCTAACGCTACGCCGTGCCGGAGTCACCGGCCCGTCGAATGACGGGGTCCAGAAAACGCCCATCGAACGCGGTGTCCGCGAAGGGAAAGGGCCACCGTGCATGGCATTTCACTCCGGGCCCCGCAGTAATCGGGGGATGCGGGACCGGAGGTTCACCCCGGCCTCACTGAACGTGAAACCGAGGCGTGCAGCCGTCCTTCCGTGGTCGATCCGCCAGAAAGTACGGGCCGCCAGACACCGGACCAGTGGCAGCTGTTCGTCGGATCATTCGGCGATGTCGACACCGTAGCTGCGTGCGACCGCAGCGAGGTCGCGGTCGTATCCCTGGCCAACTGCACGGAAGCGCCACAGCGGACCCCGTCTGTAGAGCTCGGCGAGGATCAATGTGCGTTCGGTCGTAGCCGCGTCCAGGGTGGACTGGGCCAGGCGGGTGGTGTCGGCGCCTGCCGCCAGGGTGATGTGGACGGGGCCGATGTCGCCGAATGCCGTGCCGCCGTCGATGGCAGCGACCACGACCACCTTGCGGGCTGCGGGCGGCATGGAAGCGAGGTCGACAACGATCGTCTGCTCGGTGGGCCCGTCGCTCAGGAGCCGCACAGCACCATCGGGGCTCTCAGGGGCTCCGTAGAACACGAAGTCTTCGTCGCGTGACACCTGTTCGTCACTGTCGACGGTGAACGCGACGACGTCGATCTCGCAGCCGGTCTGTTGTGCCCAGGTGGCGGACACGTTCCACTGTGCCGTAGGGCTGCCTGCGCTGGGGAGGTCGACAACGCCTCCCCGAGGCAGGACCCGAGGCGATGGGGCCACTTCACGTGTGTGTGCGGGAGGTGCGCCGGCCGTGGACGCGGTCAGCCACTCAGGTTGATGAACCGGCAACTGGAGCGATGTGATCCGAGCCATCCGCCGATCACGCTCGCCACCTGCGAGGAGGACCGCATCGGTGACACTGGCGGAGAGGTTGACGGCAGCAGCTCCTCCGAGAGCCACGACACGGGCCCTGGCGTCCGCCGCGTCCTGGTGCAGGCCTCCCAGCACCAGAACCCGCCGCCCCGCCAGCCGTCCCTGCGAGGCAGCCCCATCGTGCCGGGGAGTCGGGACGTCCGGAGCCACTTCGGCCGGTGGGGGAGCGGGGCTGACGACCAGGTCGGCGCCCGGGGACCCGCCGTCGGGCGAGGTTCCTGGACGTACGTCGCCCAACAGCTTGAGGAAGGTTCGCTCGTCGAGCAGAGGTACTCCCTCGTCGAGCGCTCGTCGTGCCTTCGCAGACGTGGACACCGGATCGTTGGTCACGAGGACGCTCGTGAACCGGCTGACCGAGCCCATCACGTTCAGCCCGGCAGCGACCGCCTGCGCGACGAGCTCGGCCCGTGCGGTATCGGTGTCGCCCGTGATCACGATCTTCATTCCCTGCCCGAGCGCGCCTCCGGGAGCCAGTCGGCCGGGATTCCGGAATGCGCACGGCGTCTTGGGCGGCTTCGGAGTGAACCGTGGGTCCTGCCGTGGCGGACAGGACACCAGCGGCAGAGACAGATCGAGCCGGGCAGCCTCCCGCAGAGAGGCTCGTAGAATCCCGGCCAGCACATGGGTGTCGTCCAGGGCGTCATGCGCCTTCTTCTGAGCCACGCCGTAGTGGGCTGCGAGCGTGCCGAGCCGGAGGTCGGCCGTCGGTGGGTCCACCCGCCTGTTCAGCGCCAGAGTGCACAGGCGCCGTGAGACCGGCAGATGCGACCGGGCCCGGGCGAACTCGTGTGCCAGGAAGTCGTAGTCGAACTGAGCGTTGTGGGCCACCATGATGCGGTCTTGGAGCATCGCGCCGATGCGGTCGGCGACCTGGTCGAAGGTCGGCGCGTCACTCAGCACTTCGGCGGTCAGGCCGTGCACGTGTACGGGGCCCGGGTCGCAGCCGGGGTTGAGCAGGGTCGTGAACTCGCCGGTCTGTTGACCGTCAGGCCCGAGGGTCACCACGGCGATCGACAGCACCCGGTCCCGCCTCGGTATCAGGCCCGACGTCTCCACATCCACCAGCGCCCAAGGAAAGGCGTAGCCATTCGGATCGGCAGCGTTCAAGACGGTGGAGGCGAGAGTCATAGGGAGAACAACTATCCGGCCTGTAGGTCACTTTCAACCTGAATGCCAAGATTTCCCCTCCGCAACCGGACAGCCGCTGCGGCCGCCCGTGCCGAACGCGTCGTTCGCGACCATCCGCTCGATGCCGGCGGCGTAGGCCTCGCCGTTGCGGTGCCCGCAGCCGGACGTGAGGTCGGCCGGGACGGGCAGGGTCATCGGCGGTCGGGGGAGTCCTCCCGGGTGGCGAGGTGATCGGTGGAGGCAGACGCTGACGAGGCCTGCAGCAGCAGGTCGCGCAGTGCCGTGGCGGTGTCCGACGGCTCGGTGGGGGTGAGGACGACCTGGTCGGCGGTGGTCGAAGGGCCGGTGAGGGGGATGATCCGCAGGCCGGGCGGCTCGTGGTCGAGGGCGGATTCGACGGTGATGCCGATGCCCGTACCGGCCGCGACATGAGCGGCGATGGCGTGCACGCTGTCGGCGGTCCTGATGATGCGCAGGTCGGCTCCGCCGATGTGGAAGGCGGACAGGAGGCGGTCGCAGAGGCCGCTGTTGATCTGGTGGGGCCAGGTGAGCAGGCCGGTGGTGGACAGCTCGGCCGCGCTCAGTTCGGAGCGCCCGGCGAGCGGGTGGGCCGCGGGTACGAGCGCCATGAACCGCTCGGTGGACAGCACCCTCGCGCGTACTCCCGTGACGTCGCCGGTCGCCCAGCCGATGCCCAGACCGATCGTCTCCGCCCGCAGGGCGGTGACCTGGGCCGTGGTCGGCATGGTCTCCGGCACGATCGTCACGTCGGGGAAACGGTCGCGCAGCTGTGGCAGGCAGCGCAACAGCAGCTGGTGGCCGGTGTATTCGGCGTGGGCGACGACGAGGGTGGTGCCGCTGCGGTCACCCGCGGCCAGGGAGCGTCCGCGCTGCTGGAAGCGGCGCAGCTGGGCCAGGGCGGCGTGGGCGTCGGGCAGCAGCGCTTCGCCGAGACCGGTCAGGGACACGCGGCGGCTGGTGCGGTGGAACAGCCGCCCGCCCAGGGTGCTTTCCAGTCGCCTGACGGCGTCGCTGACGGTGGGCTGCCCCCGGTGGAGGCGCGCGGCGGCGCGGCCGAAGTGGAGCTCTTCCGCGACCGCGACGAATGCTTCCAGTTCCATTCTGTCCACGAGAGCAGACTAACGCGATCGATCGGTGTGACCGATCGCTGCGTGCCGATGTTCGGCGTTGATGCCATGGCGTACGGAGGCTGTGATGGGTGGGCAGGCAGGGATTTCCCCACGACCGGAAGTAGCGAAGAGCACATGACAGTCAATGAAGTCGCCCGTGAGCACGATGCGCCGACGGCCACGGTGACGGTGGTCCACCACTCGGTGCACGGGCACACCCGGGTCCTGGCCGAGCACCTCGCCGACGGGGCGCGGCTGGTGCAGGGAGTCCGGGTGCATCTCGTCGAGATCCGGCCCGAGGACGTCGTCGCGGGCCGGTGGCACGATGCGGAGGTACTGGCGCTGCTCGACCGTTCCGATGCGATCGTCTTCGGCTGCCCGACGCTGATGGGCAGTGTGTCGGCGGTGTTCAAGGCGTTCATGGAAGCGGCGTTCACGCCGTTCACGACGCAGGCGTGGAAGGACAAGCTGGCCGGAGCGTTCACCATGTCCGCCTCGCAGAGCGGTGACAAGCTCGCGGTCCTGGAGCAACTGGCGGTCTTCGGCGCGCAGATGGGCATGCAGTGGATCGGCGTGGGTGACATGCCGGGCAACAACTGGAGCGGTGGCACCCGCGACGATGTGAACCGTCTGGGCTCGTGGCTGGGTCTGATGAGCCAGAGCCACGCCGACCAGGGGCCGGAGCGGGCCGGATCGCGCGGCGACCTGATCACCGCGGAGCGGTACGGCGAGCGGATCGCCCGGCTGACCCAGCGTTGGGTCAATGCCGTGCCGTACGACACTCCCCGGATGACCGAGCACGAGGCGCGCGCCCTGTCGGCCTCCTTCAGGGAGACGGACGACGCACCGGCAGCGCTGACCGGCGCATGACCTCGTGGATCGCCCGGTGCGGCGGGAGCGGACGCAGTTCGCCGGAGCGGGCCCGGGCCCGCTCCGGCGCCCGGGCCGGCGCCCCCGTCCGAAGCCCTCGCGGGCCTGGGGGAGCAGGCGGGTTCCCCCGCCCGCGGCGGCCCCGGCCGAACGGTCAGGCGTGCAGGACGCCGGTGCCCAGCAGCCCGAAGAGGAGAACGCCGATGACGATCCGGTAGACGACGAAGGCGTTGAACGAGTGCTTGGCGACGAACTTCAGGAGCCAGGCGATCGAGGCATAGGCGACGGCGAAGGACACGGCGGTGCCGATGACCAGGGGCAGGGCGTCGATGCCGGCGCCGACGGCGTCCTTGAGCTCGTAGAGGCCCGCGCCGGTCAGGGCGGGGATGCCGAGGAAGAAGGACAGGCGGGTGGCTGCGACCCGTTCCAGGTCGAGCATGAGGCCGGTGGACATGGTGGCACCGGATCGGGAGAAGCCGGGGAAGAGCAGGGCGAGGATCTGGGAGGAGCCGACCAGCATGGCGTCCCTGAGGTCGGTGTCGTCCTCGCCGCGCTTGTGGCGGCCCGTCCGGTCGGCCGCCCACATCAGGCCGCTGCCGACGATCAGGGATCCGGCCACCACCCACAGGGAGGCGAGCGGTCCCTCGATCAGCGGCTTCGCCGCGAGCCCCACGACCACGATGGGGATGGTGGCGTAGATGACCCACCAGGCGAACTTGTAGTCGTGGTGGTAGCGCTCCTCGCGGTTTGCCAATCCACGGCCCCAGGCGGAGACGATGCGCACGATGTCGTGGAAGAAGTAGACGAGGACCGCCGCGATCGCGCCGACCTGGATGACGGCGGTGAAGGCCACGACGGACTTGTCGTCGACAGGGATACCCATCAGCCCTTCGGTGATCTTGAGGTGGCCGGTGGACGAGACCGGCAGGAACTCCGTCACCCCTTCCACGATGCCGAGGACCACGGCCTGCCCCACACTGATCACGCTCACGTGCCTTCACCTTCGTTCGACGGGACGGCACCGGACTTCCGGCGCCGGAGGAGAATCAGGAACATCCCGAGCAGCCCGGCCCACAGGGTGGTCAGCAGCCACCCCGCCAGGACATCGGTGGGCCAGTGCATGCCGAGGTAGACACGGCTGACGCCCACGGCCGCCGCCCACAGCGCCGGTATCACCAGGAGCGGCCGCCGCGCCGGGCCCCGCACCGCTCGGTACACCCCGGCGGTGAGGAGGACCGCCACGGCCGCGGAGGTCGTGGTGTGCCCCGAGGGCATGGCGTACCCGTCGGCCGACCACGCCCACTCGTCGGCCGGCGGCCGGGGCCGGGCGAGCCACGACGCCAGGGCGATGCGCGGCAGTTGCACCGACACCAGTGCCAGGGCACCCGCCAGTGCCCCGCGCCAGCGCCGGGCCCTGACGGTCATGGCCCCGGCGAGCGCCGCCAGCACGTAGGCGGGCACTCCGCTGCCCGTCACGGTGACCGCCACGGCCAAGCCGACCGCCCAGCGCGAGCGGTGTTCCAGTGCCCAGCGGTGCAGGGCCTCGTCCACCCCGAACGGTGTGCCGTGCGCCGCGCAGGCCGACACGACCAGCGCCGCCAGCAGCATCGAGCACGCCAGCGCCGGCAGGGCGGGCAGCCACCACGGCTTGCCGGCGGCGCCGGGTGCGGCAGCGGGGACGGAGGTCATCGGGTGTCCTGTCCGGACAGGCCGCCACGGCGGCACGGGCATCGGGCATGGGGGCGTGGGGCGTGGTGTGCGGGGTGGCGTGGTGCCTGGGGCCGGGACGGGCGCTGTTTCGGTCAGGGAGGGGTGAGCGCGCCCCACAGGAGCAGCGACACCAGCTCGTGGGCGGGCAGGGTTTCCGCAGGTCCGGACGGAGCGCCCGACAGGACCATCGACTGGAACACCCGGGCGAGGTGCTCCGGGGGCATTCTGAGGAGCTCACGCTCCGGTTCGAACAAGGCCGTGAGGGCTTGTCGGAGCGAGGCGAGCTCTTCCTCGTGCCGGGCGGGGCCGCCGGTGTTCTCCCCGGGCCCGGGGAGCCGGGTCCGGTTCAGGGGTATGGCATCGGCGAGCAGGAGTACGCGGGTTGCGTAGCTGCGCAGGTGTACGGCGGCCGAGGCCAGTCGGGCGTCGAGCGGCCGGGTCAGGTCGATCGCGTTGATGGCCGCCACCGCTTCGTCCGCCCTCAGGGCCTCGGCCGCACAGGCTTCGAACAGGGCGGTCTTGTCGGGGAACGCGGTGAAGACCGCCGCTGTCGGAACTCCCGCGGCCCGGGCCACCATCGAGGTGGTGACCGACATGCCGTGCCTCACGACCAGGGGCAGCGCTGCGGCGACGATCATCGCGTGACCGGGGTGCTCGGTCATCTCCCGTCCAGGGTGGCCAGGCTCACCGCGCACTTCCGTCCGGGGTGCGGGGGCCCCGCCGGCGGATCATCTCGACGGCCACCGGGGTGAGGGAGACGAGGACGACGAGGGCCACGATCGGCAGGAGGTAACGGTCGACGTCGGGCACGGAGGAGCCGAGGGCGTATCCGGCGAGGACGAGGCCCACGGTCCAGAGGAGCCCGCCCACGACCTGCCAGAGGGTGAAGACGCGGGCGGGTACGCCCAGGGCTCCGGCCAGGGGATTGAGCACGGTGCGCACCACCGGTACGAAGCGGGCCAGCACGACGGCCTTGGCGTGCCCGTAGCGGTGGAGGAGTTCCTCGGCGCGCTCGGCTCCGTCGTGGAGTTTCCGGCTCCGGCTACGGGCGAGCAGGGCGCGGCCCCCGCGTCGGCCGATCAGGTAGCCCACTTGCGCCCCCAGGAGCGCGCCGATCACGGCGAAGGCCAGTACCTGAGGCAGTGAGAGGTGGACGGGGCGGTTCCCGCCCGGCACGCAGAGCAGGCCCGCGGTGAACAGGAGGGAGTCGCCGGGCAGGAAGAACCCGACCAGGAGGCCGGTCTCGGCGAAGAGGACGACGGCGATGCCGAGCGCGCCGAATGCGGACAACAGGGATCCGGCGTCGAGCAGGTTCACGGCCTGTGGCACTGCCATGTCCATGTGGGCGGATAGGGCCATGGTGGACGGCTCCCCTGCTGGTGCGTGGACGGGGTGGTGACGACATCATCGACTACAGTTCTGTAGACGGTCTACGTCACTGTAGACGATTGTTGTGGTGAGGAGATTCCCATGGGGGACGCGCACGCGGAACGGCGGCCCGCCGGTGAGCTGGAGGCGAGTGTCCTGGCGGCACTGTGGGCGGCCGGAACTCCGCTGACGCCGGGGCGGGTGCAGGAGGCGCTCGGCTCCTCCCATGCCCGCACGACGGTGACGACGATCCTGTCCCGTCTGTACGAGAAGGGCGTGGTGACCCGCACCCGGTCCGGCCGCGGGTTCGCCTACCTGCCGACCGAGGACGCTTCGGGGCTCACCGCGCGCCGCATGCACGCGGAACTGGCCGGGACCGAGGACCGCGTGACCGTGCTGAGCCGCTTCGTCTCCCAGCTCAGCGACGAGGACGAGACGCTGCTGCGTGCTCTGCTGGAGGGCGACGGCGCCGGGGGTGTCGCGTGAACCGGCCGGGGTCGTTGCCGCTCCTGCTGCCACTTCTGCTGCCGCTCCTGCTGCCCTTCCTCGCCGGTCCGGTGGGCCGCGTGCTGGTCACGAGCCTCCCGCCGAGGCGGGCCGTCCGGCTGCTGGTCTGTTCGGCCGCCGGCCTCGCCGCGGGCAGCACCGCGGCCCTTACCCTGCTGGCCGTCCCCGGGGCCACGCACCTGCGGCAGGTGGCCGCGCTGGGCCACCTGCTCACACCACTGGCGTCAGGCTCGCCGGGCACGGCCGTCGCGATCAGTGCCGTGGCCGCCTCGCTGCTCGCCGCCGGCGGCGCCCTGCTGCTGCGCGACGCGCGCGGATGGTGGCGCCGGCTGCGGCAGGCGCGGGTGCTTGCCGCGGGCAGCCGCAGCGAGCTCGTGGTCCTGGAGGAGGAGCACCCCGACGCCTACGCGCTGCCGGGCCGCCCCGGCCGCGTCGTGATCACCTCAGGGATGCTGCACGCGCTGTCCGCGGCGGAACGCGAGGTCCTGCTCGCCCATGAGCGGGCCCATCTGAGAGGCCGTCACCACCTTCTGGTGGCGATCGTCGAGCTGGCCGCCCACTGCCATCCGGGGCTGCGTGCCGTGCGCGAGCCCCTGCGCTACGCCCTGGAGCGCACCGCGGACGAATACGCCGCGCAGGCGGTGGGCGACCGCCGCCTCGCGGCCCGGGCCATCGGCCGGGCCGCTCTGGCTGCCCGTACGTCCCCTTCCCGTACGTCCCCCGCCCGGTGCCGGCCCGGCTTCGCGCTGGCCGCCACGGCGGGCCCGGTGCCCCTGCGGGTCGCGGCCCTGCTTGGGCAGCCCGCGCGGACGCGTGTCCCCGGAGCCCCGCCCCGCCTGGCCGCGCTGACGCTGCTGGCCTGTCTGGCCGTGTCGGCCGGCGCGTCCTTCCAGGCGGCCGACGACCTGCACGCCGGCATCGAGATCGCGCAGGGCGAGACCGGCGAGGAATGACGGGGCCGGGTCCCGTCGGCGCATGGATGCGGGGCCCGATCCAGGCCCCCTGCCAGCCCCCCTACAGTTAGATAAGGCAAACCTATTTTATCGATGACCGGGTGCATGGCCCGGAGTGGCGGCAGGGCGGTGGCGGGATGGTGCAGGACGGCGGGGACGCAAGGCGTCCGCACGGTGAACTCGTCGCGGATGTGCTGGCGGTCCTGTGGGCGGCCGAGGGGCCGTTGACCCCGCAGCAGATCAACGCCGCGCTCGACCGGGACCTGGCCCGGACGACGGTGACGACGATCCTCACCCGCCTCTACGAGAAGGGGACGGTCGTGCGCACCCGCGAGGGCAGGGGCTTCGCCTACGCCGCCGCGGACGACGCCGCCGGACTGGCGGCCGGGCGCATGCGCCGCGAGCTGGAGCGGGAGCCGCAACGCGACCTCGTCCTGAAGCGGTTCGTCTCCTCGCTGTCCGGGGACGACGAGGAAGCCCTGAGGCGTCTGCTCCTGGAGTCCGGGGAAGGCGCATGACCCTGGTCCTGGCCGTGGTCGTGCTGGCCCTGCTGCTTCCCTGGGCAGCGGTGCCGGCCACCCGCCGGCTGGCCGATCTCCTGCCGCCGAGGGAGGCGTGCGCGGCGCTGACCGGAGCCGCTGTTCTGCTGGCCGGCGGCACCGTGGCAGCACTCATCGGCCTGTTCCACGTGCCGTTCCTCGTCTCCCTGGAGCAGATTCCTCTGTCGCGGGCGGCTGCCGAGTGGCCGACCACCGTGCCCGTCGCTGTGGTCGCCGGTGGGGTGCTGGCCTTCCAGGCGGTGCTGCTGGTCCGCCGCTGGTACGAGCGCCGCTCGCTGCTCGCCCGCGCCTGGTCGTCCACCGGCGGCGCGGTGCCCGACGGCGATCTTCTGGTCGTACCGGATGCCGAGCCGCAGGCCTTCGCGCTGCCGGGATGGCGGGGGCGCGGCGGCCGGGTCGTGGTGACGACGGGCATGCTCAAGATCCTCGGTCCGGCGGAGCGCGAGGTGCTGCTCGGCCACGAGCGGGCCCATCTGACGGGCCGCCACCACCTGTGGTCCGTCACCGCCTACCTGGCGGCCGCGGTGCACCCCGCCCTGCGGTCCCTGCGCGCGGCGCTCGACTTCCACCTGGAGCGGTGGGCGGACGAGTCGGCGGCCTCGTCGGTGGGCGACCGGCGGCTGGCGGCGACCGCGATCGCACGCGCGGCGCTGGCCGCCGCGTCCGCCGAGAAGGCGGGCAAGGGCGGTGGCCCCCTGCTGTCGGTGAGTACCGGGCCGGTCCCGCAGCGGGTCGAAGCCCTGCTGCGGCCCGTGCCGGTCCGGCCGCAGGCACGCAGGACACAGGCGGCAGCGGCGGGCCTGATGACGGCGGTGGCGGTCTCCGCGCTGCTGGGACTGGCGCTGGCGTACGGTCTGCACGAGTACGTGGAGCTCGCCGCCGCAAACGTACGGAGTCGCTGAACCGCCGAGCGACGACGTCGATGTAGACCGATCGCCTCAGGTGCACGTAAGCTCAGCCTGGATTTACTTCACCTACCTCTACGGGCCCGGAGCGCCGTGTGGTCCCGGAGCCGGAAGTGCTCCGTACCCGGCGCGCAGTGTGCCGTGGGCGACGTCGTCCGCGTGTCCCGGGCCGGAGGCGACATCCCCCTTCCCGGCGATTGGACGCGACGTGTACGACAGGGGGAGCGGGTCGTCGAGTCCCTCCGAGCAGACCGTGCATCTCCTGGCGGCGGCGGGCGAGGCCGTGGACGCGTTGACCGCCGAGCGTTTGCGCGCGAGCGGGTCGAGCCCCTTGCACCGGTCGGTTCTCACGACGCTCGCCGAATGGGGGCCGCACGCCCGGCGCGATCTCGCCGCCCGGATGGACGTGCCACTGGCAGACATCTCGCGGGTGATCGGTGATCTCCTGGCGCAGGGCCTGGTGCAGGACATGGTCGTCACCATCGGCGGGCGCCACGAGGTGGTGACGCTCACCCCGACCGGTACGGCGGCACTGACGGCGATGCAGGGCGACATGGACGCGGTGCAGGACGTCCTGCTGGCGTCCCTCACGAAGGGTGAGCGCGCCCAGCTCCACTACCTGCTCCGGCGGGTGTGCGCGACGGCCGCCCGTCTCGGCGCGGCGCCCTCGGCTTCGTCCTAGGCCTGTCCGCAAGGTCCCGCCTGCCCCGCGACGTCCGGCACCGCACCTCATCCCCCGGACTCCGTCCGGAGGGACCAGCAGGTGGTCGGGCGCGCCCATCGGCGGTCGGCGCTGCTGTGCGGACACGTTCTGGGGGTGTCTTGCCGGCCGGGCAGGTATCCGTCCGCGCGATTCGGCGCCGCATCGGTGAGGACGGCACCGCGTCCCTCCGCACGGCCCGTGCCGGTGTCAGCCGTCGCCCTCGAAAGGCCACGACTGGATGTCCCGGTAGTGGATGGGACCGGGGCCGCGGCCGGTGTTGCTCCCGACGAGGTGGAGGCGCCGGGCCTCCCACGGGCGGCCGGTGAACGCGTCGAGCCCGGTGGCGGCCTCCACCGCACTGGTGGTGTCGTGGCGGCGCGAGCGGGCCAGCGTCAGATGCGGGCGCAGGGGCCGCCCGTGGAACGGGATGCCGCGGTCGGTGACCGCGGCGCGCACCTCGGCGGCGAGCACGTGCAGCCCTTCGATGTCTCCGTCGATCCCGGTCCACAGGACCCGCTCGTCGAAGTGCCCGCCGCCGCGCAGTGCGAGCCGCAGCGGCCGCCGGGCCGCGGCGAGCTCCGCGAGCGGCGGCCGCAGCAGTTCGACGGAGGTGACCGGGAGCTCGCCGAGGAAGGCCAGGGTGATGTGCCAGTCCTCGATGCGGTTCCAGCGCATGCGCGGGTACGCGGCGTAAGCCGGCTGCAGCCGCTGCTCCAGCTCTTCCTTCGCGTCGTCGGGCGGGGCCAGCGCTATGAACACGCGGACGGTCGCTGCCTGGGTCTTTTCGTTCACGAGGTCTTCGTATCCTGTCCGGGCACGTTCCGTCATCTTCTGCCCGGCGGGGCGCAGGCGCAGGTCAGTGGGTGCCGGGGGACCCGATGGTCACCACGCGGGCCCAGGCGGGCGGGGAGTTCGGTACGTGGTCGGGGTTGTCCTCGCGCCAACCGCTCCGCCGGTTCCGGGGGAAGAGACCCACCACCGTGCGGCAGGGCGGTCGCGTGGCCGGCCAGGCCGTCTGTCCGTCCGTCAGGACCACGATCACGTCGGGCCGGGGTCCCGTGCCGAGGGCCTTGGCGAATCCCGTGCGCAGATCCGTACCCCCGCCGCCCAGCAACGGGATGCCCTCACCGCTGCACAGCGGGTGCACGATCCGGGCCGCCGCGTCGCACGGCACCACGCTGACCATGTCGCTACGGCCGCCCACGGCACGGGCGATCGCGGCGACCTCCAGCAGCGCACTGCCCAGTTCGGCGTCGCTGACCGAACCCGAGGTGTCGATGACCACGCAGACCCGGGGCGGTCTGCGCCGCAGGCTCGGGAGTACGGCGCCGGGCACCGCGGCCGAGCGCCGGGAGGGCCGGGCGTAGCTGTAGTCCTCGCCCGCGCCCGCACCGGAGGCCGCCGACCGTACCGCCGCACCCAGCAACTCCCGCCAGGGCTGCGGAGGGTGGAATGCCTCCTCCGCCCATCGCCGCCATCCCGCGGGCGTGCTTCCCGGACGGCCGGTGATCCCCTGCGCCACCCGGAACCGCACCGCGTCCTGCTCCTGTGCGCTGAGGCCGTGCGCGCCGTCCGGCCCCAGGTCCCATACGCGTTCCAGGCCGTCGGCGCCGCTGCCGCAGTCCAGCCAGACCAGCTCCTGCGTGCTCGGTCCGAGCCTGAACTGCCGCAGGTAGTCCTCCATGAGCTCGCCCGCGGGCAGGCCCAAGTACTCCGGTGTCAGCGCCCCTTCGGGACGTACCAGTCCCTCGCCGTACACGTCGTCGTTGATCTCGCAGTCCGCGGCGATGTTCATCCGCAGCCGTTCGCCCGGCCCGGTCAGTCCGCGTTCCCGGGCGACCCGGTCACCGCGCCCGTGGTGGTCGCGCAGCAGATGGGACACCTCATGGACCCAGACCCCGGCGAGCTCCTCCACCGGTGTCCGGTCCACGAACCCGGGCGAGACGTAGCACCGCCAGTGCCGGTCGACGGCCATCGTCGGCACCTGCCGGGATTCCACGGTGTGCAGGGCGAACAGCGCCGTCGCCAGGTAGGGCCGCACCCGGGCGGCGTGCAGCCGGGCCGCGAAGAGCTTGTCGACGTCCAGCGCCCCGGCCCGCCGTGTCCCCGCCGGGTGCTCCTGCGCCCGCCCTGTCCCCGTCGCCTGTGCACTCATCGGCCGGCCCCCACGGGTTCCCCGGTCCGGGCCGCCGCCCGCTCCTGCGACAGGTCCGCCCGCCGGGACAGGGTCACCACTCCGGCAAGCCGTTCGATCGACTCCGGTACGTCCCAGTCCTCCTGGCGCAGCGCGGCGAGGGTCGTCGCGGGAACGACCACCAGGTCGGGGGCCCCGGTCTCCAGCGCCCGGACCAGGAGCGCCCACGCCGCGTCCCAGCGGGACCTGTCCGGGCGCCTGCGGACCGCGTCCACCACGCCGTCGAGCGTGGCCTGGCGCCGATCCCCCCGCTCGGGCAGGTCGGCGCGCGCCGGGTCGGCGAGCAGTTCCTCGGGGTCCGGGAGGTCCATCCGGTCCAGTGCGGCCAGCAGCTCCAGCCCCGGACCGTCCCCCACCGTGCCCCTGACCAGTATGGAGAGCACTTCCCTGGACGAGTCGGCCGCGTGCGCGAAGGCGAGCAGACGTACCGTCATGTCCCAGCTGCGGGGCGACGGCCACGCACCGCCCCGGCGGGTCTCGGTGCTGGGCAGCCGGTGCACGAGCGCGGGGCGGGTGGTGAGGAGCCCGCACACCGCCCGGCGGGCGTGGTCCACGGCCGCCGGCAGTCTCCCGGCGTCCAGGCGCGGCAGCGCCGCCCGGGGCCAGGTCCCGCCGAGCCCGCGGACCACCACGTCGTGGTCGTGGGTCCACTGGAGATGGACGAACCGGTTGGCCAGGGGAGGGCTCAGCTCCCAGCCGTCGGCCGCCGAGCCCCGCGGGTTGGCGGCGGCCACGATCCGTACGCCGGGCGGCAGTTGGAGCGAGCCGATCCGGCGTTCCAGCACGAGACGGAGCAGGGCGGCCTGGACGGCGGGCGGAGCCGTGGACAGCTCGTCCAGGAACAGCAGCCCGCGCCCGGCCCGTACGAGGCGCACGGCCCAGTCCGGCGGGGCCATCGGGACACCCTGCTCGGCGGGATCGTCCCCGACGATGGGCAGGCCGGAGAAGTCGGACGGCTCGTGCACGCTGGCGATCACCGTGGTCAGGGGCAGGTCAAGGGTCTCGGCGAGCTGTGTCAGGGCCGCGGTCTTGCCGATGCCGGGCTCACCCCACAGGAGCACCGGCAGGTCGGCGGCCACGGCCAGGGTCAGGGCCGCCAGCTGGTCGTCGGGGCGCGGTTCGGTGGTGGTGTCGCGCAGCAGGGCCAGCAGTCGCTCGGCGACGTCGAGCTGGTCGAGCGGGGAAGAGGCGCCGGTAGCTGTGAACGGGGTGTGCGAGGGCATGAGTGATCACCTGTGGGTTCGTGAGGAATGGACGTCCGGGGGACCGGGGTAAAGGGAAAGGAGGAGGGCGGAGGGCCCGGGCGTCAGTGGGCGTGTGCCTGGCGCGGGTGGAGCCGGTGCTCCCGTGGACGGGATGCGCGCGGATGCATCCGGCCGGGGCCGGGTCCGGCCAGGCCCGCCCGGAACAGCCCGTAGGTGAGCCGCCGTAGCGCGGCCGCTTCCAGCTCGTCCCGCAGGGCCCCGGCGCGCAGCAGGGCGTCGGGGCCGAGCAGCCCTTCCACCACGGCCAGCGCCCCGGCGATGTCGCCGTGGTCCAGGCGTTCGCGGACCCCGGTGAGGCAGTCCGGCCGACGGTGCGCCGCGTCGATGGCCTGCAGGCAGGGCAGTGGCGTGCCGGTCAGCGCGGAGAGCAGTTCCTCCCGGCGGATCTCGGCAGGGTCGTGGTCCAGTGCGGCCAGCACCCCGTCGACCAGGCCGATACGGTGCCGGGCGCCCCGGCACTCGACGAGTCGGGGCTGCCCCGCACGGTCCGCGTCCGCGTCCGTGGCGCCGGCCGGTCCGGCCGGCCCGCGGTCCGGTACCAGGGCCGAGGCGACCAGCGGATGCAGCCGCCCGGCCTCGATGGATCCGGAGCGGATCAGGTCCAGGTCGGGCAGGGTCCAGACCGCCGCGTCGGGCAGGATCGGCAGCGCGGAGGCGCTGCCGTCGGCCGGCGCCGCCCCGATCCGCGCCACGGGCGGCCCCGGGCCGTCCGAGGCCAGGTCCAGCACCAGCCGGTGCCGGGCCCCCAGCCGTACGGCGACGCCGCCGGCGGTCCGGCCCTCGGCGCGGAGCAGGATCCCGGCCTCGGCGGCCCACCTGCCGACGGCGCACCGGTGCCCGTCCGGGACCACCGCCAGGAGCTCGGCGTCCGGCGCGGGAAGGCCCTCGGCGGGCGGCCGGTCGGCCCCGGACCGGACCCGCAGCTCGTCGGTCCTGCGGACGTCCCACAGATGGCGGTGCAGGTCGAGGCGGAACCGGCGGTCGGGACGGAGCCCGCGGCGTGGGTCCCCCCAAGTGCCGTGCCCGGAGCGGGATCCGTCCCACAGGGCGAGGCTGATCCGCTGACCGCCGTCCGCCCACGCCGGCGGAGTCCTGGCCACGAGGTGTACGGGGCGTTCGGGGTCTGCGGGGCGCGCGGCATGCGGTTCGCCGGGTGCGGTCGTGTCGTACCGGGCCAGGGAAACGGTCAGCCCGGGGCGCAGCAGTCCGTCGGGAGCGATGCGCGGCATGTGCCAGCGCAACAGGTCGGGTGCCAGGTGGCGAAGATCGGCCCGGATCCGGGCCGCGAGGTCGTGGCCGCGCGAGCGCGCCAGGAAACGGAGATCGAGATCGACGTCGATGCCCGCGGCGGCGCAGGCCCCGGCCCAGTCCCCGGCGGAGCGGCGGGCGGTCGCAGTCTCGATCATGGACGCCGGCACGGCGTACTCGCGTACGCGGAGCCAGAGGGAGAGGCGGGAATCCCCGTGCACGTTCTCGGTGGGCATCAGCGCTCACCTTGCGTGGACGGGACCCCCGATCTGTGAACGGAGTGAGTGGTCATCGCGGTGATCGTAGCGCCACTCAGTACGACCGGCCAGGTGTTTTCCCGGGCCAGCGGTGGTGGTGCCGGTCGATGACGTAGTGGTGCCCGTGCCGCCAACCGCCCCTGGCCGGACGGGCGTCGGCGAGGTGCGGGTGACCGGGCGGGAGGTCCGGGTGCACGTGGTCCAGCCGGTACGGGTCCCGGGCCGGCCAGATCACGGCCGCGGCCGTGGCGGCGCTCAGCGCCACGGCGCCCAGGATCAGGACGGTCAGCGGAAGCCCCGCCCCCGCGGCGAGCCACCCGGCCACCGGGTAGGTGAGCAGCCAGCAGCCGTGGGAGAGGGAGAAGCGGGCGGCGAACGCGGCGGGCAGGTCCGTGTCGGCGGTGGAGCGGCGGATCACCCGGCCGCCCGGAGTCAGGACGGCGGAACAGGCGGCGCCGATCGCGGCCCAGACGGCCAGGAGCGCGGGCCAGGACCACGGGCGCGGGCCGGTCGCGCCGATCGCGGCCCCGGCCGCCAGGGCCACCGGGAGGGTGAAGGCGGCACGGAGCATCACCGCGCGGTCGGTGGAGCGTTGCAGGAGGCGGGGCAGGAGCAGCGCGGTCAGCATGGACCCGGCGCCGTACGCCCCGAGGGCGAGCGGCACGGCGCCCGCCGGGCGGTCGAGGTGGCCGCGCACCAGGGAGACGGTGTCGACGAGGACGACGGCCCCGGCGGCGGCGACCGCGAGGTCGAGTGCGAGCAGGGCCCGCAGCCGGGGCGTGGCCCGGAAGAGGTGCGTGCCGAAGGCGGCCCGGGTACGGACGCCGCCGGTCCGCTCGACCGGGGCGGGTCCGGGCAGCGCCGTCGCGACGATGAGCGCGGCGGAGGCGAGGAAGCCGACGGCCGTGCCGGCGAACAGCCAGTCGTAGGAGACCAGGCTCAGCAGTGCCGTGGCCAGGACCGGACTGAACAGGCTCTCCAGGTCGTAGGCGAGCCGGGTCATCGACAGGGCCCGGGTGTAGTCGCGTTCGGCGGGCAGGATCGCGGGGACGGTAGCCTGGAAGGTCGGGGTGAAGGCCGCCGACGCCGCCTGGAGCAGGAAGATCAGGACGTGGATCTGCCAGATCTCGGTGACGAACGGAAGGGCCACGGCCGCACCGGCGCGGGTCAGGTCCATGGACGTCATCAGGGCGCGGCGGGGAATCCGGTCGGCGATCGCGCCGATCACCGGGGCGATCGTGACGTAGGCGATCATCTTGATCGCGAGGGCGGTACCGAGGACCGCCGAGGCGCGCTCGCCCGCGAGTTCGTAGGCGAGCAGGCTCAGTGCGACGGTGGCCAGGCCGGTCCCGACCAGGGCGATGACCTGGGCGGTGAACAGGCGGCGATAGCCGGCGTTGCGCAGTACGGACAGCACGGTCCCCGTCCCGGTCGGCGGATCGATGACAGCACGTCGGATTCGGTCGGATTCAGCGTAGTCAACATGTGCGCACCTGTGCACCCGTTGTGCGCCGTTCCGGGCGGCCTACGGTTCCGGGCGGCCTACGCCTGGACGTGGCCGTCGAGGGCGGTGAGGAAGGCGGTCGCCGCCGGGGTGCCGCCGCTCCGGCTCCAGACGGCGTACTCGACGCGGGCCGGGGCGTCGGTCACCTCGACGGTCGCCACGCCGGTGAGCCGGGGCGCGTAGGCGGAGGGGAGCATGGCGACGGCGAGGCCCGGTCCCACGAGGCGGGTGATGTAGTCGGCGCTCGTGACCTCGAAGGCGACGTCACGGGTGAGACCGGCGGCCGAGAAGGCCAGGTCGGACTGGATCCGTCCGGCCGTTCCGGCCGGCAGGTCCACGAACACCTCGCGGGAGAGCCTGCGCAGGCCGACCGCCGGTTCGGCGGCGAGCGGATGGTCCGGCGCGACCACGGCGACGAGCCGGTCCCGGGCGAGTTCGCGGGCGGCGACACCCTGGGGCCGGGCGGTGGTCGGCAGCCCCAGGAAGGCCACGTCGAGGACCCCGTCCCGGACCTGCTCGACCAGGTCCTCGCTCGCGCCCACCCGCAGGCTGACGCGCACGTGGGGATACCGCCGGCGGAAGTCGTGCAGCGCCCCCGGGATGTCGACCGCGGCGACGGTCGGGATCAGCCCGACCGCGAGCCGCCCGCGTACCTCCCCGACGGCCGCCGCGACCTCGGCGGCCGCCCGCTCGGCGGCGTCCAGACACTGACGGGCGGCCGGGAGGAACGCCTCACCGGCCGGTGTCAGCCGCACCCGGCGGCTGGTGCGCTCGAAGAGCCGTGCGCCGAGTTCCCGTTCCAGGCGCGCGATCTGGTGGCTGAGGGCGGACTGGACGACCAGGCACCGTTCGGCGGCCCGGGTGAAGCTGTTCGTCTCGGCGACGGCGAGGACGTAGCGCATCTGCTGGAGCTCCATCGATCCATCGTGGATCACGATCGATGGGCTGACAAACATGTGTTGGACTCATCGATCGGGCCCGATGAGACTCCGAGGCATGACAAGTCCAGCCGCACAGGCGGCCCGTGGGAACCTGCCGCGCACCCTCCTGACCGCGCTCGCCCCCCTGACGTGGGGCACGGTCTACATCGTCACCACCGAGCTGCTGCCGCCGGGACACCCCCTGTTCGCTGGCCTGCTACGGGCGTTACCCGCCGGCCTGATCGCTCTCGCGCTCACCCGGACACCGCTCCGGGGAGCCTGGTGGGGGAGGGTCGCGGTGCTCGGCACGCTGAACATCGGACTCCTGTTCCCCCTGCTGTTCATCGCGGCCGAACGCCTGCCCGGTGGGGTGGCCGCCACCTTGACGGCGGCCATGCCCCTCATGGTCGCCGTCCTGGCCGTGACCGTCCTCCACGAGAGTCTCTCCGCCCGGCGCCTGGCCTGGGGTGTGATCGGCGTCGTGGGCATCGCAGGGGTGGTGATCGGCCCGGACGCGGCGTTCGACACCGTGGGCATCGCGGCGGGCCTGTCCGCCGCGGCCGCACTGGCACTCGGGGTGACGCTCACCAAGCGCTGGGGGCGGCCCCCCGGCATGGGCCCCACCGCATTCGCCGGATGGCAGCTCACGGCCGGCGGCCTGTTCCTGATCCCCGTCACCTTCCTCGCCGAAGGCCCACCGCCCGCCATCGGCCCGACCGCCGCCCTCGGTTACCTCTGGCTCTCCCTGGTCTGCGGCCTGGCCACCTTCGTCCTGTGGTTCCAGGGCATCGGCAGCCTCCCCGTCACCTCCGCCGCGGTGCTCGGCCTGCTCTCGCCGCTGGTCGCCGCAGTGCTCGGGGCCGTCCTGCTCGGCCAGACGCTCGGCCCGGTACAACTCGGGGGCTTCGCGCTCGCGCTCGCCGCGATCGTGGCGGGACAGCTTCCGGCGCGAGGTGTTCAGTCGTGCGGCGGGAGGGAACCGAGCTGGTGGTCGGCGGCGTTCAGGGCCTCGTCCACCAGCCGCCGCAGATGCCCGTGACCCAGGGCGTAGACGACCCGGCGGCCGTCCTTGCGGGTGGTGACCAGCCCGGCCAGACGCAGCTTGGCGAGGTGCTGGCTGACGGAGGGGCGGGCGGCCCCGCACGCCTCGGTGAGGGTGGTGACATCGGCCTCGCCCCGGCCGAGGCGTTCCATGAGCGCCAGGCGGGTGCGGTCGGCGAGCAGGGCGAGCACGGACGCGGCGGCCTCCAGCCGGTCGCCCCGCTCAGGGGTGCCCGGCGCGCCCGGGATGTCCGGTGGGTCCTGCGCGATCTGCGCATCGTGTGCACCTGCCGGATGTCTGCCCGCACTCATGCGCACATCGTAGGGCGCCGCCACGCGCACGTGCCCGGGCCCCGCCACCCCCCACAGGGGTCGGCGGGGCCCGGGCACAGGCGGCGCGTTCGGTATCAGCCGAGCGCGGGCGCCTCCTGCTGAGCCGGAGCCGTCGCTTCCGCGCCGTCGGCGCGCGCGGCGAGGAGCCGCTGGGCGAGGACGCCGAAGACGACGGCGAACACGGCCCACAGGACGAGCTGGACGGCCAGCGAGGCCACCCGGAACTCCCACAGCAGAGCTGCGGGGAAACCGGGCTGGACGGCGTCGCTGTTGTCCGGCAGGAACACGAACGCCAGGGCGGCGGCGACGATGAAGCCGGCCCCCGCGGTCAGCGTCGCGTTCCAGTTGCCCAGGCGCGGTGCCAGCCGCCGCCCGAGGATGATCGCGCCGATGCCCAGCAGCACGCTGAGCAGGATCATCAGGAAGAACAGCGTGGTGCGCTGACCGATCGTGTCCGGGTTGCCGACCGCCGGCGGGGTCGCCGGGTACTTCAGGAACGGCACCAGATAGACCGTGGCGAAGGCACCCGCCGCGGTGAGTGCCGCCGTGGCCCGCGGGCTGAACCCGCCGACACGGCCGAGGGCGAACGAGAACGCGAGCGAGGCTATGCCGCCCAGCGCGACCCCGTAGACCAGGACGCCGGTGGCCAGGCCGAAGGTCGACTGAACCGGTCGGCTGACCAGTTCTTCCTCCTCCTCGGTGGCCTCGCCCGACGCGGCGTCACCGCCGTGCCCGGCGTGCGCGCTCGGGGCGCCCGCGGCGTCATGAGCGGCCTGGGCCTCTTCCACGGCGATGGAACCCCGTACCGGCGGCTCACCGACCACGTAGGCGACCGCGAAGGCGAACAGCCCCGCGATCAGGCCCGCGAGCATGCCGCGGACCAGCAGTCCTCTGACGGTGGAGGCGTACATGTGCGTGGCCTCTCAGTGGCAGGGGAAGCCGAGCAGATGACGACCGTCGTGCACCCACTCGTGCACGCCTTCACCGGCGAACACGGCCGTGGCGCCCTGTTCGGCGCCGACGAAGTACAGCGCGACGAGCATCAGGAGACCGACGAAGAGCGCCCAGGGCAGCACCGCGCGCACAGGCAGCGGAGCCGACAGGGAGCCGGCGGGGGTGGATACGGCAGCGGAAGCGAGAGCCTCGGCCATGATGGAACCTCCTCGGGGAACAACGCGTCCCATACGGTGGTGCAGGACGACGGTCCTCGGGTCTGACTCGCCGCGACGCCATCGTGGAGATGTCGCCGCAGCACACAGTGGCGCGACCATGCCGGATTCACACCGGGCTTCCGTCTCGCCGTCGTCGCTATGTGGAAATGTCGCCGTGACGGTACCGCGCGCAGCGCCTGCGGCCAAGACCGTGAGTTTCTGATCACACGCCTACGCTGCGGTAATGCGAATCCGATGCGGCCCGCGGGACCCGAAGTGTCCGTCAACTGGACCTGCAGACTGCTAGAATGACCGCGTTGGCCTTCGGTGTGCGTGCCCCCGTGCATGTGTCCGGAGGCTTTTTTCATGCCTTCACACCGATCCGCCACCAGCCCTGCCCTGCCTCCGGCCACCGCCACCACCGGCTACCGCGCCCTGCTCCGCAACAAGGAGTTCAGCGGCCTGTACGTCAGCTTCACCCTCACCGTCGCCGCGAGCACTTTGTCCGGATTCGCGCTCGGCACCCTGGTCAACCACCGGACCGGTTCCCCGTTCCTGACGGCCGTGAGCATGTACGGCGCCACGTTCGCGACGGTGCTCGGCGCGCTGACGCTGATGTCCGTCGCGGACGGCAAGCGGCCCCGCCGGACCCTCCTCCTGCTCCAACTCGTCACGCTGGTGGGCGTCGCCGCCCAGGCGGTCCCGGGGCTGCCGCTCACAGCCCGGTTCGCCCTGCTGCTGACGCTGGGCTTCTTCCAGTCCCTCGGCACCGGCACCCGGCTGGGGCTGCTCGCCGAGGTCGTGCCCGGCTCCGCCTACGCGCCCGCCCGTTCGCTGATGAACATCACCTCGGGCTGCACGGCGATCGCCGGCTACGCCGTCGGCGCCGTACTGCTGCGCCACCTGAGCCCGTACGGGGTCTTCGCCGTGGCCGCGGCCCTGACCGCCCTCGGGACGGCCGTGGTGGCCGCCACCGTCCGGGAACACTCGATCCGGCTCACCCGCCGGCCCGGCCTGCGCCGGACCTGGACGGCGAACGCCGAGCTGTTCGCCCACCCCCGCCGCCGGACGCTGCTGCTGAACCTGTGGGTCCCCAACGGTCTGATCGTCGGCTGCGAAGCCCTGTTCCTGTCCTACGACCCCGGCCGGGCGGGCACGCTCCTCGCCGCCGCTTCGGCGGGCATGCTCCTCGGGGACCTGACCGTCGGCCGGCTGCTCACCGCCGACCGGCGACGCCGCCTCGCCTTCGCCCTGCGGCTGCTGCTCGCCGCCCCCTTCCTGCTGTTCGCCGTCCACCCGCCCGTCCCGGTCGCAGCCGTGGCGGTGTTCCTCGCCGGTGTCGGATTCGCGGCCACCCTGCCCCTCCAGGAGCAGCTCCTCGAACAGACCCCCGAGGCCGTCCGCGGCCAGGTCCAGGGAGTCGAGTCGGCGGGCCGGATGACCTGGCAGGGCATCGGCGCCGCCCTCGCCGGCGGCCTGGCCCAGTACGTCGCCCCGGGCACCGCGATCGCCGTCGTCGCCGGGGTCTCCGTGGCCGTCACCCTGCTGTGCCGGCCGTCGCGCCGCACGCAGCCGGAAGGGGCGGCGTGACGGCCGCCGCCAGTTATTCGAGCATATGTTCGGTAGCTGGGGTTAGGCTGGATCCATGCACGCAGTCCAGGGCCTTCAGGGTTCCCTCTTCGACCAGGGTGACGAGATCCGGCTCGGGCCCCTCGGCGGCATGCGGCGGACCGACCTCGGGGCAGGGGCCTGGGTCGATCACCTGCCCGGCTGGCTGAGCGGCGCCGACGCGCTCTTCGAGCGGCTGGCCGCCGACGTGCCGTGGCAGGCCGAGCGGCGGCAGATGTACGAGCGGGAGGTGGACGTGCCCCGGCTGCTCGCGTTCTACGCCGCGGACGAGCCCCTGCCCCACGCCTCGCTCACGGAGGCCCGCGAGGTGCTGACCGCCCACTACGCCGCCGAGCTCGGCGAGCCCTTCACCACCGCGGGCCTGTGCCTGTACCGCGACGGCCGCGACAGCGTCGCCTGGCACGGCGACCGGACCGGCCGCTCCCGGACGGAGGACACCATGGTGGCCATCGTCTCCGTCGGCGATCCGCGCGATCTCGCCTTCCGCCCCCGCGACGGTGGTGCCACCCTGCTGCGGCTGCCCCTGGGGCACGGCGATCTCGTGGTCATGGGTGGCTCCTGCCAGCGGACCATGGAGCACGCCGTGCCCAAGTCGGCGCGGGCCGTCGGCCCTCGTATCAGCATCCAGTTCCGGCCCCACGGCGTCCGCTGACCGGGCGTGGAGTTCCTGGCGGAGGCCGACGAGCCGGGCTCCGGCCCGGGCGGCTTCCTCGTCGTCGCCCCGGACGGCTCAGGCGGTGGCGCCGGGCTCCTTCGGGGAGCGGACGGCCCCGGCCGCCGCGTGCAGCGAGCGCAGCGCCAGCAGCAGGATCCCGATGTCGTCCAGGTACACCGGGTCCGGAATCAGGTCCACGGGCGAGACGGTGTAGATCACCGCGGCCCAGAACAGGGCCTTGTCGTGCAGTGGGATCCCCGCGTCGACCAGCAGGCGCCGGGCCGCGAAGACCCGTACGAGCAGCACGGCCGCGGCGATCGCGAGCCCCACCGCGACCACCGTGCCCAGGGCGAGCCAGACCTTTCCGTCCATGGCGGCCCTATACCCCGATATCGGGCCGCGCTACCCCGCGGGCGGCCGGATCCATTCAGACGCCCTCTCCGCGCAGCCTGCGGCCGACCTCGCCCAGCCCGTCGGCGAGCGCGTCGAGCTGGGCGGGGGTGAGGACGTCGACGAGGATCTCCCGGACCGTCGCCACGTGTCCGGGGGCGGCCTCCTCCAGCTTGGCGCTGCCGGCGTCCGTGAGGACGGCGAAGACGCCGCGCACGTCGGAGGGGCAGCTGCGGCGGCGGACCAGGCCGGCCTTCTCCATCTGGGTGACCTGGTAGGTCAGCCCGCTCTTGGAATTGATCAGCCCGTTGGCGAGCTCGGTCATCCTCAGCTCACGCCCGGGCGCCGCGGCGAGCCGTACGAGGATCTCGTACTGGGGGTGCGAGAGCCCGGCCTCGTCCTTGAGCTGTTGGTCGAGACGGCGGTTCACCAGGGCCGACGCGGCGAGGAACCCGCTCCAGGCGCGCATCTCGCGGTCGTCCAGCCATCTCGGTTCAGCCATGGCCCCAGACTACACGGGTTGTTCCAATTTGAATCAATGGTTAGGGTCGGGGTAGCGGTTCGAATTTGAACAACTCTCTCCTGCCTCCCCACGGGCCGCCCGACCGGAAGGACCCCCCCCGATGACCAGCCCCTCCGTCACCGCGACGAAGCCGCAGGCCGCCGCCCCGGCCGCACGCCCCGAGCCCTCCGCCCTCTCCACCCCGGGCCACGACACCGGCCTGCTCCTCCTGCGCCTGGTCCTCGGCCTGACCATGGCGGCGCACGGCTCGCAGAAGCTCTTCGGCTGGTTCGGCGGCGGCGGCATCAGCGGCACCGGCCAGTTCTTCACCGCCAGCGGCTACCCCGCGGGCGATGCCATGGCGGTCCTCGCCGGCCTCACCGAGACCCTCGGCGGGCTCGGCCTCGCCCTCGGACTGCTCACCCCGCTCGCCGGGGCCGCCATCGTCGGCACCCTGATCAACGCGATCGCGGTCCACGGCGCCGGCGCCTTCTTCGCCCCGAAGGGCATCGAGTACGAGCTGCTCCTGACCGCGGGCGCCGCGGCCCTCGCCCTCACCGGCCCCGGACGGTACGCCGCCGACCGCTTCCTGCCCGTCCTGCGGAACCACCGCCTCGCGTACGGCGCCCTCGCCGTCACCCTCGGCGTGGTCCTCGCCGCCGTCCTCCTCCTCGTACGCGACTAGCACCCCCCGGAACGACGACGGGCCGGTGGACGCCGGGCGGGCCGCTACGGCCCGCCCGGCGTCGGCGTATTCCGACCGGCCATACGGATTTGCGCCAACTCTCTTTGACTTCAGGTGAGTTATTGCTGTGCTCACCTATGTTCTACGGGGCACATCAGTTCGCCCCAGGAGGTCAGATTGCAGTCCAGGCGCTTCCTCGCCTTTCACCGCGCGATACGCCGTTCCCATCTGCTCATCGCTCTCGGCCTCGGCTCCCTGCTGATCGGTCTGACCCCGTGGTTCGTGGTCACGAGCACCGCAGCGGCCGGCCGCGCACCGGCGCCCCGTCCCGCGCCCGTGCCCTTCGACCAGCAGACGGCGAAACAGTCGCCGCACCACGGCATCGTCCCCGCGAACGCGATGGAGCCGACGGCTCCGATCCTCGACCGGACCGGATGGACGGCCACGGCGAGCGACCAGGAGACCGGCGCCGAGAACGGCCGCGCGGCCAACGTCCTCGACGGGAACACCGCCACCATCTGGCACAGCAAGTACGCGCCCACCCCCACCCCGCTGCCGCACGTCATCACCGTCGACATGCACCGCACGGCGGTCGTCTCCGCCCTCGTCTACCGTCCCCGCACCGACGGGCCCAACGGGCGCGTCGGTGAGTACAGCATCAGCCTCAGCGGCGACGGACTGAACTGGGCGACCCCGGTCGCCACCGGCACGCTCGCGGACGACGTCAGCCCCAAGACCCTCGGATTCGCCCCCCAGGGCGCCCGGTTCGTCCGGCTCACCGCGCTCAGCGAGGCGGGCAACCGCGGATCCTGGTCCTCCGCCGCCGAGATCGACCTGCTGGGCGACCCCGGAACCCCGGCCGCCACCATCGACCTGTCCCGCGCCGGATGGACGGCCACGGCGAGCGACGAGGAGACCGGCGCCGAGAACGGACGCGCGGCCAACGTCCTCGACGGCAAGGACAACACCCTCTGGCACAGCAAGTACGCCCCCACCCCCACCCCGCTTCCGCACAGCATCACCATCGACATGCACCGCACCGAGGTCGTCTCCGCCCTCGTCTACCATCCCCGCTCCACAGGGCCCAACGGGCGCGTGGGCGCCTACTCCGTCGCCACCAGCACCGACGGCGTCACCTTCGGCACACCGGTGGCCTCCGGCACCTGGCGGGACGACGACACCGTCAAGACCGCCACCTTCACCCGCGCCGCGTCGGCCCGCTTCGTCCGGCTGACCGCGACCAGCGAGGCCGGCGGCCGCGGACAGTGGACCTCCGCCGGTGAGATCCGCCTGAGCGGTCCCTCCAGCCCGGCCGTCCACGGCTCCTGGGGCCGGATCACCGGCTTCCCGCTGGTGCCGGTGGCCACCGCCGCCCTGCCCGGCGACAAGCTGCTGGCCTGGTCCGCGTACGCCGTCGACCGCTTCGGCGGCAGCAACGGCTACACGCAGACCGCGATCCTGGACCTGAAGACGGGCAAGGTCACCCAGCGCCGCATCGACAACACCGGACACGACATGTTCTGTCCCGGCATAGCCATGCTCGCCGACGGCCGGGTGCTGGTCACCGGCGGCAGCAACGCGGAGAAGGCGAGCATCTACGACCCGGCCACCGACAACTGGTCCGCCACCACGAGCATGAACATCGCCCGCGGCTACCAGGCCATGACCCTGCTCTCCACCGGCGAGGCCTTCGTCCTCGGCGGCTCCTGGAGCGGATCCACGGGCACCGACAAGGCCGGAGAAGTCTGGTCCCCGGCCACCAGCACCTGGCGCAGCCTGCCCGGAGTCCCCGCCGCCCCGGCGCTCACGGCCGACCCGGCCGGACCCTACCGCGCCGACAACCACATGTGGCTGCACGCCACTTCGGGTGGCAAGGTGCTGCAACTGGGCCCGAGCAAGCAGATGAACTGGATCTCCACCAGCGGGCAGGGCAGCATCACCGCCGCCGGCACCCGGGCCGACAGCCAGGACGCCATGACCGGCAACGCCGTCGCCTACGACATCGGCAAACTGCTCACCCTGGGCGGCTCGCCCGCCTACCAGGACACCCCGGCCACCCAGCGCGCCTACACCGTGGGCATCTCGGGCAGCCAGGTCCAGGCCGCCCGCACGGGTGACATGGAGCATGCCCGCGCCTTCAGCAACAGCGTGGTCCTGCCCGACGGCAAGGTGGCCGTCTTCGGCGGTCAGGCCTATCCGGTGCCCTTCAGCGACGCCACCTCCGTCCTGACCCCCGAACTGTGGGACCCGGCGACCGGCGCCTTCACCCCGCTCGCCACCATGGCCGTTCCGCGCAACTACCACAGCGTGGCCAACCTGCTGCCCGACGGACGGATCTTCTCCGGCGGCGGCGGTCTGTGCGGCGACTGCGCGACCAACCACGCCGACGGGGCGATCTTCACCCCGCCGTACCTGCTCAACGCGGACGGAACCCCGAAGCCGCGTCCCGCCATCACCGCGGGCGTGCCCCCCAGGGCGGCCCCGGGCGCCTCGCTCACGGTCAGCACCCAGGGCCCGGTGGCGTCCTTCGTCCTGATGCGGGCCGCCGCCGCGACCCACTCCACCGACAACGACCAGCGCCGGGTCCCCGTGGTGTCCACCGCGGCCGGAGGCGGCACGTACACGGTGTCGATACCCGCCGACACCGGTGTGGTCCTGCCGGGGACCTACATGCTCTTCGCCCTCGACGCCCAGGGCGTACCGAGCATCGGTCAGTTCGTCACGATCTCCTGACCCCGACCCCATGAGCGATGTCCGGGGCCTGAGCTGATTGGCCCCGGACAATCAGGGGAATAGCGCACAAATGACACAACCCATCGAAGACTACGCACTCATCGGCGACCTGATGACCACCGCACTGGTCGGCCGCGACGGGTCCATCGACTGGCTGTGCCTGCCGCGCTTCGACTCGGCGGCCTGCTTCGCCAAACTCCTCGGCGAGGAGGAGAACGGCCACTGGCGCATCGCGCCGCTCGACGCCGCCGTCGGCGAGCCCTGCACCCGACGCGCCTACGCCGACGGCTCGCTGATCCTGGAATCGTACTGGGAGACCGAAACCGGGACCGTCAAGGTCACCGACTTCATGCCCCAGCGCGAGGTCGCCCCCGACGTCATCCGCATCGTCGAGGGCATCAGCGGCACGGTCAGGATGCGCAGCACCCTGCGCCTGCGCTTCGACTACGGCCACGTCGTGCCCTGGGTGCGCCGCAGCGACGGCGACCGGGTCGCCATCGCCGGGCCCGACTCCGCCTGGTTCCGCAGCGAACCCCCCGTCCGCACCTGGGGCGAGGCGAACAGCACCTGCTCCCAGTTCCCGGTCACCGCCGGCCGCCGCGTCGCCTTCGTCCTGACCTGGCACCCCTCGCACCGGCCGCGCCCCGAGCCCTGCGACCCCTTCGACGCGCTGGAGCAGAGCCTCGCCGACTGGCGGGAATGGACCGCGCAATGCCGCTACGAGGGCCCCTACCAGGAGGCGGTCACCCGCTCCCTGATCACCCTCAAGGCCCTCACCTACGCCCCGACCGGCGGCATCGCCGCCGCGGCCACCACCTCCCTCCCCGAAGAGCTCGGCGGCGTCCGGAACTGGGACTACCGCTACTGCTGGCTCCGGGACTCCACCCTGACCCTCGGCTCGCTCCTGTCCACCGGCTTCCTCGACGAGGCCCGCGCCTGGCGCGAGTGGCTGCTGCGCGCGGTCGCGGGCGACCCCGCCGACCTCCAGATCATGTACGGGATCGCCGGCGAGCGGCGGATCCCCGAGAGCGAACTGCCCTGGCTGCGCGGCTACGCCTCCTCCGCCCCGGTCCGCGTCGGGAACGCCGCCGTCGACCAGCTCCAGCTGGACGTGTACGGAGAGGTCATCGACTCCCTCTACCTGGCCCGGTCGGCCGGCCTGCCCTCCGAACGCCACGCCTGGCGGATCCAGCTCGCGCTGCTCGACTTCCTCGAACGCAACTGGCACCGGCCCGACGAGGGCCTGTGGGAGGTCCGGGGCCCCCGCCGCCACTTCGTGCACTCCAAGGTGATGGCATGGGTCGCGGCCGACCGGGCCGTACGCACCCTGGAGAGCGACCCGTCCCTGGACGGCGACGTGGAACGCTGGCGGGCCATGCGCGACGAGGTGCACCGCGATGTGTGCGCCAACGGCTACGACCCCGAACGGGGCACCTTCACCCAGTACTACGGCTCCGCCGAGCTCGACGCGGCGACCCTGCTCATCCCCAGGGTCGGATTCCTGCCGCCCGACGACCCGCGGGTCGTCGGCACGGTCGACGCCGTGCGCGCCGAACTCGGCAGCAGCGGACTGGTCCGCCGCTACAGCACCGCGGGCTCCACCGTCGACGGGCTGCCCGGGGACGAAGGGGCCTTCCTGGCCTGCTCGTTCTGGCTGACCGACGCCCTGCACATGACGGGCCGGCCGGAGGAGGCCCGCGCCCTGTTCGAGCGGCTGCTGTCCGTACGCAACGACGTGGGCCTGCTCGCGGAGGAGTACGACCCCCTCGCCGGACGCCAACTCGGCAACTTCCCGCAGGCGTTCAGCCACGTCGGCCTGGTGAACACCGCGCTCACCCTCGCGAGCCCGGCCTGACCGCACGACGCCCTACGGGTCCCCGCCGGTACGGGAGGCCAGCAGCAGGGCGATGTCGTCCGGCCGGTCGGCGGTGTTGCCCGCCTCGCTGATCAGCCGGTCGGCGGCCTCGGTCAGCGGGGACGGCCGGGCCGCCTCCAGGGACTTCCGCAGCCGCTCCACCCCGACGTCGATGTCGAGGCCCGGCTTCTCCACCAGCCCGTCCGTGTACAGGGCGAGGACGGAGCCCGTCGTCAGCCGCAGCTCCGTGAGCGGGTACGAGGCCTCCGGGTCGATGCCGAGCACCACCCCGCCCGCCAGGTCCAGCACCTCGGTCCGGCCGTCCGGGTGGCGCAGCAGCGGCTGCGGATGCCCGGCCCGGGCGGCCGTCACGGAGCCCGACGCCGGGTCGAGCAGCATGTAGCAGCAGCTCGCGAACTGGCCCGGATCCAGGTCGATGAGCAGCTGGTTGGTGCCGCTCACCACCTGCTCCGGGGTGCTGCCGCTGAGCGCGAACGCCCGTACCGCGCTGCGCAGCTGGCCCATGGTCGCCGCGGCCGCCACACCGTGGCCCTGGACGTCCCCGATGACCAGGGCCAGCAGGCCGGCGCCCGTCTCGACGACGTCGTACCAGTCGCCGCCGACGTCCATGCCCAGGGTGCCGGGGAGGTAGCGGCCGACGGTGTCCACGTGCTCGCGCACGGGCAGCCGGTGCGGCAGCAGGGCCGACTGCAGACCGCGGGCGAGCTCCACCTCGCTGTCGTAGCGCCGGGCCCGCGCGAGCGCCTGCGCGATCAGACCAGCCAGCGCCGTGAGCACCGTACGCTCCTCCGCGCTGAAGCCGCGGGGCGAGTCGAAGCCGAGGATGCACGAGCCGACCGGCCGGCCGGAGGCGATCAGCGGCAGGAAGGCGCGGGCGCCGACATCGGCGTCCAGCGGAATGCCCGGATAGGCGGCGGCCAGGTGCTGCATCGACTCGAAGAACATCGGCCGGCCCGTGGTCAGCGTCTCCACGCCCGGCAGCCGGACGTCGAGGGAGACCCCGTCGAAGCGGTTGAGGAAGCCCTGCGGGAAACCGGTCTCCCAGGCCAGATACAGATGGCGCTCGTCCAGCAGGTAGATCGCCAGCTGGCGGCCGCCGAAGGCCGGCAGCAGCTCCTCGGTGACCACCGCCGACACCTGCCGGGCCGTGACCGCCTCGGTCAGCGCGATGGCGAGGGCCACCGGCCGGTACAGCGCCGAAGCCTCGTCGGCGGACACGCCCGGGTCCGCGTACGTGTCCACATCGGCGCCCATGCCGGAGGCCATGCCGGAGTTCACGTCCGCGACCGGGTCCGGCCGGGCCCGTGACTGGGGCGCGTAGGCCGGTTTCGCGGAGGTACCCAGCGTCAGGGTCACGCCGTCGGCCGCCGGGTACAGGTCCACCGACAGCCACTGCCCGGGCGCGTGCCGGCCGCGCCGGGCGGGGAAGTGCACCGGCTCGCCGGACATGAAGCCGGCCCGGAAGTGGTCCTCGTAGGCCGGATGCCCGAGCCACGGCAGCGCCTCCCACAGCAGCCGTCCCCGCAGCTGGGGCCCGTCGAGGCCGAGCAGCTCCTCCGCCGCGGTGTTCACGTAGCCGATCCGGCCCTCCCGGTCCAGGGAGAGCACGGCCTGCGCGAGCCGGTCCGCGGCCCTGCGGGCGCCCTCGGCACCGGCCTCGGGCGGTGGCGCCGGCACGCCCACCGGGTCGCCCTCCCACAGCGTCCGCGAGCCGGCCGCCGCGAGTGCGGCGAGGTCGGCGGCCAGCAGTTCCGCGGACCGTCGCATCCGTTCGCGGTCCGCGGTCCCGACCGGGATCCCCGGGGTCGCCTCGCGCAGCACCACCAACACGCCGAACCGTTCCGTCCCGGCGGTCACCGGCTCGTACAGCGAGCCGAAGGGGAACGGCAGCCCGGCCATCAGCTGCGGGAAGCGGCTCATCGCCGACTCCGCGTCGGGCAGGTGCACGGCCCGCCCGGAACGGTAGGCCTCGGCGATCGGATACGGGCGGTTCACCTGCATCCGCCACCAGGGCCGGAACAGCTGCAGCGGCAGCCCGGTGAACACGGCCATCAGGAGCAGCCCGGCCGTGGGCGAGCGCAGGTAGACGCCGGCCGCGAACCCACCGACGGCCTCCATCGCGTTCACGACGGCCCGTGCGAGCACCTGGGCCGTCGCATCAGGGGCATCCGTGGTGTCGGGCGCGGCGCCGGCGCCGTCCGCTCTCGCCATCACACAGCCAGGATGCGCCTTCCGCGGCGGCCCCTGCATCCTGGCTGGTCGCGGCCGTCCCCGGCCGATAGGCCGACCGCTTCCCTCGTCCGGGGGACGCCCGGGTGTGCGGACCGCCCCCCGGACGGCACCGCGGGGCACGATACGCAGGCGTCCCACCCCCGGCAGGCCCCCGGAAGGCAGAGCATGCGGTTCCAGTACGACACCATCGGCGAGCGCTACGCGGAGTCCACGAGCACGGCAGCCTTCTCCGCGGCCGACACCTACACCCTGCACGGAGCCCTCGACGCCCTCGGCGGGGTGCGCGGGCTCGACGCCCTCGACCTGGCCTGCGGATACGGATACAACACCCGGCTGCTGGCCCGCGGCGGTGCCCGGCGGACGGTGGGCGTCGACGTCTCGGAGGAGATGATCCGGCTGGCCCGCGCGCACGAGGCGACCAAGGACCGGACGGACGTCGAGTACCACGTGGCCGACGCCGCCGGCCTGCCGCACCTGGGCCCCTTCGACCTCGCGACCGCCGCGTACGTCTTCAGCTACGCGCCCGACCGCAGGTCCCTGCACGCGATGTTCCGGTCCGTCCGCGCCAATCTGCGGGCGGGCGGGCGGCTGCTCGCCATCGTCCCCAACGCGGGGGCGTTCCCGCGGGTGGACTGGTCGCCGTACGGGGTGCGCATCCTCGACCGGGTCCCGGACGGCGACGCGCCGCTGCTCAAGGCGCATTTCCTGACCGAGCCGCCGGTGCCCTTCGAATTCCGCGAATGGGCCCACGCCGACCTCGCCGAGGCCGCCGTCGAAGCGGGTTTCGTCACCGTCGGCTGGCAGCCGAACCGGACCCCGCCGGCCGACGCCGTACGCGACGAGGCGTACTGGACGGCGTACCGCGCCTGGCCGATCAGCTCCCTGATGACCTGCACGGCGTAGACGGCCGTCAGCGATCCGCCGTCACCGCCGTGCCCTCACAGCTCCGCCGTCGACCTGATCAGCTCGACGATCCGCTCGCGCGCCGCGCGTCCCTCCGGCACGGGCAGCAGCGGGTACCCGTGCGGCAGCCCAGCCGCCTCGTGGAACTCCACCTCGGCCCCGTCCGCGCGGGCCCGGCGCAGCAGCTCCCGGCTGTCCGTGGTCAGCACGTCCCGGGTCCCGGTGAACACCGTCATAGGCGCCAGCCCGGCGAAGCCGCCGTGCAGCGGGCTCACCCGGGGGTCCTCGGCGTCCAGGGTCCCGGCGTACAGCCGCCCGGCCTCCAGCAGCCCCGGGCGGGCCAGCATCGGATCGGCCGCCTCGATGGCCGCCTGGTCCGGATGGCTCATGGTCACGTCCAGCCAGGGCGAGATCAGCACGATCCGGGACGGCTGGTCCCCGGTGCGGTCACGCAGCCGCTGGGCGGCCGCCAGCGCCAGCCCGGCCCCGGCGGAGTCCCCGATCAGCACCGTCCCGCCGGAGCCGCCGCTCGCGATCAGACCGCTCAGCAGGTCGGCGGCGACCGGGACGGTCCGGTCGGCGGTACCGCGCGGAGCGAGGATGTACGCCGGTACGACCACCCGCGCCCGCGCCTGCGTGACCAGGGTCCGGACCAGCGCCCAGTGCGGGCGGACCAGCTCGTCGATGTAGCCGCCGCCGTGCACGTACAGCACATGGGCCGCCGGCTCCGCCCCGAGCGGGGAGACGTCGTACACCGGCCAGGCTCCGACGAAGGTCCGCGAGATGTCGGCGACCCGCCCCAGCGACCGCGGCGGCAGATGCGAAGCGGGCCGCCGGGCGGATTCGGCCACCCGGCTCCGGACGGCCTCCGCGCTCGCGTACCGTCTTCGCCGTCCCGCCGCGATCAGCGCCACCGACAGCGCCTTGCTGCGCAGACTCGGCACGCCCCTCACCTCCCCTTTTGCCCCGCGCCGTCGCCGGCGCGAGCCCCTTCCCCATTACGGGAGGAGCATAGGCGTGAAGCTGCGCTGTCGACCCGTTTAAGAAAGTCTCGATGGACTGATCACCGCGCCGATCGGCAGATTGGTGCACGTCACCGCCGCCGTTCGGGCCCATCCGCCCGCGGCGTACCCTTCCGCATGCCTGGAGCCACCCCATGAAGGCACTCGTCAAGCACAAGGCAGAACCCGGCCTGTGGCTCATGGACGTCCCCGAGCCCGAATACGGCCCCGGCGACGTGCTGATCAAGGTGCTGCGCACCGGCATCTGCGGAACCGACCTCCACATCCGCGCCTGGGACGGCTGGGCGCAGGGCGCGGTCAAGACCCCGCTCGTCCTCGGCCACGAGTTCGTCGGCGAGGTCGCGGCGCTCGGCGCGGACGTCCAGGACATCGAGGTCGGCGCGCTGGTCAGCGGCGAGGGCCACCTGGTGTGCGGCAAGTGCCGCAACTGCCTGGCCGGCCGCCGCCACCTGTGCCGCAGCACGATCGGGCTCGGGGTCGGCCGCGACGGCGCCTTCGCCGAGTACGTGGTCCTGCCCGCCCAGAACGTGTGGGTGCACCGCACCGCCGTGGACCTCGACGTCGCAGCGATCTTCGACCCCTTCGGCAACGCCGTGCACACGGCCCTGTCCTTCCCGCTGGTCGGCGAGGACGTACTGATCACCGGCGCCGGCCCGATCGGGATCATGGCGGCGGCCGTGGCCAAGCACGCCGGCGCGCGCAGCGTGGTCATCACCGACGTCAGCCCCGAGCGCCTGGAGATCGCCCGCAAGGCGGGCGCCACCCTCGCCGTCAACGTCGCCGAGTCCTCCATCGCCGAGGCGCAGACCAAGCTCGGCCTGCGCGAGGGCTTCGACATCGGCCTGGAGATGTCCGGCCGCGCCGAGGCCATGCGCGACATGATCGACAACATGACGCACGGCGGCCGGATCGCCATGCTGGGCCTGCCCGCGCAGGAGTTCCCGGTGAACTGGGCGAAGGTGGTCACCTCGATGATCACGATCAAGGGCATCTACGGCCGTGAGATGTTCGAGACCTGGTACGCGATGACCGTGCTGCTGGAGGGCGGGCTCGACCTGAGCCCGGTCATCACCGGCCGCTACTCGCACCGCGACTTCGAGGCCGCCTTCGACGAGGCCTCGACCGCCCGCAGCGGCAAGATCATCCTGGACTGGACGGCGTAACCACCCGCCCGTCCACCCACCGAACCACCTCCCTCCGGCCGGGCCCCGCACACCCTCCCCCTCCGCGGGGCCCGGCCCCCTCCCTCGTCGCCCTCCGCCGCACAAGGAGAACCGCACCATGTTCGAGACCGTCCGCGAGGACCTACGCTCCACCCTCGACGAGATCCGCGCCGCCGGCCTGCACAAGCCCGAGCGCGTCATCGGCACCCCGCAGAACGCGGCCGTCGCCGTCACCTCGGGCGGTGCCGCCGGCGAGGTGCTCAACTTCTGCGCCAACAACTACCTGGGGCTGGCCGACCACCCCGAGGTCGTCGCCGCCGCGAAGGAAGCGCTGGACCGCTGGGGCTACGGAATGGCCTCCGTCCGCTTCATCTGCGGCACCCAGGAGGTGCACAAGGAGCTGGAGGCGCGGCTCTCGGCCTTCCTCGGCCAGGAGGACACGATCCTCTACTCCTCCTGCTTCGACGCCAACGGCGGCGTCTTCGAGACCCTGCTCGGCGCCGAGGACGCGGTCATCTCCGACGCCCTCAACCACGCCTCGATCATCGACGGCATCCGCCTCTCCAAGGCCCGCCGCTTCCGCTACGCCAACCGCGACCTGGCCGAGCTCGAAGCCCGCCTGAAGGAAGCCACCGAGGGCGGCGCCCGCCGCAAGCTGATCGTCACCGACGGCGTCTTCTCCATGGACGGCTACGTCGCCCCGCTCGCGGAGATCTGCGACCTGGCCGACCGCTACGACGCCATGGTCATGGTCGACGACTCGCACGCCGTCGGCTTCGTCGGCCCCGGCGGACGCGGCACCCCCGAGCTACACGGCGTCATGGACCGCGTCGACATCATCACCGGCACCCTCGGCAAGGCCCTCGGCGGCGCTTCCGGCGGCTACGTCGCGGCCCGCGCCGAGATCGTGGAGCTGCTGCGCCAGCGCTCGCGCCCGTACCTCTTCTCCAACTCCCTCGCCCCGGTCATCGCGGCAGCCTCCCTCAAGGTCCTCGACCTGCTGGAGTCGGCCGGTGACCTGCGCGAACACCTCGCCGCCAACACCGCGCTCTTCCGTACGAAGATGACCGAGGCCGGCTTCGAGGTCCTGCCCGGCGACCACGCCATCGCCCCCGTCATGATCGGTGACGCGGCCGAGGCGGCCAGGATGGCGGAGCTGCTCCTGGAGCGCGGCGTGTACGTGATCGGCTTCTCCTACCCGGTGGTGCCGATGGGCGCGGCGCGCATCCGCGTCCAGCTCTCCGCGGCCCACTCGACGGCCGACGTCGAGCGCGCGGTGGCCGCCTTCATCGACGCCCGCGCCGCCCTCGGCACCGCTGGGGCCTGAGAAGCACGAGGGGTCTGAGGGGTCTGTGCACCCTGAGACAATGGTGGGGTGATCGACCCCCGCCGGCTGCGCATCCTGCGGGCCGTGGCGGACCACCGTACGGTGACCGCCGCGGCCGCAGCCCTGTACCTCACCCCCTCCGCCGTCTCCCAGCAGCTCGCCGCGCTGGAGCAGGAGACGGGCCACGCGCTGCTCACCCGCAGCGGCCGGGGCGTACGGCTCACGGCGGCCGGCGAGATCCTGCTCGGCCACGCACACGAGGTGCTCGCGCAGCTGGAGCGGGCGGAGGCGGAACTCGCGGCGTACGCGGGCGGTTCGGCGGGCGAGGTCACCGTCGCCGCCTTCGCCACGGGCATCGCCGAAGTCCTGGCCCCGGCCATCGCCCGGCTCGCGCTGGAACGGCCGGGCATCCGGCTGCGGGTCCGCGACGCGGAGGGCGACCAGAGCCTGCCGCTGCTGCTGGACGGCGAGGCGGACCTCGCCCTGGCCGTCGAGTACCGGGGCGGCCCGGGCGCCGACGACGCGCGGCTGTCCGTCCTCCCGCTCTACGCGGAACCCTTCGACGCGGTCCTGCCCTCGGGGCATCCGCTGGCCGACCTGCCGGCGGTGTCGCTGGCCGACCTCGCGGACTCGGACTGGGTGGGCCAGTACCCCGGCAACCCGTGCCACGACGTGACGCTGCTCGCCTGCGAACTGGCCGGCTTCCAGCCCCGGCTCGTGCACTCCTCGGACGACTTCCGCGCCGTGACGGCGCTGGTGGGCGCAGGGGCCGGAGTGGCCCTCGTACCGCGCTCGGCCCTGCGCGGCATGGACCTCAAGGAGGTCCAGGTCCGCCCGGTCACCGGGCCGGCCGCCACCCGCCGGGTCTTCGCCGCCACCCGCCGCGGGGCCGAGACCCACCCGCTGATCGCCCCCGTCCTGGCCGCCCTGGTCCGCGAGTCGGAGCGGCTCCCGGCCCACTGAGCACCGCCCGGGTCCGGCCGGCCGGACCCACGTGCAGACGGCCCCGGGCGCCACGGGGCGCGAGCTGTGTGCGTCCGTGTCGCAGCCCGATCTCCCGGGCGGGCGGGGGGCTTTGCGGCGCGTGCTCGCGTCGCAGGACTCGGCGTACGACGTTACGCTTTTGCTGAGAGTGCCGATAGTCCACGGCGGTTCCCGTAAGAGGATCGCTCATGCGACGGGCGCCCGGGGGCATCCACCCGCTCTGAATGATGCGTTTCCTTACCCTCCGCATGTGCGTTGAGGAGGACATCATGGCTCGGGATCACGGTAAGAAGCAGAGGAACATGCCGGGCCCGGAGGCCGACCGGCCTCTGCGTATGGTCCCCGACGTCGGCGAACACGCGGATGCCGGTGGGGTACTGCGCAAGTACGTCGATCCGGGAGCGACCCTGGCCCGTGCGTCGACGGCGCGAAAGGCCATCGACTCGTTCATGAAGGCGCGCTCGGGAGACCTGAAGACCGGCTCGATCGATCTGCGCGAGGTGGAATCGACCGAAGGCGCGGCGACGCTGCGCGTGCGCTTCCAGCAGTTCCACAACGATCTTCCGGTGGTGGGCGCCACCGTTCAGGCCGTTGCCGATGTCAAGCAGGCCAGTGTGATCCAGGTCGACCACACCGGGGAGATGGACGTCGCCGATGCTCCCGACCCCGGTGACGCACGTACGGTGGGCGATGTCCTGAAGGTCGCCCTCGCCCCCTTCAAGAAGGACTTCGAGACCGCCGACGTGACCAAGGACGAACTCGTCTACCTGCGGGACACGGAGCGGCCCTCGCTGCCCGGGAGCGACTACCCCTCCGCTTCCGTCGCGCTGCTGAAGAAGGGGAAGAAGCCGGACGGCGCACTGCACCTCGTGCACGATCTGGTGGTCGAGACCACGGGCCCCTTCGAACAGTTCCGCGTTGTCGTGGACGCCATCGCCGGCACCTTGCTCTGGGTCGAGCTCGTGGGAAAGTACGCGACGGCCACGCTCAAGGTCTTCTCACCCGACCCCGTGACCGAGTCGAACGACAGCACGCTCCACGCCGGGTCCGGCGCGGCGAAGCTGAACGACTTCCGGCACGACGTCCAGGCCGAGGTCGCACCCGCCAGCGGTGGGAAGTTCAGGCTCGACGGGGAGTGGTTCCGGTGCAACGACTGGGACACCCCGGCCTTCGCCCAACCCGCGGAGACGTCAGCCTCCTTCTCGTACGACACCTACCCCAAGAACCGCGCCTTCCTCAGTGCGAACGCCTACTACTGGCTCGACTCCACCGCGCGCTACCTCCGGACCCTGGGAAACACGACGCTCAATGCCAACATGGTCAAGGTTGACGTTGACCCCCAGGGAGCCGACGGCGCGGACAACAGCGAGTGGCTCGGCTCGACGACACCCCCGCGGATCCGCTTCGGCGAGGGCGGCACACCCGATGCCGCCGATTTCGGCGTCATCGTCCATGAATACACCCACGGTGTGTTCGACTGGCTCGGTGCCAGCCACGGCGGGTCCGGATCGTACGAGCACAGCATCTGCGACGTGCTTCCCGCCATCTACCGGGACCGGTTCAACCCCGGCCGGCACCGGCGCACCGAGACGTTCCCCTTCGACAACAACGTGAACGACCGGTGGAGCACGGAGCGCACGCTGGACCGCTCCGAGCGGTTCGACGACGCGGGGTTCAACGGCTACTCCTCCGACCTCCGCAACTCGATGCTGGGCACGGCGCTCTGGCGGTGCTACCTGGGCATGGGGGGCGACTCGGACGATCCCGCCGTACGGATCGCAGCCGCCGACGCGATGATCAAGACGATGATGGAGATGCTGCTCATCGTGCCGGACTCCTCCTCCACAAGCCGGGCGCACGCCGTCAGCATGGCCCAGGGCTGCATCACCGCGGACTCGGCCCTCACCGGCGGCCTCTACAGCAAGGTGATGGACGAGGCCTTCGTGAACCAGGGGCTGTGGGCACGGCGGCCGGTGGACGTGTACATCGCGGACAACCCCACCGACCTCGGGGCGCAGCCGAGCGATGCGCCGCACTGGGCCTCACCCGACATCTGGGTCCGCAACAACGACATCAGCACCGGCGACAACCCCGCACTCGGCCACGAGCCGCCCATCAACGACCAGCCGAACTTCCTCTACGTGCGGGTGCACAACCGGGGGGTCCAGGCGGCAGCGAGCGGCGGGTTCCAGGTCGAGGCCTTCCGGTGCGACCCGGGCACGGGGATGATCTGGCCCACGCACTTCGAGTCGCTGGGCACGCTGGTCATCGACGAGCCGATCCCGCCCGGTGGGTCCGTGCGGGTCGGGCCCTTCAGCTGGACCCCGCAGATCGTGGAACAGGAAGGCCTGGTGGCCGTGGTGCACGGCGCCGCGGACCCGGCCATCACCGCCACGCTCAACGGGCCGGTGCCGCACGACCGGGTCATCAGGTTCGACAACAACGTGGGGCAGCGCAATGTGGTTCCGCAGATGGCCGCGCCGGGCGGCAAGACCACCACGACGATCGCCCTCCGCGGCGGCCTGACCTCCACCACCGGCTCCTGGCACCTCGACGCGAGGGCACTGCCCGACGACACGAAGATCTCGATCCGCATGCTCAGCCGCATCGTCGGGTCCGCCGGACTGACCAACCTCAAGGTGACCGAGAAGGGCACCGTCCGCACGACGCTCGAAATGAAGGGCGGCAGCACCGCGGTCGTCGACGGCTTCCGCCTCGAGGCGGACGACCGGGCGGCAGCCGACGTCACCATCGATTTCTCCCACCACGCCGACCACCTCCGCCTCTACCCCTTCATCGCCACCCAGTACCAGGACAGCCTGATCGCCGGCCGCATGACCATCCAGATCACCGCCGTCAAGGAACTCGAAGGCTTCTTCTTCGGTAATCCGCGCAGCGGCGAGCTCCACATCTCCACCTGTCCGTACTGGTCGAAACTCGGCGCCGGCAGCAAGGTCCCCTTCCTCCGTGCCGAAGACGCGGTGGCACGCGGATACAACGGCTGCGCCTACTGCCAACCCGCCCTCAACACCGACTGAAGGCGGCTCGTGATGGAACGTGACACACGTGCGGCGCTGCCGCTGGCACCCCCCGAGAAGCGCTACCCGCCCAGCACCGCCGAGCCCGTGGTACGGGCCGCACACAAGCGGGCGGCCACCCAGAAGAACGAGTTCGTCACCACGCTGGTCGAGTCGGTCTCGGCGGACGAGCTGCAGAACTCCGTCGAGGCACTCGCGGCCTTCCACACGCGGCACACCTTCTCGCCCCTCATCGGGCAGGCCGCCGCGGAGATCGTGGGCCGGTTCGAAGCGGCGGGGTACACGGACGTGGTCCGGCGCACGTGGACCAATGCCGGTCACAGTGCCGACAACGTGATCTGCACCAAACCCGGGACGGACGCCGGTCGGCCCGTCATCATCGTGTGCGCCCACTACGACAGCCGCATGGCGGACCTGAACAACACCACCGCACGTGCTCCGGGAGCCGACGACAACGGCAGCGGTGTGGCCGCGGTGCTCGAGATCGCGCGGCTGCTCGCCCCTGTCACGCTGTCCTCCACCCTCCAGTTCGTGGCCTTCTCCGGCGAGGAACAGGGGCTGTGGGGTGCCACGGAGTATGCCGCGGAGCTCCACGCCACCGACGGCGAGGTCTACCGGGTCGTGAACCTGGACATGGTCGGGAGGCCGCCGGCGGACGGCTCCGTGACGGTGGAGCGCGACCTGGGGAACGCGGTACCGGACAATGACGCCGCGTCAAAGGCCTTCGCCGCGGTCATGGCGCAGGCCGCCGCGGACCACACCACACTGCCGGTCATGCTCGGCCCCATTTTCGCCAGTGACTACATGCCGTTCGAAGCACACGGCGACGTGACGATCGGTGCCTACGAGGGGGAGGGTAACCCGCACTACCACGAGACGTCCGACGCTCCGGACACCCTCGACTACGGCTACCTCGCCGACGTCACCAGGATGACCCTGGCGACCTTGCTCGCCGATGCGCGGGGGGCCGTGGAGTAGCGCACCGCGCCTCCGTGGGCGGCGGCCGCGTCGGCCGCCGCCCACGCTCACACCCTCAGTACCTCCACGCCCGCGGTCTCGAACTCCCGGGCGACCGCGGCCGCCAGGCCCGTGTCCGACACCAGGACGTCCACCGACGAGGTGGCGCAGATACGGGCGAAGGCGCGCACGCCCAGTTTGCTTGAGTCGGCCGCCACGATCACCCGGCGGGCGCGTTCGCACAGCAGGCGGTTGATCGAGGCCTCGTCCTCGTGCCGGGTCGCCGCGCCGTCCTGCGGATCGAAGCCGTCCACGCCGAGCACCGCCGTGTCCACCGCGAGCTGCCCGAGGACCTGCTCGGCGAGCGGGCCCGTCAGCTCGTACGACTGGGGTCGGGCCACCCCGCCGGTCAGTACGATCTTGAACTGCGGCCGGATCACCAGCTCGCCCGCGATGTTGAGGGCGTTGGTCACCACCGTGAGCGCGGGCGAGCCCTGGGCCAGGTCCGGACGCCCGGCGAGGGCCCGTGCCACCTCCGTGGTCGTGGTGCCGCCCGTCAGGCCGATCACCTCGCCCGGGGTGATCAGGGCCGCCACCGCCTCGCTGATCCGGTGCTTCTCGGCGGCGCGGCGCGACGTCCGGTAGCGCAGCGGGAGTTCGTACGAGACCCCGTGCAGCACCGCCCCGCCACGCGTACGGACCAGCAGCTGCTGCTCGGCCAGCTGGTCGAGGTCGCGGCGGATGGTCGCGGCGGACACCCCGAGGGTCTCGGCCGCCGGTTCCACCTCCAGCTCGCCCCGTTCCACCAGCAGGTCCAGCAGTGCCTGCCAGCGCTCCTTGCGGGTCATCGGCCGCCCCCTCCCGTGCTCGTCCTGTGCTCGCCCCGTGCTCGTCCCATGGCCGCAGTCGGGCTACCCGGCGACACTAACTCAGCAGATCACCCCGTGGTTGCTTGAAGTTGCGCGAAAGTGCGAGCTACCTTGCAGGAAAACGCACAACACAACGCACAACACCCCACGCATCCAGACCCGCCTGCCGCACGAGGGAGCCTGTATGAGTCACGTCGCGTACGAGTTGGGCACGCAGCCCGCATGCTGGGAGCGGGCTGCCGAACTGGCCCCGGCCCGGCGGGCGGTGCTCCCGCAGCCGGGGGAGCGTACCGCGATCGTCGGGTGCGGGACCTCGTACTACATGGCCCAGGCGGCCGCAGTGCTGCGCGAGGAGTCCGGACAGGGCGAGACAGACGCCTTCCCCGCCTCCGAGTTCCCGCGCCACCGCCGCTACGACCGGGTCGTCGCCCTGACCCGGTCCGGCACCACCACCGAGGTACTGGACCTGTTGGCCGGGCTGCGGGACGCGGGCGTGCCCACGACCGCGGTCGTCGGCGATCCGGCCACCCCGGTGATGACCGCCGCGGACGAGCTGGTCGTCCTCGACTTCGCCGACGAACAGTCCGTCGTGCAGACCCGGTTCGCGACCACCGCCCTCACGCTGCTGCGCGCCCATGTCGGCCGGCACACTCCTTCCGCGGTCGCCGACGCCCGCACCGCCCTCGTCGAGCCGCTGCCCGCCGACATCGCAGGCCGGGGCCAGTTCACCTTCCTCGGCCGCGGCTGGAGCGTCGGACTCGCCCACGAGGCCGCGCTGAAGATGCGCGAGGCCTCGCTGTCCTGGGCCGAGTCCTACCCGGCGATGGAGTACCGGCACGGGCCCATCAGCGTCTCCGGGCCCGGCACCGTGACCTGGTCGCTCGACGAGGCCCCCGACGGGCTCGCCGAGCAGGTACGCGCCACCGGCTCCCAGTGGGTGCCCGGCCGGCTCGACCCGCTCGCCGAACTGGTCCGCGTACACCGCCTCGCCCTCGCCGTCGCCGCCCACCGGCAGCTGGATCCGGACGCGCCGCGCAACCTCACGCGCTCGGTGATCCTCACCGCGGGCGAGGAGGCGGTCCGATGAGCCTGGTCCGGGCCGGCGACCTCGTCCTGGAGGCGGCCGCGGCCGGCCGGGCCGTCGCCGCCTTCAACATCATCACCCTGGAGCACGCCGAAGCCGTCGTGGCCGGGGCCGAGGCGGCCAGCCTGCCGGTCATCCTCCAACTGAGCGAGAACGCCGTGAAGTTCCGCGGCGGGCAGCTGCTGCCCATCTCCCGGGCCGCCGGCGCGTGCGCGGAGGCCGCCGGGGTCCCCGTCGGCCTGCACCTCGACCACGTCAAGAGCCCCGAGCTGCTCCGGCAGGCCTGCGACGCCGGATACAGCTCGGTGATGTACGACGCCGCGCAACTCCCGTACGCCGAGAACCTGGAGGCCACCCGGTCCGCGGCCGAATGGGCGCACGCCAACGGGCTGTGGATCGAGGCCGAGCTGGGCGAGGTCGGCGGCAAGAACGGCGCCGCGCCGCTCGACCCGCACGCGCCCGGCGCCCGTACCGACCCCGACGAGGCCCGGCGGTTCGTCGCCGACTCCGGGGTCGACGCCCTCGCCGTCGCCATCGGCAGCAGCCATGCGATGACCAGCCGGACCGCGGCCCTGGACCATGTGCTGCTGGCCCGGCTGGCCAAGACCGTGGACGTACCGCTCGTCCTGCACGGCTCCTCGGGGCTGCCGGACGCCGAGCTCGCGGCGGCCGTCGCGGGCGGCATCCGCAAGGTCAACATCGGCACCGCCCTCAACGTGGCGATGACCGAAGCCATCCGTACCCACCTGACCCCGGCGGACCCCCGGCCGTACCTGACGGCGGCCCGTACGGCGATGACGGCGACGGCGACGGCTATGATCGGCGCCCTGAACTGACGGGCGGCGGGGGCGGGCGATCATGGACATACACCGGGGACGTACGAATCGCCGCCGGTTCCTGATGATCGCCGGCCTCCCGCTGCTGACGGTGGGCGCGGGCATGACCTACCTCCTGTGGCCGGAGCCGCCGCGCCGGGCCGAGGTCCGTACCGACCTGGAGCCGCTGAACGAGCGGCTCGGGCCGTTCCTGGGCGAGCTGACCGACGCGCACTGGCTGGGCTACGACATCGACGACGCGGCCGACGACCGGACCATCCCGGGCCCCGACTCCCGGATCCGCGTCGTCGGTGTCGCCCACCTGCGGCCCGGAGGCGCGGCCGCGATCACCGGCAAGCCCGACCACGCCTTCGCCGCCACCGGTGCGCCGTCCGACCTGCCCGCCGCGTTGAAGCAGCACCTGCCGGCCGACGCGGCCTGGCAGCACAGCCCCGGCTTCGACGCGTACGCGAACGGCCGGGGCGACGGCAGCCAGGCTTCGGACGGGATCCCGCCCTCCGGCCGGTACCTCTTCGACACGGCCCGCGACCTCGTCCACTTCGACGTCCTGTACTACTTCACCTGACATCGGGCGGGGAGCGGCCGGCGGACGTCCCGCTCGGCGGGAGGACGCCCGCAGCGCGGTCGAAGGTGCGCCGCGCATGGTCTTGCGTCGTACAGCAGTCGTCAGCGCGGTGTGAGGCGGGCCTGGTGGTACTGGATCCCGTGCCACCGGGCCTGGTCCGGGCGGGCGCCCCGGTCCAGGGTCCGGGTGCCCTCGGCGAGCGTCAGGGCGCCTTCGGTGGACAGGACGAGGGCGACGAACCAGGTGGTGCGATCGGGCTCGACGGTCTCGTCGTAGTACCAGTCGGCGGTGACACGGGCCTCCCCGGCGAGGAAGGGGCGCTGCAGGAAGTCCTGTACGGGGAGCGGGAAATGGCCGAGCACCCCCTGGGCCTCCGGAACCAGTTCCAGGCGCAGCACCGGAGCCCCCGGCAGGCCCGGGGCGGTGGCCCGCCCGTCCGCCGCGGGCCGCCCGTCGAAGGACCGGCTGTGCAGCGAGCCCGGTTCCACCCGGGCGCGCTGCCCGCGGAACTCCGCCACCCCGTCCCGCAGCACCTGGCCGACCCGGCACAGCCCGCGGTTCCCGACCACCAGCGCGGCGGGGCGCCCGTCGGCATCCGGCCCGGCCCACCAGGTCAGGCACCGGCCCGCCTTCTCCAGCAGCCGGGCCCGTACGTCCCCCGGAAGCAGCTCCCAGTACGCGTGCCGGGCCGGGATCCCGGGGTCGGTGGGGAGGGCGCCCGGCTCGTGGATCTGCGTCACCGCCCGCGTGAACTCGGGGTCCTCGCGGCGCCATGCGTCGATGTCCATATCCGCCCATTGTGCGGCAGGCGGCCGAACTGCACCCGAGTTTCAGGCGAGTCGGGGACGAGGCCGGCGGCCGGGCGCGCTCTCAGATGCCTATGGCCCCGTCGATCCGCTCGCGCAGGAGGTCGGCGTGCCCGTTGTGCCGCGCGTACTCCTCCACCATGTGGATCAGCACCCAGCGCAGCGACACCTTCCCGCGCCACGCGTCGACGGCCTCGACGTCCAGATCGGGTGCCTCGGCCACGAAGCCTTCGGCGAAGGCCACTTCGGCGCGCCACGCCGCCCAGGCCGCTTCGACCGCCGCGGGATCGGCCAGGGCTCCGTCGAAGTCCCCGTCGGGATCCTCCGCCGAGGAGAACAGGGGCGGCGCGTCCTGGCCCGCCAGGACCTGCCGGAACCAGCGGCGCTCCGTATCGGCCAGGTGCCGGACCAGGCCGAGCAGGGAGAGCGTGGACGGTTCCACCGAGCGGCGCGCCAACTCCGCTCCGAGGCCTGCGCACTTGAGTTCCAGGGTGGCGCGGTGGTCCGCCAGGAAGGCGGCCAGCATCCGCCGCTCGTCACCGGTCGCGGGGCCGCTGAACCGGCCGTCCCGCTCGGGCTCGACGAAGAATTCCGCTCTGCTGCGTGGGCTCGTCATGGTCGCGATTATCGACGCCGGTTCCGATCGGCCGGTACCCGGGTCCTTCCGAATTCTTGGAACAGGTTCTACTCTGACCGCCGCCACCACCACAGCGACCGGCTGGACCGCGAGACCCGGAGGGGCCGTGCACCTCGAATACACGCCTGAGCAGCAGCAGTTGCGCACCGAGCTGCGCGCCTACTTCGCCGAGCTCGTGCCGCAGGACGTCTACGCCCGCTACGAGGACCCGGCCGCCCAGAAGCGCTTCTACCGGGACACCATCCGCCGGCTCGGCGCCGACGGCTGGCTCGGGGTCGGCTGGCCCAAGGAGTACGGCGGCCGCGGGATGACCCCGATGGACCAGTTCATCTTCTTCGACGAAGCCGCGCAGGCCGTCGTACCGCTGCCCCTGATGGCGCTCAACACGGTCGGGCCGACCATCATGCAGTTCGGCACCGACGAGCAGAAGGCGTACTTCCTGCCGAAGATCCTCGCCGGAGAGATCGACTTCGCCATCGGCTACAGCGAGCCCGACGCCGGCACCGACCTCGCCGCGCTCAAGTGCAAGGCCGTGCGCGAGGGCGACGAGGAGACCGGCACCTACGTCGTCGACGGACAGAAGATCTGGACCACCAACGGCGACACCGCCGACTGGGTCTGGCTCGCCGTACGCACCGACCCGGACGCCCCCGCCCACAAGGGCATCACCATGCTCCTGGTCCCGACCTCGGACCCCGGCTACTCCTGCACCCTCATCAACACCCTTGCCTCGCACGACACCACCGCCAGCTACTACGAGAACATCCGCGTCCCGGCGAGCCGCCGCGTCGGCCAGGAGAACAAGGGCTGGCGCCTGATCACCAACCAGCTCAACCACGAACGCGTCACCCTCGCCGCACACGGCACGATGGCCATCCGGGCCCTCCACGACGTCCAGCGCTGGGCCGCCGCGACGAAACTCGCCGACGGCCGCCGGGTCATCGACCTCTCCTGGGTCCGCGGCCGCCTCGCCCGCACCCATGCCCGGCTCGACGCGATGAAGCTGCTCAACTGGCAGATGGTGGGCGCGGTCGAGGCCGGCACCCTCACCCCGCAGGACGCCTCCGCGGTCAAGGTGTACGGCTCGGAGGCCCGCCGGGACGCGTACGCCTGGCTGATGGAGGTCGTCGGCGCAGCAGGCTCCCTCAAGGACGGCTCGGCGGGCGCGGTCCTGCACGGCGAGCTCGAACGCGGCTACCGCAGCGCCGTGATCTTCACCTTCGGCGGGGGCAACAACGAGATCCAGCGTGAGATCATCTCCTGGATCGGCCTCGGCATGCCGCGCGTCCGCCGCTAGGGACTACGCCAACAACACCCCCCATGCTGCTGGGTGACAACCGCGGTCCGAGATGAGGAAGCTGCCATGAGTACGGGAAGATGGCTGTGGGTCTGCCTGCAGCGCTACGTCATGACCGCCGCTCTCGGCTGGGTGGCCGCGGCCCTCGTGCTGCCCGTTCTGGGTGATGATCCCTTCTGGCCGTCGTTCGGCGCGGGGCTGGGAGCGGGGCTGATCGTGGTGCCCCTCCTGACGGTCGTGACCATGTTCGTACTCGTCCTGCTGGCCGGTCGCCGGTTCGAGCCGCCGACCGGCGGTCCCTCGCGGATCCGGGGCGGCCGGCTGATCGTGCTGCCCCTGGTCCTGCTGCTGCCCGTGGCCCTGCTCGTGCCACTGCAGTACCTGATCGTGCTCGGCGCGCAACTCGTGTACCTGGTGTGGGTGCTGCCCTGCCAGGACGCCCGCGACACGGCGGACGTACTGCGCTCGCTCGCCGACCCGGCCGTCCCGGCGGAGCAGCGGGCCCGGACGGCACGGGCGGTCGCGGGACTGCAGGGCAGGCCGGTCGTCGAAGCCCTGGTGCAGACCTCGGCCGACGCGGAGCCGGAGGTCGCCGAAGCGGGTCTGGAGACCCTCTGCACCATCTGGCGGCGCGACGGAGTCGTCGGCGAGGACCTGCTGCTGAAGCTCGACCCGCAGGCCCAGGACCGCGTCCGGGCCCTCGGCGTCAGGGTGCGGAGCCCTTGGTGATAACGCCGGCGACCGGCCGCGCATGACGCCTTGTGAGGCCTAGGTCGTCTCTTCCGGATCTTGCCGGGCCCGGCCCGCCCGGCACGGCACCTCATCCCCCAGACTCCGTCCGGGGGGACCCCCAGGTTGCCGGGGCACCCGAGTACGTCCCGTACACGAGCGCCCCTCCGCCTTGCGAGGCACCGCACCGGACGACCCGGGCTCATCCGGCAAGATCCGAAAGAGACGGCCTGGTCCGGCGAGGGCTGCCGTAGCGATCACGGCGGCACGTCATGTCGGGCCGTGCGGGTGACGGTGCTGTCGGGTGCGGGGCCGGTGACGCGACCCGTCGGACAGGCATGGACGCGGCCGCCTTCGCAGGCGAGGTCGGGTACGCCGAGCCGGCGGCGCATCCCGAAGCCCTCGACGAGCTGCGGTCCGCAAAGCCGGTGTCGTCAACCCGGAACGCGACTCCGGCCTCGGACACAGCGTCCGTGGCCGTTTCGCGAGGACGCCGCTTCGGCCACGACCACGGCGTCCGTCTCCGGTGCGGCGACAGCCCGGAGACCGGCACAGGACGCGGCCCTGCCGGGCTTCGCCCCCCCCCGGCGACCTTGGCCGGCAGGTCATCCCGCTCCGCCGTGCTCCTCCACGACCCCGGGGACCGACTCCGTCGTTCGGCCCATCAAGGGCACCGGCCGCGGCGCCGAAAAGGACCAAGCGGAGTCGCCCACCCTCGCGTTCCGGTACGCCTCCGCGCCTCAGGCCGCCCCGATGACGGCGGTCCCGTGCCCCCAGCCGAGACAGGCCCGGAGGAGATCCCGCATGCGCGTCTTCCTGCCCCTCACCGCCGTCACCACCGCCGCGCTCCTGCTCGTCACGGTCACCGGCGCGACTTCCGCCGCAGCAGACCGGAACCCCGACGGCACGGCACTGGTCAAGGTGTCCCACGGCGACCCGTACGCGGACTGCACCATCGGTGCGAGGTCCCCCGACAGCGTCGTCTACCCCGGCACCGAGGTCGAGCCGTACCTGTCCGTCGACCCGCACGACTCCAAGCGCGTGGTCACCGTGTTCCAGCAGGACCGCTGGAACGACGGCGGCGCCCGCGGGCTGGCCGCCTCCTGGTCCACGGACGGCCACACCTTCCACCGCAGCACGCTGCCGTTCAGCCTGTGCGCCCCCGGCGGCGCCGACTTCGAACGGGCCACCGACCCCTGGGTGAGCACCGGACCGGACGGCACCGTCTACGCGAGCGGCGAGGGCGTCGACTTCATCAAGAGCACGCGCACCGGCCTCCTGGCCGCCACGTCCCGCGACGGCGGCCGCACTTGGCAGAACCTCACCACCACGCACGTCGACGAGCAGCCGTTCTTCAACGACAAGCCCTCGCTCACCGCCGACCCGATCCGTGAGGGCACCGCCTACCAGGTCTGGAACCGCCTCGACAACGACCCGCCCGGCCCCAGTTCCCTCGACGGTCCCGGCTACATCTCCGTCACCCGTGACGGCGGCCGCACCTGGAGCGGGGCACGGCCCTTCGTCGACACCAGCTCCGTGCCCAACACCCAGACCATCGGCCATCTGATCGTCGTCGACCGGCACACCGGCACCCTGTACGACTTCTTCGACCGGATCACCCACTCCGATGACCTGAGCACCATCGTCGAAGCCCGCTACGAGGTGGTCACCTCGACCGACGCCGGAGAGACCTGGAGCACCCCGGTCGTCGTGGCCGAGGACACCTCCGTACCGGAGGTCGACCCGAACGACCCCGCCAAGGTGCTGCGCGCCGCGTCCACCCTGCCCAGCCCGGCCGTCGACCCGAAGACGGGCACGCTCTACATGGCGTACGAGGGCTCGGACTTCTCCGGCGGCAGGTTCGACTCCGTCCAGCTGGTGCGCTCCACCGACGGCGGACGCACCTGGGGAGCCCCGGAGCTGATCAGCCCCGAGGACGTGCCGGCCTTCTCCCCGTCGATCGCGGTCGACGAGCGGGGCACGGTCGCACTCACCTACTACGACCTGCGCTTCCTCGAGCCGGGCGACACCACCACCCTGCCCACCGCCTACCAGCTGGCCACCCTGCCGCACGGGGACCCGAAGCGCCGGACCGAGCGACGCATCTCGCGGATCTTCGACTGGCTGCAGGCACCGTTCGCCGGGGGCTACTTCCTCGGCGACTACCAAGGCCTGGTGGCGGACGGCAAGGGAGTACGGGCGGTGCTCACCGAGACCCACTCCGGCGCACCGGAGAACCGTACGGACGTGTACACCGGCAGTTTCCGCACCAGCTGACCGACGCGGACGCCGTCGGGGCGATCCGGCACGCCGCGGCCTGAGTACAGGCGGCCGTTGAGCGGTTACGGAGTTGTTGCAGGAATTGTGGGGTCCGGCACAGCGCTCTCCCTTGCTGCGATGGTGGGGTCGGGCAGTGGCGTACTTCTTGTTGGTCCTCGTCCCGGCAGGTCTGGTCCTTCCGCTGGTCTTCGCGGGCCGGGCCTTCGGTGTGCTGGCCCGTGCCGGGGGTTCGCGGCGTGCCGACAGCGCGGCCTGGCTGCGGATCGCCGGCTTCGTCTCGGCGGCGATCGCGGTGGGCGTGTACGCCTGGGGCCTGCTGCACGTCACCGGCGCGGTCATGTCGGCCGAGGACGGCGGGACGAATTCGTCCCCCATCGCGCCCTGCCGTACCCAGGGCTGGGAATACCGGGGGGAAGGGATCACCGGCTACCGGGTGGAGTACGTGCCGCTGCGGTTCGTGTGCGAGACGGACGACGTCGGCGACTACACCACCTCCGTCCCCGGCTACGTCAACCCGGTCTTCTTCTTCCTGGGCCTCGCCGCCGCCGTCTGCTTCACCGTCGTAGCCCTCGATTCCGGCAGCGGCCGCGGGCGGACCGGCACCGGAACGGGAACGGGGACGGGAACGTAGCGGATCAGCCGGCGGTGGTGATCGCGACGAGTTCGACCTCGAAGCCGTCGTCGTTCTCCAGGTAGGCGGCGTAGTGCTGGGGGCCGCCGGCGTGCGGATGCCGGTCCGGGAACATCAGGCGCCAGCCGTGGCGGACCGACTCCTCGGCGAGGCGCTCGACCGCGGCCTCGTCCTCCACATGGAAGGCCAGGTGGTTCAGTCCCGGCCGGCAGCGGTCGTGCCGGTCGGACGTGAGGGCCGGGGACCGTTCGACGACCAGGTACGTCGGCCCGAGCCGCCAGCTGCGGCCGTCGGCCCAGTGCTGGTAGGGCGTGTGGCCCAGGGCCTCCAGGAGCCAGCCGAGCGAGGCGATCGCGCGGTCGAGGTCCGGCACCCACAGTTCGATGTGATGCAGCGTGCCGCTGACCGGCCGGCTCACGTGTAGAGCTCGCGGGCGCGGGTCAGATCGACGGGTCCGTCCTCGGGCAGGAGCAGAGGCAGGAAGTGGTCCAGCTGCCACTCCTGCGCGCGGCCGGCCTGGCGGTTGGTGGTGGTCACCCAGGGCGGGTAGACGCGGAAGGCGCGCTTCCCGCCGGAGCCGTCCGTCGATACGACGCCGTGCCGGCGGAGCGCCTCCAGGGGGAGGACGAACTGGCCGAAGTGGTGGCCGTCGCGGGTGCTGATGACGAAGAGGTCCACCGGGTCCGCGGCGTCGAACGGCTGGATGGGACCGGCAGGGGAGCGCTTCCAGACGGTGACGAACTGGCCGGCCTTCGTGGGGGTGGTCTTCGCCGCGCGGAACCGGACGGCGCGGCCGTCCAGGGTGAAGGTGTGGGCGGCGTAGTCGGCGCCCTCGGCCTCCGGGACCGGCAGCGAGCAGACGAATCCGCAGGGGTCGTAGACGAGCGCCTTCGCCGCGACGAGGTCCGCGTGGGCCGTGGCCGCGGCGGTGTCCGGCCACGGCCGGGGGCGGGGAGGGGACGGGTGTTCGCGGGGCGTCGTCATGCCCTCACCCTGCCATGGCCCGGACCGGGCCAGCGGCCCGAGGGCCGATGGCCGCCGCACCGCGGTCAGTCGAGGTCGATGTGGACGCTGGTGGATTTCACGCGCGCGACGGCCTGCACGCCGACCGCGAGTCCGAGCTCCTCGACCGCCTCGCGGGTCAGCAGCGAGACCACGCGGTGCGGGCCGGCCTGGATCTCGACCTGGGCGGCCACCTCGCCGAGCGTCACCGCCGTCACGATCCCGGGCAGCGCGTTGCGCGCCGAGGTGGCGGACTCGCCGTCGCCCTCGGCCGCCTCCTGGGCGAGCGCCACACAGAAGGCGGCCAGATGCACGCCCTCGATCATCCGCCTGTTGCCGTCCCGCAGGGTCGGGAAGCGGCCCGCGTCCGCCCAGCGGCGGGCGGTGTCGGTGCTGACGCGGAGGAGTTGGGCGGCCTCGCCGATCGTGTAGAGCTGCACCCCGCAACTCTATGCCGCCCGTACCCCGGCCCGCGCCAGGCCCCTTCCGCCGGATCTTCCGCCTACAAGGGGAGCAGGGGAGCAGTCCGGGCCTCCGGGCTGTCCCCGGCGGGCTCACTGGCTGGTGCGGATCTCGTCGATCCGCTTCGCCAGGGCCTCCGTCTCCGCGATCAGCCGCGCGTGCGCCTTCTTCTGCTCCCCGTCACCCTCGGCCCGGAACGCCCCGCTGAAGTGCGGCTGGAGCTGGGTCCACCAGCCGTAGTCCAGCATCGCCCACGCCTGAGGGCACAGGGGGGCGCGGGTCTTCGGGAGATAGCCGCTGTCGACCAGGGACGCCTGGTACTTCTTCGGGTCGCTGCCCTCCAGGTAGCACAGGAAGTTGAAGGCCCGCTGCTGCGTGACGGGATGGTCGCTCGACATGCCCTCCAGGGTCGGCGTGCCTTCCTTGCGGGCGATCTCGTCGAAGAGGATCGCGGCGGCCAGCGACGGGCCCGGCCCGACCTCGTTGACGGTGTAGAAGGACGCGAAGCCGTCGGCCGCGTCCTCCTCGAGGCCGAGGTTGGCCAGGAGGAACTGGCGTTGCAGGGCGTGGCCCATCTCGTGGCCGAAGATGAACTCGGTCGACAGCACGGTCAGGTCGTCGGTGTTGTACTCGGACGCGGGGAAGGGGGCAGGCCGTTCGACGGTCTTCACGACCTCGGCGAGGGCTTTCTCGATCTCGGTCAGGAACGCCGGAGGGACGAAGATCGTCCTGCCGTCGGGCTGGGTGACGGCGTCGGTGACGCCGGGCGGCACCGCCGCGGTGACCTTCACGACCATGTCGTGCGGGAGGGTGAGCGCCCTGTTCACCCAGTCGGCCGACCGCTCCAGCACACCGGATTTCCGGATCAGCGCCACGGCCTCCCGGTCCGCCGGTGCGACCGTTCGGTCCTCGTAGACGACGGTGACCCTGCCGGAGCGCACCGCCTGGGGGCGAGGCCCTGCTCCGGGCCCCTGCCCGGCGTCGCGGGCCGCGCCGACGCACCCGGTCATGACGACCCCGGCGAGGATCAGCAGGCCTGACAGGACGATGCGCGCCCTCTTCGAGCAACCGGCGGTGTTCGGCATCCCTGGTCGGCTCCCGTCACGTGTTCCTGCCCCGATCCTCCGGCCGTCCGCGGACGGATGCCCGTCGAGCAGCCCGTTCGGGGCACCGGCGGCCGATGAGCCGGGGCGCGCAGCGGACCCTGTACGGCGCAGGCGGACCCGTACCGCGCGGGCGGAGACCCCGTACTCGCCGGCCGCGGATCGTCCCACGGCGTTCGCCCACCTGGCGGCCGCCGACGGCCGCCCCGGATCGGTAGGCTGGAGCCGCCGGGCGTCTGCGACGGGGAGGTACGGGATGGGGACCACCGCGACCGGACCGCGCCCCGGCGCCGACCCGGGGCTGTTCGGCCCGTCGTCCGTCACCTGGCAGTGCCACGGCGACCCGATGATGTGGATCGCAGGGCTCCGCGCCCTCTACCTCCAGGCCCTCCACCCGCGCGCCGTCCGCGGGGTCATGGAGAACTCCGACTTCCGGTCGGACGCCTGGGGGCGGCTGCTGCGCACCGCCGACTTCGTCGGCACCCTCACCTACGGCACCACCGAGGCCGCCGAGCGCGCCGGCCTCCGCGTCCGCACGATCCACCGCAAACTCTCCGCCACCGATCCGGACACCGGCGAACGCTTTCCGGTCGACGACCCCGAGCTGCTGCTGTGGATCCACTGCGCGCAGATCGACAGCTTCCTGCACGTACTGCGCCGCTCCGGTGTCCCCCTCACCGCGGCCCAGGCCGACCGCTACGTCGACGAGAACCGCGTGGGCGCCCGGCTCGTCGGGCTCGACCCGGCCGGGGTCCCCGCCGACACCGCCGGGCTCGCCGCGTACTTCGACCGGATCCGCCCCGAACTCGCCGCCGGCCCCGATGCCCTCGCCGTGGACGACTTCCTGCGCGGCCCGCCCGTCCCTGCCCTCCTCGTGCGTGGCCGAAACCTGCTGTGGCCGCCCATCGCCGGCCTGGCGTACGGTTCCCTCCCGGGCTGGGCGCACCAGCTGTACGGGCGACCTGCACCGGCCCCGCGCAGCGTCACCCGGCGCATGCGCCTCACCGGGCGCGTACTGCGCAGCATTCCCGCAGGTCTACGCTGGCAGCTGCCTCCAGGTCACATCTTGAAAGCGATGCGTCGCATGGGCCCCGGGAGCCGCCCCTCGCCGTACACACTGCGTACATCAGCGGCCATACTGGACCGGCCGGGGAGGGCGTAGCGCGAAAACGGGGGCGGCTTTAAGACATGGCGGAGTCCAGACTGATCCAGGGCCGGTACCGGTCGCTCGATCTGATCGGGCGCGGCGGCATGGGCGAGGTATGGCGGGCCCGGGACGAATCGCTGGGCCGACAGGTCGCCGTGAAGTGCCTCAAGCCGATCGGCGCCGAGCAGGACGCCCACTTCACCCAGGTGCTCCGCGAGCGGTTCCGGCGCGAGGCGCGCGTGGCCGCGTCCCTCCAGCACCGCGGGGTCACCGTCGTCCACGACTTCGGCGACGACAGCGCCGCGGGCGGCCCGCTGTACCTCGTCATGGAACTCCTCGAAGGCCGCAACCTCAGCCAGCTCCTGGAGGACAACGACGCGCGCCCGCTCCCCGTCGACGTGGTCGTCGACATCGCCGAGCAGATGGCCGCCGCCCTCGGCTACACCCATGACCAGGGCGTCGTCCACCGTGACCTGAAGCCCGCGAACATCATGCGGCTCACCGACGGCACGGTGAAGATCTGCGACTTCGGTATCGCCCGCCTCGCCCACGACATCGGCTTCACCGCCAAGCTCACCGGCGGCGGCATGGCCATGGGCACCCCGCACTACATGTCGCCCGAGCAGATCGCGGGCGGCGAGGTCGACCACCGCAGCGACCTCTACTCCTTCGGCTGCGTCCTGTACGAGATCGCCACCGGCGCCCCGCCCTTCGACCTCGGCGACTCCTGGTCGGTGCTGGTCGGCCACCGCGACAACGCGCCCGTACCGCTGCGCGAGCACCGCCCCGAGCTGCCCGGCTACTTCGACGAGGTGGTCCTGGACCTGCTCGCCAAGCGCCCCGAGGACCGGCCCGGAGACGCCCGCCACGTGCACCGCCGGCTCGTCGAGGCACGGCTGGGACCGGGCGGGCTGCCCGGCGCCCAGGCCCCGCTCCCGCCCTGGGCGCGCGGCATGACCGCCGGCCGCAAGGCCGGGATCGACGCCCGGCCGGCGAGCGGCGAATGGGCCGTGCTCACCGGGGCCTGGACGGCCGCCCGCCCCGCGGGCGGGCCGTCGGTGCCGCGCCCGCGCGGCGCGTACCCCCCGGTCCACCCCGGCACCACCACCATCGTCCGCCCCGCGCCCGCCGAGGACCCGCGGCTCACCGCCGCGTACGGATTCCCGCGTCCCGCCGGCCCGCGGGGCAGCGGCCCCGACGCGCTCGCCGCCGGCCACGCGCGCGCGTACGCCCTCAGCCGTGCGGGCCGTCCCGAGGAGGCGCTCGCCGGGTACACCGCCGTGGCCGAGGGGCGCACGCGGGTGCTCGGCGCCGACCACGCCGACACCCTCGCGGCGCGCCAGGAGACCGCGTACGAGCTGGGCCGGCTCGGGCGCCACCAGGAGGCGCACGACGTCTACCGCGCGGTGCTCGTCGCCCGCGAGCGGACCATGGGCCCGCTCCACCCCGACACCCTGCGCTGCCGGCACAACCTGGCCTGCGCGCTCGGTGCGCTGGGCCGGTACGCGGACGCCCACGCCACCGCCGCCGGGGTCGCCGCCGACCGGGCGGCCGTCCTGGGCGCCGAGCACGCGGACACCCTGCTGACCCGCTACGAGGCGGCGTACGCGCTCGGCCGCCTGGAGCGCTGGACGGATGCCCTGGTCGCCTTCCACGAGGTCGCAGTCGTACGGGAGCGGGTGCTCGGCCGCGACCACCCCGACACCCTGGCCGCCCGCTACGAGGTCGGCATCGCGCTCGGCCGCACCGGCAACAGCCAACAGGCCCTCGACCTGTTCCGGGGCCTGGTCCGCGACCGCACCCGCGCCTACGGGGTCACCGACCCCGAGACGCTGCGCGCCCGGCACGTCCTCGGGGTCAACCTGGGCCGCCTGGAACGCTGGGCGGAAGCGGTGGCGGAGGCGCGACAGGTGGGCGCCCTGCGCGCCGAGGTGCTCGGGCCCGAGCACCCGGACACCCTGGTCAGCCGCCGGGAACTGGCCGGCGGACTGGGCCGGCTGGGCCGCTGGGACGAGGCGCTGCCCATCTACCGGGACCTCTCCGGCATCCGCGAACGGGCCCTCGGCGACGACCATCCCGACACGGTCCTGGCCCACGCCGACGAGGCACACTGTCTGGAGCGGCTCGGCCAGGTGTGCTACCAAGAGCCATGACGACCTTCGGGCGGGACGTGTACGACGACGTGATCGTGGGCGGTGGGCACAACGGTCTGGTGGCCGCCGCGTACCTGGCCCGGGCGGGCCGCTCGGTGCTGGTCCTGGAGCGGCTGGGGAACACGGGCGGGGCGGCGATCTCCAGCCGTCCCTTCGTGGGCGTCGACGCCAGACTCTCGCGCTACTCGTACCTCGTCTCCCTGCTCCCGTCGAAGATCGTGCGCGACCTGGACCTGCGGTTCGCGGTACGCCGCCGCACCATCTCCTCGTACACGCCCACGGAGCGGGGCGGGCGGCCCGGCGGACTGCTCGTCGGCGGCGGAGAGGAGCGCACCCGGGAGTCCTTCGCGCGGCTGACCGGCTCGGAGCGGGAGTACGACAGCTGGCGCGCCTTCTACGGCACCACGGGACGGGTCGCCGAGAAGGTGTTCCCGACCCTGACCGAGCCCCTGCCCACGCGGGCGGAGCTGCGGGCCCGGATCGACGACGAGGACGCCTGGCGGATGCTCTTCGAGGAGCCCCTCGGGCAGGCCGTCGAGCGGAACTTCGCCGATGACCTGGTCCGCGGGGTGGTTCTCACGGACGGGCTGATCGGCACCTTCGCCGACGCGCACGACCCCTCCCTCGCGCAGAACCGCTGCTTCCTCTACCACGTCATCGGCGGCGGGACCGGCGACTGGGACGTGCCCGTAGGCGGCATGGGTGCCCTCACGGACGCCCTCGCGGCGGCGGCGACCAAGGCCGGTGCCGAGATCGCGACCGGCCACGAGGTGCTGCGGATCGACACGGACGGGGTCGCCCCGGCCGAGGTGGTGTTCCGTACGGCGACCGGGGAGGGCCGGGTCGTCGGCCGCACGGTCCTGGTGAACGCCTCGCCGCAGGCCCTGGCCGAACTCCTCGGCGAGACCCCGCCGGAGGGCGCGGCCGCGGGTGCTGCACCCGAAGGCGCCCAGCTCAAGGTCAACATGCTGCTGCGCCGCCTGCCCCGGCTCCGGGACACCTCGGTGGACCCGAGCGAGGCTTTCGGCGGCACCTTCCACATCGCCGAGGGCTACGCCGAGCTCGCCCGGGCCTATGCGGAGGCCGCCTCAGGCGAACTGCCCTCCGTACCGCCGTCGGAGATCTACTGCCACTCGCTGACCGACCCGACGATCCTCGGCCCGGAACTGGTGGAGCAGGGTTACCAGACCCTCACCCTCTTCGGTCTGCACGCCCCCGCCCGGCTTTTCGGACACGACAACCAGCAGGCCCGCGAGGTCCTGCTGACGGCCACCCTCGCGCAGCTCGACGCACACCTGGCCGAACCGCTCACCGACTGCCTCGCCTTCGACGCGGACGGCCGCCCGTGCATCGAGGCGAAGACCCCGCTGGACCTGGAGCGCGAACTGCGGCTCCCCGGCGGCCACATCTTCCACCGGGACCTGTCCTGGCCCTACGCCGACCAGGGCGGCCGGTGGGGTGTGGAGACCGCCCACCGCAACGTCCTGCTGTGCGGGGCGGGCGCGGTCCGCGGCGGCGGCGTCAGCGGGGTCCCCGGGCACAACGCGGCGATGGCGGTACTGGGGCACTAGGCCGTCTTGCAGGCGTCCGGACTCGGCCGGACGGGTGGATCGTGCGCACCCCGTCCGCCCGCCCGGCCGGGCGCGCCGGCCCGGCCACGACCCGGAATCGGGGGCGTCCGGCGCCGCGGCGCGCGGTGCGGCGCGGGGGCGGAGGAACTTGCCCGGGACGGCAGCGGTTTTGCAGGCTGTCCGTTGCCGGTCCCCTCCGAGGCCAGTCGGCCCGGGGACGGCAGTCAGCCGAGGGAAGGAACCGCCCCGTGTCCGCCGCACTCTCCGACGACCTGAAGAAACTCATCGACGACAACCCGGTCTTCGCGACCGTGGCCACGATCCAGCCGGACGGCAGCCCGCAGCTGACGATCACCTGGCTCACCCGGGACGGCGACGACCTGCTCGTCTCCACGACGATCGGCCGCCGCAAGGAGAAGAACCTGCGCGCCGACCCGCGGATCACCGTCATGATCAACCCGGCGGACGCGCCCTACTCCTACGCCGAGGTCCGCGGCACCGCCGAACTGACCACGGAGGGCGGACAAGAGCTGATCAACGCGCTGTCGCGCAAGTACACGGGCAAGGACTACGCAGACTTCAACCCGGCCTCCAAGGACGACGCCGAGCGCGTGGTCGTCCGCGTCACCCCGCGCAAGGTCGTCGGCTCGATCTGACGTACCACGGACGGGCCGGCCGGAGGAAGCTCCGGCCGGCCCGTCGTCATCCGGTGGGTTCGATGACGACGATCGGGATCTCGCGGTCCGTCTTGGTCTGGTACTCGTCGTACGCCGGCCAGTGCCCGACCATCACCGGCCAGTACGCGGCGCGTTCCTCGGGGGTGGCGGTACGGGCCGTGCCCTGCATGATCTTCGGGCCGACCTGGATGCGGACCGTCGGGTGTGCGGAGAGGTTCCGGTACCAGAGCGGGTGCGCGGGGTCGCCGCCCTTGGACGCGACGACCAGGTAGGCGCCCTCGGCCTCGCCGTAGATCAGCGGGGTCCGCACGGGCTTGCCGGACACCCGGCCCAGGGTCGTCAGCAGGAGGGTCTGGGTGCCGTTCCAGTACTGGCCCTCGGAGCCCCCCGAGCCCACGTACTGCTTGACGTGGTCCAGCTGCCAGGTCCCCTCCTTGGGGTCGCTCGGGTTGTCCCAGTCGATGTCGGTCGTCATGTGACTCCGCCTGCCTTCGCGTCGAAACAGTCAGCGAACCTCACCAACGAGCGGCAACGCCCGCGGGCACGGTGTCCATTCCGTCCGGGAGCGCGAATCCGTCGAACAGCGCAGTCATCGCCCGGCTCGCGGCCCGGGCCGGGGTGGCGCGGACGGCGAGGTCGCGGACGGCCACGGCGAGGGGGTGGCTGAGGGCGGCGACCCGGCCCGCCCGGCGGGCGCGGACGCGGATGGCGTCGGTGCGCGCGCAGCGGGCCGCGCTGTAGGCGGCGAGGGCGGCCGGGACACCGCCGGTGCCGGTGGACGCCAGCAGATGGCCGAGGACCGCGGCGTCCTCGACGGCCTGGCAGCCGCCCTGGCCCAGGTTGGGGGTCATGGCGTGGGCGGCGTCGCCGAGCCAGGCCAGGCGCCCCTGGTGGAAGCGGGGGAGCGGGGCGGCCAGGTCGTACAGGTCGTGCTGGAGCACGGCCGCAGGGTCGATCCGCTCCAGCAGGGTCGGAATCGGGTCGTGCCAGGTGCCGTAGCGGCGCAGGAGTTCGGCGCGCACGTCGGCGGGACGGTGGCCGGCGCGGACGACGGCGGTGGCGTACAGGTAGATCCGGCCGTCGGCGAGCGGGACCACGCCGAAGCGCTCGCCGCGGCCCCAGGTCTCGGCGGTCACCGTCCCGGCGGGGCTCGCGGCGGCGGGCAGGACCGTGCGCCAGGCGGTCTCCCCGCTGTGGTGGAGGCCGGGGTGGTCGGGGAAGTACTGGCGGCGCAGCGGGCTGTGGATGCCGTCGGCGGCGATGACGAGGTCGGCGCCTTCGAGGTCGCCGGCGTCGGTGCGGACCACCGGGGAGCCGTCGGCGTCGTCCACCGAGGTGACGGCGACGCCGTAGCGGATCGCCGTGGCGGGGAGGGCGGCGGCCAGGGCGTCGGCCAGCGCCGAGCGGTGCAGGGCGAGCGGCGGGCCGCCGAAGCGGGCGGCCAGTGCGGCGGTGTCGGCGCGGCTGAGCCAGCGGCCGTCCGGGCGGCGCAGGCCCATCGCGGCGGGGACGGCGCGGCCCGCGGCGCGGGTGACGTCGAAGCCGATGGTGTCGAAGGCGCGCAGGGCGTTGGGGGCGAGCACGATTCCGGCGCCTGCCGCGGTCGGCCCGGCCGCCCGCTCGCACACGGTGACCCGCCAGCCGTGGCGGTGCAGGGCCACGGCCGCGGTGAGCCCGCCGATCCCCGCGCCTGCCACGACCGCGTGACGCTGAACTGCCGTCATGACGAGTCCCCCGCTTCCTCTTCCTCGTACTTCCCCGGCCGGATCCTCTACAACTGTAGAGTTCGATGCGGTCACTCTACAGCTGTAGAGTGGGGCGATGTCCACCCCTCGCAAGAGCCCGCCCGCGGCGGATCGCAGAACGCTGATCGCCGACACCGCGATCGACCTCGTCGCCGCCGCCGGGCTCCGGGGCCTGACCCACCGCGCGGTCGACGGTGCGGCGGAGCTGCCGGCCGGGAGCACCTCGTACTACTTCCGTACGAGGACGGCGCTGATCGGGGCCTGCTACCAGCGGCTGGCCGAGCTGGACCTGGGCGATGTCGGTGACCTCGGTGACCTCGCCGGCCTGGGCGACCTCGGCGGCCTCGACGGTGTCGGCGGCGCTCCCGTGTCCGAGGGGCCGCCCGCGCCCCCGATGGCGGCCCGGGAGACGGCCGCGGCCGCGCTGGCCGGGCTGCTGCACCGCTGGCTGACGGTGGGCCGCGCGCGCCAGCTGGCCCGCTTCGAGCTCAGCCTCGAAGCGGCCCGCAATCCCGAACTGGAGGCGGATTTCCACCGGGCGGGTCTGGGGGCCCGGGCCCGCGCCTCGGGCATCCTCGGCGCCCTCGGCGCGCAGCGTCCCGAGGAGGCCGCGGAACTGCTGGTCGCCTGGACGGACGGGCTCCTCTACGACCGGCTGGCCGGTGCCCTCGCCCGCTCCCGCCCGGCCCCCGACCTCGCCGAACTGACCTCCGTCACCCGGCGGATGCTCGACGCGGTCCTCGCCCACCCGGCCTGACCGAAGGGTGCTGGGGGCCTTCGGGCCGTCGCGCCGCGCCGCCGTACGAAGCCGTGGTGGGCACCTGCGCAGTGGGGGAGGGGCAGGTGCCCACGGGGGCGGCCGCGGGCCGCTCGCCGGTTCGGCCGCCGCTTTTCAGCGTAGAACGTTCCGGGCCGGGAGGGCATGGCGAGCCCGGCGCCGGGGTCCTGCCGGGGTGTGACCGGGCTCCGGCCGGGGTCCGGCCGGGGTCCGACGGGCGTCCGGCCGAAGCCGGGTCCGGGGTCGGGAACCTCCCGGGGTGGTTGACCGTTCATCTATGCGTGGGTGCGGTGAAGGGGCTGATGTCCCCCGCCCCTCCCGATACGCCCCGGCCGGCCTCCCCCCGGCCTGCCGGGGCCCGCCCCGATCGGCCTCCCCCCCCGGCCGGTCGGGGCCCACGTCCCCCGACCGGCGCAAGGCGGGCGGCGTCCCGAAGTCCGCGCCGACAGGCCGGGACGTAAGCCCGCGACCTGCCAGTTCGCGGCCCGGTCGGGGACCGGGCCGGACGCCCGGCACCGTCCGCGCCGGACGGGACGGGAGGTCGCCGCACCGCGCCCGGGCTACGTTCCGATGGCATGAACCGCATATCCGGTGACCGGCACCCCGGCCCCACCCGTCGTGCCCTGCTCACCGCCGGGGCGGGTGCCGCCCTCGTGGCGGGCTGTACCCGCGGCGGCGCCCCCGGCGCTCCGGCGGCGGCGACCAGCAGCGGCTCCGCCCCACCCACCGCTGCAGCGGGCGGCCTCACCCCGGGCGCCATGACCCTGTTCAAGGACCCGGCATACAACTTCAACGGACTCCTCGCGCTCGGTGCCTCGGGCGCCGGCGCCGCCGAGGTCGGCGAGGTCCTCACGGCGGTGAACGCGATCAACGGCGCCGGCGTGACCGCGCAGACGTACGTGCGGACCTTCCGCGCACTCGGCGACCAGCTCCTGGAGGCACCCCCGGGTGCCCCGGCCGACGCCCGGACCAAGCGGTTCCGGGCCCTGCGCGCCGCCCAGTACTACGGTCAGGCGCTGTTCTTCGTCCTCGGCTCGGACGACCCCGGCAGCGAGGAACAGCTGTACAAGGCGGGGCGCGGGGCCTGGGACACCTTCTGCGGCCTGTGCGAGCCCGCCCCGGTGAAGGCGAACGTGCCCTACGGTGCCACGCCGCTGCCGGTGTGGTTCTTCCGCCCCGACACCTCCGGCACCCTGCGCCCCACGGTGATCCTGACCAACGGCAGCGACGGCCAGAACGTGGACATGTGGACCTACGGGGTCCCCGCCGCGCTGGACCGGGGCTGGAACGCGCTCGTCTACGACGGGCCGGGCCAGGGGCAGCTGCTCTTCGTGGACCAGGTGGTCTTCACGCCCACCTGGGAGAAGGTCGTCACGCCCCTCGTCGACTGGCTGTCGGCCCGCTCCGACGTGGACCCGGACAAGATCGCCCTGACCGGTCTGAGCATGGCGGGGGACCTCGCCCCGAGGGCGGCGGCCTTCGAGACCCGGATCGCCGCGCTGGTGGCCATGCCGGGCTGCGTGGAGCCGTGGCTGGGGTTCCCGCCCGAGATCCGGAAGATCCTCACCCCCGACAAGCAGGAGACGAACGACATCTGGAACAAGGAGGTCGTCCCCGAACTGCCTCCGGACGCCGCCGACGTGATGAAGAAGCGCTTCGAGCCGTTCTCCGTCCCCGCCATGCTCGAAGCCCGTCAGGGAAAGCTGTTCACCGACTTCTACACCCCCGCCACCCGGATCCAGGCGTTGACCATCACCGATGTCGTCGGCCGGATCAAGGCACCCACCCTGGTGCTGGACTACGAGGGCGAGCAGTTCTACCCCGGCCAGCCGCGCCGCATGTACGACGCGCTCACCTCGCCCAAGGACTACCTGAAACTGACGGCGGCCCAGGGCGCACAGCTGCACTGTTCCCCCATGGCCCCGCAGCTGCACTGCGAGGTCGTCTTCGACTGGCTCCAGAAGACGCTCCTGGACCGCTGACGGAGGACCCGCGGTCTCACACGCGGTAGAACGCGGCGGCGTTGTCGTGGAACACGGCGGCGGCGTGCGGCCCGGCCGCTTCCGCCAGCAGGTCGAGATCGGCGTCGGCGAAGGGACGCCGCGCCCGGGTCGAGGGGAGGTCCGATCCCGCCATCAGGGCGGTCGGGTCGACGCCGAGCACGGCGCGGACGGTCTCGCGCACATCGAGCTCGACCCGGCCGAACCCCGTGGCCTTGACCTTCACCCCGCGCTCGACCAGCGCCAGCAGGTGGGGAAGTCCGTCGCGATGCAGGTCCAGGTGGTCGATGCCGACCGCGGGGAGGGCGGCCAGCGTTTCGGCGACGGCAGGCAGGTCGCGGGCGTCGACATACAGCTCGGTGTGCAGGCCGGCCACCGCGAAGACCCGTCGGGCGAGCCGGTCGAGGTGCGTGAGGCCTGCCGATCCGCCGCGCCGGAGGTTGAACCGCACACCGCGCACGCGTCGTTCGGCGAGCTCGGCGATCCGCCGGTCCGGGAGGTCGTGCGGGATCTGGGTGACCCCGACATAGCCGGGGCCCAACCGGTCGAGGGCGTCGAGCAGAAACCCCTGGTCGAAGCGCTGGAACGAGCCGGACACCACCGCCCCGCCCACCAGTCCCAGGCCCTGGGTGCGGGCGCGGTACTGCTCGACCGTGAACTCCCCGGGCAGGAAGCCGTCGTTCTCGAACAGCGGGAAGCGCGGATCGACGATGTGGAAATGGGCGTCGAAGAAGGGCTGTCGGGGCACCGGGCTGCTCCTGTCGGTCGCGTCGCTCGTGTCTCGCGCGTCGGTCGTACCGGACCGATACTCCACCCGCGGAGCGCGGCCGTCGTGGATCGCGCGCGCCCCCGCGGTCCGGGCGGGCCGGAAACCCGTGGCCGGGGCCGTCCCGGCTCTGCATGATGGGGGCGTCGCCGCCCGGCGGCCTCGATCCCGATCACCTGATGCGGAGCAGCGGTGCCATGGCGACCATCGCGGTGACGGGCCATGCGAACCTCACCGGGGCGAGCCTTCCCCTGGTCGCAGACGCTCTCGTCCCGCTGCTCTCCCGGTACCCGGCCGCGGAGCTCACCGGAATGTCCTGCCTGGCCGCCGGCGCGGACACGGTCTTCGCGGATGCCGTTCTCGCGCTGGGCGGGCGGCTGGTGGCCGTTCTCCCCTCGGCCGACTACCGTGCGCGCATGCCGGAGGGACCGCACGCCGTCGCGTTCGACCGCCTCCTGCGGGCAGCCGCCGAGGTGAAGGTCATGCCGTACCGGAGGGCGGGTGCGCCCGCCTATGCCGCCGCCAACCGGCTGCTGCTCGGCCGGGCCGAGCTCCTGGTCGCGGTCTGGGACGGAGGGCCGGGCGGCAGGCAGGGCGGGACCGCCGACGCCGTGGCGACGGCCCGCGCGCAGGGGATGCCGGTGGAGGTCGTGTGGCCGGCGGGCGCCGCCCGGCAGCCCCTGATCAGGCCCGGTCGGCAGGACACGGCCTAGGATTCGATCATGATCGCTGAACTGCAGTGCGTAGTCCTGGACTGTCCCGACCCGCGGTCGCTCGCCGAGTTCTACCGGTCCCTGCTGGGCGGGAACGTCAACCAGCCGGACCGGCGCTGGTCGCTCGACGAGACCTGGGCGACGCTCCACACCCCGTCGGGTCCGGTCCTCGCCTTCCAGCAGGCCCTGGACCACGTGCCGCCGCGTTGGCCCGACCCCACCCGGCCGCAGCAGTTCCACCTGGACCTCGGCGTCCCGGACCTGGACCGGGCGCAGGAGGAAGTGCTGGCGGCCGGCGGGACGCTGCTCGACGGCTCGGACGGGCGCGGCTGGCGCGTGTACGCCGACCCGGCGGGGCATCCCTTCTGTCTCGTCCGGCACTGAGCGGGTCTCTTGCCGGTCAGTCCGCCGACCGGGTCCAGCCGATGGCCTCGATGCGGTCGGCGTCGGCGGGGCGGTCCTCCGCGAAGAGCAGGCGGCCCGGTTCCGCCACGCGGACCACGTCCACATAGGCCCCGCGTCCTACGTAGCGGCCGGTCGCGGTGTGGCGGAAGCGCAGCCGTACCTCCCGTCCCGCCCAGGTGGCCGTGAGGGGGGCTTCGAGACGGTGCCAGATGCGGCCCGACCAGCCGCTCACGGAGCCCCGCGGCCACTGCTCGGGTGCGCCGCCGGTGGACCGCAGCGTGCTGAAGGGCAGCGCCTCCCAGTGCTCCCCGTCGGCGGAGGCCTCCAGGTGCAGGGCGCCCTCGCCGGGCACGGTGTCCCACCACACGGCGCAGCGCAGCCGGGCGGCGGCCGTGGCCGGGCGGAGCGGCGGCAGGGTGAGGGTGCCCGAGGCGCCCGCCTGGATGCCGGAGAACCAGGCCGCACCGCCGTGCCGGGTGCGGACCGGGACGGCGCGTGCGAAGCGGTTGCCGACCGCGACCCGTGGCGCGCTGCCGGCCCGCCAGGTCCGCACGGGGTGGACGGAGTTGCCGAGCAGGATCAGGAACGAGTCGGTGGAGGGGTCGAGGACCAGGGAGGTGCCGGTGAAGCCGGTGTGCCCGGCGGAGTGCGGGGTGGCCATCGCGCCCATGTACCAGTGCTGGTAGAGCTCGAAGCCGAGACCGTGGTCGTCCCCGGGGAAGGCCGTGTTGTAGTCGGTGAAGAGCAGCTCGACGGAGGCGGGGCGCAGGATGCGCCTGCCCGCGTAGACCCCGCCGTCGAGGAGGGCGCGGGCGAGGACGGCCAGATCCCAGGCGGTGCCGAAGACCCCTGCGTGGCCCGCGACGCCGCCGAGCGCGTAGGCGTTCTCGTCGTGGACCTCGCCCCACACCAGCCCGCGGTCCAGGCCGGACCAGGGCGGGCGCTGCACCTCGGTGGCGGCGGTGGCCCGGCGCCAGGAGAGCGGTGGGTTGTAACGAGTGCGGTGCATCCCGAGCGGAGCGGTGATCTCGTCGCGGAGCAGGACGTCCAGAGTGCGACCGGTGATCCGTTCCAGCAGCAGCTGCAGTGTGATGAGGTTGAGGTCGGAATACCGGTAGACGGTCCCGGGGGTCTCCTGGGGCCGCACCGACCACAGCAGCCTCAGCCGCCCCTCCCGCGTGGCCTCCTGGTAGAAGGGCGCCCAGGAGCGCAACCCCGAGGTGTGCGTGAGCAGCTGACGGACCGTGACGATCTCCTTGCCGCCGCCGGTGAACTCCGGCAGGTACCGGCACACCGGAGCCTCCAGTTCCAGGCGCCCGCGTTCCATTTGCTGCACCGCCAGGACGGAGGTGAACAGTTTGGTCAGCGAAGCCAGGTCGAAGACGGTGTCCTCGGCCATCGCGATCCGTTCGGCCGCCGGGAACTCCCGGACCCGGTCGGTCCGCCCGTCATAGTCCGCGTACCGCACCGCGTATCCCATGGCGCGGTGCAGGGCGATGGTGCGGCCCCGGCCGGCGAGGACCACCGCCCCCGCGTAGTAGGGGTGTTCGGGGGCGGGACCCAGGAAGCGCCGGGCCTCGTCCGCCACCCCCTCCAGGTGCTTCTCCAGCAATCCGGCCTGGCGGGCGGACCCGTACCGCAGCCGCAGGCCCTGGAGCGCACGCCGCTCGGCCGGGCCGCCGGCGGCGCCCGCGGAGCCTGCGGAGCCGGGGAGTGCGGCGTGCAGGACGAGCACCCCGCCCAGCGCGAGCAGCCGCGCCCCGAGCCGCCGCCGCGTCAACGGGCCACCGGCTGCTCCGGGCGGGCCTCCTGACTTCCCGGGCCCGCCCGTCGCGGCCTGTGGGGGCCGCGCATCTGCGCCCGCCACGCCGAAAGCCCCCGTGCGTACTGTCATGTCCGCCCTCCTGTCCGCCGTCCACCTGCGGCGCCGTCTCCCAGGGCTCCGCCGCCCCGGACCCCGCGCCTCGAACTCCCCCGGCTACCGCTGGGAGGTGTCTCCCGGCGGGGCTGGGACGGACCCGGCCTGCCGGGCGCGCGCCGCCGGCGAACCGGCGCCGGGTCTCCCGGGTCCGTCGAGCGCGCCGCGGGCGATCCGCACGCTAACGGGTATCTGCCCGCCCACCGGGCACCCTCCGCACCGACCGGCCCGTAAAGAATCTGACACTGCATCAGAAAAACTCTTCCCTCGGCCGCCGGGCTGCGGCATCCTGCCGCCCATGGAGACGGAGCTGAGCAAGAAACTGGGAGTCGAGCACGCCATCTTCGGCTTCACGCCCTTCCCGGCGGTCGCCGCTGCCATCACCCGGGCGGGCGGTTTCGGGGTACTCGGCGCGGTCCGCTACACGGCCCCCGACGACCTGAAACGCGACCTCGACTGGATGCAGGCGCACACCGACGGCAAGCCCTACGGCCTCGACGTCGTCATGCCCGCCAAGAAGGCCGTCGACGGCATCAGCGAGGCCGACATCGAGGCGATGATCCCGGCCGCGCACCGCGCCTTCGTCCGCGACACCCTCGCCAAGCACCACGTGCCCGAGCTCGCCGAGGGCGAGGCCTCCGGCTGGCGGATCACCGGCTGGATGGAGCAGGTCGCCCGGAGCCAGCTCGACGTCGCCTTCGACTACCCCATCAAACTCCTGGCGAACGCCCTCGGTTCCCCGCCCGCCGACGTCATCGCGCGCGCCCACGACCACGGCGTCCTCGTCGCCGCCCTCGCCGGCAGCGCCAAGCACGCCCGCCGCCACGCCGAAGCCGGCATCGACATCGTCGTCGCCCAGGGCTACGAGGCCGGCGGCCACACCGGCGACATCGCCACCATGGTCCTGGTCCCCGAGATCGTCGAGGCCGTCGCCCCCCTCCCGGTCCTCGCCGCCGGCGGCATCGGCAGCGGCGAGCAGATCGCCGCCGGCCTCGCCCTCGGCGCCCAGGGCGCCTGGCTCGGCTCGCTCTGGCTCACCACCAGCGAGGCCGACCTCCACTCGCGCGCCCTCACCGCGAAACTGCTCGCCGCCGGCTCCGGCGACACCGTCCGCTCCCGGGCCCTCACCGGCAAACCCGCCCGCCAGCTGCGCACCGAATGGACCGACGCCTGGGACGACCCGGCGGGCCCCGGCGCCCTCCCCATGCCGCTCCAGGGCCTGCTCGTCGCCGAAGCCGTCTCCCGGATCCAGAAGTACGAGATCCAGCCGTTGCTCGGCACCCCCGTCGGCCAGATCGTCGGCCGGATGACCGAGGAGCGCAGCGTCCAGGCCGTCTTCGACGACCTCACCAGCGGCTTCGAGCGGGCGATCGACCGCATCAACCGCATCGCCGGCCGAGTCCGAGAGGCGTGAGTGACATGACAGCGACGACGTCCACCACCCCTGCCGCCGACCGGCAGCCGCCCAACGGCTTCTGGGCCCAGGCCGCCGCCGATCCCGGGCGGGCCGTCCTGGTGACCCCCGAGGGCGAGGAATGGAGCGCCGGCCGGCTGCACGCCGACGTCAACCGCCTCGTCCACGGCCTGCGCGCCGCCGGCCTGGAGAAGGGCGACGTCTTCGCCGTCGTCCTCCCCAACGGCGTCGAGTTCCTCACGGCCTACCTGGCCGCCTCCCAGGCGGGCTTCTACCTCGTCCCCGTCAACCACCACCTCGTCGGCCCCGAGATCGCCTGGATCGTCTCCGACTCCGGAGCCAAGGTCCTCATCGCCCACGAGCGCTTCGCCGAGGCCGCCACCGCCGCCGCCGACGAGGCCGGCCTTCCCGCGAGCCACCGCTACGCCGTCGGAGCGGTCGCGGGCTTCCGGCCGTACGCACAGCTCCTCGACGGGCAGCCCGCCACCGCCCCCGAGGGCCGCACGCTGGGCTGGGTCATGAACTACACCTCCGGGACCACCGGCCGCCCGCGCGGCATCCGCCGCCCGCTGCCCGGCAAGCTCCCGGAGGAGACGTACCTGGGCGGCTTCCTCGGGATCTTCGGCATCCGGCCCTTCGACGGCAACGTCCACCTGGTCTGCTCGCCGCTCTACCACACCGCCGTCCTCCAATTCGCCGGCGCCGCCCTGCACATCGGGCACCCGCTGGTGCTGATGGACAAGTGGACCCCGCAGGAGATGCTCCGTCTGATCGACGTCCACGCCTGCACGCACACCCACATGGTGCCGACCCAGTTCCACCGGCTCCTCGCCCTGCCGCAGGAGACGAAGGACGCGTACGACGTCTCCTCGATGCGGCACGCCATCCACGGCGCCGCACCCTGCCCCGACCACGTCAAGCGGGCGATGATCGACTGGTGGGGCAGCTGCGTGGAGGAGTACTACGCGGCCAGCGAGGGCGGCGGCGCCTTCGCGACCGCCGAGGACTGGCTGAAGAAGCCGGGAACCGTGGGCAAGGCCTGGCCGATCAGCGAACTCGCCATCTTCGACGACGACGGCAACCGGCTGCCCGCCGGGGAACTGGGCACCGTCTACCTCAAGATGAACACCGGCGGCTTCAGCTACCACAAGGACGAGGGCAAGACGAGGAAGAACCGGATCGGCGACTTCTTCACCGTCGGCGATCTGGGGCTGATGGACGAGGAGGGCTACCTCTTCCTCCGCGACCGCAAGATCGACATGATCATCTCGGGCGGGGTCAACATCTACCCGGCCGAGATCGAATCCGCCCTGCTCACCCACCCGGCCGTCGCGGACGCCGCCGCCTTCGGCATCCCGCACGCCGACTGGGGCGAGCAGGTCAAGGCGGTCGTCGAACCGGCCGAGGGCTTCGTCGCGGGCGACGCCCTGGCCGCGGAGATCCTGCACCACTGCGAGCGGCAGCTCGCCGGCTACAAGCGCCCCAAGACGGTCGACTTCATCGAGACGATGCCCCGCGACCCGAACGGCAAGCTCTACAAGCGGCGGCTGCGCGACCCGTACTGGGAGGGGCACGCCCGGCCGCTGTGACGCCGACAGCCCGGCCGCTGTGACGCCGGCTGCCGGGCCGCTCCGGCCGCGCATCCCGCGCCCGCCACGCCGCGCGACGCCGTGAGAAAAGCCACGTCAAGGCCCCGGAGGCGCGCCTTGCGCCGCACTGACGGGACACTTCTGGCAACTTGGCTGATATGAGTACGACTGCGCGCAGATCTCCCCTGACCGACTGGACCGTGGTGGTCCCCGTGGTGGCGCTGGTCGCGCTCGTCTTCAGCTGGGGGCGGGACCTACCCGGTTTCGCGGTGGCGCTCGTCGCGCTCTGCCTCGCGGGCGCGGTGCTGGCGGCCGTCCACCACGCCGAGGTCGTCGCCCACCGGGTCGGGGAGCCCTTCGGCTCCCTCGTCCTCGCCGTGGCGGTCACCGTGATCGAAGTGGCGCTCATCGTCACCCTGATGGCCGACGGCGGCGACAAGACCGCCTCCCTGGCCCGGGACACGGTCTTCGCCGCCGTCATGATCACCTGCAACGGCATCGTCGGCATCTCGCTGCTGGTCGGCGCCCTGCGCAACCGGGTCGCCGTGTTCAACCCCGAGGGATCCGGCGCGGCCCTCGCCACCGTCGCGACCCTGGCCACCCTCAGCCTGGTCCTGCCGACCTTCACCACCAGCAAGCCGGGCCCGGAGTTCTCCACCGCGCAGCTCACCTTCGCCGCCGTTGCCTCGCTCGCCCTGTACGGGCTCTTCGTGGCCGTCCAGACGGTCCGTCACCGCAGCTACTTCCTGCCCGTGGACACCGGACAGGGTCCCGGCGGCGGAGAGGACCACGCGGAGCCGCCCACCGCCCGCGCCGCCCTCATCAGCCTCGCCCTGCTGCTGGTCGCGCTCGTCGCCGTGGTCGGCGACGCCAAGGCCGTCTCCCCGACCATCGAGCGGGCCGTCGCGGCCGCCGGCCTGCCCCAGGCGGTCGTCGGCGTGATCATCGCCCTGCTCGTCCTGCTCCCCGAGACCCTCGCCGCCGTCCGGGCCGCCCGCCGCGACCGCGTGCAGACCAGTCTCAACCTCGCCTACGGATCCGCCATCGCCAGCATCGGCCTGACCATCCCGGCGATCGCCCTCGCCTCGATCTGGCTCTCGGGCCCGCTCCTGCTCGGCCTGGGCCCGATCCACATGGTGCTGCTCGCCCTGACCATCGTGGTCAGCGCCCTCACCATCGTCCCGGGGCGGGCCACACTGCTCCAGGGAGGTGTGCACATCGTGCTGCTGGCCGCGTACCTCTTCCTGGCCGTCAGCCCGTGAGAGACCGGGGCCAGGGCCGGGGCCGGGAAGGGGCACGCAGGGGCAAGCAGGGGGTGATCACCGTCGTTCGCGCACCAGGACCACCTTCAGTTTCGGCGACGTGAGGATGTCCCGCTCACAGAAACGTGCCGTGACCCAGCGCTCCGCGGAGTACATCCCGGTCTGGTCGGCGTAGTACGGCGAGAGCGGGTTCGAGGACTGGCTGTACGTCAGCAGGGTGCGCGCCACCGGACAGCGGCCGCCGTCCCAGCCGACCGCCTGGATGTGGCTGGATCCGTGCGTGACCTCCGGGTAGCCGCCGGCCGCCGCGTTCCACGGCGCCTCGGTCTTGTTCCAGACGCCGAGTGCCTCCGTACCGCCGCCCACCGGCAGCTTGCGGCCGCCCCGGACCACGAACTGGTGCTCACCCAGCGGGGCGTCCAGCGCGATCCCGGCCGCCTTGAGCTCCGCCACCGCGTCCGCGAGCGCCCGCCCGATGCCGGGCGCCGTCCGGTCGAGCGTCCGGGGCGTGCGTACGGGGTCGGCCGCCGAGAACGGCACCAGCCACAGGTCCTTGGCCGGGGTCGAGGCCGTCAGCCTGCGCCAGAACCGGTCGAAGAGCAGCGCGCCGCGGCTGGCGCTGTCGGTCGTACGGTCCCAGCCCGCCAGCACCCCGCAGGCCGCCGAGACGTCCACGGCACCGCCGTCGCTCGCCTTCGCCGTCCCGCCCGGCAGGGCGGCGCACGCCTTCGCCGCGTCCGCCGCCGCCAGATCACCGGCCGGCACCCGGTTCGCGAACTGCTGCTTCTGCAGGTCGGCCACGGTCAGCCGGCCCCCCGCGGCCATCGCGGCCACGTCCTCGACCGCGCCACGCGTGCGCAGCGAGCGCGGGGTGGCGACGCTGCCCCAGACCCGCTCGTAGCCCGTCAGCGGCCGGTCGGCGTTGGCCAGCCAGGCGCTGTCGTTGGAATTCTCGGCGTACGGGGCATCCCGGAGCGTCGGCGCCTTCCCCGGGCCGAAGACGCCCGGCTGCACCGCGTCCGGATCCGAGCCGATCGCGCAGTCACCGCGCGAACCGTCCAGCACCGCCAGCCCCGAGGCCGGGTACGTGGCCCGGCCCAGCGGGGTGGAGCAGCGGGCCGCCAGCTCGTCGGTGATCCGGGGGAGCACCTGGGTCTGGGTGAAGAGGGTGCCGCCCGCGGAGTCGGCGGCCACGGTGTTGACCCAGGGCAGGCCCTGGGTGCGCGCGAGGGCGTCCTGGACCCCGGCCACCGAGCGGGCCCTGCCCATCGCGAGGGCGGTGTCGGAGCCGCGCAGGTTCACGGCGTTCGGGTCGTTCAGCGCGTACGCCGTCTGCGCGGTCCACGGCAGGGGAAGGCCCGGGCCGAGGTCCGAGACCACCGGTCCGTAGCGGGTCCACCACTGGGTGCGGGTGACCGGGGTGCCGCCCGCCACGGGGACGGTGACGGTCCGCCGGATCATCCGTTCCGGCGTGCCGTCGACGAGGTAGGCGGTCGGGTCGGCCGGGTCCAGGGCGAGCTGGTGCAGGTTCACGGGGGTGCCGGTGGCGACCGTGTGGCTCCAGGCCACCTTCTCGTTGAAGCCGATGTTGACCACGGCGGTGCCGAGCAAGGAGGCGCCCGAGACGTTCAGCTCGCCCGGGATGGTCTGCTGGAACTGCCAGAACCGGCGCCCGCCGTGCCACGGGTAGTGCGGGTTGCCGAGGAGCAGGCCGCGGCCGCTCGCCGTGGCGGAGCCGGCGAAGGCCACCGCGTTGGAGCCCATGTCGTAGCGGCCGGTGTCGAAGAACGCCCGCGCGGCCTCGGCGGCGGCCGCCGGGTCGGCCGCCGGGTCGGCGGCCTGCGGGCGCGCCGTGGGGCCGGTCGGGGAGCCCGCTGCGCCCGGGGGCTGCGCGCCCGTGATGCCGTCGATGCCGCGGCCCTGGCCGCCGAGGACCGAGACCGCGAAGGCGCGGGCGGCCACATCGGCCGAGGTGACCGGGCGGACCCAGCCGGCGCCCTTGCACGCCGGGTCGGTGACCTTGTTCTGGGCCAGCCAGGCGTTGTACCCGGCGGCCCAGCCGCGCATCAGCTCCTTGAGGTCCTTGCCGGGACCGGCCGGGGCGGGGGTCGCCAGCAGCTTCTCCACCGTGCCGGACTCCCGCACCCCCTTGAAGTACAGGTCGCTGGAGAGGTTCTTCGTGGCCGAGGAGAGCGAGAAGTCGGGCGCCGCGTCCGGGCCGAACCAGCGCGAACGCTCACCGGCGACGGTCACGAACCCGTCCGCGAGGACACAGACCTGGTCGGCGGCCTGGGCCCAGCCGGTACCGAAGCCGAGCCGCGGGTAATCGGGGGCGAGGATGTGCGGGATGCCGTTCTCGGTGTACCGGATGACGGCGGACAGACCGCCGCCGGCGACGCTCCGGTCGTCGGGCGCCGTGGCCGCCGAGGCCTGGGGCACGGCGGCCGTCGCGGCCAGCAGGGCGGCGCCGGTGAGGGCGACGCGGCGGAGTATCGGACGAGTGCTGAGATGCAACAGTCCTCCCAAGTAGCCTGTGGATGGGCGTGGTTACCCGTTGGACAGGCGGTACGTCCGTGCCCCCTCACTCATTCAGCCCGTCCGACGATCTGTCAACATCCCGTTTGGTATCCGGTTATTGACCTTGGGCGTACGGGAGGACGAGGATCGCGCCATGACGGCAGACCGGGCGGTGCGGGCAGTGCGGGCAGTGCGAGCGGTGCGGGACAACACGGTCGACGGACTGGTGCACGACAGCGCGCGGCGGGTCCCCGACCGCCCGGCCGTGCGCTACCGCGAGCGCAGCTGGACGTACGCGGAACTCGACGCGGCCGTCACCACCGGCGCCGCCGTGCTGCGGGAGCGGTACGGGCTGGCGGCCGGGGACAGGGTCGCCACCTTCGCCCACAACTCGGACGCCTACCTCCTGGCGTTCCTCGCCTGCGCCCGCGCCGGGATCACCCACGTCCCGGTCAACCAGAACCTCACCGGCGAGGACCTCGCGTACATCCTGGACAACTCCGCGAGCGCCCTGGTCCTCGCCGATCCCGACCTGGCCGGGCGGATCCCCGAGGCGTACCCGGTACGGGCGCTGCGCGATGCCCCCGGCTCCTTCCTGGCGGAGCTGGCCGAGCCGCTGCCCTTTGAACCCGATCGGGATCCGGCCACGCTGGCGCAGCTCCTCTACACCTCGGGGACCACCGCCCTGCCCAAGGGCGCGATGATGACCCACCGGGCCCTCGCCCACGAGTACGAGAGCGCGATCGAGGCACTGGACCTGGACGGGGAGGACCGGCCCGTTCACTCGCTGCCGCTCTACCACTCGGCGCAGATGCACGTCTTCCTGCTGCCGTACCTGGCGGTGGGGGCGCGGAACACGATCGTGGACGCACCGGTCGCGGAGCAGATCTTCGACCTGGTCGAGGCAGGGGAGGCGGACAGCCTCTTCGCCCCGCCGACGGTGTGGATCGGCCTGTCCCATCACCCGGATTTCGCGGTGCGTGAGCTGGGCGGGCTGCGGAAGGCGTACTACGGGGCCTCGATCATGCCGGTCCCGGTCCTGGAACGCCTGCGTGAGCGGCTGCCGGGGCTCGGCTTCTACAACTGCTTCGGACAGAGCGAGATCGGCCCGCTGGCCACGGTGCTCGGACCGCTGGAGCACGAGGGGCGGATGGACTCCTGCGGGCGGCCGGTGCGCCACGTGGAGGCGAAGGTCGTCGACGAGGACGGCAAGGACGTGCCGGACGGAACGGCGGGCGAGGTGGTCTACCGCTCGCCCCAGCTGTGCCTGGGGTACTGGGACGACCCGGCGGCCACGGAGAAGGCCTTCCGGGACGGCTGGTTCCGCTCGGGCGACCTCGCGGTGCGCGACGCGCAGGGGTACTTCACGGTCGTGGACCGGGTGAAGGACGTCATCAACTCGGGCCGGGTGCTGGTCGCCTCACGGCAGGTGGAGGACGTGCTCTACACCCACCCGGGTGTGGCCGAGGCGGCGGTGGTGGGGCTGCCCGACGAGCGATGGATCGAGGCGGTCACCGCGGTGGTGGTGCCGCGCGGAGCGGCGGGGGAGGTGACGGAGGCGGAGCTGATGGCCTACGCGAGGGAGAAGCTCGCCCACTTCAAGGCCCCGAAGCGGGTGCTCTTCGTGGACTCCCTCCCGCGCAACGCCAGCGGCAAGATCCTCAAGCGGGAACTGCGCGACCGCTTCGCCGAGCCCGGCCGCTGACGGCCGGCCCCTGATGCCCCGCCGGGGGGAGCCCGGTCAGCCGGGGCGTGGAGGGTGTGGGGCGGGGTCCTCGGGAGGGAAGAGCCCGCTGCGCCGCAGCCGCCGCAGGGTCAGGTGCTCGTGCACGAGCCGGCCGACGAGCGCGCCGCCGTAGACCACGAAGCCGACGCCGACCAGCCAGGACTGGACGACGAGCAGGGTGCCGAAGGGGCCGTAGATGACCGCGTTGGAGGCGATGAGCGGGGAGAACACCAGCTGGGAGAAGATCCGCAGCCCCAGCAGCCCGAGGCTGGTCGCGACCGCCCCCGGCACCAGGGCGCGCCAGCGGACCCGGCCGCCGAGCAGCAGACGCTGCGAGACGATGAAGAACAGGCAGGTGCCGGCGAGGTCGCCCAGAGCTCCGAGCACCGTGCCGATGGCGTCGTTCGACGGCGAGGGGATCCCCACGAGCAGGCCGAGGTAGCAGACGAGCAGGGCGAGCCAGACGACGTGCAGCCACATGGTGTGCCAGCGCGCGGTCGGCAGGTCCCACACCTTCTCGTAGCCGGTCTGTACGGCCGAACCGAAGGTCAGGCCGAACACCGCGAGCGCGGCCAGACCGAACGCGGTGGTCCGCTCCAGCGCCAGGTCCGCGGCGCCGAACAGCATCTCCACCCGCACCCGCGAGGCCTCCGTCACCCCGAGGGCCTGGCCTAGCCAGCGGCCGAAGCCCGAGCCGCTCCCGGGCGCGGCGGCCGCCACGACCACCAGCAGCGGCACCAGGGTGAGGAAGCCGAGGGCCGCGAAGCCCATCGCCCGGTGCATCAGCTCCATCTCCCGGCCACGGCTCCAGGCCAGCCCGATCTGGGAGCCCTGGAGCCGGTCGTAGAGCCGTCGGACGGTGGAGATCACACCTCATCCACTACCCCCGAGCGCCGGCCAGCTCCCGGGAGCCACCCTCAAATGGGCCCGAAGGGGTGGTTTCAGCCGCCCGGACGCGTGTCTCTCGCCTCCCCGGCTCCGCGGAGGTCGACCAGTCTCTTGATCTTCCCCACCGAGCGCTCCAGCGTCTCCGGGTCGACCACCTCGACCCGGACGGAGACCCCGACCCCCTCCTTGACCGCCCGGACCACGGCGGCGGCCGCGTCCTGCCGCCGCTCGGCGTCCGTCTCCCGACGCGCCTCCACCCGTACCGTGAGGGCGTCCATCCGGCCCTCCCGGGTCAGCTGCAGCTGGAAGTGGGGAGCCAGGCCAGGCGTCCGCAGCAGGACCTCCTCGATCTGCGTCGGGTACACGTTCACCCCGCGCAGGATGATCATGTCGTCGCTGCGCCCCGTGATCTTCTCCATCCGGCGGAAGGCCGGCCGGGCCGTTCCGGGCAGCAGCCGCGTCAGGTCCCGGGTGCGGTAGCGGATGACGGGCATGGCCTCCTTGGTGAGGGAGGTGAACACCAGCTCGCCGGGCTCGCCCTCCGGCAGCACCGCGCCGGTCAGCGGATCGACCACCTCGGGATAGAAGTGGTCCTCCCAGATGTGGAGGCCGTCCTTGGTCTCCGCGAACTCCTGCGCCACGCCCGGTCCGATGACCTCGGACAGGCCGTATATGTCCACCGCGTCGATGTCGAGCCGTTCCTCGATCTCCCGGCGCATCTCCTCGGTCCACGGCTCGGCGCCGAAGATCCCCGTCCGCAGTGAGGTGGCGCGCGGGTCGATCCCCTGGCGCTCCATCTCGTCCAGCAGGGTCAGCATGTAGGACGGGGTCACCATGATCACCTCCGGCCGGAAGTCCTCGATGAGCCGGACCTGCCGGTCCGTCATCCCGCCCGACGCGGGCACGACCGTACAGCCGAGGCGCTCGGCGCCGTAGTGCGCGCCCAAGCCGCCGGTGAACAGCCCGTACCCGTAGGCGATGTGGATGATCTGGCCGGGCCGTCCGCCCGCCGTCCGTATGGACCGGGCGACGACGTCCGCCCAGGTGGAGAGGTCCCCGTCGGTGTACCCGACGACGGTCGGCCGCCCGGTGGTGCCGCTCGAGGCGTGGATGCGGCGCACCTGCGAGCGCGGCACGGCGAACATTCCGAAGGGGTACTGGTCGCGCAGATCGGCCTTGGTGGTCAGGGGGAACAGGGAGAGGTCGGCGAGGGACCGGCAGTCGTCGGGATGCACGCCGGCCTTGTCGAAGGCCTGCCGGTAGAAGGGCACCTTCTCGTAGGCGCGGTGCAGGGTCGCGCGCAGCCGGGTGAGCTGGAGGGCGGCCAGCTCGTCGCGGCCCAGCCGCTCGCCCGTGTCGTGGAGATCCGTGTACACCGCCATGCCGTCACCTCACCATGAGAAACCGACCGATCATTCGGTAGATTGCCAGGAATTCGCAGGTTAAATCAATGACTCGAACGAGTGATCGTCTTTTATGTTGGCCGGCATGCCTACCTTCACCACCTACGACGGAACCGAACTCGCCTACCACCTCCAGGGCGACGGTGAGCCGCTGGTCTGCATCCCGGGCGGTGCCATGCGGGCCTCCGCGTACCTCGGAGACCTCGGCGGACTGGCGGACGGCCGCCTTCTGATCCTCCTCGACCTGCGCGGCACGGGCGACTCCGCGGTACCGGCGGACGAGTCGACGTACCGCGTCGACCACCAGGTCGGCGACGTCGAGGCACTGCGGGCGCACCTGGGCCTGGAGCGCATGGACCTCCTCGCCCACTCCGCCGGCGGCAACCTCGCCCAGCTCTACGCGGCCGCGCACCCCGAGCGGCTGCGCCGGACCGTCCTGGTCACCCCGACCGCGTGGGCGGTGGACCTCCCGGTCACCGCGGAGGACCGGCTGGAGGGGGCCCGGCTGCGGGCGGGCCGCGAGCCGTACGACACGGCCGTCGCGGCCTACGAGCGGATCCTCACGGACACCGCCCACGGTGAGGAGGACTGGGAGCTGGCCGCGCCGGTGTTCTACGGGAACTGGGACGCGGCGGCCCGGGAGCACTGGGCGGCGAACGCGCGGCAGCAGAACGAGAAGGCCGCCGAGGCCTACGCGGGCCCCGGCGCCTTCGACCCGCCCGCCACGCGTGCGGCGCTCCGCCAGGTCACGGGCGAGGTCCTGGTGCTGGCCGCAGAACTGGACGGCAACCCCCGCCCCGCCCTGGCGGCCCGGCTCGCCACCCTGTTCCCGCGGGGCTCGGTCGACGTCCAGCCCCGGGCCGGCCACTTCCCGTGGCTGGACGACGCGGCCTGGTTCGCGGCCCGTGTGGAGCGGTTCCTGGCGGCGGGCGCCTGACGACGCGACGCGGCGGGGGCTCGTCGGGCGGTGCTTCACCAAGATCGGCGGGATGGCAGACTGACGGGCCGTACCGCGAACCGAGAGGACCGACATCATCGTGCGACGGATAGTGGTGCTCACAGCCCTGGCGTCCCTGGCCTTGACGGCAGTGGTGGCGGCCACGGCGGCCGCCGGCGCGTACCTGCTGCGGGACCTCGGCCCGCTGCCCCCGCGATTCCCGGGTCCTCCGCTGCCCCGCGAAACGGTGGTGTCGGAGATGACCTCGATCCTGGCGGCGGAGGGCATCACGGTGGAGCGGGAACCCTCCGGGGCTCTGGGCAGGTGCCACGAACGGCTCTCCGGACATCATGCGCAGGAGACGATGGACGCCGCCCTGAAAGCGGCCTTCGCGCGGGCCCGTTCCGACTACGGCTGGCAGGACGGCCCCGACCTGGGCGAGCGGGCGCTGACCCTGAGGAAGAACAACTGGACGGTCACCTCCGGCCTCATGGGTGAGCCGATATCGGGTCTGCCGGCCCCGGTCATCATCTCGCTGACCTGCGTGGACGGCGACGACACCTCCACCGCCCCCACGGCACCCTCTGCCCCGGCCCTCGCACCCGCGCCCGCGTCGTCCTGAGCGGGCGCCGGCCGGCGACCCGTACGGCTCGCCGGCCTGGGCGGACGATCAGGCCGTGTCCGCCTCCGTCGCCACCGCCTTCGCCCAGCGGTAGTCCGCCTTGCCGCTCGGGGACCGCTGGATGGCGGGCGCGATGACCAGCTGCCGCGGGATCTTGTAGCCCGCCAGCCTGGTGCGGCAGTGGCTCTGGATCTGGTCCAGGGACGGCGCCTCGGCGCCCTCCCGGACCTGGACCACCGCGGCCACGTGGCTGCCCCAGGTCGGGTCCGGGACCCCCGCCACCAACGCGTCGTACACGTCGGGGTGGGACTTCAGGGCCTGCTCGACCTCCTCCGGATACACCTTCTCGCCGCCCGTGTTGATGCACTGCGAGCCGCGGCCGAGCACCGTGACGATGCCCTGCTCGTCGACGGTCGCCATGTCGCCGAGCAGCACCCAGCGCTCCGCGCCCTTCTGGAAGAAGGTCTCGGCGGTCTTGGCCGGGTCGTTGTAGTAGCCGAGCGGGACGTGCCCGCGCTGGGCGAGGCGACCGGGCTCGCCCACCGCCACCGGCTCGTGCGTCACCGGATCCACCACCTGCGTACGGTCGTTGACCACCAGGCGGAAGCCCTTCTCCGGGCCGGAGTCGTCCGCCGCCCGGCCGTTGGACCCGGACTCGGACGACCCGAAGTTGTTCAGGAGCAGCACGTTCGGCACCAGCCGCTGGAACTCGGCGCGCACCGTCTCCGACATGATCGCCCCGGACGAGGAGACGCTGAACAGCGACGACAGGTCCGTGCCCTTGAGCGGGCCGTTCAGGGCGTCGATCAACGGCCGCAGCATCGCGTCACCGACCAGCGACACACTGGAGACCTTCTCCTTCTCGATCGTACGGAGCACTTCCTCCGGCGCGTACTTCCGGTGGATGACCACCCGTTGGCCGTAGTTGAAGGCGATGAACGAGGTCAGCGTCGACGTGCCGTGCATCAGCGGGGGCGCCGGGAAGAAGGTGAGCCCGGCGCCGCGCACCGCGACCCGCTCGGCCAGTTCCTCGGGCCGCTTCACCGGCTCGCCCGAGGGCTCGCCACCGAAGAGCCCGGCGAAGAAGAGGTCCTCGGCCCGCCACATCACACCCTTGGGCATGCCCGTCGTGCCGCCGGTGTAGATGATGAACAGGTCGTCGGGGCTGCGCGGCGGGAACCCGCGCCCGGGTGCTCCGGCCGCCTCGGCGTCCGCGTACGCGACCGGCGCGATCGACGGCTCGGGGGCGCCCTCGGGGGCCTGGCCGACCCTGATCAGGTGCCGGAGCTTCGTCGTATGCGGCAGCGCCGCCGCGACCCGCTCGGTGAACTCGCCCTCGAAGACGAGGGCGGCGAGATCGGCGTCGTTGTAGAGGTAGACCAGCTCCTCCTCCACGTAACGGTAGTTGACGTTCACCGGGACCAGCCGGGCCTTCAGACAGGCCAGCACCGTCTGCAGGTACTCGATCCCGTTGTAGAGGTGAAGGCCCAGGTGCTCGCCGGCCGTCAAGCCGCTGTCGAGCAGGTGGTGGGCGATCCGGTTCGCCGCCGTGTCGAGCTCCGCGTACGTCAGGCGGCGCTCCGCGCCGGTCCCGGGGTGGTCCACGTACACGAGGGCCTCACGGTCCGGGACCACGTCCACGACCGACTCGAACAGGTCGGCAAGGTTGTACTCCACCGTTCCTCCTGACCCTGGATGTTCCCGGAGTTCCCGACGGCCGGCCATGTGGCCGGCCTGCTCCGGCGGTCATTAGAGCGCCGGAGACGGCAACTGGGAAGGGCGGCATCCAAGAAATCTGACTGAGTGTCAGAAAACTATTGAACTGCACCCTCCCCTACTGCAACCTGTTCTAGGTCTTGAGACGGGAGGACGGCAATGGGTGGGACGGAACACCTGACCGTGGATCGGCACGGCGCCACGCTGGTGCTCACCATGAACAGGCCCGAGGCGAAGAACGCGCTCTCGCTGCCGCTGCTGGTGGGGCTGTACGACGGCTGGCTGGAGGCCGACGCCGACGACGGCATCCGCTCGGTGGTCCTCACCGGTGCGGGCGGGGACTTCTGCGCCGGAATGGACCTCAAGGCCCTGGCCGGGAAGGGCATGGCGGGCGACCAGTACCGGGACCGCCTCAAGGCCGACCCCGACCTGCACTGGAAGGCGATGCTGCGCCACCACCGGCCGCGCAAGCCGGTGATCGCGGCGGTGGAGGGCTACTGCGTGGCCGGCGGGACCGAGATCCTGCAGGGTACGGACATCCGGGTGGCGGCCGAGGGCGCGACCTTCGGGCTGTTCGAGGTCAAGCGCGGACTCTTCCCGATCGGCGGCTCCACGGTGCGGCTGCCGCGCCAGATCCCGCGTACGCACGCCCTGGAGATGCTGCTGACCGGCCGCCCGTACTCCGCCGCCGAGGCCGAGCGGTTCGGGCTGGTCGGGCGGGTGGTGCCGGACGGTACGGCCCTTGCGGCGGCCCTGGAGATCGCGGAGCGGATCAACGCGTGCGGGCCGCTGGCGGTGGAGGCGGTCAAGGCGTCGGTCTACGAGACCGCCGAGATGACGGAGCGGGAGGGGCTGGCCTCGGAACTCCTGCGGGGGTGGCCGATCTTCGACACCGCCGATGCGAAGGAGGGGGCGCGGGCCTTTGCCGAGAAGCGGCCCGCGGTGTACCGGCGCGAGTAGTGCGGGCACACGGTGCCCGAGCCCGCGTCTGTGGGCGGGTGCGGCGCCGTTGCCGGGGGCGCCGCACCCGGACCCCCGCGCCTCGAACGCCGGCGGGGCTGAAAAGAGCGCCTCGAACGCCGGCGGGCTGAGAGTGCCGACGGGGCTGGAAGTGCCGGCGGGGCTGACAACATCGGAATCGATCGCATCGGAGAAACGCCATGACAGCTCCCTCCCCACCGGAGGTGCTCCGCGCGCCCCTCATCGTCGAGTTCCCCTTCACTCGGTCCCTCGGGCCCGTTCAGAGCGCCTTCCTCACCGGGCTGCGCGAGGGCACCGTCCTCGGGGTGAAGACCTCCGACGGCAAGGTGATGGTCCCGCCCGTCGAGTACGACCCCGTCACCGCCGAGGAGATCCGCGAGCTCGTCGAGGTCGCCGCCACCGGTACCGTCACCACCTGGGCGTGGAACGACCGGCCCCGCCCCCAACAGCCCCTGGACACCCCCTTCGCCTGGGTGCTGGTCAAGCTCGACGGCGCCGACACCGCCCTCCTGCACGCCCTCGACGCGCCCGGCCCCGACGCCGTCCGCACCGGCATGCGCGTCCGCGTCCGCTGGGCCGCCGAACGCACCGGCGCCATCACCGACATCGCCTGCTTCGAACCGGACGACGGCCCCGCGGGCGGGGACGCCGTCCCGCACGACGGGAGCTTCGCCGACCCCGTCACCGGCATCGTCGCCGAGGCCCGCCTCGACTACGTCTACAGCCCCGGCCGCGCCCAGACGGCGTACATCAACGCCCTCTCCGAGCGGCGGACCGTCGGCGAGCGCTGCCCCTCCTGCCACAAGGTGTACGTCCCGCCGCGCGGCGCCTGCCCCACCTGCGGGGTGGCCACCACCGACCGCGTCGAGGTCGGCCCGGCCGGCACGGTCACCACCTACTGCATCGTCAACATCAAGGCCAAGAACCTGGACATCGAAGTCCCCTACGTCTATGCCCACATCGCCCTCGACGGCGCCGGCCTCGCCCTCCACGGCCGGATCGGCGGCATCCCCTACGACCAGGTCCGCATGGGCCTGCGCGTCGAGCCCGTATGGACCGAGGGCGGCCGCTACCCCGACCACTACCGGCCCACCGGCGAACCGGACGCGGACTACGACGCGTACAAGGAGCTCATCTGATGGCCCGATACGCCCGCGAGGTCGCGGTGGTCGCCTTCGCGCAGAGCGACCACCTGCGCCGCACCGACGAGCTCAGCGAAGTCGAGATGGTCATGCCGGTCCTGCACCAGGTGCTGGCCGCCACCGGCCTGAAGGCCGGCGAGATCGGCTTCACCTGCTCCGGCTCCAGCGACTACCTGGCCGGCCGGGCCTTCTCCTTCACCATGACCCTCGACGGGGTCGGCGCCTGGCCGCCGATCTCCGAGTCGCACGTCGAGATGGACGGGGCCTGGGCCCTCTACGAGGCCTGGGTCAAGATCCAGACCGGCGAGGCCGACACCGCACTCGTCTACGCGTACGGGAAGTCCTCACCCGGGTCGGTGCGCGACGTGCTGACCCGCCAGCTGGACCCGTACTACGTCGCCCCGCTCTGGCCCGACGCGGTGGCCCTGGCCGCCCTCCAGGCCCAGGCCCTGATCGACGCGGGCGAGACCGACGAGAGCGCACTGGCCGCCGTCGGAGCACGCAGCCGGGACGCGGCCGCCGCCAATCCGCACGCCCAGCTCCGCGGCCCCGTCCCGCAGGGCGACTACCAGGTCAGGCCGCTGCGCACCGGAGACTGCCCGCCCGTGGGCGACGGCGTGGCCGCCGTCGTCCTGGCCGCCGGCGACCTCGCGCGCCGGCTGTGCGAACGCCCCGCCTGGATCACCGGCATCGACCACCGCATCGAGGCCCACAGCCTGGGCCTGCGCGACCTCACCGACTCCCCGTCCACCCGGCTCGCCGCCGAACACGCGGGCGTCTTCGAAGCCCCGGTGGACACGGCCGAACTGCACGCGCCGTTCTCCTCCCAGGAGGTCGTGCTCCGCAAGGCCCTCGGACTCGCCGACGACGTGACCGTGAACCCCTCCGGGGGAGCGCTCGCCGCACATCCGATGATGGCCGCCGGCCTGATCCGCATCGGCGAGGCGGCCGCCCGGATCCACCGCGGGGCATCGCACCGGGCCGTCGCCCACGCCACCTCCGGCCCCTGCCTCCAGCAGAACCTGGTCGCCGTCCTGGAAGGGGACGCAAGGTGAGTAAAGAGCCCGTGGCCATCGTCGGGATCGGCCAGACCAAGCACGTGGCGGCCCGCCACGACGTCTCCATCGCCGGACTGGTCCGCGAGGCGGCGGCGCGCGCCCTCGCGGACGCCGAGCTGACCTGGGCGGACATCGACGCGGTCGTCATCGGCAAGGCCCCCGACTTCTTCGAGGGGGTGATGATGCCCGAGCTGTACCTGGCGGACGCCCTCGGCGCGGTCGGCAAGCCCATGCTGCGCGTGCACACGGCCGGTTCGGTCGGCGGCTCCACCGCCCTGGTCGCCTCGAACCTGGTGGCGGCCCGCGTCCACCGCACGGTCCTCACCCTCGCCTTCGAGAAGCAGTCCGAATCCAACGCCATGTGGGGCCTGTCGCTCCCCGTTCCCTTCCAGCAGCCGCTGCTCGCCGGCGCGGGCGGTTTCTTCGCCCCGCACGTGCGCGCGTACATGCGGCGCACCGGTGCGCCGGACACGGTGGGCTCGCTGGTGGCGTACAAGGACCGGCGCAACGCGCTCAAGAACCCGTACGCGCACCTGCACGAGCACGACATCACCCTGGAGAAGGTCCAGGCCTCGCCGATGCTGTGGGACCCGATCCGCTACTCGGAGACCTGCCCCTCCTCGGACGGCGCGTGCGCGATGATCCTCACCGACCGGGCGGGCGCGGCCCGTTCGCCGAAGCCGGCCGCCTGGGTGCACGGCGGGGCGATGCGCAGCGAGCCCACCCTCTTCGCCGGCAAGGACTTCGTCTCGCCGCAGGCCGGCAAGGACTGCGCGGCCGACGTCTACCGGCAGGCCGGCATCACCGACCCGCGCCGGGAGATCGACGCGGTCGAGATGTACGTGCCGTTCTCCTGGTACGAGCCGATGTGGCTGGAGAACCTCGGCTTCGCGGCGGAGGGCGAGGGCTGGAAGCTCACGGAGGCCGGGGTCACCGAACTCGACGGGGACCTTCCGGTCAATCCGTCGGGCGGCGTGCTGTCCACCAACCCGATCGGCGCCTCCGGCATGATCCGCTTCGCGGAGGCGGCCCTCCAGGTCCGCGGCCAGGCCGGGGAACACCAGGTTCCGGGCGCCCGCCGGGCACTGGGGCACGCGTACGGAGGCGGCGCGCAGTTCTTCGCGATGTGGCTGGTGGGGGCACAGGAGCCGACCTCCTGAACACAGGCCCGGCCGACGACGGAGGGGCCGGCCGGGGAGCCGGACCGGCCACGGGTGACTCACCGTGGCCTGTCCGGCACCCGCTGCGGTGGTTAACCTTGCCCCCGGACGACGTACCGGGAGGAGCACGCACGTGGCCGAGAGCATGACTTCACAGCCCCTCGCTGGCTGGGGGAAGCCGGACCTCGATCTCACCGAGGCGGACTGGCAGTCGAGCAGCCGGGGAGCGGGCGACGTCCAGATCGCCTTCGTCGAGGGCTTCATCGCGATGCGCAACAGCGAGCGTCCCGAGAGCCCTTCACTGATCTTCTCGCCGGACGAGTGGCACAAGTTCGTGCTGAACGCGCGGGGCGGTGAGTTCGACCTGACCTAGGCCGTCCGAGCCGTGTCCGCAACGGGGGTGTCTTCCGGATCGTGCCGGTCGGGCCCGGCCGGGTCCGGAAGACACGTCCCGGCCAGGCCCCGGGCATCCCGCGGACGGCGCACCACCGGGCGCGGAGACGCCGCCCGGTGGGCCGCCGAATCCCTTTGCGCCCCGCGGCGCGGCCCGGCAGGATGGGGCCGTGACGATCGACCGCCGAAAGGGCGATGCCGCGTAACCGGCCCGGCGCGCTGCGCGCCGTACGAGGAACCCACACAGGTCGGCGACCACCCGCCTGGGCGTGCGAACTGCCGCCCGTGGACCGGCTGTCGCCCGCTGCGAGCGCGGAGGTCCACTGGACGGCCGCCGGCCGCCACCACCCGCTCGCGGACCTGCTGCGGCGCTACCGCGCCTTCCTGCGGAGCCCCGGTTCCCGCCTGCGGCTGACCGCCGCGGTCTGCCCGGCCCCGCTGTGCGCGCTCGACGACGTCGCCGCGGTCCGGGACGAGCTCGCCGACGCCTACCGGGCCCTGCCGCCCGGTGCCGGTCGCGCGCTGGGCCGCGTACTGAGGCCGCTGGACGCCGAGTTCCGCAGACGGACGGTGTTCGACCGGGACGCTCCCACCACGTACCGGTCGGGGAGCCCGCGCCCGTGGTGGCACCGGCGGTCGTACGAGTGAGAGGACAACCATGGGAGCGCAACGTCGCCAGGTGCTGGAGCTGCGGATCGTGGCACCGGTGCGGGGATGGGTGGAGGTCCGACCCGTGGTCGACGGGCGCGACGTCCTGGCGGAGCTGTGGGAAGGGTGGTCGGGAGAGGACCCGTGGGTCGTTCTGGGGGCGGGCGGCGTCGCCGTCGCCGGGGACGGGCCCCACGAGGTACGGCTGGCACGGATCTCCTGCACGGAGGTCTGCTGCGGGGCGCTGTACGTGACAGTGCGGCGGGAGGGCGACGAGGTCGTCTGGGACGGCTGGCGCAACCCGGCCGGCGGCCAGGCGGATCTGCCCGAGTTCCGGTTCGACGCCGCGCGGTACGCGGCCGAGGTCCGCCGGGCGGGTCTCGACCGCGCCTGGGAGTGGCCGGCCCGGACGGTGGCGGGACTGCTGGAGGAGCGGCTCCGGGGGGATCCGGGATGGTCGCGGCGGTGGGAGTGCGAGCTGGACGCGGTCTGGACCGACCAGGCCGAGCCGAACCGCCTGCAGCTGGTGCTCATCCACCCCGATGCGGCAGCGGATCGGGAAGGCCGGCCGTGGCTCCAGCTCGGGGTGACCCTGGACGTCGGCGACGGGAACCCGCAGGCGGAGGCGGACCGCCTCGCGGCGCGCCTCGCGGCCGCCGACCGGCAGGAGCTCGCCGAGGTATGGGGCAGCTCCTGGCACCACTCGGAGGATCCCGTATGAGCCGAAGACCCCTCACACACGCACCCGGGCGTGGCACGGACCTGTGACCCGCCTCCCGGCGAAGCGGGTAACGCCGGGGGGATCGGTAGGCTCGGCCGCATGAGCGGAGAACAGGACCTGCGGAAACTCCTGAGCGGGATGCGGCCCGAGCTGAACGAGGGGCGGTACGTCTTCTGCACCGTCGACGGCACCACCGTCCCCGCCGGGACCGCCCCCGTCGCCACCGTCCGCGAACCCGAGGGCCTCACCCTGGTGCTGCGCCAGGAGGACGCCGACGCGGTCGGCCTCGCCTACGACTACACGGCAGGCTGGATCACCCTGCGGATCCACTCCGCCCTCGACGCCGTCGGACTCACCGCCGCCTTCGCCACCGAACTCGGCGCACACGGTCTGAGCTGCAACGTCATCGCCGGTTACCACCACGACCACCTCTTCGTGGCCGCCGACCGTGCCGCCGAGGCCGTGGCCGTCCTCAAGGACCTCGCGGCCCGCTCCGTACACGACTGAAGCCCTCCGGAAAAGAAGATCGGATTCTTTTCCGCACTGGGATCCCTCGTGCTGCGCGCGGGCGTACGCTGAACCCCCGAACAGGCCTGGGGGGTACCAGCCATGACGGACCGCCGGACCCGCACACGGCGCACGATGGTCGAACGCGATGCCGAACTCGCGATCGTCGAAGAAGCCCTGGACCAACTCACCGGTCCCGGGCCGGACGCGGGTGGCGCGCTGCTCGCCTTCTCCGGCCCCGCCGGACTCGGCAAGACCACCCTGCTCGCCGAACTGCGCCGCCGCGCCCTCGCCCGTACCTGCACCGTCCTCGCCGCCCGGGGCGGCGAACAGGAGCAGAGCCAGCCCTTCCACGTCGCCCGCCAGCTCATCCAGCCCCAGCTCGCCGGCACCTCCGAGCAGGAACTGCGCGCCGCACTCGGCGGCTGGTACTCCATCGTCGGCCCGGCCCTCGGACTCTGCGCCCCGGAACAGGGCGTCCCGCCCGACCCCCAAGGTCTGCGCGACGGGCTCGACTGGGTGCTCACCCACCTCGTCGTCAAGCGCGCCCCCGTCGTCCTGGTCCTCGACGACGCCCACTGGGCCGACCCCGAGTCCCTCGGCTGGCTCGCCGCCTTCGCCCCGCGCGCCGAACACCTCCCGCTGCTCCTCGTCGTCGCCTACCGCCCCGACGAACTGCCCGCGCACGCCGACGCCTTCCGTACGCTGCCCGGCCGGGCGGGACAGCGCCCGCTGCCCCTGGCCCCGCTCACCCCCGCCGCCGTCGCCACCCTGGTCCGCGAGGCCGTCGGCGCACACGCCGACGACGCCTTCTGCCAGGAGGCCTGGGCCGTCACCACCGGCAACCCCTTCGAGGCTGTCGAACTCACCGCCAAGGTCCGCGGCAAGGGCCTGACCCCGGTCGAGGCGAACGCCCCGCAGCTGCGCGACCTCGCCGCCGCCCAGCGCGGCAGCGGCCTCGTCGCCCGCCTCGAACGCCTCGGCCCCTCCACCGTCCGCTTCGCCTGGGCCTGTGCCGTCCTCGGCACCGCCATTCCGCAGGACCTCGCCGCCAGGGTCGCCGCCCTCGGAGCCGAGGAGGCCTCGGACGCCACCCGGCGGCTGCGCGACGCCCGTATCCTCTCTGCGGCCGCCGCCGAGGAACCCGAGGCCGAGGCCGGGCTGGAGTTCGTCCACCCGCTCATCGCCACCTCCATCTACCGGGCCATCCCGGACGCGCTCCGAGTCGCCCTGCACGGCAAGGCCGCGGCGGCCGTCGTCGACGCCGGACTCGGCTCCTCCGCGGCCGCCCGCCACCTGCTGGAGACCCACCCCGAGAACGACCCCTGGGTCGTACGCACCCTGCGCGAGGCCGCCGGCGAGAACCTGCGGGCCGGCGCCCCCGAAGCCGCCCGCCGCCAGCTCGCCCGCGCGCTGCTCGAACCCCCGGACTTCGACGAACGGGCCGCCGTCCTCTACGAACTGGGCTGCGCCTCCCTGCTCACCGAGCCCGCCAACACGGTCAACCACCTGCGGGCCGCCCTGGCCGAGCCCTCCGACGACCCGGCCCTGCGCCAGGGCATCGTCATCCGGCTCGCCCAGGTCCTCGCGCACAGCGACCGGCTCGCCGAGGCCTCCGAATCACTGGCCCGGGAGATCCCGTACACCCAGGACGTACGCGCCCGGCTGCGCCTGCAGTCCGAGCAGTTCATGTGGGACGCCTTCAACGCCGCCGAGACCGACTCCCCGGCCCGCTCCCGCCGGCTCGCCCGCCTCGCCGACCGGCTGACCGGGCGCGATCTCACCGAGCGGTACATCATCGGGCTGCGCGCCTGGGACGCCTGCCTGCGGGGCGAGCCGGTCGACGTGGTGCTGCACCACGCCGGACGGGTGCTGGAGCGGCCCTTCAGCTGGGCCCACGAGGATCGCGGCTTCGAGGTCCCCGTCCTGGTCGCGATGGCCCACATGTACACCGACCGGCCAGGACGTGCCGAGGAGCTGTTCGAGGCGGGCACCGCCGAGTTCGAGCACCACGGCTGGCGCGGGGCGCACCTCTCCTTCGCCTACAGTCTGCGGGCCTACGTCCGCTACCGGCGCGGGCGGCTCGTGGAGGCCGAGGAACTGGCCCGGGCCGGGCTGCGGCTCGCCGAACGCGTGGGCCGGCGCACCCCCGTGCACTGGTACGCCATAGCCATCCTCCTCACCACCCTGCTCGCCCGGGGCCGGCCCGAGGAGGCCTGGGACCTGGCCCGTGAGCACGAGTACGGCAGCCCCTTCCCGGCAGCCGTGGTCTTCCCCGACTCGCAGACCGTGTACGCCGAACTGCTCCTGTCCCGGGGCGAGGTGCAGGCCGCGATCGTCGAACTGGAGGCGGTCGACCGGCGGCTGACCCCGCGCGGCATCCAGAATCCGGCCTGGTGCCCGTGGCAGCTGCACCTGGCCCGGGCGGTCGTCGCCGACGATCCGCAGCGGGCCCGCGCCCTGGCCGACGACGCCGTCCGGCGGGCCCGCGCCTTCGGCGCCGCCTCGGGCATCGGCCAGGCCCTGCGGGTGGCGGCACAGGTCGCCGCCCCCGAGGAGCGGGCCGGGCTCCTCCAGGAGGCGGTCACCCTGCTCTCGGCCTCACCGGCGGGCTACGAACTGGCCTGCGCCCTGGCCGCGCTCGGCACCGAGCTGCGGGACGCGGACCTGCTGATGCAGGCCGTCGTGACGGCGCGGGAATGCGGTGCGGACGGGCTCGCCGCGGAGACCACCGACACCCTGCTGGGCCTGGGCGGCGCCCTGCCGTGCGGGCTGGCCTGGGAGGACGGGCTCACGGAGGAGGAGCGGCAGGCGGCCGACCTCGCGGTGCGCGCCGAGAAGGAGCCCGTGCCGGAGACGGTGGTGCTGCCCTCTCCGGACTGGGCACTGTCGGCGGCCTGCCGCAAGCTGGGCACCGACCGGACCGGGCTCAGGGACGCACTGGAGGCGTTCGCCCGTAGCTCAACGTGATCGGATCCACCGCCCGGTGGGCAGGGGTGGACCCATGGATCATGTCGACAGACTCGCCCCCTTCCGGACCGAGGCGGCAGCGTTCGAGAAGGCCGTGCGCCAGGCGTTCGACCTCGGAGAGCCGGTGCCCGCGGTGCCCGCGTGCCCCGGCTGGACGGTCACCGACCTCGTCCGGCACCTGGGCGGAGTACACCGCTACCTCGCGTACGTCCTGCGCGAACGGCTCACGGCTCACGGCTCCGCCCGACCCGGCCGGCCTCGCCCTCCCCGAGGTCCCCGGCGATCCGGACGCGCTGACCGACTGGTTCGTGCAGGGCGCCCGGGAGCTGGCCGAGCTCTTCCACGAGCTGGGGCCGGACACGGCGGTCTGGACCTGGTCGGCGGAGCAGACCACGGGATTCTGGCTCCGGATGCAGCTGATCGAGCTGGCCGTGCACCGCTGGGACGCCGAATCCGCGACCGGCACCCCGGGCCGCCTCGACCCGGCCGTGGCCGCGGACGCCGTGACCCAGACGATCGAGGTGATGGCCCCGGCCCGCCGCGGCTGGCAGCAGGCACCGCCGGGCACGGGGGAGAGGTACCGCTTCCGGCGTACCGACGGTCCGGAATCCTGGACGGTCGTCCTCTCGGGGGACCGGGTCCTGCTGGAGCCCGGTGCCACCGCCCCGGCGGACGTCGAGGCCTCCGGGACCGCCTCCGACCTCGCCCTGTTCCTCTGGCGCCGCCTCCCGCCCACCGCCCTGCGCGTCACCGGCGACGCCGCCCTGCTCCCGCACTGGTTCACGCTCGTCCCCCCGGTCTGACGGGCCGGGCCGGGGGCCCGGCCCGGACAGGTCCCCGGATGAGGGCCCCCGGGCCGGAAAACTCGCGCGGCCACGTACCATGGCGGCATGTCCTTCCTCCGCCGCCACCGCGCCGCCACACCCGCCGGCCCGGACTTCGATGTCCTGGCCATGGACCCGGGGGACTGGCCGGGCAATCTCGGGGCCGGGCTGCTGCCCGCGCCCGACGGCAGCTGCCAGGGTGTCTTCCTCCGCTACGACCTGTTCGGCGGACGCGGCCCCGCGATGATCATCGGGAACCTCCCGGAGGGCTCCCCGGCCCGGGACCTCACCGACGGCCAGATCCCCTTCGAGGTGGCCCAGCTCCTCGACGCACTGGAGAACGACGAGGACGTCGAGGTCACCGGCGTCGAGGACTGCCCCGTCATGCAGGGCGACAACCTCCTCATCGTCCGGAAGATCAAGCTTTCGGAGTCCCGCATCTCCTGCGTCCAGTTCGACCGCAGTGACAACGTGCTGGTCACCATCGCCAGCTGGGACCGCCCGATCACCGATGACCTCTACGCCCTCCTGAAGCCGCTCCCCGCCGAGCTCTTCCAGCAGGGCTGACCGTCCGCATCCCCCGGCGCGGGCGTCACGCGTCCGCGATGGCGTTCGCCGCCACGTAGCCGAAGGTCATCGCGGGGCCGATCGTCGATCCGGCCCCCGCATAGCTGTGGCCCATCACCGCCGCGCTCGCGTTGCCGGCCGCGTACAGGCCCGGGATCACCGAACCGTCCGGGCGCAGGGCCCGCGCCCGGGCGTCCGTCACGATGCCGCCCTTCGTCCCGAGATCTCCCGGCACGATCTTGAACGCGTAGAACGGCGGGACCCAGACGGGTGCCAGACACGAGTTCGGGTGCACGTTCGGGTCCGTGTAGTAGTGGTCGTAGGCCGTGTCGCCCCGGTGGAAGTCGGCGTCGTCGCCGCTCCACGCCTGCGCGTTGAACCGGCCCAGCGTCGCCCGCAGCGCCGCCGCCGGGACCCCGATCTGACCGGCCAGCGCGTCCCAGGTCCACGCCTTCTTCGCCGCGCCCGCCTGGTACCACGAGTCCGGGAAGGGCAGCGTCGGCAGGATGTCCTTGAACAGGTACCTGTTGCGGTAGTTCTGATCCACGATCAGCCACGCCGGGATGTGCGAGCCGGCCGCGCCCCGGTCCTTCTCGTACATCACGTGCACCACATCGCTGTACGGCGCCGCCTCGTTGACGAACCGCGCGCCGTTCGCGTTCACGATCAGCCCGCCCGGCAGGGTCCGTTCGGCGAGACAGAAGTACGGCTCCCCGGGCAGCGGGATCGACGGACCCCACCACGCGTCCTCCATCAGCGCCAGCGAGGCACCGGCCCGCTGCCCCGCCCGGATCCCGTCGCCGGTGTTCTCCTTCGCGCCCACCGACCACTGGGTGCCGATCGGCTGCTGCTGGTACTGCGCCCGCATCGCCGCGTTGTGCTCGAACCCGCCGGAACCGATGACCACCCCGCGCCGGGCCCGCACGGTGCCCCGTACGCCGCCCTGCTCCACCACCACGCCGGTGACCGCGCCGCCCTCCAGGACCAGGTCCACCAGCGGACTGTTCAGCCACACCGGAACCCCGGCCCGCTGGAGCCCGGCGCGCAGCCCGGCCGCCAGGGCCTGGCCCATCGTCAGCGGCTTCTCGCCGCGCAGCGCCGCCTTCGTGCCGCGCGCCAGGCACTCGGTGGACACGGCGAGCCCCTTGGCGCTCACCGCTGCCAGGTTCAGCCACTTGTAGTCCTGGCTGAAGACCACCATCCCGGCCGGGACCGGCATGTACGCCGGGTTCAGGCGGGCCAGTTCGGCGCCCAGGACGTTCCCGTCGATCTGGTCCGGCTCGATGGAGCGGCCGTTCGGCAGTCCGCCCGGCAGGTCGGGGTAGTAGTCGCTGTAGCCCTCCATGAAGCGGAACCTCAGCGGGCTGTTGGCCATCACGAAGTCCAGCATCCGCGGCCCGTTGGCGAGGAACGCGGCCTGCCGGTCGGCCGGCACCTCGGGCCCGACCACGGCCGCGAGGTACGTCGCGGCCTTCTGCGGGGTGTCCGGCACCCCCGCACCCAGGATCACCGAATTGTTGGGCAGCCAGATACCCGCTCCGGACCGGGCGGCCGATCCGCCGAAGGTCGGGGCCTTCTCCACCACCAGCACACTCAGCCCCCGCTTGGCGGCGGTGAGCGCGGCGGTCATCCCGGCGGCCCCGGACCCGACCACGACGACGTCGTACTCGCCGAGCGGGGGTCCGTCCTGGGCGCCTTCGGCCCGGGCGGTGGCGGAGGGCAGCACGGTGGCGGCGAGCACCCCGGCCCCCGTACCGGCGAGGACCGCACGTCTGGACGGGAGGGGGGCGGGGTTGGTGCGTGAAGCGCTTGCGGACATGGGCAGGCTCCAGCGGTGTGGGGAGGAGGGGAAGTGCCTCCAGCATTTCTGATGCTGAGTCAGAAAAGGTGTTCGGGGGATCATGTGATGTCAAGGCATCCGGCGCCGCCGCCTCCAGTAGGCCACGGTCACCACGCCGAGCAGCGGACCCCACAGGACGAGCGGGGCGTAGCAGACGTAGAACCACGCCGCGGTCCAGCCACCCACCTCACTGGGGAAGTTCGCAGGCACCGGATCTCCCTGGACGGTGGTCCCGGCCACCTGGGTCACCGCCGCGAGGACCGTCCACAGAGCGGTCAGCGCGACGGCGCCGAGCGCCGCCGGGACGGCGGCCGCCGCCACCGGGATCCGCCGGCCGCCCAGCACCGGGATCCACCGGGGGACCACCTCGCCCCACGCGGCCACCAGCCCGACCGCCGTGAACGCCAGCAGCTCGGACACGACCGAGAGGAGGACGACGTACACCTCCAGCGGCAGCCAGTCCGGCAGCTGCCCGCTGTCCGCCTCGGAGTGGTCGACGAAGAGAAGGCCCAACCGCCAGATACCGGACGGCAGAACGGTGAGGGGGACGGCGTACGCGGCGACCCGCGCCCAGCGTGGAACTCCCGCCACCGGGGCGTGCGCGGCCCTCCAGGCGGCGCCGACGCGCCCGCCCGCCGGTCGGGCATCGGAATGTACGGACACGGTTTCCTCCGGAGTCGCGGGCAGCCCTTGCCCGCTCCCCTCCGAAGGTCGCAGCTGCCCGGCGGCGCGCGGATCGCCCGCCGGGCGGATCCGGCTCCCCCGTACGGGGGAGCCGGTCCCCGTCCCTCGTCCCCCGTACCCCTGTCGCACCCGCGAACGGCGAAGCCCCGTGGCGGTGGGGGCCACGGGACTTCGCGTATCGGGGGACGGTCAGCGCGTGCCGACCGCCGCGCGGACCGCTCGGCGCGCCATCCCTGCGTCGTCGTGCAGGCGGCGGAGCAGCAGCCGCTGTTCCTCACCGGAGGACAGGGCGCCCACCGGCAGCGGCTGGGTCGGGGCGGTCGCCAGCATCGAGCGCTGCACCGCCGTCTCGGACATCCGGATCTCCCGGGTCAGGACCAGCATCAGATTGACCAGGAAGGCGTCCCGCGCCGCCGGACCGGCCGACTGGGCGAGCCGGCTGATCTGGGCGCGGGCGGCCGGGGCATCACCCAGTACCGTCCACAGCGTGGCCAGGTCGTATCCCGGCAGGTACCAGCCCGCGTGCTCCCAGTCGAGCAGGACCGGACCGGCCGGCGACAGCAGCAGGTTCGACAGCAGGGCGTCACCGTGGTTGAACTGCAGCGCCGTGCCCGACAGCTTCACGCCGTGCAGCAGCTTCTGCAGGTCGCCGAGGTCCCGGTCGGTCAGCAGGCCCAACTCGTAGTCGCGGGCGATCCGCCGCGCGTAGTTCATCGGGGTGCCGAACAACTCCGCCGGCGGCCGCCACTGGTTGACCCGGCACACCGCGCCCAGGGCCGCCCGGAGGTCCACCCGCGGCGGCGGCTCCACCGGGTGCCGCTGCAGTGCCGCGACCCGGCCGGCCATCCGCTCCACCACGAGCGTGCAGTTCTCGGGGTCGGCGGCGATCAGCCGCGGCACCCGGACCGGTGGGCGGTGCCGGACGAAGGCCCGGTATGCCGCTATTTCGTGCCGGTAGCGCTCACGCCACTCGGGCGAGTGGTCCAGTAAAACCTTCGCGACGGCGGTCATCCGTCCGGTGGTGCCGACCAGGAGGACAGAACGGCCGCTGCGCCGTAGTACCTGCACCGGGGCGAACTCCGGACAGATCCGCTGCACCGAGGCGAGGGCGGTGCGCAGCTGCGCCCCCTGCGGCCCCGAGAGGTCGATTCTTCCGCTGACGGGCAGTGATCCGGTACCCGGCATCCGCCGCGCCCGGACGGCGCCCTGCGCCGGGGCCGACGGGCGGCCGGGTTCGAGGTAGGGGCCGCCGCCAGCCGGGAGCGTGCGGTGCGACCGGACCGGTGCGGACACGGAGGACGTTGCTGCGTACATGGTGATACGGATCCCTTCGTGCGCCGACGAGTTGCGTACGCCGCCCCGCCGGATCCCGTACTTCACCCTGGGGAGTTCCGCCGGTGAACCGGGTCGGGGAGGCGCATTCCTACCTGACACCGAGCGCAAGGTGGCGAACCATCGGGCGTGCCCTGGCGAAGCCTGGCGAATAGTCGCTGGGCATCTGACGGCGGGCTACTGTCAATTCAGCCGAGAACCTGGGGGCTTGACGTGAGCAAAGGTCCAAACACCCGCTTGAACGACCTGTTCGGCCTGGCCGGCTGGTCGAAGGGCGAACTGGCGAGGATGGTGAACAGGCAGGCGGCGGCCATGGGCCACCCCCAGCTGGCCACCGACACCTCGCGGGTGCGGCGCTGGATCGACATGGGGGAGGCCCCCCGCGAACCGGTGCCCACGGTACTGGCAGCACTGTTCACCGAGCGGCTCGGTCGTGTCGTGACCATCGAGGACCTCGGGTTCGTACGGCAGCGGCGCACCTCCAGACGGCAGCCGGACGGGGCTCGTGAGAACCCCGACGGGATGCCCTGGGCGCCCGAACGCACAGCCGCGGTCCTCACCGAATTCACGGGAATGGACCTCATGCTCAACCGTCGCGGTCTGATGGGCGCGGGAGCGGTGCTCACCGCCGGCTCCGCCCTCAGCAACGCCATGTACGACTGGCTGCACACCGACCCCGCCCGGGCCGAGGAGGCACGGAACTTCGGGGAATCCTTCCAGGCCGACCCAGCGGGCTACGACCGCTACGAGGCCGCTCCGATCGGTTCCCAGGAGATCCAGGCCCTGGAGCGCTCCGTGGAGGTGTTCCGTGCCTGGGACGCCTCCAGAGGCGGCGGTCTCCAGCGCAAGGCCGTCGTCGGCCAGCTCAACGAGGTCGGCGGCATGCTCGCCTACCACCACCCCGACCACCTCCAGCGGCGGCTCTGGGGGGTGGCGGCCAACTTGGCGGTCCTCGCCGGCTGGATGTCCCACGACGTGGGCCTCGAACCCACGGCGCAGAAGTACTTCGTCATCGCCGCGCACGCGGCCCGCGAGGGCGGCGACCGGCCGCGCGCGGGCGAGGCACTGTCCCGCGCCGCCCGGCAGATGGTCCACCTGGGCAAGCCGAACGAGGCCCTGGACCTGATGAAGCTCGCCCAGTCCGGGTCCGGCGAGCAGACCCTCCCGCGGACGCGCGCCATGCTGCACACCATCGAGGCCTGGGCGCAGGCGGCCATGGGCAAGGGCCAGGCCATGCGCCGCACCCTGGGCGAGGCGGAGGAGCTGTTCGTCTCCGACAAGGGTGATGTGTCGCCGCCGAGTTGGATGCAGCACTTCGACGAGGCCGATCTGCACGGCATGCAGGCCCTCGCCTACCGGACCCTCGCGGACCACGACGCCGCCGCAGCGCCGATCGCCGCGCGCCATGCCAAGGAGGCCCTGCGGCTGCGCGGCGAGGGCTACCAGCGCTCGCAGATCTTCGACTACATCTCGATGGCCTCGGCCTGCTTCATCGCCGACGAGCCGGAGCAGGCCGACCGGTACGCGCGCCTCGCCCTGGTCTCGATGAACGAGACCTCCTCGCACCGGACCTGGGACCGGCTGCGGGAGATGTACCGGCTCACCGCCCAGTACTCCGGGTACGCGCGCATCGAGGACCTCCGCCAGGAGATCAAGCTGGCCCTCCCCGACACTCCGGCGCCGCGCGGCGCGCGCGGTACGGGGGTGTAGTCCCACGCCGGCCCCCGCACGTTCGCCGCACGCCTTGCACGAAGCCCCGTACGGAGACGAGAAAGGCCGCGCCTTCCGGCGCGGCCCTGAAGCCCTTACAGCTTCGGCCCTACAACCTTGCGGTACGGAGCCCGTTACCCGCCGACCCGGGCGACGAGCATGCAGGCGTCGTCCTCGCGCTCGCTCTCGCCGAACTCCTCGATCACGATCCGCAGGCACTCCTGCGCCGACTGCGCCGCCGAGAACCGCGGCGCGAGCGCCAGCAGCCGCTCGGTCCCGTCCGCCCGGCTGAACTCGATGCTGCGCGGGGTGAGTCCGTCCGTGTGCAGGACCAGCAGGTCCCCCACTTCGAGGCGTTCCTCGGCCTGCCCGTACGAGGCTCCGGAGGTCGCGCCCAGCAGGACGCCCTCCGGCGGCAGCAGGGAGCGCCCCGACCCGCGGCGGAACAGCAGGGGTGCCGGGTGGCCCGCCTGCGCCCAGGAGAGGACCCGGCGCGCGGGATCGTAGCGGCAGCACACGGCCGATCCGAGTGCCGGCTGGACGGAGGTCTCCAGGAGCTGGTTGAGCCAGCCCATCAGCGGGCCGGGCTCGATGCCCGCCATGGCCATGCCGCGCAGGGCGCCCAGCATCATCGCCATCCCGGAGGTGGCGGTCACCCCGTGTCCGGTCAGGTCACCGACCGTCAGCATCGAGCAGCCGTCGGGGAGTTCGAGCGCGTCGTACCAGTCGCCGCCGATCAGCGCGCTGGTCGCGGAGGGCAGGTAGTGCGCCGCCACGTCCAGCGTGCCGGCGCTGCCGTACGGGAACCGCAGGGAGCCGCGCCACGGGGGGAGCACGGCTTCCTGCAGCTCGACCGCCAGCCGGCGCTCGGTCTGCGCGATCTCCCGCTGGCGCTGCAGCGAGTCACGTGACTCGCGCACCGCCCGCTGGCTCCGGCGCAGTTCACTCACGTCCCGCAGGACGGCCCACATCGAGGCCGTACAGCCGTCGGAGTCGAGTACCGGCTCGCCCCTCATGTGCAAGGTCCGGACCCGGCCGTCGGCCCGGACGATGCGGAATTCGCCGTCGATCGGTTTGCCGTCCACCAGGCAGGCGGTGACCCACGCGGTGAGCAGCGGCTGGTCCTCCGAGAAGAGGGTCGAGCCCAGTTCGTCGAGGGGGAGCGCACCGGACTCGGGCGAGCGGCCGAAGATCTGGAACAGCTCGTCGGACCAACTCACCTCGTCCGTGAGCAGGTTCCACTCGGCGCTGCCGACGCGGGTCTGGGCCTCGGGCACGGCCTCGGGCGCCGCCTGCGGCTGTCCGGCGGGCTCGGGCGCCGGCGGCAGGCCCTCCTTGAGCTGGTCGAGGTGCTCGCGGAGGTCGTCGAGGTGGTGGACGGCGAGATCGCACAGTGCGCGCTGCCAGCGGCCCTGGGCATCGTCGTCGTCGACGACGGTGTCGCGGCGGACCGCGTCCACTTCCCCCCGCAGCCGCCGGGTCTGCGAGATCAGCGCGTCCACCGACCCCGGCTCGGGCGGCTGCGCGGGACGGTCCGCGAACAGGTGGGACGGCATGAGAACTCCGATACAGGCGCGGCACGGCCAAGTCTGAAGGAAGGACCGGTAACGACTGTTGCACAGGGCGCGACGGTGTGTAAGGCGTTTGGCAACATCCGCTACGTTCTTGCTTCTGGTATATGCCGCAGGCCTTCCGGCACGTCCGCGGCGTGCGAACGAATCCGGTCAGGCGAACTCCGGGGCACCGCAACGGCATCGGCCGGTGGGGGTCGTTCCGCCGTGGGAACGGCGGCCGGAATCAGGCCATCCGGCGGCCGCCGCTCGATCGTACGGCCGAGATGTACGAGCCCGGCCCGCTGCGCGAATTGCGTAAGGAACGGATCAAGGCGGGCCAGAGGGATACCCCCGAACGAGTGATGTCGCCCGGGATGACGCGGCGTGATCGGGACTTCCCAACACCCTGCCGGGTCGCTACCCTACGTGCCGGTAATGAACCGGGGGAGGTCTGCGCGGGCGGGCCCGCGCAGCGTGGGGACTCACAGCGACATGACCGAGCAGAACCACGCCACGGGGCAGAGCCGCCGTTCCTTCCTCACCTACCTCGTGGCCGCGCCGACCCTGGCCCTGGTCACCCGGGCCGGCGCCGACGCACTGGCCCCCCAGCCCGCCCACGCCGTGGTGCCCTCCCTGCCGGCCATCGCCGACCTGGTCGACCTGGGCGACCTGTTCATCCTGGCCGGCGCACCCACCTCGGCCCTGCTGGCGCTCGCCGTCGAGGCGGACGGCACCATCCGCTTCCGCCTGCCGCGCGAGGAGGTCGGCCAGGGCCTCACCACCGCCGTGGCCATGCTGGTCGCAGAGGAACTCGACGCGCCACTGGCCGACGTACGCGTGGAGCTGGACGACGCCCGGCCCGAGCTGCTCTTCAACCAGCTCACCGGATCCTCCAACTCCATCCGCTCCCTCTACGGACCGGTCCGCCAGTGCGCCGCCACCGCCCGGGCCCGCCTCGTCGCGGCCGCCGCCCGCCGCTGGAGCCTGGCCCCGGCCTCGCTGACCACCTCCGGCGGCGCCGTCCGCGCCCCCGACGGCCGCACCGCCGACTACGGCGGCCTCGCCGCGGCCGCCGCCGACCCCGGACTGACCGTCCTCGGCGCCACCCCCAAGAAGCGTGCCGGGCACACCCTCGTGGGCAGGCCGACCGGCCGAGTCGACGCCCGCGCCATGGTCACCGGCGCCCTGCAGTACACCCTCGACCTCGACGTGCCCGGCGCCAAGCCCTGCGTCGTGCGCCGCCCGCCCACCCTCGGCGGCACCGTCCGCACCGTCACCAACCTCGCCGCCGTCCGGGCCATGCCCGGTGTCCTGCACGTGGTGACCGTCCCGACCGGGGTCGCCGTCGTCGCCGAGACCTTCGGGCAGGCCATCGAGGCCAAGGCGGCCCTCCAGGTCGCCTGGGGCCCCGGACCCGCCGACCAGCTGTCCGACGACGGGATCCGCGCCAAGCTGCGCGCCGCGACCCCACCGTTGCTGGTCCCGCCCCTGCTGACCCCGTACGTCGACGCCGAGTTCGACTTCGCCTTCGTGAGTCACGCCCCGATGGAGACCAACTGTGCCATCGCCGACGTGCGCGAGGACCGGGCCGAGATCTGGTCCGGCCTCAAGTCCCCGATCGTGGCGCGCGAGAGCATCGCCGCCGATCTCGGCCTGCCGCTGTCCAAGGTCACGGTGCACGTGGTCCAGGCCGGCGGGTCCTTCGGCCGGCGGCTCTTCTTCGACGCGGCCCTGGAGGCGGCCCGCATCTCCAAGGCCTGCCGCCGCCCGGTCCGGCTCATGTGGACCCGCGTCGACGACACGCGGCACGGCAGGATGCGCCCCGCGACCCACCACAAGATCCGGGCCACCCACCTGCTGGGCGAGGTCCTCAGCTTCGAGCACCGCGTCGCCGCCGCCGAGACCGACTTCCGGCACGGCCTGGGCGAGATCATCACCGCCACCGCGGCCAGTCTGCCGCTGGGCATCGGCAACGCCACCCTCGCCCAGACCCTCTTCCTGACCACGGTGAAGTCCCCGTACCACTTCGGACTCACGACCCAGGCCCTCACCGAGGTGCCCACCGGGATCCCCACCGCCTCCTGGCGCTCGGTCTACTCCGCCAACACCCGCGGAGCCGAGGAGATCGTGGTCGACGAGCTCGCCGCGCGGACGGGGCGGGACCCTTACCGGTTCCGGCGCACCTTCCTGAAGACCGACGCCCAGCGCGCCGTACTCGACAAGGTGGCCCAGGAGGGGAACTGGGGACGGCCGATGGAGGCCGGATGCGCCCAGGGCATCGCCTTCCACGAGGAGTACAAGTCCCGCACCGCGTGCCTCGTCGAGATCGACACCCGCGACCCCGGCCACGTCCGCGTCACCAAGGCCGTCATCGCCGTGGACGTGGGCCTGCCGGTCAATCCGCGCGGACTGGAGGCCCAGATGATCGGCGGCCTCACCGACGCGATCTCCACCACCCTGCGCGCCGGACTGCACCTCGACAAGGGGCTTCCGCTGGAGGGCAGCTACAGCCAGTTCCACTGGGCCCAGCAGCGCGACACCCCCCGGGACGTACGGGTCTTCGTGCTGCCGGCCACCGGCGAGGAGCCGGGTGGCGCGGGCGAGCTCGGTGTGCCCGCCGCCGTCGGCGCGATCGCCAACGCCTGGGCCAGGGCCACCGGTTCCAAGCCCCGCAGCTTCCCCCTCGACTTCGACGTCGACTTCACCCCCTATCCCCGATAGCCCCGGATCCAGGAGTACGCAGTGCCCTCGCACACCTTCACCGTCAACGGGCGGAGCGTCACCGTGGACGCGCCCGACGACCTGCCCCTGCTGTGGGTGCTCCGCGACATGCTGGGCGTCCGCGGCCCCAAGTACGGCTGCGGGGTGGACGTCTGCAAGGCCTGCACCAGCCACCTGGACGGCGCCGACATCCGCCCCTGCGTGGTGCCCGTCTCCGCGTGCGCCGGCCGAACGGTGACCACCATCGAGGGCCTGGCGAACGGTGAGGACCTGCACCCCGTGCAGGAGGCCTGGCTCGAACAGGACGTCGCCCAGTGCGGCTTCTGCCAGCCCGGCCAGATCATGGCCGCCGTCGCCCTGCTGAAGCGCACCGGCGAGCCCACGGACGAGGACATCGACGCCATCGCCAACATCTGCCGCTGCGGCACCTACTTCCGCATCCGGGAGGCCATCCGCAGCGCGGCGCGCAAGATGTGAGCGGCGGCGGGATCCCGGGACCTCCCCCGTGTCCGATCGCATCGAAGCCACCGGGATCCTGCCGCTCGTCGCCCAATGTAGGCGCCGGCCGTGCCGTTCGCAGGGTTCGCTCCGCCCGGTGACCACGCGAGAGCGGTATCACTGTGCACAGTGTGCGGCGGGTGGTTGAATGCCGCCGTGTCCCGGTCCGACGACGTCCTCAAGGTGCACCGGCTCGCCCACGCCGGGGGATCGGCCGCGCTCCTGGAATGGCTGGCCGCCCACCTCGGCGGATGGGTCGGGGTGGTGGATCCCGAAGCGGGGCACGGGCAGGCGCCGGAGGCCGCCGTGCGCGGCGCCGCCGAGCTGCACACCCGCGGGGTACGGTCGGCGGTCCTGCACGATGGCGAGCACGCGACGCTGCTGTTCGCGCTGGACGGTCCGCGCGCGCTGGCCGCCGTACTGGAGCAGCCGCACCACCCGGGCGCGCCCGCAATGCTCGCGGACGCCGCCGTACCGCTGGCCCTCGTCCTGCGCGCCGAGGAGGCCGTACGACGCGAGGAGCGGGTCCGGCACGCCGAGGTGCGCACCCGCGAGGCGGTCCTCCACCTGCTGATGAACGGCCTGCTCTCCACCGCCCACCAGATCGCCGGGACGCTGGGGCCCGCGCTGCCCGACCCGATGCGCATGTACGTCGTGGAGTGTCCGAGCGGCCGGCGCGGCGAAGTGAGCGGGCTGTGCCGGGAACTGACGGGCGGCCGGGCCTGGATCGTGCACTGCCCCGTCTACGTACGCCACCTCATCGTGCTCGCCCCGGCCGTCCCGGCCCCGGGCTCGGCCGCGGGCGACCCCCTGGCCGGGGCACTGGTCGAGGCGGCCCCGGACTGCGCGGTCGGGGTCAGCGGACAGACGCGCCTGAGCGAGGCCCCGGCCGCCTACACCCAGGCCTTCCACGCGCTGGCCGTCGCCCGGGGCCGGGACGAACGGCACGCCCGGTTCGGCCCCGGCCCCGAGCTGGCGCTCGCCGCGCACGAGGCGGGGGCCGGCTGGGCCGGAGCCCTGCTCGCGCCCCTGCACACGTACGAGCCCAGGCGCCCCCAGGACCCCGGCGGGCAGGAGCTGCGTGCCACGGCCGACGCCTGGCTGAACTTCACCTCGCACGCCACCCGGCTGCTGAAGATCCACCGCAACACCCTGGCCGCCCGGCTCCGCCTGATCGAGGGGCTGCTCGGCCTCGACCTGGCCCGCCTGCCCGACCAGGCGGCGCTCTCACTGGCTCTGCGGCTGACCCCGGCCGCGGGGCGGGGGAGCGGCCCGGACCCGGATCCCGCCCCCGGCCTCGACGAGGTGTTGTGCGATCCCCGCCTGACCGACTGGGCCCGTGGCCATCTGAACGGGCTGAGCGGTCCGCAAGCCCCGCCGGGGGCCCGTGACACCGTGCGCGTCTGGCTGGCGCACGACGCCCAACTCGGCCCGGCGGCGGCCGCCATGGGGGTCTCCGTCCCCGGCGCCCGCAAGCGGCTGACCCGGATCGAGGCGCTCCTGGAGCGTTCCCTGCTGCAGTCCCCGAGCGCGCGGTACGACCTGTGGCTCGCGCACCGGGCCGAGGCTCTCGCCGAGGACCTCGCCAGGTGACACAAGCCCCAGAAGGGGTGATACGCAAATCAAATGCACGATCATGCCCGAATGAGGCGCATCAATGTGAAACGCGTGCTGGTCGGCGAACCCCTCGACACCTCACGCCTGGGCGAGACCCTCCTGCCCAAAAGACTCGCCCTGCCGATCTTCTGCAGCGACCCGCTCTCCTCCGTGGCCTACGCCACCGAGGAGATCCTGCTGATCCTCGCCCTCGGCGGCGTCGCACTGCTGCACCTCACCTGGTACGCGGCCGCCGCCATCGTCTTCCTGCTCATCGTCGTCGTCGCCTCGTACCGGCAGACCTGCCACGCCTACCCCGGAGGGGGCGGCGCCTACGTCGTCAGCTCGGAGAACCTCGGCCAGACCGCCGCGCTCACCGCCGCCAGCGCCCTGCTCGTCGACTACGTGATGACCGTCGCGGTCTCCGTCGTCTCCGGCGTCTCCGCCATCACCTCGGCCATCCCCTCGCTCAGCGACCACGAAGTGGTCCTGTCCGTCGCCTTCGTGGTGCTGCTGACCCTCATGAACCTGCGCGGCGTACGGGAGTCGGGCCGCGTCTTCGCCATCCCCACCTACGGCTTCGTCCTCGTCATCTACCTCATGTTCGCCGTCGCCGCCGTACGGCTCGGGACCGGCGACACCATCCGCGCCGAGTCCGCCGACCTCCCGATCACCCCGGTCGACACCTACACCGGACTCGCCCTCGTGTTCCTCACGATGCGGGCCTTCGCCTCCGGATGCACCGCCCTCACCGGCGTCGAGGCCATCAGCAACGGCGTCCCCGCCTTCCGCAAGCCCAAGGCGAAGAACGCCGCGACCACGCTCGCCGTGATGGGCGTGCTCTCCGTGACGATGTTCGCCGGCATCACGGCCCTGGCCATGTCGTACCAGGTGCACGTCGCGGCCGACCCCACCGAACTGGGCCTGCCCCCGGGCACCCCGATGTCCACCGCCCTCGCCCAGATCGGCCGCGCCACCTTCGGCAGCTGGCACTTCCTCTTCTACCTGCTCCAGGCCGTCACCGCGGGCGTCCTGATCCTCGCCGCCAACACCGCCTTCAACGGCTTCCCGATGCTCGCCTCGATCCTGGCCAAGGACCGCTACGCGCCCCGCCAGCTCTTCAACCGCGGCGACCGGCTCGTCTACTCCAACGGCGTCGTCCTGCTCGCGCTCGCCGCCATCGCCCTCATCGTGGCCTTCGACGCCGAACTGACCCGCCTCATCCAGCTCTACATCATCGGCGTCTTCGTCTCCTTCACCCTCTCCCAGTCGGGCATGGTCCGGCACTGGAGGAAGACCCTCGCCTCACCCGCCACCCCGCGCGAGGAGCGGATCCACATCCACCGCAGGCTCGCCATCAACGCCGTCGGCGCCACCCTGACCGCCCTGGTCCTGGTCATCGTCCTGCTCACCAAGTTCACCCACGGCGCCTGGCTGGTGGTCATCGCCATGCCGCTGCTCTTCCTCGGCATGAAGGGCGTCCGCCGCCACTACGAGCAGGTCGCACGCCAGGTCGCCGTCGCTCCCGACGCCACCCCGCGCAGGCCCGCCCGCCACCACGTCCTGGTCCTGGTCGCCGCCGTGCACGCCCCGACGCTCAAGGCCATCGGCTACGCGCAGGGGCTGCGCCCGGACACCCTGACGGCGGTCACGGTCGCGGCGGACGAGAAGGAGGCGACCGGGCTGCGCGAGGCGTGGGCCGAGCACGACACCGGCCTGCCGCTGAAGATCCTGCACTCGCCGTACCGGGAGGTGGTGGGCCCGATCCTGGCCCACGTCGAGGAACTGGCCGCCGGCTCCGGCACGGACATGCTGTCGGTGGTGATCCCCGAGTACGTGGTGGGCCACTGGTGGGAGCAGCCCCTGCACAACCAGAACGCCCTGCGGCTGAAGGCGCGACTGCTCTTCACGCCGGGCGTCGCGGTGATCGACGTGCCGTACCTCCTGGAGTCCGCGAGGCCCGCGGACCCGGCGCGGCGCGGCGGGTGACCGGTTCCGTCTCGACGTGCTGCAGCACCGCCGAGTGCGCCAGCGCCAGCTCCACCACGTGCCGGGGGTCGGACAGGGAACGGCCGGTGAGCTGCTCCACGCGCCGCAGCCGGTTGGAGACGGTGTTGCGGTGGCAGTACAGCCGCTGCGCGGCGTCCGTGGTCGAACCCCGGCAGGCCAGCCAGGTGCCCAGGGTGGTCAGGAGCGTCCGCCGGTCCTCCGCGGGCAGCGCGAGCACCGGACCGAGCACCACCTGGCGCAGCCGGCCGGCGAGTTCGGCCTGGGCCGCGACCAGCGCCGCCGGCAGCCGTTCGTCCAGCAGGGCGGTGCGCGGGCCCTCGGACTCGGGGGCGGTGCGCAGTGCGAGGGCGGCCAGCCGCCGAGCCCGGGCCAGGTCGGCCGGCGCCTCGACGACCGGGCCGACCCCGGCCCGTACGCCGAGGGGCGCGAGCAGCTCCCGTACGGACTCCAGCGGATGGTGGCCCAGCTCCACCAGGCCGAGCTCGCCGTCGGCGCGGATGCGCCACAGCACGCGCGGAGCGGAGGCGGCTGCTGTCCCCCCGGCCGGCGCGACGGGGGCGACCGGGACGCCGGGCGCGGCGGCGGCCAGCACGACCACCGTGAAACGGCCCCGCTCCGGCAGCCCGAGCTGCGCGGCGGCAGCTTCGGCGGCTTCGGCGGCTTCGGCGGCCGAGCCCGGCGGCCCGTCCGCGCCGTCGAGCAGCACGTCCAGCAGGGCCGCCCGGCGCTCCCGGTCCCGGTCCGCGTGCGCGGCCTCCGTCCGGCGGTACGACTCGGTCATGGCGTCCGTCATCTGGTCCAGTACGTCCCACAGTGCGGCCGCGCCGGGCAGAAGCCGGGGCAGCGCCGCCCGGTCGTGCGCGGTCACGGCCTCCGTGAGGCTCTGCCAGAGCAGCCGGCCGCCCCGGCGGTAGGTGCGCAGCAGAGAGGTGAGCGGCAGCCCCTGCTCGGCCCGGAGCGTGCCGACGGCCCGGGCGTCGGCGAGCTCCACCGGCAGGCCCCGGGAACTGCGCAGCAGCCCTTCGACGGCCTGGCGGAGGGTGTGGTGGATCCGCTCGCGCAGCTCGGCCCGGCCCAGCAGGGCTGCGTAGGCGGGGTCCTCGGCCAGCGTCCGGTCGGCGAGCCGGTCCGCCGCCACGGCGATCCGGCGGGACAGGTCCTCGCGTATCTCCTCGATGATCCGCTCCATGACGCGCAGCCTGACACGGGGGAGGGGGTGGTGGGGAGGGCCCGGACCGGGCGCGTCCGCTACCGTGTGCGAATCACTGCACCTGCAGTGCTCACCCGACGTGCTCCACCCGCCCCCAGGGACCCGCCCATGCGCCAGAACCCGCAGCGCCGTGCCGCGCTGCTCGACGCCGCCATCGAAGTCCTGGCGCGCGAGGGATCGCGCGGTCTGACCCTGCGCGCCGTGGACGCCGAGGCCGGCGTGCCCACGGGCACCGCCTCGAACTACTTCGCCAACCGGTCCCAGCTGCTCGTACAGATCCTGCACCGCACCCGGGAACGGCTGGTCCCGGACCCGGCGGACCTCGCCGGCCCGCTGGACACCGAGGTCCTGCTCACGCGGCTCCTGGAACGGATGCGGCGCGAGCGCAGTGTGCACATCGCCATGCTGGAGCTGCGGCTGGAGGGCACCCGGCGCCCCGAGCTCCAGGCGGAGCTCGCGTCCTTCCAGGGCCTGGAGCTGGAGGCCAACATCAGGTGGCACCTGGACGCGGGGCTGCCCGGGGACCGGCAGGGCGTGGTCCTGATGTACCTGGCGATGCTCGGTCTGATCGTGGACGACCTGACCGCGCCCGCCATGCTGGAAGCGCACCCGGCGCACGGGCTCATTCGGACGATGGTCGAGCGCCTCCTCCCGGAGAAGCCTGCGGACTGACTATCGTGCCGGTGAACAAGCACCGGCGGGGTGGGGAAACCGTGGGGAGTGCGGACATGGCGGACATCGCAGAGGACGTGGCGGACGGGATACGGTGGCTGGCCCACTGGGACCAATGGTTCGCCGGTCTGACCTTCGCCCGGGGGATAGCCCCCGACGAACTCGCCACGCGGCTCGGCGCGCTCCCCGGGGTGCACCCCGGGCCGCTGGGCGCACTCGACGCCTGGAGCATGGTCACCGAGACCGTGGACGGCGACGGCGTGGCCCGGGTCGGCCGGTGGGGCGGCTGGTCCTTCGCCGTCGAACACGGTCTGCCGGCCGGAGCGGAACGGCTCGCCGAGGTCTCCCGGGGCGGCGTGGAGGCCGTCCACCTCGACCCGCAGCCCGACCACCCGCCCAAGCAGTTCGCGTACGCCCTGGACGGCGAGCTCGTGTGCTGCTTCGGCCTCGGCGAGGAATGCTGGCGCGGCGGCCACCGGCCGGACTTCCTGCTCCCGGAACTGATCGCGGCCGGCATCCTCACCCCGGACGGCGCGTGCGCCCGCCCGGCCGGCGAACCGGACGCGGACCGCGACCGCCACACCCTCGCCGTCGTGGAACGCCGCTTCGGGCTGTCCCTGCCGCGCCACCTGATCGCGGACACCCCGCTCCCGGCGTACGTGACCTGCACGCGCTAGCGGTCCGGGCCGGGGTCGGCGCCGTCCGGGGCACCCGGGATGCGGTGATCTTATGCTCAGGTTTACGCGAGTCCGCTGGTTTTGCGCCCGGTGAGCCACTTTGATGGGTTTGCCAGGCCTCGTACCGGAGCAGGGGGACTAGTCATGGGCACCGACCACAGTCAGAAGGACAGAACACCCACCCTGATCGGCTCCGTGCAGCGCGCACTGCGCCTCCTGGAAGCGATGTCCGCGGAGGGCGGGGTGACGGCCAAGAGGCTCGCCCGGCTCACCGGCATCCCCCTGCCGACCGTCTATCACTTGCTGCGCACCCTCAGCCACGAGGGCTACGTGCAGCGCGAGGGAGGGTCGTTCCGCCTCGCGGACGATCTTCCGCTCGCTTCGTGATCAAATATCGACGCGTTCCGGCCAACGTCTCGCACCCTTCCTGGCATGTTCCAGCGGAAAATGCCAGAACACCCTTTCGTGCACGGGAACTTGAGTAAGTTCCCTCCTGTCGCGCCGTACGACCGTGCACTCAGCACGTCCGGCCGGGAGGGGAGCCCGCGTGCCCGGGATCGACGAATGCCTGCTCGAAGCCATGGCCCTGCCTGGTGCGCGGGGGGCCGCGCTGGTCGACTGGAGCAGCGGACTGGCCCTCGGCACCGCGGGGGAGTCGCCCGTGGGCGACCACGAGACCACCGCCGCCGAGACCGCCGAACTGGCTCGGGCGGCAGCCGAGTACGAGTCCTTCGCCCCGGCGGAGACCGACCCGGCACACGGTGGCGGAGCCGTTCCCTCCGCCGGTTCGTCCGCCGGCTTACCGGCCGGCCCGCCTGTCGAGGATCTGATCGTCACCACCCGCACTGGATACCACGTACTGCGCTTCGTCGAGACGAGCTTCGACAGCAGCGTATTCCTGCACCTGTGGCTCGACCGCGCCGACGGCAATCTCGCCCTCGCGCGCCACAGGCTCCGTGCCCTGGCCGAGGGGCTGGTACTGAGATGACCACCCCGGCCACCGCCACGGCCGCGAACGCCTTCGCCGCTGTCTCCCCCCTTCTCACCCGACTCGCCGCGGAGCGCGCCACCGGCGCCCTGCTCCGCGACCGGGGCACCCTCTTCCTGGAGGACGGACGAATAGTCCACGCGGAGAGCCCGGCCACACCCGGTCTCGACGTCCTCCTCACCACCGGCGGCGGCCTCGCCCCCGAACGCTGGCGCGAGGCCGTGGACCGGGCCGGTGCCCGCGGCCAGGTCGCCCGCTTCCTCGTGGACAGCGGCGGGCTCGCCGGCGGGGAACTGGAGATATGCCACCTCGCCGCCATATTCGACGCCGCCTTCTTCGCACTCTCCCCGGGCAGCGGGCCCTCCCGCTTCCGCCGCGGGGCCACCCACTGGATCGGATCCGTCCGTTCCGTTCCCGCCGCAGCCGTCGAACGGGAGACCCGGCGCCGCCGGGACCTGCTCGACGCGGTCTGGCCGTACCCCCTGCTGGACACCTCCCCGGTCGTACCCCGGGCGGCCGCGCCGGGCCAGACGATCACCTCCCGGCAGCGGGCCCTGCTGGGCCAGGCCGACGGCCTGCGCACCCCGGCCGACCTCGCGTGGGTCCTGGGCCGGCCCGCCTTCCACACCCTGCTCGACGTACGGCGCCTCGCGGCGGCCGGACTGGTCGAGACCCCGCACACCCCGGCCCCGCCACCGGCCGTGGCGCCCCTGCCCGACTGGATGACCGAGGCCCAATCCCCGGACGTGGCGCTGCTCCGCCGGTTACGCGACGCACTGGAGGCAAGTCTGTGAGGCTCCCGCTGCGACCGGCCCTGCGCGCCGACCGCTCCGAGCGAAGGCAGCCCGAAAGGAGAAAGGCCGACATGAGTACGGTGCCCCCCGAGACGGAGGCCGAGATACTCGCCGAGCTCCGCAGGCTGCGGGCCCGGGTACCCCAGCTCACGGGCGCGCTCGCCGCGAGCGCCGACGGTTTCGTCCTGGCCCAGGACAGCGCCGCTGCCGAGGCCGAGTCCGTCGCGGCGCTGACCGCAGCCGCCCTCGGCGTGGCCCAGCGGCTCAGCGACTGCACCGGCCAGGGCGCCTTCCGCGAACTGCTCGTGCGCGGTGAGGACGGATACGTCGCCACCTACGCGGCGGGGCTGGCGGCGGTCCTCACCCTGACCGCCGAGCCGCGCGTCAACGTCGGGCGCCTCCACCTGGAGGCCCGGCGCTCCAGTCTCCGGATAGCGGAACTGATCGACCACACCCTCGGGCGACGCGGTCCCGGAGCCGCACCCGGGTGATTCACGTTCCGGCCGGCGGCAGGGCCTGACCTGTCCGGCGCGTGCCGCCACGGCTACACCCAGCTACAGCCAGTCACATTCCCTCACATCCCAGTCACAGTGAAACGAGAAAGAGGACCCTCTCATGGTCAATGTGGAGACCGCACTCAAGGAAGCCACCACCACGATCGAAGGCGCCATCGGTGCCGCGCTCGTCGACTACGGCAGTGGTATGGCCCTCGGCACCATCGGGGGCGGCAAGGACCTCGACCTCGCGGTCGCGGCGGCGGGCAACACGGACGTGGTGCGCGCCAAGGTCCGCACGATGGAGATGCTCGGCCTCAAGGACGAGATCGAGGACATCCTCATCACCCTCGGCAGCCAGTACCACCTGATCCGGCTGATGAAGGCCCGCGGTTCCACGGGCTTCTTCCTCTACCTGGCGCTCGACAAGGGGCGGGCCAACCTCGCGATGGCCCGTCATCAACTGAAGAAGATCGAAGCAGACCTGGAGGTCTGACCGACCCTACCGGGTACGGTCGGGCCGCCTCCAACCGCATCGCCGAAGTGGCGGACGGCTGAATTCTTTGCCGTCCGCCCTGGCGGTTGGCTTCGTATGCCCCATATGGGTGGAGTTTATGACTCTGTTACAGAGTAGGATGCTGTGAGTAGCTGATCATCGACAAAGCATAAAACGCTGGAGAAACCGCCACCCATGCCGCCGCGCCTGAGTATCGTCGTCCCCGTCTACAACGTCGAGCTCTACCTCGACGAGTGCCTGGAATCCATCGCATCCCAGACCTTCGAAGACTTCGAGGTCATCCTCGTGGACGACGGGTCCACGGACACCAGCGCCGTCATAGCCAAGGCGTTCGCCGCCAAGGACAAGCGCTTCCGCGTCGTGATGCAGGACAACGCAGGCCTCGGTGCCGCCCGCAACGTGGGCGCGCGTCACGCCGACAAGGACAGCGAGTACCTGGCCTTCGTCGACAGTGACGACACGATGCCCGACTACGCCTACCAGCGGCTCATCGGCGCGCTCGACGAGACGGGTTCGGACTTCGCGGGCGGCAACGTGAAGCGTTTCCGCTCCGTCGGCATGCAGCAGTCCTGGGGACACCGGGCCGCCTTCGCCCGCACCCAGCTGAAGACGCACATCTCGAAGTTCCCGGCGCTGGTCACCGACCGCACCGCGTGGAACAAGGTGTACCGGCGCAGCTTCTGGGACCGGCACGGCTTCCAGTACCCGGAAGGCATCCTCTACGAGGACGCCCCGGTCAGCATCCCCGCGCACTACTTCGCCTCCAGCGTCGACATCATCAGCGACTGCGTCTACCACTGGCGCGTCCGCGAGACCGGCGAGCGCTCCATCACCCAGCGCTCCACCGACCCGATCTCCCTCATCGACCGGGTGAAGTCCGTACGCCTGGTCCGCGAGTCCCTCAAGGCCAAGCAGGGCGCCAAGTACGACCGCTACCTGCGCGACTACGACCACAACGTGCTGAGCGAGGAACTCCCGCTCATCTACAAGTACGTCGACGAGGGCGGCCCCGAATTCCGCGCCGCGTTCGTCAAGGAGGTCGGCGGTCTCGTCCGCGAGATCGGCACCGGCCCCTGGTCCGACCTGACCGTCGCCGACCGGCTCAAGGCGTACCTGGCCGGCGAAGGCCGCGTCGAGGACTTCATCGCGCTCCAGCACCACCAGCGTGACTACAACTACAGCGTGCCGGTCAAGGGCCTCGCCCGCCCGCAGGCGGACTACCCCTTCCTGCAGGGCCGTCCGCCGGTTCCGGCCAAGATCCTCACCCTCGGCCCGCGCGAGCGCCGCGTCGTCAGCCGCCTCGAGCAGGCGGCCTGGGCCGACGGCAAGCTGCTGCTGCGCGGCTACGCCCTCCCCGGCCACCTCGGTGCGGAGAGCCGCCTCGGCTCCCGCAAGATGCTGGTCTTCCGCGAGGGGAACAAGCGCCGCCGCTCCGTCGTCAGCACCCGTACCGTCGCCTCCCCGATGGCCACGGTCAAGGCCCCGCACCTCGCGCTGCGCCACGCCGACTGGGCCGGCTTCACGGCCGTCGTCGACCCCTCGATCTTCCAGTCGGGCGGCAAGTGGAACCAGGGCATATGGACCACGTCCATCGCCGTCACCGGGGCCGGCGGGCTGCACCGCGCCCGCCTGCGGGGCGGCGAGAACGACACCGGCCAGAACCCGCCCCCGCACTGGGTGGCACCCGACGTCCGGATCGTCCCGGCCGTCTCCGGCGCCCTCACCATCCAGGTGGAGATCGCCCGCGCCCGCGCCCTGGACGTCCACGCCGCGGGTGACGACGCCGTCGAGATCGTCGGCGAACTCTCCGCCGAGGCTGTCGGATCCACCGCGCTGCGGGCCGTCCACGTCACCACGGGCACCGTCCTCACCTTCCCGCTGGAGACCGCGGCGTCCGGTGCCGGCCGCGCCTCGTTCACCGTCCGCGTCCCGCTGGCCGACCTGGCCGCCGTGGCGGACGCCGAGTGCGAGCCCGGCGAGTGGGCCCCCGAGCCCTGGAGCCTCTCCGCCATCGGCCCCGACGGCACCGAGCACCGTATGGTCCACGACGAGCGCGGTGGATTCGACGGCCTCGTCCTGCCCCTGCCCGGTGAGGAGGGAGGCCGCTCCCTCTTCGCCAAGCGCGGCAACACCGGACACCTGACCCTCTCCGTGCAGCCCTCCCCGCCGCTGGTCGACGAGGTCATCGCCGAGGACGGCACCCTCACCCTGCGGGGCCGCTTCGTCGCGCCGACCGACGAGCCGTACGAGTTCGTCCTGCACGACGCGCACGGCGTGGAGTTCAGCTACCCCGTCACCCGTGACGGGGACGCCTTCGAGGCCGTCTTCCGGCCCGTGCTCCCCGAGCCGTACGCCGGCCGCACCACGCTCCCCGAGGGCCGCTGGTGGCCGACGCTGCGCCCGGCCGCCCAGGGCGGAACCACCGCCGGACTCCTCGGTGTCGACCGCGGCGCTCCCGTACAGATGGGCCCCGGCCTGCTCTTCGCCGGGCCGCACCCGCTCACCGTGCAGGGCCGCCGGATGCGGGTCGAGACCCGCTTCTACGACCGCATGGTGCTGGTCGCCGACCCGCTGATCAGCCCGCACGACCGCTCCCACTACGCGCAGCGCGTCGCCCGCTTCGAGACCTACCCGGCGCAGCGCGCCCTGCCGGTCAAGGACATCGTCGTCTACGACACCTTCCAGGGGCAGGGCGCCGGCGACTCGCCGCGCGCCATCCACGAGGAACTCGTGCGCCGCGGCGAGAAGCTGGAGCACATCTGGCTGGTCCGCGACGGCCGCGCAGAGGTCCCCGAGACCGCCCGCGCCGTGCAGTACGGCAGCGTGGAGTCGTGGGAGGTGCTGGCCCGCGCCCGCTACTACGTGACCAACGACAACGTGCCGCAGCGCTTCGAGCGCCGCGCCGGCCAGGTCGTCGTACAGACGTGGCACGGCACGCCGATCAAGCAGATCGGCCACGACTTCGTGCACGACTACTACACGAGCCCGGAGATCCTGGAGGGGCTGGCGCACGACAGCGCGCAGTGGACCCTGCTGGCCTCCCCGAGCTCCTACGCCACGCCCCTCCTCAAGCGCGCCCTCGGCTACGACGGCGAGGTCATCGAGGCCGGCAGCCCGCGCACGGACGCGCTGGTGCGGCCCGACGCGCAGCGGATCGCCGAGGTCCGGCGGCGGCTCGGCCTGCCCGAGGGCAAGAAGGTCGTCCTCTACATGCCCACGTGGCGTGAGAACAACGAGGGCTTCTCGGGCGGCTACAAGCTCGATCTGCGGATCGACCTGGACCAGGCCCGCCGCGAGCTGGGCGAGGACCACGTCCTGCTGATCCGCAGCCACCACCACGTGACGGAGCAGGTCCGGGACGGTGTCCGCGACGGGTTCGTCGTCGACGTGTCCCGCTGGCCCGACGCGGCCGACCTGCTGCTGGTCGCCGACGTGCTGATCTCGGACTACTCCTCCGCGATGTTCGACTTCGCGCACACCGACCGGCCGATCCTGCTCTTCACGTACGACCTGGAGCACTACCGCAGCACGCTGCGCGGCTTCAACTTCGACCTGGAGGCGAAGGCGCCCGGACCGCTGCTGGCGGACTCGGCGAGCCTGATCGAGGCCGTGCGCAACGCGGACGCGGTCGGGGCGGAGTACGCCGAGGCGCGGGCGGCGTTCCGCGCCGAGTTCTGCGACCTGGACGAGGGGAACGCCGCCGAGCGCGTCGTCGAGCGCATGCTCGCGAGGGGTGCGGAGCCTGCCAAGTAGGCCGAACGGGCGAATTACCGGCTGAATGCGAACCGGCCCCGGACCCACCGATGAATTTCGGGTCCGGGGCCGGTCTGTATGTGAGGGACGGTGTCCACCGTCCACGCACCGGCCCGGAGGCAGAGATGAGCGGCAACGGATTCACCACGTGTCTGTGGTTCGACGGCAACGCGGAAGCGGCCGCCGACTACTACCTGTCCGTCTTCAAGGACGGCAAGCTCGGCCGGATCGGCCGGTACACGGAGGCGGGCCCCGGCCAGGCCGACTCCGTGATGGTCGTGGAGTTCGAGATCAACGGCCAGCAGTTCATCGGCCTCAACGGCGGCCCGCAGTTCCCGTTCACCGAGGCGATCTCCTTCCAGATCCGCTGCGCCGACGAGGCGGAGGCGGACTACTACTGGGACGCGCTGACCGGAGGCGGTGGCGAGGAGGGCGTCTGCGGTTGGGTGAAGGACCGGTTCGGCGTGTCCTGGCAGGTCATCCCGCCGGGAGCCATCGACCTGATCGCCGACCCGGACCCGGGGCGGGCCGCCCGGGCCACCGCCGCCATGATGCAGATGAAGAAGCTGGACGTGGCGCAGATGCGCCGGGCGGCGGACGCGGACCAGGCCTGATCCGCCCTGATCCGCCCTGATCCGCCCTGCTCCGCCGTGACCGGCAAGGCACCCCTAGGGCGCGGCGAGTCCGGCCAGCAGGGCGGGCAGGGCGGTGCCGATCGGCTCCCGGACGATCTCGTCGGCCAGCGGGTCGTACGGGGTCTCCTCCGCGTTGACGATGATCAGCCGGGCTCCGGCCTCCGCGGCCATCCCGGCGAGCGACGCGGCGGGCTGCACCTGCAGGGTCGACCCGACGGCGATGAAGACCTGGCACCCCTTGGCCACGGCGATCGCCTGCCCCAGCACCTCGGGGTCGAGCCGCTGGCCGAACATCACGGTCGCCGATTTGAGGATCCCGCCGCACACCAGGCAGGCGGGATCCGGCTCCCCGGCAGCCACCCGGGCCAGCGCCTGCTCCATGCCCGACCGGGCGTGGCAGGCCGTGCACACCACCGACCGGGCGCTGCCGTGCAGCTCGAACACCTTGCGGTCGGGCATCCCGGCGAGCTGGTGCAGCCCGTCGACGTTCTGGGTGATCACCCGCACCGGGGTGCCACCGCGCTCCAGCTCCGCCACGGCCAGGTGCGCGGCGTTCGGCCGTGCTCCGAGCGCGCCGATCTCGGCGCGCATCAGCCAGGAGCGGCGCCGGATCTCCGGATCGGCCATGTAGTACGCGTACGTCACGAGCTTTTCGGCGTCGGGATCCTGCCGCCACAGGCCCTGGGGCCCCCGGTAGTCCGGAATTCCGGAGTCGGTGGACATCCCGGCCCCGCTGAACACTGCGACAAGTGGCTTCCCCATGCATCGACCCTACGTACGGGTGAGGGCCGCCCGCGAGCCCATTTCCGCGCACCGGCCGGAGGGTCGTTTCTGCGGTGAATCCCGCCCCCCACAGGAGTGAGATCCGGGCCCCGCCCTCCCGATCCGCCGGCCCGGCGGGTACAAGACCGGACATGATGCTCAAGCCGTACCGCCTCGGTGCCCTGCTGCTGACCCTGCTCGCGCTCCCGGTCGTGCCGTCCGTTCCCGCCCTCGCCGCGCCCGCCGCCCTCGCGGGGAGGGGACACACCGCTGCCCAGATCAGCGACTTCCTCATCGGCTTCTACGGTGACCACGGTCCCTCCGCACAGGACCGGGAGAACCAGGTCTCGCAGACCCTCAAGGAGAGACAGCAGGTCAATGAGGAGCTCGACGTCCTGCTCTGCGCCCACGACGAGCCGCAGGACATCAGCGTCGGCCCGGTCACCGTCGCGAAGACCGCCTCGGTGGGCTGGGCCACCGTGACCACCCACTGGGCCTCCGGCACCACCGACACGTTCACCGCGTACGTGCGCCTCGATTCCAACCCCATCCGGCTCGACGACGTGATCTGCGCGGGCTGAAATCCGTACGGTGATCGCCGGGGCTGTTCATAGGGTGGGCGCATGGCTACGACAACCGCGACCACCACCACCGTCCTCCACTGCAACGACCCGTTGAACGAACGCCGGGTCGACGCCCACTTCGCGGCGGAGGCCCGGCAGTTGCGCGCCGCCGGGGGCACGGTCCTGCTCATCGACCACGACGCGCTGCTCGCCGGGGACGCCGAGCGGGCCGTCGCACGCGTGCCGGACGGGACCGGAGCCGTCTGGTACCGGGGCTGGATGATCCCCGCGGGCCGGTACGCCGCACTGGACGCGGCCCTGCGCCGGCGCGGCGCCGAGCTCGTCGTCACCCCGGAGGCGTACCGCCGGGCGCACGAACTCCCCGGCTGGTACGAGACCTTCGCGGGCCTGACCCCGGTCAGCGGCTGGTTGCCGGCGGGGCCGGGGGCGGCCCCGGACCCGGAGGAGCTCGCGGCCCTCGCGGCGGGCCTGCCGCCGGGGGCCGCCGTCGTGAAGGACTACGTGAAGTCCCGCAAGCACGAGTGGGACGAGGCCTGCTACGTGCCCGACCTCGCCGACCCGGCCGCGCTGCACCGCGTCGTCGCCCGCTTCGTCGAACTGCAGGGCGAGTCCCTGGCGGGCGGGGTGGTGCTGCGGGCCTTCGAGCACTTCGTCACGCCGGAGGCGGCGGCCGCGGAGATACGGGTGTGGTGGCGGGACGGGGCGCCCCGGCTGGTCACCGCCCACCCCGACAGCCCGGTCACCGAGATCCCGCGAGCGGCCCTCGAACCGGCCCTCGAACCGGTCCGGGCTGCGGTCGAGGCGCTGGGCTGCCCCTTCGTGACCACCGACCTCGCACTGCGCGCGGACGGGGTCTGGCGGGTCGTCGAAGTGGGGGACGGTCAGGTCAGCGACCTTCACCGGGATGCCGATCAGGCCGAGTTCGTGCGTATTCTGACGGCTGATCAGGCACCCCTGCGCACACCGGACCCATCTGGTACAACACCGGCATGACGGGATTCGAGATCACTGGTGCGAGCGCCGCCGACATGGAGCTGATCCGCGACTGGGCCGACGAGGAGGGCTGGAACCCGGGGGACTCGGACCGGTTCGCCTTCGCGGTCGCGGACCCGGAGGGGTTCCTCATCGGGCGGCTGGACGGCGAGCCGGTGGCCTGTATCTCCGCCGTGCGGTACGGCGCAGGCTTCGGCTTCATCGGCTTCTACATCGCCCGGCCGGCCGTCCGCGGCCAGGGGTACGGCATCCGGCTGTGGCATGCCGGGATGGAACGGCTCGACGGGCGGCTCGTGGGCCTGGACGGGGTCGTCGACCAGCAGGCCAACTACCGTAAATCAGGCTTCCGGTGGGCCTGGAACAACTTCCGCTACGAGGGCACCCCGCAGGGGGACGAGGACGGCGCGGTCGAGATCGTGGACGCGGGAACCCTGCCCTTCGGCCGGCTCGCCGCCTACGACCGGCGGTTCTTCCCCGCGCCGCGGGACGCCTTCCTGTCGGCCTGGACCGGACTGCCCGGCCGCACCGCGCTGGCCGCCGTCCGGGACGGCCGCATCGAGGGCCTCGGCGTGATCCGCCCCTCCAGCGCCGCCCACCGGATCGGCCCGCTCTACGCGGCCACCCCGGCGGTGGCGGCGGCCCTGGTGCGGGGGCTGGCCCGGCACGCCCCCGACGGGCTGGTGTCCGTGGACGTACCGGACGCCAACCCGGCGGCCGGCGCGCTCTTCGAACGCCTCGGCCTCGCCCCGGCCTTCGAGACGGCCCGGATGTACACCGGCCCGGCACCGGACCTCGCGCTGCCGGAGCTCTTCGGGGTGACCAGTCTCGAACTGGGATGAACGCTCAGCCGTGTTGACGGGGGATCGACCGGACGCCTCCCGGGCATGGACGGTGACGACCCCCGGCGAGCCGGGCCGGACGGCGGTCGCACGGCGCCGCCCGGCCCAGCGCTTCACGAGGGGTCAGAAACCGAACAGCGCGCCGGAGGTGTTCCGCAGGCCGCACGGATTGGCGAACGTGTACGTGTAGCTGAGCCGACGGCCCTGCCACACCCCGACGGCCGCCACCGTCATCGGGTTCCACTCCCTCGTACAGACGGCGTCGGAGGCCGGCGCCGCGAGCGGGTCGAGCTGCGAGCCGTTCGCACGTAATTCGGCGCACGCCGCGGCCGCGTGCGGGTGCGTCCCGCCGGGCGCCGGCGAGCAGACGAGGGTCACCGCGCGCATGACCGTGCCCGTCCTGGCATCGGGTCCTGCCGTCACGCTGACCACCAGTGCGGACGGCGCGTACAGGCTCTCCGTACCGGTCGGTGCGGCTCCGGCCGTACCCGGCCAGGCCAGCGCGGTGAGCGCGGTGAGCGCCATGGCGGCGGAACCGAGCCCGAGACCCTTTGCGATGGACCGCATTTCGAACACTCCCTCAGGTTGGTGTTTCGGATAGCGGACGCAGTCTTGCCGACCCGAGCCGTGAACGCCCGTTCGGACCCCCATTTTTCGTCACCGATCGTGTACGAATGACTGCAGACCGCAGCCGTGCGCGCGGGCTGACCTGTGGGGGAGCGGGCCGCCGAATCGGCCGAACACCGACCGGGACACCTCCCCGAAACCTGCCCCACCACGCCTGTGATCTGCCCGGACGGGGTCTGGACCCCCTCCCGGGGTAGGGCCGGCCCCACCCCGGGGACACGGCCTGGGCCCGCTGTGCCGCGCCGCCCCCGACGGTTGGCTGGGGGCATGGAAAACGACGCGATCCAACTCAAGGACGTCACACGGGTCTTCGGAGCGGGCGACCGGGCCGTCACCGCCCTCGACCGGGTCTCCCTCGACTTCCCGCGGGGCACCTTCACCGCGGTCATGGGCCCGTCCGGCTCCGGCAAGTCCACCCTGCTGCAGTGCGCGGCAGGACTCGACCGGCCGACCTCCGGCAGTGTGCGGGTGGGCGGTACCGAACTCGGCGGGCTCGGCGAGAGCAGGCTGACCCTGCTGCGCCGTGACCGCATCGGCTTCGTCTTCCAGGCCTACAACCTGCTGCCCGCCCTGACCGCCGAACAGAACGTCGCCCTGCCACTGCGGCTGGCCGGCCGCCGCCCCGCCAGGGCCGAGGTCCGCGAGGTCCTGGCCCGGGTGGGCCTCGGCGACCGCGCCCGCCACCGGCCCGCGCAGCTGTCCGGTGGGCAGCAGCAGCGCGTGGCCCTGGCCCGGGCCCTGATCACCCGCCCCGAGGTGCTCTTCGGCGACGAACCCACCGGCGCCCTGGACTCGCAGACCGGCCGCGAGGTGCTCACCCTGCTCCGGGCCATGGTCGACACCGAGCGCCAGACCGTCGTCATGGTCACCCACGACCCCGTGGCCGCCTCCTACGCGGACCGCGTGGTCTTCCTCGCCGACGGCCGGCCCGGCGGTGAACTCCGGGGCGCGCACGCCCAGGACATCGCCGCCCGCATGACCGCGCTGGAGGGAGCGCCGTGCTGACCATCGCCCTGCGCACCGCGCGCGACCGCTGGGTCACCTTCGCCGGAAGCTTCGTGGCCCTGGCGCTCGGCGTCGGCCTCATCGCCACCATGGGCCTCGGACTCGCCGCCACGCTCGACGCCCCGCAGCGCCTCCCGGAACGGTTCGCCCAGGCCCCCGTCGTCGTCAAGGGCGACGACGTGCTGCGCGTCCCCGTCCCGGGCGGGGAGCGCACCGGCAGGCTCGCCCACCCCCGGCCCGTCACCCCCGAAATCGCACGGCGGCTGGCCGCCCTCGGCCCGACCACCGAGGACCGGTCCTTCCCCGTCCGTGCCGAGGGCGGGCCGGAGCAACTGGTCGGCCATCCCTGGTCGGTCGCCGCCTTCGCCCCGTACACCCTGGACGCGGGCCGCCCCCCGCGCTCCGACGACGAGGTCGTCACCACCGGCTGGGCCCGGCCCGGGACCCGGATCGGCACCGACCGCGGCCCCGTGACCGTGGTCGGCACCGTCGCCGACCGCGGCTTCGAGGACGCCGTCTTCTGGACCGACGCCCGCGCCGCCCTGATCGCGCCCGCCGTCGACCAGCTCGTCGTCGCCGCCGACCCGACCGCCGTGCGGGACGCCGTACGGGACGCCGTACGCCCGCTCCCGGGACGGGGCACCGGCGTACGGGTCCTGACCGGCCCGGACCGCCGCCTCGCCGACCCCGACCCCGAGCGCGACAGCGAGGCCCTGCTCGCCGTGAACGCCGCACTCGGCACCGCGGGCGGCGTCACCGGCTTCGTATCGGTCTTCGTCGTCGCCTCCACCTTCGCCTTCGCGGTCGCCCAGCGTCGCAAGGAGTTCGCCCTGCTGCGCACGGCCGGCGCCACCCCGGGCCAGATCCGCCGCACCGTGATCGCCGAGGCACTGCTGCTCGGCGTGGTGGCCTCCGCCGCCGGCTGCCTGCTCGGGGCGTACGGGGCGCCCCTGTTCGTCGCGTACCTGGTGGACGAGGGCTTCGCACCCCGCTGGTTCGCCGTCGGCGACGCCATCTGGCCCTACCACGCGGCCTTCTGGGCCGGTCTGCTCGTCGCCCTCGCGGGAGCTGTCGCCGCGTCCTGGCGGGCGGGCCGGGTCGCCCCCTCCGAGGCACTGCGCGAAGCCGCCTTCGAGACGCGGACCATGACCCCGGGCCGCTGGATCCTCGGCGCGGGACTGCTGCTGGCGGGCCTCGGCACCCTCGCCCACGCCCTGCTCACCGACCCGTCGGACCTGCTCCACCGCAAGACGTACACCAGCCGCCCCATGCTGTTCATCGTGGCCTTCGCCCTGCTGTCACCGGTGCTGGTGCGGCCGCTGGTCCAGCTGGTCGCCTGGCTCCCCGCCCGGCTGCCGGGTGCCGGCGGGATGCTGGTCCGGGAGAACGCGGCGGCCGGCATCCGCCGTACGGCGGCCGTCGCCGCCCCCGTCCTGGTCACCGTGGCTCTCGCCGGATCGCTGCTGGGCACCACCGCCACGCTGAACGAGGCCAAGGCCGCCGAGATCCGGCAGCGGACCACCGCCGACCACATCGTCACGGCCGGCGCGGGCGGGTTCGATCCGGCCACGGTCGAGCGGTTCCGGGCCGTACCCGGAACGGAGATCTCCGCCACCGCGGCGACCTCCGTCCATGTGCTGGAGGAGGGCACGGCGCTCATCCGGTCCGACGCCCGCGCCGCGGACCCCGGGGCCCTGGCCCGGACCGCCCAACTGCCCCTGACCGCCGGATCGGTCACCGACCTCGACGACGACTCCGTCATCGTCACCGCGGAATGGGAGCGGCACACCGTCGGATCCACCGTCGAGGTGTGGCTCGGCGACGGCACCCGCAAGGCCCTGCGGATCGCCGCCGTGATGAGCGTCGGCACCGGCGGCAACGGGGCCTACGTCACCCCCGCCAACGCCCCCGGCGCGACGGTGGACCGGATCGACGTACGCCTCGCCCCGGGTGCGGACGGCGCGGCGGTCGAAGCCGCGCTGGCCGAGGCGGCCCGGCAGGCCGGAGGCCGCGTCCTCACCAAGGACCGGTGGATGGCCGAGAACCGCCCCGGGACCGCGCGCACCACCCGGACCGGCTTCCTGCTGGTCCTCGGCATCGCCCTGCTCTACACGGGGATCGCGCTCGCCGGCACCCTGGTCATGGCCGCCTCCGACCGGGCCCGCGACCTCGCGGTGCTGCGCCTGGCCGGAGCCACCCGGTGGCAGGTCCTGCGGCTGGTGGCGGGGGAGTCCCTGCTGGTGGTCCTCGTCGGCGCGGTCACCGGGACCCTGGTCGCCGCCCTGAACCTGGCCGGGGTCCGGGCGGCGCTCGGCCTCCTGGACGTCAGGAGCGCCCTGGTGATCCCGTGGGGCGCCCTCGGGACGACGACCGCCGCCTGCGCGGCCGTGGCGGTGGTTTCCGCGGTCGTCCCGGCCGCGCTGTGCCTGCGTCGCCGGGCGGCCGGGACGGCGGGCGTGCGGGACCGAGGCCCCCGCGGACACGGCCCGGGGCTGCTCAGGCGGTGCTGGTGAGGCGGGGCGCGTACAGCTCCAGCAGGCGGGTGCGGGTCTGCTGGAGGCGCATCGCGAGCACGCGCCCGACCCAGTGCCCGATCGCCGAGCCGAACGTGGGATCGGCGTCCATCAGCATCCGGACGGTCGCGGCGTCGAACTCGTACGCCCGTACCGGCGTCATCGCCTCTGCGCCGAGCTGCCACACGTACGGCGGGAACAGCCAGGACCAGCCCACCAGCTCGCCGGGGCCGAGGCTCTCCACGGGCGCGGCACGGCGGCCGGCGACGGGGATTTCCAGGGTCACGGTGCCGGAACGCACGATCCAGAAGGAATCCGCCCGGGTGCCCTCGTCGAAGATGCGCGCGCTCTCCGGGAAATTGACCTCACGGGCCTGGGACATCAGCCGTCCACGGTGCTCGGTGGACAGGACGGCGGCGATCCGGATGGGGGAAGGTGTGCTCACGACGGCCTCCGATCAGACCCCCCACGACGCTCCTGCTCTCCCAGTGTCGCCGAAGCCCGCCGAATCGCGGCCGGACCGGGCACGGTTTCTTCCGCACCCGGTCCGGGAACGGGGCTCCTGAGCTCTTCCGCGCCCCATGGTTCAGGGGGTGTCCTCGGCGTTCGCCTCCAGGCAGGCCAGCTCCATCGCGTCGAGGACGGCCTCGTGGCTGCGCCCGCTCAGCTCGGCGACATTCTCGATCTGGGCCGTCGCCCAGGCCGCCAGCGTCATCACCAGCACCCGGAGCCCGTCGGTGCCGTGCTCGGCCAGGACCGCATCGGCGACGACCATGGCCTCCTCCGGCACCTGCTCGGGCGGTTCGAGGCCCGCCAGACCGCGCAGGAGGGTGAGGGTGCGGCGGGAGATCTCCGGCGTCATTCCCGCCAGCCGCATGTCTTCGTCGTCGTCCATCCGCCCCGCCCTCCGGTGCCGTGCCACATCACCTCAGGGCACGGTAGAGGGGCGCGGCCCCGCGCGGGGCCGTTTCGCCAGGGTGACGGTGCGTGACCGGTCGTCGACCGGCCGGATCCGGCGGGCGCGCCGTCCTGGGCGGCCACGCGTCACCCACGAGTCACCCACGGGCCGACCGCGCCGGAAAGCGTCCCGCAGGCACCTTCCCCCGGAAGCGACCCGCCGGTAACCTGCCCGCGGCAGCCGCCCGCCGGGACGGCCGAATTCCGGCAGGAGCGAGATGAAGAGCCTGTTACGCGCGGTCCTGTGCGCCCTCCTGCTGGTGGCCGGCGCCCTGTCGGCGCCGTCCGCACAGACCGCTCACGCCGCCGCCCCGCCGTCCGCGGCCGCCACGGGCACCGCCGAGTCCTGGACCCCGCCGCTGTCCACCCGCGGCCGGTACATCGTCGACGCGCAGGGCAACCGCTTCCGCCTGCGCTCGGGGAACTGGGACGGAGCCCAGGGATCCTGGAACGGCTCGGGCGACCGCGACGACCCCGCCACGCACCACAGCGGGCAGAACGCCCACGGCATCCCGATCGGCCTGGACCGGGTACCCCTGCCCGCCCTGCTCGCCGACTTCCGGGCCGCGGGGCTCAACAGCATCCGGCTGCCCTTCTCCAACGAGATGCTGCGCGGCACCGCCCCCGTCCCGGACTCCGCCGTCGCCGCCAATCCGGCCCTGCGCGGCCGCACACCCCTCCAGGTCTACGACGCCGTGGTCGCAGCCCTCGCCGACGCCGGGTTCGCCGTCATCCTCAACAACCACACCGTCACCACCCGCTGGTGCTGCGGGCTCGACGGCAACGAACGCTGGAACAGCGGCCGCTCCACCGCCCAGTGGGCCGACGACTGGGTCTTCCTCGCCCGCCGCTACCGCGACAACCCGCGCGTGGTCGGCGCCGATCTCTACAACGAGGTCCGCCGCGACGTCCTCGACGACCCCAACTGGGGCCTCGGCGACAACCACGACTGGCACGCGGCCGCCCAGGAGGCTGCCGACCGCATCCTCACCGAGGCCAACCCCCAGCTGCTGATCGTCGTCGAGGGCATCAACTGGTTCGGCCTCCCCGTGGACGGCTTCCCGCACGGCCGTCCCACCCTCACCCCCGTACGCACGCTCTCCCACACCCTGGTCACCTCGAACAAGCTGGTCTACTCCGCCCACTTCTACGGCTACACCGGCCCCCGGCACAGCGGCGCCACCGGCATCGGCGAGACCCACGACCCCCGCTACCAGGACATGACCGCGGCGGAGCTCGAACGGACCCTCTACGACCAGGCCTTCTTCGTGTCCGCGGAGACCGGCACGCACTTCACCGCCCCCGTGTGGATCAGCGAGTTCGGTATCGGGGCCGACGAGAGCGGCGCCGCCCCGCGCGCCTGGTTCGACCGGCTCACCGGGTACCTGACGCGCTCCGACGCCGACTTCGCGTACTGGCCCCTCGTCGGCTGGAGCACCACCGCCCAGGGCACCCAGGGCGGCGACACCTGGGCGCTGCTGCGCTACGACGCGGCAGGCCGCCGCTCCGGCGTCCTGGACGCGGCGGACTGGCGCACCGCCCGGTGGTCCCCGCTCACCACCACCCCCGGCCGCACCGGACCGGTCCCCGCCACCGCCGCCTGGTACCAGCTGACCACGGACCACCGCGACCACAACGCCTCGCTGCGCACCCGGGCCGCGGGGGACTGGGACAGCGGGGCCCGCAAGGCGGTCTGCCCCGACGGCGCCGGCCTCACCGGCCTCGCCCACACCGGGGGCCGCGGCCTGTGCACCACCTCCGACCTGCGCGCCCCGACGGGCGGGCACACCGTGGTCGGCGACGAGAGGTACGTCCCGGCGGGAGGCGACTGGGCCACCGGGTACACCAAGTTCCAGTGCCCGGCCGGCCAGTTCCTGATCGGGTACAGCCTGCGCGGCGAGCGGGTCTCGGCGGCCCTGTGCGCCCCGGCCCGTACGGCACTTCCCGCAGGCGGCCGGACGGTGTGGTTCGACCGGGGCGACAACCGCCCGGCGGGCGGCCCCGGCGGCGACTTCGCCTACGGGAACTACAAGGGCCAGTGCCTGCCCACCGAGTACGCGGCGGGCATCGCCTTCACCACCCGCGCCGCCACCCGCCCCTCCCCGGCCGCCCTGCTGTGCCGTCCGCTGCCGGGTCCGGCCGCCGGCTGAAACGGCCCGGCGCGGCGACGGCGGCGAGCGCGACGAGGATCAAGGCCGCCGCGACCAGGAAGGTGGACCGCATCCCGGTGGCCACGGCCCCGGCGGGCGCCGAGGCGATGTCGGCCGTCGCCGACGCGTGCGCGAACACGGCGCCCATGAGGGACGCACCGGTGACGAGGCCGAGATTGCGCGAGAGGCCCAGCATGCCGGAGACGACGCCCCGCCGGTCCGGGCCGGCGTCCGCCATGACGGCGGTGTTGTTGGCCGTCTGGAACACCGCGTAGCCCGCGGTCACGACCGCGAGCGGGGCGACGTAACCGGGGACACCGAGCGAAGCAGGAGTGAGGGACAGGGTGAGGGCCCCGGCCGTCATGGCCGAGAGCCCGAGCAGGGTCATGCGCTGTGCGCCGAACCGGTCCGCGAGGCGCCCGGCGGGCATCCCGGTCACCGCGGCGACCAGCGGACCGACCGACAGGACGAGTCCGGCCGGGGCCTCGTCGAGTCCGAGCGTCCGGGAGAGGTAGAACGGCCCGACCACCAGCGTCGCCATCATCACCGTCGACACCAGTGCGCTCGAGGCGAGGCCCGCACCGATGACCGGATCGCGGAAGAGCGCCCGTTGCACCAAGGGGGAAGCCGCCCTCGCCTCGGCGCGCACGAAGAGGGCGACCCCGCAGGCGGCGGCCAGCAGCAGCGCCGTGTTGAGCGGGCCGAAACGGCCGCCGCCGAGGGTCATCGCGAGCGCGTAGGCGGCGAGGGTCAGCGCGAGCAGCAGCGTTCCCAGGTGGTCGAAGCGGGCCCGGTCGGCTCCGCTTTCCCGCCGGTCGGCGGGCAGATGGCGGCGCGAGAGCAGGAACGCCGCGATGCCCAGCGGCACGTTGACGAGGAAGAGCGCCCGCCAGCCGAACCCGGCGAGCAGGGCCCCGCCCAGCGAAGGACCGAGAGCGGTACCCACCGCGGACATGGTGCCCAGCAGCCCCATGGCGCTGCCCGTCCGCTCCTTCGGGACCGTCTCACCCACGAACGCCATGGTGAGGGCCATCATCACGGCGGCTCCCAGGCCCTGCGCGGCCCGGGCTCCGACCAGGAGCCAGAGCGTGGGGGCGGCGGCGCACAGCACCGAGGCCGCGGTGAACAAGGAGATTCCCGCGAGGAGCAGCCGCCGGCGGCCGACGAGGTCGCCGAGGCGTCCGACCCCCACGACCAGGGTGGTGATCGCGAGGAGATAGGCCAGGACGATCCACTGGACCTCCTGGAACGACGCGGAGAACACGTGCGCCAGGGTCGGCAGGCCGACGTGGGCGATGCCGGTGCCGAGCGAGGACAGCAGCACGGAGAGGGAGAGACCGGCGAGCGCCCACCGGACCGCAGGCCGGTGCGCGCCGGCGGCCGGGCCGCCGTCGTCGCCGGTGGTGCGGTGCTGCCGGGGGCCGGTCGCGGAATCGGTGTGTGGGCTCATGCCGGGAGGGTGCGGGCGCCGGACAGCGGACGGCAAACCTTGTTGCCGTTTCCGGGACGGCCGGGTGCAATGACCGTATGGACGACAAGCCATCCCCCCACCAGGCGGTCCTCGACGAGGTCGCCCCCCGGCTCAGACGGCTGCGCGCCCGGCGGGGTCTCACCCTGGCCGCGCTCTCCGAGACGACCGGCATCTCGAAGAGCACCCTGTCCCGGCTGGAGTCCGGGCAGCGCCGCCCCAGCCTGGAACTGCTGCTGCCGCTCGCGGCCGCGTACCAGGTACCCCTGGACGACCTGGTGGGCGCTCCCGAAGTGGGGGACCCGCGGGTGCGGCTGACCCCCCGCACCCTTCCGAACGGCGGCACCGCCGTGCCGCTGACCCGGGGCCCGGGCCCCCTCCAGGCGTACAAGATGCTCATCCCAGACCGGGGCGGCGAACCGGAGCCGCGGACGCACGAGGGCTACGAGTGGCTGTACGTGCTGGAGGGCCGGCTGCGCCTCGTCCTCGCCGAGCACGACCTGGTCCTCGGCCCCGGCGAGGCCGCCGAGTTCGACACCCGGCTGCCCCACTGGTTCACCAGCGCGGACGGGCGGCCGGTGGAGATCCTCAGCCTCTTCGGGCGGCAGGGCGAGCGCATGCACGTCCGGGCGAAGCCCCGCGCGTGACGGCGGGGCAGGTGTGCGGGCCGGAGCACTTTCGCATCCGGATACGCCAAGTGGGATGAATCAAGCCGCGAATCGCTCTAGGGTGCGCCCTTAGGCACGGCCGTGGACTGCTGTTCGGTGGTTTTCGGCCATGGCCTGTTCGGTCGCACCCTACGGCCGTACCGCACACCGAACTGGGGGATTCATGCGTAGATCCCGAGGGGCGGCGGCCGCGCTCGCCCTGTCCCTGGCCGGCACCGCGCTGGGGGTGGGCCTCGGCCTCGCCCCGCAGGCGGCCGCGGTCACCCCGCCGGTCGCGTTCACCGCGGACCCGCTCGCCACCTGGCAGCCCGACGGCGTCGTCTGGGCCCTCGCCGAGGCGGCCGGCCAGGTCTTCGTCGGCGGCACGTTCTCCACCGTCCGCCCGCCCGACGGAGGCTCCGGAAGCGAGCGGTCGGCCGTGAACTTCGTCGCGCTCGACGCGGCGACCGGCGCCCCGACCTCCTGCGAACTGTCCTTCACCGTCGGTTCGGGCAGCGCCACGGTCCGCGCGCTCGCCCTCTCGCCGGACAAGGCGACCCTGTACGCGGGCGGCTACTTCGGCGCCGTCAACGGCACCCCCGTCTCCAGCCTCGCCGCCGTCGACGTGGCGAGCTGCACCGTGAAACAAGGCTTCCGCCCGGCCTTCGCGGCCACCGTCCGCGCCCTCGCCGTCACCGGCGACACCGTCTACGCGGGCGGCGACTTCCTCAGCGTCGCCGGCCAGCCGCGCGAGCGTTTCGCCGCCGTCGGCGCGGCCGACGGCGCCCTCAAGCCCTTCACCGCCGACGCCGACGAGCCCGGGCGCGCCGTCGAGGTCACCCCGGACGGCAACAACGTGGTCCTCGGGGGCGACTTCTTCACCGTCAACGGTACGAACACCCACGCACTGGCCGTCGTCGACGCGACGAGCGGCGCCCTCACCAAGTCGTACGCCGGATTCATCGAGACCAACTCCGTGGTCAAGGACATCGCGACCGACGCCACCGGCTTCTACACCGCCAACGAGGGCACGGGAGGCGGGGTCTTCGACGGCCGGATCGCCCTGAATCTCAGTGACTTCGGCCAGCGCTGGCGCGACACCTGCCTCGGCGCCACCCAGGCCGTGCTGCCCTACCAGAACGTGCTCTACAGCGCCTCGCACGCCCACGACTGCTCCAGCGTCGGCGAGTTCCCCGACGGCCAGCGCCACCACCTGCTCGCCCAGCCCACCAGCGGCACCGGCAAGCTCGGCTGGGCCCCCGACACCAACGACGGCATCGGCGAGGGCATCGGTCCGCGCGTGATGACGGTCGGCTCCAAGGGCGGAGTCCAGTACCTGTGGGTCGGCGGGGAGTTCACCACCGTCAACGGCGCGGCGCAGCAGAGCCTGACGCGCTTCGCCTCCACCGGGGACACCGGCGCACCCACCGTGCCGGTGGCGAGCGCGGTCAGCTTCAGGCCCGGTGAGGTCCAGGTGCGCTGGCGCACCAGCCTCGACCTCGACGACAGCGCGCTGACCTACCGGATCTACCGGAACGGCGCGGCCACGCCCATCGCCACGGTCACCGCCGACTCGCTGTTCTTCAAGCGGCCGCAGGCCTCCTGGACCGACACCACCGCGGCCGCGGGCCAGACGTACACCTACCGGGTGACGGCCGTCGACGCGGCCGGCAACACCAGCGCCCTGTCCGCGACGGCGAGCGTGACCGTCCCGACCACGGTGGAGGGCTACCCGAACCAGGTCCGCACCGACGGAGCCCAGCAGTATTGGCGCTACGACGAATCGGCCCTGCCCTTCGCCGCCGACTCCTCGGCCGGCGGCAACCGGAGCGGCACGCACCTGAACGCCCCGGCCCTGCGGCAGACACCCGGCGCGGTGTCCGGCGCGAGCACGGCGATCGGCTTCAACGGCACGGACACCCAGGTGTACGGGGACACGCGGCAGACGGTGGGCAGCACCTACACCATCGAGACCTGGTTCAGGACGGACACCACCAGGGGCGGCAAGCTCGTCGGCTTCGGGAACAACCAGACCCGCGGCAGCAGTCAGTACGACAAGCACATTTACATGACCAACAACGGCCGGCTGGTCTACGGGGTCTACACCGGAGCCACGCGCACCATCACCACCACGGGCTCCTACAACGACAACCAGTGGCACCACGTCGTCGCCACCCAGGGTCCCGGCGGGATGACCCTCTACGTGGACGGTGCCCAGAAGGGCACCCTCGCCGTCACCACCCACGAGAACTTCTCGGGCTACTGGCACGCCGGCGGCGACAGCCTCGGCGGCTGGCCCGACCGTCCGACGAGCGAGTACTGGGCGGGGCGGCTCGACGAGACCGCCGTCTACCCCACGGTGCTCAGCGCCGCTCAGGTGCAGAACCACTACGCCCTCGCCACCGCCCCGGCCGACTCGGTGGTCCAGGTGACCACCGCGGAGGACACCTACGCCAACGCGGGGGCGCCCGCCACCAACTACGGCACCTCGGGATCGCTCGCGGTCCGCGGCACCTCCTTCTACGCGAGCTACCTCCGCTTCGACCTGCCCGCCGCACCCGCCGGCACGGTGCTGAAGTCGGCCGCGCTCAGCGTGAAGACGAGCACGCAGAGCGGCGCCGGTACCACCGACACCGTCTCGGTCGTCCCGGTCACCGGCTCGTGGACCGAGGGCGGGACCACGTACAACAACCGCCCCGCGCTCGGTGGCCCGGCGCTCGGCACCTTCGCCGGGATCCCGGACGGTTCGGCGGTGCACACCACCGGGCTGACCACCACGAGCGTCGCGGCGGCGCTCGGCGGCAGCTACGGCCTGGCGCTCACCAGCACCGGTACGGACGCCCTGTGGCTGTGGTCCTCCGAGGCACAGGCGAACGAAGGGACACCGCAGCTGACGCTCACCTTCGGCGCGCCGTGACCTGACGGCCCGACGGACAAGGGGGCGCGGGACAGCCTGACGGCCGTCCCGCGCCCCCTCTCGTCTCAGCCGCGCGCGTCCACCACGGCGAGGAGCTTGCCGCTCGTCGGACTGCGGTCCAGCGACGCGCCGTCCACCGCCTCGACCGTGAGATCCAGCAGCCGCTCCGCCACCGCCGAGCGCAGCTCCGGGTAGCCGGCCAGGAAGACCTCCCGCAGCCGCTCCGGATCCGTCGCCGCGGCCCGCTCCACCCGTACGGTCATCCGCTCGCGCGCGCCTGCGGAGTCGAGCCGGATCTGCACCTCACCCCGGTGCCCGCCCTGTTCCTCGGCCAGGTCCAGGAAGCGGCGGTGGTTCAGGAAGTACGTCGCCACCCGCATCACGTCGCCGGTGCGCCCCCGCAGCTCGAAGCGCGGCGCGTGCCGTCCGCACGGGCAGCGGCCCGGGACCTCCCGGCCGAGGTCACCTATCACGTACCGGCCCAGGTGCTGGCCGCGCCGGGCGTGCGTGGTGAAGACCAGCCGGCCCGTCTCGCCCGGGACCACGGGGCGGTCCCCGTCCGGATCCAGGATCTCCATCGTGTGGAGGTCGGCGTGCAGGTGGTGGACCCCGCCGGAGCTCTCGGTGCACTGGTAGCCCAGCGGGCCCAGGTCGGTGCTGCCGTAGGTGATAGAGCGGACGGCCTCGATGCCGAAGGTCTCCTTCAGGGTCCGCTGCTGCTCCTCGGTGAAGTGCTCGCCGCCGTAGAACACCTTGCGCAGGCCTCCGTACGCGCGCAGCGCGTCCTCCTCGGCGTGCAGCAGCTGCCACAGGTAGGAGGGCATGCCGAAGAGGGTGTCGGCCCCGTGGTCGATCAGCGCCTGCGCCGTGGCCCGGTGGTCGGGGCCCGCCGACAGCGGCAGCTGCACGCCGCCGAGCCGTTCCAGTACGGAGAAGAAGCTGATGAAGCTGCCGTACATGGCGCCGCAGTAGAACAGGTTGGCGGTCCGGTCCGAGGCCGGGTCGTAGCCGGCGGCCAGCAGGCCGCGGGCGGCGGCGTGCATCTGCGTGTCGTAGTCGTCGTAGCTGAAGACCGACAGCGCCGGTGCGCCGGTGCTGCCGCCGCTGCGGAAGTACAGCTCGGCATCGGCCCGGGCCAGCCGGCGGGCCGGCTCCTGCACGTCCTCCTTGCCCAGCAGCGGTCCCGCGGGAAGCGGCAGCACCACGGGCCGGACCAGGTCGTCCAGACAGGCGGTGGTCGCGAAGGCGGCCGGATCGGCCTGGACCGCGACGCGGCGGCTGTAGCGCTGCAGGGCGTAGACCCCGTCGTGCGGCTCACCCGCGTAGCTCTCCAGCATGGCGCCGACCGGCGTGACACGGGTGACGCCCGCGGCAAGGGCGGTGCGGGAGAGCTCGGCGATGTCCGCCGGGCTGCCCGCGAGGCCCGCCGTCTGCAGATAGCGGCGCATCGGCCGCAGGGTGGCGATCAGCCGCTTGCGGGGCAGCGGCTTGACCCACACGCTGCGGTGCAGCGGCGAGGCGGTCAGCGGCGACCGGGTGTCGGCCATGACCCGCCACGAGCCGTCGGGAGCGGCGAACACCCGGGTCAGGCCCAGGTGCTCCTCCAGCCGGGCCATCAGCTCGGTGGTGGTCAGCTCGGCCGCCTCCGCCGGATCCGGCTCGCCATGAGCCGCGCCCGCACCGCTCGCTACGGCCGGCGGCCGGGCGGCGAGGACCGAGGCGAACCGCTCGGCGAAACCGAAGACCTCCTCCTCGTCCTCGGTGTCGAGGTACACCACCTGCGGGCTGGAGCACGCCTCCTGCTCGTGCAGGCAGACGTCGTCCGCCAGGGCGTCGAGCGTGCGGGCGTCCGACCAGGCGTCGGCCGTCAGGTACGCGAAGGAGATCCGGTGCCCCCACTCCACCAGCCGGCAGCCGGCCGGCACATGGGCCGCCACCCCTTCGACCGCCGCTTCCCCGCCCCACACGGCGACGGCGTCCGCGGGCGCGCACATCAGGCGCAGCCACTCCTGCCGGGAGGAGGGGAAACGCAGGACGACGATCCGCGCGGCCAGCGCGCCGCTGGGGTCCAGGGCCGCGAGCTCCGCCATCAGCTGCTGGGTCAGGAGGGTGTCGTCGCTGCTGGTCTTGAGCACGTTGACGTTCCCGGCGAGCAGCCCCTCGACGATGCTCAGCGGCGCCACCGTCGCGGCATTGCCCGGCGCGACGTGGGCGACCAGGCCGACGGGCGCCCACGCCTCGTAGACCGTCTCGCGCGGATCCGCCCGGTTCAGCCGGCCGGGAGTCGCGCCGCCGAGCTCCCGGCGCAGCTTGCGGGTCAGCTCCCGCCGGCCGAGGAGACCGCCCAGCTCGGCCAGGACGGCCGGGTCCTCCCCCTCGGGCAGGTGTGCGGCGAGCCGGGCCCGTACGGGATGGCCTGGGTCGCACAGTGCGGTGGCGAGGGCCTCGCACGCGGCCAGGACGGTCTCGGTCTCCAGGCTCTCCGAAAGCGCGGCCTCGACGGCGGCCGGCAGTCCGGCGAGCCGGCGGCCGGCCTCCTCGTCGCCGATGAACTCGCCCTGCCAGTAGTGGTGGTGCACGCTCACGGTCACGCCATTCCCTTCATCAGTTCCGCTGCGGCCACCGCGCAGCTGCGGTTGCGGCTCACCCCGGCACGGCCGTGGACGGTGAACCAGGGGGTCTCCAGCTCGCACCCGCACGCGCTGCCGGGCTGGAGGGAGGCGAGATCGCCCATGACCACGCTCTGCGCCGGCACCGAGGTGATGTACGGCGACACGAGGTGCAGGTAGCCCCGCTCCCCGTAGGGCAGGGGTTCGAGGGTGCGGGTGGAGCGGATCGTCACCCGCGACCAGACGGGGGCGTGCAGCCGGTGGTGGTCGCACTCGATGTACGGGATGCAGTGCTCGACCGACCCGAAGGTGTCCCGGATCCGCTCACCCGGAATGCCGAGCTGCTCGGTGACGCGGGAGTACAGCTCCTCCTTCTCGATACGCCGGTCGGCGTGCCCCTTCCAGCCGCCGCCGAGGACGACGAGGGAGCCCTCGGGCAGGCGCAGCGGAGGCAGCCCCATGGCCCGCATCCGCTCCAGGGTGAAGAAGAGGAAGGCCGGGAAGCCGAGGATGCGGACCGGGGCGTCCTCCCGCTCGAAGCGGCGCAGTGCGGCGATGCAGCCGAACGGGTCGAACTCGTGCTCGCCACCGGTGTTGCGCAGCGCGTACGCGACGCTGCGCGCGGGCGCGAAGTCGCACAGGTAGTTGTCCGTGAAGGCGGTCCCGAGGTTCAGCGAGGGGGCCGGCTCGTAGCTGTAGAGGAGGTAGTTGACCTCCTGGCCGGGGGTGATCCAGCCGTTGCGCTCGAAGATCCGGGCGACCATGCGCTGGGCGGAGCGGATGGTCCACCGGTCGAAGAACATCTGCGACTTCTGGCCGGTGGTGCCGGAGGAGGTCAGGTGCAGCTCCACGTCCTCGCGGGGGACGGAGAGCACCTCGTGCCGCTTGAAGAAGTTCGCGTGGACGAGCGGCGTACGGTACGGCTCGGCCGGGGGAGTGGCCTCGTACAGGGAGCGGAAGAACGCGGAGCGCTCGGTGTGCCAGGCGTTGGTCTCCGCCATGGCCGCGGCGAACAGTTCGTCCTGCGCGGGTCCGAAGGCGTACGGGTCGGTCAGGTCGCACAGCTCCTGTACGTGTGGCAGCAGGGCCGGGTCGGGTACGGAGACCGGCGCGAGATGGGGGTTCATGGGGTCCATGGGGCTCATGAGGCAACCTCGGAAGATGTGGGCAGGTGTGTCGACGCCCAGGCCGACACGTAGCAGTCCAGGTACGGCTGGAGGGGCGGTTCGACGGCGACGCCGCGGAAGTCGATGCGCTCGCCGGAGCGGGACAGGACGGCGTAGTCGTGGAAGCCGTCGCCGTCCGCGCGCATGGCCGGGTAGAGGGCCCCGGCGACGAACCCCTGGGCGAGGAAGGCCGAGAGGGCCTCGTGGTGCGCGAGCGGCACCAGGGCCTCGACGTAGCCGGCGCCCGCGCGGGCCAGGGCCCGGGTGACGGGTTCGAGGTGGGCCGCCGCGGCGGCCGGGTCGGGATGGGCCGTCAGCAGGGAGCCGTACCCGCCGGCGCGGTTGAGGTAGGCGTAGACCTCGAAGCGGCCGTCCTCGGGGGTGAGCAGCACGTTCGGGGTGTGCAGCGGGTAGAACCAGCCCTCGGCGCCCGGGAACCGCTCGCGGAAGCGGCGGCGTACAAAGGCCGGTGCCTCGATCACCTCCAGCCGTTCGGCGGCCGCGTGCGGCGCGGGAGCCGGGAGCGGGCCGGCGGCCGCCCTCACCCCGGGGTAGCCGATGCCGAGCGCGGCCTCGGCCGTGCGCAGCAACGGCATCAGCGGGGCCGGTACTTCGGTGACGGGGATCCGGCGGTCGAGCACTCCGGTGGCGTGACGCGCGTAGAGCGCGAGGCTTTCGCGGCTGCTGAGATCCACCGCGTTGGGCAGGATGCCCAGCGGGCGGAAGCCGTTGCGCAGGACGACGCGCTGAGGACCGGCGCTGACGGTGCGCACGGTCGCGTACACCGAGTCCAGGCGGCCGGTGTCCAGCATCCCGGCGCACAGGGCCTCGGTGAGGGCGGCGGCCAGCCCCGCCGAGCGGTGCTCGGGGTGCACGGCGATGCCCTCCAGGCGGCCGGTGCGGCTGCCCGCCTCGCCGTGGATGGCGGCGGACGCGGTCAGGGCCCCGGTGCCGGCGCAGCGGGTGACGAGCCACAGGGAGTGCGGGTCCGCGATGAGCCGCGCCATCTCGGCCGGGTCGGTGCCGAGGGCCACGGGGTAGTGCGGACCGTAGACGGCGTAGTAGAGCTGGCGCAGTTCGGCGATGTCCGCGCGGACGGCCGGGGCGATCACGGGACTCATCGCTCGCCTCCGGTCGGCGCGGGTTCCGCCACGGCCGGGTCGGGCGTACGGGACCCGAGCAGGGCCAGGGCGCAGGCCGCCGGGAGCAGACCGATGCCTTGTACGAGGCAGAGCGTCTGCGGGGAGAGGAAGTCACCGGCGGAGCCGAACACCAGGGACGCCACCGGCAGGGAGGCACCCAGGACGGCCTGCATCACGGCGAAGAAGCCGGGCTTGTCCGCCGTCGGCACCATCCGCTGGAACAGGGCGACGAAGCGCACGCTGACGGCCCCGGCGCACCAGCCGGCCACGGCCAGGCAACCCGCGACGACCGGACGCTGCGCGAACAGCCCGGGCAGCGCCAGGGCGAGGGCCATCAGGCCCAGGCACCAGGCCCCGGCGACCGTGGGCCGTCCCGGCACGCGGGTGCCGGTGAAGGCGCCGACGAGCGCACCGGTGCCCAGGGAGGCCTCCAGCAGGGCCACGGTGCCGCCCCCGCCGAAGAGGACCGAGCGGGTGTAGAGGGGGATGACGACGAACACGGCGGCGGTGAACAGGTTTGCCGCGGTGAAGCAGATCAGGATCCGCCGCACGGAGGGCAGTCCGGCCAGGATGCGGCGGAGCGGGCGCCGCCGGGGCGGGGCCGCCGCGCCGTCCGCGCCGTCCGTGCCGTCCGCGCCTTCCGGGCTTTCCGCGGCGACGGTACGGAACCGGGCGCCCGTGACGAGCACGGCGGCGCCCAGATAGGCGGCCGCGCAGCCGGCGGCCAGCCCGGACACGCCCGCCCGGTCGACGGTCAGGGCGCCAAGCAGCGCTCCCGCGAGGCCGGCCAGGGACTGGGTGGACAGCTCGAAGCCGGTGGCCGTCTCGATGTCGGCGTCGTCGACGAGTTCGGGGACCGAAGTGGTCAGACAGGGGTCGAAGAACGCCTGGCAGGTGGCCAGGGCGAGACCGGCCGCGTACACGGCGGTGAGCGGCAGGCCGCCGCCGTACGCCCACAGCGCGAGGGCTGCCGACGCGGCCCCGGCCCCGGCGGCGGCGGTCCGCAGCACCGAGCGGTGCGCGATGCGGGCGACGGCCCCGGCCACGACGGGCGCCAGCGCCACGGCCGGCAGCGTGCAGACCGCCATGAACAGCCCCGAGGCCAGGCCCCGGGCTTCGGGCACGGCGTAGGCGACGATCCACCAGGACACGCCGACCTGGAACATGCGCACGGCGGCCTGGGTGAGGACCTGCCCGAGCCATACCGCGGCGAAGGCACGGTTGCGCAGGATCAGCGGAGCGCGCCGGCGGCCGGTCCCGGTCCGCGGCTGTGCATCCGTCTCCGTTTCGGCGGTGTCGGCCGTATGGGCCGTGTCGGCCATGGGTGCGGCGGTCATGCGGTCGGCCTCTCGTCGAGGACGCGGACGAGCTTGCCCGAGCGCGGGTTGACGGCGAGGTCGCGGTGGCGTGCCCACTCCACGGACAGCGGGTGCACGAACCCGGCACGCACACTGTCCGGATACAGCGGCCGTACGGTCTCCAGCTCCGTGACGACGGCTTCGGCCAGCGCCGCACGCCCGCCCGCGACCTGGTCGCCGGTGTCGTCACCGGGGGCCGTCGCCAGCCGCAGGACGAGCCCGTCGCGGCCGTCCCAGCGGCGGACGACGAGCTGCATGCCGACCACGCGGCCCTCGGTGTCCGCCGCGGCCACGGCGTCCTGGGCGTCCTGGGTGTAGAGGGAGACGGGTCCCACGCGCACGCCCTCCTCGGCGCGCCCGAGGATCCTGAAGTGGCCGGGCCCGGTGCCGGTCCACTCGGCCCGGTCGCCGGCGGGGTAGCGGATGATCGGCATCAGACGGCGGAAGAGGCTGGTGACGACGACCCGGCCGGGCCGCCCCGGTTCGGTGATGGGCTCTCCGGTGGAGTCGTCGAGGATCTCGACGACCGCGTACGGGGTGAAGGCGCGGTGCACCCGGGCGTCGGGGCCGGGCACCGGGCGCCCGAGCAGGCCCGCGTCGACGCTGGCGTAGCCGACGGAACGGACCTCGGCGCCGGGGAACGCGGCGGTCAGCAGCCGCCGTTGGTCGTCGAAGAGGGCCTCACCGCCGAAGAGGAGCAACTCCACCGAACCGAGCGGGACACCGGAGGAGACGACCTGCTCGGCGAGTCGGCACAGGGTGGTGGTCGTGCCGGTCAGCACCTGGGCGGCGAGATCGCGCAGCGTCGGGATCGTCGATTCCAGCGGTGCGCCGCCGCCGATGGGCAGGCGGACGTTGTCCACGGGAGCGTGGGCGAGCGAGTCGAGGACGAAGAGGAAGCTGGCGTACAGCTCCCCGGCGTAGAAGAGGTCGGCGACGCGGTGCCCCGGGCGCAGACCGGTGTCCACGAGCCCCTGGCCGAAGGCGGTGACGAACGTGCGCCACTCGTCGCGGGTGTAGACGGAGAACTTGGGGGACCCGGTGGTGCCGCCGGTCTTGTAGACCGTGGCCTCGCTGAGCGGGCCGGTCAGCACGCGGTTGTCGTGCAGGGCGTTGGCCGCCCAGAACTCCTCCTGGTCGACCACCGGCAGGTCGGTGAGGAGGTCGACATGCGGTGGCAGGGACGCGTAGAGGTCCCGGTAGTAGGGCGAGTTGTCGCGGGCGAAACGTATGAGGTCCGAGAGCTGCTGGGCGGACATGAGCCTTTGCCTGGATGACGGGAACGGAAACGGGAACGGGAACGGGAAGCACGGCGGGGCGCGGCGAGAGACGGAGCTCGCCTGCGGAGTCGGGCCGGTGTGAACGGGGGACCCCCCGGCGCCCCCGTCTCCCTCTGACGCACGCCGAAAGCTGACGTGCAGTCATGATGATGAAACATCAGTCCCGTCATCGCCAAATTGGCCGCATATTTACGGACAGTGAGACAAAGTTCAACAATTTTTCCGTTACGGCATGTCGTTCAGCTGCCCGTGGCGAGAGCCCCCTCGTTGCGGCGGAGGGCGTCACACAGCCGGGAGGCCTGGGTGACCAGGCGCGAGGTGCCGCCCCGGGCCGTGACGGCGGCGAGCCCGGCCGGTTCGGGCGCCGCCGCCCCGCACTGTTCGACGCATTCGGCGGCCGTCGACAGGAGGTCGCCGGCGCCACGGGGGTCGGCCGTCCCCGTGAGCAGCCCGGGCAGTACGGACGCCAGTACGGCCCAGGTCGTCGCGTACGCGCCCGTCGCGGCGAGGGTGCGCACCGAGTCGGCGAGCCGGCTGGGCTTGACCGTGCCCAGAGCGATCAGCTCGGCCAGGTCGAGTCCCAGGCGTACGGCGTCCAGCTCACCCTGGGCGGCGAGGATCAGGAGCGCGTCCACGGCCCTCAGCCGGTCCTCGGGGTGCCGCGAGCCGAGCCCGGTGGCGACCGCCAGGTGCAGGGCCGGCCCGGCCGGCCCGCCGGCCGCGGCCAGCAGGGGCAGCGCCGCGGCCGCCTCGCGCGCTTCGTGGGCGGCGCCGGCCGTGACGACCGGGAGACACCAGGCGGCCAGGGCCTCCCGGTCCTCGGGCAGGACCGCGATCACCGAGGCGTCGTCGCGACCGTCCCAGCAGCGGTCGGTCGCCGTACGGGCCTTCGCCAGCTCGTGGAACCGGTGCGGGAACTCGCGCGCCACGGTCGTCCGCTGCGCCGTGTCCACCACGAGGCGCGCAGGTGTTTCGCCGCCCCACCGGTGCTGCACCGCCGGGGCGGTACGGCGGGTGACGGCCACGGGCCGTCCGGCATCGCCGAGCCAGGCGGCCAGCCGGTCGCCGGCGGGCGTGCCGAGGGCGGCGGCCTCGGGGACGGCCGAGGCGTCGCGGCGGACCCGCAGCAAGGCCTGGGCGAGGTCCGCGGGAGCGGGCTCCTCACCGAGACGGCCGTACTCGGCCAGGCGCGCGACCAGCACGCGCGGGTCCAGCGAGCCCGTCTCCACGGAAGGCGTGGCGAGGAGGAAGGGCAGCGGCCGGGACGACATGCGCCGCGCGGCCTCGGCCACGCGCGCATGGGTGGCGGCGCCGATCGCGGTGTGGTGACAGTCGCTGCGCCAGGACACGAGAGCCGGCTGCGGTGTTCCCGTCGGCGGCGCGTCCAGGACGCAGGCGGCCACGTGTTCCAGACCGGGCAGCTCGTGCGTGTAGGAGCGGGACCGCTCGGGGTCGAGCCACCAGCGGTCCGCCAGCGCGGGGCGCAGCGCCTCGGCGAGGGCCGCACGGTCCCGGTACGCGTGCCGTACCAGCCCGTCCAGGGCGCGCTCGAACTCCTCTACGGTGGCGGTACGCGCGTTGATGACCGCCGCGACGAGTTCCACGGTCTCGGCGACCGTCTCCGGTGCGGGGGCGAGCGTGGCCGGGACCGGGAGCGGCGGCAGGATCTCCCGGTAGGGGCCGGAATCCGCGGCGGGAGCGGCGGCCGCTCCGAGGAGTTCCACCGCCCGGGCCCGGTGGACCGGCCTCAACAGATTTGCCCGTTCGGCGAGTTCGGCGCGCAGTGCGGGATCGTCGGTGAGGTGGGCGGCGACCAGCTTCAGTGCCCGCCCCTGGATGTCGGTGTCCGCGTGCCCGAAGGCCTCGGCGAGTTCCGGCAGCAGCTCGGGAGCGGCGGCCGGGTTGCGCGTGAGTTCCTTGCCGATCAGGACGAGTTGCGAGCGGACCAGCTTCTTCTCGGGGCGGAAGAGGACGGCGGCCGACATCTCGGCGAGCAGGCGGGGTGTCAGGTGACCCGCCGCGGCGAGCCGGGCGAGGGTCTGCTGGGCGTTGCCGGCGACGGCGGAAGGGGCATCGGCGGCCAGCGCGATCCAGTCGGCGGCCCGCTCCCGCTCCTCATCGGCGGTCGGACGCAGGGCTTCCAGGATCTCCTGGTAGGGCTTCAGCTGGGCGGGCTTGCCACCGCGCAGCAACCGCGCGGTGCACCCGTCCAGCAGGCCGGCACGGTCCAGGTGCCCTTCGTCGGCCAGGGTGGCCAGCGCGGTCGGCCAGTTGTCGGGGCCGTCCGGTTCCCGGCGCCAGGTGAGGACACCGACCGGTTCGGCGGTCTCGAAGAGCCGCGGGGCGAGCGCGGTGAGGTGGGGGTCGCGGCGCAGGGTGACCACGAGAGGGGAGCGGGACGCGCCCACGGCCGTCGCCCAGCCCTCGACGCAGCCGTCGGTGGTGGGCAGGGGACAGCCGGCGAGCCGGACGAGTTCACGTATCAGCGGGTAGTCCTGTTCGGCGGTGGCGGGCCGGGCGGCCAGCCGGTGGGCGAGGTCGCCGAGCCACTTCGGATCCCGGCCGGACAGTACGTCGAGCAGCGCGGCGGTGGGCGGCCGCGGCCTCCAGCGGCGCAGGTCGGCGGCACCGATCCAGGCGGCCGCGGCCGCCGCCCCGGTGATGCAGCCGGCTCCGGCGACCACCAGGGCCGGGTTCGTCCGGTTGCGGTCCTCCCAGCGCTCCCACCGCGAGGCACGCAGTTCGCGGCGCAGTTCCTTCAGCCCGGCGAGCAGCTCCCGGCGTTGTGCGGGTTCCAGGGGCTTCAGGAGACCCGGCAGCTCGGAGGTGCGGCCCGCCCGGACGGCTGCGAGGACGTCCTCGGTGATGTTCTCGGCGGGGTTCTCGGCGGGGTTCATCGTGCGGCTCCGGAAGGGGCAGAGGAGAGGGAAGAGGTGGCGGTGGCGGTGGCTGTGGAGGTGGAGGCGGAGGCGGCGGCCCGCAGGGCCATCCGGGTGGCCAGCGCGTGCTTGCAGGGGCCGCGGCGGCCCCGGTGGTCGGCCCACCACTGGCAGGTGCAGCTGAGCGCGCCGCCGGACTCGCGTACCTGGTAGCGGCGTTCACCGGAGGCCACGAGGGCGGTACCGGGCCGGTCCAGGGTGACCGCACCGGCCGCCAGCAGGGCGCGGGCGGCGACCAGCCGCGGGTTGTGCCGGTCGACGCGGGCGGCGTCATAGGGGAGTTCGCGGTGGAAGTAGGCGGCTTCGGCGATGTCGTAGCCGACCCGGCCGGCCGTACCGAGGCGGGTCAGGGCCGCCCGTACGCGCTCCACCGTGAGCCCCGACTGGTCCGCCAGATCGGCCGGATCGATGCGCGGCTCCCAGGCGAGGAGTACGGAGATCAGCTCGGCGTCCCCGGCCGCCTCGTCGGTGGCCAGGGCCTCCAGGACGCCGCCCTCGCCGGAGAACCCGCGGGAGGCCTCAGGGGAGAGGGTGAGCGTGAGCCTCATTCCGGGCAGGGTGACTTCCCAGGCGGAGGCGGTGGGTTCAGCCCCGGCCGGCGCGGGACCGTAGATGCGCAGGCCCGTGGCATGCCGCAGCACCCGCTGGAGGGCCGCGAGGCGCTCGGGGCCGGGCAGGCAGACCGCGCCGGGCACCGGGCGGGTGGTGGGGCGCAGTGTGCGGCCGGCAGGAACCACCCACAGGGCGCCGCTCGCGGCGCCGCCGCCCGCCGCGGTACGGGGCAGGGAGCGGAGGAAGCGTGCCGCCTCGGCGGCGGTCAGTTCGGCCCGCAGGTCGAAGCCGGTGCTGACGTGCTGGGATTCGGCGAAACCGCGCAGCCAGCGCTCCGGCAGCGGAACCTTCTTCTCCACGACCGGCCCGTCGAGCGTCGTCACCGCCATCTCGTCGGGGCCGACCCGCAGGTGCAGCGGGTCGTCCCCGCTCAGCCGGGACAACGCCTCGCGCAGCGGGTTGTTGACGTCGACGTTGGTGGTGCCGTGTCCGGTGTCGGCGCCCCGCAGGCCGTCCGGCAGCACGTCGAGCCGGGCGTACACCCCGCAGCACCCCGAGAAGGACTCGAAGCGCAGCCGGTCGCCGTTGCCCGTGACGACCGGGTCGAGCGAGGCGCGCAAGGTGCGCTGGTAATAGCGTGCCGCGGCCACGTCCGCGACGGCGAGCAGGGCCCGCGCGGCCGCCTGAGGGGCACTCAGGAACCCGGCGAAGAACTGGGGATGGGCGTCGGCCCCGGCCGGGGTCAGACCACCCGCCGTCTCCAGGTCGAGGGCCTGACCCTGCCCGGAGGCGGTCAGCGAGGAAGGGCGTGCGTAGGCGAAGGTATGTGCGGTCCGCGTCATGTCCGAGACGCTAGAGGGACCCACTGACAACGCCGGCGCCACCGGCCGGGGGACCGGCGGCGCCCGGTCCCTCAGCGGGACGCGCTCTCGCCCAAGTCGTAGGTGAAGGTGTACGCGACGGACGTGTCGCCGTGGTGGTAGGTGAAGCCCCCGGAGCCCGTCAGCCCCGCGAGGTCCCCGGTGCCGGAGCCGGGGACCACCTCGAACCGGCAGACCGTGCCGCCGGCGTCGAAGCTGCCGCGTTCCTCCAGTACGAAGCTGCCCTTGCGGCCGTCGAGGCTGCCGGAGACCAACTCCATCCCGCTGTAGGAGCCGAGGTTCTCCCCGGTGTAGGCGATCGTGTAGTCGCAGGCCGTCCCGGCAGCCGTGATCCCGCCGGTGAAGGCGTTGTTGACATGGGCGTGGGCGAGCCGCGGGACGGCGTCCACCGCACCGACGGGGCTCTCCTCCCAGTTGGCGAAGGTGAAGCGGCCACCGGTTTCTACGGGCGTGGGCATGACGGTCCTCTCGGCCGGCCGGACGGTCCCTCCGCCCGGCGTGCTCCCAGGCTGGCAGCCGTACCTGACACCTTCTGTCAGGTACGGGGGACAATGACGCCATGCGTGCCGACCGGCTCCTCTCCCTGCTCCTGCTGCTGCAGAACCGCGGCCGGATGACCGCCCCCGCCCTCGCGGCCGAGCTGGAGGTGTCGGTGCGCACGATCCACCGCGACATCGACGCCCTCGGCGCCTCGGGCGTCCCCGTCCTCGCCGACCGCGGCCCCGCCGGCGGCTACCGGCTGGCCGACGGCTACCGCACACGCCTCACCGGCCTCACCGACACCCAGGCCGGCTCCCTCTTCCTGGCCGGCGCCCCGGGACCCGCGCAGGAGCTCGGCCTCGGCGCCGATCTGGCCGCCGCGCAGCTCAAACTCCAGGCCGCGCTGCCGGCCGCGCTCGCCGTACGGGCCCGCCGGATCCAGGACCGCTTCCACCTCGACGCGCCCGCCTGGTTCCGGGAGGCCGACCCCGTCCCGCACCTCGCGCAGATCGCCCAGGCCGTCTGGGACCAGCACGTGCTGCGCACCCACTACCGCCGCTGGCGAGGCGAGGTACGGCGCGAGCTGCATCCGCTCGGCCTCGTCCTCAAGAGCGGCATCTGGTACCTCGTCGCGGATGTCGCGGACGCAGCCGATACCGACGGGCCGGCGCAGCCGTGCGGACCTACCGGGTCTCCCGGTTCCTGACCGTGGACACCGCGGCGGGGCGCTTCGAACGGCCCGACGGATTCCGGCTCGCCTCGTACTGGCAGGAGTCCACCAGCCGCCTGGACTCCGCACTCCACCAGCAGACCGCCGACGTACGGCTGTCCCCGCGCGGACAGCGGCTGCTGCCCATGCAGTTCGGGGCGGCGGGTACCAGGGCGCTCGCCGAGGCCGGCCCGGCCGACGCGGACGGCTGGGTCCGGCTGCGCATCGCCGTCGAGTCCCAGCCCGTCGCCGTCGGCGACCTGCTGCGCCTGGGCGCGGAGGCCGAGGTGCTCGGCCCGCCCGAACTGCGCCGCGCTCTCGCCGAGACGGTGACCGCGCTGGCCGGACGCTACGCCTGACGCGGGACCGGGACCGGGCCCGCCCGCCCCGCACACCTCGTAGGGTGGGCCGTCACGATCGGACGCCGGGGAGAGGGAGAGCGCCCATGGAAGTCGAGCTGCGCGAGACGATCGACGACGACCTGGCCGTCTTCTCGGAGCAGCTGACGCACCCGGGCCTCCAGCAGATGGCGGCGATCACGAGGAAGTACCACTACGACCGGGGCCACTTCGATGCGCACTGGGCGAAGGTACGCAACGACCCCGCCGTACTCCTGCGCACCGTGCTGGCCGACCGGGTCGTGGCCGGTCACGCCGCCGTGTTCGGGCCGCCCGAGGAGCGCGAGGTGACGTACGTGATCGGCCCCGGGCACTGGGGACGGGGCATCGCCACCCGGGCGCTGACCGAACTGATCCGGCTGGAGGACACCCGCCCCCTGCACGCCGGGGCGGTGGCCGACAACGCGGGCTCGATCCGGGTGCTGGAGAAGTGCGGGTTCACCGTCACCGGCCGCACCCGCGACTTCGCCGAGGCCCGCGGCCACGAGGTGGACGTCGTCCTGCTCACCCTCGGCTGAGCGGGCGCCCGCCCGGCCCGCCGGACCTTCAGGGCGCTCCCGGCCCGCCCGGAGGCTCCACCTCCAGGAAGCGGCGCCGGCGAGGCCCCCGGTACAGCAGGCACACCCAGCCCAGCCGTTCGAGCGCGGCCGCGCAGGCCGTCAGCCGCTCCTGCTCCTCACCGGCCGCACCGCCGCCCGCCGGGCCCAGCCAGGTCACCTCCGCCCGCCCGGGCTCCGCACCGGCCGCCACGCGGTAGCCCGTCCGCGTACGCCGCCCCTGCGCGTCCAGGGCCGACGGCACGATCCCCGCCGCCTCCAGTACGAGGGCCACCGCGCGCGGCAGCTGCCGTACCTCCCACGGCGCGGGAACCGCCGCGCCCGCCGGGCCGTTCACCAGACGGCGGATCTGCAGCAGCCCCTCGTACGCGGTGCGCAGCTCCGCCTGACGCCCGACGGGGTCGGCCGCCGGGCCGTCGCCGGTCGCGGGCTCGAAACCCTGCCCGGGTACCGCCATCACCCACCACCCGTCCCGCCCGTCTGAGTACCTCACACCCAACGGCCTGAGTATCCACCCCGATTCCCCGACGGCCCGCCGCTGGTCGAATGGGGACATGACTTCAGACGCCCCGAGCGGCCGGGCCGCCCGCCCGCGCATGCAGCACGTGACCACCGCCGGCTCGGCCCTGGCCGTGGCCCTGGTTCCGCTCGTGGTCGGCGTCCTGTTCGCCAAGGCGATGGCCGCCGACCCGATGACTCCGGTCAACGCCCTGATCGCGGGCGGCGGCCAGCGGGCCGCGCTGCCCCGGGGCGAGTGGAAGCGGCGCGGCCACACCACCGTGCGCAGGCTGCGCACGGTCCGGCGGGACACGGCCCGGCGGTGCGCCCGCGCCTGCGGACGCCGCCCCTGAGGAGCCAAGGTTCCCCAGGGGCGTGGTGGGGGCGTCAGGACGTGGCGGCCAGGGGCTCCTGGAGTTCGGTGACCCACTGGTCCGGGTCCTCCGGGCAGGCCAGGGTCAGCTCACGCGCGTACCCGGCCGAGCGGTGCCCGTGCGCGTCGATCCACCGCGCCAGGGCCTGCGCCGTCGGCAGCACGCCGTCCATCGAGCCGCGGTGCACCACGGTCGCGGCCCGCTCCACCGCCGGCAGCGTGACGATCCGTACCTCGCCCCCGAGGTCCTCGGCGCGGACCGAGGCCGCCACCGGCAGTCCGGCGTGGACGAGGACCGCCGCCGTGGAGCCCGTGCCGGGCGCGTCCTCGTAGTAGGCCGTACCGGGGCCGGTCGGGACGATGCCGGCCTCCTCGATCCGGCGGCACAGCTCGTCGTAGAGCGGCCCGATGACCGGGCCGATGTCCTGCGGTTCGTAACTCCCGGCCGTGCCGGTCAGCTCGGCGAGCCGGACGGGCGGAAGGCTCTTCACGACGATGTCGTCGGCAGGCATGGTTCCCTCGTTCTCGATGGTCCGGAGCCTCGCCTCGACCTGGACCAGCCGGGCCGCCGCGGCGGCCATGGCCGTCTCCAGCTCGGCCTGCCGCAGCCGCAGCATGCCGCGCAGCTCCTCCGGGCCCACCCGCTCGCCGAGGATCGTCCCCACCTGGTCGAGGGAGAAGCCGAGTTCCTTGAGCGCGATGATCCGGTTGAGGCGGGCGAGCTGCCCGGCCTCGTAGAAGCGGTAGCCGGTGAAGGGGTCGACACGTGCCGGGCGCAGCAGTCCGAGGGCGTCGTAGTGACGCAGCATGCGGACCGACACCCGCCCGTGCTTGGCGAAGTCTCCGATGGTGAACATGACGCTCTCCACTACAAGGTCTGACACAGGGGGAGGGTCAAGCGTCGCACCGGGCACGGATGCGCCGGTCAGCGGCCGTACTGCCGCAGGCACAGGTCGACGACGGACGGCGGTACCGCGCCCTCCGCGGCCGCGCACAGCTGGTCCAGGCGGGGCGGCGGGGCCGGCCGCCGCCGTGGATGGGCCGTCGCCGGGCCAGGCACCCGCCCCCGCCGGGGCGACGGCGCCGCCTGCGCGGCCCGCCCGCGCGAGGGCTGCGGCTCCGGGGCCGCCTTCGGGGCCGGCCTCGGCTCCGCGTCCGCGTGGGCGTGGGCGTGCGGGTCCTGGGCCGCGTCCGGAGCGGGCCTGGCGGCCTCGGGCAGGGCACCCAGCGGCAGGGCCGGCGGCGTCGGGTCCTCGGGCGCCTCGGCCGGCGGTACGGATCCGCGTACGGGAGCCGCAGCCGGATCCCGCGGCCCGACGGAGACACAGCCCGTGCTGGCGAGGAGCACGACGAGGGAGAGGGGCACGGCCCGGCGTAACTGCATCCGACCACCTTGCCGTACGGCCGGGCGGGCCGCGTTCCCCTCTCACGCGTGCGGGTGACACCGGCCCGGCGGGAACGGCCGGGGCGTGTGGGAAATTGGAACGGCAGTACGGGTGCAGGGGGAGGCGCGACCCCCGGCTCCCCGTGCCGCCGTGTCCTGCCCGCCGACCGTCCGTACGGAGTACCGATCCATGACCTCAGCTGCCGCGCCCGGCAACGATCCCGCGCCGCCCCCCGCATCCGGCCCGCTCCGGGGCCCCGAGTCCATACCCGGGCCGGGAGCCGGTCCCGCACCGGGAGCCGGTCCCGCACCGGCGAGCGGTGCCGCTCCCTGGAAGGGCTGGGCTGCCGTCTGCGCCGTCTCGCTCGGCATCTTCTGCCTGATCACCTCCGAGCTGCTGCCCGTCGGCCTGCTCACCCCCGTCGGGGCCGCCCTCGGCGTGTCCGACGGGACCGCGGGCCTGATGGTCACCGCGCCCGGGCTGGTCGCCGGATTCTGCGCGCCGCTGGTCACCGTCGGCGCCGGCCGGCTCGACCGGCGGCTCGTGCTGTGCGTGCTCGTCGCCCTGATGGTCGCCGCCAACCTCGCCGCCGCCCTCGCCCCGAACTTCGCCGTCGTACTGGCGGCCCGCCTGCTCGTCGGCGTCAGCGTCGGCGGGTTCTGGGCCATCGCCGGCGGACTCGCCGTACGTCTCGTCCCCGAGCACCAGGTCGGCCGGGCGACCGCGCTCGTCTTCGGAGGTGTCCCCACCGCCTCCGTGCTCGGCGTCCCCGCCGGCACCCTGCTCGGTGAACTCGGCGGCTGGCGCGCCGCCTTCGCTGCGGTCGGCGCCCTCGGCCTCGTCACGCTGACCGCCCTGCTCGTGCTGCTGCCCCCGCTGCCCGCGACCCGGCACGTCACCTTTCCCGAACTGCCCGCCCTGCTCCGGAGAACCGTGCCGTGCGGGCCGGTGTCATCGTCACCTTCCTCGTGGTGACCGGGCAGTTCGCCGCCTACACCTTCGTACGGCCGGTCCTGCAGGAGGTCTCCGGTGTCGACGCCGGGTACATCAGCACCCTGCTGCTCGGCTACGGCGTCGCCGGCGTCGCAGGGAACTTCCTGGCCGGGGCTCGTGACCCGTACCGCACCCTGCTCGTGGTCAGCTCCTCCCTCACCGTCATCCTCGCGCTGATCGCGGTCCTGCCGGACCGGCCGTCGGCACCGCGCTCCTGCTGGCCTGGGGACTCGCGTACGGAGGGGTCTCGGTGAGCGTGCAGGGCTGGATGATCAAGGCGGCCCCGGAAGCGCCCGAGTCCGCGTCCTCGCTGATGGTGGCCATGTTCAACTTCGCCATAGCGGCGGGCGCGCTGTGCGGCGGTCTCGCGGTCGACGGCATCTCCGCACCCGCAGCCCGGCTCGGAGGGGCCGCCCTGATGCTCGCGGCCGCCGCCACGGTGTGGGTCACGGCGATCCGCCGCACTTCCCGCACCCTCGGCTGACGGCGGGACGCGGCGGGAGCGGCCCCGCCCGACAGATCGGATGGACGGGGGCGGATCGGACACCCGGCTTGACCCGGCCCCCGCCGGGGGGCAAGAGTGCGCCGATCAAGAATCACAGCTTGAGCCGCACTTCGGAGATATGCCAGATGCCCATATCCGTTCGCCCGTCGATCGACCCGGCCGAAATCGGCGTCTCTCCGGCACACAGCGCACACACTGCACTCGGTACATTCGGCGCACTCGGCATGCCCGGTGCTCCCGCCGCCGGTGCGGCCCCGGCTCCCGCCGCCCGGCGGCACGGAGCCTGACGGACCGGGTGGGGGCCGGCACAGCACCGCCGCGCCGGCCCCCGTCCCCGCCGGGAGACCACCATGCGCCAGGACTTTGATGAGAGCGGGATCGTCCCCGACGACCACCTGCTCGTACGCCCCTACGTCGCCCCCTCGGGCCCACCGCCCCGGTCGACCGCCCCCGCCTGGCCGCAGTCCGGCCCCCTCGCCTTCCCCGGCCCGGCACACGTCCGGGAATCCGAGGCCCCGGCAGCCGTTCCCGCGGCCGTTCCCGGTCCCGGGTCCGTTCCCCGCCCGACTGCTGCCCGTGGTCGGCGTAGCCGGCTTCCGTTCGCCGTCCTCACCCTGCTGTCGCTCGCCGCGGTGGGCGCCTTGGTGATCCTGCTGGGCGGCCCCGACGTGCAGCCGCCTCGGGCCGGGGCGCCCGCCGAGCTGTCCGTACCGATGCTTCGGGGGCGCAGCCCGAACTCCGGCGCCGAGGCCGGCGTATCCGGGCCGACCCCGTCCGCACCGTCCCCCGCCGCCTCCACCTCTCCCACGCCGTCCCGAGCGCCGAGTGCGTCCGCGAGTCAGGGCTCGAAACCGCCGTCCTCGTCCAGCGCCTCGGCCCCCGTCCCGCCGAGTTCCTCCGCAACGCTGCGGATGGGGGACACCGGCCCCGAGGTGCGCGCCCTGCAGGAGCTGTTGTACGGGCAAGGGTTCACGTACGTCTCCGTCACCGGGGTCTACGACAGTCAGACCAAGCGCGGTGTCGGCCAGTTGCAGCGCGACCGCTCCATCAAGGGCGACTCCCCGGGCGTCTACGGCCCGGCCACCCAGGCGGCGATGCGCTGACCCCCGGCCGCGCCCGCGGTCCCCGCAGGGTTGAACGTGTTCAATTCTTCTGTCAGGCTGGAGGTGAACGCAGGAGCGGACGCGGTCGAGCGGCTCGTTCCCGTGCGATCCGTACCTGTGCCTACGGGGGTTGCCTTGTCCGTCCCGGTTCCACCGCCCGGCCCGCCGCCGCCCCCACACCCCCGACCCGCGCCCCCGCCCCCGCCGGACGATCAAAGTGTGGCGAAGGCGTTCGCGCGCTCCTGCCTCACCGCCGTCGCCGTCGCGCTGCTGCTCTTCATGGTGGTGCTCAGCCAGGGGCACTGGATCTGAGCCGTGAGCCGTGGACCGGACGGCCCCCGCCGTGATCAGCGGCCGCCGGAGACCCGCAGCACGGTGCCCGTCGTGTACGAGGCGTCCGCGGAGAGCAGCCAGGCGATCGCCCCGGCGATCTCGTCGGGCAGGCCGGGCCGGCCGAGCGGGATCCCGGCCGCGGCCTTCGCCGGACGGTCGGGATCGCCCATCGCCGCGTGCATGTCCGTCTCGATGACGCCCGGCGCCACGGCGTTGACCCGGATCCCGTCAGGGCCCAGCTCCTTGGCGAGCCCCACGGTGAGCGCGTCGACGGCCGCCTTGGTCGCCGCGTAGTGCACGTACTCCCCGGGGCTGCCGAGGGTGGCGGCGGTGGAGGAGACGTTCACGATCGCCCCGCCGTCGGCCTCCGTCATGTCCCGGGCGGCCCGGCGGCAGCACAGCAGGTACCCGAGGAGGTTCACCTCCACGACCCGCCGCAGGTCCTCGGTGCGGGCATCGGTGAGCCGGCCCAGCGGGCCCGTCACTCCGGCGTTGTTCACCAGCCCCGTCACCCTGCCGAGTTCGGCGCCGGCGATGTCGAAGAGCCGCTCGACGGCGCACTCTTCGGAGATGTCACCGCGCACGGTCACACAGCGGGCCCCGGCGGCCCGTACCCGCTCGGCGACGGCCTCGGCGGCCGCCGCGTCGCGGGTGTAACCGAGCGCCAGGTCATGTCCGGCGGTGGCCAGCCGCAGACAGGTCGCGGCACCGATGCCCCTGCTGCCACCCGTGACGACGGTGACCGGACGAGCTGACATGGGAGCCTCCTGTGGGACATGGAACGCGGAACCTGGAACGCGGAACGGGTAGGGAAGGGTGGGAAGGGCGCCTGGGCGCCCGGGCGGGACGGCGCGGGCAGGCTAACACCGCGATATTCGCTGGACCAGCGGAAATGGCCGGAAGCAGAGTGTTCGTCACCGACGCGCCGCACCACCGGGCGTCGTCCGTGTCCCTGACCACTGTTGGAGCCGTCCCATGTCGACCCTGCGCGTCACCGCCGAAGAACTGACCGTCCACGAGCACCCGAACGCGGATGCACTGGAACTGGCCCAGGTGGGCCTCTACCGCGCCGTGATCGCCAAGGGCGCCTACCGCACGGGCGAGTTCGCGGTCTACATCCCCGAACAGGCCGTGCTGCCCGCGGATCTGATCGAGGAGCTCGGCCTCACCGGGCGGCTCGCCGGCGGCTCCGCCGACCGGGTCAAAGCGGTCCGGCTCCGCGGCGAACTCTCGCAAGGGCTGGTGTGCAGGCCGCGCGCGCTCGCCGGTGTGGACCTGGCGCGGGCGGCCGAGGAGGGGACGGACTTCGCCGAGCTGCTCGGCATCACCAAATGGGCCCCGCCCATACCCACGACCATGAGCGGTGAGGTCGAAGCCGCCGCCGACCTGATGCCGTGGGTCGACATCGAGAACCTGCAGCGCTACCCGCACATCTTCGAGCCCGGCGAGCCGGTCGTCCTCACCGAGAAACTGCACGGTACCGCCTGCCTGTTCACGTACGTGGCCGAGGTGAGCGGTCCTTCGTCTCCTCCAAGGGATTCGGCGCGAAAGGGCTGGCCCTCAAGGAGGACGAGCGCAACCTCTACTGGCGGGCCGTACACGGGCACGACGTGGCGGCCGTCGCGGCGGTCCTGGCCGACCGCCTCGGCGCGACCCGGGTCGGGATCTTCGGCGAGGTGTACGGCAAGGGGGTCCAGGACCTCGCGTACGGGACCGACGTACGCACCGCCGACACGCCACCCGGATACGCCGTCTTCGACGTCTCCGCCGAGATCGACGGCGAGACCCGCTGGCTGGACCCCGCCGCCGTACTGACGGACGGTGAGCTTCCGCTGGTGCCGCGGCTGTACGAGGGCCCGTACGACCTCGACAAGGTGCTGGAGCTGGCGACCGGCCGCGAGACCGTCTCCGGGAAGGCCGCGCACCTGCGCGAGGGCGTCGTCGTCCGGCCGTCGGCGGAACGGTACAGCCCGGTCGTGGGCGGCCGCGCCATCGCCAAGGCGGTCAGCCCGGCGTACCTGACCCGCAAGGGCGGCACCGAGTACGAGTGAGCCCCCTCGCGCCCTGCCGCGCCGCGCCGCGCCCGCCCCGCTTCGTGGGGCGGGCGCTTCGTGCATGGTGGGATGGGCCGGGGGCGGGTTCCACCAGCACACGGAGAGGTCGGGTACATGTCCCAGTCGGGCGGCAGCAGCCAGGTGACCATGCGGGCGATGGCGTACGAGACGTACGGCGGGACGGAGGTGCTCTCCGAGACCCGGCTGCCGATGCCCAAGGTCGGACCCGGTGAGGTCCTCGTCAGGGTCAGGTGCGCCGCCGTGAACCCCGTCGACTGGAAGATCATGGCGGGCGGGCTGGACCCCCTGATGGATGCCGTCTTCCCGGTGGTCCCCGGCTGGGACGTGTCCGGCACCGTCGAGCGGGTCGGCATCGACACCCCCGAATACGCCGAGGGCGACGAGGTCATCGCGTACGCCCGCAAGGACTACGTGCACGGCGGGACCTTCGCCGAGTTCGTCACCGTGCCCGTCCGCGCCCTCGCGCACAAGCCCGCCTCGCTCGACTGGGCCGAGGCCGCCGGACTCCCGCTCGCCGGGCTCACCGCCTACCAGCTCCTCACCCGCCTCGGCACCGGCAAGGACGACACCGTCCTCATCCACGGCGCGGCGGGCGGGGTCGGCTCCTTCGGCGTGCAGATCGCCCGCGCCCTGGGCGCCCGGGTCATCGGCACCGCCTCCCCGCGCAACCACGACCGGGTACGCGAGCTCGGCGCCGAACCCATCGAGTACGGGGACGGACTCGCCGCGCGCGTACGGGCCCTCGTACCCGACGGGCCCACGGTCGTCGCCGACTTCGTCGGCGGCGTCGGCGCCGTCACCCGGGAGGTGCTCCACGACGACGGCCGGCACGCCTCCATCGCCGACCCGAGTGTGCTCGGGGCGGGCGGCGAGTGGATGTGGGTCCGTCCGGTCGGCAGCGATCTGGCCGAACTGGGACGGCTCGCCGACAGCGGAAAGCTGAAGGTGCCGGTCGCCAGGACCTTCCCGCTGGGCGAGCTGGCGGCCGCCTTCGAGCTGAGCCAGGGCGGGCACACGGCTGGGAAGATCATCATCGAGATCTGACCCGCGCGGCGTACGCCCCCCTGGCCCCTCTCCCCTCACCCTCTCCGCTCACCCCTCACACCAGGTCCGGCACCTCGCCGCCGGCCGCCCAGGAGACCTCGACCCCCGGCAGGCCGGTCCGCCAGGGGCCGGCCAGGGCGGCCAGGCGCGCCGCGTCCGGGGGAGCGGCGCCGAGGCCGATCGCGTAGCGGGCCAGGGCCGGGCCCGACGCGAAGGGGCGGGGCCAGGCGTGCGCGTCCGTGACACCGGCCTCCTCCAGCGCGCCGAGCAGGGCCCGCAGCCGCCCCCGCACCCGGCCCAGGGTCTCCTCGAACTCCCCCTCGGAGGCCGTCCGTACGGTCACCAACGCCCAGGCGGCGTGCCGACGGTGCAGCGGCGGCGGTCCCGGGGCCCACCCGCGGTCCGCGGGGCCGGACTCCAGCACCTCCCAGGCCGCGTACAACTCCTGGACCAGCAGGTCGCGCAGGCCCGGCCCGACCTGGGCCGTGCAGCTGCGCACCGGTTCCGAGGGGGTCAGGACCGTGACCGCATCCGGCCCCTCCGCCACCTCGCCCGGGCCCGCCGCCGACAGCGAGACGGGCACACGCCAGTCCCAGGCGGCCCACCGGCCGAAGAACTCGCGCAGCAGGGCATCGGGCGGCAGCGCCCCGGCCTCCTCCACCGTGCGCGCCGCGAGAACCGCCCAGGCCAGCCCGGGCAGCCCGCCGAACGGCGCCGAGTCCAGCCCCCGGGCCCGGGCCCACGCCTTCACCTGCCGCGCCAGCCCGGCGAACGCGGCATTCCGATCCGCGCCCACCCGTTCCCGTACGGCCTCGGCGTCGCCGACGGCGCTCAGCGCGAGCGCGGCCGCCTCGCCCAGCTCGGCCCGCCGTGCCACCGCGTGCGCCGGATCCGGCCCGTCGGTGGCCACCGTGACCAGATCCACCGACAGTCCGCCGACGCGGAAGCGCAGCCCCGGCACCCGCGCCCCCGCCACCTCGCGCAGCCGCCCCGCCTCGGGCAGCGCCGCAGCCACCCGGTCCCGTACGAGGGCCACATCGGCCGGACCCGGCAGCACCGCCACCAGGTCCAGGTCCGACCCCGGAAGCGCACAGCCCATGCGGCGCGATCCGGCCAGGTGCACCTGCGCGTCGCCCAGAGCGGCACGGACGCGCGCGGTGACCGACTCGGCGTCCTCCTCCCGGATCACGGGCCCCGGCCCGGGCCGGGTTCGGTCCGCCGTCCCTGTCTCCGGCTCCGTCTCCGGTTCCCAGCGGACCTCGCCCGTCCCCAGCGCCACCGTCGCCCGGACCCGCATCGGTCCGTCACCGCGCCGCGAGAGCACGGCCAGTTCCCCGACCCGCGCGGCCAGCGGTCCGCCGAGCCGCGCCGCGAAGGACGCGACCGCACGCTGCGGGTCCTGACTGCGCCCCAGCGTCAGGTGCGGTGTGTAGCCGTGTCGGTCACCCGTACGCCCCCGGCAGCCCGGGAACCGCTCCGCCAGCGCGCGTCGGAGCTCCTGCCACGGCGCCTCACCGGCCGCCGCCGGGTCCAGCCAGACGGTGGCGTCCTCACGGTGCCCGAAGCTGTGCACACCCTCCAGCCGGACGGGGAACGGTCCGGTCGCGGCGGCCACTTCCGCCAGGAGCGGCACCGCCTCGGCGAAGGAGGACTCCGGCACGAAGCCGAAGAGCAGGTTCACGTGCGCGGGCCAGCGCCCGGCCTGCGGGTCCAGGTCGCGGCGCAGCTCCCGTACCGCCTCCGGCAGGGGCGGCGGAAGCCATGCCACCGCCGTCCGCGCCGTCGCCGGTACGCCGAGGCGCGCGGGCGCGCCGCCCCGTTCCCCGAACTCCACCGTCGCCTCCACACCGAAGTGGTCGGAGATGAACAGCCCCTCCGGGGCCGGGGAGTCGCCGCGCAGTGCGGCCCGGGCCACCCGCGCCGTCGTGGACCGCAGCAGGATCCGGTCCAGCCGGGCCGACCGGCCCGACAGGGAGCCCACCGCGGCCAGCGGGTTGGCCACCGGGTCAAAGGTCGGTGTGTCGTCCGCCGCCCCGTGCACGTCGCTCCAGGCGTCCCGCATGCCGAGCGCGGCCGCGGGACCTTCGACGCCGTGGCGGCCGTCGTTGAAGTCGCCCAGCAGCGCCACCCCGGCCTCGATGCCGCCCAGGCCCTCGGCGAGCCGGGTCAGTTCGGCGACCCGCCGGACGTCGCCGTTCTCGGTGTGGTCGCTGGTCAGGTGGGTGTTCGCGACGACCAGGGGGCCGGCCGCGGTGTCCACCGTGACGGCGGTGACCGCCTTGTGCGGGCGGAGCAGGCGCATCCCCGCCTCCCGCACCGGAAGCCGGCTGAGCACCAGCAGCCCGCACTCGGCGACGTCCCGGCCGCCCGGATCCGTACCGAGGGTGTACGAGTCCCGCACCCACGGCGCCGCCAGCAGCATGCCGAGCAGTTCGGGTTCGACCTCCTGCAGCGCGATGACATCGGCGTCGGCGGCCGCGAGATCGGCCAGCAGCAGCGGCCTGCGCCGGGCGGTGGAGATGCGCGGTGCGTCGTACCGGTCCCAGAGCGTGTTCCAGGTCAGCAGCCGCACCGAGGGCAGGGCTGCGGCCGTCCCGCCCCCGGGCACCGGCTCGGCGGGCCGCCAGGCGCCGCCGCCCGCCGGGTCCCACGCGTGCGGGGTCCGGGCGGTGAAGAACGGGGCCCGCAGCAGCCGCGGATCGCGGACCCGGCCCGCCGCGGTGACATCGATGCGGTCCACGCCCGTGGCGCGGTCCCACACCAGCTCACCGTCCGCCTCGACGAACAGCACCCGGTGCCAGGGGATGTCGCCGCCGGGCACGAAGGAGGGCAGCGGGACCCGCTTCGGTGCGGCCCCGCGCTGGAGCAGTCCGAGCACGAACCGCGCCGGATCGAACCGGGAGTCCCAGCGGACCTGGTGGTAGAGCTCCTCGCTGGTACGCATCAGTACTGTCCCCGTCCCGGTCCCTGTGCCTGTCCCCGTCGGCCGTCCGCGGGTCCGGCCGTGAGGCCGCCCGCCGTGTCCTCGACGGCCCCGGCCGCACCGATGTACCACGTCCGGTGCGCCTGACCGGCGTACGGCGGGCTGAACCGGCGCACCTGCGAGGTGAGCACCTGCGGCGGCACCGGATGCGGGCGCACGCCGTTGCGCCGCACCAGCTCCGCCTCCTCCACCAGCACCACGGCGTGGGTGACCAGCGCGTCACGGCGCCGTGCGACCGAGCCCGCCAGGCCGCGCTGCTGATCGGTGAGCGAGGTGGCGTCCCACACCACCGTCCCGCCGCGGGCCAGGGCCGCGTCGAGCCGGTCCAGGCCCTCGCTCAACACCTCGGCGTTGGCCCGCTGGTCCGCACGGGAACCCCTGGCGGTGCGCAGATCGTCAAGACTGATGTACGCGTCCACACCGGGCAGTTCGCGGCCGAAGGTGCTCTTCCCGCTGCCGGAGGGCCCGCACAGCTGCACCAACCGGGGAAACGTTCCCTCGCGCCACTGCCACGTCGCCGCCACGGCTTCCTCCACCGCGGAACCCGAGATCCTGCCCTGGGCGAACGCCCGCCGGGCCTCCGCCCAGCAGCGGTCCGCAGCCTCCGCGTCCAGCCCGGCGAGCGCCTCGTCCAGCCCGGCCCGCAGCGCCTCCAGCGGATCCGGGCCGAGCAGCCCGGCCTCCTCGGCGCACAGCGCGGACCACTCCGCGCACTCCCGCGCCGCCGGTCCGTCCGCCAGCGCCCCGGCGAGTGCGTGCAGCACGCCGAGATCGGCCGCCGCGGCCATCCGCACCAGCCCGGCCCGCCGGTCCTCGTCCGCGAACGGCCGCTGCAGGTACGGGTACAGCCCCACCAGGTCGGCGACCCGCCGCGCGAGCCCCATCCCGCCCGGGCCCGCCGCGATCCGCGCAGCGATCCGGGCCCGCGGCTCGCGGCGGAGTACGGCAGCCAGGACACCGGCCAGCCGGTCCTCCCCGGTCCGCCCCGCCCCGTCGATCCGCGCCGCGACCTCGGCGACCTCGTCCGCGTCGGCGGCTCCGCTGGTGTCGTCCGCGTCGTCCGCGTCGTCCGCGTCGGTCGCGTCGTCCGCGCCGGTCCCGCTCATCCCGAGGGCGGCGGACAGACCGGGCACATCGGCCTCGGCCCCCGAGCGCACCGACCACAACGGGGCCGCCGGCCCCAGCCCGTTCGGCACGACCTGCGCGAACATCCAGTGCGTACTCGTCTGCACATGGCCGCCCCGTACCCACTTGGCCACGCACCGGCCGAAGTCCTCGCGCGCGAAACCGGCCGCCGTCCGCACGACGTACCCCTCCTGGCGCGCCGTGTCGAGCTTCAGCCTGCGCAGCGCGCGCTCGTCGAAGATGCCCCGCCACAGCACGCGCGGGGTGGGTACGCCCAGGCCACGCAGGAACCGTACGGTCCGGTCCCAGTCCAGGCAGTGCTCCCCGTCCCACACCGAGAACCCGTAGAACCAGCTGTCCAGGTCCTCGTACGGGATCGAATGCCGGGCGTAGAGGTTCTCCCCGCACACCCGCCACCCGGCCGGGATGCCGGGGCCGATGCGGCCCTGGAGGCCCTTGACCCACGCCCGCGAGGGGTGGTGCGCCGAGTCGAGCGACCGCGCGTGCAGGCCGTCCGCGTACAGGGTGGTGTTCTCCCCGTCGAGCTTCTCCGTCACCACGACCTCGCGCCCGGCCAACCCCGCCAGTCCGACGGCCCGGACGTCGTCGGCCGCAGCCCCGGGGGACCAGGGGAGGTGCGGGGTACGGGGATAGTGGATGCGCATGATCCGCTCCTGGTCGACATCGGGTGCCTGGTCACTGTAGGTAACCCGACCGGACGCATCCACCCGATATCCCTTTCCGCACCCCTTCCCGGCCGCTCAGTGGGCGACGGTGAACCGCCGGCCCGCGTGCGCGTCGCGCTCGATCTCGTCGACCAGGGCGACGGCGAAGTCCTCCGTCGAGATCCGGCTCCGGCCCTCCTCGTCGACCACCAGGCCGTCGAGGCCCAGCCGGTACGTGCCCGTACGCTCGCCCGGCGCGATGTGCGCGGGCGGGCTCAGACAGGTCCAGCGCACCTGCTCCACGGGCACCGTGCGGAGGAAGTCCAGGGCCTCGCCGTGGGCGTGCATCACCGCCAGGACGGCCGCCGGGACTCCGGCCTCGTCCAGGACCAGCGGGCCGCCGGGGGTACGCAGCGAGCCCGCCCCGCCGACGATGACCACACGCGGCGCGGGAACGTCCGTACCGAGCGACCGCACCCCGCCGATCAGCGACTTCGCGGCGGTCACGAGGTCGGTCGGGTCCCCGTGGCCGGGCCCGAAGGCGCTGACCGCCACATCGTGCCCGGCCACCGCCGCGGCCACCGACGCCGGATCGAGGATATCGCCGCGCACCACCACGATCTCGCCGGCGCCGGCCCCGGCGCCGGCGCCGGCCCCGGCCGTGCTCGCGGGGTCCGGGAGCCTCGCCGGATCGCGGACGACGGCCGTGACCTCGTGGCCGCGCCGGAGTGCTTCGCGCAGCACCCGGGATCCGACGGTGCCGGTCGCGCCGAAGAGAGCGATCTTCGTCATGGTGACTCCCTGGGGGTGGAGGGCTGCTCGGGGCTCCGGTCGGCCCGGTCCGGCCCATCCAAGCGAACCCGCCCGCCCTCCCCGGGCAGGCGGGCCGGGCCGGTCGGCTGAACCGCTCCCCGGGGGCCGCGCGGCCGTCAGCCCGAGACCGGCACCGGCGCAGGGGCGGGCGCGGGCGCGGGCACCGCGGCGGCCAGTTGGCCGGCCGCCGCGAAGTGCAGACGCTCCAGCCGGGCCGCGTACGGCCAGCCGGCCGCCCGGTAGAAGCACAGGTCGCTCGGGATCGGCACGGCCCGCAGGTCGGCGGCGTGCGTCCCGTCCGGCAGCTCGGTGGCCGCCGCGAGCAGCGGGTCCGCCGAACCGGCCCACTCGCCGACCGGGGCGGGCCGCGGCCACGGCTCACCGGTGTTGGGGAACAGCCACCGCGTGTCCCGGGCCATCCGCGCGGCGAAGTCGGGGCCCGCCGCGGCCCGCCTGGCCAGCCGTGCGAGCGTCAGCAGCAGGTCCGGCAGGGACTCGGCGACCAGGGCCAGCTCCGGGTACTCCCGCAGGCTCTCGCCGTCGCAGGGCACGGACACGACGTACCCCCACCGGCCGGTCGCCGGGTCGATGCGGACCTGCGCGAGGGCGTGGCCGCGCCCGTGGCCGATCCGGGCGAGCGGCCAGTACGAACCGTCGCCGCCGAGCATGCGGTGCAGCTCGGGGTCCACCGCGTGCTCGGGCGCCCCGGGCAGCAGCCGCAGCGCCGGAAGCCCCGCGATCGCCACCCCGCCGATCTCCCGGAGCACGGTCCGGACCTCCTCGGGGACCGGGACCGCCCAGCCGTCCATGACGGAGTCGGTGCAGCCCGCGTCGAGCACGACGAAGCCGGGGCAGCCGCCGGCCAGTTCCCGCAGCTCGGCCACGGCACGCCGGGCGGCATCGGCCGGCACGCGGTGGCGGCGCACGGCCCGGCCGAGGAAGTCCCCGCTGACCACGCTGCGCAGCAGGAGGGCCCGGCCCTCACCGACGATCTGGAACTGGACCTCGCTGCTTCCGGTGTCGGCCGTGTTGTGGAAGGTGGAGAAGTACGGTTCCCAGTCCACGGCGCACGGATAGCCCGGCAGGCCGTGCAGGTCGACGAGATCGGTGAGCGGGTCGCCGCGTCCGACGAGCGCGGCGAGCTCGCGGTCGGGCCCCGCGCCCGCCTCGCCCGCCTCGTCTCCCTCGGCGAGTTCTACGGTGGGGGTGGCCGGTACGGAGTACTTCCCCCTCGGCCGGTCCACCACGCCGTCCGCGAACCGTTCGGCGAACCCGGCGAGCCAGGCGGTGAAGTCCGGTGCCTCGACGGTGACATCGGGGTCGGCTCCCCACGGGTTGACGGCCACGACGGGCCCCCAGCCGGCGGCCCCGACCCCCACGATCAGCGACCCCTCGCCGAAGTCCGTCTCACCCAGGGTCCAGCAGCCGTCCGCGAACACCTCACGGCCGCGCGGCCCGAAGCGGTACTCGTGGTCCTCGGTCTCCAGACCGCCTATCTCCCGCAGCACGCCCCGCACCTCCTCGGGCACCGCCACGGCCCAGCCGTCCAACTCCGCGTCCGTGAAGCCCTCGAACAGCTCCAGCTCGTCCGGCCGCTCCCGCGCCAGCTTCTTCAGCGCCCGCACGGCATCCACCGCCGACGGCCCCGCGTCGTACATGCTCTTGGCTCCCCGTGTCGTCCGTTCCGCGGCTCCGAGGGTATCGCCGCGGCCCGCCCGGACATGACCCGAGCTCGGATTACGAGAGGTGTGCGGACAGCCGCCCCGGATGCCTCAGGGCATCCGCCGCCCTCAGTGGCAGAGGGCGACGATGGACGGATGCACGGTGCCCTTGGCCGCCTCGCACAGGGAGGCCATGTCGTACGAACCCTGCGGCTCCGGCCGGGGCTTGTCCGCCACCGTCGGCGGCCGCTTGCGGGGCTTCGCCGGGGCCGCGGGCTTCGCCCGCTCGGCGGGCCGCCGGGGGCGCGGGGGCTTCGCGTCGGCCCGGCGCGGGCGACGCGGCCGCTCGGCGGCGGCCTGTACCGGTACGGGTGCCGGCCCGGCCTCCGGAACCATGCGGGGTGAGGGCGGTCCGGGTGGTGCGGGTGGTGGGGGCGGGACGGGGGAGGCGGGTTCGGGCGAGGCCGGGAGCGGACTCAACGGCAGTGCGAGGGGAGTCGGTTGCCGGTCCTGCGTACGGGCCGCCGCTCCGTGCGCCTGCCGCTGGGCGTCCGGCGGAGCGGCGGGACGCACCGTCACGCACCCGGTGGCCGTCACGAGCGCGGCAAGGGTCAGGGGCAGGGCGAGGCGCAGCTGCATCCGCCCAGCCTGCCGTACCGGCGCCGCGCGAGCCGAACCCGTCACACGGACGGGTGACGGCGTGCGCTCAGGCCCGGCTGCGCCCCCGCGTGGCCAGCCGGAGCAGGTGTTCCACCGGGCCCCGGCGCAGCGGGCTCCCGGCCCAGATCCGCTGCCAGGCCCAGGTCAGGGTGAGGGCCGCGCCGCTGAAGGCCAGCCAGGCGGACCAGGACGCGGCCCCGTGCGCCGGACCGGCCAGCACCAGCGCGTGGACGACGTACGCGCTCAGCGCCATCGCCCCGAGCAGCGTGAGCGGCCGCAGCAGCCGCGCGCCCACCCCGTGCCGCGCGGCGAGCGCGCACAGGCCGATGAGGGCGCAGCCCACGCCCGCGTTGCCCAGGGTCTCCAGCGGGGTCTGGCTGTAGGGATCGGCCACCAGCAGCCAGTCCCAGGAGGTGCTGGGCACGGCTCCGTACTGACCCTGCAGCACCTCCCGGACGGGATCGGCCGCGGCCAGGGCCTCCGGATGGTGCACGGCGATCGCCTCCAGCAACCGCTGCCGGGCGCCGAACACATGGCTCGCGAGCCACGCGGAGCCGTATCCGGCGAAGGCGGCCGCCGTGCCCCACACCGCCATCCGCCGGGCCACCGGCCGCTCCCGCACGTCGCACAGCCGGGCGAGCGCCATCCCGGCCAGCACGTACGGGAAGTAGGTGGCCAGCGGATACGCCCCGGTGAGCAGCAGCTCCAGCAGCACCGCGCCCAGCCCGGACCAACTGGCAAGGTCGGCGGCCTCGGGGACCAGCCCGCGCCCGGACGCCTCGTACCCGAACACCGGGCCCAGCAGGAACGACAGCAGAGGGCCCGCCACCACCGATGCGCCCGCCACGGCGGTGAGCAGGGGGGTGGACAGCCGCGTGAAGGGCTCGGCAGCCAGGAAGTACACGGCGAAGAAGGCGAGGATGACCAGGATCCCGGGCCAGAGCGAGGCCAGCCACACGCCGAGTGCGGCCAGCAGCGCGCAGCGGATCAGCAGGGGGCGCCAGCGGCGCGCCCAGCCCTGCGGGCGCTGCTCCGGGGCCCGCCCGCGCTGGGCGAGGACCAGGGAGAAGCCGGCGAGCAGGGTGAAGAGCGCCGGGGCGCGCCCGTCGGCCGCGACGAGGAGGTAGCCGGCGCCCTCCGGCTCGGGGCTCGGGCCCACGTGCACGGCGAACATGCCGAGGACGGCCAGTCCGCGTACGGCGTCCACCCCGGCCAGCCGGCCGCCGGACCCTCCGGCCGGGCCCGCCGCCCCCGCGCCGAGGCCCCTCACGCGGGGCCTGCCGGGGTGCCGGTGCCCGTGGGGGAGGCGCGTCGCATGTGTGGGTCTCTCCTGGGTCCGGGCGGTCCGGGCGTGCCTGCGGTTCGGGCGTGGGGTTTGGTCGGACCGGCGGCTTTCACGCCGCCAGTCCGCATCCGGAACGTACCAGGGAGTACATAACCAAGTAATAAGGAGGTATAGGGGCGGTAAAGGTGCGGGGGTGTCGGTGCGGGGCGGACGGGTCGCCGAGGGCGGCCGGATCGCCGTAACCCGTGAGCCGTGCCCGCTGTTGCACAGGCCGGCAGGTCCACCCACGGTGAACGGAGTCCGATGCCGCAGCTGACCGACCAGAGCGCGACCGACGAACACGAGCGGGAGCGGACGGGGACCTGGATGACCCCGGCGGAGTACGGGGCCTCGCGGGCCGCCGTGTGGACCGCGGCCGTCGTCCTCGTCACCGACACCCGCGGCCGGATCCTCGTCCAGAGCGTCGACTACCGCACCGACCGGCTGCTCCCCGGCGGGGCCGTGGACGCCGGCGAGGCACCGTCCGCGGCGGCCGCCCGCGAGCTGCGCGAGGAGCTCGGAGTCGACGGCCGCTACCCGCGCGGGCTCGCCGTGGACTGGATCCCGGCCGACACCCCCGGTTTCCCGCCCGAGATGCGCTTCCCCGGCGAGATCCTGCACGTCTACGACGGCGGCACCTGGACCCCCGACCGGATCGAGGCCGTCCGGCTCCCGGCCCAGGAGATCACCGGCATCCACTTCGCCGAACCGGCCGACCTGCCCGCCCTGATGGACCCCGGCGACGCCCGCCGCGCGCTGTCCGCCCTGCGCGCCCGCGTCAACGGCTCCGGCACCGCCCTGCTGGAGGACGGCCGCCCCACCGCTCCGACCGCCCTCGACCGGCTCGGGGTCCTGCGCACCCGGCGGATCCCGCAGCACGGTGCCTGGCACCCGGGCCCGGTCCCGGAGCGGATGCCCGTACGGGACCTGTCGGCCTGGCTGTTCGCCCCCGACGGCCGGGTCCTGCTGCTGATCTCCCGGGCCACCGGCGCCGCCCACCTCCCGCCCCCGACGGCCGCAACCGCCGAGGACGGCGTCCCGCTCGGCTACCGGCACGGCGACCAGGGCGACCAGGGCGCCCACGTCCGCACCACGGCCCGCCTCACCGGCCTCCCCCCGGGCGCGGACCCGGAGTACGCACGCCTGCTGGCCACTCCCGAACAGGTCCGCGAACTGAGCGACTGGGGGCGGGCCGGCGACGACGAACTCGCCGCGGTCCATGCCGCCCGCACCCGTCTCGGCCTCCCCGTCCCCGCCCGCACCCCGCCCACGGAACTCCCCGGGGAGGCCGCGCTCCGCTGAGATGTCGGTGGCGCCTCCTACCGTCGACGGCATGGGATTCACCAGCGCATGGTCGATCAGCTGCCACGAGGACTCCGTGATCGCGGACCTCGCGCCGCGGACGGCGGCGGCCGTCGAGGCCGACCGCACCTGCCCGCGGGCCCGTCGCCGCTGGGCGGCCTGGCGGCGCGCCCCGCTCCCCGACCACCGCACCTGGTGGACCGGCACCCCGGCCGAGGACGAGGCGATCCGCTCCTTCCAGGACCTGACCCGCCCCGGCCGCCACGTGGACGACCTGTGCGAGTTCCCGTTCGTGGAGGGCATCTGGGACCGGCAGCCGGACCAGGAGCTGATGTTCGTGTCCGTGCAGCGCAAGGCGTACCCGGTCAGCGCGCTGTTCCACGCCATCGGCCCCGAGCGCGCCGCCCTGCTGCCCGGCTGGTGCGGGAACTTCGTGCTGAGCGCCGCCGAGGTGCGCGCGGCGCTGCCCGCGGTGGAGCGGGCCCTCGGATTCGCTCCCGGGGAGAGGGAGCGGGTGCAGCGGCAGGTCTGGCTGGACACCGAACTCCGCGAGAGCGTCCTGGACGGCCCGCTGCGTGCCTGGCGGGCCGCGGCGCAGTGCGGCCTCGGGCTGTGCGGGCTCGCCTTCCACGTGGAGTGAAAGCGGTCCGGGGCGGCGCCGGCCGGGCGTGCGGCCCCGCCCCGCGGCCACCGCCATGATCGGGAAATCCGGCGTCCTCGGTCCGCGGTCCCGCAGCATGGGGCCATGAGCGACAGCGCGATCACCTACACCCTGTACATCCAGGCCGACCCCGACCGGGTCTGGCAGGCCCTCACCGAGCCCGCCTTCACCCGCCGGTACTGGGGCCTGAGCTTCGAGACCGACTGGGCGGTGGGCTCGCCGATGGACTGGGTCGAGCGAGGTGCCCGTACCAGTGACCCCGAACAGGTGGTCCTCGGCTGCGTCCCGGACCGCCTGCTCTCCTACACCTGGCACACCTTCACCCCGCAGTGGGCGGCCTCCGTCGGGATCGGTGAGGAACTGCGGGCCGAGCTGGCGAAGGAGCGCCGTACGAAGGTGACGTACGAGATCGAGCCCGTCGGCGACACCCTCGCCCGGCTGACCATCCTGCACGAGGACTTCGAACCCGGCGGAACGCTGATCGGCATGTGCGCACGGGCCTGGCCGATGCTCGCGTCCAGCCTCAAGACCCTGCTGGAGACGGGGGCCCCGCTGCCGGAGGCGGACCAGGGGACGGGCGACGTCTGAGGCGTCGCGCGGAGAGCCGGTATCGTCCGTCCCGCGCCCCCGGCCGCCCCGAACGGCCCGGCTCTCCGCCGTTCCTCCGGCCCGACCGGCGTGCCCCGCACCGCACCTGAGATCATGTGTACAGACCACGAATCAGGAGCGCAGACATGGCACTGGAGCACCACCGCGTCGTCGTCACCGCCGCCGGACGCGACTTCGGGCGTACCCTCGCCCTCCGTTTCGCGAGCAGGGGCGCCGAGGTCCACCTCTCCGCCCGTACCCTCGAAGCCGCCGAGCGCGTCCGCGAGGAGATCCGCGCCCAGGGCCACGACGCGGACCGTGTCCACGCCTACGCCTGCGACCTCGCCGATCCCGCGTCCGTACGGGAGTTCGCCGCCGCGGTCGCCGCCCGCACCGACCACGTGGACGTGCTCGTCAACAACGGCTCCCGCTACCAGCACGGCACGGACCTGCTGTCCGCCTCCGACGAGGACGTAGTCGACACCCTCGCCTCCGGCGCCACCGGCACCGTCCTGGCCACCAAGGCGTTCCTCCCGCTGCTCCTGAAGTCGGCCGAGCCGGACATCGTCACCATGGTCTCCGGCTGCGGGGAGACCGGCCACCACCGGTCCGACGCGCACGCGGCCTTCTACGCCGCCAAGAGCGCCCAGGCCGGTTTCACCGAGATCCTCTCCCGCAGGCTGCGCGACCAGGGCGTCCGCGTCATCTCCCTCTACCCGCCCGACTTCGACAACCACGACCCGCTGTCGGAGTCCTGGGAGGGCGCGCCGCGTACGGCGAAGGACCCGCTCACGTCGCAGTCGCTGGTGGACTGCATCTTCTTCGCGATCGGCCAGCCCCGCGACTGTTTCATCAAGTCCTTCCACTTCGAGCAGGTCTGACGGTCATGGGACTGACGCTGACGGAGATCCTGGACGCGGCGGCCGAAGGGCGGTTCCCGCCACCTGACGGCCGTACGACCGTGGTTCCGCAGGAACACCGGCGCGACGCGGGCGTCATCGCCTTCACCGCACACTCCGTGGTGTTCACCGACGAGGACCCGGACTGGGTCCACACCACCCTCGCCGCCCTCGACTGCGACGCGCTGGCCGCCACCATGAACCCCCGGTTCCTGGCCGCCCTGCTCGACCGCACGGGACGCGGCACCGACACGATCGACCTGCTCACCGTCGCCGGCCCGCTGCCCGGCGCACCGGCACTGGAGCTCGTCGAGACGACCGACCCCGACCACCCCCGCGTCCGCAGGGCCCTGCGCCGCCGTGACGACGTACGGGTCTGGTCGGCGGCCGGGGGAGTCCTCGTCCTCGGCCGCGGCGTCGCGGGCCGCTGGGAGGCGGCGGTCGAGGTCGACGAGGGCGTGCGCCACCGCGGACTGGGCCGGGAGCTGGCCCGCGCCGCCCGCCACCTCGTCCCCGGCGGGCAGCCGGTCTGGTCCCAGCAGGCCACCGGCAACGCGCGCAGCATCCGGGCCTTCCAGGCCGCGGGCTACCGACCGGTCGGTGCGGAGGCGCTGATGCTGGCCCCGCACCGCTGAACAGGCCCTGACGGCACCCTGACCACCGGCCGCCCGGAGAGGTCGTGTGGAATGGGGGCCATGGCGAGAGGAAACGAGCAGCAGCGACCCGCCACGGGCATACCGGCGCGGGGCCCGATGAGCGGCCCCGACGCCGACGAGCCCGTCGAGCACTGGCGCTACGCCCGCCACCTGGAGTCCCTGGCCTCGGCGCCGGGCCCGGGGGCGGAGAGCGAGGCGGAGGTCGTGGCCGAGGTGCTGCGCGATCCCGACCGGGTGATGGCCGAGAGCGCGGTGGTCACCCACCTCGACCGGAGAGCCGTACAGCTGCTCGCCGACGAGGAGTTCCCCGCCTGGGCCCGGGCCATGGCCGCCGTCCTCGCCGGCCGGCCCTTCCCCGAGCGCCGGCTGCGGGAGTGGAGCCTGCTCAAGGCCGCCACCCGAGGCGAGCCCTGGTCCGCCGAGGAGCTCACCGCCGCCTCCGACTGGTGCCAGCGCACCGCCGCCGGCCTGCTGACCTCGTACGAGGCCCTGACCCTGCTGGCCACCGATGCCCGCACCCGCCGCGTCCGCAACGCGGCCGCCGACCGCCTGCGCCGCGGCACCGCGGTCTGAACCGGCAGCGGAGCACTGACCCGGCCGCCGTGCGCGTCGGTCCCGACCCGCGCGGCGTGCCGGAAGCTCCAACTCGTCATCGTGGTATCCGCGTTCACGGTGGCCGCCGCCGTGTGAGCGGTCATCGGCCTGTGGTGGTGGCGGGACCGGATGCGGCGCGCGAGCCGGTCTCGATCGGTACGACACGGAGTACCGGACGCGGCGCACGGCCTACGACGGCGAACGCCCTGCTGCCCCCGATCTCGCGAGCCGGGCGGGTCCGTGCGGCGTGTCATCCGGCTCTCGCCGCGCCGACGAGGGCGAGGCTGACGGGAAGCCCCTCGGGCGACCGGCCCGACCCGCCGATGCGCGCCAACCGGACCGACTGCGCCGGATGTTCGAGCAGAAGGGCAACGAAGGCCCGAGCGCCGGCGCCACCGCCGCCATCGAGCGGCTGCGCCACCGGACCGAGGGCTGAGCGCACCCCACGGGTACGCCGGGCAGGGAGGGCAGGAATCACACGCCGATCCCGCTCACCACTCGTCACACGCCCATTCAGGCCTTAGGGTGCCGTTACCCGGCCGGGTATCAGCGTGAAGACCGATGCCACTTCGCTGGAGGATGACTCTCCGTGTCGCACGTTTCACAAGCTTCCGTCACGACCCCCGACGGTGAGCAGGCCCCGCTCGTCCCCACCACGTACGACGAGGTCAAAGGCTGGTTCTCGGCGTACGACCAGGTGCTCTTCGACTGGTTCCTGACGCGCCAGAACAGCGACGAGGGGCAGCCGGGCGACCTGCTGGAGCTCGGCGCCTTCATGGGGAAGAGCGCGATCTTTCTCGGCCGGTACCTCAGGCCCGGTGAGGAATTCACCGTCTGCGACCTCTTCGACTCGCCCGCGACGGACGACTTCAACATCGCCGAGAACCGGGAGTCCTACCCCACGCTCACGCGGCGCGGCTTCGAGACGAACTACCTGGCCTTCCACGAGGCACTGCCGACGCTGATCCAGGCCCCGACCTCGGTCGTCGCCGACGAGGTCAAGCCGGCGAGCTGCCGGTTCGTGCACATCGACGCCTCGCACCTCTACGAGCACGTCGCCACGGACCTCGCGTCCTCGCGCACCGTCGCTGCCCCTGGTGCCGTGGTGGCCTTCGACGACTACCGCTCCGAGCACACCCCCGGCGTCGCGGCCGCCGTCTGGACCGCGGTGGTCACGGGAGAACTGCACCCCATATGCATCTCACCCTCGAAGCTCTACGCGACCTGGGGTGACCCGGAGCCCTACCAGACGGCGCTGCTCGCGTGGCTGGAGGAGCGCACCGACCTCTGGCACGGCGTGGAGGTGATCGACGGCCGCCCCCTGGTGCGTATCGCGGACCAGGGCGTGGTCGCGCCCGTGTCCCCGCAGCCGCTGCACCCCGCGCCGCAGCCGGCGCCGGCGCCGGTCCCCGCGCCCGCTGCCGCGCGCAGGCCCGGCGTCCGCTGGCGCAAGCTGGCCAAGGACCTGCTCCCGCCCGTGGTCACCCGCGCGATCGTGGCCCGGAACCGCCGCCGACGGGGCTGACACCTCAGGGGCTGAGACCACACCCCCCGTACCGGATCCGGTACGGGGGGTGTGGTCTCAGGCGTACGCGTGTCAGACGCCCCGGCGCACCCGGGCCGCCCGGCGGGCCTCGGCCTGCTGGCGGGCTTCGATCGTCTTGCGGGATTCCTTGCCCCGGCCCGGGCGGGTGCCCATGCCGCGGAAGGCCAGGTCAGAGCCCGAGGGCTTGCCCTTGGCGTCGGTCGGCGCGGAGCCCGCCAGCGGGACCCCGGAGGGGGCCTTGGCGCCGGTGATGCGGGTCAGTGCCGCCTCCCCGGAGCGCACCTGCGTGATCGTCGGCCGGATCCGGGCGTCGGCGAGCAGGCGGACCATGTCCCGGCGCTGGTTCGGGGTGACGAGGGTGACGACCCGGCCGGACTCGCCGGCGCGTGCGGTGCGGCCACCGCGGTGCAGGTAGTCCTTGTGGTCGGCGGGCGGGTCGACGTTGACCACGAGGTCGAGGTCGTCGATGTGGATGCCGCGCGCGGCGACGTTCGTCGCGACCAGGACGGTGACGGCCCCGGTCTTGAACTGCGCCAGGGTCCGGGTGCGCTGCGGCTGCGACTTGCCGCTGTGCAGGCCCTCCGCCCGCACGCCCATGGCCCGCAGGTGCTTCACGAACTGGTCGACCCCGTGCTTGGTGTCGAGGAACATCAGCACCCGGTTGTCCCGGGCCGCGATCTCGGTCGCCGCCGAGACCTTGTCGGCCGCGTGGATGTGCAGCACGTGGTGGTCCATCGTGGACACCGCGCCCGCCTGCGGGTCGACGGAGTGCGAGACCGGGTCCTTCAGGTACTTCCGGACCAGCTGGTCGACATTGCGGTCCAGGGTCGCCGAGAACAGCATCCGCTGTCCCGCGTGGTGCACCTGGTCCAGGATCTCGGTGACCTGCGGCATGAAGCCCATGTCACACATCTGGTCGGCCTCGTCGAGCACGGTGATCTTCACGCGCTCCAGGTGTACGTCCCGCCGTCCCACCAGGTCGCTGAGCCGCCCGGGGGTGGCCACCACGACCTCGGCGCCGGTGCGCAGGGAGCTCACCTGACGGCCGATGGACAGCCCGCCCACCACGGTGGCCATCCGCAGCTTCAGGGCCGCGGCGTACGGCTCCAGCGCCTCGGTCACCTGCTGCGCCAGCTCACGCGTCGGTACGAGGACGAGCGCCAGCGGGCGCTTCGGGTCCGCCTGCTGCCCCGCCGTACGGGCCAGCAGCGCCAGGCCGAAGGCGAGGGTCTTGCCCGAGCCGGTCCGGCCGCGGCCGAGGACGTCCCGGCCGGCCAGCGCGTTCGGGAGCGTCGCGGCCTGGATCGGGAACGGCTCCGTCACGGCCTGCGAGGCCATGGTCTCCACCAGCTCAAGGGGCAGGTCGAGCTCGGCGAAGGACTCCACCGGCGCCAGCGCCGGCTCCTTCGGCGCGTGCATCGTGAACTCACCCTGCGGGCCGAGCGTCCGGGGGGCCTTGGCGGCGGTCCGGGCACCGGCCTTGGCACCGCCCTTCACACCGAAGCGCCCATGAGCTGACGGGTTCCTCATGCAGGACCTTTCGAAACAGAGAGAAGAAGGCGAAAGAAGTAGATGGTCAACCGCCCATGGTACCAGCGGGGCCTAAGCGTCCTCGGCGGTCAGTTCCCCGGACCGTACCTGCGCGCAGTGCGCGCGGATCTCGACCGCCGCACGGCCGAACCAGTCGGCGATCACGGCGATCTCGTCGGGGGTGTAGTCGGCGAAGAGGGTGGCCAGCCGGTCGTACATCGGCTGGTACACGGCGACGACCCGCGCGGCGGCCGCGGGGTCGGCCACCACCCGGACCCGGCGCCGGTCGGCGGGGTCGGGGACGCGCCGCGCGTATCCGGCGCGTTCGAGGCGGTTGAGCACCCCCGTGACGGCTCCGGTGGTGAGGTCCAGGAGTCCGGCGAGGTCACCGGCGGCGAGCGGGGTGTCCCCGGCGCCCAGGATGTGGCCCAGGCAGGTCAGATCGGTGACGTTGAGCCCGAGCAGCTGCGCCACCTCCTGCTGGCCGACGATGCCCAGGGCGACGTACTGGTCCATGCGCGAAATCGCCTCGCCGGCCGTGGCCGGGGGGCGGGTCTTGCCCTGCACCCAAATACTCCTTAGGATCTAAGTTACTTAGTGAGTGAGATGCTTACCTCGCGAAATAAGCTTCCCGCTTCCGAGCGTACTGCCGTCGGTCCGACCAGGGAGAACCATGAGCGCGCACGGCCACGTAGACCTCGGCCACACGGTGGCCGGCTGGACCGGAACCACCCTGGCCCTGCTGGGCTTCGCGGGGGCGGGCGGTGCCGTGTGCGCGGCCTGGATCCCCGGGATCTGGATCGGCCTCGGTGTCGTCGCCGTGGCCGGGATCGTCACCTGGCTGCTGCACCTCGCGGGGTGGGGCAAGCCGAGCGGGCCCCGGCCGGAGGCCGACTGGGACTGGCGCGTCCGGGACACCCGCGCCCACGCGGGGCACGCCGACTGCCTCGGCTGCCGCGTCGGCGGTCCGCGGCGGGCCCTCGCCGCGGCCCCCCGGCCCCGATCCGCCGCATCGCTGCCCGCTGCGGACGGCGGCGCGTGAAGACACCCCCGGTGCCCCTCGAAGGGCTTCGGACGGAGCCGCTCCCTCTTTTCACGGACAAGGCGGCCGGAAGTTCGATTGTGCGCCGCGCCCCCGGTTGGCCGCGTTCGGCGTGTGCTCCGGCGGACCGTTGGGCAGGATCGAGACGGCCGCGTGTGCGGCCCGCAGTGGAACGTTGTGAAGGATCAGCCAGATGGCAACAGGCATCGTGAAGTGGTTCAACTCGGAGAAGGGGTTCGGCTTCATCCAGCAGGACGACGGCGGCCCCGACGTGTTCGTGCACTTCTCCGCGATCGAGACCACCGGGTTCAAGTCGCTGGAGGAGAACGCGCGCGTCGAGTACTCCGTCTCCCAGGGCCCCAAGGGTCCGCAGGCTGAGAAGGTGGTTCCCCTCAGGTAGTCCACTTCGCGGGCCGAGCCCGTGACGCGAAGCCCCGCCGGTCCGCCCGGCGGGGCTTCGCGCGTTGCGGGCGGTCCGGCTACCGGATCCGGTCCGGCCTCGGTCCGCCGTCGGGCCCGATCGCGCGGTGGAGGGCCAGGAGCAGCCGCCACATGTGGTCCGCCAGTGCCTCCGGATCCGCCCGGATGTCCTCGTGCAGCCAGTCGGCGAGGACGCCGGTGAACGCGGCCGCGACCGCCGACGCGACCAGCTCGGGATGCGGGGCGCCCACCGCCGCCCGTTCCGCGCGGGCCCGTGCGCGCAGCTCCCGGTGCAGACGCCGCCCGAGCGGGCCGCCGCCGCCCGGGAGGAGCAGGGTCCGGTAGAGCGGCGCCCGGCCGGCCGCATCCGCCAGGAAGGCGGCCAGCGCGGCGGGCGGCCGGGCCGGGGGGAGCGGCGACGGGCCCGTCTGCCAGGCGTGCAGGGCGTCGACCGCCGCGTGCACCACGTCCGCGCAGGCGTCCACGGCGAGCGCGGTGAGGTCCTCGTAGTGCAGGTAGAAGGTGGCGCGGCCGACGCCGGCCCGGCGGACCACCGCCGAGACGCTGACCTCGGCGAGCGGCCGGCCGGCGCACTCGGCCAGCAGGCTTTCGCGCAGCCGCCCCTTCGTCCGGGCCGTCCGCGGGTCCTCCGTCCGCGGGTCCTCCGCCTGCGGGTCTTCGGGGCTCACGCGGCCAGCAGCGCCGCGCCCAGGGCGAGGGCGCCGGGCAGGGCCTGGGCCACGAGGATCCGGCGGTTGGCGGTCGCGGCCCCGTAGATCCCGGCGACGATCACGCAGACGAGGAAGAAGATCTGGGTGGCGAGCGAGTCGATCACGAGCGACCAGACCAGTCCGGCGGCGAGGAAGCCGTTGTACAGCCCCTGGTTGGCGGCGAGCGGTGCGGTGAGGCGGGCGGTCTCCGCGTCGAAGCCGGACAGCGCGCGGCCCGGGAGCCGCTGCCACAGGAACATCTCCAGGACCAGGAAGTACACGTGCAGTGCGGCCACGAGGCCGATCAGGATCGCTGCGACCGTGTGCATGGCCGCCTCCACTTCTCGGGGTCGACGTACGGGCGGTGGTGCCCTACCGGCATACTGGCCGGTATTTCCTGGACAACTGTACAGGAAGTCCGGCTGTCGACCCCGGGGCTACGCTGGCCCGATGACCGAGCAGTCACCCCGGCCGAAGCCCACCGGACTCCTCTACACGGACTTCGGCACCGGGCGGCACCGTGAGAGCTCCCTGGTCCGGCACGCACTCGGCAGCGTGCACGAGGAGGAACTGGTCGCGGGTCTCGCGGGCGGGATCGGCTTCATGTACTTCGTCTTCGAGTACGCCGGGCATCCGCCCCTGCTGACGATCGTCGCGCAGGCCCACCCCGACCCCTGGGTGGAGGCCGCCCTCGACCGGCTCCGCGTCCCCTACGAGGTCACCCACAGCTCGCGGCCCCGCTGGGACCGCGTGCACGCCGCCCTCGACGCCGGCCGGCCGGTGTTCTGCTCGGTCGACCGGTCCCGGCTCCCCTGGCACGGCGGAGTCCCGGACGAGACGGCCGGCGCCGATCCGTACACCGTGGTCCTCGCCGGGTACGAGGGCGACAGCCTGTACGTCGAGGACGGGGCCTCGGCCGCGTACAGGATCGCGGAGCGGGAGTTCGGCGAGGCCTGGACCGGCCATCGCAAGGGCCGCCACCGGATGCTCGTACCCACCGGCCCCGCCGCCGGTGCCCCCGACGTCGACGGGGCCGTGGCCGCCACCGCTGCCCGCCTCACCGGCCCGGTGCTGGGCAACAGTTTCGACGTCAACTTCGGCTTCTCGGGGATGGAGAAGCTCGCCGCCCAGCTGCGTGACGTCCGCACCCGGACCGGCTGGGAGCGGCGCTTCGGCTCCCCGGGGGCCTTCCGCGCGGGGACCCGGCGGCTGTACGCGTGCCTGGAGGAGGAGTGGACCGCCCCCGGCGCCACCCGCCCGCTCTACGCGGACTTCCTCGACCTCGCGGGACGGCCGGAGGCGGCGGCCCTGTTCCGGGAGTCGGCCGGCCACTGGTCCCGGCTCGCGGAACTGGCGCGCACGGCCGGCCCCGATACGGACGCCCCGGGGCGGCGCGCCCTCTTCGACGAGCTCGCCGGCCTGGTGGACGGCTCCCTCGCCCTGAAGCGCCGGGCCGTAGCCCTGCTCCGAACCTCCGGAGCCGGGCCGTAGCCCTGCTCCGAACCTCCGGAGCCGGGCCGTAGCCCTGCTCCGAACCTCCGGAACCTTCAGAGGTGGGCGTCCAGGAACGCCCGGAACTCCTCGCGCGTCATCGGCCCCGCCTGACGCGCGACCGCCTCGCCGTCCTTGATGAGCACGGCGGTCGGCGCGCCCGTCACCTCGTAGCGCCTGGTCGGCCCGGGGCAGCGGGTCATGTCGGTGCGGACGGCGGTGAACCGCGTCCCGTACTCCTCGGCCAGTTCCCCGACGACGGCGTCCATCGCCCGGCACGCCTCGACGGCCTTGGGCCAGGTGCCGCAGAAGTACGCGAGAACGGGCCCGGTCGTCATCGAGAGGATGAAGTCGAACTCCTGGTCCTCAAGTGGCTGGTGCACCCGACGTGCCATGCGTGTCGCTCCTCGTTCGTACGCCTCCCCGGAACGGGAGGGCGGCCCCCATCATCGCCGCCGCACCGGCCCGCGGCCGCCGGGCCCGTTGTCAGTGGTGGCTGTGAAGCTGAGCGGTATGGACGACAGGATGCTTCGGCGCCGGGTCTACGGCGCCGACCACGAGGACCCCGACCCCGGACCGCGACCCGGACACGCCTACGGTGAGCTGGTCGGCGGGCCGCTCGACGGGCTCCTCCTGGACATCACCGGCTGGAGCGCGCCCCAGCTCGCCGAAGAGGCCAGGCTCCCCACGGAGATAGGGCGTTACGGAGCGGGCGGCCGCGCCCACTACCGCCGCCGCGCGGGGGACCCGGGCCGCTGGGACTGGACGGGAGACAGCCGCTGACGGCCGGCCCGCCCCGGCGGCCTCAGGCGTTCCGGCCGACCTTGCGTGCCCAGAGCACCAGCGGTACCTGCAGCGGCAGCCGGCCCAGCGTCACGGCCCGGACGGCGGGGGAGCCGTGGCGCGCGTCGGCGGCCATCTTCACGTTCGCCGGGAACACGCCGACGAAGAACGCCGCCGTGGCCAGCGCGGCCACCCGGCGGGTGCGCGGATGGGCGACCCCGGCGGCGAGGGCGAGTTCGGCCACCCCGCTTCCGTACGTCCACGCGCGCGGGCTGCCCGGCAGCGAACGGGGGATGGTCGCGTCGAACTTCCCGGGCACGGCCGCGTGGGCGACCGCCATCGTGGCCAGGAGGCCGGCCAGCAGGTGGGGGGAGGAGACGCGGGGCATCGGGGGATCCTCTCGAAGGTGTCCGGGCCCGTGATCCTACTCGTGAGTAGCCGGGTGTGGGGGGCCGGATGGGGGACCGAGGTGGCCGCCCCGGGAAAATCTTCGAAGAATTTCCCGGAGGCTGTCGATCCGGGCGTCTCCCGTTCGACGCAGGGGTGAGAGGCGGGGAGAGTCCCCGCCCTCCTGACCGAGGAGTCACCATGCCGCGCTTCCTGACGATGATCCGCATCGACGAGCAGGACCTGCCCAGCGACGAGTTCCCGCCCGAGTTCGAGCAGCGCATGGGCGCGCTGCTGGAGGAGATCACCAAGGCCGGGGTCATGCTCGACACCGCCGGACTGCTCCCCACCTCCGAGGGGACCCGCCTCAGCTGGTCCGGCGGGAAGATCAGCTACACCGACGGCCCCTTCACCGAGACCAAGGAGGTCGTCGGCGGCTACTCCCTCACCCAGTGCAAGGACAAGGCCGAGGCCATCGAGTGGACCCGGCGGTTCCTCGAGATCCACCCGGTGGAATGGAAGGTGAGCGCCGAGGTCCGGGAGATCCAGGAGATGTGATCCCGGCGCGCCCGCGCCGCGTTTGCCCTGCTCCGTCACGGCTGCTCTGATGGGTGGCCGTGACGGCAGTGAGTGCGGCCCAGGCGGTCGAAGCGGTGTTCCGGATCGAGTCCGCGCGGATCATCGCCTGTGTCGCCCGCGTCGTGCGGGACGTCGGCATCGCCGAGGAGATCGCCCAGGACGCCCTCGTCGCGGCCCTGGAGCAGTGGCCGCTGACAGGGGTCCCCGACCGGCCCGGAGCCTGGCTCATGACCACCGCCAGGCACCGCGCGATCGACCTCGTCCGCCGCAAGGAGACGTACGCGCGCAAGCTCGCGGAGGTCGGCCGGACCCTGGAGGACGTGCCGCCGCCCGCCGAGCCGGCCGGCCCGGAGGACATCGACGACGACCTGCTGCGCCTGATCTTCACCTCCTGCCACCCGGTCCTCGCCACCGAGGCCCGGATCGCGCTCACCCTGCGCCTGATGGGAGGACTGACCACCCAGGAGATCGCCCGCGCGTTCCTCACCTCCGAGGCCACCGTCGCCCAGCGCATCGTCCGGGCGAAGCGGGCCCTGGCCAAGGCCGGGGTGCCGTTCGAGGTCCCGTACGGCGCCGACCGCGAGGCGCGGCTCTCCTCGGTCCTGGAGGTCATCTACCTCGTCTTCAACGAGGGGTACGCGGCCACCGCCGGCGACGACCTGGTCCGCCCCGCCCTGTGCGAGGACGCCCTGCGCCTGGCCCGCGTCCTGGCCGCCCTGATGCCCGAGGAACCCGAGGCGCACGGCCTGGCCGCGCTGCTGGAGTTCCAGGCCTCCCGGATCGCCGCCCGCACCGGCCCCGACGGGGAACCCGTGCTGCTCGCCGACCAGAACCGGTCCCGGTGGAACCGCATGCTCATCCACCGCGGCGCCCGGGCGCTGGGTCGGGCGGGCAACGGCCCGTACTCCGTCCAGGCCGCGATCGCCGGCTGCCACGCGGCAGCGGTCCGCTACGAGGACACGGACTGGCCGAGGATCGCCGCGCTGTACGGGCGACTCGTCCAGCTGATCCCGTCCCCGGTGGTGGAGCTCAACCGGGCGGTGGCCGTCTCGATGGCCGAGGGGCCGGATACGGCCCTGCCGCTGGTCGACGCCCTGGCCCGGGAACCGGCCCTGCGCGCCTACCACTTGCTGCCGAGCGTACGGGGAGACCTGCTGGAGCGGCTGGGCCGGACCGAGGAGGCCCGCGCGGAGTTCGAGCGGGCGGCCTCCCTCACCCGCAACGCGCAGGAACGCACCCTGCTGCTGGGCCGCGCGGCACGGCTCTGACGGCGCGGAGGGACGGGTCCATACGCCCCCTTGCCCTCGGCCGAGGGCCGCGCCGCCCGCCCGCGGCCACCGGGGCGGGCCGAACGCTCTGCGCGCTCGCGGGCGAGCCGGGGCTGGACGAGGCGGAGGACGGCGCCGTCGCCCCGATCGTGGCCTGCGGCATCGCCCGCCTGCTCGACGGCATCGCGGCAGGGGCGACGGCCCGGCCGGTCTGATCCCGGGGCGGCTCAGCCGCGGCGGGCGAACGCGGCCACGTCCAGCGGGGTCCGCACGGGCCGCCGCGGCGCGGTCAGCGCGATGGGCCGGCGGAATCCGCCGGACCGGGCGATCTCCTGGACGGTCAGGCGCAGCGCCTCCTGGAAGTCGCCCATGGTCCGGCGGGCCGCCGGGGTGTCGACGTAGAGGGAGTTCATGTGCAGCCCCTCCGCGTCCCGCTGGAACCACGAGCAGGCCCCGTTGGCGCGCGCCGACCACACATGGGTGGTGGGCCGCCACTCGTCGTGGCGCTCGGCCCCGGGGCACTTGCGCATGTCGATGTACGAGAAGAAGTTCACCGGGTACGGCCAGGAGCGGGCGGCGAACTCCTCGGGCGCCAGCAACTCCCACGCCCGTACGAACGGCACGTCGAGATGGCTCATCATCTCGCTGAAACCGGCCCGGACGGAGGCCATGACCTGGGCGAAGTCCCGGCCGGGCGAGGCATCGAACTCGATGGGCAGGGTGTTGACGAACCAGCCCACCGAATGCGCCCATGTGTCCCGGCCGCGCTCACTGACCGGCATCAGGCCGCGGTAGACGCCCGGACCACCGGCGTCGCGCAGGCAGACGGCGACCGAGGCGAGCACCCCCATGAACGGCTTGCCGTCGGCCGCCAGGCAGGTCTTCTCGAACACCTCGGCCTCGGCGGCGTCCAGGAGGGTGGAGGCCTCGTTGACGATCGGGTACATCCGGCCCGGCGCGACACCGAGGTCGAGGGGGAACCGGGGGAAGAACTCGCCGGCCTGCCCCATGAACGCCTTCCAGTAGTCCAGGCGTTCGTCGCCGGCGTCGATGGACAGGTAGCGGCGTCGCTGCTCCTCGGCGAAGTCGAGGTAGCTGGGGGCGGGCGGCAGCTCGACGCGCTCGCCGCGGCGCAGGGCCTCGTAGCCGGTCGACACCTCGCGGGCCACGATCGGCATCGACATGCCGTCGCAGACGATGTGGTCGAACGCGAGGTAGACCGTCGCGGAGTCCTCGCGCTCCACCGCACCCATGATGAACAAAGGCCAGGAGAGGGTGTCGATGCTCCGCTTGAACCGCTCGACGAGGAATGCGCGCAGCAGGCCGGAGGTCTCGAAGGTGCCCACCTGCCGGGGTTCGAGGGACAGCCCGGCGGGGTCGAACGGCTCACAGGCCACCTCGCCCGCCAGACGGCGGAACGCACACCGCAGGACCTCGTGCCGCTGTACGAAGGAGAGCAGGGACTGCGCCAGCGCCTGCTCGTCCAGCGGCCCGGTCACTTCGAACGTCACCGCGACCCAGGACGCGACCGGGTCGTCGGCGGCCCTGCTCTCCTCGGCGACGGTGAAGTGCTTGTCCTGGTTGAAGGACGCCTTCCTGCCCACCGGGTCACCCGTGTCGGCGGCCTCCGCCGCCGTGGACCTGAGCCGCCACTCGACCACCCGGCCGGGTGCCATGTGGTGCATCTCCAGAGGAAACTGCCGCATTCCGTCATCCCTTCGCCCCCGAGTCAACCCCCAGGCCCTAACGACCCCCGGCCCGGGGAAGTGACGAATTCACTCGGGACGGGCCGGGGCGGGGCGTCAGCGGGAGTTCACAGGGAGTTCAGGCGGACGGCGCCGGCCACCGCCGGCTCAGGCGGACGGCCGTGCCGCGACCGCGGCGTCGAAGAGGGTCCAGCCGTCGAACTCCTTCGAGGCGCCGGCGGGCTGCCACCCCTGGGCCCGGGCCGCTTCCATCAGGGCGAGGGCGGTTCCGGGTTCGTACAGGTTCAGGCTGCCGCCGTCCATCCGCGCGACCTCTCCGGACTGCCCCAGACAGCCGCTCGGCGAGTACTGTCCGGGCTCCCTCTTCCGGAAGACGACGCGCAGGCACCCCGGGGCCCCGGCCAGGTGGACGGTGACGGTCTCGCGGCAGTCCTCGGCCGGGCCGGTGGCCGGCCGGTGGTGGGCGTGCCGCACCGACCACGTGTACGTGTCGCCGTCCACCACGAGGCGCCGGGCCTTGTCCGGCGGACGGGGCATCAGGACACCACCGGGGGAAGCGTGAGGGGCGGCGCACCGGCCGGACGTGTTCGCATGGTCTCGGAAGCTACCCGCCCGGTCACCGAGGACGCGAACGGACGGACAGCCGGCAGCCCGCCCCGGAGCGCGTCCCTATTCGGTGTGCAGGGCCGACGCGATCGTCATCCGGGCCGCCGACCGGGCCGGGACCAGCGCGCCGAGGACCGCGATCACGATCCCCGCCAGCAGCAGGCCGGTCAGCGACGGGGCGTCCCAGACGTCCTTCATCGACTCCGGGAAGCTGACCACCCCGACGTTGTCCACGACCAGCCGGTGCGCGGCCAGCCCGAGGGGGACGCCGAGCAGCCCGCCGACCGCTCCCAGGCCCGCCACCGAGGTCACGGTCATCGCCACGACCTGCCGCGGGGTCATGCCGATGGACTTGAGCATGCCGAGGTCCCGGCGGCGCTCCCGGACGCTCAGGAGGACCGTGTTGAAGACGCCGAGCGCCGCCACGATGCTCAGCAGGACGGTGAACACCGACGAGAAGGCGACGACGGTGACGGTGCCGGCGTTCCGGCCGTCCAGCACCGACACGCGCAGGCCGGGGTCGATCGCCTCGGCCGCCGCCATGTACGCCCCTGCGTCGGCCCCGGCCGCGAGGCGCACCTCGTACTCGGCTGCGCCGGCCTCCGGTGACAGCCGGAGGAAGGTCTGCCAGGTGGCGTCCAGGGCCTGCGCGTTGCCCTCCACGAGCTCACCCACGACGGTCGCCGCCACCTGCCTGCCGTTCAGCGCCAGGGTGACCCGGTCGCCGACCTTCAGCCCATTCTGGGTCAGGAAGGCGGGCCCGGCCGTGATCTCGCCGGCCGCCCGCGCCTCCCGGCCCCGGGCGATCCGGCCCGCGGCCGCGGGGTCGTCCCCGCGGTAGAAGTTGGCGAAGACGGGCCGGACCTGCCCGACCAGGCTCACCTGGGCCAGCCCGCGGGCCCGTACCCCCGTCGCACCGGGCAGGGCCCTCAGCCGGTCCTCGGTCGGGCCGTCACCGAGCGCGAGAGCGGGCCGGTCGTTGAGCGGCCCGCCCGCCTCCACATGGATCCGGGCACCGCTGCCGCCCCGGCCGGCCTCGCCGAACGCGAGCATCGTGCTGGTCAGCCCGGTCGCCAGGGTCACCGTGGTGACGCCGAGGACGATGGCCGCCACGGTCAGCAGGGTGCGGGCGGGCCGGGCGAACGGCTGGCCCAGGCCCAGGCTGACCGGGCGCGGCAGCCGGGTGCCGCCGAGCAGGCGCTGCACGCGCAGCCCGCGCCCGGTCCGCGGGGCGCCACCGGCGCTGATCGCCCGGGCGGCGGAGAGCCGGTGCGCCCGCAGCGCCGGGATCAGGGCGGTGAGCAGGACGAGGGCGGGCATCCCCAGCAGGCAGACGGCGGACACCCACGCACCGACGTCGCCGACGGCGGCCCGGCCGGTCTCGATGCCGGAGAACGCGACCTTGAGGACGGGCTCGGCCAGTGCGTTGCCGAGCAGGGTGCCGAGGACGGCACCGACGACCGCAGGCACGGCCGTCATCGTCAGGTACACGGTGACGACCTGGTTCGGGGTGAAGCCCAGGGCCTTGAGCACGCCGATGTGCCGGTACCCGGACACCACCGCCCCGCTGACGACGTTCCCGACGATCAGGGCGGAGACCAGGAGGCCGAGGACGCCGAACAGCGTCATGAAGGGGAGGTAGGCATCGGCCAGGGCCGAGAAGGCCTGCTGCAGGGCGAGATGGGTCTGCGCGCCGGTCACCGTCCCCTCGGGCAGTTCGGCGGTCGCCCCGGCCAGCGCGGCGGCCAGTTCGGCGTCCGTCGAGGAGTGCGTGAAGCGGTAGAGCATCTGCGCGGCGGACGGACGCAGCGCGTTCATCTGCTCGGGCGCGACCCAGGCGCCCGCCGACCTGCTCATGCCGGCCGCGACGCCGACGACGGTCAGCGGGGCGGAGCCGGGGACTTCCAGCCTGGTTCCCAGTACCCGGGGTCCGGGGGAGCCGCCCGCGTTCCAGCTGACGACGATCTCGCCGGGCGCGGTCGCCCAGTGGCCCACCAGGAGCTCGATCCGGTCCACCGGGCCCCCCGGGTCGGCCCGGCCCACCACCGTGAGGGAGCCGCCCGCCATCCACAGCCAGCCTGCGGGAACGTCCAGGACGCTCTGCTCGAACGGCCCGGCCGCCGCCTCCACCCCGGGGCGGCGGGCGGTCCGCGCGAGCTGCTCCGGCGACGCCTTCGCCGTGTCGAAGGTCGCCACGGTGTGCGGGCCGCGCTGCGCGGCGTACGCCTTGTCGAAGGGGCTGGAGGCGGCGTCGAGCAGCCCCAGCGCGAGGAGGACGGTCGTGGTCGAGCAGAGCACGACGAGCCCGATGACGAACGTCTGGAGCCTGCGGCGCCTCACCGCCGCGCGCGAGGCCCGCCACACGGCGCTCACGCGGTCGCCTCCAGCGCGCTCTGCCGGGCGACCCGGCCGTCCGCGACCTCGACCAGCCGGCTCGCGCACCGGGTGGCCAACTGCGGGTCGTGCGTGACGATCAGCAGGGTCTGGCCGATCTGGTTGAGGTCGATCAGCAGGTCCATCACCTGCTCGCCCGACCGGCTGTCGAGCGCGCCGGTCGGCTCGTCCGCCAGGAGCAGCGCCGGACGGTTCATCAGGGCGCGGGCCACGGCGACCCGTTGGCGCTCACCGCCGCTGAGCGTGGCCGGGTAGTTGTTGCGGCGGTCGGCCACACCGAGCTCGTCGAGGAGTTCCAGGGCCCGGCGGCGCGCCTGCCGGGCCGGGGCGCCCGTCAGCTGGGCGGCCAGCGCCACGTTGTCCAGGACCGGCAGGTCGTCGATCAGGTTGAAGAACTGGAAGATCATGCCGATGTGCCGGCGCCGGAAGAGCGCCAGCCCGGTCTCGTTCAGCACGCCCAGGTCCTGGCCCTGCACCTCGACGGTGCCCGAGGTCGGCCGGTCGAGCCCGGCCACCATGTTGAGCAGCGTGGACTTGCCGCAGCCGGACGGGCCCATCACGGCCACCGCGTCCCCGGCCCGGATCTCCAGTGACAGACCGTCCAGAGCCTTCGCGTCGCCGTACTCCTTGTGCACACGGTCCAGCCGTACGACGACCTGCCGCGCAGTGTCATGATCAGTTGTCATGGCCCGAACCTAAGGCGGAGCCCGGGGACGGGGCGTCGGCCCCCGGATGTAACCGCACGGGCAGGTCATCCTGGGGATGTATGCCGACCGTCCGGCACAATGGCGTCCAGGCTTACGGGGCGGGGGAGTTCGGGGTGGGGTTGGTCATCGCCGTGGTCGCGGCCTGCGTGTCGACGGCCGTGGCCGGCGCGCTCGGCGTGGCCCTGCTGCGCGCCAGGCGCGGCCACCGCGTGGCACTGGAGGAGCGCGGATGGCTGCTGGAGCGGGAGCGCGAGGGCGCGGCCCGCAGCGCCGTCGACGCCGAACGGGCCAGGATCGCGGCGGAGCTCCACGACATCGTCAGCCACAACGTGAGCCTCATGGTGGTGCAGGCCGGAGCCGCCCGCGAGGTGCTCGCCACCCTGCCCGGGGAGGCCGCGGCGGCGATGGGCGCCGTGGAGACGGCCGGGCGGAACACGATGACCGAACTGCGGCACCTCCTGGGCCTGCTCGCCCCCGCCCAGGACGGCGCGGACACACCGTACGATGCCCCGGCCACCGCCCGGTTGGCGCCGCAGCCGACGCTCGCCCGGCTGAGCCCGCTGATCGACCGGTTCGCCTTCGCCGGGCTGCAGGTGGACGTACGGATATCCGGGGAACCGCGCCCGCTCCCGGCCGGGATCGACGTCACGGCGTACCGGATCATCCAGGAGGCGCTCACGAACGCGCTCAAACACGGGGACGGAGGCAGGACCGAGGTGACCGTGCGGTACCAGGAGCACGCGCTGCGCGTGGAGGTGCTGGGCCGCGGACCCAGCGTGCTGACGGGGGACGTACCCGCACCGGCGCCCGCCGGAGGCCGGGACCGGCCGAAGGCCGAGGGCACCGGGCGTGGACTCCTCGGCCTGCGCGAGCGCGTCGCCGTCTACGGCGGCGACCTCGACGCCCGCCGCCGCCTCGGCGGCGGCTACCGGGTGCGCGCCCGGCTCCCGCTGGAGCGGCCGTGATCACGCCGGACGAGACGGCCGCGCCCGTGCCCGCACCCGCGCCCCGTGTGGTGATCGCCGACGACCAGGACCTGGTCCGCAGCGGCTTCCGGCTGATCCTGACCGCCCGTGGGATCGACGTGGTCGGCGTGGCCGCCGACGGCGCGGAGGCGGTCGAGGCGGTGCGCCGACTGCGCCCCGATGTGGTCCTCCTGGACATCCGGATGCCCCACATGGACGGCCTGGAGGCCGCCCGGCGCATCCTCGCCGAAGCTCCGTACTGCCGGGTGATCATGCTGACCACCTTCGACCTCGACCAGTACGTGTACGCCGCCCTCGCCGCCGGGGCCAGCGGCTTCCTGCTCAAGGACGTGACCCCCGAACACCTCGCCGCCGCCGTCCGCCTGGTCGGCACCGGCGACGCGCTGCTCGCCCCGTCGATCACCCGTCGCCTGGTGGAGCGCTGCGGTCCGGGCGCGGCCGCCGCGGACCCGGCCGCGGCGGCCGCTGCTCGGCAGGAGCTGGCCGCGCTGACCCCGCGTGAGCGCGAGGTGCTGACCCTGATGGGCCACGGGCTCTCCAACGCCGAGCTGGCCCGCGAGTTCACACTGAGCGAGGCCACGGTGAAGACCCATGTGGCCCGCATCTTCGCGAAGTTGTCGCTGCGCGACCGGGCCCAGGCCGTCGTCCTCGCCTACGAGACGGGCCTGGTGACCCCCGGCTCGGTCACCGCTCCGCGTCCGGGACCCCCTCCGGCGCCGCCGGAGTGACCCCGGCCGGCGGGCCGTCAGGGCACCAGTTCCAGCATCACGGCGCGCGGCAGTGAGGGGTTGCCCGCCGCCTCCCTCGCCACCCAGTGGTCCTCGTCGGCGAGCAGCCCGGTGATGGCCTCGGGCGGCAGCGCCGGGTGGGCGGCGGCCAGCGGCCGGGCCGTCCGGTCCGCCAGGCAGGCGAGCAGGGCCGGGCCGGTCGCGTGGGGGTGCTCGGCGACCTCCTTGAGCACCTTGCGCACACCCGGTCGGTGCTGCGTCAGGTACTCCAGCAGCGGACCGGACGCGTCCGGGTTGGCGGCCACCGCGGCGAGGACCTGCGCGCCGTGCCGCGCGACCATGGCCCGCAGCAGCTCCTCGGACAGGCCGGGGTGCCGTGCGACGGCCCTGACCACGGACGCGTCCGGATCGACCGCCAGCGCTTCGCGCAAGTGCGGGGGCAGGTCGCGCCGCTGCGCCACGAGCATCCGTACGGCCGCGTGGCGGGAGCAGGCCAGCTCGGCGATTTCGGCCGGCGTGGCGGCGGAGATCCGCGGCAGCGGGTTCCACGCCGCCCGGTCGCCTACGACCAGCTCGGCCAGCAGGTCGAGCGGCACGTGCGGATGCTCCGCGACGGCGCGCCGTACCTCGATCTCCGGATCGGCGGCCAGGACGCGGATCAGCTCCTGGCCGACCCCGGGGTTGCGCGCGTACGCGGCCCGGACCCCGTCGTTCGGGTCGGTGGCCAGTCGGGCGTAGAGCGCCTGTGGCAGATCCGTGCGCTCGGACAGCGCCCATTGCAGGGGAAGTTCGGGGTCCTCGGCCAGGGCGAGGACGGCTTCGAGCGGGGTGGTGGGGTTGAACGCCACCGCGATGCGGACCCGGGGGTCCGGGTGGTGAGCGAGGCGGGCGGTGACGGGTGACTCCGTCCAGCGGGCCACTTCCTCCACCACCTCCACATCCGGGTCGGCGGCGAGCAGGTCCACGACGTCGGGCGGCAGGCCGGGGCAGGAAGCCAGTTTCCAGCGGATCTCGGCGTCCGGGTGCGCCGCGAGGAGGCGGGGCCATTCGGGGTGCCCGCGGCCCTCGTCGATCAGGGCGATGGCCGCGTACGGCCAGGACATGGGATCCACGTCGGCGGCGGTGAGCGTCCCTCTGTAGGCGAGGGGCACGGCGGTGCTCCTCGCGTACGCGGCGAGCGCCAGCACCTGGTCGCGGCGCAGATCGGTGCGGTCGGTCAGATCGTGGAGCAGTTCGTCGGCGTAGTCCCGGTCGGGGCAGGTCCCCGCCTCCTTCAGCGCGCGCGTCAGCAGTCGGTCGACCAGTTCGGGCGGCAGTGCCGGATTGGCTGCCAGTCCGCACAGAAGATGGTTCAAGGGCGCTCTCCGGTCGGTGTGCGGGGCGAGGCGGCGGCCGCGGTCAGGGCGGCGGCGAACGCCTCGGTATGAGGGTGCGGGCGTCGCCGCCGGGGGAGGATCAGCCCGATGTGCCGCGCGGGACGCGGGGGTTCGACGCGGACCGCGGTCGACTCCCCGGTCGTGGTGAGCGAGACGTGCGGGACCAGGGAGACCCCGACCCCGGCCGCGACCAGGGTCTGCGCGAAGAAGTAGTCGGTGGTGGAGGCCGCCACCCGGAGGCCGAAACCGGCGAGCTCCGCGTACCGGCGCAGGAAGGCCTCCGTCCTGAGGCAGCCCAGCACCCAGCGGTCGGAAGCCAGTTCGGCCAGACCCACCGACGACCGGTCCGCGAGACGGTGGCCGGGCGGCAGCACCAGCCACAGCGGATCCTCCATCAGCGGAACCCAGTCGAGCCCCGGGCGCTCACCCGGACGCACGGGCGGCGGCCCGTCGAAGTGGTAGGCCAGCGCGAGATCGGCCGCTCCGCCGCGCACCATTGCCGCCGCGCCCTCCGGCTCGCTCTCCAGCACCGTCAGCTCCACCTCCGGATGCGCCTCCACGAACCGGGGCAGCGCCGCGGGCAGCAGGTGCCGGCCCCCGCTGGTGAAGGTGGCGACGGTGAGGCGCGGACGCTCCGCCGTGAGCCGGTCGATCGCGTGGCGGACCTGGTCCAGCTCGGCGGAGATCGACTCGGCGGCCTCCACCAGCAGCCGGCCGGGCTCGGTGAGGGTGACGCCGCGCGTACTGCGCACCACCACGGGGTGGCCGACCGTGCGCTCCAGCGCCGCGATGTGCTGCGAGACGGCCGACGGGGTCAACATCAGTGCACCGGCGGCCCGGTTGAAGCTGCCGTGCTCGGCCACCGCCCGAAGGACGCGCAGCCGGTGCACATCGATCATCAGTTTTCCTTACGATGCGTTCAGCAGCTGGTCGGTTCCGCGGGGGACGATACAGCGGCACAGTCGAGCGCATGAAGCGAATTCTTGTCATCGGCGGCAGCCGGTACTTCGGAAAGACCCTGGTCAGCCGGGCGCGCGAGGCGGGCGACGAGGTGACCGTGCTCAACCGGGGCTCCGGCGCACCACCGCACGGAGTGGACCGCCTGGTCGCCGACCGCGACGACGAGGAGGCGCTGCGCGCGGCACTGGGCCCCCGCGAATTCGACGTGGTCGTGGACCAGGTCTGCTACACACCGCTCCAGGCCGCAGTCGCCCGGCGGGTGTTCGCCGGGCGGACCGGGCGCTACGTCATGACCTCGACGATGGAGGTCTACGACCCGGCCACGCTCCCCGCCGGCCCCGCCGCTGCCCCTGCCGCCTCCGTCACCGAGGCTTCGCTCGACCCGGCGCGGCTGCCGCTCGCGGGGGCGACGGGCCGTGCGCCCGGGCCCTGGCCCGCGTACGTCTACGCCGAGGGGAAGCGGCAGGCCGAGGCCGTCTTCCTGCGGGACCCCGCCTTCCCGTACGTCAGCGTGCGCGCCGCGCACGTCCTCGGCGGGGGCCCGGCGGAGTTCACCGGGCGGCTCGCGCACTACGTCGGGCGGATCGGCGCCGGAAGCCCCGTCGACGTCCACGAAGCCCCGTACGCCACCTCGTTCATCCATCACCACGAGATGGCCGCATTCCTGCACTGGACGGCGCAGCAGACCTTCACCGGGCCCGTCAACGCGGCCTCGCACGGCGCGCCCGACGTGATCGCGCTCTGCGAGGCGGTCGCGGCACAGATCGGACGCGACCCGCGGTACCGGGTGGTGGGGGAGGGCGCCGCCGCCTCGCCCTTCTCCTTCGACCGTGCCTACGCCATGGACAACGGCCGGGCCTCGGCCCTGGGCTTCGGCTTCGGACGCGTCGCCGACTGGCTGCCCGGGGCGATCGCCGAGGCCCGGCGCGCCGCCGGCTGACACCGTCACTGGTCTCCGACGCGCCGCTCCAAGGGAGTTGCTACCGAAGAGTTGCTCACACTGAAGGTCACGCTGCCTGCCCGGTACCGGTCATCGGACCACTCGATCGGGCGGCCCGTGGCCGTCGCGGAGACATGCCGCTGGCGCAGCAGCGGGCTGCCGCGCCGGATCTCCAGCAGCCGGGCGTCCTCGCTGCCGGCCGGAAGCGCGTCGATGAGGTGCTCGCCGTAGTGGGCGGTGACCCCCGAACCCTCGGCCAGGCTGTCCATGACGGAGCGGCAGTCCACCGGCAGTGCCTCGACGGCCGCCGCGACCCAGTCGGCGTACGCGGTCCGCTCCACCATGGTGGGCTCCCCGTCGAGCAGCCGCAGCCGCAGTACGGCCACGATCTCCGTACCGGGGGCCAGTGCGAGCCGGTCCGACTCCTCGGCCGTGGCGGGCCTGCGGGTGCGGGACAGGAAGCGGCTGGCGGCCCGGTGCCCGAGTCCCTCGGCCCACTGGGCGAAGCTGTTCAGCTCGCCGAAGCTGTGCCGGCGCTCCCGGCGCAGGACGATGCGCCGCGCGCCCTGGCGGGAGCCGATCAGCCCCTCCGCGGCGAGGGTGGCCACCGCCTGGCGGACCGTCCCGCGCGATGCGGACCAGCGCGCGGCCAGGTCGCTCTCCGAGGGCAGGTGCGCCCCCACCGGGAGCTCGCCCGAGAGGATCTCCCGCCGCAGCGCCTCGGCGATCTCCAGGTACCTGGCCGTTCCCGCGCTCGTACTCATGCCCTTCGCCCCCTGATCGCCGTGTGCCGGCGGCGCCGTGCCGCATCACTGTGCACCGGTCTCCCATGATCATTGCAACAGGTTCTGTCACGGCTCCTTCCGGTCATTCTTCTCTCTTCTTCGAGCCGTGCTCCCGGAGACAGGCGCCGTTCACCGTCCGTACAGAGGGCCCGGGCGAACTGGAGCCAACTTGTTCAGACAAGTGAACCCACCTTCGTCTCCGGGAGAGACCGTGCTCAGTTCCTCCGCCCGTCGCGGTGCGGCCGTTCTGCTCAGCGCCGCCGTACTCACCACGCTCAGCGCGTGTGGTGCCGCCCCCGACCAGAAGTCCGGCGGCGCCGACGGCGCCAAGAACGGCGTGCAGCCGGGCGCCGCGACCTCGGTCGCCGACTTCGGCTCCTTGGAGGCCCTCGCCGCCGCCGCGCAGAAGGAGGGCGAGCTCAACGTGATCGCGCTGCCGCCGGACTGGGCGAACTACGGCGAGATCATCAAGGCCTTCGAGGCCAAGTACAAGATCAAGGTGAACAGCGAGAACCCGGACGCCTCCAGCTCCGACGAGATCGCCGCCGTCAAGTCCCGCAAGGGCCAGAAGCGCGCCCCCGACGTCCTGGACCTCGGGATCGCCTTCGCCCGCAGCGGCGCGGCCGAGAACCTCTTCGCCCCGTACAAGGTCACCGCCTGGGACAAGATCCCCGCCGCCCAGAAGGACACGGACGGCCGCTGGACCAACGACTACGGCGGCTACATCTCCATCGGCTGCGACGCCGCCCGCATCCCCACCTGCCCGCAGACCTTCGCCGATCTCCTCAAGCCCGAGTACAAGGGCAAGGTCGCCCTCAACGGCAACCCCACCAAATCCGGCTCGGCCTTCGGCGGCGTCTACGCGGCCGCCCTCGCCAACAAGGGCTCCTTCGCCGACATCCAGCCCGGCATCGACTTCTTCGGCCAGCTGAAGAAGAGCGGGAACTTCATCCCGGTCGAGTCCACGCCGGCCACCGTCGAGAAGGGCGAGACGCCCATCTCCATCGACTGGGACTACTTGAACGCCGGCTACGCCGACCAGTTCAAGGGCAAGGGCGTCGACTGGAAGGTCGCCGTCCCCACCGACGGCGTCTACGCCCAGTACTACTCGCAGGCCATCAACAAGGAGGCCCCGAACCCGGCGGCCGCCCGCCTGTGGCTGGAGTTCCTCTACAGCGCCGAGGGCCAGAACCTCTGGCTGAAGGGCTACGCCCGCCCGGTCCTGCTGCCCGGCATGACCCAGGACGGCACCGCCGACCAGGCCGCCGTCGCCAAGCTCCCGCAGGTCCAGGGCACCCCGGCCTTCCCCGCCTCCGAAGAGCTCGACAAGGCCAAGGCCACCCTCGCCGAGAAGTGGGACAAGGCCCTCTCCTGATGTCCTCCACCACCGACCCCCGCGTCGCCGGCGGCACCCGCCGCCGGCGGCGCGGCCCGCGCACCTGGCTCGCGACCCTCCCGCTGCTCACCTTCACCGGGCTCTGCTTCGGCATCCCGCTCGGCGCCATGGCCTACGGCGCGGTCACCCGCACCGATCCGGCGAGCGGCGCCACCCAGGTGACCGGCGAGCACCTCGCGCGCTCCCTCCAGGGCCCCTACCTCGGCTCCCTCATCGGCAGCGTCCAGCTCTCCGCCCTCACCGCACTCGTCGGCGGCGTCCTGGGCGTCGTGATCGCCCAGGCCGTGGTCACCTCCCGCTCCGCGGGCCTGCGCAGCGCCGCGCTGACCGCCTCCGGGGTGCTCGCCAACTTCGGCGGCGTACCCCTCGCGTTCGCCTTCATCGCCACCGTCGGGATCTCCGGCGTCGTCACCCAGCTCGCCGACCTCACCGAGCTCGGCTGGAACCTGTACTCCTTCACCGGCCTCACGGTGGTCTACCTGTACTTCCTGATCCCGCTGATGGTGCTGGTGATCGCCCCGGCGCTGGACGGACTGCGCCCGCAATGGCGCGAAGCCGCCCAGAGCAGCGGGGCCACCGGATGGCAGTTCTGGCGCCATGTCGGCCTGCCCGTGCTCGCCCCCTCCCTCCTCGGCGGGTTCGTGCTGCTCTTCGGGACCGCCTTCGCCGCCCACGCCACGGCCGCGGCCCTTGTCGGCGGCTCCGTCCCCCTGGTCACGCTCAAGATCGCGGACGCGCTGTCCGGGAACGTGCTCACCGGCCAGGAGAACGTGGCGCTCGCCCTCGGCCTCGACATGATCCTGATCGCCGGCCTGGTCATGGCGGTCTACCTGCCCCTCCAGCGACGGAGCGCCCGATGGCTGCGATGACCCCGACCACCCGGTACCCCGACAGCGCCCGGGACACGGAAGCGCCGGAGGCCGGAGCCCCCGTACGGACCCCGGCCCGCCGGCCCCGCCCCAGGATCTGGCGCGGAGCCGTCCTCGCCCTCGCCGGCGCCTACTTCCTCGCCCCGCTCGTCGCCTCGTTCGTGTTCACCGTGCACGTGCCGGGCCAGGGCGTCACCTTCGAGGCGTACACCGAGCTGCTCTCCGCCGACGGCTTCACCGAGAGCCTGCTGCTCTCCCTCGGCCTCGCCGCCGCGACCATCGCCCTGTCGCTGCTGCTCGCCGTACCCGCGCTGGTGGCCGTACGCATCGGCTCCCCGCGACTGCGCCCGGTCGTCGAGGTCATGTGCATGCTGCCGCTGGTGGTGCCGCCGATCGCGCTGGTCACCGGAATCACCACCGTGCTGCGCTGGGGACCGGAACACCTGTCACGGACCCCGCTGTACCAGACCTTCATCGCCGTCCAGAACGAGAAGTTCCCCGTCGTCCTGGTCCTCGCCTACACGGTCCTGGCGCTCCCCTTCGTCTACCGCTCGCTCGACGCGGGCCTGCGCGCCGTCGACGTACCGACCCTGGTCGAGGCGGCCCGCAGCTGCGGCGCGAGCTGGCCGTACGTCGTCCTGCGCGTGCTGCTGCCGAACCTGCGGGCCTCGCTCGCCGGCGCCGCCTTCCTCACCCTGGCCCTGGTGCTCGGCGAGTTCACCATCGCCTCCCTCCTCGGGTTCCAGCCCTTCGCCGTGTGGATCGTCTCGATCTCCGGAGCGCAGGCCCGGATGTCGGTGGCCGTCTCCATCCTCAGCCTCCTGATCACCTGGCTGCTGCTGATCGCCCTCTCCCGCGCCGGGACCACCCCCTCCACGGCCGCGGCCGCACCCGCCACCACCTCCCGCAAGGAGTCCTGAGCCCATGTCCACCACGCCCACCACCCTTCCCGCGGCCAGGAAGCCGGCCGATCCCGACCGGCCCGCGGGCGCGCGCGTCGAATTCCGCGGCCTGCGCAGGGCGTTCGGGTCCACCGTCGCCCTCGACGGGCTCGACCTCACCGTCGAACCCGGTGAACTCCTCGCCCTGCTCGGCCCGTCCGGCTGCGGGAAGACCACCGCCCTGCGCGTCGTCGCCGGTTTCGAACAGCCCGACTCCGGCGAGGTCCTCGTCGACGGACAGGACATCACCCGGGTCCCGGCCAACCGCCGCGACGCCGGCATGGTCTTCCAGTCCTACAGCCTCTTTCCGAACCTGAGCGCCCGCGACAACGTGGCCTTCGGCCTGCGGGTACGCAAGGTCGGCGCGGCCGAGCGCCGCGAACGCGCCGCCGAACTCCTCGACCTGGTCGGCCTGCCCGACCACGGCGACCGCTACCCGCACCAGATGTCCGGCGGCCAGCAGCAGCGCGTCGCACTCGCCCGCGCCCTCGCCCTGCGCCCGCGCGTACTCCTGCTCGACGAGCCGCTCTCCGCACTCGACGCCAAGGTACGGGCGAACCTGCGCGAGGAGATCCGGCGCCTGCAGCTCTCCCTCGGCATCACCACCGTCTTCGTCACCCACGACCAGGAGGAAGCCCTGTCGATGGCCGACCGGGTCGCCGTCCTGAACGCCGGGAAGCTGGAACAGTGCGCCGCCCCGGCCGAGCTGTACGACCGCCCGGCCACCCCCTTCGTCGCCGAGTTCGTCGGCACCATGAACCGGCTGCCCGGACGCCTCGCCGGATCCGGCCTCGTCGAGGTGGCCGGAGCGCGCCTGCCCGTCGACGGCCCGGTCCCCACCACGCCGCGGGTACAGGTCCTCGTCCGCCCCGAGAACGTCACCGTCACCGCCGAAGCCGAGGGCACGGCCACCGTGGTCTCCGCCTCCTTCTTCGGCTCCGTGACCCGGCTCCACCTGGAACTGCCGGGCGGGGTGACCGTCAAGGCCGACCTGCCCTCGCGGGACGCCGGAGCCCTGGTGCCGGGAGCGCGGGCCGCCGTGGGACTGGCGCAGCGGCCCGTGCTCGTCGTGGCCGGCTCCGCGTGAGCGCCCTCGCCGCGGTCCTGTTCGACATGGACGGCACCCTCGTCGACACCGAGGTGCTGTGGTGGCGCACCACCGAGGAGATAGCGGGCGGCCTCGGCCACCGGCTCACCGACGCGGACGCGCCGGACGTCGTCGGGCGCGCGGTCGAGGACACCGCCGCCCACCTCGTACGGGTCTCGGGAGGGGGAGACCCGTCCGAGGTGGCGGCGGCGCTCACCGAGAGCTTCTTCCGCGGGGTGGAGGCCGGGGCGCCGATGCGGCCCGGCGCCCAGCGGCTGCTGACCGCCCTGGAGGCGGAGGGCGTGCCCTTCGCCCTCGTCAGCGCGTCACCGAGGGTCGTCGTCGACTCGGTGGTCGGGGGCTCCCTGGCCCATGTCCCCTTCGCCTTCACCCTGTCCGCCGACGACACCGCCCGCACGAAACCGCACCCGGACCCGTACCAGGAGGCCGCCGGGCGCCTCGGCCTCGCACCGACGGCCTGCGTCGCGGTGGAGGACTCGCCGGACGGCGCCGCCTCCGCGGAGGCAGCCGGCTGCGCGGTCCTGGTGGTCCCGTCCCTGCTGGCGGTCCCGGCGTCACCGCCGCGGACCTTCGCCGAGTCCCTGGAGGACGTCACCGTGGCCCGGCTGCGGCGCTGTCTGACGGCGGCCGGCTGACACCCGCACTCAGGCCGGCAGGCCGAGGATGTCCAGGATGCCCTCCGCGTAGGCGGCGGTCCCCGAGCCCGGGTCGGCGGCGATCTCACGGCGGAAGCCGTCCACACCCGTACGGATGAAGGCGGCGCACTGCCCGTGCAGTCCGGCCTCGTGGGTGCCGCCGTCGTCCACCGTGCACAGCAGGGCGAGCAGGGTCCACAGCAGGGCTTCGCGGGTCGCCCGCCGGGGCGGGTACGCGGCCCACACGGCCATCAGGACACCGCACACCGCCGGGGCGGGCGGCTTCAGGTGCTCCGCGAAGAAGACATGCCCCTCCAGCGCGTGGAACGCGGAGGGATGCCCCTCGGCGGCATCCCGCACCGCGTCCACCAGATGGCCCGCCGAACGGCCGCAGCCGCACTCGATGGACTCCCAGTCGTGCCGCGCGATCTCCACCACCACGGCATCCGGAACCAGCGGGCTGCGCAGCACCGCGGACCGGCGCAGCAGAGCCTGCTGCCGCTTCTCGCTCCCCGTCATGGGGCACAGTATGAGGCCAGGTCGCAGCGGTCGGCGAGGGGGGTCGGAACCGGATCTGCGGGGCCTTCGTCACAGACCCCGTGAGGATGAAACGAAGAATTCCGGCCCTGCTGTCCGCCCTGCTCATGACCCAGCTGGGCGCACTGGTCAACCCCGCCTACGCGTGCGGGTGCGGGGCCATGATTCCCGACGGCCAGTCCCGGATCGGCGTCGACCGGGAGACCTCCGTCGTGCGCTTCGACGGCCGCACGGAGCAGATCGTCATGCGGTTCACCGTCGGCGGGGACGCCCACCGTGCCGCCTGGATCATGCCGGTACCGAGCCGGGCCACGGTGGAGCTCGGCGACGGCGCGATGTTCGACGAACTGGGCCGGCTCACCCGGCCCGAGCACAAGACCCGCGGCTACTTCTGGCCGCGCAACCACGACTGGCCCTTCTCCTCGGGCATGGGGGACAGCGCCGGAGCCCCGGCGCCCGGCGCAGCCGCGCCACCCGTCGGCGTCGTCGGCCGTGAGCAGCTCGGTGACTTCGACGTCGCACGGCTCACCGCCACGGACCCGGACGCCCTGAGGAACTGGCTGGAGAGCAACGGATTCAAGCTCCCCGACCGCCTCGCCACCGAGGTCAAGCCGTACGTGGACCAGCACTGGGAGTACGTGGCGGTACGGCTCGCCCCGCGCGCGGGGGACAAGCCGCTGCGCGGCGACCTGGACCCGCTGAGGATCCGCTTCGACAGCGACCGGCTGGTCTACCCGATGCGGCTCTCCCGGATGGCGAAGACACCGCAGTCCCTCGGCCTGTACGTCCTCGCCGACCACCGCATGGAGCCCGCCTCCCCGATCGGCGGCTCCGCACCCGAGGTGACCTTCGCGGGGACCGTCCACCCCGAGACCGGCCCGCTCGCCGAACTGGCGGGCGCCGAGCCCGTCTTCCTCACCGCCATCGACCAGCGGTTCCCCGTGCCGAGCCGCATCGACGCCGACCACGAACTGCGCGCCACCGCCAAGGACACCCCGTACCGCAGGGCGATCTACCACGACGAACTCCTCACGGTGGGCGGCGTCCCGCTCTGGCTCCTGACGCTGGCGGCCGCCGTGGCGGCACTCACCGCCTCTGCCGTCGCCGTGCTCCGCTTCCGCGGCCGCCGCCCGCGCCCGGCCACGGCGTCCTGACCGACCCCGGACGACGTCACCCGCATCCGTCCGGCACGACCGGTCGTGCCGGACGGATGAGGCGGGTACTCACGCCGGCCTGAGTACCGGCCCCGATATGCCGCGCGACCCGTCCCCCTACGCTTCGGACCATGCCTTCCGTACGGTCCTTCTCCCCGGCAGCGCCCCCGCGCCCGCCCCGCCGCCCGCGTTCTCGTCCTGTCTTCGCGGCGCTGGCGCTCGGGGGTGTCTTGTGCTGTCTCCTCACCGGCTGGGGTGCGTACCGCTTGTGGAACGGCGCACCGTACCCCGAGGTCGATCCCCATGTCGTCGCCACACGGCTCGGCGCGGAGGCCGAGCGCGTCGAGAACGATCTGGCCCTGCCCGCCGGGCACCGCTTGCTGCCCGGCCGGATGGAAACGGGAGCCTGTTACTACCGGGGACTGCGTTCCCTCGCCCACATCGACGAGAGCCGCCCGGACGTCCGGACCTTCAGCCTCGAAAAGGAGACGACCGGCATCCCGGAGGACACCGCCCGGACCGCTCAGGAGCGCCTCCGCTCCCGGCTCTCGCAGGAGGGCTGGAAGCTCATCAGCCAGAACCTCTCCACCACGGGCTTCCGGTTCGAGAACCGGGACACCGGCGACCAGGTCCATGTGGACTGGTACAAGCACACCGGGACGCTCGTCTTCCGTGTCCACGCGCCCTGCGGGAAGATCCCCGACGGCTACCCCCTGTAGGTGCGCCGCCCGGCACGCCTGATCCGTCCGTTCGCCACCGCCACCTCTGCCGGGGTTGACGCGCGAGCGCCGGGACACCAGCCTTGCACCGGAGTTACCGAGAGGTAAGGGGAAAAGGGTGTCCGTGGCAGAAGACGGCGTACGACGGCACGAACAGGACCGGGACGACGCGGAGCTGATGTTCCAGGGGGTCGCACGCCAGGCCGAGCTGGTGCGCACCGGCAAGACCACCTCACGCGCCCTCGTCGAGGCCGCGCTGCGCCGCATCGCCCGGACCGATGCCGTCCTCGGAGCCTTCCGGGTCGTCCTCGCCGAGCAGGCCCTCGCCGAGGCCGACGCCCGTGACGCGACGGAGCCGACCGGTCCGCTCCACGGCGTGCCCATCGCCGTCAAGGACGAACTGGACGTCGCGGGCCAGGTCACCACCTTCGGCGGATCCGCCAACCGGACCCCCGTCACCGCCGATTCCGAAGCGGTACGCCGCCTGCGCGCCGCCGGAGCCGTCGTCATCGGCAAGACGACGATGCCCGAGTTCGGCCAGTGGCCCTTCACCGAATCCGCCGCCCACGGTCACACCCGCAACCCCTGGGACACCACCCGCACCCCCGGCGGCTCCAGTGGCGGCAGCGCCGCCGCCGTAGCGGCCGGACTGGTCGGGGCCGCCCTCGGCGGCGACGGCGGCGGATCCATCCGCATCCCGGCCGCCTGCTGCGGCCTGTTCGGCCTCAAACCCCAGCGCGGCCGGGTCTCCACCGCCCCGAACCCGCACCTCTGGTACGCCCTCGGCACCGTCGGGCCGCTGACCCGCAGCGTGGGCGATGCCGCGCTGCTCTACGACGTGCTCGCCGGCACCACCCCCACCGACCGCTGGAGCGCCCGCCCCGCGACCACCAGCTGGGTGCAGGCCCTGGAGACCCCGCCCGGCCGGCTGCGCATCGGCTATTCCGTCAAGCCGGCCGTGCCCGGGGTGCGCCCGCATCCGGAACACGTCGGGGCCGTCCTGGAGTCCGTACGGGCGCTGCGCGAACTGGGCCACGACGTACGGGAGGTCGACCCCCGCTACCCCGACGCGACAGCCCCGTTCGCCGCGCAGTTCTGCGGTGGGGTGCGGGCGGAGGCCGACGCCGTCGAGCGCCCCGACCTGCTGGAACGGCGCACCCGACAGACCCTCGCGCTCGCCCGGCTGGTCCCCGAGTCGGCCGTGGAGCGCGGGATCCGGGCGGGGGAGCGGCTGGCGGAGCGCGCCGACCGCATGTTCACCACCATGGACCTGCTGCTGACCCCGGTCGTCGCCGAGCGCCCGCGCCGGGTGGGCGCGCTGGACGGTGCCGGGCTGCTGACGGCGCTGGCGCGCTCGCGCCCGATGGTCGCCTACACCGCACTGTGGAACGTCACGGGACACCCGGCGGCCTCCGTCCCGGCGGGCCTCGGCGAGGACGGACTGCCGCTCGCCGTCCAACTCGTCGGCCGCCGGGACGACGAGGTGACCCTCCTGAGGGTCGCGGCGCAACTGGAGGAGGTCCGGCCGTGGGCGCAGCGACGCCCGGCCTAGGCCGGGCGTCCTTCCCCGTGCCCCTGGCGGGCCTGGGGAAGAGCCGAACCGGCCCGGAACGGGTGCCGGAGCGGGTCCGGTCGCTGCCGGAAGGCAGCAGGATCTCACTCCTCGACGTACAGGAACTCCGGCCCGTAGGTCTTCCCGCTGCCGTCGGGCAGCTCCAGCTGGACGAGCTTCTGCGCCTCGGTGCGCATCCCGCCCATGTGGCCGATCGCCGGGAACAGCATGTCCGAGTCACCCGTCAGCCAGGCTGCCTGCAGCGCCCGCAGCATTTCGCTGAAATGTGCGTTGAACGCTGCGAGCACCTGCTGAACCTCGGGCGTGGGCGCGTTCGGCCCACCGTTGGCCCAACCACCCTCCGGCACCCGCCCCATGGGGAAGGCCGGGGGCAGTGGGACATCGTCGCCCTTGAAGTCCCAGACGACCGGATTCTCCGACACCTTGATCAGCTTCTTGCCGCGGAACATCTCCCGGAACACGTAGAAGTGCGCCAGCTCGCCGGGCTTGCCGGGGAAGGGGTTCTCGGGTGAGGCGGAGGTGCCCTCGCCCTGCTCCTTGATGATCTCGATCGCGGCTCGCACCTTCTCGATGCTGTCGAGCGGAACGATCTTGTTGCCCTGGCCGTGGTTCTCAAGGGAGAACTCGATCTGCCGGTCGCCGCTGATCAGGTGCTGGTGAGTCTCGAACGCCTCCTCGATCTCGGTGTAGAAGGCCCCGATGGTGGCGAAGGCTGCCAACTGGGCGACCGGGCGATCCGGGCGCTCGATCTCGGAGAACATCTCGACCGAGTCCTTGGTCAGCCCCTCCAGGAAGACGATGAGTTCGGGCCGCACGCCCCCCGGCAGCGCGCGCTCGTACTTCGGCACCACCTTGGGATCCGCGAGGACCGGAGTCCCTCCGATGGTGGTGAGCATGTTGCACACCAGTCCCATATGGGTCATCTCATCGAAGATGATCTCCCGGATGTTCTTGGCGACCGCCGTATTCGATTCCTTGATCGACCACAGGGCGCTCGCGTACGGACCGATGGTCGCGATCTCCACCATGATCGCCTGCTGAAGGGAGTTCTTCAGCCATTCCGCATCGCGGTCCGCGGGGAGAACACCCAGCAGCTCGACGATGGCATTGCTCTCGTACTCAAGGACCTGGGTCATGCCACACCTGCCTCATATGTATACAGACAGGCTGAAACGGTATCCGTCCGGGAGGCCGGGCGGGCGAGGTGCGGGCGAGCCCCGCAACGGTTCACCCGATCGGGGCAGGCCGCTTCGAGGCCCGCGACCACGAACACCGCGGCCGCCTGCGGCGGGCGACCTGCTACGACACGAAGATCAGCTCTCTCCGCACGGACACGCCACACCTGTGACGCGCACCACAGCGCTCCTGCTGATACGTATAGGGAGAGCCGAACCGAAGGTGGAGCGATGGTCAGAAGCCGACGGGACATCAACTCCCTGAGCCCGAGCGAGCTGAGCGACTACATCCATGCGATCGATATCCTGCGCGCCCGCTCGACCGCCGATCCGGACGACGTGAGCGGGTACGACTTCCAGGCTGCGCTCCACAACGACGGGTCCGTCGGCCCGTGCGAACACGGCAGCGACCTGTTCCTGCCGTGGCACCGGGCTCACCTGTACTACTTCGAGAAGCTGCTGCAGGCGGCGGACCCGCCGAGAACCGCGGATGTCACCGTGCCGTACTGGGACTGGATCCACCCACAGGCGACGGGCAAGTTCCCGGCCGCGTTCTCGCAGCCCGGCCTGGACTCCGGTCGCAACGAGAACCTGTCGACGCCGCTGCCGGCGAACACCCTCGACATCGTGCTCCACGAGACCGGCCAGGCCGAGTTCGGCGGCTACGTGAAGGGCTCGCCGATCGGCAACAAGGGCCGGCTGGAGCGGGGCCCGCACGACTACATGCATCCCAACTTCATCGGCGGCCTGATGGCGACCCCGACCACGGCCGCGATGGACCCGATCTACTTCAGCTTCCACTGCTTCGTCGACCTGCTCTGGGCCGAATGGCAGCGGCGCCACGCGATGCCCGCCCCCACCTCCCCGCAGAGCAAGTTGCGCGGCTTCCTGACGCAGCCCAAACACAAGGTCGCGGACTTCGCCGACACGCTGGCGCTGGGCTACCGGTACGAGTACACCGATCAGCTCGACGTCGCGTTCGACGTACTCGCTCCGCCCACCCCTCTCCCCCTCCCGCCTCCGATCCTGGAGACGGTCCCGCTCACTCCGGTGTCCGGGGCCGGGCTCGTGACGGAGCTGCGCGAGAAGGGACAGGTGCAGTTCGGTGTCGCTGCGGCCGCGTCGCACGCGGCAGCGGGCAGGCGCGTGGGCCTGCGCCTGGAGGGGGTGAAGATCCCCCTGACGGGGAGCTATGTGCTCCGGGCGTTCTTCCATCCGGTCGACATCCCGTACCGGCGCGACGACGAGGAGTTCGCAAAGCGCTTCGACATCGGGTACCTGGCGATGTGGCAGGCCCACCCGCACAGCGCGGGCACCGGACACCCCGGACACGACCACGGCCACCCGGAACACGGAACGGAGCCGCACGACCACACGACCGTGGTCACCGCACGCTTCGACGTGACGACCGTACTCGCCGCCACGGCCGAAGCCGAGGAGCACCTGCTGACGCTCCGGTACACGGCCTCCCCCACGCCGCAGGGTGAGCCACAGCAACCACCCGAGCTGATCGGGGAGATCACACTCAACAGCGTTCTGATGGAGGTGTACGGCTAGCATGCGCACTCCCGTGTTCGAGCTCCACATCCGGCCGATGTTCCGCGCCACCGACAAGGCCCACATGGGCTTCGCATTCGATCTGTGGGACTACGACGACGTCGTGGCGAATGCCGACGACATCCTGGGGCGGCTGAAGAGCGACATGCCGCCCACAGCGACCGGCGGCCCATGGCCGGAGGAGTGGATCACACTCTTCCAGCGCTGGAAGGACGGCGCCCGCAAGCGTCTGGACCTCGGCACGGCCACCTTCGCCTTCCAGCAGGGCACCACGAAGACCACCATCACCGCGACCGGTACCTTTCCGGCTGCCGACGTCGTGGGCTGGCTGCAGCTGGAGAGCGAGACAGCCACCTCCAAGACCTACGTCCTGCACTTCGAAGCCCCGGACTCCCCTGCAGGCGGCACGCCCCAGGCCTTCACCCTGAAGGAGAGCTACCCCTCCACCGACACCCGGTCCGTCTTCGTCCATGACAGCGTCGGCACCCAGCAGCTCCACTGAGAGCACGAGCCCTGCCGGACACGCCTCAGGGCCATGACCCGGCGGGGCGGCGGAGCAGGGCCGTCCAGAGGAAGGGCTCGCCGAAGAGCGGGGACCCGGCGGGCTCGTCCCGCATCCGGCGCAGCTCGACCTCGGTCAGGTCGCCGAAGATCGCCCGCAGGGACTCCGGGGTGTAGGCGAGTCCACCCTGGAGGCCCGCCTCACGGTAGAACTCCTCGTCGGGGATCTCGGATCCCATCGCGCCGGCGGCGAAGCAGGTGAGTGCGAGATGGCCGCCGGGCGCGAGGGACCGTTCGAGGAGGGCGAGATAGCTGATGCGGCGGTGGGGCGGCAGGTGGTGGAAGCAGCCCGAGTCGTAGATCAGGTCGTACGGGCCGCTCAGCGTGGTCGCGGCGAGGTCGAAGGCGTTCCCGCGGTGGAACCTGACCGCGACCCCCGCCTCGCGGGCCCGCTCCTCGCCCCAGGCGACGGCCGTCGGCGACAGATCCACGGCATCCACCTCGAAGCCCCGGGAGGCGAGGTACAGGGCGTTGCGGCCCGGACCGCAGCCCAGGTCGAGGGCGCGGCCCGGGGTGATCAGGCCGCGGTCGAGGTACGCGACCAGGTTCTCGTCGGGCTTCGGCACGAAGAACGGGACCGGCTTGGAGCGGTCCGCGTAGAAACCGTCCCACCAGGACGCCCCGTCGGCCGTCCAACGGTCGGCCTCCGGTGCGAAGAGGCCGTCCAGCAGCCTCAGCACGTCCTCGACCGTGCGTATGTTCCGGTCCATCCGGACCCCCTCCCCGATGATCCAATTCTACTTCCCGACCGGTCGGCCGGGGCGGGGAATCAGAGCCGCTGCGGAGGCTGCGTCCGCCAGAACGCGCAACTGTGGTCCGCCCCGAAGGACGTGGTCGTCCGCGTCGCCGCCGGGTCCAGGGTGAGCACCGTGGCATCTCCGTCTCCGGCTCCGGCTCCGGTCGGCGGCCACGGGGTCTGGCCCGCCACCACAGGGGCGCCGAAGCGGGCGAACGCCGCCCAGTAGCGCTTCATCCGGTTCCCGAGCGTGACCTGCACCGGCGTCAGCGGGCGCTCGCCCATCGTGAAGTCGTGCAGATAGGCCAGCTCCGCACTGTGCGCGTTCGACTCGTCCAGGCCCGGCACCTGCGCGCCCGCCAGCGTCGGCGACCGCGGGTCGTCGAACTCGTAGACGTACGTCGGCACCTGGGCCGCGAACAGCTGCGCCGTCCACGCGGTGTGGCACGCGAAGGTCGAGTCCGTCATGACCGCGGACAGCGCCAGATACGGCGAGCCGTACTTCGCCACCGGATAGCGCGCCAGCACCTCGGGCCCGGCCGCCCCGTGACCGGCCAGGATCTGCGCCGTGTACTGCTCGGCGGTCAGGTACGGCTGCGTCAGCGCCACGAAGAAGCGGGCCTCGGAGCGGGTGCTCCCGATCAGCACCGGCACCTTGTTCCACGCACCCCTCCCGATGGCCTGCGCGGGAGCGACCGGCAGCAGCCCGTCACCGGAGGCCGGACCGCGCGTGGGCAGCGTACGGGCCGCCTCGACCAGCGCCGCCCCGGAGGCGGCACGCAGGCACGCGGCCACCCCGGCGGAAGCGGTGCAGCCCGCCCGCTCGGCGAAGGACCGCGCCTGTTGCTCGGCGTCCGCGCTGTCCGGCGTACCCAGCAGCGTGCACGGACCGCTCTGCAGCACGGCCCGGTGGAAGAGGCCGGCGGCCGGCGGGGCGGCCAGCAGCGCGCAGACGGAACCGCTGCCCGCAGACTGCCCGGAGATCGTGACGCTGCCCGGATTCCCGCCGAACGCGCCGATGTTCTCCCGGGTCCAGCGCAGCGCCGCGAGCTGGTCCATCAGCCCGAAGGACCCGGAGCGCAGGGCGTTCTCCCGGCCGAGCTCGGGCAGCGCGAGATAGCCGAGCTGCCCCAGCCGGTAGTTGATGCTGACCACCACGCTCTGCGTGAGGTCGGCCATGGTCCGCCCGCCGAACTGGGTGCCCGTCCCCTGGCTGTACGCACCCCCGTGCATCCAGACGATCACCGGGAGCCGGGCTCCGGGGCGGGCGGTCCGGGGCCGGTACACGTCCAGGTACAGGCAGTCCTCGCTGACGGCCGCCGGATCGCTCAGGCCGAAGGGCGAGAACTGCAGGCACGCGGGGGACTGCCGGGTGGCCTCGCGCACCCCGTGCCACCCGGGCGCGGGCGCGGGGGCCCGTAGCCGCGCGTCCCCGACCGGGGGAGCGGCGTAGGGGACGCCGAGGAACTCCTGCGCGCCGTCGCGGGACTGGCCGCGCAGGGCGCCCTGCGCGACGGTGACCACCGGGTGCGGTGATCCGCCGGACGGCGCCGCCGTCGCCGCGGGTGGTGCGGAGCCGAGCACTGCGATCAGGGCAAGTGCCGTACCGAGCAGGGCTCTTGCCGAGGGCAGCCGTCTTCCGGGCCTCTTCATCCGTCCTCCTGGAGTGTCGCCGGTGCGTGCCGATGTCGTGCCGGGGTGGATCCGGTGTCGTGCCGGGGGTGGATCCGGCCCTGTCCGGCCGGGGCGGAGCGGGGTGCGGGCCCCGCCCCGGCCGGGACCCGTCAGGGGCGGAGCCCGGCGATCAGTGCGGAGGTCACGGCCTGGTCGGCCGGCCCGGTGTTCCAGTCGGCGTTCATCGGGCTGACGGCGATCCGGCCGGCGGTCACGGCCTCGACGTCACCACCCTTGGCGGCGGGCCGCAGGTCGACCTTGACGGTCACCTTCCACGTGCCGTCGCCCGCGTCGGTGAAGTCCGGTTCGAGCAGGGTCTGCGGATCCTGGAAGGTCGAGGACACTCCCGCGGCCGTTCCCCTGCCGTCCGCGCCGACCACCGGGTGGTTGACGTTGAGGCCGACGCCCTGGGGCAGCAGCGGGCCGGACCGGGCCCGTGCCCGCAGCCGGTCGATCAGCTTGACCGCGAAGTCGAGCGTCGGACCCATGGCGTTGACCGTGGTGACGGGGTCGGGCGCGGTGACGCCGCCGGTGCTCAGCGCGATGGACGGTACGCCGTGCTCCAGCCCGGCGACGGCGCCGCCGACCGTACCGGAGTGGGTGGCGAGACCGGCCACGTTGGGGCCGAAGTTGGTGCCCGAGACGACCAGGTCGGGGGCGTTCCCGGCGAAGACCTCGGCCAGCCCGAAGGCGACGGAGTCGCCGGGGGTGCCGTCGACGGCCCAGACCTTCGGCTCGGGGTGCTTCACCGTGATCGACGGCCCGCTCAGCATCTTCGTACCGGTGCCGCTCTGGTTGGTGAGCGGGGCGACGATCGTGACGTCGTGCCCGGCGGCGGTCAGCCGCTCGAAGGCCTTGCGGATGCCCGGGGCGTTGTAGCCGTCGTCGTTGGTGAGCAGGATCCGCAACGGGCCGGCGGGCGCGGTCTGCGGCGCGGCGACCGCCGGGGCCGTGCCGGCCAGGGCCGGCGTGCACAGCAGCAGCGCGGCCAGCGGCAGAACTCGCTTGCGTCTCACAGGGTTGCTCCTTGGGAGGGGAGGGAGTCGAGGGTGGGCAGGGGTGGGACCGGCGGGCGCACGACCCTCGGCGTGCGCCCGCCGGAGCTGCGGACGGGCGGGCCCGGGGGAGGGGGTCAGCGCACGCTGCGGATCGGGAGGATGGCGAGCGCGCCGACCAGCGAGAGGGCCCCGCCGGCGAGGAAGAGCGGGGTGTAGCCGCCCAGGCCGGTGACGACGGCCGAGGCGACGAACGGGGCGATGATCTGCGGCCCGGCGTTCGCGATGTTGAGGACGCCCATGTCGCGGGCGGCGTCCTCGGCCCGCGGGAGGACCAGCGTGACGAGCGCGGTGTCGACGGCCATGAAGCAGCCGAAGGCGAGCCCGTTGAGCGCGCTGAAGACGAGCATGCCGGTCCAGGTCGGGCTGATCACGGGGACCACCATGACGAGCCCGGCGAGGGCCGCCGACACGCCGACGAACACCTTGCGGCGGTTCCAGCGGTCGGACAGCAGACCGCCCACGACGGTGGAGACGGCCATCGCGACCATCGACACCGGGGTGAGGACGGCCATCGCGGCGGGCGGGGTCAGTCCCTCGGGCAGCGAGATGTGGTCGCCGAGGATGTACAGCTGATAACCGACGACGGAGAAGTAGCCGAGGACCATCAGGGCCCGGCCGATGAAGGCCCACCGGAAGTCGTGGTTGGCCAGGGCCGAGAGGAACGCGGCCAGTTGGGCGCCTTTGGGTCGGGCGGGAGCCTCGGCGGCGGGCTCGGTGCGCGGGACGTCCCGGCAGAAGACGCTGAGCAGCAGGGCGGACCCGGCGACGACGGCGCCGAGGACGAGGTAGCCGGTGCGCAGCTGGTCCGCGGTCTGGGAGGCGATGAGCACGCCGGCCGTACCGCCGATGGGCAGGCCGAGCCCGACCAGCGCGGACGCGGTGCCCCGGCGGGCGGCGGGGATCCGGTCGGGCACGATCGCGGTGACCGCCGCCTGGAAGACGTTCATCGTCGCCTGGATGAGACACCAGCCGATGCCGACGAGCAGCGCGGTGGTCGCGCTGCCGAGGGCGGCGAGAAGGGCGAGCGAGGCCAGGCCGCCGCCGATGATCCACGGGTTGCGGCGCCCGCTGCGGTCGGAGAGGGCGCCGGCGATGGGGTTGAAGGCGGTGGCGAAGACCGCGCTGACGCCGCCGATCAGGCCGAGTACGGCGACCTTGTCGTCAGGGGCGATCGCGGCGACCTGGGTGGGCAGCAGGACGGAGCCGACGCCCATGTAGAGCGCCATCATCGCCGAGTTGGCGACCAGCAGGAGGGGCAGGAGAGCTCGCCGGGGGGCGGGCTCCCCGGTCGGGGGTACGGACGGTTCGACGACTTCGGGCGTGGCCATGACGACTCCTCGGGGGACGGAGCGGGGAGGTGGCGTGCGAGGGAGAGAGGGGCGGCCCATGAACGGGCGCGGGACGGCGTCGCCGTCGGGACGTGCGGTGGCGGACGCCGTTCGTAACGTGATGTTGTTACACGTGTCACCAAGTGCGGTGGACACTGTGTAGCACCCATTTCCGGGCTCCGCCAGGTCCTACGGCGCGTCGTTGTGCAGATCGTGACCGTCGGGGGAGTTCGGGGTGGCATGACGTGTAACCACCCTGTCGCGGCCATCGGACGCGGTAGATGTGTCGAGAAACCCTCTTGCTCTTGTGGCGGTCGTGACGCATCGGCAATACTCCGTGCCGCACCGCGACGATCCTGTCGCCGACGGGCTTCCCACCCGCCCCGGCGTCGCCGGGTGCCGTGCGCCGGCCGCCGTGTTCCCGTGGCTGCCGGCCGCACCTCGATGCCGTATCCCGCAGACGTGCCCGATGCCTACCCCGAAGACGTGCCCCATGGCGTCCCCCATGGCGTCTTCCGAGGGCGTTCCCCGGCGCCCTCCCTCGCGTTCCACCGTCCCGTGCCTGCTCTCCGCGTGCCCCCACCGCCTGGGGAGACGACCGTGAAAGGCCCGCCATGTTCCCCTCGCCCTCCTTCGTGCCACCGTCCCGGCCGCCCCTGCCGGTCCGCCCGCCCCGGCATCACCTTCCGGCGGCCCCGCCGCGTCATGCGCTCGGCCTCGGCGTCGCCCTCCTGGTCCTCGCGCTGCTGGCCGGGTTGCTGCTCCGGCTCGACCGGCGGCCCTTCTTCCAGGGGTTCGACGACCGGTGGGCGGCCTCGGTGAACGACTCCGCCGCCGCGGGATCCCCCGGCGGTGACGGCCTGGGCGGCTTCACCACCGTCCTCGACCGGCTCGGCGGCCCGCTCGGCATGGTCCTGCCGCTGCTGGTGATCGGCTGCCTGTGCGTCTACGGCCGCTGGCGCTCGGGGCTGTTCGTCTTCACGGTCACCGTGGTCGCCAACCTCGTCGTGCTCCTGCCGCTCAAGCAGCTGGCCGACCGGCCGCGTCCGCCGCACCCGCTGGTGCTGGTCAACGACGGCTCGTACCCGTCCGGGCAGGTGTTCAGCGCGGTGACGCTGGTGATCGCCGTTGCGGTGGTGGTGTTCCCGCCGCGTGCGCGACGCTGGTGGTGGGCGTTCGGAGCCTCGTACGTCCTCGCCATGATGGGCAGCCGGACCTGGCTCCATGCCCAGTGGCTCAGCGACACCGTCGCCGGCGCCCTCGTCGGCGTCGGAACCTGCCTCGTCCTGTGGCGGGCCTTCGCTCCGCTGCTGGAGACGGAGTCGGAGCGGATGGCCTCGAACAGCCTGTGGCTGTGAGGCATCACCCCGGAGCTCAGATTATTGAGCGACGTTGACGTTCGACAAATTCACGCCATACTCTCGGTCGGCGGCGTGCATCCCGCGCGCGGCAGCGAGGAAGGAACGGCTCATGCCTCACCCCCCAGGCCAGGACCCGACGGTGGTGGACCTGCCCGCAGGCCGCCTGCGCGGCGCGATCGAGGGCGGGCTCACCGTCTTCCGGGCCGTGCCCTACGCCGCCCCGCCGGTCGGTGACCTGCGCTGGAGGCCCGCGCGGCCGCACGCCGGCTGGAGCGGCACGCGGGATGCCACCGCCGACGGTCCGAGCGCGCCGCAGATGTACATGGAGGGCGGTGACCCGGTGCTCGGCGGGCACGGGTCGCCCCCCTTCGACGAGGACTGCCTGACCCTGAACCTCTGGACGCCCGCCGTCGACGACGGCCGGCGCCCGGTCCTGGTCTGGATCCACGGCGGCGGCTTCGTGTCCGGCTCCGGATCGCTGCCCGGCTACTCGGGCGAGACCTTCGCGCGCGACGGCGACCTCGTCGTCGTGAGCATCAACTACCGCATCGGGCCCCTCGGTTACCTCTACCCCGGTGACGGGGAAGGCGGTCAGGGGGACGAGGGCGGCGCGGCCGACGAGGCCGGCGAGGGCGGCGAGGGCGGCGGGGGAGGCAACTTCTGGCTCACCGACCAGCTCGCCGCCCTGCGCTGGGTGAAGGAGAACATCGCCTCCTTCGGCGGTGATCCGGACTGCATCACGGTCGCCGGGCAGTCCGGCGGGGCGGTGTCCACCGCCGCCCTCGCCGGCCACCCGCAGACCGAGGGCCTGATCCGGCGGGTGATCCTGCAGAGCCCGCCCTTCGGTCTGGACCTCCCCGGCCCGGCGGCGTACCTGGAGCGCACCGCCGCCTACCTGGAGCTGGCCGGGGCCAAGAACCTGGCGGAGCTGCGTACGCTGCCGTGGCCCGAGCTGATCGGCGCCGGCGCCGGGCTGTTCGCGCAGACCATGCGGTGGGGGTACTGGCCGACACCCTTCCTGCCCGTGATCGACGGAGTGACCCTCTGCGACCACCCCGCCGAGGCCCTGCTGAGCGGGGCCGCGGCCGAGGTCGACGTCATGATCGGCTGGACGCGGGAGGAGGCCAACTTCGGCTTCGCCCTCGACGAGGGGTACGCCGCCGCCACCCGGCAGCAGGTCACCGACCGGATCGCGGAGACCTTCGGGAGCGAAGCCGCGGAGGGCGTGTACGCCGCGTACGAGCGGGCCCGGCCCGGAGCCCGCCCCGCCGACGTCCTGATGGACCTCATCACGGACGAGCTCTTCCGGGTGCCGGCGGTTCGGCTGGCCGAGGCGCGCGGAGAGACGGGCAGCCCTGTATGGGCCTACCAGTTCGACCTGCCCACCCCGGCGTACGAGGGCCGGCTCGGCGCCGCGCACTGCCTCGAACTCCCCTTCGTCTTCGACAACTTCGACCAGTGGTCGCACGCGCCCTTCCTGGCCGGCCTCGCCCCCGCCGTCCGTGACGGCCTCGCGTACGCCATGCACCGGGCCTGGATCGCCTTCGTCCGCACCGGCGACCCCAACCATCCCGACCTGCCGCAGTGGCGGCCGTACGACACACGCACCCGCACCACGATGCGCTTCGACTCGGTCGTGACCGCCCTCGACGACCTCGCGGGAGCCTCCAGGCTCCTGCACACCCCCGCCCCCTTGATTTAACTCGTGTAACCTGAGAAGGAAGGAGTCACCCGAACGAAGCCGGTGCGCACACCGGGGCCGATCGGATGCCCGGCCCGAGCAGAAGGAGCGTCGAGGGACGTCATGACCAGAGACACACACGTCCCCGCATCGATCACCAGCGCCGACGTGGCCCGCCTCGCCGGGGTGTCGCGTGCCACGGTCTCCTTCGTCCTGAACGACACCCAGGGTCACCGGGTGAGCGCCGGCACCCGTGCCCGGGTGCTGGACGCGGCCAAGCAGCTCGGCTACGTACCGCACGCGGCCGCCCGGTCCCTGCGCGCAGGCCGCAGCAACCTCGTCCTGATGCCCTCGTCGATCTCCGCGATCGGCCGCCTCGTCAGCGACTGGGTCGACGATCTGCACAGCGAGCTCGACCGCTACGGGTACACGGCTGTCCTGCATGCGGGCCGCTTCACCGACCCCCTCGACGCCGCCCGGGCCTGGGCCGAGCTGCGCCCCGCGGCCGTCGTCGCCCTGGACGGCGACCGCTTCACCGCCCAGGCGGCCGACGTACTGGTCCGGGCGGGGGTGCGGGGCCTGCTGGCGTTCGCGTCCCATCCCGTCCCGGGAGTGCACACCATCGACTTCGACCACACCCGGATCGGGGTCACCGCGGCCGAGCACCTCATCGCGCGCGGCCGGACCCGGATCGGCGTCGTCATGCCCCAGGAACGCGGCCTCGGCACCCTCGCCGAGCCCCGCCTCGCGGGCGCCGAGTCGGTGGCGGCCCGGCGCATGGCCACCGTCACCCCGCTGGAACTGTCCTACACCCGGGAGTCCGCGAGCGCGCTCGCCCGGCGCTGGCGAAGCCTCGGCCTGGACGCCGCCTTCACCTACAACGACGAGTACGCGGCCCTGCTGCTGCACGCGCTGCAGGCCGAGGGCATCACCGTGCCCGACGAGGTCGCCCTGGTCGGCTGCGACGACCTCGTCCTCTCCACGCTCCAGCAGCCCGCACTCACCACGGTCCGGCTGGACATGCCGTCGGCCGCGCAGATCGCGGACGCGGTGCACGAGCTGATCGAGACCGGCACGGCGGCGCCGGTGCCGGCCGTGCGGCCGGTCCTGGTCCACCGCCGGACGTCCTGACCTCCTGGCCCGCTGACCTCGTGACGTCTTGACCGCCTGGCCTGCCGGCCCCCGTCAGCCTTCGACGGCCTGGTAGATGGTGGTCCAGAAGTCGTGGAGGAGCCGCGGCGAATCAGGGGTGGACATCCCGACCTGGGTGAGCAGGACTCCGGTGAGGCGATGGACCGGGTCGGCGTAGGCGGTGGTGCCGGTACCGCCGTCCCAGCCGAACTGGCCGACGGGCGCGTAGCCGCCGGGGTGGGTGCGTACCGCCATTCCGAAGCCCCAGCCGCCGTGCAGTCCCTGTCCGACCGTCATATGGGCGACGTTCCGGTACATGGCGTCCCGCGCGGCCTGCTGCCCGGACGTGAGGCGGTTGGTGGTCATCAGCTCGACGGCGGCCCGGGACAGGATCCGTTCGCCGCCGTGCATGCCGTGGTTCAGCAGCATCCGGAAGTAGGCGTGGTAATCGTCGGCGGTGGAGACCAGCCCGCCGCCGGCGCCCTGGAACGCCGGGGGCCGGCCGGACCTTCCGCCGGCCGCCTCGTCCCACACGAGGAACGCTCCGGTCTGCGGATCAGGCCCGTACAGGGGCGGCAGCCGGTCGATCCGGTCGGCGGGCACGTGGAAGGCGGTGTCCTTCATCCCCAGCGGATCGAGGACGCGTTCGCGCAGGAACGTCTCCAGCGGCCGGCCCGCGACCCTGGCGACCAGCACACCGACCACCTCGTTGCTGAGGTCGTACTGCCATCGCTCGCCGGGCTGGTACGACAGCGGCAGCTCGCCGAGGCGGCGCATCCACTCGTCCGGCCCGGGCGCCGGCCCGGATGCCACGCTGTAGTCGAGACGCTCGAAGGTCGCGGCCCTGATGGGGGAGTCCATCAACCCGAAATCCACTCCGAGCCCGAACGTGGAGGTCAGCAGGTCGCGTACGGTGATCGGCCGCCGCGCCGGAACGGTGTCCTCCAGCGGGCCGTCGGGCCGCTTCAGCACCCGTCGGCCGGCGAGTTCGGGCAACCACGGGTCCACCGGGTCGTCCAGCCGCAATCGGCATTCGTCGAGCAGGATCATTGCCGCCGCCATCGTGACCGGCTTGGACGTGGACGCCATCCGGAAGATCGTGTCCCGGCGCATCGGCGCGCCACCGTCGTGGCGCATCGTCCCGATCGCCTCGACGTATGTCCGGCCGCGGTGGCCGACCAGGGCGACGAGCCCGGGAATCTTCTTGGACTCGACGTGCCGTGTCAGCACGTCGCGCAGTCTGCGCAGCCCTGCTTCGGACAAGCCGCTGTTGTCGCCCGTTCCCCTCATGCGTCCCCCTTGTTCACGGTGCCGGATCTCCGGCCGCCCCTTCGAGGCGGCCGTGCGATGACCTTGCACCCTGACCCGAGGTCAAGGTCAACACCCGTCAAGGTCAACACCCGTCAAGGTCACCACCCGTCACGGTCATGGGCCGGATGACGCGGGGGAACGGACGCGGGCTACCCTCGCCCCGGTGATCGCCTCCGTGATCACCTGCAACCCCCACGACCAGGAGGTGTGCTGAGCCGATGACAGACGGGCTCACGATCGGTCAGGCGGCGGCGTTCGCCGGCGTCACGGTCAAGACCGTGCGGCACTATCACCGGCTCGGCCTGGTCGCCGAGCCTGAACGCGACGGCTCCGGCTATCGGCGTTACCGATCGGCCGACCTGCTCCGGCTGGTCCAGGTCCGGACCCTGGCCTCGGCCGGCGTGCCGCTGGCCGAGACGGCCGACCTGCTCGACGCCGACCCCGAGAGGTTCGCCGCCGCCCTGGACGACGTCCATCGCCGGCTCACCGAACAGATCGAGGGCTTGATCGCACGCCGGGACACGCTGCACCGACTCGCCGACGGCGACCGTGCCCTCCTGCCCGACCGGGCCTGCGCGGTCCTGGACCGACTCGCCGATCTCGGCTTCGGTCCCGACTACGTGGCCGCGCAGCGCGAAGCCCTGGTGCTCGCCCGTGCGCTGATCCCGGAGGTCTTCGACAGCTTCCTGACCCGGCTCCGGCACTCGCTCGACGATCCCGAGCACGTCGAGCTGGCCAAGCGTGGCGCGGACGCGGCGTCCTGGGATGCCGACGACCCGCGGATCGAGGAGCTGGCGTCCCTGCTGACCGACAAGCTACTGGCGGACCGGGCCCTGCTGACGATGCCGACGGGGTCTCGGGGCCGGGCCGACACGGCCTCCCGGTACGGACTGGTCAACCACCACCGCGAGGACCGGGCGCCGGCCGTTGCCCGGCTGAACGCACTGGTCGAGACGAAGCTGCGCGCAGCCGGCATCGACATTCCGTATCAGTGACGGTCGCGGGGCGACCCCGTTGCCGATTGCCGCGGTAGGGCCGCGCCGTCGCGTGCCCGGATCAGGCGGTACCCGCGCCCGCGGCCGCCCCCCGGCGGTCGTGGGCGCGGGCACGTTCCCGGGCGAGCGCCGGACCGAACAGCCACCACGCCAACAGCCCCACCCCCGCGCCCGCCGCGGCCCCGGCCACCGTGTCGCTGAGCCAGTGCGCGTGCAGCCAGGTACGGCTCCACATCATGGCCAGCGTGAAGACCGCGCCCCCGATCCACCACGCCCGCCGGCGGGCGGCCGGCACCAGCAGGGCCCCGAGGACGACGACCAGGACCGCCGCCGTGGCCGCGTGGCCGGACGGGAAGGAACCGTGGTCGACGCGGACCAGGGGGTCGGCCGGGCGCGGCCGGTCCACCAGGTGCTTGAGGCCCTGGACGACCAGCATGTTGCCACCGAGGTTCGCCGCGAGCAGGAAGGCGGCCGAGACCCAGCGCCTGCGGACGAGCAGCAGGATCAGCAGGGAGAGCGGGACGAGGGACCCGACCGGCCCGCCGAACAGGTCCAGGGCCGTGGCGGCGGCCTGGTACAGCCCTTCGTGGGGGCCGCCCATCCATATCAGCCACCGGTCGTCCAGCCCCTGGAAGGGCGGATGCGTGACGTCGGCGCGGACGACGAGTGCGGGTGCCACGGCCGCGCCCAGGAGCAGAAGACCCGCGACGAGGACGCCGCGGCCGCGCGGCGCGCCGGTCTCGGGGCGCCGGCCGGTCCCACCGGACCGGTGGGGTGTGCGGGGTCTGCCGTGCGGGGCGGTGGTGGTCGGGTTGCCGGACATGGCTGCCTCTCGTGACCGCGGCGGGGGTCCGCGGCCGGGTGCGCTGTGAAGGGAACGCGGGGGCGCGGCCGGGGCCGCGCCCCCGCGGCGGGACGGGTGTGCGGGACCGGCGCCGTCAGGCTCCCGCGCCGAGGTGCCGGGCCAGGAAGGCCACGCCCCCCTCGACGATGGCGGGGATGTCGCCGGAGCCGAGGAAGATGTGGTCGGCGCCCTCGACGGGCTGCAGGGTGACCTCGCCCCCGGCGCTCTTCAGGGCCGCGGCGAGGGCCTCGCTCTGGCTGTACGGGACCAGGCCGTCGTGCGTCCCGTGCACGAGCAGGAACGGCGGCGGATTCGAGCCCTCCGCGTACGTCACCGGGCTCGCGGCCCGCGCCAGATCCGGCCGCTCGGCGACGGTGGCACCGAGCAGGGCCTCGTAGGGATCGGGGAACTCCGCACCGGGCATCGCCGGCATGGGGTGATCGGCCAGGGTGACGAGGTCGGAGACGCCGTACCAGTCGACGACGGCACAAACCCCGCTCTCGCCGGAGCCGACGCCCTCCGCGCCCTCCAGCGCCGCGCCCTGCGGGCTGTCGGGGCCGACGAGGCCGGCGAGGGCGGCCAGGTGACCGCCCGCGGACTCGCCCCAGACGCCGATCCGGTCCGGGTCGATGCCGAGGTCGCCGGCGAAGGTGCGGACGTAGCGGATCGCGGCCTTCACATCGTGCAGCTGGGCGGGGAAGGGCGCTTCGAGGCTGTGCCGGTAGTCGACGGAGACGAGTGCGAGCCCGGCCGCCAGTACCGCCCCGTGCAGCAGGTCGGCGGGGACGGTCGGCGGCGGGTAGCGGCGGGCGCCGTCCAGCCAGCCGCCGCCGTGGATCCAGACGATCACCGGGAACGGGCCTTCGCCGGCGGGCACCTGTACGTCGAGCAGCCGGGGGCGGTAGCCGGGCGTGGTCGCGTAGGTGATCCCGTCGAAGCGGCGGACGCCGTCCGCGCCCGTCACGGGCGGTACGGGGGACCGGTACGGCGGGGGTGGCCAGGTCATGTCGGCGAGGTCGATCTCGGCGGGAGGAGATTGCGTCATTGCGGCCCTTCCAATCGGCGGTGTCCCGGTGGAGCGGTTGCTGTGTGACCGGTGGGGCGGACGCAGGCTTCGCGTCGTTTGTCCGGAATGCTTGCGTGAGCCACCGGGGGCGGCGTAGCGTGTTACACGTGTAATCAAGGACTCTAGCGACGCGTTTCCGCTGACCACAAGCCCAGAAACGATCCAGATTCGGGATCAGTTACACGAGCTACTGCAGTGGCGGCGCCGCCTTCCCCCTTCGGGAGCGCCTCATGCTCACCATCGCCGACACCCATGCGGTTCCTGCGGTCCGCAGCTTCGTCCACTGGGTCTCCGACCCGGTCGCAGCGAGTGTTCCGCAGGTCAGGTCCCGGGTGCGCGCCACCCTCGACGCCTGGCGGGTCCCCGCCGACGTGGTGGACGCCCTGCTGCTGGCCGTCAGTGAACTCGTCGGCAACGTCGTCCGGCATGCGGGCGGTGCCGGGCGGATGCGGGTCGCCGTCGCGGAGGCGGGCGGCTGGCTCCGGCTGGAGGTCGCCGACCGGGGTGCCGGCCTGCCGCGGCTGCCCGCGCCCCGGTCGGAGGTCGACCCGGAGTCCGAGGACGGGCGCGGGCTGCTCATGGTGCAGCTGCTGACGGCCGAACTCGGCGGTGAACTCTCCGTCGTGGCACATGAGTTCGGCAAGGCGATCCAGGTGCGCGTCCCCGTCTCCTGAGTCCTGTCGCAGGCGCCCGGAAGGTGCCCGAGGGGCTCCCGGGCCGTCTCGATATAGCGAGATGTTGACGAGCGCCAAATATTCGACATACCGTGCACCCATCTCCCCGCTGCTCCCTGATTGAGGTGCCGCCCCATGGAGCTCTCCCCTTCCGCGTACGCCGATTCCTTCTGTCGTGATCGGCTTCCGCCCTTCCCCCTCTGGCCCGAACTCCACTTCGAACTACCGGAGTTGGAGTACCCGGACCGGCTCAACTGCGCCCAGCGCCTGCTCGACGACGCCGTCGAGCGGCACGGCCCCGACCGCCCCTGTCTGCTCACCCCGACCGAGCGCTGGACCTACGGCGAACTGCAGCACCGCGCCAACCAGGTCGCCCAGGTCCTGACCGAGGACTTCGGCCTCCGGCCCGGCAACCGCGTCCTGTTGCGCGGCCCCAACAACCCCTGGCTCGTCGCCGCCTGGTTCGGCGTCCTCAAGGCCGGCGGGGTCGCCGTCACCACCATGCCGCTGCTGCGGGCCGGAGAACTCGCCGAGCTCACCGACATCAGCCGGCCCTCGCTCGCCCTGTGCGACCACCGCTACGCCGACGAGCTCGACCCGGGCCGCCGCCCCGGTCTGCCCGACCTGCCGGTCCTCACCTACGGGGGTCCCGCGCCGGAGGACCTGGCCGCGCGCTGCACCGCCAAGGACGGCCGGTTCACCACCGTGGTCACGGCCGCGGACGACGTGGCACTGATCGCCTTCACCTCCGGCACCACCGGACGCCCGAAGGCGACCCTGCACTTCCACCGCGACGTCCTGGCCAACGCCGACACCTTCTCCCGACACGTCCTCAAACCCCGCCCGGACGACGTCTTCACCGGCACACCGCCGCTCGCCTTCACGTTCGGGCTCGGCGGGCTGGTGGTCTTCCCCCTGCACGCCGGGGCCGCGACCCTGCTGATCGAGCAGGCCGCCCCGCTGCAGCTGGCCGACCTCGTCGCGGAGCACGGTGTGACCGTGCTGTTCACCGCGCCCACGGCCTACCGCGCGATCATGGAGGCGGGGGCGGTGGACCGGCTTGCCGGGCTGCGTCGCTGCGTGTCCGCCGGCGAACCGCTCCCGGCCGCGGTGTGGCACGAGTTCCACGCCGCCACCGGCCTGCGCATCATCGACGGCATCGGCGCCACCGAGATGCTGCACGTCTTCATCTCCGCGGCCGACGAGGACATCCGGCCCGGTTCCACCGGCCGCCCCGTTCCGGGCTACCGCGCCGCCGTCGTCGACGAGAACGGAGACCCCGTTCCCGACGGGCAGCCCGGCCTCCTCGCGGTCACCGGTCCCACCGGATGCCGTTACCTGGAGGATCCGCGCCAGGCCTCGTACGTCAGGAACGGCTGGAACATCACCGGCGACACCTACATCCGCGACGCGGAGGGCTACTTCTGGTACGTCGCCCGCAGCGACGACATGATCGTCTCCTCCGGTTACAACATCGCGGGCCCGGAGGTCGAGAAGGCCCTCCTCACCCACCCGCACGTCGAGGAGTGCGCGGTCGTCGGGGCCCCCGACGCCCGGCGCGGCATGCTCGTGAAGGCGTACGTCGTCCTCGGCGCCGGTGTCCCGGCCGACGGGGCGACCGTCCGCGAACTCCAGACCCACGTCAAGCAGACCATCGCCCCGTACAAGTACCCGCGTGCCGTCGAGTTCGTCACCGCGCTCCCGCGCACCGGCACCGGCAAGCTCCGGCGCGGTGAACTGCGGGAACGCGCCCGCACCGAAGCCGCCCCCACCCCCGGTCCCGCCCTCGGCCCCGGCCCCGCCTCCGGCGCGGCGCCCGCCCCGGCGCCCGCCGAGCCGGCCCGCATCGTCGTCGAACGCCGCGTCGAGTGGACCGACACCGACGCGGCCGGCCACTACCACCACTCCACCGTCGTGCGCTGGGTCGAGGCGGCCGAGGCCGTCCTGCTCGACCGCCTGGGCCTCTCGCACCTGTTCGGCAGCACGCCCCGGGTCCACTTCGAGGCCGACTACCGGGCCCGCCTCTGGTTCGGGGAAGCCGTGCGCACCGAGCTCGAGGTCACCAAGGTCGGCACGGCCTCCCTGCACTACGCCTTCACCGTACGGGGCGCGCAGGGCGGCGAGGCGGCCACCGGCCGCATGGTCATCGCCCACTCCGCCGCCCACGCCACCGGGTCGACCCCCTGGCCCGCCGAGGTACGGGACCTGCTCGGCACGGCCGGACCGCAGCAACCGGAACTACTCACCACCGCACCATCGGCAGGAGGCACGCCGTGCGCGTCGCAGTCATAGGAGGAGGGCCCGGCGGACTGTACTTCGCGGCCCTCACCAAGCAGCTCTCCCCGCACTGGGAGGTCACCGTCTGGGAACGCAACGCCCCCGACGATACCTTCGGCTTCGGGGTCGTCTTCTCCGACGAGACGCTCGACGGCATCGCCCAGGCCGACCGCGAGATCTACGAGGCGATGTCGGCCGAGTTCGCCCGCTGGGCCGACATCGACGTCCGCCACCGGGGGAGCACCCTCACCTCGGGCGGCCACGGCTTCGCCGCCCTCGGCCGGCAGCACCTCCTGCGGATCCTCCAGCAGCGCTGCGCCGACCTGGCGGTGGACGTCCGCTACCGCACCCAGTCCCCGCCCGCGGCCGAACTCGCCGCCGACTACGACCTGGTGGTGGCGTGCGACGGCGTACGGTCGGCCACCCGCGCCGCGTACGCCGACACCTTCGCCCCCGACCTCGACGAGCGCTCCGGCCGCTACATGTGGCTCGGCACGGACAAGGTCTTCGAGGCCTTCACCTTCATCGTCGACGAGCAGGACTTCGGCACCCTCCAGGTGCACGCCTACCCCTACGACGCCACCCGCTCCACCTTCATCGTGGAGATGGCGGAGGACGCGTGGCGGCGCGCCGGCTTCGAGGAGTTCGCCGACCGCGACCATCCGCCCGGCACCAGCGACGAGGACAGCATCCGGCGCTGCGAGGAACTCCTCGCGGGCCACCTCGACGGCCACCGCCTGATCCCCAACAATTCCAAGTGGCTGCGCTTCACCACGGTCCGCAACAAGACCTGGCGGCACGAGAACGTCGTCCTGCTCGGCGACGCCGCCCACACCGCGCACTTCTCCATCGGCTCCGGCACCAAGCTCGCCATGGAGGACGCCCTCGTGCTCGCGGCCAGCCTGCACGAGCACCCGGACGTGCCGACCGCCCTCGCCGCCTACGAGGACGAGCGCAGGCCGGTGGTGGAATCCACCCAGCGCGCGGCCCAGGCCAGCCTGGAGTGGTTCGAGCACATCGACCGGTACACCGGCCAGGACCCGCACCAGTTCGCCTTCAACCTCCTCACCCGCAGCCGCCGCGTCACCTACGACAACCTGCGCGTGCGCGACGAGGGCTTCACCACCGCGGTCAACCGCTCCTCGGCCGTGCCGCCGATGTTCCGCCCCTACCAGCTGGGCGGACTGCTGCTGCGCAACCGGGTCGTCGTACCGCCCACCGCCCTGCACACCGCGCGCGACGGGGTCCCCGGCGACTTCGACCTCGTCCACCTCAGCACGCAGGCCATCGGCGGCGCCGGGCTGGTCCTCGCCGGAATGACGGCCGTCAGCGCCGACGGCCGGGCCACCCCCGGCTGCCCCGGACTGTGGAACGACGCACAGGAGGCGGCCTGGCGGCGCCTCACCGACTTCGTCCACGGCCAGACCGACACCTGCCTCGGCATCCAGCTCACCCACGCCGGACGCCGCGCCGCCACCCACGGCGGCGGGCAGCCGGTCGCCGCGTCGGCGCTGCCCTGGGACGAGCGCGGCCCGGTGCCGCGCGAGGCCGACCGGGCCGACATGGACGCCCTCGTACGGGACTTCGTGGCCGCGGCCGCGCGGGCCGACCGGGCGGGCTTCGACGCGCTGGAACTCCAGTACGGGCACGGGCACCTGCTGTCGGGCTTCCTGTCCCCACTGACCAACCTGCGCACCGACGAGTACGGCGGCGATCCGGACGGCCGGCTGCGGTTCCCCCTCGAAGTGCTGCGCGCCGTACGGGAGGTGTGGCCGGCCGGCAAGGCGCTCCTCGTGCGGATCTCCGCCGCCGACTGGGCCGAGGGCGGTACCACCGAGGCCGACGCGGTCGTCATCGCCCGCGCGCTGGCCGAGGCCGGCGCCGACGGGATCGACGTCTCCACCGGCGAGGTCGTCGCCCACGAGAAGCCCCGCTACGGCCGCAGCTACCAGACCCCGTACGCCGACCTCATCCGCAACGCCACCGGGGTCCCCACCATCGCCGTCGGCGCGATCTCCACGTACGACGACGTGAACTCGATCATCCTGGCCGGCCGGGCGGACCTGTGCGGCGTCGGCCGCGCCCAGCTCCACGACCCGCTGTGGACCCTGCACGCCGCGGCCGCCCAGGGCTACCAGGGGCCGGCCGCGCCCTGGGCACGCGCCTGGCGGGCGGGCAGCGGGCGCCCGCCGTCGGCGCGGACCGACCGGATCCCGTCGCGCCTCGAACTCCTGCGGCAGCCCGCCGAGTCTGTCCACCGCCGCTGGCTGCCCCGCGCGGCCGTACCCGCCCACCGATGAGCCCGAGGTGCCCACGCACATGAACAGGGACCACCTGCCCCGCTTCACGGCGGCGGCCGTCCAGGCCGCGCCCGTCTACCTCGATCCCGCCGCCACCGTCGACAAGGCCGTCGCCCTGATCGCCGAGGCCGCAGAGAACGGCGCCGAACTCGTCGTCTTCCCCGAGGTGTTCGTCCCCGGCTACCCCTACTGGAACTGGACGATGAACCCGGTCCAGGGCTCGCCCTGGTTCGAGCGGCTCCAGCGCGCCTCCGTCGACATCCCCGGCCCGCACGTCGGCCGCCTGCGCGCGGCGGCCCGCCGGCACGGCGTCGTCCTCGTCATCGGGGTCAACGAGCGGGCCGCGCACAGCCTCGGCGTCCTCTACAACACGCTGCTCACCATCGGACCGGACGGCGAACTCCTCGGCGTGCACCGCAAGCTGGTGCCGACCTGGGCCGAGAAGCTCACCTGGACCGGCGGCGACGGCAGCTCGCTGGTCGTCCACGACACACCCGTCGGCCCGCTCGGCGCGCTGGCCTGCGGCGAGAACACCAACACCCTGGCCCGCTTCGCCCTCCTCGCACAGGGCGAACTCGTCCACGCCTCCTGCTACATCGCCCTGCCCGTCGCCCCCGCCGACTACGACATGGCCGACGCGATCGCCGTCCGCACCGCCGCCCACAGCTTCGAGGGCAAGGTCTTCTCCGTCGTGGCCTGTTCCACCATCTCCCCGGAGATCGTGGACGCCCTCGCCGGGGACGACGAGGAGCTGCGGAAGCAGTTCACGCGCCCGCGCAGCGCCCTGTCCGGGATCTTCGGCCCCGACGGCCGCCCGGTCACCGAGCCCCTCGTCGACGAGGAGGGGATCGTCTACGGGGAGATCGACCTCGCCCGGTGCATCCAGCCCAAGCAGATGCACGACATCGTCGGTCACTACAACCGCTTCGACGTCTTCCGCCTCGAAGTGGACAACCGCCCCAGGCCGCCGGTCACCTTCACCGCGCCCACCGCGCCTGCCGTGCCCGCCGCGGCGTTCACCGCTCCCGCCGCTCCCGCCGCTTCCGAGGAGGACGTATGACCATCGAGCAGGATGACACCATGCTCGGCCGTGCCCGGGTGTCCGACACTCCCGAACTCACCGCGTACTACGAGGAGCTCGGCACGCTCGACGCGGGCGCACTGTGGACCGTCGCCAACGACATCGAGCCCTGGTACCCCCAGCCCCGGTCCGTGCCCGTGCTGTGGCGCTACGCGGACCTGCGCCCCCTGGTCCACAAGGCCCTCGGCCTCGTCGCGGGCGACGACGCCGGCCGCCGGGTCGTCATGCTCGTCAACCCGGGCCGCAAGGAGGTCAGCGCCGCCGCCGGACTCCTCTACACCGGGCTCCAGATCATGGGCCCCGGCGAGGCCATGACCGCCCACCGCCACCAGGCCGCGGCCCTGCGCTTCGTCCACGAGGGCACCGGTGCCTGGACGATCGTCGACGGCCAGAAGCTGAAGGTCGGCCCCCGCGACTTCGCGATCACCCCCAACGGCACCTGGCACGAGCACGGCAACGACGCCGACGACGCCCCCGTCATCTGGCAGGACGGTCTCGACATCCCCCTGGTCAACGCCCTGGACGCCGGGTTCTACGAGGTCCACCCCGAGCTGTACCAGACCCCGGGGAAGGTCATCAACTCCTCCGTTCTGACGTACGGCGCGAACCTGCTGCCCTATGGCGTGGAGAAGTGGACCAGGCCGTACTCTCCGCTGCTCGCCTACCCCTGGGAGCCCACCTACGAGGCCCTGCGCAATCTGGCCAAGGCGACCGAGGGCTCCCCGTACGACGGGGTCATCGCCGAATACACCAACCCGGTCACCGGCGGCCCGGTCATGCCCACCATGGGCGCCCACATGCAGCTGCTGCGCCCCGGCCAGGCCACCCTCGCCCACCGGCACACCGGCTCGGTGATCTACACGGCGGCCAAGGGCCACGGTGTCTCGGTGATCGCCGGACAGCGCTTCGAGTGGAAGCAGGGCGACATCTTCTGCGTCCCCTCCTGGGCCTGGCACGAGCACCACAACCTCGACGAGTCCGAGGACGCCTGCCTCTTCTCCTTCAACGACTTCCCCGTCATGCGCTCGCTCGGCTTCCACCGGGAAGAGGCGTACGCCGACAACGGCGGCCACCAGCCCACCACCTGAACCGCTCCGCCGTACCGGACGCCGCCGGCCCTGACACCGGCCCCGGTACGGCGGAGCACCGGCCGAGTGCCGCCACCGGACCACCCCCGCGCACCCTCCCCCTCATATGCAAGGAGCCCCCATGCGGTTGCTCAGCTACACCCTCGACGATGCTTCCGTGCGTCTCGGCGCGCAGGTCGACGACCTCGTCGTGGACCTCACCACCCTGGCCCGGCGGGCCGACGTGCAACTGCCCCCGGACCTGCTGTCCCTCATCCGGGCCGGCGCTGCCGCCCAGGAGGCCGCACGCGGACTGCTGGCCGCCGGACCCGCGGCCTGGCCCGCCGAGGCCGTCCACCGGATCGAGGACGTGTCCCTGCAGGCCCCCCTGCGCCCCGGCAAGATCATCGGCGTCGGACTCAACTACATCGAGCACGTCGAGGAGTCCAGCCGCAGCCTCGACACCGACAAGGACCTGCCGCCGCGCCCCGTCCTCTTCGGCAAGCCCGCCACCGCCGTCACCGGCCCCGGAGCACCGATCCTGCACAACGCCGACCTGACCACCCAGCTGGACTGGGAGTGCGAACTGGCCGTCGTCATCGGCCGCCCCGCCTTCCGGGTGAGCGAGGAGGAGGCGTACGACCACATCTTCGGCTTCAGCATCGTCAACGACATCAGCGCCCGCGACCAGCGCCGCTCCGGCCAGTGGTTCTTCTCCAAGGGCCAGGACTCCTACGCCCCCTTCGGCCCGGTGGTCGTCACCCGCGACGCGATCCCCGACCCGATGGCCCTCGACCTCTCGCTGCGCGTCAACGGCGTCACCAAGCAGAAGTCGAACACCCGGCACATGCTCTTCCCCATCGCCCGCCTCATCGCCGACATCAGCTCCGGCATGACCCTGGAGCCCGGCGACGTCATCGCCACGGGCTCACCGTCCGGCGTCGGCGCCGGCATGGTCCCGCCCGAGTTCCTGCGCCCCGGTGACACCGTCGAGGCCACGGTCGAAGGCATCGGCACCCTGACCAACCCCGTCGTCGACGCCCGCTGACCCCGCCCGGACAAGAAGGAGTGCCCGTGTCACCCCGCACCTACCGCATCGGCCAGATCGTGCCGAGCTCCAACGTCACCATGGAGACCGAGGTCCCGGCCATCCTCCGGGCCCGCCAGGCCGTCGTGCCCGACGAGCGCTTCACCTTCCACTCCAGCCGCATGCGCATGACCCATGTGACGCCGGAGCAGCTGAGGGCCATGGACGCCGACTCCGACCGCTGCGCCGTCGAACTCTCCGACGCACGGGTCGACGTACTGGGCTACGCCTGCCTGGTCGCCATCATGAGCATGGGCCTCGGCTACCACCGCACCTCCGAGGAGCGCCTGCACCTTCGTACGGTGGAGAACGGAGCCGCCGCCCCCGTCGTCACCAGCGCCGGAGCCCTCGTCCACGGGCTGCACACCATCGGCGCCCGGAAGATCGTGCTGCTGGCCCCCTACATGCGCCCGCTCACGCGGACCGTCGTGGACTACCTGACGCACGAGGGCATCGAGGTCCTCGACCACCAGGCCCTCGAAATCCCCGACAACCTCGACGTTGCCGCCCACGACCCGGCCCGGCTGCCGGGTCTCGCGCGGGCCCTGGAGTACGCCGACGCGGATGCGGTCGTGCTCTCCGCGTGCGTGCAGATGCCCTCGCTCGGCGCCATCGAGGAGGCCGAGCAGCTCCTGGGCAAGCCGGTGGTGTCCGCGGCGGTCTGCACGGCCCACCAGATGCTCCGGTCCCTGGACCTGGACGCGGTGGCCCCGGGCGCGGGCCACCTGCTGTCGGGCAAGTACGCGCGAACCCCGCTGCCTGGGTAGCCGGTACGGCGCGGGAGCGCCGGCCGCGAGGCCGGCGCTCCCCGGCCACCCGATCCGGGCGACCGCGGTTCAGCCCCGGGCGCCCGATCCCGGGAGGATGATCGTGACCCCGCGCCCGGCCGCCGTACCCATGGCGGCCAGGGCCGCCGGGGCCGCGTCGAGCGGGATCGTCGAGGTGACCAGCAGGTCCGGCCGCAGCACCCCACCCCGGACCATCTCCATCATCGGCGGGTAGGCGTGCGCCGCCATGCCGTGACTCCCGAGGACCTCCAGCTCCCAGCCGATCACCCGGTCCATCGGCAGGGCCGCCGCGCCGGCCGCCGCGGGCAGCAATCCCACCTGCACGTGCCGCCCGCGCCGGCGCAGCCCGGCCACCGAGGCCGCCGCCGTCTCCGGTGATCCCAGCGCGTCCAGCGACAGGTGCGCGCCCCCGCCGGTCGCCTCCCGGACCGCCTGCGCGGTGTCGACGCCGTCCCAAGCGTCCACGCACGTCACGGCGCCGAACGTCCGCGCCAGATCGAGCGCCCCCGGCGCCGTGTCCACCGCGACCACCCGGGCCCCGGCCGCCGCCGCGATCATCACGGCGGAGAGCCCCACGCCACCACAGCCGTACACGGAAACCCATTCGCCCGCCGCCACCCGGCCCCGCGCCACCACCGCCCGGAACGCCGTCGCGAAACGGCAGCCGAGACCGGCCGCCGTCGCGTACGAGAGCTCCTCGGGCACCGCCACCAGATTCACGTCGGCGTGGTCCAGGGCCACGTACTCGGCGAAGGACCCCCAGTGCGTGAACCCGGGCTGTGTCTGGCGCGCGCACACCTGGTGGTCACCGGCAGCGCAGTCGGCGCAGCTGCCGCAGGCGCACACGAACGGCGCCGTGACCCGGTCGCCGACCCGCCAGTTCATGACGCCGGTCCCCACGGCCTCGACCACACCCGCGAGTTCGTGCCCGGGGACGTGCGGCAGCACGATGTCCGGATCGTGCCCCATCCAGCCGTGCCAGTCGCTGCGGCACAGCCCGGTGGCCTCCACCCGCACCACCACCCCGCCCGCCGGCGGACCCGGCTCCGCCACCTCCCGTACCTCGGCCTGCTCGCCGTACCGCTCGAAGACCACCGCTCGCATGGATCCCGCCCTCCGCTCGACCGACCGTCACGCTACCCGGCCTCAGGGCGCGCCCTCCCCGGCCCGGGCCAGCGCCAGGACGCCCGCGCAGATCAAGCCGATGCCCAGCAGCTGGGGGAGCAGCCACCAGCCCGACCGCAGGTGTTCCTCGTACAGCACCACCCCCAGCGCGATGCTGATGCTCGCGTCGCCGAGGGTCAGCGCGGGCTGCGAGGCCACCAGCGGGCCGCCCTGCATGGCGTGTTCCAGCAGGAGCAGGGCGCAGATGCCGCTCGCCCCGAAGGCGTACGTCTCCCAGGTGGTCAGGAAGGCGACGAAGCCGTCGTCGTCGAGGACGTGCACCGCGGACTTCATCAGCGCGGCGGTGAGCGCGTAACAGACGGCGGTGGCGGCGCCGAGGCAGCCGGCCCGGGCGCGGCCGGGCGGGAGGCGCAGTCCGGCCACGGCCAGGGCGGCCACGACGACCGCGCTCGCAGCCAGGGCCACCACCCAGCGCTCGGCCGGCACGTCCGTCCGGTTGCCCATGGGCGAGGCGGCCACGAGGGCGACCCCGAGCCCGGCCACCACCCCCGCCACGGCCAGCCACAGCGCCCGCGGCAGCCGCTGGCGGGTCATCAGCGAGGCGATCAGCAGCGCGAGCGGCAGCTCCAGCACGAACAGCGGCTGTACGAGGGCCAGCGCGCCGGTGGCCAGCGCGAGGGCCTGCCCGGCCCCCGCCGCGATCACGGCCAGGATGCCGCCGATCCACAGGGGGCGCCGCAGCAGATCGAGGACCAGACCGAGGCGGAAGCCGTCGCTCTGCGGCACGGTGAGCGCGGCGCGCCGCTGGAGCACGGTGGCGAGCGCGTTGCTGAACGCCGCGAACAGCGCGAAGAGGACCGGCAGGACGACGCCCATGCCCCGATCCTCACGGTGCCCGCCGCCCCTCCGTGCCACGACACCGGGCCACGGCCGTGACGCCCGGCGCATTCCCCCGTCCGGACCTAGGGGGTGTCTTGCCGATCATGCCGGGCCCGGCCCGCCCGGCACCGGACGCCGCGGGCTCGGCCGACAAGATCCGAAAGAGACGGCCTAGGCGCGCCCCGTGGCCCGCCGCAGGGCCAGTGCCGCGAGGGCCTCCGGGGCGCCGGCCTGGCCCCGGATCCCGGGGAAGGCGTTGATGTCCACGATCAGCGGTGTCCCGCCGCCGGTGTCGATGATGTCCACGCCGTAGACGTCCAGCGCGAACACCGTGCCCACCTCGCGCACCAGACCGGCCCAGCCGGACGGCAGTTCCGCCAGGGGCAGGGGCCGGGTCGGGCCACGGCCGCCGGGGGAGAGCTCGGACCGGCGCAGGGCCGAGAAGACCTGGTCCCCTATGGCCCACAGCTTGTGGTCCCAGCCGCTGTTGGGCGCGTACTCCTGCACCACGACCGGCTCGTCCGGCCATTCCCGCGCCAGCTCCCGCAGGCGTGTCACGTCGTCGACGCGGGCGACGAGGTCGCCGCGGCGGCTGCGCCGGCTCTTGACCACCACGGGGGCGTCGAGCCGGGCCCCGGCCGCCCAGGCCCCGAGGGAGTCGTGCGTACGGGTCGCGGCGAAGGGCAGCCCGGCCCGCAGGGCGAGTTCGGCCATCTCCGTACGGTCCTGGCACAGCGCGGTGGCCGAGGCCGAGTTCACCACGGCCGCCCCCCGCCGTTCCAGGTAGCGGGCCAGACCCAGCGCGTGCGGTGTCCGCGACTTCAGCAGGTACACCTCGGCGAGCGGCAGCGGCACGTCCCCGAGGGTGAGCGGATCGAGGGCCTCGACCGCGTGTTCCGGGGCCAGCAGGGCCATGGTGTCCGCCAGCAGCGGATGCCCCGGATCCGGGGTGATCAGGCCGATCTTCACGCGCCGTCGCCCCCCACGGCCGAGACCTGCGCCGGGATCGACAGGGGCAGCGGGTACGGCAGCGCCACGGGCGCCGGCGGCTGCGCGGAACCGCCCGCCCGCGCCAGCTCCAGGACCGCCCGGGCCACCCGCGCGGCCGCGTCCGGCACCTGACGGAAGCTCGGGAAGTCGTTCACGTCGACGACCACCGGCCCGTCCGGGCCCAGCAGCACGTCCACCCCGTACAGGTCCAGCCCGTAGACCGCCCCCACCTGCGCGGCGATCGCCGCCACCTCGGCCGACAGCGGCACGCGGCGCTCCCGCACCGAGGGGTCCGGGTGCAGCGGCGAGCACCGCTCGGTCGCGAACAGCTCCCCGCCGACCGCGTACACCTTGATGTCCGTCCCCGAGTTGGGCACGTACGGCTGGGCGATGAGCAGCCCCTCGCCCGCGAGCCCGGGCAGCAGCGACTCCAGCCGCTCCGGCGAGGACACCAGGTGCACGGCCCGCCCGGAACTGCCGTCGGCGGGCTTGACGACGAGCGGGTACTCCGCCGCCGGGATCTCCCTGAGCAGCTCGGGGCGGGCCACGGCGTACGTCGGCGGCAGCGGGAGCCCCCGGCCGCGCCCGAGGGCGGCGGCCAGCGCCTTGTCCCGTACGCCGCGGATCGACCGGGCGTCGTTGACGGTGGTCGTCCCGGCCGCGGCGGCGGCTTCGAGCAGGGTCAGACCCGGGCCGCCGGACACCGTCTTGAGGACCCAGGCGTCGTGCGCGCCCGCGTCCACCACCTCGGTCATGCGCAGGAGCGAGCCGCCCGGCCGTACGACGTCCACGCCGTGCCCCCACGCCGTCAGCTGCCGGATCACCTCGTTCGGCATGCCGTCGTGGCGGTAGTGCTCCTCCACCAGGAAGCAGAGCCTCATGGACCTTCCCCATATTCCCCGGACGTCCGCCGATTCCGTCCGGCGAGTCATGACGTCACAGGATGTCATGGACCGCAATGTGATGATCGGTCCGGCTGTGGGCTTCCTTGTTACGCTGCCCGCTTCGGATCGACGGGGGAGGGGCCGGGACATGGATGACCGGTTGACGGGGCTGCTGCACGGGCTCGTGATGAACACAGCGGCACCGCCGGACGTGCTGACACGGCTGCTCGGCCTCGAAGACGACTGGGTTCGATGGGTGGTTCCCCGGCGGACCGTCCTGCCGCCGGAGGCGGTCGACGCGATCCTCGCGCACCCGGACCGCCGGGTGCGGTCCGCCTTCGCGGAGAACGCCGAGGCCGACCCCGGCCAGCGTGCCCGGCTGCTCGACGATCCCGACCCGCGCATCATCCTCGCGCTCGCCATGGGTCCCCAAGCGTACCGACGGTGGGCGCAGCCCCTGCCCGACCACGCGTACGCACGGCTGCTGGCCCACCCGCACCCCCTGGTGCCCTACGAACTGGTCGCGTCGGGCGCGACGCCCCACCACATCCTGGCGCCCCTCGCGGACCACGAGGACCCCCTGTTCCGCCGGGCGTCCTGCCGTGCCTGGGACCGGCTCGCGCCGCAGACCCGCGAACGGCTCCTGCACGACGAGGATCCCGACGTCCGGCGGGAAGCCGCCGCGCGCATCTGCCGCGAGGACGAGGAAGCGACCACCTGGCTGGTCGGGGAACTGGGCGACTCGTGGCAGGTGGACGACATCCTGGAGACCGGCCGGCTCACCCGGGAGCTCGCCGAACGCGTGGTCGCCGAGGGCGGACGGCTCGCGGCGATCGCCGCCAACCCCACCCTGCCGCCCGACCTGGTGGCGCGCCTGGCCGTCGATCCCGATCCGCAGGTCCGCCTCCGGGTCTCCGCCCGTCCCGAACTGAGCGAGTCCGAGCGCGCCGCCATCGACTACACCGTGGACGCCGAGGAGCGGCTGCCCGCCCTCGACTGGGTGTGGGAGCGCCGCGAGGACGCCGAGTTCCTGCGGCGGTGCGCCCGGTCGGCGCACACCTGGCTGCGGCGCAGCGCCGCGGTCTGCCCCGGCCTGCCGGCCGATGCCGTCGAACTGCTCGCGGGGGACCCGGACTTCGCCGTACGTCTGCTGCTCGCCGAGTTCCACCCGGAACCGCCGCCCGAACTGCTCCTCGACCTCTACCTGAACGGCACCCACCGCGCCGTGCTCATGCTCCTCACCCGGCCCGGCTTCCCCGCTGCCGGGCTCGCCGCCCGCTTCGGCGATTCACCGGACCCGGAACGCCGGCGCCTGGCCCTGCGCGACCCCGGCCTGGGGCCGGAACTCCTCGACCGCCTCAGCCGGGACCCCGATACGCGCACGGCGGCCGCCCGGGACCCCCGGCTCCCCGTGGCCCGGATCCGCGAACTGCTCGCCGACCCGGACCCCGCCATCGCGTCCGCCGCCGCCACCAACCCCGCGCTTCCGCCGCAGGACATGCGCCGGCTGCTGGACCGGGCGCACGTGCCGGAAATCCCGGTGAATGATCGGACAATCGGCTGCTAGGTTGATCACGTGCCGAAGCTGAATCAGATCATCGCAGTGGAAAAGGGCGTCAAGTCCAAGTCCCTCCAGGAGCTCACCCAGGCTCACCACGACGTCCAGAAGCCCGCCCTGCTGGCCGGAATCTCCCGGACCTACCAGCCCAAGGACGAGGAGGGCGAGCAGCTGCCGCCCGAGTCCACCCGGGTGCAGGTCAAGGCCGAGGACGTGCTGCGGGCGACGGCGGGGACCCTGACGCGGCTGTTCGACGTGACGGCCACCAAGGACTGGGCCAACCGCACCGCGGCCGCCGATGTCGTCGTGGACGGGACGGTCCTGCTGGCGCAGGTGCCCGTGCCCTACCTGCTCTTCCTGGAGAAGCAGCTCACCGACATGCACACCTTCGTGCGGAAGCTGCCGGTGCTGGACGCCTCCGAATCCTGGAACCTGGACCCGTCCACGGACTCCTGGAAGACGGACCCGGTGCGCACCATCCGTACCAAGAAGGTGCCGCGCAACCACGTGAAGGCCGAGGCCACCGAGAAGCACCCGGCGCAGGTCGAGGTGTACTACGAGGACGTTCCGGTCGGGTACTGGACGACCGTGAAGTTCTCCGGTGCGCTGCCCGCCCGACGCGTCAACGAGCTGATCGACCGCGTGGAGAAGCTCCAGCAGGCCGTCAAGTTCGCCCGCGAGGAGGCCAACAGCGCCGAAGTCACCGACCAGCGGGTCGGCGACGCGGTGTTCGGCTACTTGTTCAAGTAGCCCCGAAGACTCCCTCTGTATGTCTGCAGGGGGTGCGCGAGAGCGCAAGCTGAAACTGATGTTGAAGCTGAACGAGGGTGTCAGTTGGGGGTTCGAATCCCTCCCCCGGCATTACGAGCCGGGGTGGCCCAAGCTGGTAGAGGCGGCCCTTCAATCTCAGATTATCGCTCCAGTCTCAGTATTCGCCGCCGAACACCGGATCGACCGAGCGTGGACGATCATCGATGGATAGGGGTTCAAGTCCCTTCTGTGCCTCTCCTCATGGCGCGGTAGTTCAAAGGTAGAACACGTCGATCTAAGAATGATCCGCGACTCTTAAACGTGCCGGTGTGCGCAATTGGGTGGCACACAGGAGCCCGGGAGCTGGATATGCTCCCGGGCTCCGTCACGTTCCCGGCCCGCCCCCGGTCCGGTCCGAACGGCCCGGACCGGGGGCGGGCCGGGCCGGTCAGACCGGTACGGACACGAACGTCCGGCCCGACTCGTTCTCGACCAGGATCGCCTTCACGTCCGCCGGGTCCACGGCCGCCGAACCGTCCAGCGAAGCGCCCTTGGCCTCGCCGTTCTCCTGGCTGCCCGTGACCCAGCCGGCGGCGGTGGTCCGCGTCCCGTTCTTGGAGACCACGACCAGCCGGCACCGCTCGCCCGGCGGCACGCCCATGACCGCCGCGTGCACCCGCACCCACTTGGCGGCGGGCGTCATCTGTACGGTCATCCGCGCACCGCTGGCCTTGTCCGTCGCGGAGAGCACCTTGGTCCCTGCGGGCGGCGGGGAAGGGTTCGCCGTGGCCGTCGGGGACGGCGGCACAGGCAGCGCGACGGCGTCCGGATCGCCCGTACCCAGCTGGGTGCCGGCCCAGAACACGGCGGCCAGCGAGGCTGCCACCGCCAGTCCCGCGAGCCCCGCCCGCCGACGCGCATCACCGGCGCGCTCACCGCGCATCTGCCGCAGGGTGCGCTGGAGCAGCAGGTCACCGCCATGCGGCGGTCCGTCGAGGAACGCCTCGTCGGGGACCTCGCCCAGAGCCGCCTCCATCTCGCGCAACGCGGCCACCTCCTCCCGGCACTGCACGCATCCGCTCGTGTGTTCCTCGACCCGGCGGATCTCCTCGGGGTCCAGGACACCGAGTACGTAGGGGCCGAGCAGTTCCTCCTCGTGCCTCTGCCGGTTCATGCCACCACCTCACGCAGTCCGGCGGGCTGCTGGGGCGGCCTGCCCGATCGCTTTCCTTCTCTGGAACCGATGTCCCTGAATCCGTCGCTCTTGAAGACGTCGCGCAGCGCCTTGAGGGCGTAGTGCGAACGAGATTTGACCGTACCCGCCGGGATGCCGAGACTGTCGGCCGCCTCGGCGACGCTGAGCTGTCGGTAGTACAACTCCTTCAGGACGTCGCGGTGTTCCGGCGACAGCTGATCGAGGGCCCCCAGGACCGTCATGCTGTCCACCACGGAATCGGCGTGGTCCGCCTCCACCGGGGGAGCGGACGAGGCTCCCGAGACCTCGGGCGGCCGGGCGGCCTTGGCCCGGTAGCGGTCGGTGATGATGTTGCGGGCCACCGTGAGCAGCCAGCCGCGCACCGAGCCCTTTCCGTTGACCAGCACCTCGGAGTGGCGCCAGGCCCGGATCAGCGTCTCCTGTACGACATCCTCGGCGGCGGCCCGGTCTCCGGTCAGCCGGGTGGCGTACGCGAGCAGGGCGTGACCGTGCTCCTCGTACACCGACTTGATCAGTGCCTCATCGGTCGAGCCCCGCCGAGTGCGGGGCCACAGTGGTCCGGCCATCTCACCCTCTCCGTCTTCCTCGCATATGTGGTGCGGTCGGAACACGCCACCGGGGCGGATTCGGTTCACGTGACCTGCGTCACTCAGGTCCGGCAGTCGCGGCCCTCGTTGATGCAGGCGACGATCGCGGCCATCTGCCGGTCGGTCATCGCGTTCACGAACATCGCGTGATCGGTCTTCGGGCTGTGCCGCTGCTCGGGGAAGGAGTCGAGGGCCACGTTCAGCCCCGGGGGGATCTGGTAGGCGAGGGAGACGCGCAGTTCCGGCACCGGGAAGGTGTCCTTCGGGCAGACGCCGTTCGCGGCGGCGAAGAGCAGGTGCGAGCGGTGCGTGACGCCGACGGTGTCGAGGCCGTTCCAGCAGCTCGGGAAGACCAGGGTGCGGGTGACGCGCTCGCCCGCGGGGCAGCGCGGGTAACGGGTGGTGGCCCGGTCCGGGGAGCCCGAACAACCCCAGCGGGCCCGGACGTCGGCCTCGCTGTCCGCCGTGTACGCGACGGCGTCGCCGGTCATGGCGCGCAGGAAGCGCGGCATCGGCACCACCTTGCTCACGGGGTTGCCGTGGAACTCCACCAGGACAGAGGTCTCCGGCACGATCTCGCCGACGTTCCCGTGCCCCGCCGAATCCTCGTGCGGGCGCGTTCCCGGGCGGTCGGGGCGACGCAGGACGGGCCAGTAGTACGTGGACCGGTCGCCGCCCCTGCAGCTCGTGCGTGCCGCGTCCAGCGAGGCCTCCGTCGACAGCGCGTCGGTGGAGAGGTTCCCCACGTAGGCGTGCGTGTGATGGGCGCCGCCCGGAAGCCCGGGCGAGACCACGAGGTTGTCCTCGTTGTAGTGGCTCTCCTCGTTGCGACCGCAATCCACCACCACCGACCCGGTGGATCCCTCGGTCCCGGGGGCGGGAGCGGCCGCCGGTAGGCGCGGGACATCGCGTATGTCCACGTAGTCGGACGCGACCGGCCGCCCGTCCGCCGCCCCGGCGCGCGGACCGGCCGCCCGCGACGCCCCCAGTACGGCTGCGATCAGCCCGCCGCCCAGGACCAGGCAGACGGCGAGAGTGAGCAGCCGGTGTTCGTTCACCATGCCGGTCACGGTTGCCGGTGGCGCCCCCGCCGTCAACTGGTCATCCGTATGACGGGCACGGCGCCGCGATTCGTACGTTCCGGTGTGGGCCGGCCGCACGCCAGGGGAGGTGAGGCCATGGGTTCAGCGTGACGGATAGGCTGCCTCCATGAGTTCGGGCGAGGGGGCCGGGGACATGGGCGCGGATCTCGACGGTGAGGGCTGGGGTGCCACGCGCTCCTGGGCGGAGAAGCGGCTGTCCGGGGCGGAACGCATCGAGCGGGTCGAGCGGTTGCGCGGCGGCTGGACCTCGGAGATGCGGCGCCTGGACCTGGGCGGCCCGGACGGCCGGCGCTCGCTCGTCCTGCGGTCCTTCGTCAAGCCCTTCTTCGTCCGGCACGCGGAGGGCCTGCTGACCCGCGAAGCGGAGATCCTGCGCCTGCTCGGTGACACGGACGTACCCGCGGCCACGCTGGTGGCGGTGGACGCGACCGCGCAGTACTGCGACCACCCCTCCCTGCTGATGTCCCTGCTGCCGGGAACCGTGCGCCTGGACGACCGGGACGCAGGCGACCGCGCCGAGCTGCTGGCCCGCCAGCTGGTGCGTATCCATCAGCTGCCGACAGCCGCGCACCAGCGGCCCCGCACCTATCAGGCCTGGGCCTCTCCCGAGAGCGTGACGCCGCCCGCGGCCACCGAGCGGCCCGAGCTCTGGCAGCGCGCGATCGACGTCATCCGCCAGGATCCACCGGAGTACCGGGGCCGCTTCCTGCACCGGGACTTCCACCCCGGGAACGTCCTCTTCACCAGCGTGGACGGGGATCTTCGGATCAGTGGCGTCGTCGACTGGGTGGAGACCTCCTGGGGGCCCGCCGACCTGGACGTCGCGCACTGCTCGACGGCCCTCGCCCTGCTGCACGGGGTTCCCGCGGGGATGGCCTTCGCGGACCGCTACGCCGCCGCGGGAGGAACCCTGACCGAGGACCGCACCGCCCACCTGTACTGGCGCCTCCTGGACGCGCTGGGCTTCGCTCCGGACGCGGAGAAGGTCGGCGTCCCCTGGCGTGAGCTGGGCCGCGCCGACCTGACGGCCCGTGTCCTGACCCGGAGGCTGGAGGACTACATCCAGGCCCTCTTCGAGAGGTATGCCTGAATCGTCGCGACGCGACGGGTACTCGGCCGAGGGCGTCGGCCGGGAGGAACCGGGCGATGAGGGCCTCCGCCTGCTCAGGATGCTCCTCCAGCCAGGCGCCGAGGTGTTCCCGGACTGCCTCCGCGGGGTGTGGGCCCAGGAGCGGGGCTGGGCGGCGGGGGTCCCCTCGACGGCCATCCGCACGTGCGTCGCGCAGCTGCCCGACACGTCACCGACGGGACCGAGGTTGTCCGTGGGGCTGCTTGTCCGGCCGTGCGGCGACCGCGCACAGTGGGGCGTATGACATCAGAGCTGACACCCGCCGAGCTCCTGCACGCATTCGCCCGCACCCGCGCCTCGCTCGACGGCGCCGAGGTCACCTACTGGTGGACCGGGGACGTCCACTCCTGGGCCCCGGGCGAGCCCTACCGGCGCCTCTTCGGCTTCGAAGGGCTCAACGTCGCCCGCCTCGTGGCGGACGAGGAGCTCGGCGGCTACCAGCTCCTGTCCAGGGAGGCCGCGTTCTACCTCGATCCCGTGACCCGGGAGATCCTGGAGATCTGGCAGGACAAGCCCGTGGTCCACGTGTGGAACGATCCGGCCAACCAGAAGTGGCGGCCCTTCCCGGTCCCCCTGACGGAACTGGGCGACCAGGTCTGCTTCAGCCTGGAGATCCCGCTGGCCTACCCCTCGCCCCTGCCGGTCGCGCAGTACCCCGCCCACTCGGCCGACGACACCTACCGCGCCCTGGAGCTGTTCCAGTTCTTCGCGCCCGCGACCACACTGAACACCGATGCGGTGAGCGTCCCCGCCACGATGTCCTGGACCCGGATGTCCCCGTGGCTGCCCTGGATGGAACAGGGGCAGCGCCCCGGCGGCCTCACCTTCCACTGCCGCGGCCGCAAGCTGGACTCGTACGCGCAGGTCCCGGAACGCACCCGCGCCTACATCGCCGGGCACCACCCCGAATTCGCCCACGCCCCGGAGAAGTGGAGCGAGCCGAACGAGACCAGCTGGACGTACTTCCGCACGCTCCACCCGCCGCGGTAGGGACGGTTCCGTTCCCGCTCCCGGTTCCGCGCAGCCGTCGCGCGGACGGCCAACATGCCTGGTCAGCGCGCCTGCCGAGGGACCCCTGGGGGGAGCCGCAGGGGCCGGACAAGGGTTTTCCCCGTATCGAGTTCATCCCCGTGTTGCCTACTGTCTGCCCACCGGCGATCTTCCCCTGACCCTACGGCACACACGCCAACCCCACATGGCGTGAAGGCCGCACCGGTCGGGGGGAGAGCCGGGACCGCCGTTGCCCGGCCCCGCCGTTGCGGCTCGGGCGACGTGGCGCGCGGCGGAGGCCGGGGCGAGCTCGACCAACTCGCTCCCGGTCCCGCGGCCGCCGGAACCTCCCACACTGCACTGACCGGCCGCTCCGGCATGCCCGGAAACGGCCCTCGAAGGGGAACACGTGCACGCTTCCAGACGTCGGCTCATATCCGTGGTGGCCATGTCCGTCACCCTGCTCGCCGGCTCCGCCACGGCCACCGCCTCCGTGGCCGCGGCCGTCGAGAACCCCGGCGCGGCACCGGCGGCCACGGTCGCCCCGACCGCGCCGGTCGAGAACCTCATCGTCGGATACAAGTCCTCGGCCACCGAGGCCAGCTCGAACAGCGCAGCGGCCGACGACGCCGCCGCCAAGGGCAAGAAGGCCGGCAAGAAGGCGAAGTTCGACCGCCGCCTCGGCACCGGAGCCGCCCTCGTCAACCTCGGCGGAACGGTCGCCCCGGCCGCCGCGGCCGACGTGATCGCCCAGTTCCGCGCCGACCCGGACGTCGCCTACGTGGAGCCGGACACCCGCGCCTACGCCATGGCCGTCACCCCGAACGACACCGAGTACGCCAAGCAGTGGGACCTCTTCGAGCCCACCGCCGGCATGAACGTCCCCGGTGCCTGGGACAAGACCACGGGCTCCGGCGTCACCGTCGCCGTGATCGACACCGGCTACGTCGCCCACTCGGACGTCGCCCCGAACATCGTCGCCGGCTACGACTTCATCTCCACCGCCTCCGAGGCCCGCGACGGCAACGGCCGTGACAGCAACCCGGCCGACGAGGGCGACTGGAACGCCACCGACGGCGAGTGCGGCACCGGCTCCAAGGCCAGCACCTCCTCCTGGCACGGCACCCACGTCGCGGGCACCATCGCCGCGGCCACCAACAACTCCAAGGGTGTCGCCGGCATCGCCTACGGCGCGAAGATCCAGCCCGTCCGCGTGCTCGGCAAGTGCGGCGGTGCCACCTCGGACATCGTCGACGCCATCACCTGGGCGTCCGGCGGCTCCGTCGCGGGCGTCCCGGCCAACGCCACCCCGGCCAAGGTCATCAACATGAGCCTCGGCGGCTCGGGCACCTGCGGCACCAGCTACCAGAACGCCATCAACGCCGCCGTCGCCCGCGGTACGACCGTCGTCGTCGCCGCCGGCAACAGCAACGCCAACGCGTCCGGCTTCTCGCCCGCCAGCTGCAACAACGTGATCAACGTGGCGTCGACGAACCGCGCCGGCGACCGCTCGTACTACTCGAACTTCGGCTCGATCATCGACATCGCCGCCCCGGGCGGTGAGACCCGCCGCGCCACCGACACGCCCGGCACCGTCACCACCCCCGAGAACGCGATCCTCTCCACCCTGAACGCCGGCACCACCACCCCCGGTGCCGAGATCTACAAGCCCTACCAGGGCACCAGCATGGCCGCCCCGCACATCGCGGGCCTGGCCGCCCTGCTGAAGTCGGCGAACACCTCGCTGACCCCGGCCCAGATCGAGTCGGCGATCAAGACCAACGCCCGCCCGCTGGCCGGTACCTGCACCGGTGGCTGCGGCGCCGGCCTCGCCGACGCGGCCGCGACCGTCGCCGCGGTGACCTCGACCCAGCCCACCTCGGGCTTCGAGAACACCACGGACTTCGCCATCGGCGACAACACCACGGTGGAGAGCCCGATCACCGTCAGCGGTGTCTCCGGCAACGCCCCGGCCACCCTCAAGGTGGGCGTGAACATCGTGCACAGCTACATCGGTGACCTCAAGGTCGACCTCGTCGCCCCCGACGGCAGCGTCTACAACCTGCACAACCGTTCCGGCAGCAGCACCGACAACATCAACCAGGTCTACACCGTGAACGCCTCCTCCGAGGCCGCGAACGGCACCTGGAAGCTGCGGGTCAACGACAACGCCGGCGGCGACACCGGCAAGATCGACTCCTGGAACCTGACCTTCTGATCAGGAGCCAACTCGGCCTGACGGTCCGATAGTACGGACCAAAGAGCGCCCGCGGACCTGCTGATACACCTCGTATCGGCAGGTCCGACGGGTTTTCCCGGTACGAGACTGATTTCTGCGTCACAATCCGTGTCCGCCCGCCACTCGACCTCGTATTGTCGCCTCTCACAGGAAGGGCACCGGAGCTGGGACCGAGAGGCTGGTGGCTGTGCGTGGTGGCGGCGACGGGGCACGCTGACACAAGTGTCGGACACGGAGAACTGATCAAGGCGGTCGACCGCGCGCTGACCACGCACGGCCGGGCGCTCCTGACCGGACCGGCCGGCGCGGGCAAGACCGAGGTGGTGCGCGCCGTCGCGGCCGCGGCCGCATCGCGCCGCGAGACCGTGCTGAGCCTCGCCCCCGAGGCCGCCGACCAATGGATACCCGAGGCGTCCGCCGCCGCCCTCCTCGCCTCCGTACCCGGCGGCGCCCTGGAACAGCTCTCCGGCCCCCAGCGCACCGCCATCGCCCTCCTGCGGCGCGAGGCCGACGCCCCCCGGGCCGGCCGCGACCACATCGCCCTGCGCCTCGCCGTGGTCGAGGTGCTGCGGAGGCTCGCCGACCGCGACCCCGTCCTGCTCGTCCTCGACAACGCCCAGTGGCTCGACGCCGAGAGCACCGACCTGCTCCGCTTCGCCCTGCGCCTCACCCCGCCCCGCGTACGGGTCCTGGTCGCCGAATGCGTCCAGGGCGGCGTCCCGGTGGGCGAACCCCTCTGCGGCCCCGGCGTCCCCGCCATCCGGGTACCCCCGCTGGGCGCCGACGAGGTCGCCGAACTCCTCGTCCGCCACGGCCTCCCGGCCCGCCTCGCCGGCCGGATCCACCAGGCCAGCGGCGGCAACCCGCGCCTCGCCCTCGCCCTCGGCCACTCCCTCGCCGAAGCCGCCGAGGCCCGCGACAGCAGTGCCCACCACGCCGACACCCTGCCCGTCTCCGGACAGGCCCGCGAGGTGGCCCGCCGGCTCCTCGCCGCCGCCCCCGCCCAGGCCCGCCGCACCCTGCTGCTCGCCGCCCTCGCCACCCGCCCCACCCTCTCCCTGCTGCGCCGCGCCGGCCGCCCCGACGCCGAGGCCGAGCTGGCCGAGGCGGAACGGGCCGCGCTGGTCAGGGTGGGCGAGGACGGCTCCGTGGAGTTCACCGCCGGCGCCCTGCCCACCGCGCTCGCCGCCGACGCCGGCTGGCCCGAACGCTCCGCCGGACACGCGGCCCTGGCCGCCGCCGTCGACGATCCCGTCCAGGCCGTACGCCACCGCGCGCTGGCCGTGGACACCCCCGACCAGTGGCTCGCCGAGGAGATCACCGAGGCCGCCGCGGCCTGCCGCCGCCGGGGCCAGCGCGCGCTCGCCGCCGAACTGGGCCTGCTCGCCGCCGAACGGACGCCGTCCTGGCTGGCCGGCGCGGAACTGGCCCGCCTGGTCGCGGCCGCCGAGGACGCCGGCTGGTCCGGCCGCGCCGACCTCGCCCGCCGCGCCACCGGGGCCGTCCTGGCCCGCGACGCCTCGCCCGCCGACCGCGTACGGGCCCGGCTCGCCGTGATCGACGCCGCCGGGCAGGCCCTGGGCGCCCTCGACGAGACCATCGCGTACGCCATGGACGAGGCCGCCGGGGACCCCTCGCTCCAGGCCGCCGTCCAGCTGCGGATCGCCTGGAAGCACAACCTCAGCGACGGCGACCCGGTCCGCTCCCGCGACGCCGCCGCCCGCGCCGGCGCGCTCGCCGCACTCGGCGGCGACCAGGTCGCCGAGGCCATGGCCCTGACCGTACGGGCCCGCATGGGCCGCATCCTCGGCGACCCGGGCGCCGAGGCGATCCTGGCCGAGGCCCTCGCCCTGCCCGCCCCCGAGGTGCCCCTCGGCATGCGCAACGCACCCCAGTACCTCGCCGTCCGGCACGCCCTCTTCGACGACGGCCTCGACGACGCCCGCCGCCAGCTGATGGTCCTGCTGCCCGCCGTCCAGCGCACCGGCTCCGCCGAGGACGTCTTCGAGGTCCTGCGCAGCCTCACCGAGGTCGAACTGCGCAGCGGCCGGTGCGAGGCCGCCTCCGCCCATGCCCGCCGGGCCCTGGAGCTCACGATCGACGCGGGCCTCTCGCCCGGCCCCGCCTGGTACGTCGCCGCGATGGCCGAGGCCATGGGCGGCAGCTTCGCCCGGGCCGCCGGCTACGCCCGGCGCGGCATCCAGGCCTCGCAGGAGGAGCACGACCAGGTCTTCCTCTCCCGCAGCCTGCACGCGCTCGGCCTCGTCGAACTCGCCACGGGAGAAGCGGCGAAGGCCGTCGCCACCCTGCGCCGCGTCGCCGAGCTGGAGGCCGCCCAGCAGGTGGTGGACCCCTCGATCCTGCGCTGGCACGGGGAGCTCGCCGAGGCCCTGATCGCCGCCGACGCACCCGAGGAGGCGGCCCGGCTGCTGTCCTCCGTCCGCACGGTCGCCGTCGGCCTCGGCCGTACCGGGGTCGTCGCGGCGCTCGACCGGGCCCGCGGGCTGTGCCTGTCCGCCCAGGGTGACGCCGACGCGGCCGTGCACCTGCTGGAGACCACCGCACAGCGCTTCGAGGTCCTGCGGCTGCCGCTGGAACGCGGCCGTACGCTGCTCGCCCTCGCCCGGGTGGAGCGCCGACGACGCCGGCGCGCGCCGGCCCGTGCGGCACTCAGGGCCGCGGCCGAGGTCTTCGACCGGGCCGGGGCCGCCCCCTGGACGGAGCTCGCCAGGGAGCCGGCCCCCGGCGACGGCGCCGGTGCGCGGGTCCCGGCGGCCGCGACCCTGACCGAGGCCGAGACCCGGCTCGCGCTGCTGGTCAGCCAGGGTGCCAGCAACCAGGAGGCCGCGGCGAAGCTGTTCCTCAGCGTCAAGACGGTGGAGGCCCGGCTGACCCGGATCTACCAGAAGCTCGACGTCCGCTCACGGGCCCAGCTGGCCACCGCGCTGCGCACGCGGTGACCGCCACGGCACCGTTGCTCAGCAGCCGAGGTTGTTCCCGGGGGTCACCCCGAGCAGCTGCGTGAAGCTCTGGTACTTCGAGATGCGGCTCTGGACCTGGGCGGGGTTGCCGCCGTTGCACTCCAGGGAGCCGTTGATCGAGCGGATGGTCTCCCCGAAGCCCGCGCCGTTCACCATGGCGGCGTGGGCGGTCATGGTGCCCGGGCCGTTCTGGGTGTTCCAGTACCAGAGCGCCGTCTTCATGGCGACGGCCGGATCCTGCTCCACGAGGTACGGGTTGGCGAGCAGGTTGATGCCGAGGGCGTCACCGGCGGCCTTGTAGTTGAAGTTCCAGCTGAGCTGGATGGGCCCGCGGCCGTAGTAGGCGGCCTGTCCCGCGGGACAGCCGTACGGCTGGCTCGCGTCGCAGTAGTGGGGGTAGTTGGCGGTGTTCTGCTCCACGATGTGCACGAGCCCGCCCGTCTCGTGGGAGACGTTCGCGAGGAAGGCCGCGGCCTCGCGCCGCTTGGTGGTGTCGTCGCCGGTCTTGGCGAACCCGGGGTAGGCGGACAGCGCCGCGACCAGGCCGTTGTAGGTGTAGAAGGGGTTCCGGTTCGGGAACATCTGGTTGAACTGGGCCTCGGAGACCACGAATCCGCTGGGGTTGCCCGGATCCGGGTCCTGGCCCCCGCCGCCGCAGGAGCCCTGGTCCGACCAGACGCCCCACTGGCCGGTGGTGCCGGGCGTCTCGCCCTGGGTCCACCACTTCGCCTGCCAGTTGTGTCCGCCGTACGAGGCGCTCATGCCGCCCGTGTAGACGGCGGAGGAGGTCCAGGCGCCTGCGCAGGGGGTCGCGGCGACGGCGGGGGAGGAGGGGAGGGTAAGGGCGAGGCCGGCCGTGACGGCCGCGGCGGCGGTGAGTGCGAGGGCGCGGAGGCGAAGCGCACGTATCACGTAACTGCTCCTTCAGTGGGGGGACTTGCCGTGGGGGCAACGGTGCCCACTGAAGCGAAAATGGTCTGAACCTGTCAAGGTCTAGACCAAATGAAACGCGCCGGCATCACGCGTGACGCGTGACACCGGCGCGGGATCGAGCCGATCAGCTGCCTGCGGAGAGGTTTCCGGAGAGGACCGGGATGTTGCTGGCGATGTGCGAGAGGGCCTCGTCACCCTTGGCCTGGGTGGAGTTCTCGGTGCACTGCTGGTTCTGCGGGTTCGACAGGACGTTGACGTCCTGGACACCGACGTTGGCAAGGAGCGCGAACAGGGACTGGGCGTTGACCTTGGCCGGCAGGCCGATGCAGAGCTTGTTGAGTGAGCCCTGGACGGCGCCGAGCTGCGGGCTCATCTTGCCGTGGGTCTCCTGGTTGCCGTAGATCTGGGCCGAGCCGTTGCCGTTGACGGTGTTGACGCCGTTGTCGTTGCCGATCGCCATCGCCGGGGTGGCGACTGCGGCACCCGCGCCGAGCACGGCGGCGGTGGCGGCTGCGGTGGCCATGAACTTCTTGAACATGTGGGGATCCTTCTGTCGCACTGTCGCATGTGATGGCTGCCCTCGGCGGGACGTGCTGATCAACTGTCGACGGCGCTCGGGGTTATCCCCACTCACCCGAGTGGCCCAATGGCGGATCGAGCCACCCCCGGCCGTGGCGGCGGGGGCGGGCTCCTCGGGTCCGAGGGTCAGCCGGTCTTGCGGCGGACCTTCTTGTTCTTGCCACCGGGGCCGCTGCTGGCACCCTGGACCTTCGCCCGGCTCTGGTGGGCCTGCTGGGACTGGGCGTTCGCGGCGTTGCGGTCCAGGGCCTCGCGGAACTTGCGCTTGGCCGCGTCGGCCGGGGACTCGTCCTGCGGGGTGTCGGTTTCGTCAGCCATTTTGTCCTCCTGGGGTGATCAAGCGGTTTCAGTCTGTCAGGTGACGTCCCTGCTGACCAGCGAGTTCCCCTATGCTCCAAGGACTGCTTGGGGAGGTCATAAGTTTTGATTATGGGGTCATAAAGAGACACCGGGTGCTGACTTAGGTTTACCTTCGTTTAGGGTTCCCATTGATCCACCTTGCCGTCGCTCGAAGGGAACCTCTGCCATGCCTCGCCCTCTGCGGGTAGCAATCGTCGGTGCCGGCCCCGCCGGTATCTACGCCGCCGACGCGCTGCTGAAGTCCGAGGCGGCCGTCGAGCCCGGTGTGTCCATCGACCTCTTCGAGCGGATGCCCGCGCCCTTCGGCCTGATCCGGTACGGCGTCGCCCCCGACCACCCCCGGATCAAGGGCATCATCACCGCCCTTCACCAGGTGCTCGACAAGCCGCAGGTGCGCCTCTTCGGGAACGTCGACTACCCGAACGACATCAGCCTCGACGAGCTGCGGTCCTTCTACGACGCCGTGATCTTCTCCACCGGTGCCACGGCCGACCGCGCGCTGACCATCCCGGGCGTCGAGCTGGACGGCTCCTACGGCGCCGCCGACTTCGTCTCCTGGTACGACGGCCACCCGGACGTCCCGCGCACCTGGCCGCTGGAGGCCGAGAAGGTCGCCGTCCTCGGCGTCGGCAACGTCGCCCTCGACGTCGCGCGCATCCTCGCGAAGACGGCCGACGAGCTGCTTCCGACCGAGATCCCCGCGAACGTCTACGACGGGCTCAAGGCGAACAAGGCCCTCGAGGTGCACGTCTTCGGCCGCCGCGGACCGGCCCAGGCCAAGTTCAGCCCCATGGAGCTGCGCGAGCTGGACCACTCGCCCAACATCGAGGTCATCGTCAACCCCGAGGACATCGACTACGACGAGGGCTCCATAGCCACGCGCCGCGGCAACAAGCAGGCCGACATGGTCGCCAAGACCCTGGAGAACTGGGCGATCCGCGACATCGGCGAGCGCCCGCACAAGCTGTTCCTGCACTTCTTCGAGTCGCCCGCCGAGATCCTCGGCGAGGACGGCAAGGTCGTCGGGCTGCGCACCGAGCGCACCGAGCTGGACGGCACCGGCAACGTCAAGGGCACCGGCACCTTCACCGACTGGGACATCCAGTCCGTCTACCGGGCCGTGGGCTACCTCTCCGACGAGCTGCCCAAGCTGCCCTGGGACGTCGAGTCCGGCACGGTCCCGGACGAGGGTGGCCGCGTGATCGAGGCAGGCAGCCACCTGCAGTCGACGTACGTCACCGGATGGATCCGGCGCGGCCCGGTCGGCCTGATCGGCCACACCAAGGGTGACGCGAACGAGACCGTCGCGAACCTGCTCGCCGACCATGCGGAGGGCCGCCTGAGCGAGCCGGCCGCACCGGCGCCGGAGGCCGTCGAGGCCTTCCTCGCCGAGCGCAGCGTCCGCTACACGACGTGGGAGGGCTGGTACAAGCTGGACGCGGCCGAGAAGGCCCTCGGCGAGCCCCAGGGCCGCGAGCGGGTGAAGATCGTCGAGCGCGAGGACATGCTCGAAGCGAGCGGAGCGTAACGCGAGGGGGCCGGGACCCGGACGGGGTCCCGGCCCCTCGTACGTCGCCCGGCGCGATCGGCGGCGCCGCCGTCCCGGCAACGGGATCGGATCCGGTCCGCGTCAGGCGCCCCGGTCCCGCTCCAGCACGCCCCGTACGAAGGCCGCCTGCCCGGCGTGCTGCAGGTCGTCCCCCAGCACGCTGACCAGGCGTACCCCGAGGGTGACCGGCGGATCCCAGCGTTCGTCGACCACCCGGTCCAGGTCGGTGGCGGCGAGCCCGTGGACGAACCGCGCGGTCCGCTCGTGCACCGCGTCGAAGTACCCCAGGAGCAGCTCGCCCGAGTCCACCCGGACGGTGTAGACGTCCCGCGACGAGTGCCCGTACCCCGTCGACCCGGCGGGCAGTGGGAGCGCGAACCGGTCCGACCAGCCCTCGGAGTCCCAGACCTGCTCGGTGCCGGCCGCGTCCGCGATGTGGTCGTCCTGGATCCGGGTCAGGTGCCAGATGAGCCAGGTGACCGAGTTCGCCGCCGGGTCCACACGCGCGTTCAGCAGCTCCGGCGGGACCCCTTCCACGACCTCGTGCACGATCTCCCGGATGCGTCCGAAACCGTCGGCGATGACGTCCGTAGCCTTCATGCACCCAACCATGCAAGGCCCGGGGGCCCGACCGCCGCGAGCGACACGCGGAGGGCGGGCCGCCAGGCCGGCGGGCCGGGTGACGGGACGGACGACCGGTCAGCTGGTGGCGTCGGCCTTCGCGGTCTTGTCGGCCTTGTCGGTCTTCTCGGCCTGCTCCGTCTTCCCGGTCGCCGCCGCGGGCTGCCCGGCGGCCGCAGCCACCGTGCCCTGCCCGCTGCGCAGGCCGATCCAGCTGATCACCGCGACCAGCGCGAACGCCACCGCACCGATCCCGAAGGTGAGGGTGAATCCGGACTCGGCGGGCAGCGGGGGAACCCCCGTCGGCAGGTGCTCGATGGTCTTGGAGGCCAGGATCGTGGTGACGACGGCGCTGCCGATCGCACTGCCCGTGGAGCGGGAGATCGAGTTGATGCCGTTGGCGATGCCGCTCTGGTGGTGCGGGACGCTGGACATGATCACGGCGGGCATGGCGGCGTAGCCGAAGCTGACGGCCGCACCGACGACGAGCCCGGCTCCGATCACGGAGAAGCTGTGCTGGTGGTCCAGGACCAGCCAGGCGAAGCCGGCCGCGCCGAGCGCAGCGGCGAGGGCCAGCGCCGTACGCGGACCTCGGTGGCGCACGATCTGGCCGCCCACCGGCGAGGCGAGCAGCGAGACGATGGCGCCGGGCAGCAGGAACTGCACGGAGGCGCGCAGGATGGACGCGTCGAAGCCGTAGCCGGTGAGGGCCTCGGGCATCTGGACGAGGTACGAGACGCCCAGGAAGTTCGCGAACATGCCGAAGCCGACGAGGACGCCGGCCAGGTTGGCCATGAGCACGGGGCGGTGGACGAACATCTTCATGTCGACGAGCGGCTCGCGCACCTTGCGCTCGACGAGCACCCAGACGGCGGCCATGACGGCGGCGCCGGCGAAGCTGCCCAGCGTACGGGCGGAGCCCCAGCCCCACTCGTGGCCCTGGGAGATCGGCAGCAGGAGCAGCAGCAGCGCGATGCCGAGGGTCAGCGCGCCCAGGAAGTCGGTGCGCCCGCCGGTCTTGTGGCGGGTCGCCGGGACGAGGAAGACGACTGCGAGCAGGGCGAGGAGCGCGAAGCCGGTCGCCATCCAGAAGGCGTTGCGGTAGTCCGCGCCCGAGCCGGAGGTGAGCAGCCCGGTCGCGACGAGCGCGAGCCCGCTGCCGAACGCCAGCGTGCCGCTGACCAGGGCCATCGCGCCCGGCAGCTTCTGCGGCCGGACCTCTTCGCGCAGGACGGACAGCGCCAGCGGGAAGATCGCGGTGGCGGCTCCCTGGAGCACCCGGCCCAGGATCAGCAGCGGCAGCGAGGACGCCAGCGCGGCGATGACGGAGCCGGCGACCATGACGCCGAGCACGGCGACCAGGGTGGGCTTCTTGCCGTGCTGGTCACCGAACCGGCCCAGCAGCGGGGTGAAGACCGCGGCCGACAGCAGCGTGGCGGTGGTCACCCAGCTCACGTTGGCCGTGGTGGTGCCGAGGTCCTCACGGATGAGGCCGAGGATCGGGACCGGCAGGGTCTGCATCATCGACACGACCATGGCGGCCAGGCTCAGGGCGAAGACGATGACCGTCTCGTTCCGGTGCCCGGAGGCCGGGGTGGCGGGGGAGGGGGTGCTCATGGCTGGGGTGAACCTTCTTCGTGTTTCGGAGCTGAAGAGCTTCGGAACGCAGATGTTTGACCTTCTCAAGTAACTCGACCGACGGTAGACGTCGATAGTTAAGGTGGTCAAGTAAACAATTGATAATGTGAAGCATCCTGAGTACGCTCCAGGTATGAGCGACACCGCCACGCAGACCCCCACCAAGCTCCAGCTGCTGGAGCTGCTCGCAGCGATCGGAACCGCCCAATGGCGCGAGTTCGCGGCCGCCGCGGCCCAGCACGGCCTGACCTCCACCCAGGCCCGGGTCCTCGCCCAGCTCGACGGCCCCGTACCCATGCGCGGCCTCGCCACCCTGCTGGTGTGCGACGCCTCCAACGTGACCGGCATCGTCGACCGGCTGGAGGCCCGCGAGCTGGTGCGCCGGGAGCCGGACCCCGCCGACCGCCGCGTCAAGAACGTCGTCGCGACGGACGCGGGCCGCGACGTCATCCGCCGCGTGCGCGAGGAGATGCAGGCCATGCACGGCGCGCTGGACACCCTTGACGAGGCCGAGAGCGCGACGCTCTACGCCCTGCTGGGCCGTCTGCGCCCCTCGATGGAGAAGGCCTGACCGCCATGGACGCGCCGAGCGGTGGCGGGATCAGGGTCCTGCGGGCGGCCGACCGCACCGCCACCGTCTGGAAGAACGGCGGGGGAGTCACCCGGGAGATCGCGGCCTGGCCCGAGGGCGCGGACATGGACGGCTTCGGCTGGCGGGTGAGCCTGGCCGAGGTCGCCGCAGACGGCCCGTTCTCGGCCTTCCCCGGCATCGGGCGCACCCTGACCCTCGCCGAGGGCGCGGGCATGGACCTCACGGTGGCGGGCGTACGCCGGCTCGTGGACGAGCGGTTCGCGCCGCAGGACTTCCCCGGGGACGAGCCGACCGACTGCCGGCTGCTCTCCGGCCCCGTCGTGAACTTCAACGTGATGTACCGCAGGGGCGCGGTGGGCGCGCAGACCGCCGTCGTACGGGGCACGCTCGCCCTCGCGGTCCCGCCGGGCGGGACGCTGCTGGTGGCCGCGCTGGAGGGACCGGCGGTACTCGAACGGGCCGGTGACCTCACGGAGCTGCTCCCGTACGACGCGGCCCTGCTGACCGGACCGCCCGACTGCAGGGTCCGTACGGCCGGGCGCGCGGCCGTCGTGCGGTTCGTCCCGGCCCAGGCCGCGGACCAGCTCTGACGTTGTTGCGGAAGGCCGGGTGCGGGCAGGCCGGTTCTTCCCTTCGCGCATGCCCCGAACCGAGCCTTCCCCGACGGCCTTTGTGTCGTGTGTCGCAAGCGTGCCCTTTCCCGTGACGAGGAGCAGGCCGGCCGCAGTGGCGCACACCACTGTCACCACCCAGTGCGGGGTGCGGTGCATCCATGCGATCACGTCACGGATCGTCCCAGCCGCCGGCGCGTCCCGTCAGCCGGTCGACGGAAGATGATCTTCCTTCGTGAAACGTGGAAACGGGCGAACGGACCCGGCGGCAGTTGGTCGGCCGGCCGGCCGACCACGGACACGGACGCTCACGCGGAGGTCGGACCCACCGGACCTCACCTCGTCGCGGCCCTCGACGAAGTGCTGTGACCGGCACGGAAAACAGATCCCCCCACCGCGGTGTGGCCGGGAGAATCGCGCCATGACCGCAGACTTCATCGTGCGCCCCGCCCGACCCGCCGATGCGGGCCGCCTGGCCGAACTCCGATGGACGTTCAAGCAAGAGGACCACGAAGGGCGACCACCGACCCCCGCTCGGCCCCTGGAGGAGGCAGAGCAATGGATCCACGACCGGCTCAGCGATGGCCGCTGGTCGGCCTGGGTCGCGGAGACCGAAGGCGAAATCTGCGGTCACGTCTTCCTCTGTCTGGTGGAGCGGATGCCCGAGCCCTACGAGGACAACAACCCGGTCGGCTATGTCACGAACTACTTCGTCCTGCCGTCACAGCGGAACAAAGGAGCCGGCTCCGCGCTCCTCGAGGCGCTGAAGCAGCATTCGCGCAGTGCAGGCCTCGAGGGCTTGATCGTCTGGCCGTCGGAGCGCAGCACCCCCCTCTATCGGCGCCTCGGTTTCCAGCCCCCGGACGAACTGCTGGAACTTCCGCTCGACACCTGACGAGACCCACTTCCGGTACACCCCCCTAGGCCGTCTCTTTCGGATCTTGCCTGACCCTCCCCCAGCCCCAGGGGGCTGGGAGGTGCCCCCTGCCGCCTGGCACCGCACCTCATCCCCCAGACTCCGTCCGGGGGGACCCCCAGGTTGTCGGAGCGCCCAAGTACGTCCAGTACTCGGGCGCCCCTCCGCCTTGCGAGGCACGGCACCAGACGACGCGGGCTTAACCGGCAAGATCCGAAAGAGACGGCCTAACGGGTGCCCAGCTTGATCCACTTTGCGGTGCTGGGCACGCCCTTCGCGTCGAGCAGGAAGAGCATGTAGTACCCGGGCGGGGCGTCGGCCGCGCTCGGCGGCGTGCGGAGCCCGATCGTGGAGCCGTGGACGCCGGTGATCCGCAGGTCCAGGTGGCGCTGGCTGGTGTTCACCGAGTGGGTGACGGTCGTCGGTGCCAGCAGCACGGCCCGCCTGACGTCCTTCGCCGTCGAGCTCGTGACCTGGAAGACCGCGTCGTGGCCGAGGTCGCCCGCCGGGGCGCGGTCGAGCGCCGGCCGGGCGCCCCGGTGCAGGTAGGCGGGCTCGTACAGCTCGATGCTGCCGTCCATCCCGTCCTTGATGTCGGGATCGTTGGCGATCTGCTGGAGCTCGTCCCCGGTGACCATCATCCGGCCGTCCGGCAGGACCAGGGCGTTGGAGTGATAGCCGCGGGGCAGCCGCTGGGCCGGACCCAGCTTCCAGTGGCCGCGCGCGTCCCGCAGTTCGATCTGCCGGTACTTCAGGTCGGCCTTCGGGTTGAAGGGCCCGTTGCCGTAGTTCCGGGTGTCCAGGGCGCCGTTCACCGTGATCAGGGTCCCGTCGGGCAGGATCAGGGTCCCGTCCTGGGTACGGCCGAAGGCCCGCGGCTCCTCGATGCTCCAGCGGCCGCCGGACAGCCGGTAGGTGAGCGGGTCGCGCGGGTCGCCGCCGAGCACCAGCACGGAGTCCGGGCCCCGGAAACCGGCCGGCAGCGGCACGGCCGAACCGTAGCCCCGGAAGTCGGCGGGCCGCCGGGGCAGGTCGGTGCGGGTGTCCGCGACCGGGTCGAACAGCCACTGCTGGTCGGCGTCGCGGCCGAGCCCGTAGATCTTCCCGTCCCGCAGCGAGAAGAGGTGCGGATAGTCGTTCCGGAAGGGGGCCTGTGACCGGAGCCGCTCCGCAGGGACGTTCGCCGGGATGTCGTACGAACGCCAGGGCACGGGCCGCCCGAGCGCGGGGAAGCGCTCCACCACCGGAGTGGGCGTGCCCGTACCGCGCTCGGACTGGCCGGACATGATGATCTGCCGGCCGTCCGGCCCGGTCACCACCGAGGGGTACCAGCGGCCCACGGCCATGTCGCGGTTGCGGAACCACTTCTCGGTCCACGGGTCGAACACGAAGGACAGCTTGGCGCCGCTGCCGCCCTTCCCGCCGACGTTGCCGCCGAACACCCCCACCATTCCGTTGGGGAGGTAGGAGTGGCCGGCGCAGAAGAACGGCGCCGGGCGCGGGGCGTAGGCGCCGTCGGGCATCAGTACCACCGGGGGCGGCACGTTCTTGAAGGCCTTGGCCCCGGTCCCCCGGGCGGGGTCCCAGAGGTAGGCGCGGCCCGCGTTGGTCCGGCCGACGGTGTTGGTGGGCCCGGTCTCCTTGGTGGGATCGGCCTCCACCCGTTCGAAGGAGAAGAGCAGCACCTTGCCCGTCGGCAGCTGGGCCACGTGGACGCCGAAGTCGGGGGAGGGGAAGAACCGGGTGAACCGGCCGAACCGGGCCGCGTCGAACTTCGCGTTGCCCTTGCGCTGGGACTCCTCCAGCGAGGCCAGGCTGGACGTGCGCTTCGACTGCGGATAGCCCTTGCCCTTGGCGGCCTCGCGCAGCCGTGCGTGCGCGCGGGCGTGCTCCTCGCCGAGCACCCCGGCCTCGTCGCCGGTGTGGTGGGCCGCGGCGAAGGCCGGGGCGGCTCCCGCCAGGGCGACGGCCAGGGCGGTGGCGAGCGCCAGTGCCGACAGGGCGGCGGGGCGTGGCCGCGGTGCGCGGGACGAGCGTGGTGCGCGGGACGAGCGTGCTGGGCGGGACATGGGACTCCTCACCGCAGGAGGGCCCGGCACCCGGCGCCCCGGCCGGCTCCAGAACCCGCTGATTGCCTGAAAGACCTCGCCGATATTAGGAAGAATCGGAACCGGCGAACGGTGCGACGCGGTGCTCCGCGCCCACCTGGGGCCATCCGGCCGAGGGGTCTGGGTAGATTTATCGTTTCTGCGGTGACGGGCTTGGGCCATCGAGGTGAGCCCGCGTGCCCGTCGGCCGACCGGGGCCGCCGCGGACCGCTATCCATGGCGGTGTGATCAAGTCCCTCCGCACCGGATTCACCGCAGCCGCCATGACCGCGACGCTCGTCGCGCTCACCCCCGCCGCCGGCGCCTCGCCCGCGGCGCCCGCGGCCCCCACCGACCAGGTCACCGTCGACGTCGCCTCCGTGAACGGATCGGGCTGCCGTCCAGGCAGTGCCGCCGTCGCCGTGTCGCCGGACAACTCGGCCTTCACCGTCACCTACAGCGAATACCTGGCCCAGGCCGGTGGCGGAGTCTCCGCCGTCGAGGGCCGCAAGAACTGTCTCCTCTCCCTCGACGTCCACGTCCCCCAGGGGTACACCTACGCCGTCGCCAAGGTCGACTACCGCGGCTTCGGCAGCCTCGCGCCGGGCGCGGTCGGCACGCAGAAGGCCAGCTACTACTTCCAGGGCATGAGCCAGACCGCGTACCGGACCCACAAGTTCAACGGCGAGCTCGTCGACAACTGGCAGGCGACCGACACCACGGGCATCGAGGCCCTGGTCTTCGCGCCCTGCGGTGAGCAGCGCAACTTCAACATCAACACCGAGCTGCGCGCCGAGGTGGGTACCTCGGACCCGGCGCACACCAGCTTCATGGCGCTCGACTCGACGGACGGCAGCATCAACAGCGTCTACCACTTCTCCTGGAAGCAGTGCCCGGTCCGGCGCTGATCCGGGAGTACCCGCTCCCCGCTCGCAGGGGCCCGCCGCACGGCGGGCCCCTGCGGCGCGTCCGGCGCCGGGTCAGGCCGACGCGCGCCGGACCAGGGCCGTGGCGGTGATCACCGGATCGGGTGCGGTCCGCCGCCCGTCCGGACCGCCGTTCAGGCGGTGCATCAGCAGCCTCGCCATCAGGCGGCCCATGCCCTCGATGTCCTGGCGCACGGTCGTCAGCGGCGGGTCGGCGCTCTCCGCCACCGGTTCGGCGTCGTCGAAGCCGACCAACGCCACGTCCCCGGGCACCGTCCGGCCGCTCTCCCGCAGCACGCGCAGGGCTCCCGTCGCCATCAGGTCGTTCCCTGCGAAGACGGCGTCGATGCCGGCGTCCCGGTCCAGCAGCTCCGCCATCGCGCGGGCCCCGCCCGCCGGGGTGAAGTCCCCTTCGGCGAACAGCTCCGGGCCGGCCGCCGCCAGCGCGTCCCGGTAGCCGCTCAGCCGGTCGGCCGCCGAGGTCTGGTCGAGCGGGCCGGCGATGTGCGCGATCCGCCTCCGGCCCTGCGCCAGCAGATAGCGCACGGCCTCCCGCGCGCCCCCGCGGTTGTCGGCGTCGACATAGGCCACGCCCTCGCCTTCGCCCGCGCCCGCGCCCTCCCCGGTCCCGGTGGTCCAGCCGGGCCGGCCGCCGTAGACCGTGGGCATGCCGATGCGGCGGGTGATGGCGGGCAGCGGGTCGTCGGTGTGGAGAGAGAAGGCGAGAGCCCCGTCGACGTGGCCGCCCGCCAGGTAGCGCTCGATCCGGTCGTAGTCGCCCCGGTCCTCGACCAGGAGCAGGACGAGCTGGGTGTCGTGCGCGGTCAGCTCCTTGGCGATGCCGCGGACCTGGCGCGAGAAGAAGGGGTCCGAGAAGATCCGGATCTCCGGCTCGGCGATGATCACCGCGACGGCCCCGGTGCGCCGGGTGACGAGGGTGCGGGCCGCGTGGTTGGGGACGTATCCCAGCACGCGGATCGCCGTACGCACCCGGTCCACCAGATGTGCGCGGACCCCGTCGCCGCCGTTGACCACACGGGACGCGGTGGCCCGGGACACCCCGGCGTGCGCCGCGACGGCCTCCAGGGTGGGGCGGCTGCCGGGACGCGGCTCGGTCACGGGTGTTCCTCCACGGTGTCCACGGACGGTGGCCTCGACGGGCAGCAGGGTAACCGGTGATCGCCTCCGGTCGCTGCCCCGTAGGCGGGTTACGGCCGGGTGGCAGCCCGCTCCAGCAGGCCCCGCAGGACGCGCTGTTCCTCCGGGGCGAGGCCGGACAGCGGGGAGTCCACAGCGAGGAGCGCGAGGAGACGTTCGCGCAGTGCGGTGCCCTCGGCGGTGAGGACGAGCTGCTTCGCGCGGCGGTCGGTGGGGTGCGGATGGCGCCCGATCAGGCTCTGCTTCTCGAGTTTGTCGACGACGAAGGTGGTGTTGGAGGGTTCGCAGCTCATGCGTTCGGCGAGCTCGCGCATGGTCATCGGCCCGCTCATCTCCCGCAGCGCCGCCGCCTGTGACGCGGTGAGGCCCAGGGCGGCGGCGCGCCGGCGTACGTGCTCGGCGATCCGCTGGGCCAGTCCGTTCACCAGGCCGCACAGCTGTCGCTCGGCGATGGCCTGCTGCTCCGGGGGCGTCGTCATACCACCACCCTAGCAAGTCCGTGAAGCCGACATATTTACAACTTGAATGATTCGAACTTGATGCTTATGGTGACGTCGTCGCCGCGGCGGACCGCGGCGGCCTGATGGCAACTCACAGGAGAGACCCCATGGCTGACGTGACGGTGGCTCAGGACGTACGACTGCGCCGTCCGGCGGGAATCCGCTCGATATGGCTGGGCGACACCAAGGTGTCGTACGTGCCGGACGGTGACGTACGGCTCCGGCCGCTGCGGCTGCTCGAGGACAGCACCGACGAGGTGTGGGCCGCGCATCCGGAATACCTGGACCCCGAGGGCCACCTGGTGGGGAGCGTCGGCGGCCTGCTCGTGGAGCACGGCGGCCGCGCCCTGCTGATCGACGCGGGCTTCGGCCCGCAGGCCTACGAGGCCCCGGAGGGCCCGCTCGCCACGATCCAGGGCGGCGCGCTCGTGCGCAGCCTGGCCGCACTCGGCCGCAGCCCCCAGGACGTCGAGGCGGTGGCCTTCACCCACCTCCACGCCGACCACCTCGGCTGGGCCTGCCACCCCGCGCCCGGCGGAGACCGGCCGGTGTTCGCCCACGCCGAGTACCTGATATCCGAGCCCGAATGGGAGCGGCGGGACCTCCTGGAAGCCCAGGGCATGGCCGAGCAGGTCGCGGCCCTGGCACCGCGCGTACGCACGGTCACCGACGGTCAGGATGTCTTCCCGGGCGTGCGCGTGCGGATCACCCCCGGCCACACGGTCGGTCACGCCGAGTACGTCATCACCGGCGGCGGGCGCCGGCTGATCGCCTTCGGGGACGCCGTGCACTCGCCCCTCCAGATCGACCACCCCGAGTGGTCCTCGGGCTTCGACCACGACGGCGCCCTCACCGCCGGCCACCGCCACCGCCTCGTCGCCGAGCTGGCGGAGCCCGGCACCATCGGCTTCGGCGTCCACTTCGCCGACGTGGTCTTCGGACACGTCCGGCAGGACGGGGACGGCCCTGCCTGGCGCCCCCTGGACGCATGACCCGGAGGCCGGGCGGCGGTCAGAACTCGGGGACGAAGGGGAGGTAGTCCGCGTGGGGACCGGAAGGGATCACCGCATAACTGCTCTCGGGGAGCTCGTTCCACACGCCGTGCAGGTCCCCGAGCGGCTCGGACACCACGAGGCGGGTCTCGTCCGAGACCTCCCTCAGGTACGGCACCTCCGGGTGCAGATGCCGGACGGTCTCGGCCCGGGAGCTGTAGAACAGCGAGCGGGACTTTCCCTGGCTGGAGTAGCGGAAGGCCCAGACGTGCACGCCGTCGCTCACCGCCACCGTCATCTGGAGCGGTTCCGCCACGCCGTGCTCCTTGCCGAGGCGCTCCACGAACCCCGCCATCCTGGCCACCGCACCCGGGGCGTCCTGGTCGAGACCGAACGTGACCGCCAGGTAGAACATCACCTCGGAATCGGTGGATCCCTCGATGGACGGGAAGAGCGCCGGGTCGACGGCCATGCACAGATCGCGCTGCAGCCGGTGGAAGTCCGCGATAGCGCCGTTGTGCATCCACAGCCAGCGTCCGTGGCGGAACGGGTGACAGTTGGACTGCTGGACGGCCGACCCCGTCGAGGCCCGGACGTGCGCGAAGAACAGCGGTGAGCGGACGTGCGCGGCGAGCTCCTGCAAGTTGCGGCTGCTCCACGCCGGGCCGACGTCCCGGAAGACCGCCGGGGTGCCGTCGCCGTCCGCGCTGTACCAGCCGATGCCGAAACCGTCGCCATTGGTCGGTTCGGCGCCCATCTTGGCCCGGAGGCTCTGGTTGATCAGCGAGTGCTCAGGGCGGTAGAGCACGGTGTCGAGGAGCATGGGCGAACCCGAGTAGGCGAGCCAGCGACACATGCGCACCATCCCCTTCGCGACCTGCTCCGAGCCTAACCCCGCCGACGTCGGGGTTCTCGCGGGACGGGCCGTCCGCGGCGGCCGCGGGTCAGGAGAAGAGCCAGCGCGTCTGGCTGTAGCCGCCCTTGCCGAAACCGAAGGCGGTGCCCGGGCGGACCGAGAAGACCAGGGCCTCGCCCGCGTCGGGATTGACGAACACGCCGTCCCTCACCTCGAAATGCCACTCGGCGCCGTACTTCGCCTCCCAGGCGGCGGCGAGCCGGCGCAGCCGGCCGGGATCCGTGACCCGGGCCGCCACACCCTCCACGACCAGGTCGAATCCCTCGTGGAGGGTGTTGGTGCCGGTGGTGAGGACGACGTGCGCGTTGCCGCGGAGGTTCTTGGCCTTGCGCTCCTCGGGCCCGGTGCAGAAGTGCAGCGCGCCGTCCGCCCAGACACCGATCAGCGGCGTGACGTGCGGCCGCGCGTCGGGGCGCACGGTCGTCAGCCAGTACAGCTCGGCCGCGGCCAGCCGGGTGACGGCCTCCCGCCAGGGCACGGCCCTCGCCCGTTCGTCGCTGTACCGCGGGTCCAGCTCGGCGCGGGGTTCCTCGCGGGGTTCCTCGTCGGGCATGGCTGTCCTCCTGGTGCGGCCTGCGGCTGTGGTCAGGCACCAGCCTGTCCCGCGAGGCCCCGGCCGTCCACCGCGCCGCGCCCGGCGCCGTCCGCGCGGAGTCCCGCGGGGACGGCGCCGTCGCGTATCAATGGCCGAAGTCGAACCAGTTGACGTTCACGAAGTCGGCGGGCTGGCCGCTGGTGAAGGTCAGGTAGACGTCGTGGGTGCCCGTGACCGCCGTGATGTTCGCCGGCACCGTGCGCCAGCTCTGCCAGCCGCCGGTGGACGCGACCGAGAAGCTGCCGACCGGAGCCGAAGCCGGGTTGTCGAGCCGCACCTCGACCAGCCCGCTGACCCCGCCGGCCGCGCCGCTGGCCACGCGCCCGTAGAACTGCCTGGCCGCGGTGGGGCCGAAGTCGACGCCGCGGAACAGTGCCCAGTCGCCGTTGCCGATCGCCGCGAGGTTCCGGCCGCCGCCGCTGTCGGTGGTGCTCTCCTCTGCCGTGCCCGACTGGCCGTCGTAGGACTCGGCCTGGATCGCCGTGTACGCGTCGCGGTGACCGGGCGGCGTCGTCGGAGGGGTGGTGGGCGGTGTGGTGCCGCCGTCCGACCGGAGGACGGACACGTAGTCGACGACCATCGCGTGTCCCGGCTGGGTGCCCGCGTCGGGGCCGCCGCCGAAGGCGTCCGGGAAGCCGCCGCCCATGGCGACGTTCAGGATGATGAAGTAGCCGTGGTTCGTGGCGTCGGTCCAGGTCTTCGCGTCGACCTGATCGGCCCGCACCGTATGGAAGTTGAACTCGTCGACGTAGAAGCGCATTTCCTCGACCGCGGTGGAGCGGTCCCATTCGACGGCGTACGTGTGGAAGCCCGCCTGGCAGCTGGCGCCGGGGCAGACGCGCTGGCCGCCGATCCCGGAGGTCTCGTTGCAGGGGCCGCCCGGACTCGTGCCGCAATGCAGGGTCGCCCAGACGTTGTTGAGGCCCTGGACGTTCTCCAGGATGTCGATCTCGCCGATGCCGGGCCAGTTCCACCAGTTGCCCCGGTAGGGGGCGCCGAGCATCCAGAAGGCCGGCCAGTAGCCCTTGGCGGCCGGGCCCGTCACGTTCGGCATCTGGATCCGGGCCTCCGACCGGAGCTTGCCGCCGGCCGGGGGCTGGAAGTCGGCCCGACGAGTCTCGACACGGCCGGACGTCCAGTTGCCCGCGGCGTCCCGGCGCGGGGTGATGCGCAGGTTGCCGGTGCCGTCGAGGGAGACGTTGGAGGGGTCTGCGGTCATCGTCTCGATCTCGCCGGTACCGAAACGGGCGGGTCCGCCGGGGTAGGAGGTGCCGGTGGTGTACTGCCAGTCGGCGGTGTTCACCCCGGACCCCGCGGGTCCGTCGAAGTCGTCGAGGAACACCCGGGACCAGCCCGCCGGTGTGGGGGGAGCCGCGGCGTTCGCGGGCAGGACCACACCCGCGGCGGCCGTCGCGACCACGGCGATCGTGCCGAGCGCGGCTAAGACGGCCCGCCGGACCGTCGGCCGCTTCCTGCCGGATATCTCGTGCATGGGTGCCCTCTCTGAAGCGCGCCGAGAGGCGCGGTGCGGGGGGAAAGGTCAGCGGGTCGGGCGGCTTGAGAGCGCTCTCAAGCCGCGCCGCTGGACACTGTCCTCCGCACCCTCACGGGCCGTCAAGAGATTGAACCGGCACAGCATTTGGGAGCAGGGCGAGTTCAACGAATGAACGCACGGGTGCCCCGGCCGACGGATACGACGACCGCCGGCCGGGGTCCCGTACCGCCGCCGGTCGGCGGCCGGCGGCGGCAGGGCGCTCACCCGTACGGACCAACCCGCCGTACGTCACACCGGCGGACCGAGCACCTCCTCGGCGCCGGGCAGGTCATGGACGGAGGCCGCCGTGCCGGTCAGCGGCAGCAGGCCCGACAGCGGGCACGGCACGGGCATCTCGTGGTCGACCTCCCACTGCCCGACCGTGTTCCCGCCCGCGTGGTCCATGGTGCAGACGGCGTACAGGTTCCCGGCGCAGCCCCGGCACAGCAGCGGCCGGTGGCCGGTCACCACGGCCGGTCCGGAGTGCCGCGCACGGCACGCTCTTGTAGCGTCGGTCGCGACAGGATTCCAGGTGATCCCACCGGAGTCCGCAGGCCGGTTCGCTCACGCGGAACACGTCCCGCCGGCGCGCCGAGCCACCCGCGTGCCGCCCGCGCCGGAGCCGAGCCGGTCCGCCCCTCGCGAAGCGACCGGGCGCACGCGCAGCCCCCGTGAGAGAGGCCGTGCCGATGTCGAAGGATGTCCCGATAGCGAGCCTGCTGCGTGTGGAGAGGGGCGTCGCCGCCCCCGAGGAACTGGCCGCGATCGCGGTCGTCGTCGCGTGTTACGCCCAACGGACCTCCGGCGGCGGCGACACGGCCGGAGGTGCCGGGCCCGGCCGCCGGCGTACTGCCGTACGGGCCGCCGGCTGCTGGGCAGGTTGCTGGGCCTGCCGCTGAACCGCTTCCGCCGGCCGCACGCACGGCCGGCGGAAGCGGGGACGAGGTGGTCACGCCCGGCGCAGCACCGTCGAGAGGACCTCGCGCAGCGTCGCCGGGGCATCGGCCACGGCTCCCTCCGAGCGCCAGGCCACGAACCCGTCCGGCCGTACGAGCACGGCGCCCTCGGCGCTCATCGCGTGCACCTCGGTCCAGTCGGAGCGCCCCTCCTGGACCAGGTCCGCACCCGGCCCGGAGCCGATCGTGTAGGCGTCCAGCCGCATCGACAGCTGCCCGGCGACCTGCTTCGCGGCCGCCTGCCACGGCGTCCCCGCACCGCTGAGCAGCACGAAGGAGCGCTCGTAGAGGTCCAGGGTGGAGATCCGCTCACCCGAACGGGTCACCCACATGTGCGGGGCCCGGGTCCCGGTGTCGCCGACCAGCCGCAGGGTCTCCGGGATGACGGGCCGTCCGGGCTCGCCGCCGACGAGCGCGCCCTTCGGGTAGCAGTAGCCCATGGCGGTGGTGAGGACCCCGCTGCCCGGCCCGCCGCCCATGGTGGGCGGCGGCGCGTACCCCGGGTGGCTGTGTTCCGCCGAACGGGCCGACGCGCGCTCGCTGGTGGCCCTGGCAACCGGCAGCCGCTCGTCCTCGTAGGTGTCGAGCAGCCCGATGCCGGCCGAGCCGTCCAGTACCGCGGCGATCTTCCACGCCAGGTTGTGCGCGTCCTGGATGCCCGTGTTGGAGCCGAACGCCCCCGTGGGAGACATCTCGTGGGCCGCGTCCCCGGCCAGGAACACCCGACCGGACGAATACCGCTGTGCCACCCGTTCGGCCGCGTGCCACGGGGCCTTGCCGCCGATCTGCACGTCCAGGTCGGGAACACCGATCGCGTCGCGGATCTGATCCACGCACCGCTCGTCGGTGAAGTCCTCCAGGGTCTCGCCCTGCTCCGGGTGCCACGGGGCGTGGAAGACCCACTGGGTCTTGTTGTCCACCGGCAGCAGCGCCCCGTCCGCACCCGGGCGGATCAGGTAGCAGACGATGAAGCGCAGGTCGCCCAGCACCTCGACGAGCTTCTCCGAGCGGAACGTGACGCTCACGTTGTGGAACAGCTCGCCGTTACCCGTCTGGGGGATCCGCAGCTGTTCCCTGACGGGACTGCGCGGTCCGTCCGCGGCGATCAGGAAATCGGCGCGCACGGTGATGTGCTCGCCCGTCTCCCGGTCCTTCACCACGGCGTTCACCCCTGTGGCGTCCTGGTCGAAGCTCATCAGCTCGGTGGAGAACCGCACGTCCGCGCCCATCTCGCGGCTCTGTTCGGCCAGCACCGGCTCGACATTGTTCTGGCTGCACAGACACCAGCCCGTCGGGCTGAACCGGGCCAGCGCGCCGGCCGGATCGATCGACTTGACCAGCCAGTTGTGGTCGCCGTCGGTCAGCGACCGGGCCTGCAGAATGCCCTGATTTCCCTCCAGTACGGACGCCGCCCGGCGGATCGCGCGCTCCGCCCCTGCCGTGCGGAACAGCTCCATCGTCCGGGCATTGATGCCACGGCCCCGCGGGTGTGCGGAGGTGCCGGAGTGCTTCTCGACCAGCAGGTGCCTCACTCCGTGGCGGCTCAGGAAAAGCGAGGTGGACAGGCCCACGAGGGAGCCGCCCACGACGAGAACCGGTACGCGAACATCGGCGTTGTCTTCCATCAGCTGCGGGCTCCTGTTTTCTGTGTGGGGGAGTGGACTCTTTATGCCCCCGATCCGGGATGAGGCCCAGTTGATTCGCCGGTTGTCACCCGCTTGATCCGGACATGTAGCGGTACGTCCCCACCCGGATGACGATGAGCGACAGCGGCTCCCCCTGAGACGCGCCGGCCTGCCGTTCCCCACCAGAGGCGGCCGCCGGCCCGGGCGGACGCCACCGGTGACGGACGAGGGGTCCGTACGCGATGGATCTCCACCCCCTCATGAAGGAGTGAGTAGATGACAACCACCCTGTCCGAACGGGTGTCGCAGTCAGCCTTCGACGGCTCCATGCTCCGGGTCGTCCTGCTGATGGATCTCCACGAGGGGACCCAGCAGCAGTTCTTCGAGGCGTACGAACAGCTCCGCCACGACATCGCGTCGGTTCCGGGCCACATCAGCGACCAGCTGTGCCAGTCCTTCGAGAATCCCTCCCAATGGCTCATCACCAGCGAGTGGGAAAGCGCCCCGCAGTACCTCGCATGGGTCAACAGCGAGCACCACGCCGAACAGGTGAAGCCGCTCGGCGCGTGCGCCCGTGCCATGCGCCCGCTCAAGTTCACCGTCCTGCGGGAGACCGGCCGCGGCTACGGCCAGGAGTCCCGCCCGGCCACGGCGCGCCTGCAGAAGACCCCCCGGCTGGGCGCCGGCATCGTGCGCCACGCCCTCACCTTCACCGTCAAGCCGGGGAGCGAGAAGGCCGTCGCGTCCATCCTCTCCAGCTACGCCTCCCCGGCGGCCCGGGTCGACGACCACACCCGCCTGTGCCGCACATCCCTGTTCATGCACGGCAACCGGGTCGTACGGACGGTGGAGGTACAGGGCGACCTGATGGCGGCCCTGCGGCACGTCTCCGAGCAGCCCGAGGTGCGCGCCGTCGAGGAGGCCATCAACCCCTACCTCGAACAGGACCGGAACCTGAACGACCCGGAGTCCGCGCGCATGTTCTTCATGCGGGCGGCGCTCCCGGCGGTCCACCACATCGCCGCACCCGAGCCCGAGTCCGCCGAGGTCAAGCGGCACGCGCTCTTCTACCCGGCCAAGCCGGGCTGCGGCGCCGCGCTCGCCAGGTTCCTGGCCCGGCAGGACGAGGCGGCCGCACACCACCCGGCCAGCCCCGTTCGGAGCAGCAGCATCTTCCAGCGTGACGACATCGTCGTTCGGCTCATCGACGTCCGCGGCCCGCTCGACGCCGAGCCCGACACCACGTTCGGCGTCTCGGGACCGCGCAAGGCGGCGGTGCTCGACCGGCTGACGGCCCGGGCCGGCAGGCGGGTCCGCACCGCCGGCCACACCATGAACCTGATCACGGACCGCCGGGCACCCGCGGATTCCTGATCCTCCCCGGCCCCCTGGCCCACCCCCCGTTCCACCCCCGATCCCGACCCATCCGCACCAGGCTCTCCCCACACGCAGGAGGAACCCGCCATGACCCAACAGCGCCCACGCATCGTGGACCTCAGCGAGACGCCCCCCAACCGCCGGCGCGGCGGAGACCTGAGGGCGGTGCTCACCCCGACCTCGGTGGGTTCCACCAGCGGCTTCATGGGCCTGGCGATCATGGCCCCCGGGGAGTCGATCGCGGAGCACTACCACCCGTACTCCGAGGAGTTCGTGTACGTGGTCAGCGGCCGGCTGGAGGTCGACCTCGACGGGGAGGCCCACCCGCTGCGCACCGACCAGGGACTCCTGGTTCCGCTCAACACGCGCCACCGCTTCCGGAACGTGGGGGACACCGAGGCCCGCATGGTCTTCCACCTCGGCCCGCTGGCCCCGCGCCCCGAGCTCGGCCACGTGGACACCGAGCAGGCCCCGCACCCGGAGGGCACCGCGTGGGAGCAGCCCCCGGACCGTACGGGAGCGGTCTCGTGACCCGCCGGCGGGTGGCCGTCACCGGAGTCGGTGTCGTCGCGCCCGGCGGGATCGGCGTCCGCGACTTCTGGGACCTGCTCTCCAACGGCCGTACGGCGACCCGCGGGATCAGCCTCTTCGACCCGGCCGGGTTCCGCTCCCGGATAGCCGCCGAGGTCGACTTCGACCCCGCCGAGCACGGCCTCGAACCCGGCGAGGCGGACCGGGCCGACCGCTACATCCAGTTCGCCCTGGTGGCCGCCCGGGAGGCGGTGAAGGACGCGGGCCTCGACCTCACCACGGACGAGGCCTGGCGGACCGGAGTCTCCCTGGGCACCGCCGTCGGCGGCACCACCCGGCTGGAGCACGACTACGTGGCCGTCAGCCAGTCCGGATCCTGGTGGGACGTGGACCACAAGCGGGCCGGCCCCTTCCTGCACCGGGCGTTCACCCCCGCCACCCTCGCCTCCGCCGTCGCGGAGCAGACGGGTGCGCGGGGCCCGGTCCAGACGGTCTCCACCGGCTGCACCTCGGGACTCGACGCCATCGGGTACGCCGTCCACTCCATCGCGGAGGGCCGGATGGACGTCTGCATCGCGGGCGCCTCCGACTCACCCATATCGCCGATCACCGTGGCCTGCTTCGACGCCATCAAGGCGACGTCGCCGAACAACGACGACCCGGCCCACGCCTCCCGGCCGTTCGACGCCGACCGGGACGGGTTCGTCCTCGGCGAAGGCGGAGCCGTCCTCGTACTCGAAGAGCTGGAACACGCCCGCGCCCGCGGTGCGACCGTCTACTGCGAGATCGGCGGCTACGCCACCTTCGGCAACGCCCACCACATGACCGGGCTGACCGCCGAGGGCCTGGAGATGGCCCGGGCCATCGAAACCGCCCTCGCCGAGGCCGGCGTCGCCGCCGACGAGATCGACTACGTCAACGCGCACGGCTCCGGCACCAAGCAGAACGACCGCCACGAGACCGCGGCGGTCAAGCGGGTCCTGGGCGACCACGCCTACAAGACGCCGATGACCTCCATCAAATCCATGGTGGGGCACTCCCTCGGTGCGATCGGCGCCATCGAACTCGCGGCCTGCGTACTCGCCATGACCCACCAGGTGGTACCGCCGACGGCGAACTACGAGACGCCCGACCCCGAGTGCGACCTGGACTACGTACCCCGCGTCGCCCGCGGCCGGAAGCTGCGCAGCGTGCTCTCGGTGGGCAGCGGCTTCGGCGGATTCCAGTCCGCCGTGGTCATGACCCGGCCGAAGGAGGAGGTCTCGTGACCAGCCGTACGGTCATCACGGGCATCGGAGTCGTCGCGCCCAACGGCGTGGGCGCCGACGCCTTCTGGAAGGCGACCCAGTCCGGACTCAGCGTCCTGGACCGGGTCACCAGGGCGGGCTGCGAGCACCTCCCGCTGCGCGTCGCGGGCGAGGTCCGGGGCTTCGACCCCGGCGCCATGGTCGAGGACCGCTTCCTCGTCCAGACCGACCGCTTCACCCACCACGCCCTCGCCGCGGCCGACCTCGCCCTGGAGGACGCCCGGCTCGGCCGGGCCGACTACGAGGGCGACCCCTTCTCCGTGGGCGTCGTCACCGCCGCCGGATCCGGCGGCGGCGAGTTCGGCCAGCGCGAGCTCCAGCACCTCTGGGAGCAGGGGCCGCGCTTCGTGGGCCCGTACCAGTCGATCGCCTGGTTCTACGCGGCGAGCACCGGCCAGATCTCCATCCGGCGCGGGCTGAAGGGCCCTTGCGGGGTCGTGGCCAGTGACGAGGCGGGCGGACTGGACGCCTTCGCACACGCGGTCCGCGGGATCCGCCAGGGCAGCCGGGCCATGCTGGTCGGGGCGACGGAGGCACCGCTGGCGCCGTACTCCATCGTCTGCCAGCTGGAGTACGAGGGGCTGAGCACGGGGGAGGACCCCGAGCGCGCCTACCGGCCCTTCACCGACAAGGCCTGCGGGTTCGTCCCCGCCGAGGGCGGCGCGATGTTCGTCGTCGAGGACGAGGACGAGGCCCGCCGCCGCGGCGCCACCGTACGGGCGGTCCTGGCCGGCCACGCCGCGACCTTCACCGGCACCCGGCGACGGGACACGGCGGGCGAGGGGCTGGCCCACGCCATCCGCGGCGCCCTGCGGGAGGCCGGCTGCGCGCCCGAGGAGATCGACGTGGTCTTCGCCGACGCCATCGGGACCCCGGAGGCCGACGCGGCCGAGGCGGCCGCCATCGCCGACGCCCTCGGCGCGTACGGGCGCAAGGTGCCGGTCACGGCACCCAAGTCCGGTACCGGCAGGGCGTACTGCGCGGCGCCCGCCCTCGACACCGCGGCCGCGGCCCTGGCCCTGGAGCACGGCATCGTCCCGCCGACCCCGAACGTCTACGACGTGTGCCACGACCTCGACGTGGTGACCGGCAGCGCCCGCGCGGCGGAGCTGCGCACCGCGCTGGTGCTCAGCCGCGGCCGGATGGGGTCGAACTCCGCGCTCGTCGTCCGCAAGGGCTCGTAGGAAGAAGGGAGAACCAAGATGTCCGACCGGCTGACCCCGGAGGAACTGGCGGCCCTCATGAAGAAGGCCGGCATCACCGTCGATCCCGCTGAGCTGGCGAGCCGCCCGCACTCCGCGTTCGACGAGTACGGCCTCGATTCGCTGGGCCTGCTCGGGATCGTCGGCGAACTGGAGAACCGGCGGGGGCGGGCGCTGCCCACCCACGCCGACCGCTGCAAGACCCCCGGGGAATTCCTCGACCTCGTCAACCACAGTCTGATGACCGGAGCCTGACATGGCAGGACACACCGAGAACGAGATCACCGTCAACGCGCCCGTGGACGTCGTATGGGAGATGACCAACGATCTCCCCAGCTGGCCGCAGCTGTTCAGCGAGTACGCCTCCCTCGAAATCATCGAGGAGAAGGGCGACACCACCCGATTCCGCCTGACCATGCACCCCGACGAGAACGGCAAGGTGTGGAGCTGGGTCTCGGAGCGGACCGTCGACCGCAAGGGCCTCACGGTCCGTGCCCGGCGCGTGGAGACCGGGCCGTTCGCGCACATGGACATCCACTGGCAGTACTTCAAGGTGCCCGGTGGCACCCGGATGAAGTGGACCCAGGACTTCGCGATGAAGCCGGACGCCCCCGTCGACGACGCGTGGATGACGGACAACATCAACCGCAACTCCCCGATCCAGATGGCGCTCATCCGGGACAAGATCGAGAAGCGCCAGCGCGAGGGCCGTGCCCCCGCCGTCAGCCGAGTCTGAGACGAAAGGCAAGCACCCGGATGAACCAGACGCACCGCGCTCTCATCGTCGCCCGGATGGCGCCGGGATCGGCACCGGACATCGCCGACCTCTTCGCCGGCTCGGACGCGGGTGAACTCCCGCACCTGGTAGGGGTCACGCGCCGCAGCCTGTTCCAGTTCGGCGACGTCTACCTGCACCTGATCGAGTCGGACCGGCCGCCCGGCCCGGCCATCGCGAAGGTCACCGAGCACCCGGAGTTCCGCGACCTCAGCGAGCGGCTGACCGCCTACATCAGCCCGCACAACCCGGACACCTGGCGCAGTCCGAAGGACGCCATGGCCCACGAGTTCTACCGCTGGGAGAACCCCGGCGCCAAGTGAACCGCGGCCCGGACGGGACCCGCACACCGAAGTGTGCGGGTCCCGCCGCGTGCGGCCGATCGCAAGAGAGCAGGAGGAGCCGGCATGAACCCGACCGACACCGACCACTTCCCGGCGGATCCGGGCCGTCCGCACGACGGCAAGCCCGCCCGTAGCTCCCTGCACGTGCTCGTCCTGTCCGGTTCCTCCCGCACCGGATCGGTCAACACCCGCCTCGGCTCCCTGGTCGCCGCCCTGGTGTCCCGGGCCGGCGCCACCGCAGGGGCCGCCACGCTCGGCGACTTCCCGATGCCCCCGTACGACGGCGACGCGGAGGCCGACGAGGGACTGCCCGAAGGAGCCCTGGCCCTGTGCGCGCGGATCGAGGCCGCGCAGGCGCTGATCATCGCCTCCCCCGAGTACAACGCCTCCGTACCGGGCGTGCTCAAGAACGCCATCGACTGGGTCTCGCGCTACCGCCCGCAGCCCTTCAAGGACAAGCAGACCCTGCTGGTGTCGGCCTCGCCCTCGATGGTCGGCGGCAACCGGGGGCTCTGGGCCCTGCGCGTACCGCTGGAACACCTCGGCGCGCGCGTCTACCCGGACATGTTCAGCCTGGCGGGCGCGCACCAGGCGTTCGCCGAGGACGGCACCCTCACCGACCCGGGCCTCGGCGAGCGCCTCACCAGTACGATCGGCTCCTTCCTCGACCTCGTCGAGGCCGACACCCGCTACCTGTGCCTGCAGCGCCGCTGGTACGAGTTCCTGGGCGACCGCACCGACGCCCCCGTGACCTCGCGCGCCCAGGACTGATCATCATCGGCCACAGGGGGTGAGCTATGTTGGAGCGCGAGTGACATGAGTTAGGGAGGCCCTCGAGTGTCATCGGGGCAGCAGGCACGCGCACAAGCGGCTGCGATCACACCAGGGGGTCAGTCGTCCGAAGAGGTCCGTCCTCCGGCCGACCGGCTCCTCGCGCTCTTCGACGGACGCCGCCTGTCACCGGGGCAGCGCCGCATCGCCCAGTACCTGATCGACCACCTCACCGAGGCCGCGTTCCTCTCGATCACCGAACTGGCCGAGCGGGTGGGCGTGAGCCAGCCCTCCGTGACCCGTTTCGCCGCCTCCCTCGGCTTCAGCGGCTACCCCGCCCTGCGTGACGTGCTGCAGCCGATCGCGCTCAGCGCCGTCGCCGGCGCCCCTGACACCCGCGCGCAGATCCGCCGCAACGAGCTGCAGGAAGCCGTCGACGCCGAGATCGAGAACCTGGAGAACGTGCGCAGGCTGCTCGCCGACACCGACCAGGTGCTGGACATCGGCCGGGAGCTGGCCGCCTCGGTGCCGCTGACCATCCTCGGCCTGCGCATCTCCGTCTCGCTCGCGGAGTACTTCGCGTACGCGGCCCGGCGCATCCACCCCGACGTCCGCCTGGTGACCCGCGGCGGCAGCGTCGCCTACGACGCGCTGCTGCAGTCCAGGGCGGCCGGCGGGACCTGGGTGCTCGCCTTCGCCATGCCGCGGCACGCCAAGGAGACCCTGGCCGCCATCCGCGCCGCCCGCAGTACGGGGCTGCGTGTGGTCCTGATCACGGACCCCACCCTGGGGCCGCTGGTGGACGAGGCGGACGTGGCCCTGACGGCGGGGACCGGATCCCGGCTGGTTTTCGACTCGTACGCGGCGCCCGGAATGCTGTCCGCGGCCCTGTTGCAGGCGATGGCCGACGCGGACCCGGAGCGGACCCAGGCCCGTCTGGAGAGCTACGAGCACGTGGCCGACCAGCACGGCTTCTTCCTGTAGCCCGTTCCGGCAGGGTTCACCAGGCGATATTCAGCCCTCGAGGTGCATGAAATTTTTCATACCCTTGCTTACTCGACGGTATATATGTTTACTGACGACGGCGCTCCGGATCCACCAGATGCCAAGGAGGACCCCCATGTCCTCCCGAACGTACTCGCGGTACGACGAACCTCCTCAGGTCGCGACCGCGTGTCGGGTCCAGGCTTTGGATCCCCGCAGAGCGCCCATGGCGGCCTCGGTCAACCCCTGGGCCGAGGCCGCCCACCAGAACGTCTCGATCAGAGTTCGACACCACTCGGAAGTGACGAGAATGCCTCAGACGGCCACGTTTACCCTCAGCCCTGACTGGCCCATGCAGGTCAAGGCACCCGGTACGCACGACTGGGAGCGCACGGCCACGCGCTGGCTGCGGGATCTGCTCCCGGCCCGCTACGGCGGCTACCTGACGCTCACCCGTCACCACGCGCTCCTGGCCCGGCACGTCCAGCTCCAGCTGCAGCACGAGATGCGTGCGGTGCGGGCGGCCCTGCAGACCAGCCGCGCCGAGCTGCCCACCATGGGAATCGCCGAGTCGGTCATCGAGAACTCGATCAGGATGTACGCCGTCGAGCTGGAGCAGCTGGGACGGCTCGCCCGCGGCGCGCGCCTCGTCTCCGACGCGCTCCTCGTCGGCACCCCCGCCCAGCGCAGGCGCTGAACCGCGGCGCCCACCCCCTCCAGGCTGTCTCTTTCAGGTCTTGCCTGACCCGCAAGATCTGAAAGAGACAACTAGCTCGGCTGCCAGGAGCGGAGCCGGGCGGCCACGTCGAAGACGGTGGCGCGCAGCATGCGGATGTCGGTGATGAGGTCGCGCCACTGCTCGTAGGTGGCGTCCACCGCCTTGCCGGAGGCCTCGATGTACGCGACGGCGACCCCGTAGGCGAAGTACTCGTTGGAGTCGGGGAGCGGCCGGAGCAGCACGATCGCATCGAGCAGGGCGGCCGCCCGCCAGTAGGCGTCGGGGTCGTCCACTTCCAGGCTGGGCGTGTTCACCCGGTGCCGGGCCACGGCGGCGACCAGGGCGGAGTGGTCGGCCACCGCCACGTCCTTGAACAGCGCCTCCTGCCGCTCCAGCAGCCAGCGGTGATCGATGTGCAGTTCCACGCCTCCGAGTATCCCCGCCCGGGGCCCGGCCGTGGGGCTTTTCCGGTCGGGCGGGGACGCGCGCGGGATTACGGCTTGGGGAGCACGCAGCCGGGGCGGTTCAGGTCGATCTTGTTTCCGGGCGCTATGCAGGGGACGACGATGTACGTCTGCTGCGCGTAGTTGATGCCCTGGCGGACCGTCACGTTGCCGTTCTGGTCGACCTCGCACGGGTTGTTGTCCGTGCAGCGTGCGCCGTCCTCGTTGCCCGTGTTGTTGACGGCGACGACCTTGCCGGTCGCCGTGTCCACCACCGGTGACCCGGAGGTGCCGCCGATGGTGTTGCAGGCGGAGGTGTAGCGGACCGAGTCCTTCCAGGTCCAGGCGCCCTCCTTGAGGCGGTAGGCGAAGCCGTCCACGTTGCAGCTGTAGATCCGCTTCCAGTAGCCCGAGACCACCTTGATCGCCGAGCCCTGGGCCGGGCGTGCGCCGTCGAGTGTCAGCGCGGTGATGCCGTACTGGCTCTGGATCTGGGCGTAGGTCCGGGTCAGCTGGTAGATCGAGATGTCGGTGTCGGTCATCGTCGCGTACGCGACCTTGCTCGCGCGGAGCGTGCCGACCTTCGATCCGGCCGAGTTGAGCAGCGAGAACGAGCGGCTGGACGGGCGGTCCTTGATGACCTCGCCGGCCGCCGGGAAGCCCGACTCCAGGCAGTGCCCGTTGGACAGCACCAGTGCGAGGTCGTCCGGCTGGGAGCCGGGAGCGCGGACGACGGATCCGGAACAGTTGCTGAGGGCCACGGTTCCCGCGAAGTTGACCGCGACGGCGGTGGCTTCGGAGGCGGCGGGCGGCGTGGTGGTGGGCGCGGTGGGTGCGGATGGCGCGGCCACGGCGGGGGTGACCGCCGCTCCCAGCAGGAGCAGGGAGAGTAAGAGGCCGGCGAGAGGCTTGTTCATGTGGGGGTTCCCCTCTGATGACAATGCGACCGAAGATCCTCCGGTTGTCATGTGCATTGTTGGGACCTCGGCGGCAAGTCGCAAGACCGCGTGGCGAGTTGACGCGGGTGCCGGGGGAGGGGCCCAGGACGGCGCGGAGTGCACCGATAACGGTCCGCGCACGGGTGTTCCGCACCGGTGGCTTTGCCTCCTACGGTCGGTGCAGCACAGTTCCGGACCAGGAGGCAATGTGAAGCGCGAGATCGACATCGACCAGCTGGTGACGGCGATGAAGGCGGTCGACGAGGCGGGGCGGCTCTTCGAGGAGGCGCGCGCCGTGTACGAGGCGCGCGGCCTCAAGAGGATCAGCGACGACTTCAAAGTGGCGGGCGGCTCGGTCCAGACGCTGCAGGGCGCCGAGGAGATGGCCCTCGGGGCCCGCAAGTACCTCGCCGAACTCGCGCTGATCGCCGGCTACGCGGCCGCCGGCCTCGAAGCGCGTGCGGGAGAGAGACCGGAGACCGCCCGGGCCGGCTTCCCCGGCATCTCGGGCGGCGGCGCCCGCATGGGCCGCCCGCTGCTCGATCCGACCCTGGAGGGACTGCGGCTGCTGCTGGCCGTCGACTTCTTCGAGCCCGCCTTCAAGACCGCGATCGAGGAAGTCGTACAGGCCGAGAAGGCCACCTACCCCGACCCCTCCACGTTCCGCATCCCCACGCGCGCCGGCCGTGCCGCCGCGTCCGGCCGCACTCCCTGAGGTGCCGGGCCGGGCCGGCGGGGCGAGGCTGGGGGTATGCACCATGCACCCGTCGTCGTGCACCGGATCTTCCCGTCGGGGGGCCGGCAGGTGACCCTGCGGACCTCGAACGGGGAGGAGTCCCTGGGCCTCGCCCGCTCGGACGAGGACGTCATCGAGTTCCTGCGCCGGGCCGGCATGCCGGACCCCGACGACGTGGTCCTCGGCGGCGCCGAGCTGCTGGACTGGGAGTGGGACACCCCCCACGTGTACGAGGCCGACCCGCCGACCGACGACCTCCCCTGAAGGTCGTCGCAGGCCGGAGCTGTGTCCGACCTGCGGTGCCGCCCTGCCCGTCGCGAGGTGGCGCGCAGTGGCCGCGTCCCGGCCCGGTCCCACCCGGACCCATCGCCATGAACACGACGATGTTGGATAGCGGCATGGCGAGACGCAAGAAGGAGAAGAAGGAGCGGGCCGCCTTCGGCATTCCGAAGGGGATCGTCCTGCTGGCCACGCCGGAGGGCTGGCGCATCAGCGTCCTCACCGTGGACCCCGGAATGGTCTGCGGGCGCCTGGACGTGCCGGTCGGCACCGGCCCACAGGACGCGCGGGACGCGGCGGCGGTGATGGTGACGGAACTCGCGCGCGACTTCCATGACACCGACGTCGAGGTGAGCTGGGATCCGCCCCAGGAGCCCTGGTCATGGACCGCCCGAGTCGCCCTGGCCGCCGGGAACGAACCTGCTTCGCCGGGGTCCGGGGGTTGATCCCCGGTGTCGGTGGGGGGTGACAGCATGCGCTGCATGACCTCAGCAACCGCGGCCGACTACGGCTGGATACGTTTCTCCTCCCTGTTCGCGTACGGGCTGGAGGGCGGATACACACTGACGCTGGTGCGGGGACTGTCGCCCGCGGAGCTGCTCGCAGTGGCGGGAGCCGAGTCACGCGAGACGTGTGACGGGTTCGACGAACTGATCCATGAGCACACGGAGATCCTGTCCGGATACGAGGACTGGCCCGAGTCCTTTCTCGCGGGAGCGTTCACGGTGCCCGGCGAGGGAGGGGACTGGACCCTCGTTCTGGAGTTCGGCGGCGACCTGGGAACACGGCCGGCCCTCATGGAAGCCCTCTCCGCCGGGACGCGGGCCGTCTCTCATTCGAGCAACGGGGGGAAGCCCATGGACTTCTTCCACTGGTACGAGGACGGGGAACTGCGGACCACCTTCGAGTGGCCGGCGGACCGGACCGGCAGTACCCCCGATGCGCTGAACGCCCTGATGAGGGAGGTCGGGCTCAACCCGACGGGTGACGAAGACCCCGACGTCGACACGAAGGCAGCGGTACTCGCGCTGACCGAGCGCCTCACCGGCGTACGGGTGACCGAGAAGCTACTGGCGGGTGCCGAGTACCTGACGGGCGAGGTACCGGAGGAACCCGCCGAGGAGTGGTAGGGCGGCACCGTAGGCATCGCGGACGCCCACAGCGGGCCGGTGGCCGGCCGGAATGGATCCGGCCGGCCGGGGACGGTCATTCCACGTCGGCATCCGTCCGGCCGGCGGGACGCGTCCGGAGCCAGTACGAGCGCGCCGCGACGGTCAGGGCGATGCCGTACACCGCGAAGGCGGCCATCCCGATCCAGCCGACCAGCAGCGCGTCGCCCGGGGAGTGGAAGTCGCCGCGCCGGATCGTCACCACCCCGGCCGTGGCCAGGACCAGGTAGCCGACTCCCAGAACGCCGTACGGGGCGAGCGTGGCAGCACCGAGCAGGGCCGGGGTGAGCGGGAGCCAGCGCGGCACCCGCCGGCCGCGCAGGAACAGCGTCCAGCGCGGGAAGACCTGCCCCCACGGGCGGACCAGGCCCCACAGCAGGAAAACGCCGAGCGCGGCCAGCAGCGCGGTGGGGTCCAGACCCCAGGACTCCAGCGTGAGGAACATCCCCGAGGCGCCGTTCCGCTCCGAGACCGCGAGCATCTCCTCACCGGTGATCCCCGCGAACGTCCCACCGGACGCCCAGACCAGCTTCATCGCCGTGTACGGGACGAACGCCAGCGTCCCTGCCCAGGCGGCGAGCCGGACGCGCTGCGGTGCGGCGGACGGCGCTCGCACGGCAGTACCGGCGGGCAGGCGGTCGGACCGGGCCGTCGCCGCGAGCAGGACCGCCCCGACCGCCGCGAGAGCCTTGTTCGCCGCGGAGGCCCAGCTGTCCACCCCCTGACCGAGCATCAGGGTGATCACATCCATCAGCAGGCTGAACGCGGTGATCCCTGCCAGCCCGCACAGCACCTGGAGCAGCACCCGCAACGGTGGCAGCAGCCCGTACCGCACCACTGCTGCGCCGGCCGACGTCCCCAGCGCACCCAGCGCCACGACCGCCCAGCCCGGCCCGGGGGTCCCTGAGCCACCGCCGTGGTAGGTCAAGGGGGTCCCGCTCAGCGCGCAGGCCAGGCCGAAGCCGGCGTACAGCACCCCCCACAGCAGCGTCGCCCGGGCCACCCAGCGCGGCCATGGCTGCCACCAGGCGCTCCGGAGCGCCTTCATCGTCCGTTCGACACCGGTCATGTTCCGAACGTCGCACCGGCCCGGGCGGGGTGACGTCGGCCGCCGGAACGATCTGCCTCCCCCGGCCGGGGGAGCGACCTCCCGCCGCAAGAAGCATCACGGCGTCGGCAGACCTGTGCCTCGCACTCGACCGCCTTCGCCCCCCGAAAGACGGAGCGGGCCGGTTGTCGTCAACCCGGCACCCTGACCAGGGAGTCTCCGGACCGCTTACTTAGTGCAGGCAAGGGCTGGCAGGGTCAGGATTGCGTGGTCCGGAACGTGAGATACCGGCTGATGGCTTCGTGAGTGTCCGGGGTGAAGCACCACTCCAGCAGGGCCGACCGCAGCTCCAGCTCGGTCAGCCAGCTGTGCCAGGCGACCTCATCGGGATCGGGGACCACGGCATCCGCATCCGGCACTACGACTTCGTGCACGCCGAGCCAGTGAGGGCTCGAACCGCTGCGGTTGAGGAACGTGAACAGCAGGCGCGGCAGCACACGAATACCCAGCTCTTCGGTCAACTCCCTCGCGGCGGCCTGTTCATAGGACTCGCCGACATCGGCGGCGCCACCGACCTCGACCTCGAAGAGCCCAGGGAAGCGCGATACGTGCTCCGACCGCCGGTGGACGAGGATCCGTCCACGCCCATCACGGCACACCGTCACGGCGACCCGGTGCAGCCAACCCTCCCGGACGGCCTGCCGGCGAGTGACCACCACCCCCAGCACACGATCTTGATCGTCGACACGCTCCACCAGTTCGTCCACGACGCACACCCTGGCAGAGCCCACCGACAACGCCGCTTCCCGGCGCCCGCGGAAGGCATCCCGCGAGCACCTGCAACAGAAGGTCGGACGAGGATGACGACATGCATGGGGCTCCCCCCCGCAAAGCCCCCCGCACGACGCACCGTCAGCTGTGGTGCGCCGCCTCCAGGACGGCCAGATCCTCCTCCGACAGGCGCAGGGACCCGGCGGCCACGTTCGCGTCCAGGTGGTCCGGGTCGCCCGTGCCGGGAATGGCCAGTACGTGCGGTCCCCGCCGGAGCGTCCACGCCAGCCGTACCTGCGCCGGGCTCGCGCCGTGCGCCCGGGCGACGGCACGCACCTCCTCGCGCTCGGCTCCGCTCGCGCCCGCCTGCCGGCCGGTCCCCGCGATGGAGTAGAAGGGGACGAACGCGATGCCCTGCTCACCGCAGGTGCGCACGAACCCGTCGTGGTCGGGCCGCACCCCGATCCCGTACATGTTCTGCACGCAGACCACCGGCGCGATGGCCCGGGCCTCGGCGAGGTGCTCGGGGGTGACGTTGGAGATGCCGAGGTGGCGGATGAGGCCCGCGTCGCGGAGCTCGGCCAGCGCGCCGAAGCGCTCGGCGATGGAATCGGTCCCGACGATGCGCAGGTTCACCACGTCGAGGTGGTCGCGGCCGAGCTGGCGCAGGTTCTCCTCGACCTGGCCGCGCAGCAGAGCCGGGGTGGCGTGTTCGCGCCAGGCGCCGGACGGGTCCCGGCCCGGCCCGACCTTGGTGGTGATCACGAGGTCCTCCGGGTAGGGGGCCAGCGCCGTGTTGATCAGCTCGTTGGCGGAGCGCAGCGGCGAGAAGTAGAACGCGGCCGTGTCGATGTGGTTCACCCCGAGCTCGACCGCCCGGCGCAGCACGCCGATCGCCTGGCCGCGGTCCCGGGGCACGGCGTCGTCCGCGAACGCCTCGCCGGTCTGCGTCAGGCGCATCGCGCCGAAGCCGATCCGGTTGATCTTCAGGTCGCCGAGGTTCCAGGTGCCCGCGGCGTCCGCCGTCATCGTCTGTGAGGTCATGCCCGGATGATCGCCACCCGGTAGGCTGCCAGGCCATTGATTAAGGCATGACTGAATCCCTGGAGTGGCCGTGCTGGCGGAACTGGCGTTCTCCGTGAGCGATCTCGCGCAGATGCGGTTCGCCGTCTCACCGATGTGGGAGGTCGGCCCCAGCTACCGGCTGCTGGCCTCCGGGGCCACGTCCCCCGTACACCGGCCCTGGACCGAGCAGGTGAGGCCTCGCCTGGCGGCCGCCGGCCTGGACCGGGGCTGGCTGGCCGAACTGATCCCGCCCTCGGGGTACGTACCCGACTTCCTCAACCCGGCGCCCACCGGTCCGGCTCCTTCCCTGACCGAGGAACTGGCCAGGATCCAGGCCGCACCCGCCTCCCGGGTCCGCCAGGAACTCGACCGCCTGCGACAGGAACAGGGACGCCTCGGCCCGCGCACGCGGACCCTGTACGCCGACCCGCGGGCCCGCCTGGTCCGGGTCGCGGAAGAGATCGGGACCTACTGGGAGCTGGCCCTGGCGCCCTACTGGGCACGGATCCGCGCGGTACTCGACGCCGATGTCTTCCACCGGGCCCGCCAAGCCGCCGAGCACGGCGCGGGCCGTCTCTTCAACGACCTCCACCCCTCGGTGAGCTGGGGCGACGACGCGCTCCGGCTGTCCCGCCGGCATCGGCCCCTGTCCCGCGGAACGGCGGGTGCCGGGCTGCTGCTGATCCCCTCGGTGTTCATCGAACCGGTCCCCTTCACCCGGGTGACGCCCCCGGAACCGCCGCAACTCGCCTATCCGGCGCGCGGCACCGGCTCCCTGTGGGAACCCCGGCCCGCCGGCCGGACCGAGGCCCTGGCCGCCGTGCTGGGCCGCTCGCGCACCCGGCTGCTGAGCGAACTGGAAACCCCGGCCTCCACCACCGAACTGGCCCGCCGTACGGGGCTCTCGGCCGCCGGAGTCTCCCAGTACCTGACCGCGCTGCGCGCAGCGGGCCTGGTCAGTGCCCACCGGGCCGGCCGCTCCGTGCTCTACGCCCGCACCGCCGTCGCCGAGGCCCTCCTCGCCGCCTACACTCCAGGCGTCGAACGGGGACGATCACAGGGAGGGACACCATGAGCGAGCGCCGGTGGAGCCTGGAGGAGCGCATCGTGGTGGACGCGGCCCCCGAGGACGTCCACCGGGTGGTGTCCGACCTGCGGAACATGGGCCGCTGGAGCCCGGAGTGCCGCCGCGTCTGGGTGCCCCGGCCGCCGGCCCGACCCGGCAGCCGTTTCGTCGGGCTCAACCGGAGAGGGCCGTTCGTCTGGTTCACGGTGGGCCGGATCACAGCCCTGCGCGCGCCCGCGCAGGCGCCGGACGGAACCGGTGAGTTCACCTTCGACGTCGGCATCTTCGGGCTGCCGATCGCGCGCTGGGGCTACCGGTTCGAACCGGAGGGCGAGCGCACGCGCGTCACGGAGACCTGGCAGGACCTGCGCACCGGCCGGGGCTCCCGCCTGACCACGCTGCTCGGCTCGGTGTTCGCCGGCACCGGCCCGGACCGGCGCATCGCCGTCAATCGCGCCGGGATGCGCACGACCCTGGACCGTCTTGCGGCGGGCTTCGGCCCGGTCACGCAGCACCGTCCTTGAGGGACCGGCCGAACTGCTCGTCCAGGACGGACAGCCGGCGCCAGTACTCGTCCTCGTCGATCTCCCCGGCGGCGAAGCGCCGCCCCAGGATCGCGATCGGCGACCGCTCACCGTACGCCGCCGCCCCGCGGCGCCCGTGCCGGACGGTACGGCGCAGCACGGTGACGACACCGACGACGACCGCCGCCCAGATCAGCGGAACGAACAGGATCCACGGGCCGGGCCCGTCGTAGGCGAGGGTGGTGAAGGTGTCCATCTCGATTCATCTCCTCGGAAGCACGGACGTTTCTTCTCACCCCGAGACTCCTCGGAAAGCCCCCTCCGGTCGTCGTACGGCCGGCTGCACCCCGGGTACTTCCACGGGAGTACCCGGGGTGCAGCCGTGCAGCCGTGCAGCCGTGCGAGCCGGGACGCGTGGGACAGCAGAGGGCGATGCACACATTCCACGCAATCCCCCGTTCCCCGTACGCCGCCACGCACGCTCGGTAGCGTCGGGATCACAAGCAGTCCGGTGTCCGCAGGCACTGAGCACCGGGCGGAGTCCGCAGAAGGCAAGGGAGCGAATACCGATGGCGAACGTTGAGGTCTCTTTGAAGGAGACGATGACGTCGATCGAGGGTGCGATGGGAGCCGCGTTGGTGGACTACACCAGCGGTATGGCGCTGGGGACCCTCGGCGGTGGCAAGGATCTTGACCTCACGGTCGCCGCCGCGGGCAACACGGACGTGATCCGGGCGAAGGTCCGCACGATGGAGATGCTCGGCCTCAAGGACGAGATCGAGGACGTCCTGATCACCCTCGGCGGCCAGTACCACCTGATCCGGCTGCTCAAGGGCCGGGGGCACGGCGGGCTGTTCCTGTACGTCGTGCTGGACAAGACCCAGTCCAACCTGGCCATGGCCCGTCACCAGCTCAAGCGCATCGAGGCCGCGCTGGAGCTCTGAGTCCTGCATTTTCGCGCCCACGCATGCCCATGAGTTGAAGAATTCTTCAATCCGGCACATCTGAAACAGGTAATCCCCGGGCGTGCGTGGGCCCGTCCGTACGAATGTATGGGTGGTCGGTCGACTGGAAGCCCCGCGCCCCCAAGCAAGGTTTGAAGCAACAGCAGGAGCACTCATGGGAATGCAGGTCCCCCTCTACCAGGCGAAGGCCGAGTTCTTCCGCATGCTCGGACACCCCGTCCGCATCCGCGTCCTGGAACTCCTGCAGAACGGCCCCGTACCCGTACGCGACCTCCTGGCCGCGATCGACGTCGAGGCATCGAACCTGTCCCAGCAGTTGGCGGTCCTGCGCCGGTCCGGCATCGTCGTTTCCATCCGTGACGGGGCGACCGTCAGCTACGCCCTCGCCGGCGGCGACGTGGCCGACCTCCTGCGCGCGGCACGCCGCATCCTGACCGAGCTCCTGACGGGACAGAGCGAACTCCTCGCCGAACTGAAGCAGTTGGGACCACAGCCGCAGCCGGACTGCACGGACAAGGTCATCGGCCGCTGACGCCGACCGGCGCAGCCTGACCCCGCACCCGGACCCGGCCCCCTACCCGGTCGCCGCACCCGCTTGGTACCCTCCGCGCGCGCATCCGGGGGACGATGAACCAGGGGGAAGAATGGTCGAGTTACTCACCACCGAGGATCCGGAACGGATCGCCGGATACTGGCTCGCCGCCCGGCTCGGCGCGGGAGGCCAGGGGACGGTGTACGAGGGCTACGACGAGGCCGGGCAGCGCGTCGCCGTCAAGGTGCTGCGCCCGGAGCTCGTGGCCCGCCCCGAGATCGCGGGCCGGTTCGCCAAGGAGGTGCTCGCCGCGCAGCGCGTGGAGTCCTTCTGTACCGCACGGATCCTGGAGAGCGGAACCGACGGCGAACGACCCTTCATCGTCAGCGAGTTCGTTCCCGGCCGGGATCTGCGCAAAGCGGTCCGCGACTCGGGCCCCCTCACCGGCGACGCGCTGGTGCGGCTGGCCACCGGGGCCGCCACCGCCCTGGCCGCCATCCACCGTGCGGGTGTCGTCCACCGCGACCTCAAACCGGACAACATCCTCCTCGGCCCCGACGGCCCCCGCGTCATCGACTTCGGCATCGCCCGCACCGCGGACATGTCGCTCACCGCCACCGGACATCTGATGGGCACACCGGGCTACATGGCCCCCGAGGTGCTCACCGGGCGCCGCGCCGACGGCGCCGCCGACGTCTTCGCCTGGGGAGCGGTGATGCTGTTCGCGGCCACCGGACGCGACCCTTTCCGCGGCGAGAACATCGGAGAGATCGTCGTACGGGTCACCGAACACCACCCGGACCTCACCCCCTTGCCGCCCGCGCTGCGCGAACTGGTCGGCGAGGCCCTGGCCAAGGCACCGGCGGACCGCCCCACCGCCACCGGGCTCCTGCTCAGGATGCTGGGCGGCCCGGCCGACGCGGCCGATGCGGCCGACGCGGCGCTGCTCGCCGCCGGGCGGGACAACGCCGGGCGCCTGCGCGACGCCACCGCCGACGCGCCCGAGCCGGCCCTCGGCGCCGCCGCGGAGACGGCGTACGAACGCTTGCCGGAACCGGTCCGGCAGGCCGTACGGGAGATCACGCTCCGCCTGATCGTCCCCGGCGCCGCTGCCGACGGCTCCCAGGACACCCTCCGCACCGCCGCCACCGCGGAGTGGTTCGACGGCCGCCCGTACGAGGAACGCAGGGCGCTGCGTGAGGCGTTCGACTCCCTCGCCGTCGCCCGGCTCCTCGTCCTGGAGGACGACACCGCACGCCTCGCCTCCCTCGGCCTGCTGCGTGCCTGGCCACGGTTGCGCGACTGGGTGGACCGCGACCGCGAAGCGCTGCTCCTGCTGCGCTGGCTCACCGCGGCCGCCGGGCACTGGGACGGGCACGGGCGGCGGGCCGAGGACCTCCCGGCCGGCAACGCCCCCGAGGCGGCACGCGCCTGCGTCGCCGGGGCGCCCGGCTGGCACCGCGCGAGCCGGCTGGAGGGCGCGTTCCTGGAGGCGTGCCGCCAGGCGGCCGCGGCGCGCCGGAGGCGTACCCGGCGGCTGCGCGCGGGAGCGGCGGCCCTGCTGTCCCTCGCGCTCGTGGCGGGCCTGGTCGCCTGGCAGCAGAAGGGCGTCAGCGACGAACGGGCACGCCAGGCGTCCGCCCGGACGATGGCCTCCATCGCCGAGAGCCTGCGTACCTCGGACCCCGAAATGGCCGCCCTGCTGAGCGTCGCGGCCTGGCGGACCGCCCCGGTCGACGACGCGCGGGCCGCCCTGTACGGATCCCTGGGCCAGGACGAGCGGGGCGTCGCCAACAACCTCGCCCAGGTCTCGACCGGCTACTACGACGACCACGCGGACTTCCTGCTCGACGGCCGGACCCTGGCCGTGCTCGCTGCCCAGACGAGCGTGGAGATCTGGGACGTGGTCAGCGGCAAGCGCACGGGCCGGGCCGAACTGCCCGCGGGCACCCCCGACCTGCCGGCCGCCGTGGACCCCGCAGGGTCCTTCGCCGCGCAGCCGATGGGCCACGGGGTCCAGCTGATCGACCTCAGAACCGGCAAGGCCGGCCCGCTGCTCGTGCCGGACAGCCCGACGCCCAAGGTCCTCGCGATGGCCCGGGAGGCCGCCTGGGTCGCGATCAGCACCACCCCTCCCGACGAGGTGGTCCTCGTGGACGGCCGCTCCGGCCGGGCGGCGCTGCGCACACCGGTGAGCAGCACCGTCGCCCTGTCCCCGGACGGTGCGACCTACGCCTACTGCCCGCCGGGCCGGCCCGTTCAGCTGTACTCGACGGCCACCGGGCGGACGGCCGAACTGCGCCGGGAGTCCCCGTATCCCACGATCACCTGTGAGACCGGCCAGAGCCTGGCCTTCAGCACGGACGGCAAGCGCCTGATCCACACCGGAACCGGCCGCACCTCCACCCTGTGGGACGTGTCCTCCCGCACCGTCGTACGCGAGTTCGGCGCGGATTCGGTGGCGGCCCTCAGCCCGGACGGCGCGCTCGCCGTGGAGATCACCGGAACCCAGCTGAAGGTGTGGGCCGACAGCGGGACCTCGACCTCGTCCGTCCTGCTCGGCTATCCCCGGCTGGACACGGACGGCCGGGCCATGAACCTGTCCGTCGCCTTCGACGCGGACAGCCGCCTGCTGCGGTACGTGGCCAGGGACCGCCAGGTCCGTTCCCTGGACCTGACGTACGGACTCCAGGACGCGGCCGCCAAGGCGAACGTCCCCGAGGCGGTCTTCGCCCCGGACGCGGCAACACTCGCGACCGTGGGAGCCACGGACAGCGACGCGGAGGACCGCTTCCGGCTGTGGAGCACCGCCGACGGCCAGGAACGCAGGCTGCCGCACCACCCCGTCATGCCGGCCATCCCGGACTCCTACGACGAGGACGACGACGGTTCGTCCGCCTACTCCCGCGACGGGGGGCTCCTCGCCACGGCCTCCTGGCACGAGGACCGCAAGCAGCGGGTGACGGTGTGGGACACCCGCGAGAACCGCCTGCGCACCGAGCTCACCCTGCCCGAACCCGTCCTCTCCATCAGGGGGTTCGCGTTCACCCCCGACGGCGCCAGGCTGGCCGTCGCGGTCACCGAACAGGACGGGCCCGGCCGCGTCAGGCACGCCCTGCAGATGTGGGACATCGGGTCCGGCCGCAAGGAGTACGAGATCGCCGACGCCGGCGCGGCCAACCTCGCGATCAGCCCCGACGGCTCCCTCCTGGTCACCTCCGCGGGGGAGCGCGTGGACCTCGCCACCCGGGCCGTCGAGCGCGGTGTCCTCGGCCCCGGTGTCATCCAGGACCTGGAGTTCAGCGACGACGGATCGGTGCTGGCGGTGAGCCTGCTGCAGGGCACGGTCACGCTGTGGGACGGTGACGGACGCCGCCGCCTGGGAGGCCTGTCGAGTACGGCGGCCACGCGCGGCGACGACTTCGGCGGGCGGGTGGCGGGGCTGCGGTTCTCCCGCGACGGCAGGACGCTGGCCGCGATCGTCGGCGACAGCCGGGTCCAGCTGTGGGACGTACCCGCCCGGCGCCGGCTCGGCGATCCGCTGCGCGGGTCCGCCGGACTGCTGCGGGCCCTCGCCTTCGACTCCCGGGGGCGCCTGCACGTCTCGTCCTCGAAGCACCCGCACCGCGTCGTCGATCTCGCACCGGAGAACGTGGCGCGGGCGCTGTGCGAGCGGGTCGGCTGGGACCTCACCCCCGCGCAATGGGAGCAGAACGTGCCCGACCTGCCCTACCGCTCGGTCTGCTGACGCCCGGCACACCGACGAGGAGTCGGGCTCGCTACGGCCGCGTCGGCCGCCATCTTCCGCACCGGGCGAGTACAAGGGATGGCGAACCGCAAACACTCAGGGTTGCGAGACGAGGAGCACCATGTCGCACGACCGGCCCGCTCTGCGCCGCCCGGAAGCCGGGCTCGCCCTGGCACTGGCGTTCGCGGCTGCCGCCGCGGTCTTCGTCGCCGTCTTCCTGTTCGGCCGGGCGAACACGCCGGACTACACCGTGACACTGTTCGGCCAGGCGGACATCGATGCCGTGCGGCTCAAGGCACAGCTCGCCACCGGCGTCCTGGTGCTGGCCGTCCTCCAGCTGCTGCTGGCGCTGTGGATGTACGGCCGGCTGCCCGGGGTGCGCCGGGTGCCGGGCCCGGTGCCGCTCACCCACCGGATCGTCGGGGTGCTCCTGTTCGCCCTCACGGTCCCGGTCACGGTGCACTGCATCCAGGCGTACGGCGTCCAGCTGAACGGTTCGCGTGCGGCACTGCACTCGATCGCCGGCTGCTTCTTCTACGGAGCCTTCGCCGCCAAGGTCCTGCTGGTGCGGAGCCGGCGCCTGCCGGGCTGGGCCCTGCCGCTGGCGGGTGGCGCGCTGGTGGTCGTGGTGGTGGTCCTCTGGTACACGAGCGCGCTGTGGTACTTCAACGGAAACACCGTGCCGCTCCTGTCGCTGGGACACCACCACCTGCCACCGGGGCAGATGTGACGACCGGCCGGTGACACCTGCAGGGGCCGGACGAGCAGACCGCCCTCACCGGGCCCCGTCGTCCCTGACGCGTGGCGCGCTCAACGCGTCGGGTCGCGCCAAGGGCCGTCCGGCACCAGGGTGGCGAGAACGGACAGCAAGGACGGCGGCTCGATCCGATCCGGCAGCGTGTCGAGGTCGGACCACTTGACCCAGGCGTGCCCGTGGAAGATGGCCTGTTCGCCGGGGAGGAGGCCGGCGGGACTCAACGTCGGCCGTTCCCCGGCGAAATGGGCCACGAAGAAATCCTCCGGCCCGGCATAGTGCTTCCCGTTCCACCGGATGTCCCGTTGGACCGGCACCGACCGGTCACTGACCGCAGCGGGGTCCAGGCCGGTCTCCTCCACCAGTTCCCGCCGGGCCGCGATCAGCGGTGTCTCACCCGGTTCGATACCGCCGCCGGGCGGCTCCCAGAGCATCACGCCGTCGAACGGATCACGCCACTTGAGCAGGAGCAGGCGCTGGGCGGCGTCCAGGCAGATCACCCGCACGGCGGGCCGATGTGAGATCTCCACGGACTTGACCCTACTTGACCACGACATGGCCAACACGGCGAACGTTCAGCCGAGCCATCCGGGGCGGACCAGGCCGGATTCGTAGGCGAGGACGACCAGCTGGGCGCGGTCGCGGGCGCCCAGCTTCACCATGGTGCGGCTGACGTGCGTCTTCGCGGTGAGGGGGCTGACGACCAGGCGGCGGGCGATCTCCTCGTTGGACAGGCCCATGCCCACCAGGGCCATCACCTCCCGTTCCCGGTCGGTGAGCCGGCCCAGCCCGGCCGCCGTGGCGGGCTGTTTCGAGCGGGCCGCGAACTCCGCGATCAGCCGCCGGGTGACACCGGGGGACAGGAGGGCGTCGCCCGCGACCACCGCCCGGACCGCCCGCAGCAGTTCCTCCGGCTCGGTGTCCTTGACCAGGAAGCCGGAGGCGCCCGACCGGATCGCCTCGAAGACGTACTCGTCGAGCTCGAAGGTGGTGAGCATGACCACCCGCACGGCGGCCAGGGACCCGTCCTCGCCGATCCGGCGGGTCGCGGCGAGTCCGTCCAGCACCGGCATCCGGATGTCCATGAGCACGACGTCGGGGCGCAGTTCCCGGACCAGCCGTACGGCCTCGTCGCCGTCGGCGGCCTCGCCCGCCACCTCGATGTCGGGCTGGGCGTCGAGCAGCGCCCGGAACCCGGCCCGGACGAGCAGTTGGTCGTCGGCGAGCAGTACGCGGATCACAGGTCCTCCTCGAACGCGTCGGCCTTCGGCGGGAGCACGGCGATCACCCGGAAGCCGCCGTCCGGTCGTGGGCCGGCCTCGACGGTGCCGCCCAGGGCCGAGGCGCGCTCGCGCATCCCGACGAGCCCGTTGCCGCTTCCGCCCGGGGTGCCGCCCGTGGCCGGGCCGTCGTCGTCCACCCGTAGTTCGAGGGCGTGCGGCTGCCAGGTGAGGCGGATACGGGCGGTGCGCGACCCGGAGTGGCGCATCACATTGGTCAGTGCCTCCTGCAGGATGCGGAAGGCGGCGAGATCCACGCCGGGGGGCAGCACCCTGGCCTCCCCCTCGGCCGAGACCTCCACGGTCAGCCCGGCCGCCGCGGCCTGCTCCACGAGCTCGGGAAGGCGGTCCAGACCGGGCGCGGGGGAGCGCGGTGCCTCGCCGGGGGAGCGCAGGGTGTCGAGGACCTGCCGGACCTCGCCCAGCGCCTCCTTGCTCGCCGCCTTGATGGTGGCGAGCGCCGTACGGGCCTGCTCGGGATCGGAGTCGAGCAGGGCCAGCCCGACGCCCGCCTGGACGTTGATCACCGAGATGCTGTGGGCGAGGACGTCGTGCAGTTCCCGCGCGATCCGCAGCCGCTCCTCGTCCACCCGGCGTCTCTCGGCCGCCGCCCGCTCGGCCCGTTCCCGGGCCCATTGCTCCCGGCGTACGCGCACCAGCTCCGCGACGGCGAGCACCGCGAGCACCCATGCGGTGACGCCCACCTCCTGCGCCCAGGACGTCGGGCCGTTCCCGGCGGGCGGGAGCCACCGGTAGAGCCAGTGCCCGATGAGCAGGTGCCCGGCCCAGAACAGGCCGACGGCGCCCCAGGCGGCCCGGCGGTGTCCGGCGACGACGGCGGCGAAACAGGCCAGGGCGAGACTGAGGAACACCGGGCCGTACGGGTAACCGGCACCCACATAGACGAGGGTGACGACGCTGACCCCGTACGCCACGGCCACCGGGTACCGGTGCCGCACCACGAGCAGGGCGGGCCCGATCAGCAGCAGGAGCCGGGCGAAGCCGTCCAGTGCCACCCGCCCGCTCTGCGCGTGCGCGGCCCACCCCGCGCCGATCTGCGCGAAGACGGCCACGAGAAGCGCCGAGCGCCAGGCCGGGCCCCGCCCGGTCCGCTCCACCCACCGCCGCCACGGGGGACCCGGGCGCTCACGCAGCTCTTCCATACAGCCACGCTAAACGGCGTCCGCCGTCACCCGCGTCACCCCGGCGTAGCGTTTCAGGCGTACTCCCCACGTAGTACCCGTACCCGACTTTTCGGCCGCGCGGACGACGGCCCGACCGGTGCCGAGGTGTGATCGACATCTGGTGGTGGAGGCGGGCGGATCAGGCTAGGTTGCACGGAAGCGGAGGCCGCCGGGGACATCCGCCCCCGGCATCCGCCGGTTGCCCACTGCCGTAAATTGTCCAACGGTCCGCCGGGTAAGGCCGGGCAAAAGGTACGAGTTGGGGCAGGTGTGGGCAGGACATGGCGCGACGCGGACGTATGGAAGCGGACCGAGGTGCCACCTCCGCCGCGCCCGCGGTGCAGGGCTCCGAGATAGCCGCGGCGGCCGACGGCGGGAGCGCGGCCCGGGGCTGGCTCCGGCTCGGACGGGACGGGCGGCTCACCGCCTACGCGAGCTGCTCCGAAGGCCTGGTGCGCTGGACCGAGTCCGCGCCCGGCTCCGACATCTGGCAGGGCCCCGAGCTGTTCCCCGTCGAAGGATGGGCGGGCCGGTTCACGCTCGCCCAGGACTCCAACGGGTTCGTCTGGTTCGCAGGCACCCGCCACCGGGACGGGGCGCCGGGCGGCCGCGAGCTGATCATCGCCACCCAGTACCAGACCGGCCGCCCGCTCGGCGAATGGCGCGCGGTGGGCAACCCGTTCCCGGAACGCAAGCGGGAGCAGGGGCGCGGGCCGGAGCAGTCCCAGGAGCAGGCGGAGGCCGAGTCGGGGGCGCCCCTGCCCCCGCCCGGAGACCCGATCGTGCTCCCCGACGGCACCGGTGCGCTCCACATCCTCACCACCCGGTTCGGCGTGGGAGCGCGCGGCCGGACCCGGCGCGCCGATGGCGTATGGGGTAATTGGGCCGACTATCAGGGCAAATGGGTGCGCGGGGCCGTCGTTCCCCTCGTGACCGCCCAGGGCCGGGCCGAATTCCTGGTCACCTTCCGGGGCGGGGCCTCGTACTGGGGCCAGGACGTGCCGGGAAGCGACTTCAGATGGCTCGGGCGCATGAAGGCCGATGCCGTGGAGGGGACGTACAGCTCCTGCGAGACGGGCGCCGGAAGCGGCACCTACTTCTGGCGCCACCCGGCGGACGGCGGCGTCATCGCCTACCGCCCCCAGGCCCCCGCCGGCGCGGCGCCCGCGCTCATGCCGCTGGGCGGCGCGGGCGGGGTCGGTCCGGTGGGTGTCGCCCGTACGCGCATCGGCGGGTACGACTGCACCGTCCTGCTGCAGCGGGGGGCCGAGGGCTGCCCGGAAATCGCCGCCTACCCGACGGAGGGTGAGCAGTACGGCACTTGGTGGGCCCCTGTGGGGGACCGGTGCGCGGGCCTGCCGGCCATCTCGCAGGACGCCCGCGGCTCGGTCACGATCGCGATGATCGACATGGACGGAGGGCTGCTGGTCGCCCGGCAGGATCAGACGGACCCCGGTCTCGCCTTCGGCCCGTGGTGTCGGGTGGGGTGATCCACCTCACCTGAACGCCCGTGCTGTGGCGGCCGGAGCAATGATTGCGTGTGCCATGCCCTGGGCCTACCGGGAGTTGGGCTGCCCTGCAGGTGGGGGCGGTTGCCGCTCATTCGCGAACGTGAAGCTTCGGGCGTGTGAGGCGCCCATGAATACTTGCTCGCCATTAAGTGATTGCCCTACGCTGCGCAGACGCTGTCAAGGTCGTATAAGTGTGCGGTCGACTGCGGTGGGGCGGGTCGAGTGTTCGGGGAGCGGTGGGTGACCGGATTCAGGGGCGGGTCTGGCGGCGTGCCCCGGCAACTTCCGGTGCGCCATGAGAAGTGTGTCTATCGAGGAGCTTTCTGAGTGGCAGGTATGCCCCGCCTGAGTGTTGTCGTGCCCTTCCAGGATGTTGAGATATACCTCCAGGAATGTCTGGAATCGATAGCCAGGCAGACGTTCTCGGCGCTCGAAGTGATCATGGTCGATGACGGCTCGACCGACTCCTCGACGGCCATAGCCGCCGACTTCGCCCGCCGCGACCCCAGGTTCAAGCTCCTGCGCCAGGAGTCGATGGGGCCCGGACATGCCCGCAACGTCGGCATTCGAGCCGCTCATCCGCAAGCCGAGTTCCTCGCGTTCGTCGACGGCGACGACGTCATACCCGAGTACGCCTACGAGCTGCTCGTGCAGACCCTCGAAGGCTCCGGTTCCGATTTCGTGTCGGGCAACGTGCAGATGATGAACTCCACCAAGAGGTGGCAGTCCCCCCTGCACAAGGCGCCCATGCAGAAGAGCAGGCGCGGCACGCACATCACCAAGCTGCCGGACCTCATCTACGACCGCACCGTGTGGAACAAGGTGTTCCGTCGGTCCTTCTGGGACTACCACTACATCGCGTTCCCCGAGGGCGTCATGTACGAGGACTCCTGGGTCAACATGTTCGCCCACTTCCGGGCCGCCAAGGTCGACATCCTCACGGACATCGTCTACTTCTGGCGCAGGCGCGAGGGCGGCGCGGCCCCCTCCATCACCCAGCGGCACACCGAGTTCAGCAACCTCCAGGACCGTGTCGCCGCGGTCCGGTCCGTCAGCCGCTTCCTCGCCGGCCACCGTGCGCGGTCCTACTCGGACCACAAGCGCAAGTACGACCTGGCCTGCCTGAAGTCGGACCTGATGCTGCATCTGAAGGTGCTGCCGGACGCCGACGAGGAGTACCAGGACGCCTTCATGCAGTGGGCGAACGAATTCCTGGACGAGGCCGACGCGGACATCATCCAGGAACTTCCCGCCGACGCCCGGGTCAAGTGGCTGCTGGTGCGCGAGGGACGACTGAAAGAACTGCTCGACGTCGTCGAGTTCGAGCGCAAGGGCGGGCCCCTGCCCGTGCAGCGCCGCTTCCACCGCTACCTCAACTACCCCTACCTCGGCGACCGTTCGATCGGCCTCGACAAGAGCGCCTACCGGCTCGACAAGGAACTCTCGCTCCACGGCTCGCTGAACCGGGCGGCCTGGGACGACGACGACCACCTGACCCTGGAGGGGTCCGCGTACGTCCGCTTCATCAACGTGCACAAGCGGCACATGTCGATGAAGGCGATCGCGCTGCGCAACAAGAAGCAGGGCCGCGTGGTCGTCGCCAAGGCGAAGACCACCTACTACCCGCAGGCCACCGAGTACTCGAACCAGAACCGCTATTGCTACGACTGGTCCGGCTTCCAGGTCAGCTTCGACACCAGCCGGCTCAAGCGCAAGGGGGAGTGGGTCGAGGGCACTTGGGACGTCGCGGCGGGCGTCCTGAGCCGCGGCCTGTTCCGTTACAAGGGCATAGCCCGGGGCGGCGCGGGCAGCGCCTCCAACCCGCCCTACCGGTACGTGGACAAGAACATCCGCGTGGTGCCGCTCTTCCTGCAGGGCAAGCTCAAGCTCCGCGTCGAGACGGTCCGTTGCCGCATCACCCGGCACCGCATGGTCGGTGACCACATCGAGCTCGGCGGGGTCTACCTCGGCCCCAAGCTCCCCGAGTGGGCCAAGTTCCGGGTGACCAGCATGAGCGGCGCCGGCCGCCACGACTCGTGGGTCCACTTCACGCCGGGCGGCGAGGGCTGGTACCTCTTCGTCACGCGCATACCGGTCAAGGCGCTCGTCCCCGGACACCGCACGAACGCCTCGGACGGCGTCCCGGAGACCTGGAACACCGGCGCCAACGGCTGGAAGACCACCTTCCACGTCGAGGGACGCAAGGCGGCCATCTACCCCGTCATGGCCGAGGACGCCACCGACGGCCACTACCGGATGCCCACCGGGCTGCAGACCGACGGCGGGGACCGCGAGGTCTTCGTGCACCGCAACGGCTCCGGCTACGTGGTCCTGTTCGAACGGGACACCCTGCCGCTGGCCAAGTCCGCCACCTGGCGCGAGGACGGCTCGCTGGAGGTCGTCGTCGGCTACGCCGCACAGGACATGCTCGACGCGTCCGAGTACGCCATGGCGCACGTCGTCGTACGCTCCCGCGCGCACGGCGCGGAACGCGTCGCCCCGATCACCTGGTACGGCGACGAGTTCCGCTTCGTCGTCACCCCCGCCGCGATGCGCACGCTGGCCGGCGACATCCCGCTGGCCTCCGGCCGCTGGGACTTCTTCCTGCGCCGCCAGGATCCCTCCGCGGTCACCCCGGAGAACCGCTCCGGCGACCTCATGGTCAAGATGACGCAGGATCTGATCCCCACCCTGCCGCAGGACATGACCAGCGACGAGCGCCGCTACGAGCTGCAGTCGGAGGCCTACGACCGGCTCTCGCTGCTGGTCCACTCGGCGATGCCGGACGAGGCACGCGGCCCCTACCGGCAGAAGCTGATGCGCACCAAGACGTATCCGGCGGCCCGCCGCAAGCCCGTGACCCAGGCCGTGCTCTTCGACGCCTTCAAGGGGACCCAGTACTCGGACAGCCCGCGCGCGCTGCACGAGGAGATGGTCCGCCGCGGCCTGGACCTCGAACACCTGTGGGTGGTGCGCGACGACCAGGTGGAGGTTCCCCCCACCGCACGGCCCGTGCGCATGTGGTCCCCCGACTGGTACGAGGCCATGGCCCGGGCGAAGTACGTCGTGGCCAACAACCACCTGCCGGACTGGTTCGAGAAGCGCGAGGGACAGGTCGTCGTACAGACCTGGCACGGCACCCCGCTCAAGCGCATCGGACACGACATCGAAGCCGTGCACTTCGCGGACAAGCGGTACCTGGAGCGCGTGGAGAAGGAGGTGCAGAACTGGGACATGCTGGTGTCCCCGAACAGCTTCAGCACCCCGATCCTCAAGCGGGCCTTCCAGTTCCCCGGCGAGATGGTCGAGAGCGGCTACCCCCGCAACGACATCCTGCGCCGCGCGGACTCCGGACAGCGGGCGGCCGAAGTACGCCGCCGCATCGGCCTGCCGCCGGGCAAGAAGGCCATCATGTACGCGCCGACCTGGCGCGACGACCAGTTCTACGCACCCGGGAAGTACAAGCTCGACTTCCGCATCGACCTCGACGAGGCCAAGGCGCAGCTGGGCCACGACCACGTCCTGCTCGTGCGGCGCCACCCCAATGTGGTGGACCCCGTACCGGGCGCCGGCGACGGCTTCGTCTTCGACGTGTCCGACTACCCGGACATGGCGGACCTCTCGCTCATCGCGGACGTGATGATCACGGACTACTCCTCCCTGATGTTCGACTTCGTCAACACCGGGCGGCCGATCCTCTTCTTCACCTACGACCTGGACCACTACCGCGACACCCTGCGCGGCTTCTACTTCGACTTCGAGCAGTCCGCCCCCGGCCCCCTCGTGTACTCCTCCCCGGAGCTGATCGGGGCGATCCGCAACATCGACCGCATCCAGCAGGGCTACGCCGCCCGCTACCGCTGGTTCCAGCAGGAATTCTGTGACCTCGACGACGGCTACGCCTCGGCCAGGCTGACCGACCGCATCCTGATCGCCGGAGGGGACCTCGACCCCGCCCGGGCGCAGGCTCCGGCCGTCGGAGCGGTCCGCGGCCGCGCGGCGGGTCAGGCGGGTCAGGCGGGTCCGCCGGGCGAAGCGGGTCTGGCAGGTCAGGCAGGTCAGGCAGGTCCCTGGAACGGAGGCACCCTCGGTCAGGTGCCGCGCCAGCCGGCGAGAAGAATGGATTCCGAGCATGTCTAAGACAGCCCAGAGCACGCGCCGCGTCTTCACCGGCGTGGACTCCTCCGGGGCGGTGCCGATCGAGTACCGGTTCTCCCACGCGCGCAACGGCAACCGCCATCTGGTCGTCGTCTTCGCGAACCGCTACGCGACCAACGAGTACGGCTGGGCCAACGGGAAGCTCGACCTGCTCCGCTCCAACATCCTGTGGGTCCGGGACCTGTTCGACGGCGCGAACACCTACTACCTGTGCAAGGGGATGGACTTCTCCCTGGAGCAGTCCGTCGCCGGGCTCATCTCGCGCGTCATGGGCGCCCTGTCGCTCTCGCCGGACCAAGTGACCATGTTCGGCAGCTCCAAGGGCGGCAGCGCGGCCCTGTTCTTCGGCCTGAAGTACGGCTTCCGGAACATCGTGGCCAGCGTGCCGCAGTTCCGGATCGGCACCCGCGTCAAGGAGGGCAACCCCGAGGCGGTCCGGGTGATGATGGGCGAGGCGACGGAGCACAACGTACGCGTCCTCGACTCGGTCCTCCCCGACCTGGTGCACAGCGGGGCGAACCGCTCCGCCAACATCTACCTGGTCACCTCGCCCCAGGACGAGCAGTACGCGAGCCAGGTGGAGCCGTTCGTCAGGCTCTTCCAGGCACACGAGAACTTCAACTTCGTCTACAACGACTCTTCCCTCATCACCGACCACGGGAAGGTCACCCTGCGCAACCTCCCCACCCTGATAGGGCTGTTGAACCTCCTCGTCGAGGGCATCACCCCCCGGTTCGGCATGGTCCGCAACGGCTACGAGGAGCCCCAGCGCGACACGTCGGCCATCGACGCCTACCTGACCCAGACCTCCCTGGTGCAGAAGGACGAGTCCTTCCCCCGGCCGGTGGTGCTGACCCCGACGACGGAGGAGCGGGTCCCCGCGAACATGGTCCGTTTCACCGGCACCGCCGTGGGCGCCGTACGCGTCAGCTTCTGGCAGGACGGCAAGCACAAGGGCTCCGCGCCCGTCGCCGCGGACGGCACCTGGGTCTGGGAGCGCAGCAGCCCCTGGCCGAAGGGGAGGCACGTCGTCAGGCTGTTCGCCGCCGACGCCAACAATTACCAGACCGAACGCACCGAAGTGGTCTTCACGGCCGTGGAGAACGCGTCCGCGGCCCTGCCCGAGTACGAGCCCGCGCCCCCGCCGATGCCCAGGCCGGCGCAGCGCCTCGTGCTGTCGGTGACCGCCCCGGCCGCCCACCAGCAGCTGTCGGGCCCCGCCGTCGGCTTCGCAGGCTACGCCCCGGGCGCCGTCCGCGTGGACTTCCAGGAGGGCGGAGCGGCCCTGGGGACGTGCGAGGTGCGGTCCGACGGCAGTTGGGTGTGGGAGCCCGGCTGGGCCTGGAACCAGGGCGACCACTTCGTCGAGGCCATCGCGGTGGACGCCGTCGGCAACGCCTCCCCCTGGACGGCCGTCCCCTTCACCCTGGTCATGAACTCCTACCCCGTGCCCGCACAGGGGGCGTTCTTCAACCCACGGTACTGATCGTGGCCGGGTCCTCGGGCCGCGTCACCCGCATCACCAGCGGCCGGTGGTCGGACGCCTTGGTGTCCACCACCTCGCAGGCGGTGCGGGGGAGCTGGGTGAACAGGTAGTCGATCTTCGTGCCGTCCTTGAGGGTGGCGCGTCCCTTCTTCGAGCTGCCCTTCTGGTCGCACTCGCGGTACGTGGTGTACGCCTCCGACGGCCAGATCCAGGCGGACGTGTTCCGGTCGCCCACCGGCGGCGGGGAGTTGAAGTCCCCGCCGAAGACCGTGGCCGCGTCCGTCGACGCGGCGGCGACCAGCGAGCTCAGCTGGTCGTCGCGGAAGTCCCAGTCCGGGTGCTCGTCGTCGCTCTCCCGCAGCGACAGGTGCGCGTTGCACACCCGCACCCGCTGGGCCGGGACCCGCGCGCACAGGACCCCTCGGTGCAGTCCCACCGTCGGCTGCTCGGTCGGTATCGCCTCCACGTCCGTGAGCGGGGAGCCGGCCAGCAGGCCGTAGCCCGCCTCGCCCCGACCCTGCCCGGTGCAGCCGACGGGCGAACGGCGGCCCGCCGAGTCGACCTCGGCGTACGGTTCGAAGGCCGAATGCCACTGCGGGCCGAGACTGCGGGCGAAGGAGAGCAGGTCCTCGGAGCACACCTCCTGCAGGAGCAGGACCTGGACGCCCGAGTCACCGATCAGGTCGCGCAGCTGCTGGAGCTTCTCCTTCGGGCCCCCGGTCTTCTCGCAGCTCCACTGCCGCACCCCGCACATGTTCCAGGTGGCCACGGAGACCTCGTCGGCCTTCCCGGCGCCCGCACCGGCACCCGTGACCGAAGCCGGTGTCTGCCCCGACGTGCACGCCACCGCGGTCAACAGGCTCAGGGTCGCCGCCGTGCGGCCGAACCGGCGGCGGAGCGACCGCCGCCGCGACCACCGCCCGGTCTCCATGTGTCTCTGCATTCGGACATCATTGGGTATGGGCCGGTCAGACCGTGCATCGGGCCCGGTGTGAGCCGTTCCGCATCGCCGCCGGAAACCCTGAGGCGTACCTCGGGGACACCATAGGGTGGGACGGTGACGAACGCGAGTACGAACCACGGCGGCGACCGAGTGCTGTACGGGTGCATGGGCCTGGGCGGGAGCTGGGACCCCGACCCGTACGGGACCGCGGACATCGACGCCGCCGAAGCGGCCGTCGCCGCCGCCCTCGACATCGGGATCACCACCTTCGACCACGCCGACATCTACCGGTACGGGAAGGCCGAGGCCGTCTTCGGCGAGGTGCTCGCACGCGCACCGGGGCTGCGCGAGCGCATCACCCTCCAGACCAAGTGCGGGATCCGGCTGGGCGACAAGGACCGCCCGGGGATGTACGACCTGCGCGGGGAGAGCATCACGCGGCGCGTCGAGGAGAGCCTGACCCGGCTGCGGACCGATGTGATCGACGTCCTGCTGCTGCACCGTCCCGACCCGCTGGCGGACGTGGACTCGATCGCCGCCGCGCTGACCTCCCTGCACCGCCAAGGCCTCGTCCGGGCCTTCGGCGTGTCCAACATGGGCGCCGCGCAGATCGCCCACCTCCAGGCCCGGCTCGACGTACCGCTGGCGGCCAACCAGCTCGAGATGAGCCTGCACAGCCGTGCCTGGGTCGAGGCGGGAGTCCTCCTCAACACACCGGAATCCGCGCAGAACGGGTTCCCGTTCGGCACGCTGGAGCACTGCCGCGACCACGGCATCCGCCTCCAGGCCTGGGGCGCCCTGGCGCAGGGCCGCTTCACCGGCCGCGAGGGGACACCCGCCGAGCGGGCCACCGCGCAGCTGCTGGCCGAGCTGGCCCGGCAGAAGGACACCACGCCCGAGTCGGTCCTGCTGTGGTGGCTGATGCGGCACCCCGCCGCCATCGCGCCGGTCATCGGCAGCGCGCGCCCCGACCGGATCCGCGCCTGCCGCGACGCGGCGCAGCGCGAGCCGGAACTCACGCACGAGGAGTGGTACGAACTCTGGATCACAGCCCGGGGTTTGCCGCTGCCCTAGGGGGTGTCTTGCCGATCATGCCGGGCTCGCGGGGGCTGGTGCCGCGCCTCGCCGCGTTGTCCTCGGTCGGCGACGCTCCGCGTCGCCTCCCTCGTCCGCCTTGCGATCCACGGCACCAGGCCCCGCTCCCTGATCCGGCCTGATCGACAAGACACCCCCTAGGCCGTCCTGCCGATCAGGCCGGATCAGGGAGCAGGGGGTTACCCCCACCGGCGGCCGACCGGCAAGCCGGATGGGACCCCGAGCGGAGATCAACAAGGCTTGCGCCATGACGACTTACCCGCACAAGGCCCTGCTCCTCGCCCTCGCCACGGCCACCGTGGCAGCCGGTCTGACCGCGGCCGCCGCACCGGCCGTGGCCCGCCCCGCCACCGCCGGCCCGCAGCTCGACTGGCACCGCTGCACCCACCCGGACGCGCCCGCCGCCCAGGAGTGCGCCGAGCTGCCCGTCCCGCTCGACTACGACGACCCCGACGGCCGACAACTCACCCTCGCCGTCTCCCGCATCCGCAGCGACCGCCCCCAGGCCCGGCGCGGCACGCTGATCGTGATACCCGGCGGACCGGGCGGATCCGGTGTGCAGCGCCTGACGCAGAAGGGCGACGCCCTGCGACGGGAGCTCGCCGGAGCCTATGACCTCGTCGCCTTCGATCCGCGCGGAGTGGGCGCCAGCACCACCGCCGACTGCGACCTCGCCCCCGAGGACCGGTACCTCACCAGCCTGCGGTCCTGGCCCGGCCCGGACGGCGACATCTCCGAGAACATCGCCCGGTCCCGGCGCATCGCCGAGGCCTGCGCCCGCAACGGCGGCCCCGAGCTGCGCAGTTTCACCACGGCCAACCAGGTCCGCGACATGGACCGCTTCCGCGTCGCGCTCGGCGAGCGCAAGCTCTCCGCCTGGGGCACCTCGTACGGGACGTACGTGGGCGCCGTGTACGCGCAGAAGTACCCCAGGCAAACCGACCGCTGGGTCCTCGACAGCAGCGGCGACCCCGACCCGAAGCGGGTCGCCCGCGGCTGGCTGGCGAACATGTCGCAGGGAGCGGCGGACCGCCTCCCCGACCTCGCGGCCTGGGCGACCCACCCCGACCGGGACCGCGACGGCCTGCGACTGGCCGCGTCGGCGCAGGAGGTGGAGCCGCTCCTCGTCTCGCTCGCGGCCCGGCTGGACCGCGAGCCGAGGGCGACGACGACCCCCGGAGTACCGCTGACCGGCAACGGGCTGCGCCAGGCCCTCCAGAACGCGCTCTACGCCGACGCCGCCTTCGCCTCCTTCGCCCGGCTCGTGCGGACGGTGCAGGACCCGGCGGGGATCCCGGTGCTCCCCAAGGAGCTCGCCGCGCCCATCCGGAACGAGGACGCCGCGCTCATGGTCAGCGTGATCTGCAACGACGTGGCGTGGCCGGACGTGCCCATGGCCTCGTACCGGCGGGCCGTGGACGCCGACCGCGCCCGGTACCCGCTCACGGCCGGCATGCCGGTGAACGTACTGCCCTGTTCCTTCTGGCAGACCCCCACGCAGAAGCCGACCCGGATCACCGACGACGGTCCGTCCAACATCCTCATGCTCCAGAGCCGCCGGGACCCGGCCACCCCGCTCTCCGGGGGCCTGAAGATGCGCGAGGCGCTGGGCGACCGGGCCCGGATGGTGACGGTCGAGCAGGGCGGCCACGGGCTGTACCTCGGCAACGGCAACGCCTGCGGCGACCGCGCCGTCACCGAGTTCCTCACGAGCGGCCGCCGCCCGGCCCGGGACACGGACTGCGCGAACTGAGCCGGTCGCACCGGCACCGCTGCCGCTGTCCGTGCCGCCTCCCGCGCGCGGGCACCGGCGGGGGGCGCCACGATGGAGGGAGGAGCCGTACCTCGCACAGCTGTGGAGATCGCCATGGGCACGCACAAGGCGGGACCCGACACCACCGTCCTCGCCGACTGCCTGGAGGTTCCGGGCGTCGGATACCTCGCGATCAACTCCTTCGTCCTGCACGCGGAGCAGCCGGTGGTCGTCGACACCGGCCTCGGCCTGCCCGACCGGGACTTCCTCGAGACGCTCGGTTCGGTGATCGATCCCGCCGACGTGCGGTGGATCTGGCTGACCCACCCGGACCGCGACCACACGGGCGGCCTCTTCGCCCTGCTCGAAGCCGCACCCGGGGCGCGGCTGGTGACCACGTTCCTGGGAGCCGGGATCATGTCCACGGAGCGGCCCCTGCCCATGGACCGGGTGTACTTCCTCAATCCGGGCCAGAGCCTGGACGTGGGCGACCGGACCCTGCACGCCTTCCGTCCCCCTCTGTACGACAACCCGGCCACCGTCGGCTTCTACGACGACCGTTCGCGGACCTGTTTCAGTTCCGACTGCTTCGGCGGCCCCGTGCCCAGCGCGGACATCGCCACGAGCGCCGACGTCGGCCAGGTGCCGGCCGAGGACCTCAGGGCCGCCCAGCGGCTGTGGGCGAGCGTGGACAGCCCCTGGGTGCAGACGGTGGACCCGGACCGGTTCCTGGCCACCGTGGACCCGCTGCGTTCGATGGACCCGCAGACCATCCTGTGCACGCACCTGCCGCCCGCGGTGGGTCTGACCACGCAGTTCATCGACACCATCGCCGCGGTCCCGGGCCTCGATCCCTTCACCGGGCCGGACCAGGCGGCGTTGGAACAGATGCTCGCGGGCTTCGAGCCCGGGGGCCCTGCGTAGCCTTGGATTCGTAGGGGTATGGACGGATACGCCCCACTGAACATCTGTTAGTGTGCCCGCGCTTGGTGTTCATCCATCAATCCGTCCTCCCCTCGACCGCCGCGCGCCCGAGGGGGCTGCGAGGTGTCTCGTACGTGCACAGCACTCCCTTCTCCCCGACCGAGGCCAGATCCGCGCGCGCCCGCATGGGCCTGACCACGACCCAGGTGGCCCACTCCATGGCCGCCTGCGGCACCCCCGTCCACCCCCAGCTCCTCCTGGCCTGGGAGCAGGGCGCCCAGGCACCCTCCGACCGTCAACTCTTCGCCCTGGCCGACGTCCTGTGGTGCGACGCCACCACACTGATGGGCATCGAACCGCGCACCCTCGCCGAGCACCGGCTGGCCCGCCGGCTCACCGTCGAGCGGCTGGCGTACCGCATAGGCATGGACCCCGCCGAGTACCGCGCGGCCGAATCGGCGGGCCGCTGGAACGGGGACACCTGGCAGACCAGGGCACTCGTGGAGGCCCTCGGGCTGTCGCTGCGCGAACTGATCGGGATCACGGGCCGGGTGGAGGAGCTGGCCGAGCACCTGCGCTCGGCCGTCGCCGGACGGTGGAAGACGTACGTGGAGCCGGTGGGGGAGATCGTGGTCGTGGACGCGACGAGCGTGGGCGACGCGCTGCGCACGATGCATGCGGAGTTCGCCGCCTTCTCGGAGCGGTACATGGGACACCTGGTCGCCCGCAACGACGACGCCAGGCTCAAGGAGATCGCGGCCGAGCGTGCCGCCTTCCTGCGCCGACTGGTCGACCATTTCTGGGAGTTGATCGGCGAGGCGGGCGAGGCGCCGCCGTTCCCCGCGGCGGGACGCTGACCCGGAGCATCGACCGGGGCCGGGCGCGCGGAGCGCCCGGCCCCGGTCCGCGTCAGTGTGCCGGGGCGCCGAACCGCGGCTCGGCCGGGCCCTCTTCGCCGATGTCGTCCCAGTCGATCTCCATCGTGCCGCGGCGCGTGAAGACGTTGAAGAGCAGGTTCAGCGCGATGGCCGTCAGGGCGCCCAGCGTGATTCCGCTGTCGAGCACCGCCCGCAGGTCGTCCGGCATCCGGTCGAAGAACGGGCCGACGGTGGCCGGCAGCAGGGCGGCGCCCAGACTGACCGCCAGGATCAGGGTGTTGCGCTCCTCCCGCAGATCGGCCTTCCCCAGGATCTGGATGCCGACCGCGGCGACGATGCCGAACATGGAGATCGCGGCTCCGCCCAGCACGGGGTGAGGGATCGAGGCGACGAGGCTGCCGGCCTTCGGCAGCAGCCCCAGGACGACCATGAACACACCGGCCGCGACGACCACGTACCGGCTCATCACCTTCGACATGCGCACGAGGCCGATGTTCTCCGCGAACGCCACGTACGGGAAGGAGTTGAGGACGCCGCCGAGCACCGTCGCCGCGCCGTCGGCGCGCAGGGCCCGGGCGACCGTGTCGGCGTCGACCTCCTTGCGGGTGATCTCGCCGATCGCGTAGACGTCACCGGTGGTCTCCACCATGGTGATCAGCACGACGACGAGCATGGCGACGATCGGCAGCAGCTCGAACCTCGGCATGCCGTAGTGGAACGGCGTGGTGACCCCGAACCAGTCGGTCTCGCGCACCGCGGCGAAATCGGTGTCGCCGAAGAGCCAGGCGGCCGCCGTGCCGACGACGAGCCCGAGCAGGACGGCGAGGCTGCTGAGGAACGGCTTGCCGACCCGGACCATGGTGAGGATGAAGAGCAGCGTGCCCAGGGCGTAGGCCAGGTTCTTGGGGTCGCCGTACGCGGGGGTGCCGATGAGGTGCGCGCCTCCCGCGGCGTCCTGCAGGGCCACGGGGATCAGCGTGATGCCGATGATGGTGAGGATCGTGCCGATGACGACCGGCGGGAAGTACTTCACCAGCCTGCTGAAGAGCGGTGCGAACAGGAAGGTCGCGATGCCCGCCGTGATCACCGCCCCGTAGACGACGAGCAGGCCGGCGGTACCGCCACCCGCTCCCGTGCCTATGGCGATCATGGGGGAGACCGCGGTGAAGGTGACGCCCTGGACCAGGGGCAGTCCGGCGCCGATCTTCCAGACACCGAGGGCCTGGATGATCGAGGCCACGCCGCAGGTCAGGAGGTCCGCGTTGATGAGGTGGACCAGCTCCTGGCGGGAGAGGCCCAGGGCGTTCCCGAGCAGGACCGGGACGATGACGGCCGCCGCGTAGAACGCGAGGACGTGCTGGAAGCCGTACAGGGCGAGTCTGGGGAGGGGGAGTCGTTCGTCGACCGGGTGCGTCTGGGGCCGGGTGGACCGACGGGGCATTCTTGACATCTCTGCCTTGCCTTCGCGAGGTAGGTGAATGAGAAGACCGCCGCCCTCCAGCTCTGGATGACAGGGCGAGGGCAGGCCGGCTCGTACCGAGCCGACGCCGGGCGGTGTTGCCGACATCGCGTCGCTCTGCACTGCATAGTCATGTCCCGGATGCGGGACATCCTTCGATCGACGTGGCGGATCCGCATTTGATCATGGGATCCGAAGGGTTCTCGACCGGAGGGCGCTCACCCTAGCCAAAGGTCGTGTTTCCTCGCGAGTAACCTCCCGGCAAGGTGCCGGGCCGCGCCCCGTCACCGCCCCGGTTCCGCGCAACCCGTACGGCGTCACCCGCCTCGCGGGGGTGACGGCGGGCCCGGCCGCCCCGCACCCGGTCCGAGGGTGAACTCCGGGCCGCCACAAGGCTCCTCGCGACCGGGGCGGCCGTCCGTGGAGGCCTCCCGCTTCCCGGCCCACCGCACTTTCCGTGCGGTCCTGGCCCCCGATATCCATCCGTACTTGTGGGTACTGCGGCCGAATGGCGCCGGATTTGATAGTTCTGGACTGGTCCGGTGTGAGAAAGCTGCGGGAAGGACACGGCATGTTCGATCTACTGCGCCCGGAGACCGTCATGTGCCCCTTCTGCAAGGCCACCGCCGCCGACGGAGTGGTGCGGACCCTGCGGACCGGAGCGGGGTCACTGTCGGTGACCTGGCACACCCTCAACTGCCCGCACTACGCGGCCGACCGGATCCTCGCCGAGAACGAGAGCTGACCGCAGCCGTCCCGGACCGCTCCGGGGACGGCGACATGCGGGACCGCAGCCGTGCGGCGAGGATGAGGAGGGACCGGCGAGGAGGAGCGGCGCATGACCAGTCCAGCTGAGCGGCTCCGGCGCGGACGGGCCGTCCGCAAGATCACCGGCCGGTCCGCGCACGGGCGGTGGACCGCCTCCCCGGACCGGCCCGACCCCATCGGCGTACTGCAGCGGCAGGGTGCCGACCGGGTGCCCGAGCTGCTGCCGATCCGCTACGGCCGGATGGCGGCATCGCCGCTCGCCTTCCTGCGCGGCGCGGCCTCCGTCATGGCCGCCGATCTGGCCACCGCACCGCAGACCGGCCTCACCGTCCAGCTGTGCGGGGACGCGCACCTGCTGAACTTCGGCATGTTCGCCTCTCCGGAACGCGCCCTGCTCTTCGACCTCAACGACTTCGACGAGACCTTCCCCGGCCCCTTCGAATGGGACGTCAAACGGCTCGCCGCGAGCGTCGCCGTGGCCGCCCGCGACAACGGGTACGGCGACGACCGCGCCGCGAGGGCCGCCCTCGGCGCGGCCCGGGCCTACCGGCAGACGATCCGGGAGCTCGCCGGACACCGCGAGCTGGACGTCTGGTACCACCGGATCGACACCGCCGAGCTGCTGCCCCTCATCCGCAAGCCCGAACAGCGCGACCGGGTGGAGGCCACCCTGGCGCGCGCCCGCCGCCGCACCAGCCTGCGCGCGCTCGGCAAGCTCACCGAGGTCCAGGGCGGGCGCCGGCGGATCATCCACGACCCGCCGCTGCTGGAACCCCTCGCCCGGGCGGACTCGCGGGAGGTCGACCAGATCTTCGCCAGGTACCGCAGCACCCTCGCCGAGGAACGCCGCCTCCTGCTGGACCGCTTCCGGTTCGCCGACGCGGCGCGCAAGGTCGTCGGCGTCGGGAGCGTGGGGACCCGCTGCTTCATCGTGCTGCTCCTCGGACGCGATGCCGACGACCCGCTCTTCCTGCAGATCAAGGAAGCCGTGCCGTCCGTCCTGCAGGGCCACCTCCCGGACGACGGACACGATCACGAAGGGCACCGGGTGGTCGCGGGCCAGCGCCGCATGCAGGCCGCGGGCGACATCTTCCTCGGCTGGACGACCGGACCCGCCGGGCGCCACTTCTACGGCCGGCAGCTGCGCGACATGAAGGGGTCGGCCGATGTCACCGGCATGCCCCCGAGCCTGCTCGGCCGGTACGCCGAGCTGTGCGGCAGGGCCCTGGCCCGCGCCCATGCCCGCACCGGCGACCGCATCGCCATCGCGGGCTACCTCGGTGGCGCCGACACCTTCGACCGCGCCGTGGCCGGCTTCGCGCTCCGCTACGCGGACCGGACCCGCGCCGACCACGCACTGCTGACCGCCGCCGTCGCCGACGGGAGGATCACCGCCACCAGCGGTGTCTGAACCGGACCCGGCCTCAGGACCGGACCCGGCCTCAGGCCGGCGCGCCCGCCTGCTCCGCCTCCCGGGCCGCCCGGCGGCGCAGCGCGTCCTCGTCGGTGTCGGCGTCGTAGGAGATCAGCTTCGGCAGCAGGGCGGCCAGCACCGCCACCGACGCCACACACGCCAGCCCGCCGCCCCAGAAGGCCGAACGGGTACCGGTCCAGCCGGCCATCGTGCCCGCCCGGACCTGCCCGAGCTGTGGCCCCACGCTGTACGAGAGCACCTCGATGCCCGCGAGCCGGCCCCGCAGCTCCTCCGGGATCGTCTGGTTCCAGATCGTCGCCCGGCCCAGCCCGCTCATCATGTCGCCCGCACCCGCCACCGCGAGGCACAGCAGCACGAGCCAGATGCCGGAGGATGCGCCGGCCCCCGCGATCGCCAGGCCCCACACCCCCGCACCGCACACCACCAGCAGCCCGTGCCGGCGTACCCGGGACATCCAGCCGCTGGTCATGCCGAGCACCAGCGAGCCCACCGCCCCGGCCGCGTACATCAGCCCCAGCGCCCAGACCGCGTCGAGCTCGTCCGCGAGGAAGGGGTAGATGGCGTTCGGGAAGGCGAAGAACATCGCCGCCAGGTCGACGGCGTACGTCCCCAGCAGTACGGGCCGGCTCCACGCGTAGCGCGCGCCCTCCACGATCCCGCGCAGCGACGGACGGTCGGCCCCCTCCACCGGGGGCGCCGGACTGAGCCGCAGGCACAGCAGCACAGAGACGAGGAACCCGAGCACGGTGACGGAGTAGGCCGCGGCGTGACCGGCGAAGGCGACGACCACACCGGCCAGCGCCGGACCGGCGATCGCCCCGAACTGGTAGCGCAACCCGTTGAGCGCGGCGGCGGCCGTCAGCTGCTCGTGCGGCACGATCCGCGCCATCAGCGAGTCCAGGGCCGGCCGCTGGAGCCCGCTCAGGGCCGACACCCCCGCCGCGACCACGTACAGCGGCCACAGCAGCGGATCCGGCAGCAGCGCGTTCACCAGGAGCACCAGGGCGAGCACCCCGAGCCCGGCCTCGGTCAGCAGGATCAGCCGCCGCCGGTCGACCGCGTCGGCGAGGGCGCCCCCGTACAGCCCGAAGACCACCAGCGGAACGAGCTCCACCGCACCCATCGCACCGACCGCCGTCGGCGAGTCCGTCAGGTGCTTGATCTGCAGCGGCAGCGCGATCATCGCCATGAACGAGCCGAAGTACGTCACCGTGCCCTGGTAGAACAGCAGCCTGAAGTCACGGCCGGAACGGAACGGGGCGAAATCGGGCAGTACGGCAGTCCAACGGGAAGTGCTCACGAGATGCCATCGTCCGTGGACCTCCCGACCGGAGCAACGGATTTTCCGCGCATCGGCCCCCGTACCGATCACGGACGGGCGAATCCGGAGCCCGGCGCGTGGCAGCCCGGGTCCGGTGTGGCACCCATGGGTCATGCCGCCGGTGTCAGCGTTCCTGCGTACGGCAGCGTCGTACGCCTGGCGCCTGCTGGTGGTCGGCGCCGCCGTCTACGCGCTCTTCTCCGTGCTCGGCCGCTTCCACGAGATCACCGTGGCACTCTTCCTCGGGCTCGTCGTCACCGCGCTGCTGTGGTGGCCCACCCGGCGCCTCGCGCGCGTCCTGCCCCGCTCGGTCGCGGTCGCCGTCACCCTCCTCGGCAGCGCGCTGCTCCTGCTGGGCGTGCTGGCCCTGGTCGGTACGGCGGTGGCCGGGGAGAGCACCACCTTGGCCCGGGAGTTCCGCGAGGGAGTCGCCAGCATCGAGGAGTACCTGGAGCGGCCGCCCTTCCGGCTGAACCCCAACGCGCTCTCCGACCTCCAGTCCCGCCTCGGCGCGTACCTGTCGAGCCACCGCGCCACGCTGCTCAGCCAGGCACTCAGCGGAGCCGGGCGCCTGGTGCAGGTCCTGACCGTGCTCGCCCTCGCGGCCTTCTCCTCCTTCTTCTTCCTGCACGGCGGCGACCGGCAGTGGTCCTGGTTCTGCGCGCAGCTGCCCCCGTCGGTACGCGCCCGCGTGGGCATCGCCGGCGGCGCCGCCTGGCGCACCTTCACCGGCTACACCCGCGGGATCGTCCTCGTCGCGGCGACGAACGCGGTCCTGGTCGGGCTGGCGCTGTACTTCCTCGGGGTCCCGCTGGCCGTGCCGCTGGCCCTGCTGGAGTTCTTCGCCGCGTTCATCCCGCTCGTCGGATCGCCGGTCGCGCTGGCCGTCGCCGCGGTGGTCGCGCTGGCCGCGAAGGGGCCGTTCGTCGCGGGCCTGGTGGTCGCGCTGATCGTGGTCATCGGCCAGATCGAGGGCCATCTGCTGCATCCGCTGGTGATGAGCCGGGCGGTGAGTCTGCACCCGCTGGTGGTGGCGATCTCGGTGGTCGCGGGAGCCATCGCCGCCGGGGTGGTCGGAGCGGTGGTCGCGGTCCCGCTGGTCTCGGTGACCTGGTCGGTGCACACGGCGCTGCGCGACGCCCGCCTCCCGGTATCCGGCGGTCCGGCGGCGGACGGTCCGGCATCCGGCGGTCCGCCGGCCGACGACGGCTGAGCGGGACCGGGCGATGCCCGAGAGGGGCATCACGGCGGACACCCGCCCTCGCTTCCTGCACAATCGCCTGATGAGCGATGTAGACCCCTACCTGTGGCTGGAAGACGTATCCGGCGACGCCGCCCTCGCCTGGGTGCGGGAGCGCAATGCCGAGACCGTCGAAGAGCTGACCGGTTCGCCAGGGTTCAAGGTCCTCGAACAGGAGATGCGCGAGGTACTGGACGACGACGGCCGGATCCCCTACACCGTCCGCCGGGGCGGCCACCTCTACAACTTCTGGCAGGACGCCGACCACGTACGCGGCCTCTGGCGGCGGACCACGCTGGAGGAGTACCGGACGGAGCGGCCGGCCTGGGAGGTGCTCCTGGACCTCGACGCGCTCGCCGGGGCCGAGGGTGAGAAATGGGCATGGGCGGGCAGCCGGGTCCTGGCCCCCGAACACCGGCACGCCCTCGTCATGCTGTCCCGGGACGGCGCGGACGCCTGCGTGGTGCGCGAGTTCGACCTGGAGACCCTGCAATTCGCAGAGGACGGGTTCACCGTCGCCGAGGCCAAGACCCGGATCGGGTGGATCGACCACGACCGGGTCTGGATCGGCACGGACTTCGGCGCCGGCTCGATGTCCGCGTCCGGCTACCCGCTCCAGGTACGCCGCTGGCGGCGCGGCACCCCCCTCGCGGACGCCGAGCTGGTCTACGAGGGCCGGCCGACGGACCTGTCCGCCTCCGGATGGCACGACGACACCCCCGGCTTCGAACGGGACTTCGTCCACCGGCAGATCGACTTCTGGAACCAGGAGCTCTTCCTGCTCCAGGACGACGCCGCCGGCCCGCCACTGAAGATCGACGTCCCGGACGACGCGGGCGCCTCCGTCCACCGCCGGTGGCTGACCGTCACCACCAAGTCGCCGTGGCTCGGCCATGGCGCGGGCAGCCTGCTCGCCTTCGACCTCGACGCCTTCCTGGCGGGCGGCCGCGAGGCCGAGGTGCTGTTCACCCCGGACGAGCGCACCGCGCTCGCCGGGTACAGCTGGACCCGCAACCACCTCATCCTCAGCACCCGCGCCGACGTCTCCTCCCGGATGGAGCTGCTCACCCCGGGCGAGGGCGGCTGGCACCGCGCGCCGCTGCCGGGCCTGCCGCCACTGTCCACGGCCTCGGTCACCGACACGGACCCGGACGTCGGCGACGAGTACTTCCACCAGGTCTCCGGCTTCCTCCAGCCCTCCACCCTCTACCGGGGCACCGCCGGCGACGCCGGCGGGAGCGAGACCCTCAAGCAGAGCCCGGCGCTCTTCGACACCGCCGGTCTCGCCGTACGCCAGTACTTCGCGACCTCCGCGGACGGTACGAGGGTGCCGTACTTCGTCGTCGGACCCGAGGACCGCCCGGGCCCCGGCCCGACCCTGCTCTACGGGTACGGCGGCTTCGAGATCTCCATGGTCCCGCACTACAGCGCGGTCACCGGCCGGGCCTGGCTCGCGCGCGGCGGCACGTACGTCGTCGCGGGCATCCGGGGCGGGCACGAGTACGGGCCCGCCTGGCACAAGGCGGCCCTCGGCGCGAACCGGGTCCGGGCCTACGAGGACTTCGCCGCGGTCGCCCGGGACCTCACCGCCCGGGACATCACCACCCCCGCCCAGCTGGGCATCGAGGGCGGCAGCAACGGCGGGCTGCTCATGGGCGCCATGCTGACCCGCGACCCGGAACTGTTCGGCGCGGTCGTCGCGCACGTGCCGCTGCTGGACATGCTGCGCTTCCACAAGCTGCTCGCCGGGGCAAGCTGGATCGCCGAGTACGGGGATCCCGACAGCCCGGCCGACCGGCCGCACCTGGAGCGGATCTCCCCGTACCACCGGATCCGGGCGGACGGGCCCGCGTACCCGCCGCTGCTCCTGCTGACCTCGACCCGCGACGACCGGGTACACCCCGGCCATGCCCGCAAGATGGCCGCGCGGCTGCGTGAGTACGGGCATCCCGTCCTCTTCCACGAACACCTCGGGGGCGGCCACGCGGGCGCCACCGACCACCGGCAGACGGCCTTCAACGAGGCCCTCGTCCACACCTTCCTGTGGGAGCGGCTGACCCCGCAGAAGTGATCGGATACCAGGTGACAGGTGAACGGCAGGCATCCGTACGGGGGATTTGAGGGGCCAGGCGCTGCCGAGGGCCGGGTTGTGCTCCACGATCGGCGGATGCAACCCCGGCCTGGGAGGACCCCATGAGTACCCCGTACGCGTCCGCCGCCCCGTACTACGCCCGCTACCGGCCGCCGTACCCGGCGGAGCTCTACGCGCTCCTCGCGGACCGGTTCGCGCTCGACGGCTCCCAGACCGTACTGGACCTCGGCGCCGGACCGGGCACGCTCGGCCTGCCGCTGGCTCGGCTGGCCGAGCACGTCTACGCCGTCGACCCGGAGCCGGCCATGCTGGCCGAAGGGTGCGGCCTCGCCGAGGAGCAGGGCAGCAGGAACATCTCCTGGCTGCGCGGCGACGCCGCCGGCATCGGAAGGCTGTGCCTTCCCCGGATCGACCTGTGCGTCATCGGCGGGGCGTTCCACCGGATGGACCGGGTGCGGGTGCCGGCCGACCTGGACGCCGTGCTCGCACCGCGTGGCGGGATCGCCGTCGTCACCTCCATGGCGTCGGCCTGGCCGTCCGTCGTCGACGAGGTGCGCACGCGCTTCCTCGGACCCGGCGACGGGGCGGCGGGCGGCACGGCGCACGGCACGGCGGGCATGGAGGAACTGCGGGACGTGGAGGACCATCTCGCGAAGTCGGCGTTCTCCCGTGTCGGGACCACCACGTGGGAGCGGTCCGCGCACTGCACGGTGGACCAGGTGATCGGCCTGCAGTTCTCCCGTGCCTGCTCCAGTCCGGCCCTGTTCGGCGACCGGAAGGACGCCTTCGAGTCCGAGCTGCGCCACGCCCTGATGGAGCGCCACCCCGACGGCGCCTGCACCCGGACCGTCACCGTCGCGGCCACCATCGCGACCAGGCCCCGGCGGTGAGCTGACCGCGGGCCCCGCTCACCGATCCGGCCGGGCCGCGGGCGAGCGGTGCGCGAACCGGTCGGCCGCGCGCCGGCCGCGGCTCTCCAGGGGCAGCACCCCGGTGGCCGCGGCCAGCCCGAAGGGCGGCATGTCGAAGTAGATCGACTCGTACGAGCCCTCGGGCACGATGTAGGACTCGTGCCAGAGCCCGACGTGGCGGCGCAACTGCCCCGCCCGATCCTTGCGGTTGACGATCGACCAGGCCTTGTGGTGGAGCATGTCCGGCGCCGCGGCGTACGCGTAGAGCTTCTCCTTGGACTCCCAGTACTGGACCACGTAGTACGTGCGGGGCGAGGCGGTGAGCAGGACGTGGCCGAGCAGACCCCGGGCGGGATCCTTGGCGAGCTCCCGCAGCATGCGCGGCATGGCCGTGATCACAGGGACCCAATGGTGCACGGCCCAGAAGTGGTTGATGCGCATTCCGATGAGCAGGACGACGACGTCCCCCTCGGCTGCTGCGGTGGTACGGCCCGGTAAGGGTTTCGCGAACATGCCGGCCTCCCGATCGCCTTGTTGGATAGCACTGCTGTCCAACCGTCACATGATTGGATAGTGACACTCGCCAAGGGAAGGTTCAAGAGATTGCGGCTCGCGGAACTGAGTGAGCGGAGCGGCGTGTCGATCGCCACGATCAAGTACTACCTGCGCGAAGGGCTGTTGCCGCCGGGCCGCCGCGTCAGCGCGACGACCGCCGACTACGACGAGGGCCATCTGCGCAGACTGCGGCTGGTGCGCGCGATGATCCAGGTCGGCCGGGTGCCGGTGGCCAGGGTCCGGATGGTGCTCGGGCACGTCGACGACGAGTCCCTGGGCCGGACGATGCGCCTGGGCGCGGCCCTGTGGGCCCTGCCCCACGAGCCCGAACCGGCCGGCGGCAAAGGCGGCGGCGACGGCGACGGCGGTGTCGGTGAGGACGAGGCCACGGTCGCCGCGCGCGCCGAGGTCGACCAGCTGCTGCGGACGCTCGGCTGGTCCACCGCACGGGAGTTGGGGGAACTCTCCCCGGTCCACCGTTCGCTCGTGGCGGCGGTGGCCACCCTGACGCGGCTCGGCTATCCCTGGGACGCCGAGCTCATGGCCCCGTACGCGCAGCTGATGCACCAAGTGGCCGTGCGGGACCTGGACTTCGTGGAGACCTTCCCCTCGGAGGCGGAGAAGGCCGAGACCGCCGTGGCGGCGACCATCCTGTTCCAGCCGGTGCTGAAGGCACTGCACCGGCTGGCCCAGGAGGAGGAGTCGGCCCGGCGGTACGGCCTGGAGTGAGCCGCCGCCGGACGGCGGGTCAGGAGGCCGGGGTCGCGGAGGCCCGGCAGTTCCCCGTGGCCCCGCGCGGCGTCATTCCGGCGCTGCGGCGAGGGCGGTGAGCAGCTCCCGCTCGCGGGCGGTGCTCAGACCGGCCCGGCGGGGTCGTTCCAGGCCCTCGGCGCGCTCCCACCGCAGGAGGTCCTCCAGCATCTCCGCGCGCGGGCGGTCGCGCAGCCCGGCGGCGTGCGCCGCGGCTCCGCTGCGGGCGCAGAAGCCGGCCCACTTCGGATCCGGCATCCACATGGCCATCGACTCCGGGCCCATGAACGGCCCGACGCCCTGGTCGAAGAGCCACTGCGGGTCCGCCTCGGCCACCGGCCCGGTGTACCCGGCCACGCGTGCCGACAGGTCGATCCAGTCGCCGAAGGGGACGACGGGACCGACGGCGTCGAAGGTCCCGGTGGTCCCCTCCTGGGCCAGGTCCAGCAGCCAGCCCGCCAGATCGCGCACGTCGACCGCCTGGGTCGGCACCTCGGGGGACCGGGGGAGGAGCACGGGCTGGTCCACGTCACGGGCGAAGCGCGCCGCCCAGTACCCCGACCGTCCGCTCGCGTCACCCGGGCCGCCGATCAGGCCGGCCCGGGCGATGACGAGCCGGTCTCCCACCGCGGCGCGCGAAGCCTCTTCGCAGGCGACCTTGGCCTCCCCGTACTCCTCCCGCTCCACGTGGTCGGCCTCGGCGGGCGGCAGCAGTGCGGCCGACTCGTCGGCCCCGACCGTGCCGTGGTCGGCGTAGGCGCTGATGGAGGAGACGTAGGTCCAGTGCCGGACCCGCCCCGCGAGGGCCGCGAGCGCGTCGCGGACGAAGGCCGGCTGCCAGGACACCTCGATCACGGCGTCCCAGTCACGGTCGAGGAGTTCCGCGTAGGCGGACTCCTGGCTCCGGTCCGCCGCCACGAGCCGCGCACCGGGCGCGACGGCGCCGCTCTCGCCGCGCGCCAGGCAGGTCACGGCGTGCCCCCGCGCCAGCGCCTGCCGCGTGATCTCACGTCCCAGCCATGCGGTCCCGCCCAGTACAAGAAGATCCATCAGACCACCTCAGCACATCGCGAGCACCGCCGCGACGCCGGTTCGCGCTCGGCGAAGGCGCGCGGGTGCGTACGCGCACGGATCCGGCCATGCCCGTCGCCGGCCACCCGGTCGCCGCGGCGGCAGATCAGGGACTGCCCGTCGATCACCGAAATGGCCTCGGGTCGGCGTGTGGTGCGGTGACCGTGTGGTGCGGTGACCGCACGATCGAACGCGTTCGCTCACCGGCAGGTGTCAGGGGACCCGGGCAGGTCGATGAAGTACCCGTCGGCGGAGTTCCCGCGCATGGCGCGCGCCAGCTCGGCGACGTGCTGTGCCTGGGCCGCGGACAGGCGCCGCGCCTCCCACAGCAGAGCTGCGGCGTCCACCGCCTCCGGGGCCGGAGGCGGTGGCACCTCACCCAGGTCGACCCCCGTCAGCACGGCGAGTTCGCGGGCGTCGATCCCCAGCAGGGCTGCGAAGTCCGTCACCAGGCGGGGCGTCAGCTCCATGCCGCCGGAGCCGATCACCCCGTATGTGGCCGCCGACAGGTACGTGGGCGTCACCACCGCCAGGAGCTTCGCCATGCCCAGCCGGTCCAGGTTGCGGTACTGGAGCATGCGGACGACCCGACCGCCCGGACCGGCATCGGGTGCGAGTCGCTTCGGGGCGAAGACGGAAGGCCGTTCCTCCTGCGGCAGTGAGCGGGCGAGCTGGAGGAGTTCGCGCCGTTCCGAAGCGGGGAGGTGCGCCGCGTCCATCGCGATGTACGGCGCCGACCGCCCGGCCGCGGCGTCCAACGGCGCCAAGTCGTCCGGGACCGCCAGCCCCGCCAGGACGAACAGATCGACCGCGGGGAGGCCCAGGACCGGCGCGATCCGCCGGAGCAGCTCCTCACCGGGGGCCGCCCCCGCGAGCACCGCTCGGATCTCGTGCGTGGTCGATCCCGCGCGATCGGCCGGCTCCTGCACACGGAGGTCCCTGTGGTCCAGCAGCCGCGTCAGCATCACACCGGAACCGGGGTGCTCCGTCATGCCCGCAGCCTCGTTCACGCGGGGTTCGGCCACTCTTCCCGAAGCATCCCGAAGAGCACGCTGTCGTAGCGCTTCCCTTCCATCAGCACCGCAGACCGGCGGCGGCCTTCCTCGCGGAAGCCCAGACGGGTGAAGGCACGCACGGCGCGCTCGTTGCCGCTCCAGGTGTCCAGTTCCAGGCGGCTCAGGCCGTACGCGCCGAACAGGTGGCCGACGAGCAGCCGCAGCGCGTCACTGCCGTGGCCACAGCCCCAGAACTCCCGTTCGCCGATGGTGATACCCAGCGTGGCCACTCCGGCGTACGGGTCCAGGTCCCGGAAGTCGGCCATGCCTATCACCCTTCCGGATGCCAGGTCCTCGACCGTGAACACGGCCGACTCCCTCGGGCTCAGGCGCAGCATCGTCTCGAAGCCGAGCCCGACGGCCTCCGCCGTGACCGGGCCGAAGCACGGATCACCGGCCGCGGCCCAGCGCACCACCTCCGGGTCGTTGCGCCACCGGAGATGGTGCTCGGCGTCTTCGGAGCGCAGCGCACGCAGCCGTACCGACTTTCCTTCGAACATCCCGTATCCCTCATCGAATTGCCGATCGTTCAAGCCTGGCTTCCCCGCACCGGTCCGAGGCGCCGTCACAGGTCCCGCCGCATGCACACGCGGGGCCACCGGTCCAGGCCGTGCGCCGCCTCGCGCTCACGGATCTCCCGCAGTCCGGGAGTGAGCCCCGCGTCCGCCAGCGGCCGGAAGCCGCAGCGCGCGTAGTACGGGGCGTTCCACGGGACCTCGGTGAAGGTGGTGAGGGTCAGGGCGGGCGCGCCCTCGCGCCTGGCGAACTCCGCCAGATGCTCCAGCAGGCCCCGGCCGAGCCCGCGGCGTGAGCGGTCCGGATGGACGGACACCTGCTCGACGTGCAGATTGCCCTCGACGCGCTCGGCGATCAGGTAGGCGCCCGGGGTGTCGGCCCCGTCGTCGACCGACACCCAGGCCAGCCCGGCCCGTTGGTAGGGGGCGAGCTCGCCGAGCGTCAGCGGCTCGTCGTCGGCGATCTCCGGCATGCCGATGTCCCGGAAGCAGCGCCCGGCGGCCCTCTCGATGTCCTGGAGGAGGGTCAGCTCGTCGAACCGTGCTGTGCGGATGGCCATGGCCGCATTGTCGCGGGCGGCCCGCACGAGGGCATCCGATTATCGGACCTCCGTCCGTGCGCCGCTCGCCAGGACCGGGTTCTGTGCTCCGTCCGAGTTCTCTTGGGTGCCCGTTCGGCCGCAGCACCGAGGGAATGATCATCATTTCGGCGCCGCATCGCTTTGATACGGCTATGCCACGAATGCGACGGAGACAACCGACCAAGGCGTGGGGCGCCGTGGCTGCGGTGACGGGGGCCATGCTGGTCGTCGCCGCAGCGCCGGGCCGGGCGCCCTATGCGGATACTGCGCAGGGGACCCTCGCGGGCCCGCCGCGAGAGGCCGCGGTCACCCTGCTGGTCGGGAGGGTGCTGGAGGAGGGCGGTGAAGCCGGCGACGGGCCGTGCGCGGTGCGCATGTTCCGCCCCGGGCTGTGCAGCGGCTGGCAGGAGCAACGGGTACGGGCCACCGCGCGCGGGGTGGGATCCGTCGTGAAGGAGCCCGCCCTCGGCGGCGCGGCGCAGAACGCCCGGACCGAGCTGCTCCCCACGGATTCCGGCGGGCCGCTCCAGATCGCCCTCGCGGAACCGGGCCGCCTCACGGACGTGACCGTACGCGACGGGCATGGCCGCCATCTCGCCGGCGAGCTCGCCCCGCACAGCGAGCGCTGGCTGAACAGCGAGCCGCTGCGGGCGGGCGAGACCTACACCGTGCAGGTCGGCGCCCTGGACGCGGACGGGACCGCGGTCGGGGTGACCATGGCGTTCCGGACCGCGCCGCCCTCGGACGGGGGCAGGCTGACGGTCGAGTTCGGGCCGGGCCCCGGCACGTACGGAGCGGGGGAGATCGTGACGGCGAGCCTCAGCCGCCCGGTGCCCGCCGACGACCTCCCGGCCCGCGCCCGGCTGGAGCGGGCACTGCAGGTGACCTCGGAGCCGCATGTCGAGGGCGCGTGGCACTGGGTCGACGAGTCGACCCTGCACTTCCGGCCGCGTACCTACTGGCCCGCCCACACCGTCGTCCGCGTCCGCAGCGGTCTCGACGGGATCGAGGTCGGGGACCACGACTACGGCGGCCCCTCCGACGCGGTGCAGTTCACCATCGCGGACCGGATCGAGGCCGTCACCGACTCCGCCACCCACCGGATGACCGTACGCCGCAACGGGCGGGTCATCAGGACGATCCCGGTCACCACCGGCAAGGCGGGCTTCAGGACCCGCAGCGGCATCAAGGTCGTGCTGCGCAAGGAGCCCAAGGTGCGGATGCGCGGTGACACGGTCGGCATCCAGCGCGGCACCAGCGAGTTCTACGACCTGCCCGTCTCCTACGCGACCCGGGTGACCTGGAGCGGCGAGTACATCCACGCGGCGCCCTGGTCGGTCGCGTCGCAGGGCGAGGAGAATGTGAGCCACGGCTGCACGGGCATGAGCACCGAGGACGCCGCCTGGTTCTTCGAGACCGTCCGCGAGGGAGACATCGTGGAGGTGGTCAACAGCGGCGGGGCGAAGATGGCCCCCTTCGACAACGGCTTCGGCGACTGGAACGTGGACTGGCGGACCTGGCTGGCAGGCAGTGCCCTGGCCGCCATCGACGGGAGTCCGCAGGGTTCGCCGGCCGCCCCCGTCGCGTCCAGGCTGCACCCGACCACCTGAGCCCGATCCCTGGAGGCGGCTCGGATCGGGCCGGCTCGGGCCGGGCCGGACTACGATCACCACATGATCAAGGGAGTGATGTTCGACTTCTCCGGCACACTGCTGCGCGTCGAGTCGACCGAGGAGTGGCTCGCCGCCGCCCTCGCGGAGACCGGCGTCCCGCTCGCCGAGCAGGAGTTCGGCGAGACGGCGCGGCGGCTGACCGAGTACGGCGCACTGCCCGGCGGACCGTCGCCCCAGCACATGCCGGCGCACCTCGAAACCCTGTGGGACCAGCGGGACCTCAGCACCGAGCAGCACCGGGCCGCCTACGGCGGCCTGACCCGCGCTGCCGGGATCACCGACCCGGAGCTGGCGCAGGCGCTCTACGACCGCCACATGAACCCCGCCGCCTGGCGCCCCTACCCGGACACCGGGCCCACCCTGCGCGCACTGCGCCGCCGGGGGCTCCCGGTGGCCGTGGTCAGCAACATCGGATGGGACCTGCGGCCGGTCTTCCGCACGCACGGGCTCGACGAGCTGGTCGACGCCTACGTGCTCTCCTTCGAGCTGGGCGCCCAGAAGCCCGATCCGGTGATCTTCCGGACCGCCTGCGACAGGCTGGGCCTGGCCCCCGCCGAGGTCCTGATGGTCGGCGACAGCCGCGAGGCGGACGGCGGCGCGCGGGCGCTCGGCTGCCCGGTGCACTTCGTCGACCACCTCCCGGTCGACCGGCGGCCCGGCGCACTGGCCCCGCTCCTGGACCTGCTCGGGCCCGCCTAGGGGGTCGGGCCCGTGCGGGCTTCCGGGGGCCTGCGCGAGCCTCCGCGGGCCTCCACGAGGCTCCGCGGGCCTGTGCGGCCGGCCCGGGGCGGTCCTGGCGGCGGCCGACACACCTCGCGGCCCGACTGTGGCGGCCGCGCACATGGGAGCGGCCCACAGGTGTCCCGGATGATTCCGGGCATGACAAGCGGATACCCTCCCGTGCCCCACGGACCGGCTGCCGCCGCCGCGGGCATCGACCTGGCGGGCCGTACCGCCCTGGTGACCGGCGCCGGCGGCGGTATCGGGCGGGCCTGTGCCGCGGCGCTCGCCGCGGCCGGGGCCCACGTACACGTGGTGGACAAGGACGCCGCCACCGCGAAGGCCGTCGCCGAGACGATCGGCGGGCAGGCGCACGTGGTCGACCTTTCCAGGGACGAGACCGTCGGGGAGCTGCCGGCCGGCATCGACATCCTGGTCAACAACGCCGGGCTGCAGCACGTCGCCCCGCTCACCGAGTTCCCGCCGGACCGCTTCGCCCTCATGCAGCGCGTGATGGTGCATGCGCCGTTCCTGCTGATCCGCCGGACCATGCCCCATATGCGCGCACGCGGCTGGGGCCGCATCGTCAACATCTCCAGTGCGCACGGGCTGCGCGCCAGCGCGTTCAAGGCCGGTTACGTGACCGCGAAGCACGCACTCGAAGGGCTGAGCAAGGTCGCGGCCGTCGAAGGGGCTCCGCACGGCGTCACCAGCAACTGCGTGAACCCCGCCTACGTCCGCACACCACTGGTCGAGCGGCAGATCGAGGCCCAGGCCGCCGTTCACGGCATCGACGCAGCCGAGGTGGTGTCCGAGGTGCTGCTGAGCCGCTCCGCGGTCAAGCGGCTGATCGAACCGGAGGAGGTCGCCGCAGCCGTCCTGTGGCTCTGCGGCCCGCACACCGGCTACGTCACCGGTGCCTCGATCCCCCTGGACGGCGGCTGGACCGCCACCTGACCCCCGGCTCGGCGGTCAGAAGTCGGGTCGGGCGCCCGTGCCGCGGTCCCACAGGGAGCGGGTGGCTCCGAAGCCGCTCTCGTGCACCCAGACGTGGGTGCACCCGGGGCACTGGAGGTGGAGCATGCTGCCGGTGTTGGTGAGCAGGTAGCGCCAGTGCGTGGAACAGGTGCGCCGCTGCTCGCAGGGTTCGCAGCCGCGCGCGTCCGCACACTTCGGGCAGGCCACCCAGGCGCGGCGCCCGGGGTCGGCCTGCGGGTCAAGCGGCAGCACGGCCGTCTCCGCGCGGGGGCAGCACACCGGCCGCCACCAGGTCGTCGTAGAGGCGCTGCTGCTCCGGGTCGAGCCCGGAATAGAGCAGGTCGTACGCGGCCTCCTCGCCGAGGAGCACCTCCAGCGGATCCCAGTCCGGGCCGAGGGCAGCCATGACCTGGGCGCGCCGGAGCACCTCCTGCGAGGTGAGGTCGACGGCGAAATCGACCAGCTCGGACGCGTCGGAGGCACCAGGGGTACCGGGGGTACCGGAGGCGTCGGAGGGAGGGGTGGGGTCGTGGGGGGCCATACATCGAAGTTAGGTAGCCCTTCCTTCTCCGGTCAAGGGAGGGTGGGCGGAGTCACAGTCCGCAGGTCAGGGGGTGTGCGGGCCGGTGGGTGCCGCACCGGACGGCGCACGGGGCCCGGGAGCGTGACGTGACAAATGTAATGGCCTGTCAAGGTGCTTCTCAGTCCGGAGGTTGATGCCCGGTTCGTCCGGGCGGAGGAGGTAGCGGCGCGGGCCGGGAACGAACAATTGAAGGGACCGAGATCGCCGGGCCCCACCGGGCCACCGACGAGGAGCCGCCGTGCCCCACACCCGTCCTGCCGACCGACCCGCACCGCGACTGCGCCGCGCCGCCTCGGCCACCGCCGTCGCCATGGCCCTGCTGGCGGGCCTCGCGCCGGCCGCGAGCGCCGCCGTCCAGGATGTGCCGAGCGCCTACGGCAGGGACGCCGGCCGGCGCCTCGACCGGACGCAGCTGCAGGCGGGGCTGAACGCGATCCAGGAGGCGGGCGTGTACGGCGTCCACTCCGGGGTCCGCGACGGCCGCGAGCGCTTCGACGGCGCCGCCGGCCTCGCCGACGTCGACACCGGGCGCAAGGTCCGGCCCGACCTCCGGCACCGCGTCGGCAGCGTCACCAAGACGTTCACCGCCGTGGCCGTCCTCCAGCAGTCCGCGAAGGGCCGGGTGGACCTGGACCGGCCGGTCGGGGACTACGTGCCCGAGCTGCTGCCCGGCGAGCGCGGCCGCAAGGTGACCGTACGCATGCTCCTGAACCACACCAGCGGCATCCATGACTACATAGGCGATGCCTTCCCCTCCCTCCTGAAGGGGACCACGGAGAGCCTCGACGAGCACCGGTACCGCACGATCAAGCCCGCCGAGCTGATCGGCTACGGGGTGGCCAGGCCGCAGCGGTTCGAACCCGGCACCGACTGGTCCTACTCCAACACCAACTACGTGCTGCTCGGCGAGGTGCTCCGCAAGGTGACCGGCCAGGACCCGGAGCAGGTGATCACACGGGACGTGATCCGGCGCGCGGGGCTGCGCGACACCTACTTCCCCGGGACCGACCCCCGCATCCGCGGCGCGCACGCCCGTATGTACGAGAGCTTCTACGGGCTCATCGACCCCCCGCGCGACTACAGCGACTACAACATGACCTGGGCCGGCACCGCCGGGGCCCTCGTCTCCACCCCGCAGGACCTCAACACCTTCTACCGCGCTCTGCTGGGCGGCGACCTCCTGCCGCGCCGCCAGCTGGACCAGATGCGCACCACCTTCGACGTCAAGGACAAGAAGACGGGCGCCGTGCTCATGCACTACGGCCTCGGCATCTACTCCGTCGACACGCCGTGCGGTCCGGCCTGGGGCCACGACGGGGGAGTCTGGGGCGCCGGGACCTGGGCCCTGTCCAGCCCGGACGGCAGCCGTCAGTTCGCCGTCGGGTACAACCTGATGAAGTACCAGCGTCTCAACGCGGCCGGCACCGACTTCGACCCGCATCCGGCGGACGCCGCGCTGCGGGACTACCGCGACCGGGCCCTGTGCGGCACCACCGCGCCGCGCACCCCGGACCCGGCCCCGTCCTCCCAGACCCCGTCGGCCGAGGCTCCGGCCGACGCGCGCGTACTGCCCCCGGTCATGCCGGCGCTCCCCGCACCGCTGTCGGGTCCCGTGCGCTGACCGGCCATGTACGCCGCCGTCCGGGTCCTTACGGAACCGTGACGTGCGGCCCGGTACGCGCCGCGCCGGGCCGTGCGCGGCATAGCGTCGGGGCATGCGCGTACTTGTGACTGGAGGCGCGGGCTTCATCGGCTCGCACATCGTCGCCGAGCTGATCGGCCGCGGCCATGAGCCGGTGGTCTTCGACCTGGCCGGGGACGGGAGGGACGTGCGGGACCCGGATGCCGTCGCGCAGGCGCTGGCAGGCATGGACGCGGTCTGTCACCAGGCCGCCAGGGTGGGGCTCGGGAAGGACTTCGGGGATGCGCCGGGCTACGTGTCGGCCAACGACCTGGGCACCGCGGTGCTGCTGGCCGAGATGGCGCGGGCGCGGGTACCGCGGCTGCTGCTCGCCGGGTCGATGGTCGTCTACGGCGAGGGACGCTACGAGTGCCCCGCCCACGGCACGGTCCGGCCCGGCCCGCGCGCCGAGAGCGATCTGCGGGCCGGGCGGTTCGAGCCGCGCTGCCCGGTCTGCGGCGCCGACCTGGCGCCGGGGCTGGTGACGGAGGACGCCCCGACGGACCCCCGGAACGTCTACGCCACGACCAAGCTCGCCCAGGAACACCTCGCGTCCTCCTGGGCCCGGGCCACGGGAGGACGCGTCGTCTCGCTGCGCTACCACAACGTGTACGGGCCGGGGATGCCCCGCGACACCCCGTACGCGGGGGTGGCGGCGCTGTTCACGTCCTCGCTCGCGCGGGGCGAGGCGCCGCGCGTCTTCGAGGACGGCGGACAGCGCCGGGACTTCGTCCACGTGCGGGACGTGGCAGCGGCCAACGCGGTGGCGCTGGATGCTCTGGCCCGGGTGGGCACGGACGCGGACGCGGGCATGGGGGCCGGGGCCGGAACCGTGGGCTTCAGTGCGTACAACGTCGGCAGTGGCGACCCGCGGACCGTCGGCGACATGGCCGCGGCGCTGGCAGCCGCGTGCGGTGGCCCGGCCCCGGTCGTCACGGGCGAGTACCGGCTCGGCGACGTCCGGCACATCACGGCCGACTCGGCGCGCCTGCGCCACGAGCTGGGCTGGCGCCCGGCCGTCCCCTTCGCCGCGGGCATGGCCGAACTGGCCACGGGCCAGGCCGTTTCCCTTGCGACGGGACCGTGACACAGGCGTGGCAGACCTTGATCATCCGAGGGGATAGAGTCGCCCTGCCTGTCGGCGCCGGGGGCGCCGCCGGGCACTGTAGCCAGCGAACCTCGGGGGATCCACATCATGCTGACCAACCGTCTGCTCCGCACTGCCGTGCCACTTGCGCTGACCGCCCTGGCGCTCACCGCATGCGGGCCCGAGGACGACGCCGGCCCCGCCGCCACGCAGAAGGGGACGTTCGCCGAGCCGCTCGCCCTGAAGTCGCCGGCGGACGTGTCCGAGACCCATTTCCCGGACCAGGCCAAGACCCAGCTGAGCGTCACCCCTGTCTCGGTCGTCAAGGGGGACAAGGCCGCGGTGGAAAAGCTCGGCGTCGGGCTGCTGGAGGGCAAGACGCCCTACTACGTGACCACCACCTACACGCACAAGGGCGGTGCGCCGGACACGGGCAGCTTCAACTTCAAGCTGCTGCTGCACGGCACCGACCAGCAGCGCGCGTACTTCTTCGCCCCCGCCTGGGGAGCCAAGTTCGAGCCCTGCCAGGAGGTTTCCGAGTCCGAGCTGCCCCTGGCCGCCGGCAAGTCCGTCACCACCTGCGAGATCTACCTGGTTCCGGAGAACGTGCAGCCCGCGTTCGTCGGCTTCCAGGGTGACCGCGACAACCGCTCCCCGAGCCACGAGACCGGCACCGCGGCCGAGGTCGTCTGGAAGGTGGGCTGACGCTCCGGTGCCGCTCCCGGCCACGACCGTCACGACCGTCACGAGGGTCGGGACGGCCGGGACCGGCACCGCCCCGCCCGGCCTCAGGCCCCGGGGAAGTGGACGTCGTAGCGGTCCTGATGGGGCAGCAGTTCCTCGAACCCCGCCAGGCCGTGCTGGATGCGCCCCAGCGTCCGGAAGTAGCCGAAGCGCTCCACCCCGGGGGTCAGCACGACGAGGAGTTCGGCGCCCCCGCCCGGCGCCGGGCCGAACGCATGCGTCAGCCCGGGCGGTACGAGGACCAGCCCGCCCTCCGCCACCCGCACGGACTCGGTGCCGAGCAGGAAGTCCGCGGCCCCGCCGAGCACGTAGAAGAGCTCGGTGGACCGGGTGTGGAAGTGCCGCGGTGCTCCGGCCGAACCCGCGCCCAGGCGGAGCCTGTTCACCCCGGCCGCGCCACCGTCGGCCAGCAGCCGGAAGGCTCCCGAGCGGGGCAGCGGCACCTCCTCGGCGTCCGCCGCCCGCACCACGAGCGCCGTGCCCGCGCTCTGTCCCCGGCTCTGTCCCATCCGCTGTCCCTCCGCCGCTTCCGCTTCCGTCCGTCGTGCCGACCGCTCCATTCGAGCAGGTCGACAGCCGCCGAACCAGCGCCGTTCCGCACGTACAGTCATCTCCGATCGTGATGGGTCGGGGCGGGGAGGGCCGCGGATGGAACTGCGTCAGCTGCGCTATTTCGTGGCGGTCACCGAGGAAGGGGGCTTCGGCCGGGCCGCCGAGCGACTCCACACCGTCCAGTCCGCGGTGAGCCGCCAGATCGGCCTGCTGGAGCGGGAACTGGGCCTGGTTCTCTTCACCCGCACCACCCGCCGGGTGGGCCTCACCGGCGCCGGGGAGCGGCTGCTCCCGGAGGCGCGGGCGGTGCTCGCCGCGGCCGCCCGCACCCGGGAGGTGGCCGCCGAGGTCGCGGCGGGCGCGAGCGGTGTGCTCAGGCTGGGCACGGTGCAAGGGCCGGGGGACCGGGTCCACCGACTGCTGGAGGAGCTCGCGGCCCGCGCGCCCGGGCTCCAGGTACGGCCGGTGCGGCTGCCGGTGACCGAACGGCTCGCGGCGGTGCGTTCCGGGGAGCTGGACGCGGCACTGGTCCGGGCCCTCCCCGAGGCCCCCGGCCTGGAACTGCTGCCGCTGTGGCGGGACCGGCTGTACGCGGCGCTTCCGGGCGGGCATCCGCTGGCCCGGGCCGCGGAGCTGGGCCCCGAGCAGCTGGCACACCTTCCGCTGCGGCTGGCCGCTCGGGAGGCCAACCCGCCCTTCCACGACCTGGTCTCCCCGCTGGCCGGAGCGCCGGCCGGGCCGCCCTTCACCGACCTGCTCGCCACGCTCACCTCGATCGGCGAGAGCCCTCTGGACCCGTCCTGGACGGTGTTCTACGAGGTGGGGCCGCTGCCGAAGCTCCCGCGCACCGCGATCCGGCCGCTGACCCGGCCGGTCCTGATCACCTACCTGGCGGTGCTGCCGGGGCCTCCCGGACCGGTGCTGCGCCAGTTGCTGGCGGCGACGGCCGCCCGCGCGCCGGAGGCCGGGGCCCGCACGGCCGATGCGGTGGACCTTGCACGCCCCCGGCCGACACGCCGTCCACAGGGCTAGCACATCGGTGCGGATGGATACATTCTGTAATCGCCCGCTACGTTCAGCTACCACAGCAGGAGGAACGGCATGGAGAAGAAGAACGAGGAGATCGCGGTCGACCGAATCCTTTCCGTGGAGGAAGGGGTCGAGATCAAGCAGCGCATCGCCGGGAAGAAAGCACTCAAGCAATGGCGCTGGATGGGCAACTACGGAGACCCCACCCAGGCCGCCGCCGTCGCGAACCAGGACCCTCCGTGTCTGGCCGGGGAAGTGATGTTCACGATCAACGGCAACCTGACCCCGGCCTGGATGTTCTACTGACCGAGCCCCGCAGATCCGCTGCCCCTAGCCGTCTCTTTCGGATCTTGCCTGACCCTCGCCGCCTGGCACCGCACCTCGCCGCGTTGTCGGAGCACCCAAGTACGTCCAGTACTCGGGCGCCCCTCCGCCTTGCGAGGCACGGCACCAGACGACGCGGGCTTAACCGGCAAGATCCGAAAGAGACGGCCTAGCCGGCGGCGGCCGGCAGGGTCAGTTCGAAGCGGCAGCCGCCGGAGACGTTGTGGACGTTCGCGTGACCCGCGTGGGCCTCGACGATTCCCCGGACGATCGCCAGGCCCAGGCCCGCACCCGAGGGAGGGGTGCGGGCGGGGGTGCCGCGCCAGCCCGTGTCGAAGACGCGCGGGAGGTCCTCCTCGGGGATGCCTCCGCAGGCATCGGTGACCGAGAGCACCACGGAGTCCGCGCGGCGTTCGGCGGCGATCGCGACCGTCCCGTCGGCCGGTGTGTGGCGGATGGCGTTGACCAGGAGGTTGGACAGCACCCGGGTCATCTCCTTGCCGTCCACCTCCACCGGCAGCGAGGCGACCCCCTCGCCGACCAGCCGTACACCGTGCTCGCGGGCGAGCGCGTCGGTGCCGGCCAGGGCGTCGCCCACCAGGTCGTGGAGGGACATCCGGGTCAGGGTGAGGGACAGTGCGCCCGCGTGGATGCGGGAGAGCTCGAAGAGGTCGCCGACCATGGAGTTGAGGCGGTCGACCTCGGTACGGATCTGCCGGTGGTAGCGGGCGGGATCGGCCGCCATGCCGTCCTCCAGCGCCTCCGACATGGCGCGCAGCCCGGCCAGCGGGGTGCGCAGATCGTGCGAGATCCAGGCCACGAGCTCGCGCCGCGAGGCCTCCAGGGCCCGCTCGCGCTCGCGCGACGCGGCCAGCCGTTCGCTGGTGAGGGCCAGTTCGTCGCTCAGTGCCGTCAATTCGGCGGGAGCGGGCACGGTCGGCGCCGCGAACGTACCCTCCTCCCCGAAGACCCGGGCCGCGCCGACGAGTTCCCGGCAGCGCCGGACGACCTGGCGGCCCAGCAGCAGCGCGGTGGCCATCGAGACGGCCGCGGCCGTCGCGACGACCATCGTCACGACGACCAGGTCGTGGGAGGACAGGAACATCGCCCACGCCACGGTCAGCGTTCCGGCGAGCATCGCGGACACGGCGACCGCGGCGACGATCGCGAGGGACACGGCGACGCTGCGCCGGCGCAGTATCCGCAGCGCCACGGCCCCGAGCAGCCCGGCGGCACCCGCGCCGAGGAGCGCGTACAGGGCGATCAGCAGAAAGTCACGCATGGCCGTCCTCCGTCCGGAAGGCGTGCTCGGCCGCGGTGTCCGGGGCCGGCTCGAAGCGGTAGCCGGCGCCCCAGACGGTCCGGATCAGCTGAGGGCTCCCCGGATCGTCCTCGATCTTGCCGCGGAGCCGCCGGATGTGCACGGTGACCGTCGACAGGTCGCCGAAGTCCCAGCCCCAGACCTCGCGCATCAGCCGCTCCCGGTCGCAGACCTGGCCGGGGTGGCGCAGGAAGTAGGCGAGGAGATCGAACTCCCGCAGGGTGAGCGCGAGTTCCCGGCCCTCCTTGTGGACCCGGCGGGCCGCCGGGTCCAGCACCAGGCCCGCCACCGCGAGCCGCGGACCGCCCTCCTGGCCACCGGCCGGGGTACCGGCCTGCGCCCGGCGCAGTACGGAGCGCACCCGCAGCACGAGCTCCCGCGGGCTGAAAGGCTTGGTCACGTAGTCGTCCGCGCCCACCTCCAGGCCCAGGATCCGGTCGTCCTCGTCGCCGCGCGCGGTGAGCATGATGACGGGGACGGGCCGCCCGCCGTTCTCCCCGGCGCGCAGCCGGCGGCAGACCTCCAGGCCGTCCATCCCGGGGAGCATCAGGTCCAGGACCATCAGGTCGGGGCGGTGCTCCTCGGCCGCACGCAGGCCGGCCGGACCGTCCGCCGCCAGGAGCACCGTGAATCCGGCCCGCTCCAGGTACCCGGCCACCACTTCCGAGACGGTCGGATCGTCGTCGACGACCAGAACACTGCCCTGGGCGCCGCCGGGCCCTTCGTTCGTACTGTCCACATTGCTCACTGCCATGACCCCAGGCTGCCACCTGCCCGCACCCGGGTGTGGCGCGGACCCCCTTCCCGCGGAACGGCGTCCGCGTTTCGTAAGGTCTGCGGGCCCCTTTTCCCCGCTCCCGATTCCTACGGTGTGGAGGGTGACTTCATCAGCTTGTGCTCCGCCCCGCGCGGACCTCGTACTGCCGTGCCTCGACGAGGCGCAGGCGCTTCCCTGGGTGCTGGCCCGTGTGCCGGCCGGATGGCGCGCCATCGTCGTCGACAACGGCTCGACCGACGGCTCGGCGGAGATCGCCCGCAGCCTGGGTGCCACCGTCGTGCACGAGGACCGGCGCGGTTTCGGCGCCGCCTGCCACGCCGGGCTCCTCGCGGCCCGCGCCGACCTGGTCTGCTTCTGCGACTGCGACGCCTCCATGGACCCCGGGCTGCTCGCCGGCATGGCGGCGAGCGTCGCCGCGGGCGAGACCGACCTGCTGCTCGGCCGCCGCCGCCCGCAGGGCCGTGGTGCCTGGCCCGTGCACGCCCGTGCCGGGAACCTCGCGCTGGCGCGGATGCTGCGCCGCCGTACCGGACTGCGCCTGCACGACCTCGGACCGATGCGGGTCGCGCGCCGCGAGGCGCTGCTCGGCCTGGAACTGACCGACCGGCGCAGCGGCTACCCGCTCCAGATGGTCGTCCGGGCCGCCGACGCCGGATGGCGCGTCGCCGAGACCGACGTCCCCTACCTGCCCCGCTCCGGGAAGTCCAAGGTCACCGGAACCTGGCGGGGCACCTGGCAGGCGGTACGGGACATGAGCGAGGTGCTCGCCGAGCCGCCGGGCGGCCGCTCCGCGCCCGGCAAGGGGGTTTCCGCATGAGCACCCTCCTCGTCATCGCCAAGGCCCCCGTCGCAGGCCGGGTCAAGACCCGCCTGACCCCGCACTTCACCCCCGAGCAGGCGGCCGGGCTGGCGCGCGCCGCGCTCCAGGACACCCTGGCCGCCGTACTCGACACCCCGGCCCGGCGGCGCGTTCTCGTACTCGACGGAGCGCCCGGTCCCTGGCTGCCCCACGGCATCGAGGTCGTGCCGCAGTGCGCCGGCGGTCTCGACGCCCGGCTGGCCGCGGCCTTCGACCGGGCCGCCGGACCGGCCCTGCTCATCGGCATGGACACCCCGCAGGTCACCCCGGACCTCCTCGCCCGCGGCCTCGATTTCAGCGAGACGGACGCCTGGTTCGGCCCCGCCGACGACGGCGGGTTCTGGGCGCTCGGCCTCGCCGAGCCCGACCCGGCCCTGTTCCTCGGCGTACCGATGTCCCTGCCCACCACGGGCGAACTGCAGCGCGGCCGGCTGACCGCCTCGGGGCGGGCGGTACGGGACCTGCCCGAGCTGTGCGACGTCGACACCCCGGCCGACGCGGCGCGGGTCGCCGCTGCCGTGCCCGGCACCCGCTTCGCCGCCCTGCACTCCGGCCTCCGCACGGTGACACGATGACCGCCCAGCTCGCCGAACCCGCCCTCGCCTGGCGGGCCGACCCCTACGCCGACGCGCTGCGCGCCGGCCAGGGCCCCCTCTACCTGCGGCGCGCGGACGGCTGGCTGCTGCCGCTGGAGGTGGAGCGCTGGTGCGCCGAACCGGACGAGGCGGACGAGGGCGTCCTCGCCCGCTGCGCGGGACCCGTCCTGGACATCGGCTGCGGCCCCGGACGCCTCGTCGCCACCCTGGCCGCACGCGGGCACCGGGCGCTGGGCGTGGACGTCACCCCCGAGGCCGTGGCCCGTACGACGCGGGCCGGCGGCAGCGCCCTGTGCCGGTCGGTCTTCGACCCGCTGCCCGGCGAGGGACGCTGGGGCACGGTCCTGCTGATCGACGGCAACATCGGCATCGGCGGCGACCCGGCCGCTCTGCTGACCCGTGCCGCCCAGCTCGCCGCCCCGGACGGCTCCTTGCTGGTCGAGGTGACCACCGCCGACGTCGACGAACGGGTGGAGGTCCACGTCGACGACGGCCGTGGCGGGCACGGGGCGCCCTTCTGGTGGGCCCGGCTCGGCGCCCGCGCCCTGCGCGGCCGTGCCGCGGACGCCGGCTGGACCCGGGCCGCCACCTGGCAGGCCGCGGGCCGCTGCTTCGTGGACCTGCGGCGCTGACAGGACGGCAAGAAGGGGGAGTTGCTGCCGGTACGGCACCAACTCCCCCTTCGGTCATTTCCCTCGTCAGCGCCGAAGCGCCGCGCGTCGCCGCCGCGCCCACGCACGCGCTCCCGCGTACCCCGCCGCCAGCACGCCGATCGAGGCCATCGCCAGCAGCCAGTTCCGTGGGTAATCGAGCGGCAGCACCGACGCGTTGGCCACGCCACCAGGGCGCAGGAGCGGCGGCAGGGCGATCACCGTCAGGGACCCCGCGACGACCAGCGCGGCGCGCGGGACCCCGCGCAGGCGCAGGCCCGCCGCCGCGCAGAGCGCCCCGACGGCGATGACCAGCGGGGCGATCAGCCCGTCGTGCACGAGGACGCCGCCCGCGAGCCACAGGGCGATCCGCCACGGCTCGGGCTCCCGCAGCAGCAGGAAGCCGCCGAAGGCCATGACGGCCAGGCCCAAGCCGCCGACCGCGTACCGGAAGGCCATCACGCCACCTCGAGTCGGCCGACCCACTTGGTCTGGAGCACGCCCGGCCGGTTCGGGGCGATGATCCGCGCCGGGTAGCCGTGGTCCAGGGACAGCACCTCACCGTTCAGGCGCAGCGCCAGCAGCGTGAGCGGGTCCTGCGCGTACAGGCGGCCCATCTCCATCACCCGGTACGCGCCCGCCACTTCCAGCGACACCACCCGGCAGCGTGCGTCCGGCCCCCCTCCGGCCCGCTCCAGCAGGTCCCGTACCCGTACCCCCGTCCACCGGGCGGACTTGCTCCAGCCCTCCACGCAGGCGATGGGCAGGGTCACCTCGTGCTGCGGGAGCGCGCGCAGCTCCGCCAGCGTGAGGGTGGCCGGGCGCGGCCCGGCCAGGGTCAGCCGCCACCCGTCCAGCGAGGCCGCAGTGACGCGGGCCGCGGCGGCCGTACGGTTCACCGGCAGCCCCTGCGGACCGTGGGCCGGGCTGCGCGGAGCGAACAGCTCCAGGGGACCGAGCGCGGTGACGGACTGCCCGACCGTGGTCAGCGTGACCGCGCCGACCCCCGCCGCGACAGCCGCCAGTAGCTGCCGCCGGTCCGGCCCGTCGGCCTCGGGCAGCGCCAGGGTGCCGGGGGAGCGGCGGGTGAAGTGGCCGCGGATCTGTGGCCATTGAACGGCGACGTGCAGCAGCAGCGCTCCCAGCAGGAGCCAGGCGACGGCATAGTGCACGGGCACGAAGGAAAATGTTTCAGATCCACATAGGTTGCGGATAGTAGTCTGCGCAGATCAAGAGTGTCGAGGGGGCTGAGCTCTTCAGTCGTAGCGCTCTTCAATGAGGCGCAGGGTGTCGTCCAGGGCGCCGCGCAGCCCCTCGATCATGATGATGGATTCGGCCGGGTCGAGCGTGAGCTGGGCGAGATCGGCGATGCGTGCAGCGGCCAGGACGCGCGTGGCTCTGCGGACCTGGTAGGCCTGGGGGGCGGTGAGGGTCGGCCGCTCCTGCGGCGGGTCGGGCAAATCGTGCACTTTGTATCACCCTGGGTCGTCGGTCCGTCGCTCTGTCAGCACACTCGTTGCTTCAAGCCACTTACGCAATGGTTTTCGGTCAACCGATTGGTCGGTACATCGGATCGTGATGGTGTACCCAGCCAGGTACAGACAAATCATCAAGATCGTTACAGCGTTGGCGGGTGCACACCGATCCACCACCCGCCTGGGTCCTCGCCCGCCGCCGGGCCATCGGTGCACGCCTCCGCGAAGCCCGCACAGCTGCGGGTCTCTCTCAGGAACGCCTTGCCGAGATGGCCGGCATCGACCGGAAAACGGTCGTACGTCTGGAGGGTGGCCACTCAGACGCCCGGCTGACGGTCTGGTTACGTCTCGCCCGAATCATCGGAGTTCCGCTCGCCGAGCTCGTACGCGAGTAGCCCCGGCCGACGGGGGGACTGTCGGCCGGGGCGGTCTCAGATCAGCGCGTGAAGACGAACCCGCGTTCGGGCTGTCGGGTACGTGCTGCGGCAATGCGGGCGAGGACGTGATCCGTGATGTCCGTACGCATGTAGGGGTTGGCGGCGTCGTAGACCCGCCAGCTCCCTTCCCGGTCATCCGGAGCCTCAGGTGCCACCACTCCGGGAATACCAAACTGCCTCATGGCTTCGTGCACATCGCAGGCCTGCTGCGGAGTCATGTCCTCGCCTCTCTGCCGTTTGGCTGCCGAGCCTATTCGCCGTCGCCGTCGCCGCCCCCGCCGTGGGTGGCGCAGTTGCCCGGGTTGATCGGGCCGCAGCCTCCAGGCATCGGCGTGTGCTCGGCCTTCGCGGCCACGGTGACGAGGGACCGCTTCGAGCCGACCCACAGCTCGGCGTCCGGCGTGTACCCGGCCTGCTCGATCAGAGCGACCGTGCGCGTCAGGACGTCCGGGGTGTGGCGGGACCTGTCGGGCCGCTCCGGGTAGTGGTGGACCGTCCGACCCAGACGGCTGCACAGCGACGCGTACAGGTGCGTGTGCAGGATGAGGGCGTGCCAGCCCTCGTCGACCTCGACGGTCGGAGCGATCCGCACCGCCGGGAACAAGGCGGCCGCGGCCACGAACTTGAGGGCCTCGACCACGAGGCGGCCAGCCATCTCCGGCTCCATGCCCGGGTTGTTGTCCAGAACGGTGGCACGGACGTCGTTGAACTGCGCGTCGGTGAGGAGGGTGCGGGGCGGAGGCGGCTTCTGCGGGCCGGTGGCGCATGCAGCGGTCATGAGATTGCTCCTCGGTGAGATTCCGATGGTGCAGTGGACCCGCCCCGAAGCCCCGGCGGGACGTTGAGGCGGGAGTTGAAAGGGCGGGATCAGGAGATCCCGTAGCGGCCGCCCCGGGAGCAGGCCGGTGCGTGGACCACGGCTCCGCCCTCGGGGCCGCCGAGCGGCAGTGGCATGGCACCGCACGAACACGGTGCCGGGGGCTGGGGCGGTGCGTCCCGCTGCCAGGTGACGTCGTCGGTCGTCACCGGGCGGCCTCGATGTTCGCGACAGCCGTGGACAGCTCGACGCCGCCGCCGGCAGGCCGGATGTAGGCGATCTCCACCCAGTGGTCCCCGAGGGTGCCCACGTTCTCGTGCACGACCGCCATGAGGATGCCCTCGGTACCCGACGCGATGTCGCGCACCGGTCGTTTGAGCAAGGGGTGAGGGATGTGCTGGTTCGCGTCGTGCGGGGTGGCCATGCCGGGGGCTCCCTACCATCGTCAGCGGGTCGTATCGGCCTGTTTATCTGCGGAGTTCCAGGCCCTACGAGGATGATGGGGTGACACGCACATGGGCAGATAGGCCATCGCGTGGCCATCGGCGGCCACGTAGCGGCCACGGCCGGGGACAGACGCGATGACACCTCACAATGGGGCCATGAGCCCCCGCAACGACGCGCTCAGGGCCGCCCGACTCCGGGTCGGGTGGCGCAGCATCGAGCAGGCCGCCGGCGCGCTACAGGCGCACGGCCAGCAGTTCCTCGACAACGCCCATTTCACCGTCAGCGCGCGCACGTGGCGCCGGTGGGAAAGCGGTGCGCCCGGCTGGCCGCCGGAAGAGACCGCGATCGTGCTGCATGATGCGCTCGGTCGGTGGCCCGAGGAGCTGGGATTCACGGCGCCCGCCGGCTGGATCCGTCCCGAGGCACAAGAGGAAGACGTGAACCGCAGGACCTTCGTCAACGTCACCGCGGCCGCGCTCGTGCCCGGCCCTACCGCCAGACAGCATGTCGACCCCGCGCTCATCGATTATTTTCAGCAGCAGTTGGAGGGCCACTACCGGGCCGACATGTTCCTTGGGCCGCACGACCTCATCGGCACCGTGTCTGCCCAGTACCAGCTCATCGACAAGCTTGTCAGGTCCGCCCAGGGCGAGACCCGCCGCGGGCTGCTCCGCGTCGGAGCGGCCTACGCGGCGCTCGTCGGCTGGCTCTACCAGGACGCCGGCGACCTCGGCGCGGCAGCATTCTGGCGGGGGATCACGCAGGAAATAGCAGCCAGGTCCCGGGACCCGCACCTCATCGGCTACAGCCTCGTCAACCTCGCCCACGTGCGGACCGACCTCGGCGACGGCCACGGCGTCATCGACTTGTGCGAGGCCGCCCTTGACGACGACCGGCTGTTCCCGAAGGTGCGGATCATGGCCATGCAGCAGCAGGCCCACGGCGCCAGCCTCACCGGCGACCGTACAGCCGTCGACCAGCTCATCGACGACGCCGGAGGGCTCCTCCGCCTCGTCGACGACGACCTGCCCTGGGGCAACGCCTGCCGCCGCACCCCCGGCTACCTGGAGGTCCAGCGGGCCACCTGCTACGGCCGGCTCGGCCTCGGCCGGGAAGCCGAGCGCCTCTGGTCGCAGGTCCTCGACGCAGTACCCGAGACGGCCCGCCGGGACCGCGGTGTGTACCTGGCCCGGCATGCCACGGCGGCCGCCGGCGCCCGGGAGCCGGAGCAGGCTGTCGAGATCGCGCGGGCCGCCGCTGAGATCGCGGCCGAGACCCGGTCAGCGCGGATGCTTCGTGAACTGGCGACTCTGGAGCGGGCCATGCGGCCGTGGCACGATGCCCCGGTAGGCCGGGACCTCGCGGAGGTTCTGGCGCCCGTGAACGAGGGGAGCTGACATGGGTGTACCGAAGCCGTTGACGCATGAGGAGATCGCCGAAGGCCTGGTGAAGCTGCCGGGCTGGGTGCAGGAGGGTGATGCGATCACCCGGACGTACGAGATCCGCTACCACGCTGCGGTGGCGGCGATCGTCACCATCGCGGACCGGTCCCGGCGCATTCAGCATCACGCCGACCTCGACCTCCGTATCGACCACCTGCGGGCCTCGATCACGACGCACGACGCGGGCAACCGGCTGACCGCGGCGGACTTCGACCTCGCGCACCGCATCGACGCGATCGTGGCTGCGCACCAGGCGCTCCCGCTGGACTGAGCCCGGATGCACGAAAGCGCCCCCTCCCGACCCCGAAGGGCCGGAAGGGGGCGTTGTGCTGTTCAGGAGATGCCGTACCACTGGGAGCCCCAGCCGGTGTTGATGATGCTCGTGGACTGCAAGGTGAGGTCGAGCGAGGCGGGCAGGGACGTCTGGCCGGTGAGCGTGTTCGAGAATCGCAGCCTCGGGGCGGTGAGCCCGCAGTTCACCGTGATGCCTGCGCCCGTGGCTTTCAGCGTGAGCAGGTTCGTCGTCCAGGTGCCGTTGAGCAGCAGCGCGATGTAGTACTCACCCGGTGGAGCGGTGAAGGGCGTCACCAGACTCACGCTCTTACCGACGGCGCCCGACAACAGCGACGACGAGATGTCCGCCGTGACACCCATCAGGGTGCCGGCCGAGTTGTAGACGCCGAGGTAGCAGTTCGCGAGGGACGCGGAGCCGTCGACACCGGCCAGCCCGAACCAGATCTTCGACCACGAGATCTGTTTGCGGAGCACCATCTGCACCAGCGTGATCTGACCCGCGACACCCGCAGCCGACTGGGCGGTTACATGCCCGGCGTCGGTCGGGTCGCCGGTCCACGCCAGCAGCCCCTGATCGCCGGGGAGGCGGGCCGGGTTGTCGAGGTTGATGCCCGAGGCGGCGGGCGCCGTTCCAGAGACCTTCACGACCTCCAGGGTGGAGCCGGCCTTCAGGGCCACGGGGGTCGCGTTGGTGGTCTGCTGCGCCCAGCGGAGCCGCAAGAGGCCCGGCGTAGCGCCGGTGGTGACGATGCCGTGCGGCATAGCCATGATGCCGGCCAGGGTCGCGGAGGAAGCCATGACGCCGACGTCAGAGTTCGAGCCGAACTGCCTCGCTGCGACCTTGATCTGGGCGCTGCCGTCCGGGACGGTCGTACCGAGCGTGCCCGCGACCGGGGACCAGCCTCCGGTTGCTCCGGAGGGGACGGTGAAGGTGATCGTGGCATCGGCGGCCTCCGGCCCGTCGAACAGGAGCGTCGCGTCGAACTTGTAGACACTGTTTGCGTCCAGGCTCGCGAACAGGTGACCGTCGTCGGCGACCGTCGTGGTCGACGTACGGGTCTCGTCGACGGACTTGACCACCGTCTGCGTCAGCGCCGACAGAGCGGCCACCGCGGCCGCGGCCGCCGCCTCCGGGTCGACGCCGATGACGGACTGGGTGACCCACCCGGACCCGGACGGAACCAGGGTCGCGGACCGCCACTGTGCGGTCAGCTGCCGGGTCAGTTGGCCGTCGATGGTCTCCGACCCGGCCCCGTCGATCGTGACCGCGTTCCCGGAGGCGTCGACCTTCTTCACGGTGACCGGTCGGGTCCGGCCCACGGCTGTGGGCAGGGTGATGGTGAGCGCGCCGGACGTAGCGTCCGCCGCGATGACCTCGTCGAAGCTGGTGACCGTGTAGCTGCTGGTCTTGGTCGCGATCGGATAGGTGAGCTGCGCGTTCTCGATGTGCAGGCCGGTCGGGAAGTCGAGAGTGAGCCCCGACGGGGTGAACAGACCCGCGATGACCACCCGGCCGCGGGCGGCGGCCAGGCCGGTTCCCGACGTCCGGCAGCCGAACCGCGGCGTGCTGGTCTCGGTGTCGATGCGGAGGTCCATCGTGGGACCGAGACCGCCGGTGCCGGGGCCGAAAATATAGACGAGGAACGTGCACTGCTCGATCGAGATCAGCGACGCGCGGATCGAGTGCGCGGCGCCGACCGAGGAGTAGTAGGAGCCGACCGGGCAAAGGGCCGCCCAGCAGTACAGCAGCCGCAGACCGTAGATGTCGGTGTGCTCCGGGACGAGAATGGCGTACGTGTAGCCGCCGCCGCAGGTCACGTTCTCGACCATGGTCAGGTCGTTGTTGCCGTTGGCCGGGAGCAGGCAGCCGATCGACAGGCCGGTCGCGAACACCCCGGGCGAGACGTACGAGCCGCCCGGGACGGTGCCCGCGGTCGAGTAGGCGACGTCCTTCAGCCGCGCGTTGGCGATGCCGGAGAAGTCGATGGCGCTATACGTTAGCCCGAACTTGCTGTGCGCGGTGAGGATCGAGACGTTGTCGACGTCGACGTAGAGGTTCGAGAAGTTGCCCGGCGCCACCCCGTATCCGCCGGGCTGGCTCGGGCCGCCGAGGACCGCAGGGTTGCCTGCCGCGTTGATGCTGGCCGTCTGGGCGGGCGCCGACGCGAACAGCCCGTACGACAGCAGCGTCGAGCCGGTCGTGTTGGGCAAGGTCTGCTGCCAGTGCTGCACCCCAGCCCCGGACGACGTGCCCTGGATCGTCAGGGAGATCTTGCGGCCAGTCGCCGGGTACACCGGCAGCGTCAACTGGGAGTTCCCGAGCGTCGACCCGCCCGTCCGCAGCGCGCCCGCGATGCCGTAGAACCTTCCGGGCGCCGGCGGGATCAGCACGGTCGCAGACCCGGAGTGCGCGGCCGCGTAGGCCCCGGCCGCGTCGATAGCCGCCTGGATCGCCGTGGTGTCGTCGGAGGACCACATGGCGCACGCCGACGACACGCTGGTCCCGGCCGTCGCGTTGAGGGTGACGTGCCCGGCGTCGGTGTACGCGGAGATCGTCGCGGCGAGCGTCTCCCCGGTCGTCCCGGCGCCCAGGACGAGGATCCGCTTGCCGACGTCGCCCGCGGTGAACGGGACCGACGTGGCGCAGGTCAGGATGGCTGAGCCGGACGTCATCGCGCCGTCGGACACAGTCATCCCGTTGCCGAGCGCCCCGTACTCGGTGATGTCGAAGAGCCACGCGGGCCGGTCCTTGGTCGCTGCGGTGCCGAGCCCGAGGTTCGTCCGGGCCGTCGCCGGGTTCGGCAGGTCGGCGAGGTTCTGGGCCTTCGCCAGGTACTTGGTGGCCGCGTCGGCCCGGTCGCCGTGCGGGTCCGACGCGTTGGTGTGCGTGTTGACCTTCGAGGTGGCCCCGGCAGGGGTCTCGTAAGCGGCATTCGCCCGCGCCACCTCGGCGGCGAGCGCGGCGTCGGTGTAGGCCTCGGCGTTCGCGTTCGACCCGGGCGGGCCCGGCTCACCGGGTGGCCCGGGGTCGCCCTTGGCCCCGCGTACGTAGCCGGGAAGGCCCGGATCCGCGACGACGAGGTCATCGATGTGGAGCGTGCCGACCCCGGCCGGCACCTCGAACACTCTCCGCCGGACCGGGATCCCGTTCACGACCTCGATCAGCCGGTAGTAGCGGCCCGTCGCAGGCTCGATGCCCGCCTCGTTCGTCGGCAGCAGGTCCACCGACCACACCCCGGCCGTCACGGTCACCGGATGGTCCGGAGCGGCCAGCACACGGTCCCCGGCCTCATCAGTCCAGCGGCGGGGCATCGCCGACAGGGTCACCGTCACGCCAGCGGCCGCGGCGTCGGTGAAAAGGTCGTCTACGCGGCCGGTGACGGTACGACGGGCCACGGTGGCCTCCTCAGTCGATGCTGTACGGGATGAGCTCCGGCGGAACCGGGTCCGGCTCGGTGCCCTTGATGCGGAGCTGCTGGTGCGCCCGCCGTAGGAGCCGCATCGACTGGCGGAGGAGCTTCTCCAGCGCGGTGACGCGGATGGTCTGGGCTTCTACGAGCTCGGTGAGGTGGTCGACCTTGTCCTCCAGGCCGCGGATCCGGCCGGAGAAGTGCTGGAAGAGGTCCGGGGAGACCTCCAGCACGGTGGGCCGGTCGTCGTCGAGGTCGACAGGTGAAGCGGCCCCTGCCGGGACCGGGCGGGGAGCGGACACCCGCGCCACCAGCACCGACCCGATCACACCGACGACCGCGATCACCACGCCGAGGACAGTGCTCTCAGCGCCCACGGCTCACCCCCTCACATGCGCACCTGCGCGTCCGCCCCCCTGTAAGAACTGCGATCACCACCACCATCAGCAGCGGCGCCAGATAGAGCGGCACGGCCGTCCACGCGGTCTCGTACGAGCCCGTCACCGCCGCGACCGCGAAGGACAGTGCCCACACGAGCAGCGGCCCAGTCAGCCCCGCGAACCCGGGCAGGTCCCGGCCCGGGCGAAGGGCCGCGGTGAGGACGCCCGCGAGTCCGCCGGCGATCCACACCCCGCCCCACGCCTCGATGCACATGATCCTCAGGAGCGGCCCCGTCGCTGCGATGATCCCGGGCCGGTCGGTGACGATGAGACCGACGCCGTACCAGATCCAGCAGGCGCCGACTCCGGCCAGGACGAGGCCGCGCCACTGGAGGTGCCGCCACAGGGCGGCCCGCATCACACTCCTCGTGCGGTGGACGCCGAGTTCGGGTCACCCACGACGCGGGCGGCGAGGCCCTTGAGGAAGGTGCCCGCAGCGATGAGGCCTGCGGCGCCGACGGACTGCCAGAACGAACCGTGCAGCATGTCGGCCGGGCCGGAGGCGACGAGCAGGCCGCCGGTGGCAGCTGCGAACGTCCAGAGCGTGCGCTCCGCGACGTCCTTGGCGTAGGTCTTGCCGGTCTTGACGATGGTGCTGACGGGCGGGAACGGGCTGGTCATGGAGACTCCTTCAGTCGATGACGGTGAAGCCGTGGGCGGCGCCCAGGGCGACGAGGGACTTGCGGCCGGGGATGCCGTCGGCGTCCGTCCCGGCGTACTTCAGGCGGCGCTGCCAAGCCGCGTAGGCCTGGATCGTGGACGTGCCGAAGTGGCCGTCCACGAGGTTCGCGGGGAGCAGGCCTTCGGCCAGGAGCGCCGCCTCGACGGTGCGAACACCGCCGTAGCTGACCGGGGTTCCGCTCTTGGGCGGATCGACGGAGGCAGCCGCGATGAGCCGGGACAGGTCCACGACCGGCGTCACCGGCGGAGGCACCACGCCCGGGCGGGGCGCACCCCGCTTCACCCAGTCGTACAGCGGGCCGCCGGGGCAGGTGGTGGCGTAGCCGTCGCGGTGCCCGCCGATGTAGTCGCCGGCCTCGCCCTCGGCACGCAGCCACTCGATCACGTCACGGAGCCCGTGCAGCTGCGCGTCGGTCGGGTGATCCAGGCCGCCGCCCTCCTTCGCGACGAGCGCGCACACCGAGTACGTCGCCGTGTTCAGGGCGGCCGTACCGTTCGCGCCGGACCGCCGGTTGGGGCCGCGGCCCTCGAACACGCTGCCGTGCTCGCAGATGACCGCGTTGTAGGCGATATCTGCGTAGCCTTCGGCGGTGTTCGCGAGGTGGCTGGCTCGGATCGCGCGGACGTAGTCGTCGCACAGGTCGTGTCGGCGGCTGGAGTATTCGCTGCCGAGGTAGTGCACCTTCACGCCGTCGGTGCGGGCGATGGCCGCGGCCGCCGAGGTGGCGGGCAGCCCGTACTGAGATCTACGGACAAGGTCCATGGGGGCCTCCAGGGCATGAGAAAAGCCCCGACCTGAACGGCGCGGGGCGGCGGTAGAAGGGGTCTCAGCTGATGCGTTCCAGACGGAGCCAGGACCCGGTGCGCATGATCGACCCGGTGGCGTTGGAGACGCGCTGCGCCCAGTTCAGCTGGAGCGCCCCCGCGGTCGAGGAGGTGACCAGGGTGCCCATCAGCGTGGCCGTCATGTACGTCGTGTTCTCTGCCCCGAAGCCGCCCAGCGGGAAGCTGCTGGCGCCGATGCTCTGCCGGTCGACGACGACACCCGACGAGGCGATGCCGCCGGTCTGACTCTGAGTCGATGCGTGCGCGATCCAGGAGAACGTCGCCCCGGAAGGGCCGGTCCACCCCATCTTGATGTCGGCGTCCTGGTGGGCGGAGTACAGAAGGAACCCGGTGACCACGAAAATCGCGTTCGCGGCGCAGCTCTGAACCAGGTGGTTGTCGTTGACGTTCGTGGTGCTCGACGCGATCGTCTGATCGGCCGACTTGTAGGCGACGGGCGGGGTGATCGAGGCGAGGCCGGCCGCGGTCACGCGCTGCCCTGCCGCCCAGGTCGGATATTGCACGGGGCCTCCCTCCTACAGGGCGGTGTACATGGGGGTGGCGAGCCGGACATCGGTGCCCGCGGGCTGGGCTTTCACGATCCCGTTGACGGCGCGGGTGACAGTGAGGCGCTGCGGGGTCTCGACGGTGAAGTTGTCGAACCGGTACTCGACGCCCACGTTGCTGTTGCCGGAGCCACCGTGGGCGCTCATGCCGACCGCGCCCGAAGCGAAACTCGCGGAGCCGTCGGTGCGGTCGATGTGCCAGACGCCGACAGGCTCGGCCGAGCCGGTCGCCCACACCCGCATCAGGATCCGGAACCCGATGATCCTGACGCGGACCTCATAGGTCGCGCCGGCGGTGTACGAAAGGCCCGTGGCCGCGTTCGTCCCGATGATCGTGGACCCGGAGGTCACCGACACCGAAATGGTGCCGCCGGTCAGGAACTCCACCCTGGCTCTGTAGTGGTCCGTGCTGCTCGTCCAGCGCAACAACACGCAGGCGTTCAGCGTGCCGCCCGTGGCGGTGGCCGAGACAGCCATCTGGCAACGAATGTCGGCGTCCATGCAGGTCTCGGAGGCGATTGTCTGCTGCCGGTGCAGGGTCTGTGACGCGGACACCGTGACCACGCCGCGGCCCGAGGCCACGGACCGTTCGGAGGCGCCCACGCCGCCCGTCAGGGTGTACGTATGCCCGTCGGTCGCCGTGCCCCAGCCGCCCGCCGCAACGGTTCGCCCGAAATCGTCGGCCACCAGAGGGGCGGCCGCGGTCGCGGTGACGACCTCCCCGCCCACCCGCAGGTCGAACGGATACTGAGCCGGGTCCTGCGTCCACAACGGCCGCGGGTCACCGTCATCGTGCACAGTGTGCACGACCAGGGGGCTGGCCGAGCTGGACGCCGCAGTGCCGAGGACCGAGCCGCTCGTGTCGCCCCTGCCGTAAGTGGCGTCGTCGAGGATGCCAACCTGCCACGGATCCGCGGGCGAGCACGTGAACGTGATCGACCACGTCCGGGGCCCGAGCGTCTCCTGGTAGCCGTCGACGAGGAGGTCCAGCGGTCCCGGCGGCAGATGCGCAGGCAGGTCCGTGACCCGGATGACCGACCCGACATCGAGACGGGTGACCGCATCGATGTGCTGCGGTGTTTCGTGGAGCAGGAGGGTGACCTGCGGGTAGCGGGCCGCGTCCACCGTGCCCAGGTGCACCAGCCACTGCGCGATCGGCTCGCACTGGGCGTCGGCGGCCAGGCTGAGCGTCACCTCGTCCTCGTACAGGCCGACGCCGTTCGGGGCGTCCTGCGTGGACATGGGGCCCGAGTCCAGCGACCACCGGCCGAACGAGCCGGAGGCCCGGCTGACGGTGCGGTCGTTACGGATGCGGCTGTCGTCGTCGCGGGGCGGGCCCAGTTCCGTCAGGTCCCCGTAGGGGACGGTGAGGGTGGGTGTGCGGGTGTAGAGGGAGCTGCGGCCTTGGTAGGTGAGGCCGAGCCGGTCGCGGTCCTCCATCAGCACGCCGCCGTCCGACGCCTCGCACTCGGCGAGGAGCGCCAGGAACTGGTCGGGCCGCTGGTAGCCCATGGCCTGCTGCTGGGCCGGGTCGCCGATCACGGTGACCGGGATGGCCTCCTCGGCGCCGAGGCGCAGCGCCCGGGTGCCGGCTGTCTCCCCGGTCCAGGCGGTGCTGAACCCGGTGTAGTCGGGGGAGAGACCGCGGTAGAGGGTGAGGTGGCCGATGCCGACCCCGGCCAGGCTGGACCCGAACGAGGTGGCGAAACCGGTGACCCTTCCGGCGGTGGCACTGGACACGCTGTTGCTCGCGCCGGGTGTGAAGACGAGGATGTCGGAGCCGCTTTGGACGGCGACGATGGAGAACTGGAACCAGCCCTTTCCCCAGTTGGCGCTGATGTTGGCGGCGGTGACGAGGGTGAGTGCGCCGTCACCGGTCTCGGTCGTCAGCTCGTAGCCGCTGGCCGTGAACCGGAGCGTCCAGATCGTCCAGGGGGAGCCGTTCGTCGTCCATTGCAGGATGACGCCGGATCCGCTCGGCGCTGCTGGCACCTGGTAGTAGAAATCGATCTCCCAGACGGTGCCGGCGGTGTACGAGGGCACGACCCCGGTCAGGGTGGCGCCAGCCGCGATGGTGGGCAGGGCGTCGGCGGCGGGCATGCTGCTGTCAGCGGCCATGCGCAGGCCGGACACGGTCAGCGGCTGCACGCCTGCGGTGGGGCTGTAGGCCTGTGTGGAGTTCTGGCCGTCTTCCAGCGGCCAGTAGGCGACCAGGTTGGCGGCATCCGCGGGGATGCCCCGGGTGAGTGTCGACCGGAGGGGGCGGCGGCCCTGGCTGAGGCGGCGCATGAGCCCGGCTGCGGTGACGGGGGCGGTGACGTCGCGCCCGGAGCGGTGCCAGCGCGGCGCCCATTCGGCGATCTCGCCGATGGCCCGCTGTCGGCGGGAGGTGATGGTGGCGGCGCCGTAGAGGCTCCAGGGGCGTCCGGCGCTGTCGGTGAACCCGGTCGACCCGGAGGGCTGGCTGGAGAAGCTGGGGTTGGCGACGACGGTGCCGCCGATCCCGGACCGGACCTCGATGGCGGCGATGACCCGCGCGATTCCCCTGGTGGAGCCGAAGTCCCATTCACCGACGGTCAGCGGTGCGATTCCTGCGTTGATCGAGGTGGTGCCTGACTGGACGACGGGATCGCCCAGCTGCGTCCAGGCGCCGCTGATGGTGTCGGAGGTGTAGAAGGTGACGGTACGGCCGGAGGCGCCGTTGTTGACGTCGAGGGTGGCCCGGATGGCGGCACGCTGCCACGGCGCGAACCCGAGCTGGACGGTCGAGGTGGCCGTCAGGTCGAGGATGTCGTCCGCCGTCCAGATCAAGGACAGGTAGCCCGTCTCGGTGACGATCAGGCGCCATGAATTGGAGAGGGCTCCAGCCCATTTCGCGCAGACATCCCAGCCGCCGTCGCCTCGTTGACCCTGCCAGTAGGCAGGGGTGAGGTCGGCGCGGATGTCGATGTCGCCGGTGATGTCCAGGACAGTGGTGTCGGAGGCCTGGGCCCGGGCGAAGACCCCCGAGGGCAGAACCAGCCCGACGTTCGCACCGTCCACCGAGTACCGGATGGGGGTGTTGCGGCCCAGCTGCCCGTAGTACGGGCTGCGGGGGTTGCGGTTGTTGAGGGCGCCGGTGGGGTCTTCCAGGGTGAGGTCGATGGTCGACGGGTCGACGCGGGCGCCCTCCGAGCGGCGCCCGCGCGTGTGCCGGATCGCGTCCGGCACACGGACCGCGTCGGTCTGGGTGACCCACGTTCCGGCGATCTGGAGATCGACCTGCGCCCCGGGGACCGGCATGTGCCTGCCCTCCTCTCAGTAGTTGCTGCCGAGCACGGCCTGGACATTCCCGCCCAGCGCCTTGATCTCTTTCTGAAGGGTGTTGAGCATCGGGGCAATGCCACCCTGGAAGGTCACGACGACCTGCACCGGCTGCCCGGCGCCCGGGCCGCCGCCTGCCGTACCACCAAGGGCAGGAGTGACGGGCAGGACCATCCCGGGCAGTGCACCGGTCAGCCCGCCGAGCTGGTCGCGCAGTCCCGGCGTCGCGGCGCTGATGCCGCGCCGGAAACCGTCGATCAGCGACCGGCCGGCGGGCGTCAGGATCTTGGCGTCGGTCTCGGCCGGGCCCTTCCAGTCGGGCAGCATCGAGGTGATCCAGCCCAGATGTTCCTTCAGGCTGGGGACCATGGACCGCAGGCCGTTGATCAGGCCGGCGAGGATCTGCCGTCCGGCAGACCACAGGACACTGCCCAGATTGCCGATCGAGTCGACCGCCAGCTGGCCCAGGCCGCTCAGGAAGCGCTTCGCGGCATCCCCGGCAGTGCTCAGGTCGCCCCGCAGCAGGGCCACGAGGAACTGGATGGCCGGGATGACGACGGTCCGGATGGCCTGGGCCAGGGTTCCGGCGAAGACGCGTGCCAGTTCGCTGACGATCGTGATCAGGGGACGGATTATCGGCATCAGTCCGACCAGGATTTGCATCGAGAGCTGAGTCAGGACCGAGATCAGCGGGGCGATCGCGACGAGCAGCTCCCCACAGATTGCGCCGATGTCGATCAAGCTCGGGGCCAGCTCCGTCAGTAGCTCGCTGGCCAGTTGCACCGCCACCGCGAACTGCTTGGAGAGGCCCTCCGCGATCAGAGAGACCAGGCCGGGCAACTGGGCCAGGACCGGGGTCAAGGTCGCGAGCAAGATCGACGCGACCTGCTGCACCACGGGAGCCAAGTCACGGAAGGCCTGAGCGAGCAAATCGAACAGAGGAACGAGGGCTGGGAGGAGTGCCGCGACCAGCTGCCCGGCCACAGGGAGCAGCGGCGCCGCCGCAGAGACCAGCGCACCCACCGCAGACGCCGCCGACACCAGGACAGGACCGAGCGCCTGGACCACGGGCCGCAGCCCGTCCCCCAGGGCCTTGACCAGCACCTTTGCCGGTTCACCCAGTTCGGCGAACACGGAGCCGATGATCTTCAGGGCGTCGACGAGGAGCGGAGCGACCGTCTTGCCGACCGCCGACATCACCTCGTACAAGGCCTTCAGGCCCGCCTGCACCTCGGGAGACGCGAAAGCGTCCGCCGCAGCCTGCGTGATGTCCTGGAGGATCCCGATGAACCCGCCGCCGGACGTCTCCATCGGGCCGAGGATGTTCGCGAAGATCTCACCGACGTTCGCGAACACGTCGAAGAGTTGGCCGACCAGGCCGATGGCCTGGTCGATGGCCGTCTGCATGCGGCCGCTCTCGAACGCGGCGGCCATCTTCGCGGCCAGGCCGTCAAGGCCCTTGCCCGCGGCCGCCGTCAGCCGCTCGAAAGCGGGCCCGGCGGCCGCCGCGACCTGTCCCAGCCCCGTCACGACCTGCCCCGGCGCCCGGGACAGATTGCGCAGCCCCTGCGATGCGGAGGCCATGGCCTGCCCCAGCGTCCCGGACTGTGCCAGGTCCCGCGCGGCCGCCAGGACTCCGCGACCCATCAGGTTCATCGCCCCGGCGGAGTCGACCAGCCCGCGCCGCAGCACGGGCAGCACCGCCCCCGCCGTGCGGGTCAGCTCGCCGGCCAGGCCTCGCATGAGGGTCTGCTGCACGTCGAGCCGCAGCGCGGTCCAGGCCGGCTTGAGGTCCAGCAGCGCCTGCACGAACGCGCGCGCGGCAGGCGCCAGCTTGCCCATGGCCTCCGCGAACGGGTCGGCACCCCCGGATCCGGCTTCGGTGAGGGCCTTCTGGGCGCGGCGCACCTGCTCGATGCCGTCCGTCGCCGTACGGGCCGCCTCCTGGCGGGCGTCGGCAACGTCCCGCTCACGGTCGGCGAGGGTTCGCTGCGTGTCCGCGATCCGCTCCTGGGCCTGCCGGACCGCATCCGTTCCCTCGACGCCGGCCGCGTTGGCCTTCGCGGTCTCCTCGCGGAGCCGACCGGTCTCGGTCGTCTGCTCCTTCAGCCGCTGCACCGCGCGGTCGTAGGCCAGCTGGGCCCGCTCGATGTCGTGGAAGCCGCCCTCACCGCGCGCCTTAGCCAGTTCGGCCTGCGCATCGGCGACCTGCATGACCGCGTCCCGCTGATCCAGCTCGGCGGAGGCGAGACGGTCGTTGAGGTCCTCCAGATCGTGGGCGCCCTGCGCGCGCGCGTCGTTGAGGGCGAGCTGAGCGGCCCGGGCCTCGCGCTGTGCGTCCGTCAGGCCCCGTTCGGCGTCCTGCACGCGGCGCACGGCCTGCTCGTTGGCCCGGGCTGCGGACTGGACTGCGTCCTTCAGGCTCTGCTGGGCGCTGGCCGTGGCCTTCGCGCCCGACGCGGCTGCCGCCGCGGACTTCGTGGACGCGGTGAGAGCGTCACCGATCCCGCTCGTGCCGAGCTTCACCACCGCGACGGCCTGCCCGAGCATGAACACCGCGGTCGCGGCCAGCCCGGCCGCGGGCGCGATGTTCTGGAGCGTCGCGACCAGTCCGGCCGCCATCGGCGCCGCAGCGCCGAGGCCGGCCCCGATCGTCCCGATCCGCGCAGCGATGGGACCTAGAGCCCCGGCCGCCGACCCGATCCTGCCGAGGACACCGGCAAAGCGCTGCCCGCTCCGGTCCGCGCGGCCGAAGCCGGCCGCGGCCTGAGCTCCCGCCGACACGAACCTGCCGTCCAGGTCCCGCAGTCGGCCGTTGGCGTCCGTGGTGTACCGGGCCGTGGCCGTCTGCGCGTCCTCGAAGGCCCGCACCAAGCCGTTGACGTGCCCAACGGAGGCGAACCGTCCGTCGATGGTCCGCAGGCGGCCCTCCGTGTCCTGCTGGAACCCGCGCATGCGGGCCTCGGACTCGGTCAAGGCCCGCCGGATTCCGGTGTCGTCGCCGTCGATCCGGGCGACGAGCTCCCCCACGGTGATCGCCACGGGTCACCTCCAGGGGGTTAGGTAGGGAGGCCCCCGTGGAGGGCGAGGCGGATCTTGTCGGGGTCGTCCTCGACGGCAATCTCGTCACCGGCCATGCGCCGCCACATGGACTCCGCGGACAGGCCGGAGACGAGGACGTAGAAGCGGCGGGTGAGCATCAGCGCGATGTCTTGCGGGCCGAGCCCGTACTCCCGCTGGAAATCCGCTTCGAGGGCCCACCAGTACCGGCGGATCGCGACCGCCGTGCGGCTCGGTTCGGAGCGGGTGCTTTTCCCTCCGCGGCCTGCTCCTGCACCATTTCGAAGGCTTCCTGGTAGCTCGTCTCCCGGCCGCGTGCGTTGGCCATTCCCCAGGCGAGCACCACCTGGAATTCGAGCAGCCCCATTCCTGCATCGCGCCATTTCTCCAGGCAGTCGTCCCCGAAGATCATGCCGACCAGCTCGGCAATGTCGTCGATGCTGCTGGAGTCCTGGAGTTCCTCAACGCGCTGCTCGACGAGCATCGGCATGTCCCGGGGGACGGCGACGGTGACGCCGCGGATGATCGTGGTCGTCGGGCGGGCCACCGACGCCCAGAACGCGTCGAAGCTCTCGGTCTCCGAGGAGACCGTCTTGCGGGCGGTCATACCTTGGCCGCCGTGGTCGACGGGCCGGACCGGGTGACCGTGCAGGACCAGCCCACCTTGTCGTTGTTGCCGCCGCCGGTGTCGCCGACCTGGAAGTGCGCCTTAGGCCACACCTCCCAGTTGGCGTCGCCGGGCATCCAGAACCGGAACCCGCACAGGCTGTCGGTGCCGAGGCGTTCGGTCTGCGCCTCGATCAGGGCCTGCCCGGAGTCGAGGGCGCCGGTGGACGGGTCCTTGAGGAGGAATCCCTCCAACTTCATGATCTTGCCGAGCTGCATGATCTGGCTCTCGGCCTGCCCGTCCGACCCGAAGGTCGTGGTGTCCGTGGTCTCGTACTCGCGGCTCCGGGAGAAGGTGTTCACACCGCCCTCGGTCCCTCCGGAACCGGGAGCGATCGATACCCACGTGCCGGGGTTGAGGAAGTCCTCGATCTGGAACTCGACGTCCCTGGCGTTGAATTTCTGCGCCGTCATGGCGCACCTCCATGCATGGCGAAGAGCCCGCCGGCGGTGGCCGTACGGGCTGGGGAACGGAAGAGAGGTCGAGCCGCTACACGGTGCGGATCTCGGTGCGGAAATTACAGACGTGCTCGTGACGGCGATTACCGTCCACGCCCAGGGACTCGGGCGCCGCCTGGATGGCGATGCACGAGATCATGTTCGTGCCGTCCGGCAGCACGATCGGGCCCAGACCATGCAGCGCGGTCCGGATGGCGTGAGCCCGCCGTCGGGAGACCCGCGGGTCCGTCGTACCGCGGACGCGGACCTGCACGCTCGGCTCCGCATACGGGAGCCGGGAGTCAGCTTCGGGGCCGCCGTAGCCGGTGAGGACGACCACGCTGTCAGGGCTCGACGGCATGGCCTCCTGGAAGCAGTCGCCGCCCGTGCCGCCGACCCGGTAGTCGACGAGCCCCAGGCCGTGCAGGTGCAGGGCCAGGCCGGTCAGGAGGTCGGGTTCGTCATCGCCCACGCAGCCACCTCCTCAGCGGGACTGCCATCAGCTGCAGCAGGACCTCGCGTTGCTCATTCAGCGGGCCTTCGAGGTACTTGGCCTTCCGGCCGGGCAAGTGTTTGAAGGTCAGGTCCTCGTGCTGGACCTTCGCGTACACCGTGTCGTAGACGACTACGCCCTCCAGCTCGGTGCGGACGACCCGGGAAGAGCGCTCCAGGACGCCCTCGTCGAGCGGCACAATCTTCCTGGACTCGGCCAGGAGGTGTTCCAGCGCCCGCTGGAGACCGTCCTCGGCGAGCCGCTGGCCGCGCTGCCCCCACAGGCGGCGGCCCTCCCAGTTCATGCTGGTGCGCTGCTGTGTCACTTCAGCCTCACCTCCCTGTGCGAGGGCGTACCGGGGAAAGCCAGCAGGCTGCTCGTGACAACCGACTGCACCCGCCCGGACGGGGTCGTCATCCGGGACTCCGGAGCGCACTCCTGCGAGGGGTGCAGCCACACCCGGGTGCTGGAGACGACCTCCTCGCCCCGCTCGGTGCGGACCGTCTCCGTCTTGTCCTCGACGTACGCCCGCGCGGAGACGGGCGCCGCGTACTGGGGGCCGTACGCACCGTCGCCCAGGTACGCCTCGATACTGACCGTGTGCGGCAGCATCCAGCCGGGGATCACCACGCCACCACCCCCATCCGGAAGCGATCGGGAGTGAGGTCCGGGCTGCCGAGGGCGTCCCAGACGGCGGGCGCTACCTGCCGGCCGGGTGCATCGGCGCCTGAGACGGCTGTGACCGACCGTCCCAGGCCGACGGAGCCGATTGAGGCGTTGCCGAGCCCGGCCATGAACGCGCCGGTCGTGTCGCCGACTTCGAATCCCCACTCCGCCTGCGCGCAGGTCGCCGAGGCGAGCGCGGCAGCGACTACGGCGTCGATCGGGTAGCCGTTGCTGTCGACCGCGTACCAGCAGCCGCGGAGCACCTGCGCGTCGAGGAACGTGCTGGCGCGAATGAGACGGGCGTCGATGTCCACGGGGGCGGCGGCCCCGGTGTGGGTCTCGTACTGCTCGGCGGTGGCGTACACGCGGGGGAGCATGGCCGCCTCCGTCAGGTGCTGTTGCCGATGATGATGATGTCGTAGACGACCGAGGTACCGGCGCCACTGTTAGCGATCTTGATGAGGTCCGCGGTCGTCGCCGTCACCACCATCCCCGTCGCGTCCGTAGACCCCGACGCCGAGGCGAACCACGCGCCCGGCCGCAGCGTCACCGTGCCAGCCGCGTTGAGCAGCCCGACGAAGTCGGCTGACGCGTTCGCGCCGATGACCACGTTGTTGACGTTGGTGGAGACGGCAGCGACCAGGATGAACTTGACCCGGGCGAACGAGGTCGTGACGCCCAGGTTGTCGGTGAGCGAGCCCGCCAGGTCCAGGGTCTCGTTGGCGGACGCGGCGAGCGTGCGCTGATCAGCGAAGATCCGGTCTGCCTTTCCGGCGCCGGACCCCGATTCGAGGTGCGCGGCGTACCGGCGGATCAGCGGGTCGGTGCTGGTGGTGAAGTCGGTGACCTTCGTGTTGGTCGCGGAGACGGTGATCCCCACGTCGGTGATGAGGGGCATCAGCTGCGGCCCTTCCTACGTACGGTCGGCGCCTCGTCGGGCTCCGGCTCAGCGGGGGGTTCGGTGTCCGGCTCCGGGGCCGGTTCGGGGGCCGCGGGCGGCGGCTCCTCGGTCTGGGGCGGGTCGATCTCCTCGACGGTGTAGCCCGGCGCGGTCCGGAACCAGTCCAGCGCCCGGCGATGCGCGCCAGCGTCGGTGATGATCGCGTGTCCGTTGGCGAAGCCCACCCCGTGCACGCCGCCGGATACCGGCCCGGGCGCGGTGATCGCGTACCGGGCCGGTGGCGGCGGTGGCGGCGGGGGCGGGCTCTCCGGCGTTTCGGGAGCCATGTCGTACACCTCAGGTGAGGACGACGTACGGCACGAAAGTCTTGGCCGTGGGCGTCGCGATCGTGGCCGGGGCCGTCGTGGTCAGCGAGCTGCCGGACGACTGGGACAGGTTGCGCTCGCCGGTAACGATGGCCGGGGCCGCGCACGCGCCCAGCAGGGTCGGCGGCGTGGTCGCGGTGACGTTGATCGCGGCCCAGTAGACGCCGGTCCTTGTCACCGTGTACGCGGTCGTCAGGGCCTTCGTCATGGTGGTGTTCGCGGCCCACGCAGTCGACGTCTGGTCGGCGGTCTGCGCGAGCAGCGCCGGGGTGGCCGCGTCGGAGTACAGCGCGAACCACCATGCGGTCGGAGTGCCTGCCGCCGTCGCCCCGCTGCGGAACGACAGGCTGGTGATGACGTCCCCGGCGATCAGGAAGATCGGCACTGAGGTCATGACGCCTGTGGCGAGGGCGACCTGGCCGGTGTCGCTGGCCGAGTCGTACAGGCCGACGCGCGGCATGTTCCGGCGGTAGAAGGTGTCCGGGCTGGCGGGGTCGGCGAGGTTGAGGTGCGCGAGCGCGTCGCGCACGTTGCGGGTGTAGCCACCGAGCTGCGTCACGACGCGGCTCCCTTCTTGAGGATGGTTGCGCGGGCCTCGCCCGCCTCTTCAGCGGCGAGCACGCGGGCCCGCTCGTCCTCGTCGGCGTCGGCCAGGTAGGCCAGGACATCGACGACGTTGTGGTCGGCCGGGTCGAAGGCCTCGGCGGCCTCCGCCGGGGCAGGCTCCAGCGCGGGCTCGGCCGGGGCGTCCGGCTCGACCACTGCGGGCGCCTCGTCGACCGGCTCCGGCTCGACCTCGGCGACGCTGTAGCCGCGCCGACGGAAGTACGCCAGCGCCGCCTCGTGGCCAGCAGCCGAGTCGATCCTGGCCTCACCGTTGGTGAAGACCACGCCGGCGATGTCGCCGGAGAACCGCGGCTCGGGAGAGTTGACGATGATGGGCATCAGGCCACCTTGATGTTGCGGAGCACCCCGCACGACCGGACGTTCCGGAGCACCATGGCCGCCGGACCCATCTCGATCTCACCGCTCTTGGCGGCGCCGGCCTGGCTGAAGTCGGGCATCCACGTCTGGACCAGCGGGTTCCCGGCCACCGACGCACCGTGCAGCGCGTCCAGGCCGAACGACGCCGCGTACAGGTCGGTCAGGTTGGTGGAGGTACCCGAGTCGGCGGTACCGCCGTGCGTGCGGGTCCGGTTTTGGATGATCGGCGCGCTGCCCATCGCGTTGTCGCCGAGGTCGACGAGGACCCACGGCCCGTACGTCTCGATCTGACGGCCGAGGTCGTCGCGGGACTGGGTGTAGATGCCGGCCCAACGGGCGAGCGCCCGGAGACGTGTGATCGACCGGGTGTTGCCCAGGATCGCCTTGACGCCCGGGGGCAGGGCGCCGGGCATGCCCTGGTCGCCGCCGCCGGTGTGCGACGGGACGATCCGAGACAGCCACTCGTCGACGACGTCGAGCATCGCCATGGCCTCGGCCTGGGTGTCGATGGTGCCCCGGGTGAAGTCCAGGATTCCGGAGGCGATGCCCTCGGTCAGCGGCACGTACTCGGTGGACTGCCCGGTCAGGGACTTGTCGAGGCCGTCGTAGCCGTTCGCGTCGACCGCGACGTCGCCGTTGATGAGCTCGTCCTGGAAGCGGGTCCGGGTCGCGGTGAGGAGCTGCTGCATCTGGAACGAGATCTCGTTCGATGCGGCGGAGCCCAGCCGGGCGAGGACCCGGTCGACGCTGAAGCTGCCGCCGAGGGGCTTCAGCTGCACCGTGTACGGGAGGCGGGTCGCCTGACCGGGGGTGTACTCGCTGTTGAGCGCGCGGAACTGCGCGGAGCGGGCGGCGGTCAGGCGGGTGTAGCCGTAGGTGAGGCTGGAGCCGCCGGTGCCCGGGGTGACCGTGTCGTCGAACACGATCTGGTCGAGGAGCCAGCTGTAGCGGCGGAGGTTGTCGATGACGGCGTAGTCGACGTCCGCCGCGGTGTTGACCTGGGCCTGAGCGAGGGTGATGGGCACGGGGTCCTCCTGTGGTTACGTGCCGAAGCTGCCGCGCACGGCGGCGGAGAGTGAGGTGGGGCGCTGGCGGGCCGAGGCCTCGCCGGTACCGCCGGACAGGTCACCGCCGGAGGCCGGGGCGACGGGGGTGGCGGCGAGCGCCGGGTTGTCCTTGACTGCGGCCTTGATGGCGTCGTCGAGGGCGGTGGTGAAGCCCTTCACGGAGGGGTCAAGTTCGGCGATGGCTTCGTTGAAGCTGACGGAGTCGATCAGGCTCTTGGCCGCCGCGCCTCCCTTGTCGGCTCGCTCGCGGATCGCGTCTCTGATGGCGAGCTTCCGAATCTTGGCGTCGCGTTCCGCGAGGGCCTGATCCCGCTCGGCTTCAGCCGCCGCGCGGCCTTTCTTCTCGGCTGCGGAGACCGCCTTTTCCTGCTCGGTCATGCTCTGCTCGCGCAGCTTGGCGAGCTCTTCGGCCGCCGTCCTGCCCTGCTCGGCGGCGGTCTTGTTCTCCTTGGCGCGCTGCTCCCACTTGCGGGCTTCGGCCTTCCAGTCCGTTCCGTCACTGTTCGGGGCGGCGGCCGGAGGGGCGGCCGGGGGCGTTGCGGGCGGGGTGCCGGTGTCAGCGGCGGGCGGCGTGCCGCCGGAGTCGGCGGTGCCCTCGTTGCTGCCACCCGCGATGGCGTAGATCGGTCGGCCGTCCGTGCGGTGGCCGAGGATCGCGCCGGCAGGGTGCGAGGCGAGGGGGTGTCGGAAAGGGACGTGCTGCATGGTGGGCTCCCGTTTCGGGATCATCCGGCGGTGCCGTGCGGCGGGTGCCGGGAAGCTCTGGTGTCGGCGTGGCAGTGCTCGTAGAGTTCGCGAATGGAGAACCCAGCGATGACGCGCGTGATGGCGGCGCTGCACTTGGCCGAGCTGATACGCAATGACGGTCCGGAGGCTTGGGTGGCTGAGTGGCGGCGCCGATCCGATTCGGATGACGTCGCGGTTGTGATGTCCCAGCTCATCGGCTTCCTGATGGAGAACGACGCGAGTAGGCGCGGCCTCAGCTGGGATGCCTACTTCGATCAGTTCCGGCAGGAAGCCATCCGTAACCTCGGGGCTTAATGCGCGTGGCCGATCTGCTCGCGCGCGGGCTTGCGGACGATGTGCTCGTGCGCGGCCACGTGCTCGCGGGCGGCCTTCTGCCACTCGCGGACCTTCGCGGACGCCTTCGTGCGGGCCTTCTCGTCCATCGCGGCGGCCTCGGCCCTCTTCCAGCGGCGGATGTGCCGCTCGATCGCCCGCTGCCGCTGCGTGTCCTCGTACGTGGTACCCGGAGTGGGGTGCTGCGGCGGCCGGGTCGTCACACCAGGCAGATACAGGCCGAGAGAGTGCCTGCAATTCGGGTGAAACAGCCCCTTCGACCTGGCCTCCGGCAGCGTCCCGGCGATGTGGACCGCCACTGTCGTCGGCGGCCGGAACACCGAGCGCAGGCCCGTCGGCTGGATCGCGTGCTCAGTGCGCACCGTGCGGGGCCCGGGCGGCCCGGTCAGGGCCAGCACCTCGCCCTCCCACGGGCGGCAGAGCGGACACTCCAGCGGGGCGTCGGACACGATCACGAGGCCCTGCCCCACCTCCGCCATCGCGTCGATGTGTCCATCGATGGCGGCGCGGGCGGTCACCGACCGGACAGCCATCTCGGCGTAAGCGGCGAGTTCCCAAGCGTGGCCGCGGGAGTCGACGAACCCGGTGACCCCGCGCCGGGCAAACTCATTGAGGGCCTGCTGCGAGGCATCGCGGCGGGTCATGCCGGTGAGGAGCTGCGTTCCGGCGGCCCGGGTGGTGATGTTGCGGTAGGTGTCCACCACGGCGCGGGTGATGCGCTGGTACAGGGGGCGGGTGTCGCGCGCGTACGAGGCGGCGAGCCGGTCCACGGATGCGGCGCCCGGCAGGACCCGGCGGGCCTGTAGCTCCCGGCCTATGTCGAGGGCGCCGAGCTCGGCCACCGCGGCCTGCCTGCCGCGCCCGTAGGCCGTGGCGAGGGCCTCGGCAACGGCACCGTTCGCGTCGTCCTGGAGGGCGTTGGCGACGGTCTCGACGGCTTGACGGAGGTCACCGATGCTGCGGAGCTTGATCTCGGCCCAGCGGGGGCTGTCGATGCCCTCGGCGAGGGCCTTCCGGAGGATCTCGATGAGGGCAATCTCGGCGTCCTCGTACAGCATGGTGACGGCGGCGGCGAGGTCCTCGGCCATGGCGGGGGAGACGGGCATCGGTCCGCCTCCCCACGGCTACTCGGCGCCGACAGCCGTCGGGTCGGCGACGTCCCGGCCGGACTCGCGCATGATCCGGCGGACCTCCTCGGCCTGCCACTCCGCGTCACGATCCGGGTTGACCAGCGCGACGAGCGTCTCCGTGGACGCGGCCTCCGCGCGGCGGAACAACTCGGCGGACTCCGCCAAGACCTTGATGTCGTCCTGGATCGAGTCCGCAAAGATCACCTGCGGCCGCTCGACCGGCACCGACGGCACGCCGGGGAACAGGTTCGAGTCCTCCAACATGAGGATGATCTCCGCGATGTCGGCGATCCCCACGGCCTCCAACTCCGCCTTCCGGGCCCGGGTGCTCATGCTGCGCGCGTTGCGGGCCTTGATCTCCGTCGCGGTGACCGCAGGGCCGCCGCTGTCGTCGCCGAAAGTCCCGCCCGAGTAGCCGGCAGTGTGGATGACCCGGGCGAACAGGTCCGCGATCGTCTCGCGGTGCTCGACGTGCCTGATCTTGAACTGGTTCATCGTGATCTGATGATCCGACGTGGGCGGGATGTTCATCTCGCTGAAGACCTCGCGGTCCTCGAACGAGACGCCGCGCCCGGCGCCGTTGGACTGGAGGTAGCCGGACGGGACGAGGATGCGGGAGCGGGCGAGGCGGACGTCGCGCATCCAACTCGTGTACGTCTCGTCGATCGCGCTGAGCATCGGTTCGCAGCCCTGAAAGTCGGACGTGCCGAGGCCGGCGGCGCCCGGCAGGTCGTGCCAGTCCGGGGCGGTCATGGTGTTCGGGATGTATGTGGTGGCCAGGCGCTTCCCGATGGGCAGCTCCTGCACTGGCAGGAACCGTTTCGTCGCCTCGAAGGAACCCAGGTCGATCGGCTTGCCGAGGTTGTCCTCCGTGCCCTCGTAGACGCCGTGGAGGATGACGCCGGGCTCGTGGCGCTCCAGGTGCCTGATCACCTTCTGGCCGTCGACGCCGAGAACGGTCCAGTACGTCACGGCCCGGAGCCGCTCGTGGACGAACGTGGGTGCTGCGCCGTCGGCCCGGACCATGGAGGCCCACGGCCGGTCGCTGATCTCTAGGTCCCAGACGGCGCGCAGGTAGGCGCCGCCGAGCGCGGCGGAGGCCTCGCCCTGGGCGATGAGGGTGCGGCGGAGCCCGGTCTCCATGAGGTCTTCGAGGCGCTCACGGGTGGCGGTGTCCTGGGTGATCAGCTTCGGGGGTTCGGAGAACAGGAGGTCGCTGGAGGTGCGCGCGAGGTCGCGGGCGAGCGGCATGTGAAGCTTGGCGCGCTTCTCTCCGAGCGGGGTCGGCTCGCCCCAGAAGAACCGGGACACGGCGCCGACGAGCCCGCCGCGGTACTGGCTGGGCCGGTTGAGGGGTGCGCCATAGCGGGAGTTGTCGCGGTGCCGGTTTGTGTACCGGTAGGTGAGTCGGTCCGGGTTCGCGGAGTACCAGGCGGACCAGTCCTCCATGTCGCAGCGGATTGCCGGGTCGACGGGCGGCCACGGGGTGCCCTTATCGGGGAGCGGCATCGGGCACCTCCAACTGTCGGGTCTCGGCCATCAGGTTCGGTCCACCTCGACGACGAGGCCGGCGTAGTGCAGCCAGGACATGGCGAGTTCGTCGTAGCGCTCCATGACCGGCAGGTTCGTCATCTCCAGCTCGGCGGCTTCGAGGAGGCGGGCGGCGTTGTCGAGGGCCTGTTCGGCGTTGGGTCGGCTCACGCTGCCACCTCCAGGGTCGGACGGATCAGGCCGCGCCATTCGTGGGCTGTGGAGTGCAGGGCATAGCGGAGGGCATCCGCGCTGTGGTCGTTGGCCTTCACCGGCTTGTCCTCGCCGCGCTCGGCCGCCCGCTCGTCCCACGCGTAGGTGGGCAGCTCGCCGAGGAGGCCGGCGCAGGAGCGGTGGAAGCGGAGCAGCCCGGAGCCGAGGGCAACGCTGACGGACCGGATGCCGTCGAGGACGTCGTTCACCGCGGGGGCGATGCCGGGGACTTGGTCGCTCCAGAGTTGGTTCATGAAGCTGGCCGCGCTGGGATCCACAAAGATCCACTGCGGTTGCACGGCCTGGGTGCTGCCCTGCCCGCGCGGGCGGATGTTCGCGAGCCAGTTCCGGACGTCACGGGAGTACTCGGCGTCCGTGAGCTGGCGGCCGGCGATCCGGGAGTCGTGCCGGTACTCGGAGGCGACGTACAACCGATCGTCGTCACCATGCCCGATGAGCACGGCTGAGAACGCGTTGACGGTGCCGTAGTCGATCCCGACTGCCGTCCACCGCTTCATGACCGGCATGACGTCGACGACGTGCTTCTCCCCGTCGAACATGTCGTAGACGGCGCCGCTGGCCAGGCACCACTCACCGAGGATGAACCGCCGGTACCACAGGCCGACGTACTGCTTCTTCAGGCGGGCGACGACGGCAGGGTCCATGGACGGGTTGTCGTCGAGGGTGAAGTGCCAGTTCGTCAGGCCAACCTCGGCGGCCCGGAGGATGAAGTCGCGGTACAGCCAGTGGTACGGGCCGTCCGGGTTCGTGGTGGCCAGCAGCCGGGACTGGTTCCCGACCCGGAGACGGGACAGGAGCATCAGCCAGAACGTCTGCGGCAGGAGCGTCGCCTCGTCGACGTAGGCGAGCGCGATCGTGGCGCCGCGGATCCGGCCCTCCGCGCGGGCGTCGGACGCGCCGACGAGGTGCACGGTACGGCCGAGGATAACGGCGGTGGTCGAGCCGGGGGTGTGGTGCACGTGCTGGGCGAGCGGCCCAAACAACTGAGTGGACTGGAGAGGGTCGAGCAGGTTCCGCTCGATCGTCTGAAGGGTCCGGCCCACGATCAGGATGAGCCCGATGTCCGGGGCGACCGTCAGCCGGATCAGGAAGGCCAGCAGGCTGGCGATCGTCTTCCCGGACGAGACAGCCCCGGACCACAACGCGATGGGGGCATCCTGCGCCTCGACGACGCTGGCTACCTGCCGGGAGGACAGAGGGAGAGGGACGTCACTGAGCATCACCGTCCCCCTCGGGTTGCTCCTGCTCGACCTGGTGCGCGCGGTGAATGGCAGTGAGGCCGGTGAGGATCTGGCCGACCATCGAGATGCCGTGCTCGACGCCCGCGTCGCTCGCCGGCGGTACCAGCCGTAGCGACTGAGCGGCGGCGGCGGTGGCGGCCGACATGAGAGAGCGCTTGTCGGCGGCCAGCGGCTCGTCGAGCTCCTTGAAGTTGTAGGTGTGGTCCTTCCCGCCGAAGGAGTGCATCGTCGTCGGTTCCCAGACCTGCGCGGAGAGGCGGAGTGCGTCGTCGGTGAGTGCGTCGGCGAGGATCGCGCGTTTCTCGGCGAGCTGGGCTGTGCGGTGCGCGGTGGCGGCCTCGGTCAGGGTGACGTCGAATTCGAGGCCCATGCGGGCGCAGTGGACGGAGACGGTGCGGGAGCCGCGGCCGATCCTCCTGGCGATCTCGTTGCGGCCGAGGCCGTCGCCGTGGAGCCGGCGGATCTCGTCGAGCTCGGCCTGGGTGATGGGGTCGGAAATGCCGTTGCTCATCCGGTCACCTCCGGGGAAGAGGGGCCCGCCGCCAGGGGCTCTACCGCATGGGGGTGCGGGAGTCCGGCCGGGCGGCGGGGGTCTGGTGGTCAGGGCATGGCGGGCTCCGACTGTCGGGAGCGAGGGAGCGTGACGTGCCTGTGACATGCGTCAGCCCCGCGCGGTGGCGGGGCTGACAGGGTTTCTGTGTCCGGGCACGCCGGAACCGCCTCTGACTCTAGACGAGACGTTGCGTACTAGCAAGCGCCCAACGCCGGGAGCCCTCGCGAAGACAGGGGAGACCCGCCGGAGGGGCGCCGTGTTCCGAGCGGACCCTTTCGAGGTGGGCGATGAGGGCCGGGCTGGGGAAGAAGTACTCGCCTCGCGAGGTCAGCGCCAGCTCGCGGAACTCCTCGTGGCGTGCGTGCTCCAGCGCCTCGCCGCCGGGTTCGACGGCGAGGATCTCGTCAGGCATCAGCTCGTTCATGCGGCGGTGCAGTCGGGTCGTGGTCCCGATCTTGATCAGGTTGCCACGGCGCACGTAGTAGACGACCGGCCCAGTGGGCAGCTTCTGTCGGGGCGCGGCAGCCAGGGTGGGTGTGGGCTGCTTGCGGGCGTGGCGCGCCTGTCCAGCCTTCACCGCCGCTTCCACGATTTCAGGGGTGAAGTCGACGGCCGCTGCCGCCATGTCTGAGAGCACCTGGAGGATGCTGTCGAAGGCTGGGTCCTGGGGGTCCACCAGTCGCGAGAGCCGCGAGTCGTTGTGGTGTTCGTGGAACGGGTTGTGGCAGCCCAGCGGGACACAGATATCCTCGTACACGTCGTCGCTCCTCTGAAGCGTCGGCCATGCCCCGGGGGTGTTACCAGCACCCGCCGGGGTCTGTCTTGTGCCTCAAGTATCCCACCCCGCAACGGGATTGAGGGTGGGATCACCCCTCCCGTGGGGTCGTTCTGCAACTCGATGCACAAGGTTCGTCGCGGCCGTCGGCTACTGGACGGTCCACTGCCCGGTCTGCGAGGCGAACCCGGAGTTCAGGCTGAAGTGCAGCAGGGCCACCTTCGACTCCTTCGGAACCTCGAACACGATGTATCCCAAGGCCTTGCCGCCAGGGGCGATCTTCACGCCGCTGGGAAGCTCAGGGCCGGCTGTGATGCCCATCGTCATCGTGGAGTTGAACTGCTGGCCTTCGGCGTCGGCGACCTTGGCCCCGTTGGACGGGGAGTCGTCGTACGGGACGGTGCCGGTGTTGACGAGTTCGAGCTGCGCGGCGACGTACTTGGACCCGTCCTGGGGCTTCGTGTACTCGTCCTTTGAGGTGGCGGGGTCCACCCACTTCTTCACCGTGACGGCGATCTGCTCGCCGTCGCCGTTGCCCTTGAGGGTGAGGGTGCTGCCGATGGTGGCGGTCTGCTGCGCCGGGGCGGAGCTGCTGCCGGCCGGGGCGCTGGCGGGCGCACTGGCGACGGGGGCCGCGTCGGGCTTGGTCTTGATGTCGGCGGGCCCGCAGGCGGTGACGGCTAGGGCGGCGGTTGTGGTGAGGATGGCGAGGGCGTGGTGTGTGCGCATCGGGCCATGCTGTCGGGATCTGATCGGCTGTGTGGTGGCTGTGACCGGTCTGTGACGCGGCGGGGCCTCGCGCGGGTGGCGGGATGCAGAAGAGCCCCGCCGTAGTGGGCCTACGGGCGGGGCTCTTCGGGGTGACATCACCTTGGGGAGTGCAGCCACCGTGCCTCGGAGGGCGCGGTGCTCACGCTACGCCCGAGGTGGCTGGAACAACACCCCTCGCGCGTGGCTGAACTCAGTCGGTCGGGCGCCACTCCTCGCGGTAGTCCGGGTGGTCGGCGTACGGAAGGGCAAGCAAACAGACGGCGCGGCCGAGCCCATGAGCCCAGCCGGTGAAGTACATCCCGTTGTCGTCGGCTAGTGCCTCCTCACAGGTGTCTACGATCCGCCGCTTGGCGTCGACCTCGGCGAGGACGCGCGCCGGGTTCCACCGCACGATGTGCTCAGCCTGGATGGCCTCGTGGATCATTCCAACGTGCGGAACGATCGTCGTGTGTTGCTGGCCGTCTGGCCGGTACGCGGCCCAACCGTGTTCGGGGTCGTCCTGCCGGAGCGCGAGCTGTGCGCGCTCGGCCTCCTCGGCGAGGCGGGCGCGGAGGAACTGCACGGGGTCGTCCATGCCGCCCATCATCCCTCCTGCGGCGCGGGCTGAGATGGGGTCTGCCGGGCCTGCTCGGCGGCGCGCTGCGCGGCGACCGTCTCGTTGTGCCGGCGGATCAGCTCCTCCTCGGAGATGGTGGTCTGGAAGGGGTGGTTCATGATGGTGGTCCTGTCTCTTGTGAGGTGACGGGGTGCTCGGGGCGGCCGGTAGCTGCCAGGCGGCGGCCGCCCCGGGGTTCAGACGGTGTACGCGCGGCGCTCGCCCGGGACCCGGATGACGCTGCCGCTCTGGCCGATGCGCTCTACACGCAACCCCTCTCCGGGCTCCCGAGAGGGGCCGTTGTTGGCGTTGGTGTTGGCCGCTGAGCTGCACAAACAACCCCCAGAAGGGGCGCCGTTCCCGGCGCCGGGAAGGGGCGGCACATCCTCGTGGTGCACGCCGGGCCCGTTCTTGCCGCCCGCGCGAACCCCGGACCGGACCCGGACGCCGGCCTCGTCGAGGAGCGCGCGGACGGCGCCGGTGTCCGGGAGTCCGGTCGCCTCCTGAAGCTGGGTAAGGCGGACGTGCTCGCCACCCTCGGCGAGGCTTTGGAGCTTGGCGACGATGTCCACCTCCACCGGCTCGGGCTCTGGCTCGTCGTCAGGGCGGCGGAACCGGGCTGCGAGGCCCTGGGCCTTATGGGCCGCGCGGGTGGCCAGCAGACCGGCCACGAAGTAGGCGGACTCCGGGACGGCGTAGGCGATTGTTCCGCCCGCGGCGAGGGCGACGGCGAGGACGCAGCCGCCCGCGACCCGGCCGTCACGCTGCTCCTCGGCCGGGTGTGGCTCGTCGGCGGTCACGAGATCATCCCGGTGAGCCAGGCCCCGGCCAGGTTCGCTCCGGAGGCGAGCGGGACGGCCGCGTAGCGGGCGATGCTGCCGGTCAGGCCGAGGCCGATCCCGGACAGCCACCCGCGCCACTTCGATCCGGTGGCGCCGCGCCGGCGGCGGGCGATGAACGCGGCGAGGATGAGCGCGGTCATGAACAGTCCGCCCTCGGTGAGGGGGGCGCTGGTCGAGCCGGGTGCGGTGCCGGTCTTGGCGCCGACGCCGTAGATGAGGATTCCGTCACCGAAGGTGCCGAGGCCCCAGAGGGCGAAGTCGCCGAGGAAGCCGACGATGCCGCCAACGACCATGACGGTGAGGGCGCCGATGGCCCAGCAGAAGAGGAAGGGGAGGAGGTCGCCGAGGTGGGGCAGCGGTGACGACTGGAGGGGCTTAAGCCCGGGGTACCAGATGGCGATTTCCCAGATGAGGAAGATCAGGCCGAAGAGGACGGCGCCGAGCGTGGGCGTGATCATCAGTTGTAGCCTCCGGTCATCTTGCTCCGAGCCTTTCGCACGGCGGCGGCGACGGAGGGCTCGTGGGCGTCCGGCCGGAGCGCGAGCACGGCTCGGACTGCGGTCGGGTTGTCGGGGGTGATCGCGACTTGATCGCGGGCGAGATCGGCGATGCTCGGCTGCTCGCGATCGGCGATCGCCCTGGTCAGGGCGGGGGCGCCGTGCGGTGCGATCGACTCGCTCGCGAGCGGAATCGAAGGGCTCGCGAGCGGCTCGGTCGGGGGCTCGCTGCTGCTCGCCGTGATCGCGATCGGGGTGTTGCGTTCGATTGCGCGGCGCTGCTCGATCCGCTCCAGCACGATCTCTGCGTCGGTCTGGTCTCGGGCGCGGGTGATGCGGGCCTCCGCGCGGATACGGGCGATGGCTGCGTCGGCGGCCCGGTCGAGCTGGCCGAGCTGCGCGGCGTGGAGCCGCGCCTCGTACTCGCTGTCGCGGATCACGGATGCGATCTCAGCCTCCTGCTCCGGGGTGAGCGCGGCCGGGTCGCGGAGGGAGGCGAGTGCGAACGTCCACACGATCTTGCCGACGAGGACGACGAACGGGCCTGCGTACATCTGGCCGGTGCTGCCGACGTCGTGGCCGTGGAGGGCGAGGAGCGCGGCGACGCCGAGGGCGATGGCCCAGCCGGCCGGGGCGGCGCTGTAGTCCTTGTCCTTGATCTGGACGGTGATGCCGCGGTACTCGGCCCACAGCACGGTGATCCAGCCGATGTCGCCGGCGATGGCGACGGAGAGGCCGAACCAGCCGGAGTGCATGAGGTCGGTGATGGCGTAGCCGGACCAGATGAGGGAGAGGCCGGCGAGGGCCGCGGCGCCGTAGAGGATGGCGGGCGGTCGGGGGCCGCGGGTGCGGGGTGCTGCGCTGGTCTTGGTGCGGAAGCGCACGGGGTGCTCCGGGGCGTTGTGGGCGGTCGGTCCTACTGGCAGGTGGGGCACTGACGCTTCGGCCTGAGGGCGTGTCGGCAGAGCGCGGCCACGTACGAGCCGGGCGGCGCCCAGTCGCCTGCGGCGGCCAGGGTGGCCTCGGCGCGGGCCCAGGTCTCGGCGTCGGTGTTGCCGGACGAAAAGATGGCGAGGCAGGCGCCATCCGGGCTGAATATCGCGTGGAAGGCGAGGGGCTTCACGAGTGCTTCAGGGCGGCCGGGGCCGGGCTCGCGCGGGGCGGGCCCGGCCGGTGCGGATGGTCAGGCCGTGGGCTGGAGGCGGAGGCAGCCGGCGGCGTACCTGTCGCAGAGCTTGGCCTCGGCTTCGTCGTCGATGGCGCGGGCTTCGGCGGCGAGTTCCGTGTACAGGTCGACGGCGGCCTTGGCGTGAGCGGCGGCCTGATCGCGACGGGTGGGGCTGGTGGTGACGTTCATGGGTGCTCCGAGATGGCAGGGCCGGGCGGCTGGTCGAGGGTCAGGCGCGGGCGGTGGCGCGGATGCGGAGGGCGTATTCGCCTCGCGTCTCGGCCGGACGGTTCTGGCCGTCGTGCTCGTCGTCGCGGGGGCCGGGCAGGGCGGCCATGAGGGCGGCCTGGAGGGCGGTGTGACGGGCGCGGTCGACGCGGCCGAGGTGGCTGGTCCGCTTGAGGTGGGTCCACGTGTGCTGGGCGGCGAGGTCGTCGATGCCCAGCGGGGTGATGGGGGCGCCCGGGTTCTCGAAGCTGATCCACTGGGCGATGCGCTCCATGAGGGTGCGGAGCGTGGCCGGGTCGGTGTCGACCTGGCGGAGGGCTTCTTCGGCCTGGCTGAGCTGGGTACGGTGTGCCATAGCTGTTCCTCCTGGTAGAGCAGGTGGGATGGCAGGCCCCGGCGGAGGTGCGAACTCCGGCCGGGGCCGTTCTGCGTGTGAGCTAGCCGACTCGCTACAGCTCGTTGATCACGATGCGGAAGCGGCGGGTGGCGCCGGGCTTGCCGTAGGGGTCGGGGGTCTCGATGGCCAACTCGACCGGCTGGCCGGGGATCGGCGAGACGAGTTCGATCGTGAGGCTGGTGTCCGACTTGGCCGAGTCACGGCCGAGCAGGTTGGAGATCTTCGAGCGGAGTTCGAGCGGGCTCACGGGTCCTCCATGACGGGTGGATACGCTCGGGCGGTTGGAGATCACGGTGGGTGGCCTCGCACAACCAATGTAGACCCTAGGGTCTATGCGATGCAAGACCCTAGGGTCTATCCTGTTGTGCAAGCCGCTCCCGCAGGGAAGGGAGTACGGATGACGGACCAGCCCAAGGAGGTGCAGCGCCTGGTGGAAGCCATCAAGGCCCTGGAGGCCATCGAGGACGACGCCGAAGCGGCGCGCGCGGCCACGGCCGTACTGGACGCATGGCCCGACTACCACGCGCAGCTCCGGGAGTTCCGTCAGCAGCGGGTCCTGGCGCTCAAAGCGCAGGGAAAGACGTGGGCACAGATCGCCGACGAGGCTCTCGGTGGAGTGCACCCGACCCGAGCGCAGCAGATCGCGACAGGGAAGCGCGGCACGAAGCGGCCCAAGGCCGACGAGTCGGCCCCCGAGTAGCCGCGCGCGGCGGAGCCCCCGGTCCCTGGTGGATCGGGGGCTCCGTGCTGCCGACGCCCGCGTAGACTCGAACACGTGTCCGATCTACCGCCTGACCTGCCCCGCCTCCAGACTCTGGCCACCTACCTCCGCCTGGAGCTGGCCCGCGTCGAGGACGGCATCCGGCAGGCCCAGGCCCGCGCCGCAGCCGAGGCGGCCCGCCGGGAGCCGCCTGCGCCGCCGGACTGGCTGATCGAGTACGGCATCGGCGTCGGCCGCACCCCAGTGCAGGTCCACGTCGGCGGCTGCTGGGACACCCGCTCCCGCTGCCTGCCCGCCGACCGGGACACCGCCCGCCGCGCGCTCGCCGACGGCGTCGAGGCGTGCACGCACTGCCGGCCGGACACTGCGCTCGGCGTGCTGGACTAGCCGCGCTCGCGCAGGCTGGAGGCATGGCCGATCAGACGCAGGTCACCGTGCACCCTGTCGCCCCGACCGGCGGCCGCCGGGTGACCGCCCACGTTCACGGCACCGATGCGATCCTCGGCCTCGCGTACGGGCTCGGGGACGTGGTGGAGTTCCTGCGCCGGGCGGGCTGGGCGGATGAGGCGGACTGGCCGCCGATCGAGTGGCGTGGCGGCGGCCCCGAGGTGTGGACCGCGGGCCCTGCGGATGAGCCGGGCGAGGGGTCGTAGGATCGCGCGGTGGCAATCGAACTGACCGGCGAACGCGCCGATGAACTGATCCGACTCCAGACCGCCTCGGACGCGGCGCATGCCGCCGTTCTGGAGGCTCCGACGCCGGAGGCTTGGCAGGCGTGGCGGGACCGGGCGGCCGAGGCGCAGGAGGCCGTGACGCTGTACGCGAAGGAGACTGGCGAGCCGCGGAACAAGGTCGAGGCCGCGGTGAAGAAGGCCGTCCGACACCCGGAGCCGGCGCCCGAGGCCTGACAGACCTCCGCCCCGCCGGGCGCTGTCCCCGATGGGGTCCGGTGGGGCGGGATCGTGTCGCGAGGCAGCCCGCCTCAATCCTTGAATGGGATCCTCCGACTGTACGACGGGCCGGACGAGGAGCGGCGCTAGCCTGCCGAGTTCAGCTGGTCGAGCAGCACCTGCGCCTGCGCCCGCTCCTGCACGGTGAAGCAGCCCGGATTCTGTAGCACTAGGTGAACGTACTCACGCAGCTTCAGCCGGTCGGGCGTCGGCGTGGATGCCGGAATCGGCACATCCCACCATTCGCCTGTCCCCGCGGACGGGCGGCCTGGCGACGGCGAGGCGGATGTCGCAGCCCGGACTGCGTCCTCGCCCGCGGCGCGGGTAGTCGCGCAGTCCTGCGGGCGCTCGTCCTTGACGTCGGCGTCCGCTGCCCGGCCGGCCAGGAAGCCGCCGACGCCGATGATGACGGCGCCCGCGATGGAGAGGGCTACGGCGCGGTCGCGGCGGGATCGGCTGGGCGCGGCGCCGCGGCGTATGGGCTCGGTCATGGGGTGAGGGTAGGGGATGCGGCTGCGCCCCGGCTCCGAGGGCTGGGGCGCAGCCGCGGTTAGGCCGCGATGACTCCGGTCTCGGTCCACAACGCCCCGCAGCCGGTGCAGCGCGCGCACGGTGTTGCTCCGCCGCCGCCCCACACCTCGATCAGGCCGCCGCAGGCGCATCGGTGCTGCGGGCCGAGCTCGGTGTGCCGGCCGTCGGCGGTGTCGAGGGTGGCCTGCGCGCGGGCCAGCGCACCGTAGGCGACCGTGCGGATGTGCTGCGCCTGCGGGGCGGTGAGGGGTCGGAACGGGCCGGGGCGCTGCTCGGCGCGGGCGAGGAGCCACAAGGCGGTGTAGGTGGCGGGCGGGGTGGAGCGGCCGTACCGCCAGCGTCGCCGGTCGGCGAGGTCCGCGCGGGACGCTGCGGTGCGGCGGGCCCGGTCGGCGGCCGGCCAGTCCCGGCCGGGGAGGGGGATGGGTTCGATCTGTACGGCGGCCGCGGTGACCTCGGCGCAGTGGGCCAGCCCGGCCTCGATCGCGCGCATGGTGTCGTAGATCGCGAGGTTGAGGGGGACGGGCCGGTCGCCGAGCTGCGCGGGGTCGCGTTCTTCGGAGCGGAGGGCGGCGGCTTCGGTGGGGTCGTGGGCTTCGATGGCGGCGAGGTAGCCGCGGAGGCCGAGGCCGTAGGCGCCGTGGATGGGGCGGTCGCCGAGGGCGGCGTGGAGGTCGGGCCAGAGGGTGATGAGGGTGCGGAGGGTGGTGGCGGTGTTCATCGAGTGCTCCCGCGATACAGAGGGCGATACAATCGAGATCACCTGGGGGCGCGCCTGTCCTGGTCAGATGCGGCGCGCCCCTCGCGCGTTCTCAGGAAGTGACGCGGATGCTCGCGAGAGGGTCCGCCGAGTGTCTCTGTCCCCTCGCGGCCTGAATCGACCGCAGCCTTTCCGGGTCTCGCACCCTGTCATCACGTCCTGCGACCGTTGGAGCCTTCCCGTCAGGCGAGATCGTGGCCAGCAGGATCTCCGTGGCTTCCATGCCGCTGAACCCGGCGCTCTCCAGGGCGGAACGAAGGTTCGTTGCGCAGCGGGTCCACTTCGCCTGGATGTTCTTCGCCTTTCCGAGCGCGGCGTCACGCTCGCCCATCAACGCGCGGATCCGCTCCTCGGCTTGAGCCAGGGCGGGGGCTGCCCCGGCTTCCCTCTCTTTGCGGAGCTGAGCAATGTCGCCGTGCAGGCTGTTCATCCGCCGCTCGCTCGTCTCGCGCAGCTCGGCGAGGGCGGCCTCTGCCTGTATTGCGCGACGCTCGGCGTTGACGGCTCGCTCTTCAAGGTCGGCGCGGTCGCGCCGGGTTGCTGCTGCGGTGCTGTGCTTGCCCCTCATGCTGCCCTCCGGTTCTTCTTCGGCTTGCGGTACGTGCCGACTTCGAGTCGGTCCTGACGGCCGGTGCGGTGCACAGCCGTCGTCGGTGAGTAGGTGGGCGTGTGCATCAGCTCTTCGATCTGGCGCAGCTCGGACAGTCGCTGAAGGACGAGGCGGCGGGCCTCGTCGCGGGCCGCGATGGTCCGGGGCGTGGCCTTCTTGAGGGCCTGCTGCTCGGCGCGCTGCTGCGCCTGCTGAGCGCGTTCGACGGCCTTCTGCGCCTGGCGCCAGCGAGTCTCGGCCTTCGCGGCGGTTCGGTCGAGTTCGTGCTGGTAGGCCTCGGAGATGGGGTCGGCTGTGCGCTGCCAACCGTGGTTGATCTTGTGTGTCCGCTTCATCGTGCTCCCTTGTCGGTGCTGAGCGTGCCGGTTGTCGTGCTGGGGCTTCCTTGGGAGGAACAGGGGGCGTGCCCGGTCTTGGCGGACGGACGGGCGCGCCCCTCGCGCATGCTCAGGCCGGGAAGTGGTCCGGGGCGGGGACGATGAGGGGCACCTCGCGCTCTTCGTGAATGGCCAGGTCGAGGTCGTCCAGCGCGATGACGCGTGGGCCGCTGGCCGAAGGGGCCTGGAGACGGCCGTTCTCGCGGACGTAGGCCATGTAGCGGATGGTTCCGGCGTCGCGGTCCTCGACGATCATCGAGTCGAGCGGGACGTCGGCGGGGTCGATGTCGTTGGACTCCAGCCACGCGGCGATGGCGGCGCGGCGCTCCTCGCTGAACTTGGCCATGGCTACTTCCCTTTCGGCTGCTGCTTGGTGCTCGCCCAGATCAGGGTGATCAGGACGGCGGTGACGCAGATGACGATGACGATGGTCAGGCTCACGAGGGCTCCTCGGTGTCGCGGCGCAGCGGGAAGCTGTAGGCGGCGCGTAGGCGGTCGGTGTCGATGTCGATGAGGCCGAGCTCCAGCAGTTGGAGGAGCCCTTCGCGGACGGCCCCGCGGTTGATGTCGGCGAGTGTCATGGCGGGGTTCTTGAGGGGGCCGTTGGGGCCGAGCATCCAGCCGTCGGCGGCGCTGATGGCGAGCTTGATGATCCAGGCGGTGTCGGGGTCGGTTTCGTCGATGGTGATGCGTTGCCAGGGGCGGGCCAGGTTGCCGGGCAGGGGAGGCTTGTTGGGGCTCACGGGGTGGGCTCCTGGGGTTCGAGGACGGCGTCGATGCGGGCTTCGAGGCGTTCCAGGGTGGCCTCGGCGATCCGGGCGCGGGCGGCCCAGCGTCGGGCCTGGAGGATGGTGGAAGCACGGGCGCGGTCGGCCCAGTAGGAATGGTCGCGGGCGAGGGTGGTCTGGCTGGTCCAGTAGCTGATCGTCTCGGCGTCACCGAGCTGGTTCCGCTTGGCCTGTTCGAGTTGCATGACCTTGGCGTTGAACGCGGTGCACGCCTTGTCGCGTTCGGCCTCGGCCTGCTCGGCGCGCGCGTACAGCTCGTCGAGCAGGTCGTCGGTGATCGTGTCGGCGGTGTGCCGAACGGGCTGCTCGGCGGCGGCCGCAGCGTCCGCACTGACGGCGGGATCGTTGACGCCGGTCCGGACGCAAGGGTTCTGGGCGCACTGGCAGTCGGCGCACGGCCAGCAGAACGGCTGCTCGCGGTAGTTCCGGTAGACGACGGGGCCACCGCCGCAGACGCAGCAGGCGGGCTGCTCGTCGAGGGCGACGGGGTCGGCGGGTTCGACGGGGCAGCACGTGCAGTTGGGCGGGCAGGGGCATTCGTCCCCGGTGCTGTCGGTGAGGCCGGCGTGGTGTCGGACAGCAGTGACGTGTGCCTCCAGGCCTTCGGTGAGCTGCTCGATCGTGGCGGCGAGCCGTTTCAGCGTGTATGTCACCGGGACGAGGCTGCGCGGCGCGCTGGGGGTGGTGTCGGGCTGGTCGGTCACGGTTGGCTCCCGAGGATCTGGCGGGCCACGGCGAGGGCGCGCGGGTTCGTCTGCCGGGCGATGAACCGCTCACGCTCGGCAGGTTCGTTGACGAACACCTGGTTCGCGGCCATCTCGGCGGCGTCGCAGGACTTGGCGTGGTCCTCCAGCAGCTCGGCGAGCGCGGCCCCGACGCCGGGGTGCATGGCGGCGATGTAGTCGGCGTTGGCGCCGGGCTTGGCCTGGAGCGGCCACACCTCGGCGGCTTCGGCGAAGTCGGCGGACTCGACGTTGCCCCACTGGTTGACGGTCCAGGGCGGTTCGCTGGCTTCGGTGGAGAGCGTGCGCAGCTTGTCGGCGGCGGCGCGGAGTTCGTCGGCGGGAGTCATCGGCTGCTCCCGAGGGCGGCCGCGATCCGCTGCCGGGCACGGGCCGCGCGCTGCTGGGATGTGCGCAGCGTGGCGCAGGCGGCGAGCAGGCGGGTGCGGCGCTGCTCGTTGCGTTCGAGCAGCCAGTCGATGGCGGCTTCGGGGCTGAGGGTGCGGGGCTCGGTCATCGGCGGTGTTTCCTTCGGCGGTTGGTGTGGCGTGCCCAGGACGGTGCGGGGCGGCCTGCACGGCGTGCTGCGAGGTTGCGGGCGTCGTGTTGGGCCTGGCGGTCGCGGCGGCGCCGGCCGACCGCGAGGAGGGCCAGGAGGGCCGTCGCGGGGACGGCCCACATGGCGAACGCGATGAGGAACGTGGTCACGGCTCGTCCAACGGGACGGTGCGCAGCCTGGGGACGGGCGCGGGCGGCCGCGGGTCGTTGCGGGTCCGCCACTCCTGCCAGGCTTCGATGGTCTGGCGCGGGTGGATGGTGAGGAGTACGGCGATCTGGCAGGCGTAGACGGGCTGTACGGCCCACCAGCGCCATTCGCGGCGGGAGAAGCCGGGGCGGCGCCAGGGGAGGCGTTCGGCCCAGTCGGAGAGGCGTTGTGCGGGGCGGATGCGGCCGGTGAGGTAGCCGGCGGTGGCCGCTGCGGCAAGGAGCAGGGTCAGCACGGCTGCTCCGAGGGTTCGTTACGGGGCGGCCAGGTTCCGGCGGCCTTCTGCGCGCGTCGCGTGACAAGGAGCTGGTCGAGGCGGTCGGCATGACGGGCCCACCGGTCACGCGTCGCGCGGGCCTGCTTCAGCTGTATCTCGATGGCCTCGGGAGAGGCGCATTCGGCGAACAGCGGGGTGATCTTGGGCTGCTGGCTCATGCTCCGGCCCCCTCGATGGCGGCCGGGCCAGCGCCTCCGGTGACAAGGCCGAAGTCGTCCCGCGTGGACTGGGCGGCCTGGCGGAGCGCTTCGGCAGCGATTCGGGCGGCGGCCGGGACGTAGCAGGCGGGGCAGAGGCCCGCACAGTTCGGGTTGCTGCACCGCTCGGGCTTCGGCTGTCCGCCGGCCTGGCGGGCGATCTCGCGCTGCCCCGCGATGACCTCCTCCAGTAGGTCGAGTGGGACGACGGCCTCGGCGTGGCCGGTGTCGGAGCTGCCGACGGCGAAGCGGATCGCGGGCCGGCCGTCGGGCGTGCGGTCGGGGACGGCGGCGAAGTCCTGGCCGCCGATGCAGGGGAGGACGAATCCACTCTTCGGGAAGCGGGCGAGGTGGGTGTCGGTGGACATGTCCTCGTAGGTGGTGGTCTCCAGGACGATGCGGCGCTGGACGGGCGTGCCGTCCTTCCACGTCGGGTGCTGCGCGTTGAGGTGGGCGAGCCTCTCGACGGCGGTCTGACGATCGGTCTCCGGGACGCCGGACCAGACGGCGGCGAGGTCGTCGTAGGTTTCGACGTACCAGCGGGTGCGGGGCGGGTGAGCGGTCACGAGGACTCCAGGGTGAGCTGGCCGACTGCCTCGGCGGCAGCGCGGCGGGTGGCGGCGCGGGTTTCGGCGTGGTGCTGGCGGTCGTAGTGGAGGTGGCAGCCCTGGCACATGGCGCGCAGGTTGGCCTCGTCGCAGTTCTCGGGCTGGTGGTCGAGGTGGGCGGTGGTGAGGACGACCTTGCTGCCGGTGCCGTAGGCGGGGCTGCCGTGGCCGTTGGGGCAACGCCCGTCGTGGGTGCCGCGGCCGCATTCGCCGAGGCACTCGCAGCGGCCCTGCGCCCGGGCGAAGCGGATTTCGGCGCTGATCTCCGGCCAGTTGGCGGGGTAGCGGTCGCGGTTCTCGGGGCGGACCGGCATCACGCACCGCCAGTTGCGGTCTGCTGCTGCGCCCACCACTCGTCGTGCGCCTCCATCCGGCACAGCACGCACAGCCCGTCATGCCGGGTCGTCAGCCCGCAGTCCCGGCACTCACCGGCCGGCTGCTCCTGGCTCTCCGCCTCGCCGTTCATCGCGGCGACGCAGGCCGGGCACAGGCCGTCCGGCAGGGTCCCGTCAGCTTCGGTGAGGGGCTCGGTGGGGACGACGGCGAGGTGGTCGCAGCCGACGAGGACGAGCGCGCCAGGGCGGGGCTGGCCGAACAGGGGCACGGTGGCGATGAGGTGGCGGGTGTTCGGGTCGGCGGTGGCGAAGGGGCTGGAGGGGTTCGGGGCGAGGGTCATGGTGTGCTGCTCCTGGTGTGTGGTGTGCTGGCGCTGGCCGGCCCCGCATTGCCCGCGGGGCCGGCCGTCTGCGTGGTCACCGTGCCCTGCGGGCCCGGTACGTTTCAGCCGCGGTGCGGCCGTTGACCGTCACGTTCGGCGCGAGGACGGCGGCCAGGGCGAGCGCGTCGTCCAGAGCGAACCGGTGGGTGCCGAACTGCTCGTCGCAGGTGCACGGGCGCAGCCCGGCCCGCCAGGCGCCAGCGTCGTCGTACTGGCCGTGGCCGTCGTGCACGGACCACAGGCCCTCGCCGCGGTACTCGACGTAGAGCAGGAACGCCCGCCGGTTCACGTCGCCCTCGGGCAGCAGGCCGACCTCGTAGCGGACCGGGACGACAATCGGCTGCCCGGCGCTGAGGCGTGCGGCCTTCTCGTCGAGGGTTTCGACGGGCAGTGCGTGATCGTGCGGGGTCGGAACGGTCGGCATCAGGACTCCTGGGTGGTGTCAGCGGTGCGGAGGCGGAGCGGCGGTGTCGTCGGCTTCTGATGGGCGCCCGTGCATGCGGCGCCGAGGAACCCGCGGTGCATCGGGACCCGGCCGTCCCTGAGCGGTCGGAAGACGTTGAGGGGGCCGCTGGTGCAGCGCTCGCCAGCGGGGCAGAGCACGCGGCCGACTGCCCACTTCTGGTCGGTGATTCCGGTCTCCAGCTCGGCGCGGGCGGCGTCGCGGTCGATAGCCATCAGGCGGCCCTCCCAGCAGCCGCAGCGAGCAGCTCGGCGTACACGCGACCGGCCTGCTCGACGTCGCGGCACACCCAGTCGTGGTAGTCGCCGCCGATCCCGCCACGCTCCTCGTAGCCGCACCTCCGCAGCTGCATGCGGTGCAGGTGCTTGTGGAGCTCCTCGGCGGTCGTCCACGGCACGTCTGCCGGCGTCCGGTTGGGACTCTGGGTGCAGCTGCGGAACATGTGCTGCGCGAGGTGCGTGACCCGATTGGTGTATACGTCGCGGCGGGGGGCGTTGGCGTGCAACCAGCGGACGAACGTCGGCTCTAGCAGGGCGGCGGGGCGGCGGCCGGCGGGGCAGCGGGGGCGTCCGAGGCCGGGGTGTTGGTAGAGGGTGCCGTCGGTGCGGAGGCGGATCTCTTCGGAGCAGCCGGGGCAGTAACCGAGGCGCGGGAGCGGGTTGGTCTCCGGGGCGGTGTGCGGGGTGGTCATGGGTGTCCTTCCTGGGCGCGAGGGCTGGGCGGAACCGGGTCGGCCGTCAGGTGGCGGTCTGGAAGGTCCACCAGCCGTCGTAGCTGTTGGGGATGGCGGGAAGTGCGGCGAGCGCCGGTCGGAGCACTGCGAGGTGCTTGGCGATGGCTTCGGGCTTTTGGGCGCCCCAGTACCGTTCGCCGTCCCATCGGCCTTCGGCGGTGCCGCCGTATCGGCCGTCGAGGTCTGCTGACAGGAGTGCGTGGGGGTCGGTGAGGTCGAGGCGGGCCGGGAGGTAGTGGTTGAAGAGCATGAGGGAGCCGATGCAGGCGTAGGTGGTGCCTGCTTTGCGTCGGTACCAGATGGCGTTCGCGGTGCCGCTGAAGGCGATGCGGTCGCCGCGTTCGTGCTGTGTGCCGGTGACGGTGGCGAGGTTGATGGCGTAGGGCTTGCGGCTGATGAGGAAGTGGTCTTCGCGGTGCATGGGGTGTGTCCTCAGGCGGTGTTGGGGTGGCTGCCGGTGGTGGGGTCGCATGCGAGGCAGGTGTCGTATTCGCGGTCGAGGCGGAAGCCGTGGAGGGGGCCCTCGCAGACAGTGCAGAGGGGGGTGTCTGAGGGGGTGTTTTCACCCCCCTCTCCCCGACCTCCCTGCTCCCTAGAGAGGGGAGCCGGGGAGGGAGGTTCGTTTATGGGCTTCCCCGCGACCTCCCCACTGTTTGGGGGGATGTTTGAGCTGGGGTTTTGTGCTTCCTCCCTGGACCTCCCCGGCTCGACCCGGGGAGGTTGGTTGAAAGTTGCACCGGGGAGGTTTTCGGGGAGGTTCTCGGAGCCCATCCGGGGGTCCTCAAAGGAGTCCCGGGCTTTGCGGATCTGGAGGGCTTTCTCGATCTTCGACTTGGCCATCGAGATGCCCGCGTCGGCGCACCAGCGGGTGACCCGGGGCGCTCCCCAGACGATCGGGACACCCGCAGTGTCGAGGCGGTGGACGAGCCATTCCGGGGAGTTGGGTTCAAGCGCGCGGGGCCGCATGTCGAGGCTTTCGAGGACGACGGAGGTGACGGGCCGGCCGTCGGCCTTGAACTCGCCGTCGAGGGTGACGACGCGGAGCCCGAACTGGAGGTCGCCGCCTTCCTCGTCGTCTTTCTGCTTACCGGTCTTCAGGGTGACGACGATGTTCTTGGCGTTGTCGCCTTTCTTGCTCACGTGCAGCTCGGACTGGAGAGCCCCCTTGGCGGCGGTGGAGCCGCGGCCGTGGTCACCGACGTGCCCGGTGTGGTGAATGACGAGGACGCACGCGGCGGTGGCGGTGCGGAGCTGCTCCATGCGGTCGATGACGACGCCGAGCTCCTTGGCGGAGTTCTCCTCGACGCCGACGGAGACGCGGGCCTGGGTGTCGATGACGATCAAGGCAGGCTGGAGGCGGCGCATGGCCTCGATGAGGGTGTCCCACTCGGGACTCATGGCCTGGACGGGCCGGGGCAGGAAGAGGACGTTGTCCATCTTGATCCCGTAGTGCTTCTCCCAGGCGCGGACGCGTTTGCGGATGCCGCGGGCGCCCTCGGCGACGAGGTAGACGACGGTGCCCTGGCGCACGTACTGGCCGTGCCACTTCATGCCGGTGCCGACATGTCCGGCGAAGTCGATCGTCATGAACGACTTCATGTGCCCGGAGGGGCCGATGACGCGGGCGATCGAGTCGAGGTGGAGGAGGTCGCCGACGAGGGGTTCCAGCGACGGCATGTTGTCGAGGCTGGACGCGTCGAGGAGTTCGGCGAGGAGCGCGTCGACGGGGTCGCCGGAACGGCCGGCCTGGCGTTCTTGCTGCCGCTTGAGGTAGTCGTCAATGAAGGTGACGGCGGTGCCGGGCTCGGCGTCGGGGGCGGTGGCCTGCTGGACGATGCGGCGGCCGAGTTCGGCCTCGGCGCGGAGTTCGGCGGCGGCGCGGATCTTGTCGGCGTAATACAGGGGGTCGCCGGAGACGTGGTTGGCGAGGTCGGCGACGAAGTTGGGGCCGCCAGCGCGGGCAAGGAGTTTCTTGCGTTCCAGGGTCCTGCGGAGGTTCAGCGGGTCGGTGGGCTGGCCGGCGTCGTACAGCTCGCCGAGAACATCCCAGATGACTTCGTGGGCGGGCCGGTAGAAGTCGGAGCGCTGGAGCACCGTGCGGACGCGCGGGACGTGGTGGGCGTCGTGGATGCAGTCGCCGAGGACGTACAGCTCGGCCTCGATGAACTCGGGCACCCGCTCGTCCGCCGGTTGGTGCGGGAAGGGGTGGACGTTCTCCACGCGGGGCTCCTCAGAACAGGGTGTCGGGTTCGGTGGTGCAGCGGTGTTCGGTGACGTGCGGGTGTGGACAGGTCGCGGGGTGCAGTGATCCGGTCCAGGCCAGCCGCGGTGAGGTGAACTCACTGGGCTGGCGCAGGCACCAGATCAGCCGGTTCGGTTCGCGTACCGCGGCCTGCTCGCTCGGGGTGAGGGGCTGGAGGTCGGCGGTGATGTTGAGGGCGGCGATCTGCCCTACCCACTGGGTGAGGACGGGGGCCCGGCAGCGCGGGCACCGGGAGTCGGCTCCCGCGCTGCCGGGCCGGGCCATCAGGCGACCTCGTCGAGCGTTCCGTCGCTGGTGCGCCGCTCGTACAGGTCCCGCATCAGGTGCCGGAGCTGGTCCTGGGTGAGGGCATCTCCGGCCACCTCGATCTGCGTGATGCGGATCTTGACGGAGGGGTCCTTGTCCTCGTCGGGGCCGGGCTCGGTGCGCTCGACGTGGGACAGCTGGACGATGGCCATCCAGTTGCCGCGCCGCTGCTTGAACATCTCGGACGCGAACGGTTCCAGCGCCTCGGCGGGGTCAGTGAGGACCTTCGAATCGAACTTGACGGTGGCATCAACGCGGATCGGGGTGCTCATGCGGCTTGTGCTCCTTCGGCGAGGGTGTGGCGGCTGGCGTAGTGGTCGGCTCGGATGGTGGCGACGAACCGGGCGACGGCTTCGGCGCCGGTGACTTCGGGGGAGACGTACTGGCAGGGGATGCACTCGTAGCGAGCGCGGGGAGGGCGGGTCCAACGCCCGGATTTCAGCTGCTGGCCCATGTCGATGAACAGGCCGCCGACGATCCGGAGGCTGGTCACGCCGCGGTCTTGTACGTGTCGCGGCTCCGGTCCCACCGGACGATGTCGTCCGCCAGGTGCTCACCGGCTACACATCCGGGACGGCCGCAGACCGTCTGGGTCGTACCGTGGGCCTCGCGACCTCGGGCCAGCATCAACCCGAGCTGACCCGGGGTGTAGTTGCGGCCGAGGACCGTGATGGACGTGTTCTTGACCAGCCAGCGGACGTGGCCGTCTTCCTCCTGCTCGGTCCGCTTGGCGTACGCGTCGAAGTACGGATTGAAGCGGGCGGCCCATGCGGTGCGGATGGCCTTCTGGAGGTCTGCCGGCCGCTGCCGGGTGATGCGCCGCCGTTGGACTTCGTCGAGGGCGCCCCACACGCCGCTGTCCCAGCCGTTCTCAATGGCTGTGGTGGCGCAGGCCATACGGACGGGGCAGCCGGTGCAGAACGCCTTGGCGGCGTCAATCTGCTGCTTTGCTGTGGCGCCACTGCCAGCAGGAAAGAAGGCATCCGGGTTGTTGCTGTCGCGGCAAAGGGCGTTGTCGGTCCAGTGCAGGGCGCGGACCGTGGTGTTGGGGGTCTGGTGACCGTAGAGGGTGGTCATGCTGCGGCCTCCATCTGGCGGGTGCGGACCTTCGCCAGCCGGGTGCGTTCCTTGGGGCTCTTGCCACCCCAGACGCCGAACCGGCCGGACGCCGAGCGGTTGCCCTCGCTGGCCATGGCTGCGTCGAGGCACAGCTGACGGACCGGGCAGCTCAGGCAGATCCTCTTGGCCGTGCGGGTTTTGTCGGCCTCGCCCTTTTCGGGGAAGAATTCGTCGGGGTCGGTCTGGGCGCACACTCCGTATGCGGTCCAGGCGGGGACAGCGGGCCAGATCACAGGGCACCTCCGAACAGGGCGTTGAATGCGGCGTTGTCGCGGTCGCGTTCGGCCCGGTCGCTGACGTGGGCCGGGGCGACGCAGTGCCGCATGTCGCAGGAGGTACGAGCGCGGCCGATGGGGTCGCGTCCGGTCCGGATCCGAAATGCGACCTTGTGGGGGCTGTGAGAGCGGCCCTTCCAGCCGACTTTCAGCTGCCCCGTGGGGGTGATCTCTCCGACCCAGATGAGGTGCCCGCCGGGCTGGGCTTCGGTCCGTTCGTGGAACAGGGCCTCGATGCTGGGGGCGGGCGGGACGGACAGCAGGTTGGGAATGCCCAGGGCCCGGCGCATGTCCTGGACGCGGGTGGGTGAGATGTGGAGGCGGCGGCCGATGATGTGGTTGGGCAGGCCTTCGTGGAGGAGGACGGCGACGTCGCTGCGGATGGTCATCGGGCCGCCGCCTCGGTGAGCCGCCAGACCCGGATCACGGCGCCCGGCTCGTCGAGCGCGTCGAGGCCTTCGCCGGGGTGCATCTTGCGGGCGGTGACCTCGACGATTCGGGAGTCGTCGGCGATGGCCCCGGAGGTGGTGAGGGCGTCGAAGGTGGAGCGGAGGAGCTTGTCGAGGTCGCCGCTGTCGCGGGTGGTGGGCCAGGTGAGGCGGTACTTGGGGGCACTGGCCGGCTTGCGGACGGTGAACGCGATCTCGACCGAGAGGGGCCCGTCGAGCGGGTCGTAGGGTCCGCCGGGGACCCCGCCGTGCTTGATGGCGTGGCGGATGGTCATCGCTTTGCGGACGGCGGTTTCAACTGCTTCGCGCCACGGCCTTACGCGAGTGGACTGCTCGATGAGGCGGCCGCGGCCGACGTGCCGCTTGCTGCCCTGCGGGGCGGGCCGGTGGTTGCGGACAACGATGGTGAGGTCCGCGGGGCTGGTGCCCGCGGCCGGGAGGATGGGCATCCCGGCCGCGGGGGTCTCGGTGAGGGTCATGCGGCTGCCTCGGCCAGGCGCGGGATCCCGCTGTTGGCGGCCGTGAGGATCGCGACCTCTTCGTGGAGCCCCTTGTGGGCGGCCTTGAGGTCGTGGATCTGGCGGCGCAGCTCGGCGGTCTGTGCGTCGTCGACGACGCCGGCCCGGAGCTGGTCGATCAGCCGGGCCCGCCGCTCCAGCTCCTGCTTCAGGAAACCGACCTGCTCGTCCGTGCCCCCGCGCCCGGACCGCATCGACTTGACGAGGGCGGCTTCGGTGGCTTCCAGCTTGGATTCCAGGTCGCGGATCTTGACGGCCTGGCCGTCGATGACGCCCTGCGCGCGGTTCTGGTCGCCGCGGAATCGTCGGATGAGGTCTCGTACTCGCATCATTGGTCTCCGTCCTGCTGTCGGGGGATGAGGGGCCAAGAACCGTCGACGACCTTGTTCGGGTCGCCGCCCTGCTCCGGCGTCGCCTTCGTGCGGAACCACTGCTGCAGCCCTGCCTGCTGGTCGGCTCGCCACCGCTTCTGCTGGGTGAAGAGGACCGTCGGCGGGTGGTCGTCGAGGAGGGGGAATCGCTGGAACTGCGCCTCGGCGATCAGGAGGGCTGCGAGGGCGTCGGCCTCGGCGGTGTGCCAGTCGGTCAGCTCGACGCCGTACCGCTCCGCGGTGGGCTTCAGCTTTCGCATGCCGGTGCCCTTGACGTACTTGTCGAACTGCTTGTCGATGACGTGCGGGTCCAGCAGCGGCGGAACCGTCGCCTCGGGCAGCCGCTCGGCCATCGTCGGGAGCCGGTGGCGTTCCAGGTCGCGGGCCAGGATCGTCCAGTCGAACGACAGGTTGAACGCGATTACCGGCATGCCGTAGGCGAGGGCCTTCGCGATGTGGTCGGCAATGTCGTCGAGGGCGGCCGCCGGTGCGGCGCCGGTCGCCGCCTTCGCGTCGTCGATGCCGTGGACCTCGGTGGCTTCGGCCGGGATGGGTACGCCCGGGTTGATGAGCCACGACATGACCTTGTCCGGGTGGCCACCGCCGCGGGCGACGAGCGCGGCGGTGACGATGCGGTCTTCGAGCGGGTTGGGTCCGGTCGTCTCGGTGTCGAATGCGAGCTTGCGGACGTCGGCGAACTTCATGAGCCACCCCCGGCCGCGCGCTCCTTGCCGATCCGGACGACCATGTCGCCGATCCGCTCCTCGTCGCCGACCTCGTTGGTGACAAGCGCGCCCAGCTGCCGCGTGGTGTTCAGCTCGTGGTGGATCTGCCGCAGGCGGCCGGCGCTGGTTTTCGGGTCGCAAATCTCGTCCAGATACGACACGGCGGGGCGGATCGGGTCCTGGCCGCGTTCGTGGCGCTCGGAGTCAGGTTCCGTGTCGTGGGTCGGCGTCAATCCGAAGCCGAGAAGCAGCGTTCGGAGAGCGACGGACTGTGCCTTGGTGGTGCTCTTATCGGCCGTGTCCAGGGCCTCACCGCGGGTCTGGAGGGTGAGCGTGTCGCCCATCGGGCCCATGATTGTCCAGTGAACAAGGGCGGTGCACTCGCGCATCTTGCTGCCGGACTTGGTGGTCTTCTCGCCGTACTCGGCGGCCACTTCCGACGACAGGACATTCACGCCGTGCTTCAGCGTGACCGGGCCGAACACGTTCACCACTGTGTCGACGCCCCGGAAGTTGAAGCGTGTGCCGGACTGGTTGTACAGCTCGCCCTTGGCGATGGCCCGGATGTCGCGGCGGACCCGAAGCCACGCGATGTGGACCGGCACCATCTCGGGTTCGTTGTCGCCCGGTTCGTACCCGGCCATCGGGTCCGGTGCGGGGAACTGGCTGGCGTGCTCCTGCGGGAGCGCCGGGTCACTCTGTTGCGGATCGGTCAGGGTGCGGCCGGCGGCCGCGGCTGCGTTCTCGCGCAGACCCATGTCAGATTCCCCCCTTGAACTGCTTGGCGATGTCGATGCGTTCCGTCGGGTTCGGGGCCACGCAGGCCGCGTAGGCGTCCGGCCACCGCTCGGCCAGGAGCTCCAGGTCGACCTTCGGGGCCGCGTTGGAGGGCTCCAGGGAGTAGGCGCGCTCGCCGCCGATCAGAGCGGCCTGCGCGCCGCCGAGCGCCGCGATCATCCGGGCCTTGGCCGCGTTCTTTGCCTTCTTCTCCGTCGCCTCGGCGCGCTGGTGCACGCCGTAGTCGTAGAGGGCGTCGAGGGCGTCGTCGTGGCGGGCGATGTCGACCTCGCCGGAGCGGGTCGGGTGGAGCCGGCGGAACAGACGCGTCAGGGCCTCGCCGTCCCCGGCCACCGGCGGCGGCACCTGGGCCTGCACGTGCTCGAACCAGAAGCGGTCGACGGCCGTGGTGATGTCGGCCATGACGTCCGTGTACTGGTCGGCGCGGATCGTGCCCTGGTGGTACTCGTTGCCGCCGATGAGGACCGCGTAGTGCATGTGCCGGTAGCCGCAGACGATGATCTGCCACAGCACCTGGGCGAGGACATCGTCCGGGGCCCCGGCGTGCCACTGGGCGGCCTTGAACGCGGAGCGGGTCTTGACCTCCAGGGCGCAGACGTCCTGCTCGTCCTCGTTGAGTGGGCACTTGAGGACCCGCCGGTCGAGCGTGGTCATCCGGTGCGGGTGATCCTCGTGCGCCACTAGGCCGACGCGGCGGACGTTGCTGCGGTTCTGCATGGCCCACCGTCGGGCGACGGGCTCCTCGTTGACGTTGCCCCAGTAGGCGGCTTCCCCGGCGTCGTCGACGTCGTGGCCGAGTTTGTCGAGGTACACCTTGAGCGGCGGGTTGTCCTTGATCAGGCCGAGGACTGCCGGGGTGTCGCTGGAACCCATGCCGAGACGGCGTGCGGTGAGCCAGACTTCGCGGTCGGCGTCGGCGGAGAGGATGAGGCGGCCGGTCGGGGTGACCTTGCGGCCGGCGGCCGGGGCGACTGCCCCGGCCTGCACGGTCTCGGTCATCGGCCACCCCCGACGGAGCGCAGCCAGTACATGCGGTTGTCCCTCGGCCCGGTCGCGTACACCAGTCCCTGAGCCACGAGGGCCTCCAGGTCCTGACGCGCGGTGGACCTCTGTGTGGCGATGCCCTTCGCGAGGTACAGGCGGTGGGCCATGCCAGTGCGGATGGGGCCAGGCTGTTCCTGGAAGAGGCGCCGCAGTACGTGCAGCCGATCGCGGGGGGTCACCGGTTCTCACCCCGGTCCGCGTTCAGCAGCGCGGCCAGGTACCCGGCCAGCGGCACCGACTGAACCTCGATGACCGGCTCCGGACAGCAGGGGTACACGTTGCCGTCGTCCGGGTCGTGGTCCTCGTCAAGGCAGACCGGGGCGATACCAGTCGGTCCGTGGGTGCCTTCCGTGCTGTAGCAGACCCGCCATTCCGGGGCCGCGTCTCCGCCAGTCAGGCGGGCCAGTTCGATGCGGGCGTCCGCGCGGGCCCTGTCGATGGCGCTCACGACGCCCTCCGCTGCGGTTGGCCGGGAACCTTGGACAGCAGCACCCGGGCGGCCCGCGCCGGGTTGAAGCGGGCCAGGGGTCCGATCGCCGCGTCCAACTCGTCCCGCAACCGCAGCAGCCGGGCCAGGTTGAGGCTGGTCTCCGCGTCGTCCATCGCGGCCGCGTCCTCGACGTTCTGCACGAGTACGTCCAGCTCGCCCTCGCGGGGCGAGATGACGGCCTCGGCGAGCGCGTCGAGCTGCGCGATGATGTCGGCGCGGGCCTCGTCGGAGCCCCAGTGCGCAACGAGAGAAACGAGAGTGTCGTGCCGGATCTGGTCGGCACGGAGGATGCCGGCGGCCCAGGTGGCGTCGAGGCGGACGGACAGGCCCGGCTCGCGGGAAGGGTTCGTCATCGGGTCACGCCCTTCGTGTGGATGCGGTCGGACGGGCGGAGGGAACAGCGTCGGCAGCGGGTGTGCGGAGTGCTCGTCCAGGACGGGACGACACGGACCGGGTCGCCCTGGTGCGGGGTTTCGGCCTCGTAGTCGCAGCCGGGGCAGGAGCCCTGCATCAGCACGTAGCCGTGGGCGCACAGCACCCGGACGCGGTCAGACATGGGGCACCTCGGGGAGGTCGTGGCTGATCGTGTGGTCCTGGTGCAGCGGGGAGACGTAGCCGTCCTCGTGCGGCTGACGGACCGCGCCGCGGCGGAGCTTGTCCGCCATCCGCCAGACGGCCTCCGCCTTGTCACGGGCCTCACGGTTCGAGGTGCCGTACTCGCGGGACTTCTTGCCGAGCCACGCGACGATTTCCGCGTCACGGTTGGCGACGACGGTGCGGAGGTCGGTCTCCAGCTCGGCGATCCGGTCCCGGTCCCGCCGCACCTGCTCGGCCGCGTCGGACAGAGCCTCGTTCGTCGAGTGCCGCTCCGCCTCCAACTCGGCCACCCGGGCCGTCAGCCGGACCAGCTCGGCCTTGATCTCCGGCGTCAGGTGCTGCCCCGCCGAGGCGATCGCGAAGGCGATACCCATCGGGGACCGGCCGGTCGTCTGCGCGGCGAGGATCGTCTCGGCCAGCGCGTTGAGCGCGGTGGTGTTCATGCCGCACGCTCCGCCGGGCTCGTCGCCACCTGCTCCAGCAGCGCAACAGCCTCGTCCGTCGTCCGACCGGGCTCGTCGTTCCACTCGTCGACGTGCGCCTCCAGGCTGAACACGTCGCCGTAGTAGGGGCCGTCGCCGATCGCCAGAGCCAGGACGCCCATCGCGGTGTCAGCCAGCTGAGAGGAGCGGTGCGGGTTGCCAGAGACGACGCAGCGGATCGCGGCCACGATGTTCATCGGGCGCAGGCAGTGCGGGATGCACATCTCGCGGTCGAAGACGTCCGGCACGTAGTCGCCCTGCCACAGGCCTCGCTCGTTGAGGAGGCGGGCGGCGGCGAGGAGCGTGCCCTCGACGCTGGTGGGCGCGGCCGGCCGGACCGGCAGGGCCACGAGGACCGTACGGCGGGAGCCGGACGGGAGATCAGTGGGGCTAGGCTTGGGGATCACGGTGTACCTCTCTTGTCTGTTTGTGAGGTGTGCCGAGGGGCTTCACGGACCAGGCCCGGTCTGTGCGGCCCCGTTCTGTCTGGTCAGGCAGCGGCCGGCGTGGAGTCCGCGGGCGGTGTGCGTCGCTTGGCCGGGTTGGTGAGGATCGGCCGGAGAGCGGCGATCAGCTCGGCGTCCGGCGGGGGAGCGGCGGCCGCTTCGGCCTCAAGGCGGGCGACGGTCGCGGCGCCGAGGATGGCGATCCGCTCTTCGCGGGTCATGCTGCGACCTCTTCGATGAGGTCGTCGGGCGTCATGCCGTATGCGCGGTCGAACATCAGCAGCGCTTTCAGGCCGGGCAGGGCCGTCCCGCGGAGCAGCTTGGACACAGTCGGCTCGGACAGGCCCGTTCGCCGGGCGATGGCGTAGCCGCTCCTGTCGCCCTTTTCCCGGGCCGCTTCGCGGAGGTTCTCGACGCGCAGTCGGTAGGACATGACACCTCCTTCCTTGCTGGTGAGGTAGCTTTCCTTGCTCGGTAGCTAGAACGATAGACCGCTTCTAGCTTGCGCGCAAGCAAGCTTGCGTGAAGGAAAGGTAATTCTTTGCGTCCGCACACCAGTTCGAAAGCAGGTCTGGCCTGCGATATGGTTCGACAGTGGCTTGACCTGCATACTTGCTTCCGAGCAAGCATGCTGCGTCATGCTGCCTAGGCAGCTAGCCTCCAAGACATGCGGAGTGAAGAGACGGTGCGAGAGCGGTTCGGCAGGCTCATCGCCGACGCCGCCCGTCAAACGGGCAGGTACGACATCGACGGCAGAGGCGGCAAGGCCGCACTGGCCCGAGCCACCGGCATGGCCGAGAGCGCAGTCGGGAGGATGCTCCGAGGTGAGAGCCTCCCCGATGCCCGCTTCTTCGAGCCCATCGCCAAGGCAGTAGACATCGACGTCCGGGTCCTTCTGATCGAAGCCGGGATCGTGTCCCCTGAGTCCCTCGCAACCCCCTCCCAAACCGGGGCACCAGGGGTAGGCTCGGATTCAATTACCCTCGACGAAGCGGCAAATGCCCTCGGCATTTTCAGCCCCATCGGGCGTGAGATGTTCGCGGCGGCGGTAGAACGCCTCCAGCGGACAGAACGCGCCAGCGAATCGGACGACGGCGGGGGTACCGCAGCACAGGCATGACGGGGGTACAGGTGGAACAGACAATCACCCGGGCAAGACTGGCCGCCGTCGCAGCCGGAGCCGTCATGACGTTCTCCTCAGGGATCGTCGCCTACGGCATCGTCGAGCACAGCATGGAAGCCAGCGTCGGCGGTGGCCTGGCCGGCCTGGCCGCCTCCGCCATGCTCACCCTGGCCAAAGTCCGCGCCTGGACCGTTGACACCACCGAAGAGCGCCGGCAACTCGAAGAAGCCAAGCGGCAGGCCCACGACACACACACCCGCTACGTCGCCGCCGAAGGCGCCCTTGAAGGCGAGCACCGGCGCCGCGTACGTGACCTCGAAGGCGAGCGCGCCGCCCTTCTTCGTCAGGTTGAGGCCGCAAAGGCCGACCTCGACGACCGCTACGAGGCGCAGCGCGAGGCCCTCATCATCGAGAGCATGCAGACCGGCATCAAGCTCTATCTGGCCGGACTTCTCAATGCCCCGGCGACCGCCCCCGAGGCGAAGATCATGCCGTTCCCGGGGCAACAGCAGCAGGCCGCCCGCGCCCGGGCTACCGGTCACCCGGCAGATCAGGCGCCGGAGGCAGCACGCGACCGCGAGGTCGGTCGCCCATGAATCCCGGCTGACCCCTGTACGACAGGGTGATTCTCCCCGGCTCCAGACTGCGGACCCCAGGCCGAGATGCCCTGAACAGACGCGGCGTCACCACCAGCCGCAACACCATGCGCTGCTGATCCAGCTCCAGGTCTTCCCACACCGAGCCAGCCCGCGAGTTGCCTACGAGCTCCCGCAGAAGATCAGGCAGCTCTGCCGGCGGCCGCGCAGTCTTCTGCGCCTCCTCGATCATCGGCAGGAGCCTGGCCTCCATCGCGGCCAGCGATGCCACTGACAGCACCGGCGTCCCGTCCGGCTTGAATGTCGTCGTCATAGCCCGGGCCTCGTCCAGCTGGGCCTGCAACCGGCCGAGCTGCGCCTGAGCTTGCTCCCGAGACGCGTCCGGCTTGACGCTCAGGAACGCCTTCTCCGCTGCCGACGACGACAGGAACCCGAGGACGCCCGACTCCACCGCGGCGACGGCCATGCGCTCCTGCACGGTGGTGTGGTAGTCCGCACTGCACCGGATTGAGGGGATCCTGTTGTTCGTCCAGAACTCGCACCGAGGCTCAGACGCGGTCGCGCGCAGCTCGGGATGCTCGCCACAGAGCATGATGCCGCTCAGCAGATGCGTGCGCTCAGGCCCAGGGCTGGTCTGCCGGTCCGGGGCGGCAAGTACCGCCTGCACCTTGTAGAAATCGGCAGGGGACACCAGGGCGGGCCAGGTCGCCTCGGCGTGGTCCTTGCCCTGGAACACGCGGCGCCCCATGTATCCGGGGTTCGTCAGCATCCTGCGGATGTAGGTCCGGGTGATGGGTTTGCCGTGCTGGGTGAGGGTTCGGCGGGATGCCATCTCGCGTTCGATGGCCAGGATTGATCTGCCGGAGAGCGCCATCTCCCAGATCGCGGTAACAACCGTCGCGCGTTCAGGGTGGATCACCTGGTCGATCAGCTCGCCCGAATCCGGGTCGTAGCGTCGCTTGTACCCGTCCAACACGGGACCGTGCGGCCGGCCGCGCTCTGCGTTCAACCGGACGGTGCGCATGTTGCGGTCCCGGATCGCCTCGCCTTCGCTCTCGGCCTGCAGAGCGTCCTGGGCGGTGGCACGACGGTCCTCGCTCTTGCTCAGGTCGTAGATCTGCCCGTTGTAGCAGAGCAGGACCCCGGCCTCCTCACAGGCCTTCCGGATCCGTACGTACACCTCAAGGTCGCGGTAGTAGCGCGAGGCCTCGTATGCGACGACGAGGCGGACCTTCCGGGCACGGATGCCGTCGAGCATCTCCTCGAAGTCATCGCGGCGCTTCCTCGCATGCCGGGTCGCAGAGATGCCGGTGTCCTTGAAGATGCCCGCGACGGGCCACGTGAACTGATCAGCGAGAGACTGGCCTTCGTGCAGTTGGTCGCCGACGGAGCGGCCCTTTTTCTTCGGGTCGCGCGAGTTGCGGCCGTAGAGGTAGCAGGGGAACGGGCCCTGGTAGATGAGGTGCAGGTACTCCGGTGCGATGGGCATGCTTGAGCCTAGCCCCAGCTATGTGGAGTTGTAACTCTTTCCAAGGAGAACGGCCAGGGGTACCACTGGAACGTGTTCAGCAGCCCGGTGAACAGCTGGAAGAGCGCGGCGGCGACGAGCACGGCCACCGAGAGTCGTTCCAGCGCGTGCCGCACGGACCGTACCGGCGGCCACGCGAAGAGCCGCGGGTAGACCGTCCACAGCTTGGCGAGCAGCAGCGGGATCGCGGCGACGCCCGAGGCCACGTGCAGGCCCTGGGTGAGCCGGTAGCCCCAGTACGGGCGGCTCGGCAGCCGGTCGGCGAGCCAGGCCGGCGGGTGCTGGAGGAAGTGGCTGAGCACACCGGTGGCGAAACATACGGCGATGGCGAGCCCGAGCAGGCGGCCGATCACCGTCGCGGTGCGGGCGTCGTGCAGCCGCGCCGTGAAGGTGATCGGCGAGCCCGGGGGCGGAGTGAGGCGCATGAGCCCATGACACCCCGCCGAAGCCCCGGTGGGCGGGTTGAACACCTTACGGAATGCGGACGTGCGGGGCGCCGGACGACACTTGCGGACCCGTTGCTGGAACGCTGCGGGGGTGAAACCGCGCACCGTCCCGACCGTCCCTCCCCTCCTGGCCGCCCTCGCGGCCCTCGCCGCCCTGACCGCCGTCCTCGTCCTCACCATCCGCCACGACGGCTACTTCACCGACGCCGCGGGTCTGTTCCTCCGGTACGCGGCCTGCTGGGCGCTGTTCGCCCTCGCCCTGCTCGCCCTGCGCCGGGTTCCGGCCGCCCGCGCCCGGCCCCTGCTCCTCGCCGGGGCCCTCGCCGTCGCCGCGACCGGGCTGGTGGCGCCGCCCCGGACCAGCACCGACTCCTACCGCTACGCCTGGGACGGGCGGGTCCAGTCGGCCGGCATCTCCCCGTACGACCATGCCCCGCAGGACCCGGGACCGGCCCGGCTGCGCGACCCCTGGCTCTTCCCCACGGGCGCCGCCTGCGCGGGCCCGGACCGCGCCCCGATTCCCGGCGGCGGCCCCGTCCCGCACTGCACCCGCATCAACCGGCCCGCCGTGCACACCATCTACCCGCCCGTCGCCGAGGCGTACTTCCTGGCGGTCGACCGGCTCTCCCCGCACGGAGCCCGGCACAAGCCGCTCCAGACCGGAGCCGGCCTCCTCTCCCTCGGCGTGACGGGCGCGCTGCTGCTGATCCTGCGCCGCCGGGGCCAGGACCTGCGCCGCGCCGCGTACTGGGCCTGGTGTCCCGCCGTACCGATCGAAGCCGTGAACAACGCGCACGTGGACGTACTGGGCGTGCTGCTCGCCGTGACCGGCCTCGGTCTCGTCGCGGAGCGCGGCCTTCGCCGCCGGGCAGCGGGAGGCCTCGTCCTCGGCGCCGCCGTCGCCACCAAACTCATGCCCGCCGTCGTCCTGCCCGGCGCGCTGTCGGGGGTGCGCCGGGTCCGCGACGCGGCCGCCGTCCTGGCCCCCGCCGCTGCCTTCACCCTGCTCGCCTACCTGCCCTACGTCCTCCTCTCGCACGGCTCCGTCCTCGGCTACCTCGGCGGCTACGTGGACGAGGAGGGCTACGACGACCCCTCCGCCGGCTCCCGCTACGCCCTGCTCCGCCTCGTCCTGCCCGACAGCTGGGCGCTGCCGGTGCTCCTCGCCGCCATGGCCGGCGTGTCCCTGTACGTGATGTGGCGCGGCGACCCCCGGCGCCCGTGGAGCGGCGCCCTCCTGGTCACCGGGTGGGCGTTCGCGCTCCTGACTCCCGGCTACTCCTGGTACGCCCTGCTCCTGATCGCCCTCGTGGCTCTGGACGGCCGCTGGGAATGGCTCGGCATCGCCCTCGCGGGCGCGGCCGTCTACCTCCTCGCACCGGTCCTCGGCCACCCGCCGGCGCTGAGCGCGACCGCGTACGGCGCCGCGGTCCTCGTCGTCCTGGTGGCCCCGGCGGTCCGCCGGCGCCGCGGATCAGGCCGGGCCCGGCCTGATCGTGGGCCGGCCGGCCGGCGCCACGAGCGGGTCAGGAACTCGTGAGGACGACGAGCTGCTGCGTCGCACGGGTCATCGCGACATAGCGGTCGACCGCTCCTTCGATCCCCGTACCGAAGGTCTGCGGGTCGACGAGGACCACGAGGTCGAACTCCAGCCCCTTCGACAGCCCGGGGGTCAGCGACCGGACCCGGGAGGTCTCCCGGAAGGCGCCGGCCCCGATGCCGTCGGCGCCGATGACACAGGCGACCCCGTCGGCGTGCGCGTCCAGCCAGGCGTCGAGGACCGAGTCCAGCTCCGCGACGGATCCGTGCACGACGGGGACGCCGCTGCTGCGGACGGAGGCCGGCACGTTGGCGTCCGGGAGCGCTTCCCGGATGGCCGGCTCCGCCAACGCCATGACCTCCTCGGGCGTCCGGTAGTTGATGCTCAGGGAGGCCACGTCGATCCGGTCGAACCCGATCCGCTCCAGCCGCTCCCGCCACGACTCCGTGAACCCCTGCCGGGCCTGGGCGCGGTCCCCGACGATGGTGAAGCTGCGCGACGGGCAGCGCAGCAGCAGCATCTGCCACTCCGCGTCGGTCAGTTCCTGAGCCTCGTCCACGACGATGTGCGCGAACGGTCCGGCGAGCAGGTCCGGGTCCGCGCCGGGCAGCGCGCCCTCGTCGATCAGGCTGTCCTGCAGGTCCTTGCCGCGCAGCATCGTCACCGCGCCCTCACCGTCGTCGTCGGCCGCGAGCAGGTCGTCGATGACTGCGGCCATGCGCTCTCGTTCGGCCGCCACCGCGGCGCCCCGCCGCCGCAGCCGCCGCGCCGACTCCGGGTCGCCGAGCCGCTGCCGCGCCGCGTCCAGGAGCGGCAGGTCGGACACCGTCCAGGCCTGGGCGTCCGCGCGCTGCAACCGCGCCACGTCCTCGCGGCCGAGCCACGGGGCGCACATCCGCAGGTAGGACGGTACCGACCACAGGTCGCCGACGAGATCGGCCGCATCGATCGTGGGCCACGCGCGGTCGAGCGCAGCGACCAGCTCCTCGTCGTACCGCAGCGATCTGCGGAACAGGTCGGGCGAGAGGTCCTCGTCGTCGAACTTGTCGAGCAGGATCGTCAGCAGCTCCTCCCAGATCACCTCGCGCGCCTCGTTGTGAGCGGTACCCGCGGCCGCCTCGAACGCCTCGGCCCAGTCGTCCGGGCTCAGCCAGACGTCGGACCAGGGGGTCGTGACCGTCATCCCCTCGGCGGGTGGCTCCTCGTAGATCCGGACGGCCTTCTCGACCGCCTTCACCATGTCCGCGGAGGACTTCAGGAACGCCACCCGCGGGTCGGCCTCGGCCGCGGCCGCGGCCCCCTCGGCGACGAGGTCCCGCACGGTGCAGGTCTGCACGCCCTCCTCACCGAGGCTGGGCAGCACATCGGCGACATAGGCCAGGTAGGGCTGGTGCGGACCGACGAACAGCACACCGCCCCGACGGTGACCGAGGCGGGGGTCGGCGTAGAGGAGATGCGCCGTGCGGTGCAGGGCCACCACCGTCTTGCCCGTGCCCGGACCGCCGTCGACGACGAGGGCGCCGCGCGAACCCGCGCGGATGATGGCGTCCTGGTCGGACTGGATGGTGGCGAGCACGTCACGCATCCGCGGCGACCGGCTGCTGCCCAGCCCGGCGATGAAGGCGGACTGGTCGTCGAGCGCGGCGTGCCCCTCGAACCCGTCGGGGGTGAACACCTCGTCCCAGTAGTCACCGATCCGGCCGCGGGTCCAGCGGTACCTGCGGCGGCTCGCCAGGCCCATCGGGCCGGCGTGGGTCGCGGCGAAGAACGGCTCGGCCGCGGGCGAGCGCCAGTCGATCAGCAGCCGGTTCCCCGCGCCGTCGGTGAGGCCGAGCCGCCCGATGTACACGGGCTCGGGGTCGTCCTCACCGACCATGCGCCCGAGGCACAGGTCCAACCCGAAGCGCCGCAGCGTGCGCAGACGGCCCGTCAGCCGGTGGATCTCCGCATCCCGGTCCATCGCCTCCCGGCCCAGGCCGCCGGGGGCCCTGCGCAGCGCCTCCAGGCGGTCGGACAGCTCGGCGACCGTCTGTTCGAGGCTCTGCGCGACGGCCGCGAAGTGCTTCTCGTCGCCGGCGATCAGCGCCGGGTCGGCCTTGGGGGAGAGGCGGGCGGGAAGGTCGAACGCACTGGTGGTGGTCAGGGAGTTCATCTCAGCAGCTCCGATCTGCGGTGGTGGCACCCGCGAACTCATCGAACGACCCGTCAACCGACAACAGCACACGCACTATGGGGATCTCCCGTTTCCGCAGGTCCTGGCTTCGAGGAGCGATTCTGCGGTACGGGTGGGGCCTTGCCGCAAGCCCCCCTGTGCGTTATAACTTGAGAGTGGAAAGGAGTGGGTACTCCTCCCTTCCCTTGATCGTCCGCTCCGTACGGACGTCCTCCCCGCCGAATGGCAGCGCACACCGCGCCCGCCCCGCCCCGGCCCCTCCCCCGCCCGGTGAACCCGGCGAACCGCCGCGTTCATTCGTACGGCCGAACTGCGGATGCCGTCCCCGGCGCGCCGGGGCAGGCTGTGGGGCAAGGGGAGCCGCCTGCTCCGGCGCAGGTTCAGCGTCATCCATCGATCCTCCGGGATCCACGGCTCCCGACCCCGTAGGAGGTCAGCCATGCAGGGTGACGAAAGCGCGGGCGAACTCGCGGCACTGCGGGCCAGGGTCGCCGCCCTGGAAGCGGAGGCCGCGCAACGGACCCCGCCGAAGCACCGGATGAAGTCGCTGCTGTCCGCCATCCTGATCATCATCGGCTGCGTGCTGGCCCCGCTGGGCATCGTCGCGTCCTGGACCTCCAGCATCGTCGGGAACACGGACCGCTACGTCTCCACCGTCGCCCCGCTGGCCTCCGACCCGGATGTCCAGGCGGCCGCCGCGAACCGCGTCACCGCCGCCCTGATGGAACACCTCGACCTCGCCACCCTCCTGGAGGACGTGGCCCCCGACCAGCGGCCGCTGCTCCAGAAGGCCCTGGGCAAGCTCGGCGGCTCGCTGGAGGGCGCGGTCAGCAGCTTCGTCAAGGAGAAGGCGCAGGACGTCATCGCGTCGGACCAGTTCGAGACGATCTGGACCAACGCCAACCGCACCATCCACACCTCACTCGTCAAAGCCCTGACCGGCAGCGGCGACGGCGCGGTGGAGATCAAGAACGACGCGGTGACCATCGACCTCGCGCCGGTGATCGAACAGGTGAAAACACGGCTGGTGGACGCCGGGATGGGCGTCGCGGCCAAGATCCCCGAGATCCACACCGACTTCACCGTCGTGCAGTCCAACGACATCGGCCGGGTCAAGACGGGCTTCCGGCTGCTCCAGATCCTCGGCGTATGGCTGCCGGTCATCGCCGTACTGCTCGTCGCCGCGGGCGTCCTGCTCTCCGCGCACCGGCGCCGCATCCTCGTCACCGCGGCCCTCGCGGTCGCGTTCTCCGTCGCGGTCCTCGGCCTCGGGCTGACCGTCTTCCGTACGGTCTACCTCAACGCGCTGCCGGACACCGTCAACCAGGCCGCGGCCGGCTCCGTCTACGACGCGATGATCCGCCTGCTGCGCACGACGATCCGTATGGTCGTGGTCCTCGGCATCGTGATCGCCCTTGCCGCCTGGCTCTCCGGCCCGGGCAAGTACGCCACGGCCGCCCGCCAGATCTGGCACTCCGGCATCGTCGCCACCCGCGCCACGGCGGACCGGCTGGGCCTGCGCACCGGCCCGGTGGGCCCGTTCATCCGGCGCCACCGTGCCTGGTTCACCTGGGGTCTGGTCGCGATCGCCGTCATCGTCTACATCCTGTGGTCCTACCCCACCGGCTGGGTGGTCGTGGGCCTCGCCCTCGCCCTGCTCTTCGCGCTCGCGGTCACGGACTTCCTCGCCGAGGACACGTCCGCCCCCGCCGAGGGGACGACCCCGAGTCCGCACCCGTCATGACGGGGCGCCGTCCGGGCCGCGCGCCGCGGACGGCTGGGCCGCCGGGATGCGCTGGGTGAAGAAGAGGGCGAGCAGCGCCGCCAGAGCGAGGAGGGCGAGTGCGGCCCGCAGCCCTTCGATCCGTGCCTTCTCGTTCGCGTCGAGTGCCGCCTGGGCCACCACCGGGTCCGTGCCCGCCTCTTCGAGGGCCGTGGTGAGCTGCTCGTCCGACAGGAACGGGGCACTCCCGGCGAGGGCGGTGTGCGTGTGGGTCTTGACGTCGGCCGGGATCGCCGGGTTCTGGTCGATGGTGGTCAGGAACGAACTCGTCAGCACGGCGATCATGATCGACCCGGCGAGTGCGGTGCCGATCGAGGCGCCGAGGTTGGTGACGGTGTTCTGGATGCCGCCGACCTCGGCGCTCTGCTCGTCCGGCACGGCCGACACGGTGACGGCCCCGAGCTGGGAGGCGAGCAGTCCGATCCCGAGCCCGATGAGCAGCATGGGCACGGTGACGACCTCCGCGCCGGAATCCGGGGTGAGGGCGGCCATCAGGATGACGGCACCGGCGAACATCGCCAGGATGCCCCACCGCACGACGCGCCGGGGCGAGGCGTTCGGGATGAACCTGGGGACCCCGATCGCGGCGGCGAGCAGCGTGATGGAGAGCGGCAGGATCAGCGCGCCCGTGTGGAGGGCGGACAGGCCGAGCGCCACCGACAGGTAGAGCGGGACGACGAAGAACACGCCCATCTGCACGAGGTACTGGAAGAGGAACATCGTCAGGCCGCCGGAGAGCTGCCGGTTCTTCAGCAATTCCGGATCGACGAGCGGTTCGGTACCCCGCGTCACCAGGCGTGCCTCCCAGCGGAAGAACAGCCACACCAGCATCAGCCCGGCCATCACCAGCCAGACGACGGGCGATACGCCGAACCACGACGGGCCCCCGGCCTTGGGCCGGAACCAGCCCCATTCGCTGGTCCGCAGGATGCCGAACACGAACAGACCGATGCCCGCGGCGGACAGGACCGCGCCGAGTACGTCGATCCGCGGCCGGTGGTCCGGCGGCGCGTCGGCGATCGGGCGGGCCAGCAGCAGGATGACGAGGACCATCACGACCTCCCCGGCGAACACCCAGCGCCAGGAGAAGAAGGTGGTCGCGGCGCCGCCGATGAGCGGTCCGACCGCGATCGCCACGGCTGCCGCCGCCGCGACCAGGCCGTAGGCGGCGGGCCGTTGCTCCTTGCCGAAGTTGGAGGCGACCAGCGCCACGATCGCCGGCAGGATCAGCGCCGCTCCCACGCCCTCCAGGAACGACCAGCCCAGCAGCAGGACCGTCAGGTTCGGGGCGAGCGAGGTCGTGAGGGACCCCAGCCCGTAGATGACGCAGCCGATCATGAACGCGCGTTTGCGGCCGATGAGCGCGCCGACCTTGCCGCCGCTGATCATGAGCATCGCCATCACCAGCGTGTAGGCCGTGATCGCGCCCTGCATCCCGCTCACCGTGGTGCCGATGTCCTCCGCCACCGTGGCGATCGAGACGTTCATGACCGAGCTGTCCAGGGCCATCAGGAACTGCCCGGCCGCGAGTGTCAGCAGGATGAGCTTCGTGTTCCCCGTGTTCCCGGCCGCCCCGGCCGGTCCCGCCTTCGCCGCTGTCATGCGCGCAGAGTGCCACGGCCGCGGGAGGCGGCCGGGCACCTCGCCCGCCGTGTCAGCGGTGTCAGCCGACTGGCCGAAGCGGTGAAGCGCCGAAGCACGGGCCCGGTCCGGCCCGGTCCGGCCGGCTCCGGCCCGCTCCGGCCGGCTCAGGCCGCGACGGCGGTCACCCGGCCGGACGCGATGGCGTCCACCAGACGCTGGTGGTCGCGTTCGTTGAGGTCGGCGTAGCTCTCCGCGAACCGCACGAGCGCCTGGTCGAAGACGCCGCCGGCGCCCAGGTACGCCGCGATGGCGATCCGGTCGCCGGACCGGGCGTGCGCCCGTGCCAGGGTGACACCGCACAGGCCGGCGAAGACCCGCATACCGCGCGGCACCATCCGGGCCGGTTCCGCGATGCCCTTCCAGTCGCGCAGCTGGCGTACGTAGAAGTCCCGTTCGACGCCGTCGAGCCCGTGCGTCTGCTGCCAGCCGAGGAAGATGTCGCTCGCGGCCTGCATCAGCCGCTGACCGGCCACGACCCGCTCGCCCCCGGTGGCGTACCCGCTGGCGCCCACGTACGGGGCGAGCACCGATTCACCGGCCTCCTTGGCCTGCAGGATCAGCGGGTCCTCGTCGTCGCGGCCCCGCAGCAGTACGATCCAGCACCGCGTGCCGACACTGCCGACGCCCACCACCTTGCGGGCCATGTCGACGATGGAGTACTGCTCCAGCAGGTGTTTGCGGTCCGTCTGGAGACTGTCCCCGTACCGCCCGACGAGGTCCCGGATCTGGTCCTCGATCGCACCGCCCTCCTGACCCGGCAGCAGTTCGGACGCCGGTGTGATCAGCTGCGGCACGGCGGCGAAGCGGCGGCGGCCGTCGACCACCTCGGTGAGCTTCTCGAACGCCTGCAGGCTGTCGCGTCCGCGGGCCTTGCTCAGCGCCTCGGACAGGTTCTTGCGGCCGCGGGTGTGGAGGGCGCCCTCCGCCACCGCCTGGAGGTGCGACTCGTCCACCCTCGCGTACCAGACGTCGAGGTTGGTCATCTGTGCGAAGGTACGCATCTGCTCGCGGTAGCCGGCCACCGCCGATGTCACGATCGACGCGCGCTCGCGCTCGGAGTAGCCGTTCTCCCGTCCGGCGATGACCAGGCTGGTCGCGAGCCGCTTGACGTCCCATTCCCACGGCCCGGGCAGCGTCTCGTCGAAGTCGTTGATGTCGAACAGCAGGTTCCGCTCCGGGGAGCCGAGCAGCCGGAAGTTCAGCATGTGCGCGTCGCCGCACAACTGGACCCGGATACCCGAGTCGGGCGTGCCGGCCAGGTCGCCCGCCATGATCGCGGCGGCGCCCCGGTAGAAACGGAACGGCGACTCCGCCATCCGGCCGTAGCGGATCGGCACCAGTTCCTGCAGGCGGGTGGCGGACTGCCGCTCGATGACATCCATCGGATCCAGCCGGTCGGCCGACGGCTCGAAGTCACCGTGGGCGGATCTCGGAGAGGCGGCCCGGGCGGTTCGGCCGTTCACGGCCCGTTCCTCGGGGGAGAGCCGGGGACCACCGTCCGTCGCCGTCGTGGCCGCGGTCGCGGCCCGGTCGCGCATCGTCATCGTCGTCGACCTCCCGGCCACCAGGACCCCCGCCTCCCCAGCATGGCACTCACCCCACACCGCTGCCCCACGGGCACCGCCGCCGTTCCTCAGTCACGCTCCTGCCGGATCCTGCCCGGCACCGGGCTGCCCAGCCGCCCGGCCAGGTACGGCTCCTGCGCGAGGGCCGCGCCCAGGGTGATGCCGATGGCGACCGCCACGCACAGCACGATCAGCCACGACAGGATGACGAACACCGAGCCGGTGGACCCGTACGTGGCGAGCGACCGGTTGAGGGCGATCGGCATGTAGACCCGCGCGCCCAGCGACAGCGCGGTCACCGCGGCGGCGGTGAGGAGCGCGCCGGGCAGCAGCGGGGGCCACGCGATCAGCCCGCCCAGCAGCAGGTGCTGGCTCCACCACCATGCCAGCGTCTGGAGAAGGAGCGTGAGGGGGATACCGAGCCACAGGCCGAGTCCGAATCCGTCACGGACCGGCCCCTGGAAGATCAGCAGGACCATCCAGGCGAGGATCCAGGCGAACCAGCGCCAGATCGCGATCCGCGTCCCGCCCCGCGGGATCTGCCAGGCACGCTTGCACAGCCGCTGCATGGCACGGCTCACGGCGGTCGCCGACAGCAGCACGATCACGGCGCCGACCGCTCCCACGGCATTGCGGATGTCCTCCTCGCCGGAGTGGTCGAACACGTCGCCCAGCTGATCGCTCGCCTGACCGGTGAGTCCGAACATCGTACGTACGGAGGAGACCAGCTGGTCGCGTACCTCCTCAGGGGCGAACGAGGCGACGACGAAGAGCAGGGGCACGGCGGTCAGGAAGCACTGGGCGGCCAGCCGGGTGGCGGAGTCGAAGATGTTCACGCCGATCATGCGCTCCGTGACATGGGTGATCACGGGGAACCGGGTCTCGGCCCGCTCCTGCGCCCGTTTGGCGGCCGCGACCAGCTCCCGGGAGCGCGTGCGCCACCGTGCCTTGCGCTCCGACCACATCAGCGGCCCGCAGCGCCGCGCGGCACGGACCGCGGATCCGGGGTCGTCGTCATGGCGGCCTCCTTCGTCTGCGTCCAGGTTGGTGGACACGGACCAGGGCGGCATCTCGATGGGCAAAAGGTGTCGGAGCCCGGTCCGGTGCGTAGTGTCGTATGTCGTCGCACGATTGGGGCGCCATGGTCCTCGACCTCATGCTGATCGCGCTGGCCATCGCCCTCTACCCGCTGCCCATGATGGCGTTCATCCTCGTGGTGTCCTCGCCCAGAGGCGTGTGGAAGGGGCTGGCCTTCCTCCTGGCCTGGCTGGCCAACCTCGTCGCGGTGATCGCGATCGTGCTGGCGCTGACCGGCGGCCAGCCCCCGGCGCCCCGGTCCCCGCCCGGCGTGGCGGCGCTCGCACTCAAGCTGGCCATCGGGGTGGGACTGGTCGTCTACGGGGTACGCCGCTACCGCCGTCTGAAGGCGAAGGCCGCCCGGGACACCACCCCGAAGCCCTCCCACGTGGACGTCGGCTCGGTGTGGGCCGCGGCGGGCCTGGCCGTGCTGATCCAGCCGTGGGGCATGGTCGCGGCGGGTGCCACGACCGTGATCGAGGCCGACACCTCGCACGCGACCACGTTCATCGCCCTGCTCGGCTTCTGCCTGCTGGCCAGCTCAGGCCTGCTGGCCGCGGAGCTGTACATGGTCTTCGCACCGGAGGCCGCCCAGGACCGGCTGCTGCGGATGCGCACGTGGATGGAGGGGCACAAGGACGAGGCCATCGTGTTCGTCTGCCTGCTGCTCGGCCTGTGGCTGACCGGGCAGAGCATCTACGAGCTGACGGGCTGAACCGGCCGGCGGGACCGGCCAGACATGCGGGGGCGCGGGCGGCGTGCTGGAATGAAAAGACCTTCCCCCCTCTGCGACAGGAGCTGCCATGAGCAGCGAGACCGAGCCGCGAGCCGATTTCGGCGACATCGACGAACTCGGCCCGGTCGACTACATCGTGGTCGAGTTCCCGGGCAACCGGATGACCGGCGAGGGGTTCCCGATCCTCGTCGACCTCGTCGACCGGGGCGTCATCCGCATCTTCGACTTCGCCTTCATCCGCAAGGAGGAGGACGGCACGGTGACCGCGCTGGAGCTCCAGGACCTCGGGGGCGGCGAGGTCGACCTCACCGTGTTCGAGGGCGCTTCGTCCGGCCTGCTCGACGGCGGCGACATCCAGGAGGCGGCCGCCGCCCTGGAACCCGGGAGCTCGGCCGGGGTCATCGTGTACGAGAACACCTGGGCGGCGCCTTTCGCCCGTGCCCTGCGACGCGGCGGAGCGCAGCTCGTGGCCGCCGGAAGGATTCCCGTGCAGGCCCTGCTGGCGTCGCTGGACGCCCTGGAGGAACCGCCCGCCGGAGAGTGAAGCCCACACAGCCTGGAGATGAGCATCATGCCCGGACTCCTTCGCGGGGTCGCCCGCACCGCCGTCATCGCGGGCACCGCCACCGCGGTGTCCAACCGTGTGTCCCGCCGCCAGGGCGGCCGATGGGCGCAGCAGGACGCCCAGCAGCAGGCACAGCAGGAAGCCCAGCAGCAGGCGGCGGCACCCCCGCCCCCGCCCCCGCCTCCGCCCGCCGCGGCACCGGCCGACGACATGACCACCAAGATCGAACAGCTGAAGCAGCTCAGCACCCTCAAGGAACAGGGCGTGCTGACCGAGACGGAATTCGCCGAGCAGAAGCGCCGACTGCTGGGCTAGACACGACCCCGGAGCACAGGAGGGGGTACGGACAGTGGTCCGTTACGGACAGTGGTCCGTACCCCCTCCTCCGGGGTTCACAGCCCCCTGCCCTTCAGCGGTGTCTGCGTCAGAAGCCGGCGTTGACGTTCGCCGAGGCGACGGCCCCCGTGCCCGCACCCCACCTGTCGAGTCGACGGGACGTACCGGGTGGCTCAGGCGACGACGCGCAGACGCGTCACTCCCGGGTCGAGTGCGCCGCGGACATGGCCGTTCGGCGCGGCCGCGGTCAGCTGGAGGAACCGGACGGCCTCGGCGGTGATGACTTCGCCCGGCAGGACGTTGGGGATGCCCGGCGGGTACGCCGCCAGGGTGTCGGCGGAGATCCGCCCGACGGCCTCCTCCGCGGCCACGACCAGGGCCGGGCTCAGGAACGCCTCGCGGGCGGTGAGCTTCGCGGCACCGGGAGCCGGCAGCCGCGGCATGCCGCAGGCGTCGGCGTGGGCGTCGGCGTCGGTCGGGTCGGTGCTCAGCGGGGAGGGCAGGGTGTGCAGGGCTTCCACGAACCGGTCGGTGTCGGGGACGGACCCCGCGCCGATCACGGCGACGATCGCCGCGCCGGTCGCCACTTCGACCATGATCTGGTGGTCCCGGAAGAGCCGTCGCCTGGCCTCGTGGCCCGTGATCCCGCCGGCCCGGGTGTCGATCGCGATGCGCAGCGGGTCGGCTCCGACGATGTCGGCGAAGGCGTGGAACCCGTCGCTCACCACCGTGAAACGGCCCAGCGCGCGGACGGCGGCCCGCACCCGGTCCGCGGCCCCGACCGAGCTGCCCGTCGTGTCGGCGCCGGTGACCAGACCCCTTCGGGCGAGATCGAGCGACGCCGTCAGCAGCGCACTCGCGCTGGTGGACTGCACGAGCCGGAACGCCCGGTCCACGAGCGGTTCGAGCAGGTCCCCGAAGGGGCCCTCCGCCAGGTGGAGCATCGCCGACTGCGTCAGGCTGCCCGCCAGCTTGTGCGTACTCGAAATCGCCAGGTCCGCGCCCGAGGAGAGGGCGTTCGCGGGAAGGCCGGGGTGGAAGCCGAAGTGCGACCCCCACGCCTCGTCGACGATCAGCGGTACCCCCGCGGCATGGGCGGTGTCCGCGATGGCACGTACGTCGGCCACCGCGCCGAAGTAGCTCGGGGACACGATGTACACGGCGGCCGCGTCGGGTGTCCCTTCGAGCGCCGCCGCCACGTCCGCCGCGGTCACACCATGGGCGATGCCCTGCTCCGGGTCGACGGACGGCTGGACGAACACGGCGTCCAGGCCCGACAGCACCAGCCCGTCGATCACGCTGGAGTGCACACTGCGCTGCACGACGAGGGCGCGTCCCAGGGCGGGGGCGACCATCGAGGCGATCTGATTGCCCTGCGAAGCGCCGTTCGTCAGGAACCACGTGCGCCGCGCGCCCCAGGCCTCCGCCGCCAGCGCCAGCGCCCTGTCCAGCGGGGTGTCCGGGCCGAGGTCGATGCCGTCGAGCAGCGGCGGGAAGTCCAGGGCCGTGATCCGCGAGCCGAAGAAGCCGGCGAGATCCGATCCGGGGGCGGCGGCATGGCCGGGGACGTTCAGCCTCAGCCAGTCCCGTCCCGCATGGCCCAGCACCGCCTCGGCGTACGGGGCGCCCAGCTGGCCGGGGCCAGGACGGGAGGCCGGGGCGCCGGCGGGGAGGGCGGTGGGGGCGGGGGAGGGCGGGGGGGTGCGGCGACCGGTCGTTCTCATGTTCACCCCCGGAGCGTGACAGCCGTCCGGTCATTGAGGAACGGTGGACTTTTCGTCACCCCTCCATACGATGTCTATATGCTCGACCTGAGGCAGCTCCAGGTGCTCCGCTCTATCGCGCAGGAGGGCTCGCTCGCCGCGGCCGGTCGCGCGCTGCACTACAGCCAGCCCACGATCTCCCACCATCTGGCCGCCCTGGAAGCCCACTTCAACGCCCGGCTCGTGCAGCGGGGACCGCGCGGCGCCACGCTGACCGAGCTCGGCCAGGCCCTGCTGCCGCACGCCGAAGCCGTGCTCGACCGTCTGCGCCACGCCGAGCTGGAGGTGCGCAACCTCGCCGAGCGCGGTATGCGCACCCTCCACATCGGCACGTTCCCCACGGCGGGCGCCCTGCTGCTGGCCCCGGCGGTCAAGCGCCTTCACCAGCAAGGGGTCCACATCTCGCTCACCGAGGGCGAGCTTCCCCTGCTGCTGCGCGGGTTGCGGGCCAAGGAGCTCGACGCCGCCCTCGTCTTCTCACAGCCGGGCGACAGCCTCGACCTCGACGAGGACTTCGAAGTCCACCCGCTGCTGTCCGATCCGCTGCTCCTGGTCATGCCGGAGGACCACCCTTGCGCAGCGCGGGACCAGGTGTCCCTCGGCGATCTGCGGGACACGGCGTGGGTGGGCGCCGCCGACCCGCACGACCCCTGCGACCGCGTGCTGGCCTGGGCGTGCGGCCAGGAGGGGTACGAGCCCCTGCACGTGATGCGTACCGACGACTACGCGGTGGTCCAGGGCCTCGTGGCCGCGGGGACGGGCGTGGCACTCGTGCCGCGGCTCGCCCTGGGGCCGCACCGCCCCGACCTGGCCGTACGCCCCTTGGCCAGACCTGACCTCGCCCGGGAGATCAGCGTCGCCGTACTGCGGTCCACCTCCGCAGGCGCCGCCCAGGAACTGATCGAGGCGCTGCGGGAGCAGGCCGCGCTGATCACGGACCGCTGGGCGGCGGCCTGACCCCGCGGCGCGGCTCACGGGCCCCGCCCACGCACTCACCCGGCGTCGATGCCGACGCCCATGCCGACGCCGACATCGCGCCGCAGCAGGTCGTCGTACGTCTCCCGGCGGACCACCTCACGGGCCTCGCCGTCGCGGCAGAACACGACGGGCGGCCGCCTGGCGCCGTTGTAGTTGTTGGCCAGCGAGGAGCAGTATGCGCCGGTCACCGGCACCGCGATGACATCGTCGACGCGCGGTTCCCGCAGGCGGACGTCACGGATCAGGGTGTCCCCCGACTCGCAGTGACGGCCGACCAGATCGCACCGTTCGCCGCCGCCGGGGCGTGAGGCGACGGCCGCCTCGAACCGCTGGCCGTACAGCATCGGCTCCAGGTTGTCGGCCATGCCGCCGTCCACGGCCACCAGCGTGCGCGGCCCCGGCTTGACCGTGACCACGCGGTAGAGGGTCATGGCGGCCTCGGCCACGAGCGACCGGCCGGGCTCGATGATCAGGCGGGACGTCGCCGGAAGGCACCGGCGCGCGGCGTCGGTGAGGGTGCGTACGTACTCCTCGACGGTCGGCGGCCGGTCGGCGTAGGTGTAGCGGACGCCGAGTCCTCCGCCGAGGTCGTACACGGCGTGCTCGCCGAGTTCCCCGATGGCGGCCAGCGCCTCGACGGCCTTGCGGAACGGCTCGGTGTCGAGCAACTGCGAGCCCACGTGCACGTGCAGGCCCTCCAGCAGCAGGCGGTCGCTCGCCCGGAGCCGGGCCGCGGCCCGGACCGCGTCCGGGACGCCGAGCCCGAACTTCGAGCCCCGCTGCCCGGTGATCATCGCCTCGTGGGTGTCGGCGGACACCTCCGGGATCACCCGGAGCAGCACCCTCTGCCGCCGGTGGCCCACCAATCGCTCAAGGCGGTCGATGTCGTCGAAGTTGTCCACCACGATCGTGCCGGCGCCCGCCTCCACCGCCATCGCCAGCTCCTCCCGCGTCTTGGCGTTCCCGTGGACGACGAGCCGCGCGGGGTCGACGCCCGCGGCGAGGGCGGTGACGAGCTCACCGCCTCCGGCCACGTCCACGCCCAGCCCCTCCTCGACCAGGGTCCGGACGACCGCCGTGCAGGGGAACGACTTCGACGCGAAGACCACTTGGCTGTTCGGCCAATGCTCCGCCAGCGCGTCGACGTACCGCCGGGCACGCCGTCGCAGCGCGTTCTCGTCGACCACGACCGCCGGGGTCCCGAAGCGTTCGGCGAGGTCGGTCGCGCGGCACCCGCCGACCACGAGTTCGCCGTGTTCATCCAGGTGAGAGCCCTCGGGGAAGAGCCCGACGAGTGCGGAGGCGGGCGGGGCGGGCTGCTGGGCGACGGTCATGCGCGGAGGTCTCCCTCTTCGGGTCGGCTGCGGATGCGTGGCTATCCTGGCAGGCCCCATCCCACGTCACCGTGGTCGATCTCCCCACGAAACGAGGCACCCGTTGTCCGATCCGACCACGCCCGGCGGACCCCGGGACAGCCGTGACCCGGTCACCCTGAAGGTCCTGGCGCAGGACACCGGAGTGTCACCGGTACGGATGCTGGTGGCGCCGGCGGGCCTGGACGTGCGGGTGGGCGGCACGGTGATCCACGACCCGGAGGAGCCGCTGCCGCACGCGCCCGCGGCCGTCCTCCTGCTCGTCGGTGTCGCCCTCGCGGACCCGCGGGCGCGCGAGGTGCTGCGCCGCGCCGCGGAAGGAGAGTTCGCGGCCGTCGTGGTCAAACGGCGGGGCCACGACCCGCAGCCGTTCGCCGAGGAGGCACGTGCCTGCGGGATCGCCGTGTTCACCGCCGACGACGCGATGCCGTGGCGCGACGTCGACGCCGGGGTGAGCTGTGCGCTGGCCGCCCACGGCAGCGGGGGGACGACCGGATCGGCGCCGGCCGGGGGCGAGGAACTCTTCGCGCTCGCCGACGCGCTGGCCGCCGCCGTGGGCGGTTCGGTGGCGATCGAGGACCTGGACCAGAACGTGGTCGCCTACTCGAAGGTGGCCGGGGTGCGCATCGACTCCGTACGCAAGTGGGGCATCCTGCACCGCCGCGTACCGGACGTACCGGAACAGCGCCGCCAGTACCGCCAGGTGCTCGCCGCGGACGGCGCCGTGCGCTTTCCCGCCATGGGGGAGGAACTGCCCCGCGCGGCGGTCGCCATCCGCGCCGGCGCGCTCCCGCTGGGCACCCTCTGGGCGATCGAGCCGCAGGACGGGATCGGTGCCGACACCGAGCGCCAACTGCTCGACGCGGCACGGTTCGCGGCCCCTCACCTCCTGCGCGCGCTGAACCTGCCGGAGGCCGAGCGGCGCATGCGGCGGGACACGCTGCGCGCGGTTCTCCACCGTTCCGGGCCGCCCGCCGACGAGGCCGCGGACCTGCTGGGACTGCGCCCCGGTACGGAGTTCTGCCTCACCGCCTTCGCACCGGCCGCGACACCGGGCGCGGACCCGGCACTGCTCACCCAGGCCGAGTGGGTGCTGATGCGGCACTGCGCCGCGCACCGGGCGGCGGCGACCGTGGCGGCCGCCGCCGACGCCGTGTACGTCCTGCTGCCCGCTACGGGGCATGCGGCGGGCCGCCGGTTCGCGGACGGCGCGCTCGCGGCCGTCCGGCGGTCGGTGGGCGACGGCGCGCGGGCGGCGGTGTCCAGGCCGTACACCGACCTCGGCCCGTCCGTGGCCCTGCGCCGCGAGGTGGACGGGATCCTGCGGGCCACCGCGCACGAGGGTCCGGGCCGGCCGGCCGCCACGACCTGCGACGTACGGCACCGGATCCTGCTGGACCGCCTGGGCGACGAACTGGAGCGGGACGCCTGGCTGCGGCTGCCGGAGGTGGAAGCGCTGCTGGCCCACGACCGCGCCCAGGGAACCGACTACGGGAACACGGCGATCGCCTGGCTCGACGCGACGGGCGACGTCGCGTCCGCCGCGGCACGGCTGAAGCTGCACCCCAACACCTTGCGCCACCGGCTGCGGCGGATCCGCGAGCTGTTCCACATCGATCTCGACGACCCGGACGTGCGGCTCGCCGCCTGGCTGGAACTCAGGCGCGCGGCACCGGCGGACGGCTCGGTCCGGCGGGCGGCGGGACCCGGCCGCCCATGACGGCGGGCGGTCATTCCCCGGTGGCCGGCCCGCGTTCCGCACGGGCGCCGAGGACCGCCGCGGTGAAGCCCGCCAGCTGAGCCCGGAGCTCCTCCCGGGGTACGCCCTTCTCACCGGCCAGGTACGCGACCAGGTCGGCCCGGGTGGCCGCGAGCAGGGCGTGGGCGCAGAAGTCGGTGTCGGCCGGACCGGGGACGAGCCGCAGCAGGTCCCGGAGCAGCGTGTGCCACTGCTCGTAGTGCTCCGTCCGGTAGGGGCTGTCCGCGCCGCTTCCCTCCAGTGCCAGGGCGAGGTGGCGGTTGTCGAGCTTGAAGCACAGGAGGGCGTCGAGCAGGGCCGGTACGCGACGGGGCGCCGGGGTGGCCGGACCCAGCGGCTCGGGGCCCTGTTCGACCGCTTCCCGGATCGGTTCGAGCCGTGCCTCGTAGAGCGCGCGGATCAGTCCGCCCCGATCACCGAAGGCGCGGAAGAGCGTCGCCTTGCCGACGCCGGCCGCTGCCGCGATGTCGGCCATGGTGACTTCCTCGGGGCTCCCGCAGCGGGCGAAGAGCGTGTCGGCGGCGGCGAAGACGGCCGCCCGGTTGCGGACCGCGTCCTTGCGCGGCTTGCGTTCGACGGTCATCGGGTTCCCTCCGGTTGCAATACGGACCGCCGGTCCGTATCTTTCGAGGGAGAGAAACGGACCGCCGGTCCGTATCGTAGTGGACGGAGAACCGTCGTGCCCGCAACCACCTCACCCCCGGATCTGTACCGCCACAGCCTCCGCCTGCTCCTGGACAAGGACATCGCCTCCTGGGTCGGCCTGTGGGCCGAGCACGGCGCCATGGAGTTCCCCTTCGCCCCTCCCGGCTGGCCCCGGCGGCTGGAAGGGCGCGACGCCATCGCCGCCTACATGCGGGACTATCCCGACCACATCGACCTGCACGACTTCCCCGACCTGCGGATCCACGAGACCACCGACCCGGAAGCCATCGTGGTCGAGATGCGCGGAGTGGGCCGCCTGGTCGCTACCGGGGCCCCCTTCGACATGACGTACATCGCCGTCGTGACCGTCCAGGACGGGCAGTTCACCTCCTACCGCGACTACTGGAACCCCCTTGCCGTCCACGAACCCGGGGCGGCCTTCGCGCAGGACCCCGACCCCACGAGGAGCAGCGCCCGATGACCGCCCCCGCCACCACCACCCCGACCGGCACCACCCTGGTCATCGGCGCCACCGGCACCACCGGCAGCCGCACCACGGCGCACCTCGTCGCCGCCGGCCGGCGCGTCAGAGCCGGCAGCCGCCGGGCCACGCCGCTCCCGGGCGCCGAGCCGGTCCGCTTCGACTGGTACGACCCCACCTGCTTCGGCGACGCCGTCGCCGGGGCCGACCGCGTCTACCTCGTCCCGCCCGTCGGCGACCCGGACCCGGCCACCGTCATGCTGCCCTTCCTCGACCGGGCCCGCGCCGCCGGCGTACGCCGCGCCGTACTGCTGAGCTCCTCCGCGATCACCGAGGGCGGCCCGGCGGTCGGACAGGTGCACCGGGCCCTGCCCGGCCTGTTCGACGAATGGGCGGTACTGCGCCCCTCCTGGTTCATGCAGAACTTCACCGGCACGCACGCCCACGCCGACAGCATCCGTGCCGACGGCGTCATCCTGACCGCGGCCGGGACGGGCCGGGTCGGATTCGTCGACGCCGACGACATCGCCGCCGTCGCGGTCCGCGCCCTCACCGACGACCGCGCGCCCGGCACCGAACTGGTCCTCACCGGCCCGGAAGCCCTGAGCCACGACGACATCGCCGCACTCCTCACCGAGGTCACCGGCCGCCAGGTGGTCCACCACCACCTCACCTACGAGGCCATGCGCGACCGCCTGGCCTCAGTCATCCCGCCGAAGTTCGCCACGATGCTGGCCGGGATGGACCGGTCCATCGCCGAAGGAGCCGAGGACCGCACCACGGACACCGTCCACCGCCTCACCGGCCGCCCGCCCCACGACTTCCGGACGGTCGCCGTACGAGAGCTCTGCGCCTAGGCCGAGGAGCCGGCGGCGGTGTGGTCGAGGATCGCGGCGACGATCGTGGCCCAGTCGGCTCGATCGACCCCGTGACCGGCATCCTGCAGGGCCAGCAGCCGGGCCCCGGGGATCCGTTCCGCCAGTGCCTCGCCGTGCCGGAGTGGGAACAGCGGATCGGCGGTTCCGTGGATCACCAGCGTGGGTACGGTGATCGACGACAGGGGGGCCTGTGAGACCTTGCCGTCCGCGAGCGAGTCGTGGTTGCGGGCCGCGCCGAAATCGTGCGCGCGCTCGACGTCGCGGCGGACCAGGCCCCGGGCGGCGGCCTCGTCGAACGGGCGCCGCCCTCCCGCGAGCACGCGCGCGTACGCGACCTGGTGGTCGATCACCGCGTCGGCATCCGACGGATCGGGTGGGGCGGCCGCGGCGAACCGGGTGAACTCCTCGGCCGGCGGGGGCAGATCGTCGTCGCCGGGCACGGCGGAGGACGTACTGATCAGGACGAGCGACCGGACGCGGGCGGCGTGATCGAGCGCCAGCAGCTGCGCGAGGGCCCCTCCGGCCGAGACACCCACGACGTGCGCGGCCGGGACCTCATGGGCGCGCAGCACGCGGACGGCGTCGGCGACCAGGTCCGCCGCGGTGTACCCGGGGCGGCCCTGCGCGCAGGTGACCGACCGGCCGGTGTCGCGGTGGTCGTAACGGATCACGAAGCGCCCGCCCGCGGCGAGCATCCGGCAGAAGCCCTCCTCCCACCAGAGCATCGAAGCCCCCAGGCCCATGACGAGCAGGACCGGCGGATCGGAGGGATCGCCGAAGGACTCGGTGCACAGCTCGACGCCGTCCACCTCCATCACACGCTCGGCCATTGCCACTCCTCCTCGCCCGTCCCATCATGCCCACGCACGGGAGGCACCGGTCAGTCGGAAGCCCCCGCCGCCGCGGACAGCAGTACGTCCACCAGCCGGTCCGCCGCGTCCGGCCTCCCGTACGCACGCGCACGCTGCGCCATCGCCGTCCGCCCGGCGGCGTCCGTCAGCAGCGGACCGACGGCCTCCGCGAGGGTCCGCCCGGTGACCTCACCGAGCAGCGCCACCGCGGCGCCCGCATCGGCCAGGTGCCGCGCGTTGTGTGCCTGCTCGTTCCCGGCCGAGGTGGCCAGCGGAACGAACACCGCAGGCTTGCCCAGCGCGGTCAGCTCCGCCAGCGTGCCCGCCCCGGACCGGGACACCACCACATCGGCGAGCGCCAGTACGTCGGGCAGCTCCGGCCCGACGAAGCCCGTCAGGTGGTACCGGCCCGCGAGGACCGGATCGAGAGCCGCGGCGGCGGACCGGAGCTCGTCGACGTTGGCCGGGCCGCACTGGTGGATGACGTTCGCGTGGCTCAGCAGCCACGGAAGCACCTCCCGCACCACGCCGTTGATCTGCTGGGCGCCCTGCGCCCCGCCGGTGACGTAGACCGTCGGAAGACGCCTGTCGAACCCCGTCAGGTTCAGCGCCTGCACCGCCTTGTCGGGGTGCCCGGTCAGGATCTCGGGCCTCACCGGGTTGCCGGTGACGACCGCCCGGCCGCGCACCTCGTCCGGCAGCAGCGGCAGCGACGACTCGGAGGACACCGCGATGCGCGTCGCCGAACCGGCCAGCTTCCGGTTCGCCAGACCCAGCCGGACCGTCTGCTCGTGCAGCACCAGAGGGCGCTTGCACAACCGGGCGGCGAGCCCGGCCGGGACGGCCACGTACCCGCCCGTCGCCAGGACCACGTCCGGCCGGAACTCGGCCACGACCGTACGGGCCTGGGCCACGCCGAGCGGCACCCGCGCCATGTCCTTGACGTTCGCCGCCGAGAGCATCTTCAGGGGATTCGCCGACCTGCGGATCTTCCCCGTGGCGACCGTCCGGAACGCGATGCCTTCCGCCGGGGCGACCCGCGCCTCCAGACCGTCCGCGGTTCCGATCCACAGCACGTCGAGCGCGGTCCCTTCGGCGGCGAGGCGGCCGCGCAACGTGCGGATCGCCGTCAGGGCAGGGTAGGTGTGACCGCCGGTCCCGCCGCCTGTCACGAGCAGCCGGAAGGGACGGGAGAGCGAGGAAGCGTCCATCCGGCCACCCTACTGTCCGGTCCGCCCGCTGCCTCCGACGGGGCACGAGCATCTGCGAGGCATCCGAGAGTCACCTGCGAGGCACCCGCGAGGCGCCCGCGACCTGCAGGTATTCGCCCGGACGGCCCAACGGGCGCGGGCTGCGGGGGACGCCTACGCTGAAACGGCAACCCGCCGACACGCCCCCGGTCCCGCGGTCACGGTCGGCGCGTCCGGCTCAGTTCAGCACCGAAAGGCGGTTCCGACATGGCCACCAGGTCTGACGCTCCCGTTCTCGACACGCTCGCCGCGATGACCATCGACTCCATCGAGCACTGCGGCATGGACGAGAAGACACTCATCACCACCCGCATCGCCGCCCTCGTGGCCATGGACGCCCCGGCCATCTCCTACCTGGCCCACATCAGCCCCGCCGTCAAGGCCGACTTCACCGTCGAGCAGCTGCAGGACGTGCTCGTCGCGATCGCCCCCGTCGTGGGCACCGCGCGCGTCATGTCGGCCGCCGGCCACATAGCCCAGGCGTTCGGCGTCGCCATAGCCATGGCCGAGAGCGAAGCCGAAGCCATGGCCAACGCCGAAGCCGAAAGCCGCCACAAGGCCTGATCCCTTCCCGACCGGACCTGCGCGCCTGGCGGGTACGCCGATTCCGCCGGACGGCCGAACCCGCCTCGCGCGCCGCGTGAACACGAGTGAGCCTGACGGGAACAGCCCTGTTCCCGGAGGCCCCGTTGAGCGCGATGGATGTTCCCGTTCCGGACGACCGGCCGCAGGGCAGGCCGACGGAGGACGCAGCGGCCAGGACCGGCACCCCCACGCTCACATGGGTGACCCTCGCGATGATGACGACGGCTTCCGTCGCCAGCCTCCGCGCGGCGCCCACCATGGCCGTATACGGCCTGGCCTGCGTGTTCTTGTACCTCGTACCCGCGATCGTGTTCCTGCTGCCGACCTCGCTGGTCTCGGCGGAACTCGCGTCGGGCTGGTCGGGCGGCGTGTACCGCTGGGTGAGCGAGGGGCTGTCCAAGCCCCTCGGATTCGTCGCCGTCTGGTGCCAGTTCGCCATGACGATCTTCTACTATCCGAGCCTGCTGGCGTTCGTCGCGAGCACGCTGGCGTACGTCATCAACCCGGCCCTGGCCTCCAACGGCATCTACACGGCCATCGTGATCGTCGTCCTGTACTGGACGGGCGTCTGGATCTCCGCGCAGGGCACGAAGGCACTGTCCGGCCTCGCCTCCTGGGGCCTGATCATCGGCACACTGATCCCGGGCACGCTGCTGGTCGTCCTCGGCATCGTGTTCCTCGGCCAGGGCAACCCGTCCGCGGCCCCGATGACCGCTGCCAACATCCTCCCGGCCTGGACGGGGCTGGCCAGTCTGGTGCTCATCGTCAACAACTTCCTGAGCTACTCGGGCATGGAGATGAACGCCGTCCACGTCTCGTCGCTGAAAGACCCACCGCGCGAGTTCCCCAAGACGATGTTCCTCGCGATGGGCATGGTGCTTCTGATCTTCGTGCTGCCGGCCCTCGCCATCAGCTGGGTGGTCCCGGCCGACCAGCTGTCGCTGACCGCGGGCGTCATGCAGGCCTTCGACGCGTTCTTCTCCTACTTCCACATCGGCTGGCTGACCCCGATCGCCGCGGTGGCGCTGGTGTCCGCCTCCCTGGGCGGAATGCTCACCTGGCTGGCCGGCCCCTCGAAGGGCCTGCTGCTGATCTCGCGTCAAGAGGGCTACCTGCCGCCGTTCCTGCAGCAGCTCAACGGGCACGGCGTCCAGCAGAACATCCTCGTCACCCAGGGCATCGTCACCACGGTGATCGCGCTGGGGTACGCGCTGATCCCCGACGTGTCGAGCGTCTACTGGATCTTCTCGGTGATCACCACCCAGGTGTACCTGATCATGTACCTGCTGATGTTCGTGGCGGCCATGCGACTGCGCAAGCTCCAGCCCGAACATCCGCGCGGCTACCGCGCCCCGGCGCTGAAGCTGGTGTGCGTCGTGGGCTTCCTCGCCTCCGCCGCAGCCATGATCATCGGGTTCGTGCCGTCCTCGCAGTTCGGCGGCGGCAGCGTCTGGGCCTACATCGGCATCGTCGGCGGAGGCCTGCTGCTCCTCGGAGTGGTCATCCCCTGGCTGTGCCTGCGGATGCGCAAGCCCAGCTGGCGCACCCCGGCCGCGGAGTCGGCGGGAGACGTGGCATGAGCCCCACCCGCTTCGCCTCCCAGCACAAGTGGATCTACATCGGCGCGATCGTCCTGCTCGTCGGCTTCGTCGTGGTGGGGCTGATCCAGTACAAGGCCGTACGGTCCACCAACCAGTCCCTGGACAAGGCCAACCAGCTCGCGGACGAGCTGGCCGCCGCCGGTTTCACCCGGCCCGATCCCAGCACCCTGGCCCGCGCGCTCGGCGAGGACGGGGGCATCGTCTGCGAGGACCCCGCGTCCGCCCTCAAATCGGCCCTGTGGAAGATCAACCTCTCCAACGGGGCCACCGGCCCCGGCCAGCGTCCGGTCATCGCCGACCGCCGGGCCGTCCAGGCGGAGGCGCTCGTGCTGAAGGTCTACTGCCCCGACCAACTCCAGCGCATCCAGGACGAGATCGACGACCTGAAGACCGAGCAGACGGTCAGGCGCGGCGACGATGGCTGACCCCGCCCGGGACGTGCCGGACGCCGGCGGCGGCGCAGACGCGGACACCGGCGTCGGCGCCCTCGCCGAGCGCATCGACGCGCTGATGCCCCGCGCCAAGTCCGACCTGGCCGAACTGGTCGCCCTCCGCTCCGTGGCCGACCCGCGGCAGTTCCCTCCCGAGGAATGCGAGCGGGCCGCCCGGTGGGTGGCCGACGCGTTCACCGAGGCGGGCCTGGGCGACGTACGTCTGGAGGAGACCCCCGACGGCAGCCATGCCGTCCTCGGCCACCGGCCGGGCCCGGAGGGCTCCCCGACCGTGCTGCTGTACTGCCACTACGACGTACAGCCCCCGCTCGGCGAAGCCGCGTGGACCTCTCCGCCGTTCACGCTCACCGAGCGCGACGGACGCTGGTACGGACGCGGCACCGCCGACTGCAAGGGCAACATCGTCATGCACCTCACGGCACTGCGGGCCCTGGGCGACGCGCTGCCCGTGGGGCTGAAGTTCGTCGCCGAGGGGTCCGAAGAACAGGGCACCGGCGGGCTGGAACAGTACGTGGCCGCGCACCCGGGCGACATCTGCGCCGACGCGCTCCTCATCTGCGACACCGGAAACGCCGCCGTCGGCCGCCCCACCGCCACCACCGCGCTGCGCGGCCTCGCCAACGTCGTCGTCACCGTCACCACCCTCCGCGGCGACCTGCACTCGGGCATGTTCGGAGGTCCCGCCCCCGACGCCCTGGCGGCCCTGATCCAGATGCTCTCCACCCTGCGCGACGCCGACGGCGGCACCCGCGTCGACGGCCTGGACTGCACCGGCACCTGGACCGGGGTGCCGTACGAGGAGGAGCAGTTCCGGGCCGACGCGTCCGTCCTGGACGGGGTCCGCCTCACCGGCTCCGGCTCGGTGGCGGACCGGCTCTGGGCGCGCCCGGCCGTGACGGTGCTCGGCATCGACTGCCCGCCCGTGGTCGGCTCGGCCGCCGCCGTACCGGCCAAGGCGCGGGCCCGGGTGAGCCTGCGCGTGCCACCGGGGACGGACTCCGAGGCGGCGCTGGCGGCCCTCACCGCGCACCTGACGGCCGCCGCGCCCTGGGGCGCCCGCGTCTCGGTCGAGAAGGAAGGCACCGGCTCGCCGTTCCGCCCGGCCACCGACGGGCCCGCCTACCGGGCCATGGGGCGGGCCATGGAGCAGGCGTACGGCCGCCCGATGGAGTTCCTCGGCCAGGGAGGCTCCATCCCCCTGTGCAACGTACTCGCGGAAGCCTGCCCGGATGCGGAGATCATCCTCATGGGGGTGGAGGAGCCCCGCTGCCTCATCCACGCGCCCGACGAGAGCGTCGATCCGGGCGAGATCCGCAACATGGCACTCGTCGAGGCGCTCTTCCTCCTCGGATACCCGTCGGCGCGCTGACACGGCGGAATGCCGGAGCCGCGAACATCTCGCGGCTCCGGCAACCGGCCCCGGGGGAAGGGCCGTTCTCGGCGGGCGGTGGCGGATGCGGCAGAGCGCGGACGCATCCCCGCCCGGGGTCAGCCCGCGGATCCGTCCAGGGTGGTGTCGGGGATCCAGGAGCCGTGGAGGCCGGAGCTGACGCGGTGGGGGAGGTGGACGGTGGCGATGCGGTCGAGGCCGGAGGCGTCCAGCACGAGGAGCTGTGACGCGTTCTGCTTGAGGTCGGAGACGACGGTGAGGAGGTAGCCGTCGTCCTCGCGGGCGGTGCCGGCGGCGGGGACGAAGACGGCCTCGCTCGGCATGCGGGCGTCGCCGATCTGGTGGATGCGGCGGGCGCCGGTGGTGCGGTCGTACTTCACGATGCCGTAGCCGCCGAAGCCCTTCTCGTCGGGGAAGGAGATCGCGTACTGGTAGCGGTTCTCGGCGCCGAGGTAGTCCTCGTTGATGGTGGGGAACTCGACGGGGAGGTCGTCGATGATCTGTTCGTCGACGGTGCCGGCGATCAGGTCGAGGACCCAGCGGCGGGTGTAGGAGCGGGCGACGGGCTCGCTCCCGCGTCCGGGTGCGCCGACCCACCAGTTCCAGGAGAGGTGGAAGCCCTCACGGTCGACGGTGGGGCCTTCCAGGACGATGCGGCCCTGGCCGTCCTCGTAGGCGTTCGAGACGTGGAGCATGTTGCCGGGTTCGATGGAGAACCAGCGGGTGTGGCGGGCGCCGTCCTCGCCGCGGGGCATGACGCCGATGCGGGCGGGCTGGTGGTCGCTCCAGCTGTAGGGGATGCCGGAGCTTTCGGTGTGGTCGAAGGTGACGTTTCCCTCGACGAAGACGACGTGGCGGCGGGTGATGGCGAAGTCGTGCTTGAGGGCGGCGGTCGCCCCCGGGACCTCGGCGCTGTGGGTGATGGCGCCCTTGGCGTCGGCGACGTAGTGGGTCAGGAACGGCGGGAAGGGGGAGGAGCCGAAGAAGTGGAGCTCCCCGGTCACGGGGTCTTCCTTGGGGTGCGCGGTCATGGCGGTGCGCAGTTTGCCGTCGAAGTCGTAGGCGCCGACCGTGTCGAGGTCCGGGGTGAGCTCGAAGGGGAGGTTGGCCTCGCACAGCGCGAGGAGGCGTCCGCCGTGCTCGATGACGTGGGTGCCGGCGGCGCTGGCGGTCAGGTCGGGGCCGTGCTCGGTCATGTAGGGGGCGCCGTCGAGGGCGGGGGTGTGGACCCAGCGGTTGCGGTACCACTCGGCGCGACCGTCGCGCAGCCGGATGCCGTGGACCATCCCGCTGCCCTTGAACCAGTGGGTGGGGGTGACCCCGGGCTTGGGGTTGTGCCCGTTGCGCAGCAGCCGGCCCGTCAGCTCGGGCGGCAGCGTGCCCTCGACGGTGAGGCCGGAGGCGGAGACCTCCTCGGCGACGGGGGTGTAGTGGCCGGTCAGGTACGGCGGGGTGGTCGTCATGGCAGGAATCCCTCTCGTGGATACGTGGATACGTGGATACGTGGATGAGCGGATGCGTGGAGATACGTGGATGCGGGGAACCGCTGGTGCGCGCAGGCGCGGATGTGATCGGTCAGGCGGCCTGTTCGGCACGGCTCTTGAGGTGGGTGAGCCAGCCCTCCAGGGAGTCGTGGAGCGCCTTGCCCAGCTCGTCGGTCTCGGCGTCGACCGGGGCGCCGCTCCAGGACTCCTCGGTGCGGACGACGACCCCTGCACCGGACTCTTCGAAGACCCACACGTGGATGCCGACGATGCCGTCGACGGTCCCGCCCCAGACGATCCGCTTCCCGGGGACCAGCTCCTGCACGGTGGAGGTGATGTCCAGGCCGTGGGTGAGCCAGCTGAACGACCTGCCGGGCAGCAGCGGGCCGTCGACCTCGGTCCGGTCGATGTCCGCGTTCCATGCGGGCCAGGCCGCGACGTCGGTGTGCAGCGCCCACACGGTCGTGAGCGGGGCGTCGATCACGGTGCTCAGGCGGACGATCACGGGAGCGGTCTCGTCGATGGTGACCATGGCGGTACTTCCTGTCTGGATGAGATGGGCCGGTGGTGGGGCTGTGGCTGATCTACCGGGCCGGCCCGGCGGGGGAGAGCGGGGAGGTTCCCGGGTCCGCGGCGGGCAGGGCGGCGGCGGTCGGGGTACGCGCCCCGGTGCGGCGGGTGAGGAGGAGTGCGAGGAGTGCGGTGGTGGCGAGGATTGCGGCGGAGACGGTGAAGGCGGCCCGGTATCCGGCGGTGAGGGCTTCCAGGGGTGGCTGAGCGGTGGTTGCGTGGGTGGTGACGGAGCCGGCCAGGGTGGCCAGGGCGGCGAGGCCGATCGCGCCGCCGACCTGGCGGGTGGTGTTCACCAGTCCGCCGGCCAGTCCCGCGTCCTGCCGGGGTACGCCGTCCACGGCGAGTGCGGTGAGCTGGACGAAGGCGATGCTCAGGCCCAGACCGACCAGGATGCTCGGCCCGAGGACATCGACGAGGTAGCTCCCGTCCGCCCGCATCCACGACAGCCACAACAGGCCGGCCGCCTCGGTCAGCAGGGCCGCGGTCACGGTCGCGGTGGCACCGATGGCCCGGGCGATCCGCGGTGCGAGAGCGGAGCCGATCATATGGGCGACGGCGAGCGGGAGTTGCCCCACACCGGTGACCAAGGGGCCGGAGCCGAGGACCTGTTGCTGATAGAGCGGCAGGAAGAAGAACAGGGCGATCCACACGGAACCCAGCAGCGCCATCAGCACATTGCCCGCGGCGACCCGCCCGGCGGTGAGCAGCCGCGGCGGTACGAGCGCGTTCGGCCGGCGGCGCTCGATCATGCAGAAGGCCGCGAGCAGCACGGCGGCGGCCCCGAGGGAGCCCAGCACCCGGGCGTCGGTCCAGCCGGCGCCGCGTGCGGTGGTCAGCCCCCACACCAGGCAGGTCAGGGCGAGGGTGACGGTGACGGTACCCAGCAGATCGAACCGACCGCGCTGCCGCTCGCCCTTTCCACCGGCCGCCGCCGACGCGTCCCGTGGCACGAGCGCGATCACGGCGGCCAGTACCACCGCCGCTCCGAGCCCCACCGAGTGGAAGATCCAGGGCCAGCCCCAGGCCTGGGTGAGCACACCGCCCAGCAGCACGCCGCCGGCCGCTCCCGCGCCGGAGACCGCTCCCCACACCCCCAGGGCCCTGCCGCGCCCGGGGCCCGGCGGGAACCGGTCCATCACCAGGGCGAGCGCGGCCGGGGCGATCGCGGCGGCGCCGACGCCCTGCACCGCACGGGCCGTGATCAGCACGCCGGCGGAGGTGGTCAGTCCCGCCGCCACCGAGGCCAGCGCGAACAGGGCGAGCCCGGCGGCCAGCACCCGGCGTCGGCCGAGCAGGTCGGAGACCCGTCCGCCCGCCAGGAGCAGCGCGCCGAATGCCAGGCCGTAGGCATTGACCACCCAGGTGGTCCCGCCGTCCGAGAGGCCGGCACCCGCACGGATCTGCGGCAGCGCCACATTGACGATCGAGGTGGCGAGCATGACGGTGAACTGGGCCGCGGCGAGTGCGGCGAGCACCGCTCCCGGCCCGGGAGTCCGGCCCGCTGCCCGGTCCGTCTGCGTGAGTGCAACGTTCATGTCGCACAGACTCGGCGCGGACGGTGTCCACTATCCAGGCCCGGCCGGGGCGGCCACTGTCCACTCCTGTCCGCACCTGTCCACCCGGCCGCGGCGAAGGCGCGCGTCCGCCGTCACCGACGGGGGTCGTGCAACTCCCGCTGCCACAAGGCCTCGCAGAGCAGGTCCAGGCCCTGACGCAGGTGGCGGCGGTAGGTGCCGTACGGAAGGCCGAGGCGGCGGGCCGCCGCCTCCTGGGTGGGCGCACCCGAGAAGTGGCCCGCCGTCAGGGCCTCGCGGGCACGCACCCCGCGCGGGTCGAGCCCGAGGTCGTCGACGGCCCGGCGCAGCAGGGCACGCAACTCCCCGACAGGATCCCCGAGGTCGGCCGCAAGCCGGGTCCGCATCAGGGCACAGGCGGCGAACGCGTCCGCATCACGCCAGTGGGCCAGCGCCTCGCGTACGGCCTGGTCGAACGCGGTGCGCGAGACGGGCGACGGGCCGGCCGGGGCAGCGGGCGCCTCGGTGGCCGATATGAAGTGCATGAGCCATGACTCCACCGGCAGTTGACGCCAGTCGACTCCGAACACCCCGTACGTGTAAGCGCCGACCCGCGGCCGCGCCCCCGTGTCCGCCAGGGTGCCCTTGACGCGCTCGGCCCAGGTCTCGGCGTCCCGGAACACGGCGAAACCGTACGCGCGCCCACGGGCACGGGCCGCCTCCGCCTGGGCCCGGGAACTGCTCAGGTCGATGACGCGCGAGGGCACCTGGTACTGCTCGGGGTAGATCGAGAAGCGGCTGACCCCGATGTGCTCACCGGGGCTCACCGGCGCGGTGGCCTCGGTGTACCGCCAGGCGGCGGCCACGACGGGATCGGTGGCCAGGTCCTGGGCATCGGGCGGGGAAGGCAGCGCCAGCCGGGCCGTGAACGCCACGATCCGGCCCGTGCTCACGAGCCGGTAGACACTGAAGGCCTGCGGCTGGCGCTGCGCCCAGTAGCGGACCAGGTCCGCGGAGGCGGCCCCTTCCGTCTCGGTCGCCATGCGCAGGATGACATCGATGTCGTCCGGCTGCAGAGGACGGTCGTGGACCTCGTCCTCGCGGGACCAGGAGCGCAGCCGGGCCAGCGTCGCGCCCTCCCGGAACAGGTAGAAGAGATCGTCGGTGACCGTCCACACCCGCTCCTCGGGCGCCTCGCGCAGGATGCGCAGGTACTCGTCCGCCAGGCGCTGGCGCATCGCCTCGAAGGCGTTGGGCGCCCGCCAGCGCAGATCGGCGGCCAGCGTCTCGCGTGCCGCGTCGTGCGGGTACAGGCCCCGCAGGGTGGACTCCATGAAGGGCAGGTCCCGCAGCCAGGAGAAGAGCGGATGGACGTCCTCCCCGGGAAGGACCGCCGCCAGCAGCTCCTCGGACGTCGAGTGGGCCTGCGCCGCCACCTCCAGGGCACGGCGGTGGGCCGCCGTGGGCACCTCCCCGATCAGCCCCGCCAGCAGGGTGCGCAGCACGTCCGCGGTCGGGGCCCAGATCTCCTCCCGGCCACAGCCCTCCGATCCGGCCGCGGCCGCCAGCGACAGCGCCAGCGGGTTGCCCCCGGCGAAGCGCAGCACCCGGTCGCGCAGTTCGGGCCGGATCTGCGCCGCCACCAGCAGGCTCCGGGCCTGCTCCGCGGAGAACGGCTCCAGCTCGCTCACGTGCAGGAGCCGGGACCAGGCGGGATCGGCGGCCCACTGGGGCTGCGGAGCGCGCCGGCCGCCCAGGACGACCAGGGTGTCGTCCGCGGCGCGCGGCAGGAAGTGGTGCCACAGCCAGCTCTCCAGCCACTGGCAGTGCTCGAAGGAATCCACGAACAGGACCGTGCCCGGGACGTCCAGGAACGGTCCGGCGGCGTGCTCGAAATCGGCCGGGTCCCGGCTGACGAACCGGCCGTCGAGTTCGACGAGCAGCCGGCCGGCCGCCCGCGCGTGGTCCGCCAGCCGCCGCAGCAGCGTCGACTTCCCGATGCCGCCCGGCCCGTACACGTAGAACGCGAACGGCGCCTGCGGGTCACCGGCCAACGCCTCGCCGAAGCGCCCGAGTTCCTCGTCCCGGCCGACGAAGGCCCGTACGCGCGCTCTGCTCAGTCTTTCCCCCCAGGACACCATGGCGGCTCCATCCCTTTGTTCCAGCAGCGGACATCGATCGTGGTGGTCCGGGATCGTTCGCGGACCACCTGGCTCCGACCTGGCGGAGCCGTGCCGGCCTCCTCACGGAGAGGCCGGGCGTGACGGCGGGTGAGCGGTGCGGGCCCGGCCGGGAGGACGTCACGGACGCCGTGTCCGCGTCGTTCCCGCCGGGAGCCGCACACCCTGGAGACTCGATCGGGCTACGGGCCCTTCGCGGGGCGGGCGCTCCGCACGTGGCCCGTTCATGTCACCTGATGAGACCGAGATTCCCGTCGGCGGGTTGACCGGTGACCAGGAGGGTGGTCTCTTCGACGCGCCGGAAGCGGCCGTCGGGAGCCAGCTCGGCGAAGAGGTAGACCTCGGTGCGGGAGGTGTGGCCGTCGTCGTGGACGAGGGTGACGGTGTGGCGGTCGGCGTAGCGCGCCCCGTCGCGGAGCTCGTCGTGGACCTCGATGTGCCCGCTGCGGATCAGGGAGCGCAGGCGCGCCATGTGCTGGGCGAACGAGGTCCGGTCACTCCACACACCGTTGGTGCGCTGGCGGTAGTCGGGGGTGAAATGCCGGTCGATGGCTTCGGTGAGGTCGAGGCCCGGGGTGAACAGCAGGTCGTCGATGGCTCGGGTGATGTCGGTCGATGTCATGGTCGTCTTCGCCTGATCGGAGTGGGGGGTGTACGGGGGAGGCCCGGGCTCGTGGAGCCGCGGAGGACTGTGCCCGGGGGAAGGCCGGGAAGCCCGGGAAAGCGGGGGAGGCCGGGGATGCCGGGCGAGGGACGGACGCCGGGCATGTACGCCGGCCACGGCCGGTCCGGTCACGGCCGGTGCCGCTTCAGCGGACGGGGGTGAAGTCCAGCGACAGCGAGAGCGGGCCCCGGGTGTACAGGCCGGCCTCCTGGTACCGGAATCCGGGGCTGTACCGGACCTGGTCGAGCAGCGGCAGGAGCATCGCGGCGACGGTCTCGATCTCGGCGCGCGCGAAGGCCGCGCCGACGCACTGGTGGAGTCCGGTGCCGAAGGACAGGTGCTGGGCGGCCGCGGTGAACGAGCGGGCGGTGCCCAGGTCCGGGCGGTGGATGTCGAAGGTGTCCGGGGCGGTGAAGGCGTCCGGGTCGCGATTGGCGGCGCCGATCATGCAGAAGACGGTGGCGCCCGCCGGGACGGTGGTCCCGGCGAACACGCTGTCCTCCTCCGCCTGGCGGGGAATGAGCTGGACCGGCGGGGTGTAGCGCAGGGTCTCGGCGATCGCGGCGGCCAGCAGGTCCGGGTCCCGGCGGACCTGTGCCAGCTGCTCGGGGTGGTCGATCAGGTGCTTGAAGAGCAGGGCCAGTGTCTTGTCCGCGGGCTCGGCCGAGGCGACGAGGACATTGATGATCAGCGCGGTGACGTCGCGATCGCTCATGGCGATGCCGTCGAACTCGGCGGTGCACAGCTTCGATATCAGGTCGTCGCCGGGGTGGCGGCGCCGCTGTTCGATCACGGGGAGGAGGTAGGCCTCCAACTGCTCGGCGCAGTCGATGCAGTGGCGGCGGCGTTCGGGGGTGAGGGTGAGGCTGGTGATGAACTCGGCCACACCGCTGTGCCAGGCGCCCACCTGCTGCCAGTCCCTTCGGTCCAGGCCCAGGACGTCGAGCGTCACGTGGATGGCGAAGGGCTTGCCGAAGTCGCTGACCAGATCGAACCGGCCCCGTGCGAGGAAGGGGGCCAGGAGTTCGGCGGCGTTGGCGTGGATGACACGTATCTGGTCCTGGAGTGCCGGGCCGGTGAAGGCCCGGACGACGATTCTTCGCTTGGCGGTGTGCTCGGCCCCGGTCATCTGGGCGAGGACCGGCCCGCGCATCACCGGCTCGGCGCGCACCTGCAGCGTCTCGGTGGTGAACGCCCCGTGATCGGTCAGCACCCGCTTCACGTCCTCGTAGCGGGAGAGGAAGTAGCTGTCGATGGCCGGTTCGTAATGCACCGGAGCCTGCTCCCGCAGCTGTGCGAAGGAGCGGTGGGGGGCGGCGGCGAAGTCCTCGGACAGGATGCTGAAGCCGGTGTCGAGCACGGACATGGTGAAGACCTCTCGAACTGCGCAACGCGTGGGGGGACAAGGACCGGGGTCGGCGAAGCGCGCGCCCCGGTCCTGGCCGGAGGGGGGTTCCGGCCAGGACGCCGTCTGCGCCCCTCGCGTACGTGAGAGAGCGGCAGGCAGGCCGTCCGGCCTGCTAGACGAGCGAACGGCGGTACGGGTTCCGCTGGTTGGGGCGGCTTCCCGCCCGACCATTGGGCGGAAACCGACGCAAGATCCGCAGCTCACGGCCAGCGGGGACTTCGGCGGAGGCATCGAACACCGCGGACACGACGAGGCAGCTCGAGTCCCACCGGACGACCCCGCCGGTGGGGCCGGTACTGGTGAGCTCTCGTATTCAACTGTCACCAGTTCCCCGCTGAACCTAACCCGCTGGTGACCGTGTGTGATCTTCAGCGGCGTATCGGCTTTCATCGGCGCCATCAGTGGCGAGAGGCCGCTCGGCGGCTGCCGGCCTGGGCTGAGGATTCATGCGCACAGCCCCTCGGCCGTGGGTAGCGTTGCGACCCATGGAGTTGGGTGTTGTGATCCCCTTGGCCGTCACCGTATTTGTGGCTACCGCGGGCTATGTGGCGACTTACCTGACGAATCTGCGCCTGGCGCGCCGCAAGGATCACCTAGAGAGGGTCAACCGTCAACTCGGCGAGCTCTACGGTCCGCTCTACGCGCAGGCGGAGGCGATGGACCGCTCCTGGAACAAGTTCGCTTCTCGCTACTGGCCTATGTGGGCTGAGTCGGTCCCCGCCACCCCCGAGCAGGCCGCCATCTGGCGGTTGTGGATGTCCACGGTGTTCCTGCCTCTCAACCGGCGGGGCTGCTTGCTCAGACACAACGCCTGCGCTGACCGAGCCCTTCCCGGGGCTTTCAGCCCCCGATGTCCTATCCCTGACCCATGGTGCAAAGTAGCTGAGACTGATCATGGCTCCGGGGTGGCCGACGACGTCGCCCGCCTAGTCCCAGGGCCTGAGTTCCCGGGTTGCCAGGTGTAGATGCCGGGTCTCCGGCGGGTAGCTGGTCGGGGCCTGGAGTCCGAGAGCCCAGGCGGTGACGGCGCACCCGTACCCGTGCCGGTGTCGGTGGTAGTCGCCTGCGGCGACCTTGAGGAAGCGGCGGGCGGCGGGACTGTAGGGCTCCTGGTCGTTGTCGCCGGTGTTCTTGAGCCGGGGGTCGGCGAGGAGCCGGGCGAGGGCGCCGTGCCAGCGGGTCAGTTCCTCGGCCCGTTGGCGGAAGGCGCCGGCAGGGTCGTCGGTGTCGGCGAGCAGGGTCTCCAGGTCGAAGTACGCGGGAAGGGGGACCTGGTCGTCGTACTCCTCAAGGGCGTCGATCTCGGGGTGGGTGAAGGCCCGCACGTTGTACTGGCACAGGCTCATGGTGTTCTGCATCGACTCGCGGAAGTAGCGCATCAGTGGCTCCCGTCAGCTCTGGTGGTGGTGGGGGTGGGTGGGGGGTAGACGTCGAGGGTCACGTACGGGTCGTCCACCCAGTTCCGTACGGGCCGCAACGCGAGCACGTCGAAATAGCGGCCCTCCACGAAGGCGGGCAGCTGCAGGGATGCGAGCAGGTGCCCCGGACGGGCGGAGACGCGTTCCACGTGTCGCTGCACCCGACCGTCGTCGTACGTCTGTCACGCTGATCGCGGAATCACCCTGTTCGCCAGACGCCGGCCCGATTCACTGGATGCCGGCTCGTCCCCGATCGATGTGCCGGCGCGGTCGCCGGTGCCCGGCAGGTCCTTGGCGAGCCGGCCTGCGAGTGCGCTCACCGGGCATCGACCGGGTGAGGACGCCGAGTGTGAGCAGAGCGAGCGCCGGCAGCACGGCGACGATGATTCCCATCGGCAAGGCGTCGGTGGCGCCACCCGCGCCGGCCAGCGGAGCAAGTGCCCCGCCGATCATGAACTGGCTGAAGCCGAGCAGAGCGGCTGCCGACCCGGCGTGTCCGCCGTGGTCGGCCAGGGCCTGGGCCGCGGCGTTCGGCATGACCAGGCCCACGCTGGAGACCAGGACGAACAGGCCGATCAGGAGCACGGGCAGGGGTGCCCGTGTCAGCACCGCGCCCAGGACCGTGGTGCCACCGGCTGTCGCGCCCAGCAGACCGGCGAGCAGCAGCACGCGGGCGCCGGCCCGGGCCACCAGCCGGCCGCTGATCTGGGCGGCCGCAATGAGTCCGGCGGCGTTGACGGCGAACACGGCGCTGTACTGCTGCGGTGACAGGCCGTGGATTTCCTGCAGGACGAACGGCGAGCCGGAGATGTAGGCGAACATCGCCGCGAAGACCAGGCCGTTGGCCAGGACGTACCCGGTGAAGACCCGGTCGCTGAGCAGCTGCCCGACGACAGCCGGCAGCGGCTGACGTGACGCGCGGGACCGGGTCTCCGGCAGTCCTGCGGCGGAGGCCGCCAGCATCACGGCGCCGAGTACGGCCAGGCTCACGAAGATCCCCGGCCAGGCCGTGACGCGCAGTAGCTGGCCGCCGAGGACCGGCGCGAACACCGGCGCCAGGCCGGTGATCAAGGTCAGTGCGGAGAAGAGACGTGCGGTGCCGGTTCCGGAGGTGCGGTCGCGGACCATGGCGTTGGCGATGACGATGCCGAACGCCCCGCCGATGCCCTGGACCAGGCGTAGGCCGACGAAGGTCCGGACGTCGGGCGCCACCGCGCAGAGCGCGCTGGCGATCGTGTAGAGGGCGAGGCCCGCCAGCAACGGACGCCGCCGGCCGTAGGTGTCGCTCAGCGGCCCGGCGATCAGCTGCCCGATGGCCAGCCCGGCCAGACAGGCGGTGATGGTGAGCTGGGTGGCCGCGGCGCTGGCGCGCAGGTCGCCGGCGAGGTCCGGCAGCCCGGGCAGGTAGCCGTCGATGGACAGTGGTCCCAGGGCCACGAGCGCTGCGAGCAGGACGATGAATCGGGTGTGCCGGCCGGCGGCGTCGTTGCTCATGGCTCAGTACGCCACGGTGATGCGGCGGCGGATCGCGGTGCCGCTCTCGATCGCGTCGGCCAGGGCGATCGCGTAGTCGGCGTACGAGATGCGGCTGTTGCCGTCGTCGTCGGTGAGCAGGGTGTCCCCGGCGCTGCGGTAGGCCCCGGTCCGCTCGCCCGCTCCGATGACCGCGGCGGGCGACACGTACGTCCAGTCGAGGTCGTGCACGCCGCGGTAGAGGTCGAGCGCTTCGGACTGGGCCTCGGCGTTGGCCTTCCACAGCGCGGGGAAGTCCGGGTCGTCCATGACCCGGGCGCCGGTCGGCGTGCGCAGGCTACCGGCACCGCCGATGGTGACCAGGCGGGTGACGCCGGCTCGGCGGAGTCCGTCGATCAGCGCACGGGCGGCACCGACGATCGTGGCGCGGTCGTTCTCCTGGCCGATCCGGGGGCCGACGGCCGACAGTACGGCGTCGTGGGAGGCGGCGAGGCCGGCGACCGCGGCGGCGTCTGTGACGTCACCGGTGGTCACGGTCAGGGCCTTGTGCTCGAGGCCGTCGACGTGGCCGGCTCGGGTGACCGCGGTGACGGTGTGGCCGCGACGCAGTAGTTCCTCGGTGGTGGGCCGGCCGATGTTGCCGCTGGCACCGAACAGGACGATCTTCATGTGTTGCTCCTTGTTTCTGATGGTCAGAGGACGGGCTGGCCGTCGGCGACGATGGCCGCGGTGATGCCGCGCTCGTCGGCGGCGTGCTGGAAGCGCTGCTCGATGTCGGGTTGTTCGGTGTAGAACGGCGGGTTGTGGAACAGGCCGTAGTGCATGGCGCAGACGGTGCCGGCGCCGAGTGCGACGGCGGCCTCGACGCCCTGCTCGGGGGTCATGGTCGCCGGGACGTTGGCCGCGTAGCCCTCGAAGTGGGCGATGACGCCGTTGACCGGGACGAACGCGACGTCGAACGGGCCGTGGTCGCGGGCGATCTGCCACCAGCTGCCGTGCCACTGGGTGTCGCCGCAGTGGATGACCCGCCGGCCGCCGCCTTCGACGACCCAGGCGACCTGGTCACAGTCGTTGCCGCGCCAGTCCAGCGAGGTCACCGGGGTGACGGTCAGCTCTCCGATGCGGCGTGACCGGCCCAGGTCCTGGGCAACGGGGGTGATGCCCGCCTCGTGCAGCGCCGCCGCGCTCGGGGTGTGGCAGCCGATCGTGCCGGTGGCCGCGATCCGGGCGATCAGGTCGTGGTCGTAGTGGTCGGGGTGCAGGTGGGTGATGAGGGCGTGGGTGCCGGGCGGGGTATCGACCGGGTCGACCGGCCGGTGCGGCGGCCCCATCACCGGCGCCAGCGGAGCGACGTTCTCGAGCGGGTCGATCAGCAGGCGGGTGCCGCCGAGACGGATCTCGACGCCGGCCCAGGCCAGCCGACGCACGGAAAGGGTGGTGGTCATGGGCAGCGACGCTAGACGGACGTTGTTGAAAAAGTCAACAAGCAAGTTTTGAATCTCAACACCACGATGTAGGGTGGTGGCATGCGCACTTACGGGCAGTACTGCGGCATCGCGAAAACACTGGACACCGTCGGCGACCGATGGACCCTGCTGATCGTCCGTGAACTGTTCGCCCTGGGGCCGTGCCGGCACACCGACCTGCGCAACGGGCTGCCCGGGATCGCCAGCAACCTGCTGGTCGACCGGCTCCGCGAACTCGAGGAAGCCGGCCTGATCCACCGCGAGGCCGCCCCGCCGCCGGTGGCCACCACCCTGTTCTCCCTCACCGAGCGCGGCCGCGAGCTGGAGCCGGTGCTGCGGGAGCTGAGCCGGTGGGGCATGCCGCTGTTGCGTGAGCCGGGCGGCAGCGAGACCTTCCGCACCCACTGGCTGGACATGCCCGCCCGGGCACTGACCGACCACCGCCCCGACCAGCCGGCAATCGCCCTGCAACTGCACGCCGACGGCAGCGAGGACCTGGTCATCGAAGTCAAGGACGGCTCGGTGCACACCCACGCCGGCCGGGTCGACCACCCCACCGCGTCACTGACCGGACCGCCGCACCTGCTGGCCGCGACCCTGCTCGGCGACCTCGATCTGAGCGCCGCAGTACAGCAAGGCCTGCGGCTCAGCGGCGAACGCGAGGCAGTATTGCGCATCCTGCCCCGCTGATCCGGGTGTGATCAGTACCGGAACAGCACTCCCCGCCAGGTCCATCCCGCGTTGAGGACAACGGTGCGCAGGGGATCTCTCACGTCCCGCGTGTCGAAGCGGAACGTCTCGACCTTGTGCCGACGGCCGTCGGCACCACGGCGGTACTCCCACCGCCGGTACACCGAGAAGCCCCCACGGCCGTACTGCTGACCGGAATCGTGCGATGGCTCCCACCGCTCCTCCAGGACGAGCACCTCTCGCTTCGCAGGCACCAGGCGCATGCGGGTCTTGAGCCTCAGCTCCGCCTTGGGGATCCTGCACTCCGCCACCAGGTCGGCCTTCTCCTTGGCGAAGGCCTCGCGCACGCTGAACGGTACGTCTCGGGCGTTGAGCGCGAGCAGTGCTTCCCGCAGCTCCATGGTGCGCAGGGGGCTGACACCGCCGGCGGGGTACTTGGTGCCTGTCAACCTGTCCCAGAGGCGCCCCATCGTCAGACCCCCGCCCCGGTGTCCGCCCGCACCGCGCGTACGAAGTCCTGGAACCGGGTCGGAGCAGGTGCGCCGGCGGAGCCGATCTCGTGGCGGTGGACCTCCACGACCGATTCCGCGACCTCGCGCCCGCGGTCCCGCTCCTGATCGAAATCTGCCGCCATGTCCACGTCTCCCCCCGTCGGCGGCTGATCATATGCATGGAAAATGCACAAGGACCAAGCGTCTTGGGCGCAATCTGAGCTTTCTCGTGCGCGAGGCGGCGGACGGGCGAGGCGTCTCGACGGATCCGGACCATCGCACCGCCGCTACCACCAGCGGACGGGGTAACGCGCTGCTTCCCGGCGTACGCGGGACGCCGCGAAGCCGGCGAGGACGAGGACCACGGTGGCGCCGAGCAGCAGGGGGACGAACCGCGCAGGTGCCGGGGCCTGGAGCACGACGACGACGGCGGTGGCGCAGGCGGGCGAGTGCGGGGTCCGGGCGAGGGTGGTCGCGGCGAACGTCAGCCCTCCGGCCAGCGCCGCGCTCCAGGGGCTGCTCTGCCACAGCGCGAGGACCACGTACCCGGCTCCGGCACCCAGCAGATGCGCGACGACGACGCTCCGGGGCTGGGCCGTGGGCAGGGTGGGCGTGCTGTGCAGGACTCCGGCACTGGCGGCAAGGGACGGTATGAGCACCGGTTCGCCGATCGCCGCCCCGATGGCCGCGAGTACGAGCAGGACGGCGGTGACCGCGCCGACGCCGTGGAGGGTCGCGCCCGCACGCCCGCGCCGCTTCGGGAGCGGTACGTCGTCGTGAGGCGTCCGGGCGCCGGGCGCGTGCCGGTGGGGCAGTACGGAGTCAGCGTTCACGAGGGCGGCTCCTGGCACGGCGGTACACGGGTCGGCGGGTCGGTGGGACGACGGGCGGGGTCGCACCGTCAGCCACCCTGCACCGCCGATCTGTCACCGGCCTACAACGCCTCCTCGGCGCGACAGCGCTGCCGCCAGGTGCGGCGCCTGATCAGTTCTCCGGGCTACTCGGTCAGTGGCCGCCGCCCTCCCCGCACCGAATCCGTGTCCGCCCCTGCCGGGGAGTCGTGCGGCGTCCGGCCGTCGCGTGCCCTTGGATGGGGCCGTACGCGGACGGACCGACCACCAGCTCCCGGAGACCGCTATGAGGAAGATCAGGGCGCAGCTGTTCATCTCGCTCGACGGTGTCGTGGAGGCGCCCGACCAGTGGCACTTCCCCTACTTCAACGAGGAGATGGGCGCGGCCGTCGACGCGACCCTCGGCAGGGCCGACACCCTGCTGCTCGGGCGCCGGACCTACGACAGCTTCGCGGGCGCCTGGCCGGACCGGGAAGCCGCCGGAGGGGAGGACGCCCCGTTCGCCCGGGTGCTCGGTGACGCCCGCAAGATCGTGGTGTCGAACGGCCCGTCGGACTTCACCTGGCGGAACTCCGAACTGCTCGTCGGCGACCTCGCCACAGCGGTCGCCGCGCTGAAGAACGAGCCGGACACGGACGCACCCGTCTGGATCAGCGGCTCGGTCTCCGTCGTCCGTCAACTGCTGGCCGCCGGGCTCCTGGACGAACTGAACCTCCTCCTGCACCCGATCGCCGTACGCAACGGCATGCGCCTGTTCGAGGAGGACGCGCCGTCGATCCCGCTGGAGCTGGTGTCCGCCGAGACCTTCCGGACCGGTGTGCTGAACCTCTTCTACGCCGTGGCCCCCGCACCCGGTGAGGGGACGTACGAGGACGCCAAGACCTACCTGCCCCAGCACTAGGGGGTGTCTTGTCGGTCAGGCCGCCCCTTCGTGATCGCGGGGGTGGCGGGCGCTCTCGTCGGGCTGGTCGGCGGCGGATTCCGGTGGTGCCTGGAGCACGCCGACCAACTGCGCGGTTCGGTTCTGGAGGCGGCCGCCGGGCTGGGAGCGGCGGGCCGACTGATTCCGGTCGCCCTCACCGCGGTGGGCGCCGCGGTGGCGTGTGCGATCGCCCGGCGGGTCCCGCACGCGGCGGGCAGCGGGATCCAGCACGTGGAAGCCGTATGGCGGCAGGAGGCCGAGGCACGTGCGGCCTGGCTGCTGCCCGCGAAGTTCCTGGGTGGTCTCATCGCGATCGGCTCGGGCCTGGTTCTGGGAAGGGAGGGGCCGATCGTCCACATGGGCGCCGCGATCGGGTCCGCGGCGGGCCGGCGCGGCCACCTGGACGCAGGGGACTCCATGGACTCAGGGGGCGCGGAGGACGTGCAGGGCGCGGAGGACGTCCGCATGCTGCACACCGCGCTCGGTGGGGCCGGCCTGGCGGTGGCGTTCACCGCCCCGCTGGGCGGGCTGTTGTTCGTCTGCGAGGAGGTGACCGGCACCGTCCGGCCGCGTCTGGTGCTCCTGACACTCGTCGGCACCGTCACGGCGGTGGCCTGCTCCCAGCTCATCGTGGGTGACGCGCTCGTCCTTCCGCTGTCGGACGCCCCCGCCCCACCGCTGTGGATGCTGCCGGTCTTCCTGCTCTCCGGGGTGACGGCCGGCGCGCTGGGCGCCGCCTACAGCGCTCTGGTCGTACGGACACTGGAGGTGTGCGACCGGCTGACCCGGGTGCCCCTCGTCGCACGCGCCGCGGTCATCGGGGCCGGCGTCGGCGCGCTGATGGCCATCGATCCGCTCCTCACGGGCGGCGGTGACCAGCTGAGCGAGCGGCTGCTGACGGGCGGAAGCCTGACGGTGGCGGCGCTGGTGCTCTGCCTCGCCGTCCGGTTCGTGGCCGGCCCGCTGAGCTATGCGGCCGCGACTCCCGGCGGCCTGTTCGCCCCACTGCTGGCCCTGGGAGCCCTGTGGGGGACGCTCACCCACGCGATCGCCTCCCCCTTGCTGCCGGCCGGCTCGGCGGGCGCGGGCGCGTTCGCCGTGGTGGGGATGGCCGCGGTGTTCACGGGCGTCGTAAGGGCACCACTGACGGGCGCCGTCCTGGTCGCGGAGATGACGGGGAGCGGCACGCTCCTGCTGCCCTTGCTGATTGCGTGCTTCGCCGCGAGCGTGACCGCGGACCGGCTGGGCAGCGAACCCGTCTACGACGCCCTGCGCCGCCGGATGCTGGAGCGTGCCTGACGCGTGCACCGAAATCGGATCGAGGCGGCCGGCCCCGGGGACCCTCACCCGGAGAGCTCGGCCCGCCACTGTCGTGGCCACTGCCCCGACGGCGGTGGAGCCCCCTCTATTCCGAGGTCGCGCCGCGCGCTCTCGTAGAAGGCGTCACGCGCCGCACTCGCGAGCCGATGCGCCTGCGTCCACCTCTCGCCGTCGGCCACGCCCTCCCGTACGAGCAGCTCCACGGTCCAGATCGTCTCGTGCCAGTGCCGCGCCGCCGCGATCGTCGCCGCGTCCCCGACCAGCAGGACGGACTCCCACTCCGTCGCCCGGTGCGACTCCGCGTCGGCGAGCATGGGCAGACCCACGGCCGGTGCCAGAGGGTCGGCCACGTCCGCGAATCCGAGAGATGCGCCGATGCGCTGGGCGACGCGAAGCTGTGCTTTGAGGGCGTTGGCGTAACGGCCGTACGTCTCGAAGCGCTTCTCGTCCCACCGCTCCTCCCGCTGCCGCCTCCACCGCCGCCGCTCGGTCAGGGTCTGTACGGCATAGGAGCCGAGCGAACCCACCACCACGCCTATCAGAGCGGGCAGTTGATCGAGTAGTGCCACAGTCCCTCCCCCGAACCGGTTCCCTGATGCCGCACGATAGCCGCGCCGAGGCGGAACGCCGCACGATTCGTTCCGTCCGGTCCGCGACCGGACCGGCGTGGGCGGTGAAGGAAACCCGGGCGAGCTGCCCACCCCTGCCGCCGGCGCGGAAATACCCGAGCACCGGCGGTGGGCCGGCACTATCGTGGGCCCCATGAACGTCACCGGCCCCAGCACCACCGCGACCGCGCGAGCGACCAGCTCGCCGGTTGCCGCCGCCTGACCTTCCCCTCTCCCCGGCGACCGGACAACGGTCCGTCGGTTGTGCCGTGGCGCCCTTGCCCCCGGCCGGAGACTGCACGGTCCCGTTCTCCGGTGCCTCTCCCGCTCGACGCGAAGGAGTCACCCCATGAATACCGAGCAGCTGATCGACACGTTCGTCGAGTACTTCGAACACCGCGGGCACCGCCGTATCGTCGGCTCGACGCTGCTGCCACCGCCCGGCGACCCCGTACTCTTCACCACCTCCGGCATGCACCCGCTCACCCCGTACCTGGAGGGCCGCCCCCACCCGCTGGGCAGGCGACTGGTCAACGTCCAGCGCTGTCTGCGCACCACGGACCTGGAGGAGGTCGGCGACGCCACCCACCTGACGGTCTTCGAGATGCTCGGCACCTGGTCGCTGGGCGACTACGGAGGCCCGCTCAGTCTCGACTGGGGACACGGGCTCCTCACCGAGGGGCTGGGCGTGGATCCGGGCCGGCTGTACGCCACCGTCCACGCCGGCGACGACCGGACCGGGCCCGACACCGCCTCCCTGGAGCTGTGGCAGAAGCTCGGCGTCCCCGTCGAACTCACCGTGGAGGACAACTGGTGGTCCAACGGGCCCGTCGGCCCCTGCGGTCCCGACTCGGAGATCTTCCTGTGGAGCGGCGACGGCCCGCCCGAGTCGACGCCCACCCGCGACGACCGCTGGGTGGAGGTGTGGAACCACGTGACGATGACCCACCGCCGGCTCGACGACGGTTCCCTGGTGCCCCTTCCCCAGCGCAACGTGGACACCGGCCTAGGCCTGGAGCGGCTCGCCTCCCTGCTCCAGGGCAAGCCGTCCGTGTTCGAGTGCGACGTCTTCGACCCCTGGCGCAGCCTCGTACCGGGCCTGTGGCCCCTGGACGAACGGTCGCTGCGCGTGGTCTGCGACCACCTGCGCTCGGCCGTCGTGGTGCTCGGCGACGGCGTGCGCCCGGCCAACACCGGCCAGGGCTACGTGCTGCGACGCCTCGTGCGGCGGATGCTCACCGTGCTGTGGCGGGAGGACGCCTCGCGTGGCATCGACGACCTGCCCGACGAACTCGTCCGGCACACCCTGGACCACTTCCGGCAGGACATGAGCCCGGGCGACGTACGCCGGATCCTGCGCGAGGAGGAGCGCCGGTTCCGCCGGCTCCTGGAACGCGGGCGGCAGGTGCTCGCCCGCCCCCGGTTCCGGGGCCCGCTGACCGAGGAGGACTTCCACTACCTCCACGACACCCACGGGATGCCGCGCGAGCTGGTGACGAGCCTGCTGCAGGAGTGACGACGCGGGGAACGGGCCGGGCGCATCGGCACGTTGCCGTGCGTGATCGCCCCGAGCGGCGTGCTGGTGGGCCGGGTGGGCCAGGTGGGCCCGCCGGGCTTCGCGGACCCCTCAGCACGCCGCTGACAACGGACGACTCCGCGGGCCGGTGCACCTAGCCGGCGCTGATGGCCGCCACGTGCGTGGAGCCGTCGCGGAGCGCGGTGATGCGGACCTGCCCCGCGGCGAAGGGGTCCCGCCCGTTCGGGCCGGGTACCTGGGAGAACGGCGTCCAGGAGCCGTCCGGCCTCCTGACGTTGTGCCAGATCCGTCCGTCGAGCCCGACCGCCACGACCTGGGCGGAGCCGTCGGGTGTCCCGGCGATGCCGATGGCGCTGGCCCCCATGGTCGCCGTGGTGACGCCCCGCGGCGGCCGGAAGCCGGTCCAGGAACCGTCCGGCCGCCTCAGCTGGTGGTAGACCATCCCGTCGAGCCCGATCGCGAGGACCTGGGAGGACCCGTCGGGCATCCCGGTGATCGCCAGGGCCGGACCGGAGAACGTCGGGGCCCCGTCGTAGCCGGCCAGGCGCCCCCAGGCCGTCCACGTCCCGTCCCGCCCGCGGGCGCAGTGGTACATGGCACCGTCCGTGCCGTAGCAGAGCAACTGGGCGGACCCGTCGGGCATGGCGGCGATCGACACCTTCGTGGCGCCCCAACGGCCCTTCGCGGTGGAGCCGGGCAGGGCCCGGAACCCGGGCAGCCCGCCGTCGGCGCGGCGCTGCTGGTGGAAGACGGTGCCGTCCATGGCCGTCACCACGATCTGGCAGGTGCCGTCGGGGAAGGCCGCGATGTCCGCCTCGCGCACGGTGAACCCGGAAGAGCCGTCCGGCCCCGCGACGCGCCGCCAGGGCTGCAGCGTTGCCGCATCCCGTACGGCGGTCAGCCACAGACCGTTGTCGGGTGCGATGCCCAGCACCACGACCGAGCCGTCCGCCATGCCGGCCACGGCACTCTGCACCCCCGCGAACGAGCCGGAGCCCGAGCCGGAGCCGGATCCCGAAGCCCCCGGCAGCGGACGCATGCCGCTCCACGACCCGTCGGGGCGGCGCTCGGTGTGGAAGAGCACTCGCCGCTCGACGTCGTACGGGGGCAGTTGCGCGGAGTAGAACCACACCGGGTTGGTGATGGCCACCAGTTGGTCCAGGGTGGTGGAGGCGGGTTTGGGCCGGCGCACCTCGGCCCGGGCGAACAGCGAGGCCTTGCCCCAGCCGCGCCAGCGCAGCTGCCCCCTGCCGCTGCCGTCGATACAGGTGGCGGCCATGATGCCCCACTCGGTGTACAGCGTGGCGATGCTGTCGGGAGCGCCCGTCACGTTCAAGGTCACGTCGACGGCGTCGAAGAACGACAGGGGCAGCTCCTGACCGGGTCCCGCGACCGCTCCGCCGGCGCGGGCGGTGAAGTCCAGGGTCACGGCCGCGGATTCGACGGCGTACGACCGGCCCAGGCGCAGAGCGTCCAGTACGGCGGGCGTCGACAACCGGTCGGCGTACACGACGTTGTGGGGCCGTCCGACGGCGTCCGCGGGGCTGTGCGCGTCGCTGTTGCCGACGGCGGCGACCCGCTTGCCGAGGCAGAGCATGACGTGCCAGGCGGCGATGTTGGCCGCGTCGTCCAGGGTCCACGGTCCGTTCCACACCTCCAGCGCGTCCACCCGGTCGAGGCCGAACTCCCAGAAGGATCCCGCCGCCGGAGTGAGCGGATGGGCGGCGATCGTGAGGCCGCCCAGACTGTGCACGCGCCGGGCCTGGCCCTCGAAGGCTCCCTGGTCCGCGGGGCCGTAGCGCCAGTCCACCCATTCGCCCTGCGGCAGGCCGACGGCCAGCCAGTGGCCGTGGCGGGTGGTGACCTCCTCGGCGTTGATGACCAGCAGATCGGTCGGGACATTGCCGCGCCAGGTCACTCCGGTGGAACTGGTGTTGTGGTCGGAGGTGGCGATGAAGTGCATCCCCTCCTGGCGGGCGGCCGCGACGATCTCCTCCACCGTGCGCTGCCCGTCCGAGTGGACGCTGTGCAGGTGCAGGTCGCCCCGGTACCAGCCGGGGCCCCGCCCAGCCACCGAGGCCGGCAGGACGTCGTACGGGGTCCGGGGCAGCGGTTCCCCGTGGTGCAGGGTGACGTCGACCTGCCAGGCCATACCGCCGGTGCTGCCGACCATCGGGCCCAGGATGACCGACCAGGCGCCGGGCTCGACGGGTCCGGGGACGTAGCCGGGGGTGGCGTCCGCCGCGGAGAGGGTGAAACCCGACCGTGCGCCGCCCGACCAGCCGCGGAAGCCGGCCGGGCCGAAGATGCCGAGGTCCAGGATCCCGGCGGCGGCGTCGTGGGTGGTGGCGACGGAGATCCGCTGGACACCGGCGGGGACGTCGAAGGCGACGTACGCCCACTGGTCGTTGCCGTAGGGGGAGAGGCCGCGGTAGGTGGTGGTCACCGTGTCGGTGCCCTGGCCCTTTGTCGCGGCGTGCGCGATCGGTGCGGGAACCAGCGCGGCGGCTCCGCCCGCGGTCGCGGCCAGCAGGGCCCCTAAGCGGAGCAGGGACCGCCGCTCGACAGAGGGACCGGAGCCGGGACCGGAGCGCGGGTCGGGCGCATCGCTCGGGAGATGTTCACTCGGCACAGCCGTGCTCTCCGTTCACGTGGGGTGGCGTGGAAGGCGTTCGTGCTGGTGCGGGAGTGCGGGAGTGCGGGAGTGCGCGGGACGGGCCGCGCCCGGCTAACGGCGTGAGCGCTGGGCCTCGACGATCTGTCGCACGGACCCGTCGACGTCGGTACGGGCCTGGACGCGCTCGGCGAACCCGGGGAACTGCCCGGCGATGGCGCTCAGCAGCCGCAGCTCCAGCGGCGCGACGTTGACCTCGCAGCGGTCGCGGCGGACGGCTCGTACGACGCCGTCGGCGACCTGGCCGGGCGTGACGGTCCTGATGCCGTTCGGCGGGGTGGCACCGGTGGCCGCGAACATCCCGGCGTCGCGGACGAAACCGGGCTGGACCAGGGACACCCCCACCCCCGTACCCCGCAGCTCCTGGCGCAGGGCGAGCGCGAATCCGCGCAGCCCGAACTTCGTCGCGTTGTACAGGGAGGTCGACTTGGTGGCCGCCTTGCCGGAAAGGGAGCCGACCAGCACGATGTGGCCCCGACCGCGGCCCACCATGGGCTCCGCGAGCAGCCGGGAGAGCAGGACGGGCGCGCGGAGGTTGACGTCGAGGGCTCGGTCGAGCTGGTCCTCGGTGTAGTCCAGGAGGTCGCCGCTGGCGGGCAGGGCGGCGTTCGCGACGAGGATGTCCGTCTCCGCGCAGCTCTCGGCGAGGTGTACGACGTCGGACCGTACGGCCAGATCGGCGACCACGGTACGGGCGCCGCACGCGTCGGCGGTGGCCTTGAGGGCTTCCTCCCGCCGCCCGGTGACCGTGAGGCGGGCCCCCTGCGCGGTCAGGCGCGCGGCCAGGGCCGCGCCGATGCCTCCGGTGGCGCCGGTGAGCAGAACGTTCGATCCGGATATGTCCACGAGCACTCCCGTGCGGCTGGCGAAGTCCCTCAACTGTTCGTTCGAACGAACAGTATGGACGGCTCCGCTCCTTGTCCACACCTGGTCGTCCCCAACTCCCCGGCCCCGGGCGGGAGATCGGGCCGGCCCATGGGGCAGAATTACGCCATGTCCCATGCTTCCGACACCCGCCAGAGCATCATCGACGCCGTACTGCGGATCATCGGGCAGGACGGCATCGCCGCCGTCACCAACCGGCGGATCGCCAAGGAGGCCGGAGTCTCGCTCGGCTCCGTCACCTACCACTTCGCCACCCAGCACGAACTGCTGCGCGAGAGCCTGCTGCACTTCGTGGCGGAGGAGACCCGGCACTTCACGGCGCTCGCCGACGCATGCTCCGACGAGCGGTTCGACATCGGGCAGGCGGCCGACGTGGTGGCACAGGTGGCGGGCGGGAACGCCTTCGACAGCCGCCACATCGCGCCGTTCGAGCTGTACGTCCAGGCCGGCCGGGACGAACGGCTGCGCGCTGCCGCGGCCGAGTGCTTCGCCGCCTACGACCTGCTGGCCGCCCGGATCCTGACCCAGCTCGGCGTCCCGGACCCCGAACGACTGGCCGGGGTGGCCGTGGCCCTGGTCTTCGGGCAGCAGCTGCGCCGCCTGGCGACCGGAGCCCCCGCCGAGGACCTCGTCGACACCCTGCTGATCCTCACGAAGTTCACCCCGGCGCAGACCCCGTAGCCGGGGCCGGCCGGCCCCGGTCGCTGCCGGCATCCATCAGGGGCGGCGACCGGACCGGCGTGGAGGAGCGTCGCGCAGTGCGCGCGGCGCGACTTCAGTACGTGTACCCCACATGCGCGAGCGCCTGCTTCAGCAGCGCCGCGTGACCACCCGGCATCTCGCCCTGCACGGCTGCCGAGAGCGCTTCCTGCGGGCTGAACCAGACCAGGTCCAGGGCGTCCTGACGGGGACGGCAGTCACCCGTGACCGGCACGATGTAGGCGAGTGACACCGCGTGCTGGCGGGGGTCGTGGTAGGGGGTGACACCCACCGTGGGGAAGTACTCGGCGACCGTGAAGGGCTGCAGGGACGCGGGGATACGGGGCAGGGCCACGGGGCCCAGGTCCTTCTCCAGGTGGCGGAGCAGGGCGTCACGGATCCGCTCGTGGTGCATGACACGGCCGGACACCAGGGTCCGGCTCATCGCCCCGTCCGTGCCGATCCGCAGGAGCAGTCCGATGGTGGTGACTTCGCCGGTGTCGTCCACGCGTACGGGGACGGCCTCGACGTAGAGGATCGGCATCTGGGCCCGGGCCATTTCCAGCTCGTCGCTGCTCAGCCAGCCGGGCGTAGTTTCGGTCGTGTCAGACATTCCTTGATCCTACTTTCCAGGGCGGGTTCCGGCCCAGATCACGCGTCCACCGGCCCGGAGAGATCGGAACCCCGAGGGCCGTCCCCGCGACCACGGGCGGCCGGAATCCTGCGGTACGCGGGGCTGGCGTACCGTTCGATCATGAGCATGCCGCAGCCCCAGCAACCCCCCGGCCCGTACGGGCCCCCGCAGCCCCCACAGCCCCCGCATCCCTACGGTGGACAGCCGTACACCGCACCGCCCGCGCACCAGCACCCGTACCAGGGACAGCCGTATCCGGGGCAGCCCGGTCCGCCGCAGCCGTACCCGGGTCATGGAGCCTGGGGACAGCCGCCGACGGGCATGCCGCCGCGCAAGAACCGGATCGGCATGGTGATCGGGATCATCGCGGGAGCGGTGCTGGTGCTCGGCGCGGTCGGCGCGGTCGGCGCCAGGTTGACCGGATCCGGCTTCCCCGAGGCCCGGTACCGGCTCACCGTTCCCAAGACCCTCGTGGACGGCAAGTACGAGCTGGTCCAGGATCATTCGGCCACCGCGGGCAAGAAGGCCCTGGAGGGCAGCTACGACTCGACGGTCCGCGATCCGAAGCCGACTGCCGGTCAGTACGCCTCCGAGTCCCCGAAGGAGTCGGGCGCCCTGGTCGTCTCGGGGATGTACGGCCGGTTCAAGGACACCGCGGGAGCACGCAAGAAGATGCTGCGCGGCGCCGCGGAGTCCGAAGGCGCGTCCCTGGCGGTGCCCGCGCGGGACATCACGCCGACCGGATCCGACATCACCCTGTCCTGCCAGGTGCTGACGGTGCGGCAGAGCGGGGTCGAGAGCTCCCTGCCGATGTGCGCCTGGGTCGACGAGAACACCGGCGCCACGGTCGGCATCGTCAGCGAGGAGACCGTGCAGCAGAAGCCCGGGTCCGTCGACCTGGCCAAGACCGCCGAGACGACCCTCAAGGTGCGTGCCGAGATGCGGAAGCCGATCGGCTGACCGCGACGGCTCTAAACCGTCGCAGAGTTATGCCCCAAAGGTGACTTTCTGCAGCCGGAACGGGTCGGATAGCAATGACGAGGCGCCTGGTACGGCCTGCCGACGGTCGGCAGAGGCCCCAGCGCGCCGAGGAAGGAACGTCCCGTGATCCGCATCCGTCACGCCGCCGCTCTGGCCACCATGGCCGCCGTCACCGCTCTCACCCTTGCCACGAGCCCCGCCTCGGCGGCACCCGGCGACACGCTCACCATGTGCTCCAGCACGCTCACCCCGGACGGCTGGGTGGACGCCCAGTGGTGGAACAGCGGCGGCTGCGGCTCCGGCTTCACGCCCAACACCAAGCAGATCAAGGACCTCAGGGGCTACCCGGTCGGCACGCAGGTCAACGCCTGCGCGTCCACGTGGCCGCCCGCCGGCTGGACCATCACCAACACCTACTACTCCAGTGGCTGTCGCTACTCCGCCGTCCCCAGCTTCAACCCCAACACCTGGACCCTGAAGCGCACCTCCTGACCCCGCTCGGACGCCCTGGCCGGCCGACGGCGGGCGGCGTTGCCGGCCGTTGCGGGCCGGGTCGAGCGGGTGGCTCGTACGGCGTGTCCATCGCCGCCGGGCCGGGCCGGGCCGGCCCCGCTGCCTACCGTGGCCCCATGAGCACACGTCCAGCACCGCCGTGCGCCGGGTACGGGATCCGGTTCGCCCGGCCCGCCGAGTCAGGGGCGGTCGCCGCGCTCCTGACCCGCGCCTTCGCCGACGACCCGGTCATGGCATGGATGGTTCCCGCTGCCGACCGGGAACGCAGGATCGCCCGCTACTTCCGGCTGGCCCAGCGGCAGCAGCGGCCCCGCGCCGGTGCCGTCCGGGTCGCCGCGACGGGCGAGGGGCGGCTGCTGGCGGCCGCGCTGTGGTCGGGGCCCGGGCACTGGAAGCCCTCCGCGGTACAGGAGTTGGCGGCGCTCCCTCGGTACGCGAGCATCTTCGGCCTGCGGGGGTTGCCGCGGGCCGGGGAGGTCCGGAACGCCATGGACGAGGCCCATCCGCGGCCGCCGCACTGGTACCTGCCGTCGGTGGGGACGGACCGGGGACTCCAGGGGATGGGGGTCGGGTCGGCGCTGCTCGGTCAGCAGCTGGCCGACTGCGACCGGCTCGGGCAACCCGCCTACCTGGAGTCCAGCAACGTCACCAACCTTCCCTTCTACGAGAAGCTGGGCTTCCGCGTCACCGCAGAGATCCGGCTCCCGGAGGGCGGGCCGACCCTTTGGCCGATGTGGCGGGACCCCGATCCCACGGCGGGACGCCTGGCGAAGGGCCGGTGATACGGGGCCGTTGCCGCTCCTCAGATGCGCTGCGCGGTCAGTCTCTCTCCGGACGACCCGAGGACCAGCACGTTCCTGGCGGTACCGTCCCGGCCGTGATCGCCGTCCCACGACTCGACGAAACTTCGGGCAAGCGATTCAGCTTCGGCGGTTCCGGAGCCTGCCGGGTAGTCCGTGCTCAATTCGACGTCGTAGTCGTGTTCGGTCAGTCGGGCCACGACCAGCGCGCGGGCGTGGTCGGCCTGCCGCGCTTGGCCTTTGGTGCGAGCCCAGGCGCGGAACCGCTCCAGCATCTCCGTATCCGCGGTCCGCTCGATCACGGGGCCGGCGGGCAATCGCTCAGGGGCGTTGGCGACGCCGTCGAGGCAGCCTCGCACCCAGGAGCCACGATCCATCTCGGCGTCGCTGCCTGCCTGCAGGGCCCGGCGGGTACAGCCGCCCCATACGGTCTCGCGCACGGCCGCGCCCTTCCCCGAGGAGTCGTAGACGGCCTTGCCCGCGGTGTGTCCGGCACGGTAGGCGACCACGTACGCCGGTACGGCAGACGGGCGGGAATCGGGGGCGGGTCCGTCGGAGGGCGCACTGCTGCCGCAACCGACCAGGCCGACCGACGCGGCGACAGCCATACCGAGTAAACGTCCTGAGCGCTGCTTCAATGTTCCCCCCTGGGTGCGGACCGTCACCCACTGAGACGCCGGCCCGGGCCCATCGGTCGCACCGGTGCACAGGGTTTCGCCCACCCGGCGAACCGGCGACCCCCCTCGCCACACGCTTGCGCCTCCAACTGTGCTGCTGAACAAGGCCGTTACTGAAACGATCACGCTTGCGTCGCGCACAAGTGTTCTGGAACCCTCCGCTTGACTCCCCTGTCGCCCGAGCAACGGAGGCAACCCCCGCATGCCCTCAAGTCGAATACGCCGCACCTGGATCGCGGCCGCCACCGCCGCCGTCGCGGCGCTCGCGTTCACCGGTCTCGCGGCACCGGCGCAGGCGCAGGACCCCGCGCCGGATGCGCCCGGGACCTGGATCCAGGAGCCCCGCACGGCCGAGGGAGCCCCCTCGCCGCTCGGCGCCGCAGGCTGGACCGCTCCCGGCGGCGCGGCCTCACCCGGAGACTTCACGCTGCAGCCCGGCGAGATGAACGGCGAAACCACCCGGCGGGTCACCCGCCTGGCCTCGGTGCTGCCCAGCTCGGGCGGCGTGCAGAAGCTGCTGGCCGGGGCGAACCGCACGATCGAGCCGTGGTGTTCCCGTGACCCGTTCGGCACGGCCCCCGACCCCGACATCAAGTACTGCCTGCACAAGGACGACTCCATCTCGCAGGAGTGGGTCCCGCAGGGCATCACCGGCGTCTCCGACGCCAAGGCCGACGAGCGGTGGGGCGAGGCCGCGAACATCCAGCTGTTCGCCTCCTACGACGGCTGGGACCCGGGCCGGGAGAACGACCCGCTCCCGACGGCCGGCGACTGCACCGAGGCGGAGCTGGAGGCCGACGACGCCTGCAACCAGAAGGGCGTCCGGATCACCTTCGTGCAGAGCCGGACCAACCCCGCCACCGGCAGTCCCGAGATCAAGTATCGGCACGTCCTGCTGGGCTGGACCTATGTGAACTCCGCCGACCACGTCTCCTTCGACGGGCTGCACGCGGCCGAGTACCCGATCCAGAAGGGCGTCCACGCCGGCGGGATCGTCTGGTACGGCAACTACCTCTACGTCGCGGACACCCGCAACGGCCTGCGCGTCTTCGACATGCGCCACATCCTGGACCTGGACCCGGACGGCGACCCCAGCACGCACGACGAGATCGGGACCGACACCGACGGGGTCAGGACCACCTCGAACGTCGAGGTCAAGACGAAGGTCGGGCGGCACGACAACGTCTGGTACAGCTTCGGCTACCGCTACGTCATGCCGCAGGTGGCCGCGTGGAAGTTCAAGGCGGCGCAGGGCAACCCCAAGGGCTCCTACGCCTGTGTCGCCACCGGCGCCCCGAAGAGCTCCTACATCTCCCTGGACCGCAGCACCACCCCGGACCGCCTGATCATGGGCGAGTACTGCCGTCCGGAGAGCGGCCACCCCTCCACCGGCCGCATCGCCTCCTACCCGGTCGCGGCCCTGGAAGGCCGCTCGGCCGACGTCCCCGCGCAGGGCTGGGCCAACTACCTGCCGCTGGCCGGCGGCGGCGCCCAGGGTGCGGCGGCGTACGACGGCACGCTGTACGTGAACGAGTCCAAGGGCACGGACGAGCCGGGCAACCTGTGGCGCTACAAGTGGGCCGACGACGGCCGACTGGTCCAGGACGGCCAGGCCGTCAAGACCGCCCGGGGAGCCGAGGACCTCTACGTCGAGCGCGGCACGGGGCGCCTCTGGTCCCTCTCGGAGCACCGCCCGGGGTCGGCGCAGGACTGCACGGCGACCAAGGCCCCGGCGGACCCGGACGGAACGGACTACTGCCAGCGTGTGCTCTACGCCCACAAGCTGAGCGCGCTCGGCGGCTGACGGTTGTCTCTTCCGGATCCTGCCGGCCGGGCTCGCCCGGCACGGCGGGATCCGGAAGAAGCGCCCTAACGGATGCCGGAGCGTACGCGGACCTCGCGGCCCGCGGGGGTCCTTGGGGTCGCGCGGACCGCTGGGACCTCTCGGACCGCGGGGACCTCCCGGACCTCGACCTCCCGGACCTCAGGGACCACGGGTACCTCGGCCACCGGGTCCGGTACCGCCGTGGGGCGGTCCTGCTCGAAGGTCCGGAGCAGGTCCGCCGCGACGCTCACCGCGATCGTGGCAGGTTCCTTGCCGGTGATCTCGGTCATTCCGATCGGAGTCTTGATCCGGTCGATGGTGGCGGCGTCGTGGCCGCCCTCGGTGGCCAGGCGCTTGCGGAACCGCACCCACTTGGCGGCCGAGCCGATCAGTCCGATCGAGCCGAGACCGGCCGTCCGCAAGGCGGCGTCGCACAGCGCGGCGTCCTCGGCGTGATCGTGGGTCATGATCAGGACGTGGGCGCCGGGCGGCAGCTCCGAGAGCACCTCCTCCGGAAGCAGCGGTGTGTGGTGCACGTGGATCTGTGCCACCGCATCCGCGAGCACACCGAGCCGTTCGTCGGTGAGCATGTCGGAGCGGGTGTCGATCAGGTGCAGATCCAGGTTGTGGCGGGCCAGGATGCGGGCCAGCTCCAGTCCGACGTGCCCGACGCCGAAGACGGCCACCGCCTGGACCACCGGCAGCGGTTCGAGGAGCAGGCTCACGGCGCCGCCGCAGCACTGCACACCGTGGGGACCGATGACCTTGTCGTTGAGGGCGAACTCCATCAGTTCCGGCTCCGGATCGGGCTCGACATTCAGCTGGCGGGCCCGGTCGATGGCGACGGCCTCGATGTTGCCGCCGCCGATCGACCCCCAGGTCTCGGTCTGTCCCACGACGAGTTTGGCACCGGCCCCACGGGGCGCGTGGCCGCGCACGGTCGCGACGGTCACGAGCACGCCGGGCTCCCGGCGTGCTCGCAACCGCGTGACCGCGGCGATCCAGGTCATGTCAGGCATTGCTCAAAGCGCTTGTGTCGGTACGGATCTCGCTGCCGCCCGGCACGTGGCTGTCGCCGCCGCGCACGTCGGCCTTCTCACGGGCCGCTTCGATCGCCCAGTAGACCGCCTCCGGCGTCGCGGGGGCGGCCAGTTCCACACTGACACCGGCGGGCCCGAACGCGGCGGCGGCCTGCCGCAGCGCTTCGCGCACGCAGAACGCCAGCATCAGCGGAGGCTCACCGACCGCCTTGGACCCGTACACCGCGCCCTCTTCGGTGGCGTTCTCCATCAGCGTGACGTTGAACTCCGCAGGCATCTCCGAGAAGCTCGGCAGCTTGTAGGTGCTCGCGGCCTGGGTCAGCAGCCGGCCGCGGTTCGGCCCGTCACCGGTGTCCCAGCGCATGTCCTCGAGCGTCAGCCAGCCCGCGCCCTGCACGAAACCGCCCTCGACCTGACCGATGTCGATCATCGGGGACAGGCTGTCGCCGACGTCGTGCACGATGTCCACCCGGCGGATGCGGTACCCGCCGGTGAAGCCGTCCACCTCCACCTCGGCCGCAGCGGCGCCGTAGGAGAAGTACTTGAACGGCGAGCCCCTGAAAGCCTTGGCGTCCCAGTGCAGCCCCTCGGTCCGGTAGTAACCGGAGGCCGACAGCTGAACGCGCTGGAAGTACGCGGTGTGCACCAGGTCGTCCCAGGCCAGCTCCTTGTCGCTGCCCAGCGTACGAGCGACACCGTCGACGATGCGCACGTCCGAGGCGTTCGAACCCAGCTGGCTGGCGGCCACCTGCAGCAGCCGTGCGCGCAACTGCTCGCAGGCGTTCTTCACGGCGCCGCCGTTGAGGTCCGCCCCGGAACTGGCGGCGGTGGCAGAGGTGTTGGGGACCTTGTCGGTACGCGTGGGGGCCAGCCGCACCTTGTGCAGCGGGATACCCAGCGTGGTCGCGGCCACCTGCAGCATCTTGGTGTGCAGGCCCTGGCCCATCTCGGTGCCGCCGTGGTTGATCAGGACGGAGCCGTCCTTGTAGATCAGCACCAGCGCGCCGGCCTGGTTGAAGGCCGTGAGGTTGAAGGAGATGCCGAACTTGATGCCGGTGATCGCGAGCGCCCGCTTGGTGTGCGGGTGCGCGGCGTTGAAGGCGGCGATCTCGCGCTTGCGGTCGGCGATGCCGCCGTTCTCCTCGACCTGCTGCCAGACGGCGGCGATCCGTTCCGCCTGCGGGACCGGCTGGCCGTACGGCGTCGACTGACCCAGGCCCGGCTGGTAGAAGTTGCGCTTCCGCAGCTCCATCGGGTCCAGCCCGAGCAGCGGCGCGACCCGGCCCAGGATGTCCTCGATCACCAGCATGCCCTGCGGTCCGCCGAAGCCCCGGAAGGCCGTGTTCGAGACCTTGTTGGTCTTGGCGATGCGACCGGCGACCCGCGCGTTGGGAATCCAGTACGTGTTGTCGATGTGGCACAGCGCACGGGCGCAGACCGGCTCCGACAGGTCCAGGCTCCAGCCGCCGTCCGCGGTCAGCGTGGCATCCAGCGCCTGGATGCGGCCGTCGGCGTCGAAGCCGATCTTCCAGTCGGCGTGGAACCCGTGCCGCTTGCCGGACATGGTCAGGTCCTGGGTGCGGTTGAGCCGTACCCGGACCGGCCGGCCGGTCAGCTTGGCGCCGAGCGCGGCGATGGCCGCGAAGCCGTGGGGCTGCATCTCCTTGCCGCCGAAGCCGCCGCCCATCCGCAGGCACTGCACGGTCACCTCGTGGCTGTGCAGACCCAGGACGTGCGCGACGATCTCCTGGGTCTCCGAGGGGTGCTGGGTGCTGCTCTGGATGAACACCTGCTCGGCCTCGTCGATGTAGGCCAGCGCGGCGTGCGTCTCCAGGTAGAAGTGCTCCTGGTCGGAGAACTGGAACTCGCCGGTGAACACGTGCGCCGAGTCGGCGAAGCCGGCGTCGATGTCGCCGGTCACCATCACGGGCCGCGCGCCGTGGAAGCTCTCGGCCGCGATCGCTTCCTTCAGCGTGATGATGGAGGGCAGCTCGTCGAGTTCCACCTCGACGGCCGCCGCACCGAGCCGGGCCGCCTCCAGGGTCTCACCGAGCACCCAGGCGACCGCGTGGCCGTGGAACATGACCTCGTCGGGGAACAGCGGCTCGTCGTGCTTCATGCCGGCGTCGTTGACGCCGGGCACGTCGGCAACGGTCAGTACGCGGACCACACCCGGCACGGCGAGCGCGGGCCCGGTACGCAGCGCGGTGATCCTGCCCCGGGTCTTCATGACCTGGACCGGGTAGGCGTGCAGCGTGTCCTTGGTGCGGTACACCAGGTCATCGGTGTAGAGCGCGGTGCCGGTGACGTGCAGCACGGCACTCTCGTGCGGCATGGAGACGCCGACCACCGGCTTCTCGGGACGCTCGGACAAATGGCTCATGAAGACACCGCCTCGGTGGTTTGCGCGTGCAGCTTCAACAGGCTCTGGCCGAGCATCGCGGAACGGTAGACGGAGCTGGCACGGTGATCGCTCATCGGCGTGCCCTCACCCCGCAGCACCCGGGCCGCGGCCTCGACGGTCTCCGCCGACCACGGCTTGCCCTCCAGGGCGGCCTCGGTGGCGAGGGCACGGATCGGGGTGGCGGCCACGCCGCCCAGACCGATGCGCGCCTTGCGGACGATTCCGCCCTCGATGTCGAGCGCGAATCCGATCGCCACGCTGGAGATGTCGTCGAAGCGGCGCTTGGCGATCTTGTGGAAGGCCGTGACGGGCGACAGCGGCAGCGGGATGCGCACCGCTCGGATCAGTTCGTCGGGGCGGCGCACGCTCTGCCGGTAGCCGGTGAAGTACTCCGCGAGCGGGACGACGCGCTCACCGTCGGCGTCGGCGAGCACGAGCGACGCCTCCAGGGCGAGCAGCACCGGCGGGCTGTCACCGATGGGTGAGCCGGTACCCAGATTGCCGCCGAGGGTGCCGCTGTTGCGGATGAGTCGGGAGGCGAACTGCGGGAACAGTTCGGCCAGCAGCGGGACGTCGCCGTCGAGGCGGCGTTCGATCTCGGTGAGCGTCACCGCCGCCCCGATCTCGATGTGGTCGGATTCGACGCGCAGCTCCCGGAGCTCGGGCAGCCGGTCGATGGCGACCACGCACTCCGCCCGGCGGGAGCGGATGTTCACCTCGACGCCGTAGTCGGTGGAGCCGGCGACCACGACCGCGTCGGGCCGCTCGCGCAGCAGCTGCAGCGTTTCGGCCAGGGTGTCCTTCCGCAGGAACGTGGCGCCGTCCTGGGTGTACTCGGTGGCGACCGGCGCGGGCGGGTCCTGCTCACGACGCTGCGCAAGGGGGTCGTCCTCGGCGGGCTCACCGACCGCGAAGGCGGCGTCGCGGATCGGGCGGTAGCCGGTGCAGCGGCACAGGTTGCCGCTCAGCGAGTGCAGATCGAAGCCGTTCGGACCGTGCTCGGCGTCGTCGGCCTCGCTGCTGTCGGCAGGCTCGGAGTGTGCACAGCGGTCGGGCCGGTAGTACTCGGAGGCCATGCTGCAGATGAACCCGGGGGTGCAGTAACCGCATTGGGAGCCGCCGCGGACCGCCATCTCCTCCTGTACGGGGTGCAGCGTGGGCCGCGTACCGGGTTCGCCGACCGTGGCGAGACCTTCGGAGGTGATGATCTCCTGGCCGTCCAGTGCCGCGGCCGGCACCAGACATGCGTTGACGGCCACCCAGTCGGTGGGCTTGTTCACGCCAGGACGGGCCACCAGGACCGAACAGGCGCCGCACTCACCCTCGGCGCAGCCCTCCTTGGTGCCGGTGAGGCCACGCTCGCGCAGGAGATCGAGCACAGTGGTGTGGGGTGCAGCCGGGGAAAGCGGTGTCTCTTTCCCGTTGACGGTGATCCGCGCCGCTACCATGGCACATCCTCATTTCCGCGCATGGTCGAGCTGATTATGCTAGTAGCCATTTCAGGGGCTTTCTATTTCGCTGGCGCAGCCCGGGGAGAATCCGGGGCGCGACTCGGCACGCGACGACGTGCCGCAGGCGGTGTGAGAAATCGAAAGATGCCGGGGCCGCAGAAGGGCACACCGGAGAAGAGGGCTGTTCAGCAGCCGTGTGCTACGAGACCCGGAGTCCAGGCGATCTGATGCGCGGGGCGGTGCAGTTCGGAGATGATCGACATCCGACTTCGCCTCCTCCATCAGTTCACGGGCCGGTCGGCTCGAAGTTACGTTGCCGCAGGTCCATCGGTCAAGCCACCGTGCGGAGACCATGTGGTCCACCGAAAGCCGGAGCGAGGGCGGGCGGCGGCGCGGACGGTCTCGACGCACCGGAGCCGCTCACCGCCGTACGGCGATGAGCGGCACCTTCTCCGCCGGAGGGCCCCGGCGAGGCAGCGGGACGGGGGACAGGGGTCAGGGGGTCTGGAGCTTGTCCAGGATCCACTCGCCGAGTTCCACGGTGATGACCGTGTGCCCCTGGTTCTCGGTCGCGCACATGAAGTGGTCGAGCTCGCTGGAGGCGGTGTCGATCTTGCTGTAGAGCGCGTCGCGGTCGTCGATCTCACCGGCCGCCACGGCGCTGACGCTCGGAACGAACGTGGTCGCGTTGTAGGTGAGTTCCGCCGGCTCGCCTTCGAGGAGTCCGGCCAGCATGGCGGCGGTGCCGAAGTTCGCGGGGCGGCCCGGCAGGTTCAGTGCCTCGGGGAACAGCCCGCCGGGAGCGCCGTCGACGTCGGGCAGACCGCTGGTGGTGATCCGGATCTCGGGGTCTCCGGTCTTGTTCAGGAGGGCGACGACCTGCTCTCCCGTGTCCTGCGTGTCGAGGCGGGTGCCCGTCAGCTCCGCACCGGTGGTGCGCATCGCCGTCACGCCGGCAGGGATGTTGTTCCCGGCACCGGTGCCCGTGCCGTTGGCGACCCCGAGCCGCCGTACGCCGGGGGGCCAGCTGCCCACCCGCTCCAGCTCTGCGAGGAAGTCGGTACGGGCCCGGTCCTGGCCGGCCTCCGCGGTGACGGTCTCGATGTGCCAGCGCAGCAACTGCCGGGCGGCCGCGCTGTTGACCATCCGCGAGAAGCTGCTGAGGAGTTCGCCGAATCCGGGGAGGCTGCCCCAGTTGTCCTTCACGAAGTGGGCGAAGGCCTGTACCGAGATCGGCAGCCAGGCTCCGTTGTGCGGGGTGTCGTAGGAGAGGTAGGTCGCGGTCTCGTGCTCGTGACCGTCGTGGTGCATCTTTGCGAGGGCATAGCGGGTGACCAGCCCGCCCATGCTGAATCCGCCGACCGTCAGCTTGGCGGTCCCTTCGCGGTCGGCGATCGCCTTTTCGATGCACTGGATCGCCACGCCGGCGTTGTCGGTGATGGACGCGGACCGCTCGTCGAAGCCCAGGAGCACCAGGTCGAAGCCGGCCTCCTTCAACTTGGAGATGAAGGGGTACTCGCCGTTCTCCAGGCCGTTCCACAGGGCGTCGGGATCGCTCTTCCCGGCCGAGAAGCCATCGGCGAGGATCACCGGCCTCATGACATGGGTCTGGCCCGGATTGCTGTAGAACACCCAGGCGGTTCCCCCTGTGAGGGGCCAGACGGTGTCCCACGCGGATGCCCTGGGGTGGTGGGGCTGGGCGCCCGGGATGGTGTTGTCCCAGATGCTCACAACAGGCATGGACATGTAGTCCTGCTCCTCTGTCTCGTGGTGCGGTCGAGCCGCGTCACCGGTCGGCCCGCGACTGACGGCACAGACCTGGAACCGGCGGTACGACCCTGCGTCCGGTGTGCGGTACCCGCCCGCCCCCGGTACGGGGGACACGGCGGGGGCCGTCCCCGGGCACGACGTGAAACGGGCATGGGGACGGCCTACAAATGACAAAAGCCCCATGCCTTCGTCATGTGCGGAACCGGAACCATGATCCCGAAGCCGGCACCCCAAAACCACCGAATCCCGACCATGTCACTCGTACGTGGAACACGGCTTCCTCGCAGGTCACAGGCGTGGAAGGGAAGAAACGATGATGCTGGCCCGACACGTTTCCCAAGGGATGCGGACGGCCCGCCGGTCGGGCCTTGGCGGGCGTCCGCCCGCGAGACCGAGAAGGCTCCCGCTCCCCATGCAGGGGATGCCGTGCGCCGACCACTGGTCCGGCCACGGCTGCGCCTGGGGGAGTCGGAATCGCCGACCGCTCCGGCCCTGCTCCGAGCGGTGCGGGCGAAGGCTACGCGGGGGTGCATCACCAGGGCGGTGGAGGCAGGCCCGCACGGCGCGAGCCCTGAGTTCAGCGGCGCCCGGGAATGGTTAAGGGCAGATCAACTGAACCTTAAAGGTGCCTGTGTTCTCCTCGCCCCGCGTCGGTCGAGACCGTCGGCACGCGTGCCGCACACCTGTCGACCTCCCCGGGCCTTGGGGCCGTGACCTGCTCCTTCGCATGTCGTCCCGTGAGTCACGAGCCCCGTGGCGGATCGCCTCGCAGCGCCTCAAACCTCCTCGCGGCCTGTTTCGTAAAAAGGCAACAGGTCTGAACTCGCCCGGGAAGTCGGCCGTATGCAGGACGTCAGGGGGGCAACGTCCATCGGATCGAGGAGTGTCAAGTGTCCAGGAAACGGACCATGAGTCTCAAGAAGAAGCTCGTTCTCTCTGCTGTCGCGGGAGCGATGGTGATCGGCGGGGTCGCCGCCACCGTGGCGATCGGCAATGCCGCTGTCCCCGACGTCGAATGCCAGGGGTCGACGGTGACGTTGTCGGGTGAGGGTGGTGCGCCTGCGGCGTCGAGTGGGACGTTCCCGGTGGGGACGAAGCTGAAGGTGACGAATCTGGACAATGGTCAGTCGACGACGGTGGCGGTGAACGGTCCGTCGGGCAGTTGTGTGCTGTTGAACAATGCGGCGTTCGAGAAGGTTCGGGAGCCGGGCAAGAACCTGATCCGGCGGGCGCGTATCGAACGGGTGGGCGGTGGCGGTGACGCGGCGGCTCCCGCGGCTCCTTCTGCTCCTGCGGCGGGTGCGTCCGGTGGGGCGGGTGCGCAGGTGCCGGCGGCGACCGGTGAGGTGGTGTGCCCGGGGTCGACGGTGACGTTGTCGGGTGAGGGTGGTGCGCCTGCGGCGTCGAGCGGGACGTTCCCGGTGGGGACGAAGCTGAAGGTGACGAATCTGGACAACGGCCAGTCGACGACGGTGGCGGTGAACGGTCCGTCGGGCAGTTGTGTGCTGTTGAACAATGCGGCGTTCGAGAAGGTTCGGGAGCCGGGCAAGAACCTGATCCGGCGGGCGCGTATCGAACGCGTGGGTGGTGGCGGTGACGCAGCGGCTCCCGCCGCTCCTGCGGCTCCTTCCGCTCCTGCGGCGGGTGCGTCCGGTGGGGCGGGTGCGCAGGTGCCGGCGGCGACCGGTGAGGTGGTGTGCCAGGGGTCGACGGTGACGTTGTCGGGCGAGGGTGGTGCGCCTGCGGCGTCGAGCGGGACGTTCCCGGTGGGGACGAAGCTGAAGGTCACCAACCTGGACAACGGCCAGTCGACGACCGTCACGGTGAACGGCCCGTCGGGCAGCTGTGTCCTGCTGAACAACGCCGCGTTCGAGACGGTGCGGGAACCGGGCAAGAACCTGATCCGGCGGGCACGTATCGAACGCGTGGGCTGAGCGACCGGAGCCCGTTCGGGCTCCCGAGGCCACGGCGGGGGGCGGTGCATGCCGTCCCCGCCGTAGCACGGGCGGCCGACTCCACCGAGCCCGAGGCGGGGTTCGGCCGAGTGGACAGGGGCGGACAGCACTGAACCGTGATCGCCCCCGCCGGGCCTGGATAGTGGACACCGTCCGCATCGAGTCTGTGCGCCATGAACCTTGGACGCACGAAGGACGGGGCAGACGCCCCGCCCCGCCAGGGAGCCGCACTCGCGGCCCTGGCCGCAGCGCAGTTCACCGTCGTGCCGGCCACCTCGATCGTGAACGTGGCGCTGCCGCAGATCCGCTCCGGAGTGGGCCTGTCGGACGGCGGCACCACCTGGGTGGTCAACGCCTACGCCCTGGCGTCGGCGCCGCAGCCATCGCCCCCCGCCGCGCTCGCCCTCACATGAACCTGTTCCCTCCAGGCCCCGGCCGGGGCCGGGCCCTGGGCGTCTGGGGCGCCGTCACCGGCGCCGGGGGAGCGGGTGGCGTGCTGCTGGGAGGCGTGCTCACCCAGGCGTGGGGACGGCCCTGGGTCTTCCACGCCGTCGCGCTCGGGACGACACCGGTCCTGCTCGCCGCGGCGACGCTCGTGCCCCGGGCCGCCGACCACGGATCCGGGCGGTTCGATCTGCTGGGTACCGCGACCGTCACCCTCGCCCTGACCTGCCTGGTGTGGGGGCTGACCACAGCACCCCCGCGCCGGCTGGACCGACGCCGGGGTGCGGGGCTCCCTCCGGGGGCCGTCGTCCTGCTCGCGCTCTTCGCCCGGGTCGAACGCCGCCGACCGGACGCCCTGATCCCGCCCAGGCTGTTCGTGACCGGCCGGGTCGCCGCGGGCAATGTGCTGATGGCGCTGCTGGGTTCCGTATGGATCGCCCTGCCCGCCGGCCACCGGGGCGGGCCAACTCCCGCCGGCCGTGGCGAACATGCTCGGAGCGGTCGCGGCACCCCGTATCGCGGGCCGCATCGGTGCCACGGCGCCCCTCACCGCGGGCCTGCTCGCCGTGGACGGCGTACCCCGGCAGGACGCGGGACCGGCCGGCGGACTGGCCCGCGCACCCGCCCCCTGATCCGGCACCCGACGGCCCGGCCCGCGGGAGCGCCGGACGGAGGTCCCGCGCCGACGGCCGCTCGCTCAGCGGCCGGTCGCTCGCCGGTCCGCCGAACCTCTCCTTCCACGCCGCCCGTCGCCGTGCAGCGCTTCCCACCCGCAGGTCCGCCCAGTCCGCCCACCCGTCGGCCCACCGCCCCAGATGGAGGTCTCCACCTTGTCCGGCCCCGCAACCGTTTCGCCGCCCGCCGCCCATGCCCACCCCACCGGTCGCCCGCGCGAGGTCGACAACCGCGCGGCGTACCTCAGCTTCGGACTCGCCTACGTAGTCGGCCACGGCGCCGCCGCAGCTTCCGAGGGCGCAGCCCCCTTGATCGGCCTCCCCGACTGGCTGCCCATGACGCTCCTCGGAGGCGGGCTCGTGGCCGGCATCGCCTTGACCACCACCGCCGCCCTGCGGGCGCAACGAGGGGCCACCCCACCGGAGATCCTGTCCGGCAAGCTGCTCGGCACCGCCTGGATCGCCGCCTTCACCGCCCTGTTCCTCGCCGTCACCGGCCTCACATCCGTGCTCGACCAGCCGGAACTCCAGTCCGTCCTCTGGCCCACCGGCTCCGGTCTGATCGTCGGTCTGCTCTACCTCGCCGAAGGCGCCGTACGCCGCAACCTGCTGCACTACGGCCTCGGCATCTGGCTCGCCCTGACCTCCACGGCGGCACTCCGGCTCACGGCCCCCGGCCTCTACTGGGTCCTCGCCGTTGCGGGTGGCGGGGCCTACGCCCTCGCCGCAGCCCTTGAACACCGTCGGCTCCACTCCCTGTCGGGCCACCCCCGCGCCTGACGGCCGGCTTCTTGGCCCGTCAGGGCCGCAAGCCGGCCCGCCTGAGTGCGATCTCGGAGAGGTCGGCGATGACTTGCCGGTCCCCGCGCCGCCAAGCGTCGGCGAGACCGCCCGGAGGCGTGGGGAGCGCCGTGAGGTCGCCCAGCCGGCCGGTGAGGGCGCGCAGGGCGAGCAGGTCGGCGCCTCCCGGTGCGTCGAGGAGGCGCCGCATGGTGATGCTGCGCCGGATCCAGCGCAGGCGTGCGGGGACCCACAGCAGCAGTACGACGGCCACCGGGACGACGATCAGGGCCAGTGCGGTCAGGTTGGCCACCTGGCTGACGGCGTCCTGGAGCGACTGTCCGGCGTCGGCGATTCCCGTACTGGCGTCGGCAGCGGACCGGAGCGGCTTCTTCAGGAGGTCGCCGACGAACGGCACGTTCGAGGCCGCGTCGCCGGCGTTGCCGAGTTCGGTGGCGAGGCTGTCGCCCGAGCTTTCCACCCTCCGGCCCGGCTCGGCCAGCAACATGATGGCTTCGTGGACGGCCAGGGCGAACCTCACGGCGGCGGCAATCAGGATCACCGCGATCAGGTCCGCGAGGATCTGGCGGTTCCGACGTGCTGGAGTCTGTGCGTAGAGGCGCATCGGCGGGCTCCCGTTCGGGTCGGACGTCGAGGACCGGCCCCGCCGGGTGAGGCTCGGCCGCTCGGTCGACCGTACGCCGGACTCGGCCTTCGCACCGGTCTCCGTGGACGAACGTCCGCGACGCGGCGTCTGGTCGGCGCACGCACGCGTCGAGCGGGACGGGCCGAGCGGGACGGCGTCCCGCACGCCCTCCGCCGGGCATCACGGGGCACCGAGTGCGCACCTGGCGGATGGTCAGGAGCGGGCCGGCCTGGGGTCGCGGTCGCCGAGTACGAACTCGGCCGGCCAGCTCTCGCGCAGGATCCGGGCCAGCAGCGGGTGCTCGGAGTCGAGCACCTCGCCGGCCCGGATCGAGCCGTCCGCCGCTTCCCGCTGCCCGCCGAGGAGGACGGGTGCCCGGAGCAGCTCCTCGCCCCACGGATCGATGGCGTTGTCGAACAGGCCCTCGAAGCGGTGACCTTCCAAGGAACCGTCGTGCACCCGGCGGGTGTAGTCCTCGATCACCTCGGCGGCCAGGCGCACCCAGGCCAGGTGAACCACGGTGCGGCCGTCGTCGAGGCGGATCGGCAGCCGGACCTTGAGGAAGTTGCCGACACCTCGGGCGACCATCACCGCGCCGGTGTCGGCGGTGACCCGCTCCGCCCGCTCGGCCGGGGAGAGTTCGCCGATCAGGTGGGGGAGGGGGTGGGCGAAGCCGGGACGCTCCGGGTCCAAGGTGCCGCCGCAGTCGCACCCGCACCCGCCGGCCCCGTGGCCGTGCCCCTCCTCGCCGGAGCCGACGGGCAGCAGCAGGGTGAAGGACCGGGCGACGGTGAAGACGGTCGGCTCGGGCAGGCCGAGCGCGGCCAGCGCGGCGGAGGCAGCCTCGTGCCGCTCGCCGTTGACCCGGACCTCGGCCTCCACGGCGCCCGGGGCACCGCCGTAGAAGACCCGCACACCGTTGAACCAGGGCGACTCCAGGTCGGCCGTGAAGGTGTCTGCGATCTCGCGGAGTACGTCCGCCTCCGCCAGCGCGTTCTGCAGACGGAGGTTCTCCCCGTCGGAGAGCCCGTAGGCCAGCACGCCCGAGGTGATGGACCGCCACCCCGGCACGCCGTGCTCGTCGTCGGGCCCCCGGTGGTCGGCGAGCTCCTCACGCCCGTGGAGCAGCTCGAGCATGCAGGCGCCGGCGGAGCGGGCCCAGAGGCCGGCCGCGTCGCGCGCGGTGGTGACCACCACCACGCATTCCGTGAAGCAGGGCACGTCGGGCTGGACGCTCACGTCCGGGAAGGCGATCAGGTCGTAGTGCCGGTCGTCCCCGTGCCCGGCCGGTCCGACAGCGACGGCCCAACCCTGCGGGCTGAGGAGTGAGTTGCCCTTGAGCTCGGCGCCCGCTGTACAGCCGGGGGCGACCTCCTCCAAGGCGTCGCGGACCAGGGCGAGGAGGTCGAGATCGGGCAGTCGGCCCGCGCTGGGCTCGGTGCGGCGCAGGTGGCGGCGTATCCAGGACATGCGGAGGATCATATGGAGGAGGTGCCGGTGCACCACATGCATTCCCGTTCTCAGGGTGTGGTGCTCGCGCCGTGGCGGCGGCCGCGCCGTCGGTGACCGGGATCTGCCGGGAGGCCCCGATCCGGCCCGGGCGGTCGACCGTGAGGGTGCCGGCAGGGCAGACTCTCAGCAGAAGGAAAGGGGCGGGCGATGACCGCACAGCCGATTCACCGGCACGAGCCGGAGCGAGTTCCGCGCAATGCGAGGGGCATCGCCGACGCGCTGACGCCGGAAGCCGCGAAGGAGTTCTACGTCGAACTCCTGGCCGCCCAGCCGGAAGAGGCGAAGGGCGTACTGCTGCGCTGGTGGGGACGCGCGGTGCTCGAATCCGATCCGGGCCGGCAGCGACGGGTCGAGGCCGCACTCGCGGGGACGACTCCGACGATCGCCGTGCAGGACATGCTCGACCGGCGACGGGCGGCGGGACTGCCCGTTGAGTGAGCCCTTCGACGACGGATCCGAGGGCTTGCCGTGCGTGCTGTCCGAGGACGTCACCGCCTTCATGATCGACCCTGCGCTGCCGCCCTGGGCGATGGGCCCGATCGTGGCCGCGATGGTCGAGATCGGCGAGACCCGGGGACTCGCCGCCGGCAGCACGGCGGCGGAAGACTGGCCGGAGTTGCGACTGCTGCCGCTCGGTGAGGACGGGGGGCTGGGCATCGTCGAGTACGTGATCGCCAAGGAGACGGTCCCACCACAGGTGATCGTGACCCGCATCCTGCTGTACTGAAGACCCGCGAAGGGCCCGGCCGACGATGCGCCGGTACGCACGAACTACGACGGGACATGCGGTCCCCGCTGCCGCACGGGAACCGGCCGGGCGCAGCAGTCCGAACCGCGCGGCCGCCCTGCCGGCTGCGCCGTACGGATGGACTCGGGCCGTACGGCGGCCGGTACGGGGCCTTGCCGCGCAGAGCGGCCTACCTTCGCACTGCTCGACCACCCCTCCACGAAAGGCAGTACCCGTGCGATCGATCCGTTGCGCCCTGACCGCTCTCGCCGCCGGTGGCATCCTCCTGGCGGGCGCGTCCGCCGCCTCCGCCGACGACTTCACCATCTACGCACCGGTCAGCAACACGTACTCGATCGTCTTCGGTGACCTGAGCCAGGTGGCCGGTGACGACGTCTTCAACGCCGGCCGCGACAACACGGTGGGCTCCCACAACGGCACGGCGCCGGCCGGTGACGTCGGCATGGCGGCCATCCCCGGGACCCAGATCCTGAGCAACGAGGCCCTGATGCAGCGTGCCGCCGGTCAGTGGACGGGCAACATCACCGGCAAGTAGCGCCCCGCCGCCACCCCTTGAGGGGGTGGCGGACCTTTTCGTCCGCCGGGCGTCTGCGCATGCGGTCGAGCAGTCAATTCCCCAAATAAGTTCTGCAAAAATACTTTTGGAAAGCTTCCGAGGGTCATAGCCTCCCTGCATGGTCAGCGAAGAACAGAGACGCGTACTCGATCCTGAGCGGGACTCCGCAGCCCTGAAGGCCCTCACGCACCCGTTGCGCATCCGGCTGCTCGGGCTGCTGCGGCAGGACGGCCCGGCCACCGCGAGCGAGCTCGGGGCCAGGACCGGGGAGTCGTCCGCTTCCACCAGCTATCACCTGCGCGTGCTGGCGAAGTACGCGTTCGTCGCCGAGGCCGAACACCGGGACGGCCGGGAGCGGCGGTGGCAGGCCGTGCACTCCGTGACCGCCTGGAGCAACAGGTCGATGGAATCCTCACCGGGCAGCCGCGCCTTGCTCAGCCTCTCGCGCAGGGCCCAGATCGAGCACCTGGAGGCCTCTCTCGTCCGGCACGAGGCCGATATCGCCGACGGACGGCTGCCGCCGGAGTGGGCGGAACCCTCCGGCATCAGCGACTTGATGCCCCGTCTGACGCCCGAATCGCTCACCGAACTCCGCGAGGTGTTCGCCCGGAAGCTCGGGGAACTGACCGCGCGTGATGCAGGAGATCCTCGCGCGGCGCAGGTCGTACTCCTCACGGCAGGACTGCCCCTCGCGCCACGCGACCCCGCCGCAGAGCCGGACGACCCGGGCCCGACGGCGACGGCGACGGCGGCAGCGACGGCGACGGACGCCGGGAACGCGTCATGACCGGGTCGCTGGACACGGCCACCGCACGCCGCCGCTACATCACGGTCTGCGCGCTCTTCTGGCTGCCGCTGGGCCTGAGCCTCGCCCCCCTGATCCTGCTGCTCACCGAGCGCGGCCTGACCACGGCGACGATCGCGGGCCTGTTCGCCGCGCACTCGCTGACGGCCGCAGCACTGGAACTGCCCACCGGAGGACTGGCCGACGTCCTGGGACGCCGCGCCGTCCTGATCGGCGCCGGCCTACTGAACCTGACCGCCCTGGTCCTCGTAGGCCTGGGCTCCGCTCCCTGGCTGCTCGCCCTGGGCATGGTGCTGATGGGTGCGGGCCGTGCCCTGTCCAGCGGGCCGGCCGAAGCCTGGTACGTCGACGCCGTCCACGCGGACGCAGGGCCCGGCGCCGATCTGCGCCCCGGCCTGGCGGGCGGCTCCTCCGCAACCTCCGCCGCGCTCGCCGCGGGAACCCTGCTCGGCGGCGCCCTTCCCTGGCTGCTCGGAGTCGGCCCGGACCTCGGCGCCCGGCTGCGCGAAGCCTCCTCCGGACTGGTACTGCCCCTGTCCGTCCCGCTGTTGCTGGGCACCGCGGTCGAGATCGCCTTCGTGCTGTACGTCGTGACCGCGCTGCCCGAGCCGCCCCGGCCGCCGGCCGCCCTGCGCGACGTACTCCGAGGCATCCCGGCCACCGTCGCGGGCGGACTGCGGCTGGGTGGCCGGGACACGCTGGTCCGCCGGGTGTTCCTCAGCGCGGGTGCGGCCGGCAGCGCGCTGGTGACGATCGAACTGCTCATGCCGGGACGCGCCGCGGCCGTCACCGGCGCGCCGGAGTCGGGGGCGGTGCTCTTCGCCGTACTGGCCTGCGCCGGATTCATCTGCTCCGGCTTCGGCAGCCACCTCGCGCCGCTGACCGCCCGACTCGCGGGCAGCGGCGAACGTGCGGTCATGGTCAGCCTCGGTGCCGGAGCGAGCGGGCTGCTTCTGCTCGCCGCCACCGCGGCGTCCACCGGAGCGGGCGCCCTGGCGCTCTCGGTGACCGGCTACGGCCTGCTCTACCTCGGACTCGGTGCGGCGGGACCCAGTCAGAACGACATCCTGCACCGCCGCGTCACCAGTGGGGGCCGGGCCACCGCGCTGTCCGTCCAGTCCCTCGCCCTGCAACTGGTGGGAGCACTCACCGGCCTGGTCGTCGGGGTCCTCCGGCCAGGCCCGGTGCCCTGGCTGCTGGGAGGCACCGTACTGCTGGCGGGATCTCTCCTGTGGGTTCGACGCAGCGGTCTCGCAGCATCGGTTCCGGAGGCGGCGAAGCCTCAGCCACCCGCGGGTTCCCCCTCCGTGCCCGCAGAACCTGTGCCCTTCGAGATCTGACCCCCTCAGGCCGGTCCGAGGGCGCGAGGGGTGTCCCGCTCCCCGTCCGGCGGGCACGCGGTCGACCGGCCGACCGCGCGCGGTCCGGGCGAGGCGGTGTGGTCAGGGCACCGGCCCGGCGGCACACTGGAGTTCCACGCCCCGCAGCGCCAGGAGTGACGTGCCCGTCCCGATCATCATCGACTGCGATCCCGGCCATGACGACGCCCTCGCGATCATGCTGGCCGCCGGAGACCCGGCGGTGGACCTGCTGGCCGTCACCACGGTCGCGGGCAACCAGACCCTCGACAAGACCACGCTCAACGCCCGCCGGGTCTGCACGGTCGCCGGGATCACGGACGTCCCCATCGCGGCCGGTTGCGACCGGCCGCTCGTCCAGCCGCTCAGTGTGGCCGCCGACGTGCACGGGGCCACCGGACTGGACGGGCCGATGTTCCCGCCGCCCACGGTGGACGTGGTCCCGGAGCACGCCGTGGACCTCATCCACCGGCTGCTGGCCGGGCATCCCGAGCCCGTCACCCTCGTCCCGACCGCGCCGCTGACCAACATCGCCCTGCTGCTGACGCGGTACCCGCAGGACGCCTCCCGCATCCGCGAGATCGTCCTGATGGGCGGTTCGACGGAGCGCGGCAACCGGACCCCGGCCGCCGAGTTCAACATCCTCACCGACCCGGAGGCCGCCGACATCGTCTTCCGCTCGGGGGTGCCGGTCACCATGTGCGGGCTCAACGTCACGCACCAGGCACTGGCCACCCCCGAAGTGGTGACCCGATTCGTGGCCCTGGGCACGCCCCTCGGGCGGACCTGCGCCGACCTGCTGACCTTCTTCGGGTCCACGTACCGCGAGCTGTGGGGGTTCCCCAGCCCACCCCTGCACGACCCCGTGGCGGTGGCCCGGGTCATCGATCCCGGGCTGGTGCACTGCGTGGACGCCCACGTCGCCGTGGAACTGCACGGCCGGTACACGCGCGGCGCCACCGTCGTGGACCTGCACCGCTCCATGGGCGTCCCGGACAACGCGCGCGTGGCCGTGACGCTGGAGACCGGCCGGTTCTGGGACCGCATGCTCGCCGCCGTCGCGGCTCTCGGCGGCCCGCCGGCCCAGGGGCCGGCACCCTCCTGACCGCGGACGGACTCCCGCCCGCCGCCGTCGTGCCGGTCAGCGCGGCAGACGGGCCGAGTCCAGCAGGGCGTGCAGCCGGTCGGCCGGCAGCCCGGGGTTGGCCGCCGCTCCTTCGGCCGTTGCCGGGTCCTGGAGCAGGGTCTCCACGATGCCCCGGGAGAGGAGCGGGTTGGCGGCGGCCGCCCGGCGGACGTGCTCGTCCGGGTCCGTCAGCAGTTCCACGGGGGCCCGCCCGGTCGGGTCGGCGGCCGCGAGCGCCCGTACCTCCGGGTCCTCGTGCCCGAGCAGGTGGGCCAGGCCGGTCCGCGGCAACCGGGACTGCATGAGCAGATGAGGGCGTTGCCGGGGGCGGGCGACGAAGGCCGCGAGGACGATCGCGGCCGGGGCCAGGGGGTGCCAGGAGGCCAGCCGGTGACGTACGTCCTCGTCCGGGTCCTCCGCCAGCCGGCGCACCAGGTCGGCGGGCAGCGTCGCGCACTTCGCGGCCGCCCGGCGCAGCATCACCTCATCGGACACCGCGCACGCCCGGTACCAGTCCAGGTCCGGCTCGTCGTACGGCTCCAGGACCAGACAGCTGCAGTCGTACGCGTCCTCGCCCATCTCGTGGTCGACGGCCGCGCACTGTGCCCGGCTACGGGGGAGCGGCTGTACCCGGGCCCGGGTACGTACCCGTTCGTCGGGGTCCTCGGCGAGCTCCGCCCACAGCGCGGCATCGAGGTCGGCCCGGCCGGCGACGCGTTCGCGGACCCTGGGGTCGGCGTCACGGGCGAGCCGGGCACATGCGTCGCGGGGTGTGTACGGGTTGCCGGCGAGGGCCCACCGGCACTCCGGATCGGCCAGGGACGCCTCGACGACGGCATCCGACAGCGCGTAGTTGACGAGGATCGACCACCGGTGGTGGCAGGCATGCTCGGGAAGTTCCGCCTCCATGGCCGCGGGGTCCTCCGTCCGCGCGCTGCGTCCGGCGGACGCCCGGACGTCCGGATCGGGGTCGGTCAGCAGGGCCATTCGCTGCTCGGAGGAGAGCCAGGACCACGGCTGCGACGCGTAGATCCGCAGTGCGGGTCGTTCGTGCCTGAGCATCCTGTGCCGGAAGGAAGCGGGTATCTGGTACGAGGCCACGAGTTCGGACGCGATCTCGCCGGCCGTGAACAGCCCGGAGGCTCCGGCTTCCTCGGCCGTCAGCAGGAATATGAGGGCGTCGTCGGGCAGCGGTCGGGGTTGCCGCAGGCGCGGGCGGGGTCCACCGGCGACACTCGCGCGGACGAGGCAGTGGGGGTCATCGACCAGACGGGCGCGCTGGGCCGGTGGGACGTGGGGTTGCGGGCGAAGGGCCGGCGCACCTTGTGGTCCGGGTGCGCGATCGCCGCGTCCATGACCTCCTGGGGAAGCGGGCGCATCTCGCACAGGATCCGCCGGGCCTCCCCGGCGGCCGGGTCCAGCAGCCGCAGCAGGACGCCGGCCGGGGCTCCCGTGTTGGCCGCGACCCCGCGCAACCACAGATCGGTGAGGGCAGAGGGCGAAGAGGGCATCCGGCCATCATGTCAGCTGCCGTGGGGCGTCGGCCGACCGGCAGTTTGACCTTGCCACTGGCGGCAAGGTTGAACGATGACGGGCATGGACAGCAACGCCGAACGGCAGCACAACAGGATCGTCGTCGTCACCGGGGCCGGCACCGGGATCGGCCGGGCCACCGCTCGCGCCTTCGCAGCCGAGGGTGCCCACGTCATCGCGGTCGGACGCCGGGCCGAACCGCTCGGCGAGACCGCCGCGGCCGACCGGGCCCGGATCAGCCCCCTGGCCGCCGACATCACGGGCGAGGGCGAGCCCGAGCGGATCGTCAGGAGGGTGCTGGAGACGCACGGCCGGTTGGACGTGCTGGTCAACAACGCGGGCATCGTACGCAGCGGCGCCCTCGGCGCGCTCACGACCGAAATGATCGCGCCTCAGATCGCCACCAACCTGGTCGCGCCCATCCTGCTGGCGCAAGCCGCACTGCCCGCCCTGGAGACCACGGGGGGCGTGATCGTCAACGTCAGCACCTCGGTGGGCCAGCGGGCCTGGCCGGGCAGTTCGGTCTACGCGGCGACCAAGACCGCTCTGGAGCTGCTGACCCGGAGCTGGGCGGTGGAGCTGGCGCCCCGGGGGATACGGGTGGTCGCGGTCGCCCCCGGGGCGGTCGACACCCCGATCGGCGAGCATCAGGGCCTGGCACCGGAGCAGATGGCGGCGGTGCGCACCTGGCAGCTGGCGCACACCCCGATGGGCCGGATCGGCCGACCGGAGGAGGTCGCCTGGGCGATCACCCGGCTCGCGGCACCCGGGGCGTCGTTCGTCACCGGAGTGGTACTCCCGGTCGACGGCGGGGCTGTGGTGGCGTGATAGGAGTGGCCACCGGAGGTGGCAGAGGTGCGGACAGGCGAGTTGGCGAAGGTGACCGGGACGACGGCCCGTGCGGTGCGGCACTACGAACAGGCGGGGCTGATCTCTTCGGAGCGGGCGGCCAACGGCTACCGGGTCTACGACGAACGGGCGGCGGTGCGCGTGCGCAACATCCGCTACCTGCTGGCCGCCGGGCTCACGCTGGAAGACGTACGGGTGTTCGCCCCGTGTCTGGACGGAAACGTAGCGGCGGCAGAGCCTTCGGCCACAGGTCTGCGCGTCGCGGTGGAACGGCTCGCGGTCCTCGACGAACGCATCGCTGCCCAGACCGAGGCCCGCGACCGACTGGCCGCGGCGCTGCGGCAGGTGTCCGGTGACCTCGTCCGGCCGGTGTCCTGACGGATCGAAGGGAACGGCACGACACGACGAGGGGTACGGCGACCCGGGGTACGACGACCAGGGACGGGCCTGCCAAGCCCCTTTCGTTCAGCCGAGGTTGAGAGTGCGGGCCACGAACGCCGGCGTCAGCCGAGCCGCACCCGGCTCTCCGGCGCTCGCGGCTCCGGGAGGCGAGGCGTGCTCCTCGACCGCGGGCCGTTCGACCGCGAAGAGGGGGTCGGCTCCGGCCGGTTCGTAGAACCTGACCAGCTTCATGGCCGCCTCGACGGAGGCCTGCTGCTGTCCCTCGTGCCGGTGGCACGGGCCGCCCCCCGTCGCGATCACGCACGGCTTGCCCTTGGTGTTCGGTACCCGGCACCGCACCACCGGATCATGCGTGTGGCACAGACCCGACGGTCGCGCGTCGACCCGGCACCGTTCGCCCTTCTTCGTCGCCGCACGGCACTGATTCGTGATCATGACCGTCAAGGCTACTCGGCATGCGCCGGCTCCTCGCCAAGGGCCCCGGTCGTCCGGGGGCGGGGCACCGCGGACCTGGGCCGGTGAGGTGAACCTGTACGTCGGATGGCGGCGGGGCGGGTGGCAGCAGTGGCAGCCAGCTGGGGCGGGCCCGAGGCTCGTCTCCGGGGACGACCACGAGGAAGGGACAGCAGTCCATGCAGCATGCCGAAGAAGAGAGCGTCGCCGCACGCCCGATCGGTACGGTGGACCGGCATCGGAGCCGAGCAGAACACGTGCGGACCGCCATCAGGCGGACCAATCTGCTCCCGGCATTCCTGGTGCTCACGGTCATGATGGTGGCCCTGTGGCTGACGGGTATGCCGTTCCTCCAGGCCCTGACGATTTCCACCGCGGTGAAGATCGCGATGGTTCTGCTCGAACTCCGTCGGCTGCCCGGCCCCGGTGATCCGACCGGGCCGTCGGCCTGAGGAATCGCCTGCCGGCGGTGCGGGAGCCGCTGCTGCGGCGTTCGCCGCCGGCGGGCAGTGGCACCGGACGTTCCCCACTGCCCTCGACGCGCTCACCCACCACGGCACCCTGACGCCACCGGTCCGGGAGGCCCTCACGGCACTGCGGGCCGCGGACCGCCGGTTCTCGGAGTTCGACGACTACCGGGCCGTCCTCCAGGACGAGGAGATCCGCGCACGGATCGGCAGGTTGCTCGCCCAGCCGTAGTCGATTCCTAGGCGGACCTGCGGCGCAGAGCCCGGCGGACCAGGTACAGGACGACGAGCAGCACGATGACGACGACCACGACGATCAAGAGCTTCTTGAACAGCCCGCTCTTCTTCTTCTTGGTCTTCTTGCCCTTCTTGCTCCCCGTGGTGGCCTTGACCTGGGACGACGTCGGTGCGTGGACACCAGTTGCCACGCCGGCGCCGACGCGCAGGCCACTGTGCGCAAGCGCTGCGGCGGCAGGAGCCTGCCGGACCGCCGGAGCGGCCGCCGAGGCGGTTGCCGCCGGACCCAGCAGCAGCCCTGCGAGCACGAAGAGCGGGATGAGTGCCGCTGCGGCCATCGGGCGCTTCTTCGGATTGCTGTTCGTTGTCACTGTTTCCCCTGTTCTCCCCTGCCCCGGCCGGGCCCGGTGGGATCCGGAAGGCCGTGGCTTGGAAGCATCGTCGACGAGTTCGACCGCCCGGGCAAGGACCTGGAGGCAGCGGGCGTGCTCACCCCGTACATGCGCCCGCCGCCGCCGAGGGCCGCCGCCCGCCCCGCCGGCCCGCCCGGCCACGGTCTCCGGGCCGCAGCGACCCTGGCCGGCAGGATCAGGAACCGGGGGGCTCAGACCCGGTGCGCGACCTTCGCCAGGGCGTCCTTGACTTCCTGCACCACGCGGGCCGCGTCCTCGGGGTTGTTCACCACGTCCGTGTGGTTCATGTCGATGACGAGGACATCGCTGGCCGAGTAGTGCTTGTGCACCCAGTCGTCGTAGCCGGACCACAGCGTCCGGTAGTACTCGACGAGGCTCTCGTCCTGTTCGAAACCGCGGCCCCGCAGCCCGATACGGTGCAGCACCGTCTCGAAGTCCGCCTTGAGGTAGACCATGAGGTCGGGCGCCTTGCGATACGGGAGGCCGTCGATCTCGCGCATCATCTCGCCCAGCAGCCCCTCGTACACCTGCATCTCGAGGGAGCTGATCCGGCCCAGGTCGTGATTGACCTTGGCGAAGTACCAGTCCTCGTAGATGGACCGGTCGAGGACGTTGTCCCCCTGCTTGTACGCCTCCTTGATCGAGGCGAACCGGGTCTGCAGGAAGTAGAGCTGCAGCAGGAAGGGGTAGCGCTTCGCCTGGATCTCTTCGGGGCTCGCCGTGTAGAAGAGCGGAAGGATCGGGTTGTCTTCCACGCTCTCGTAGAAGACGTCGCTGCCCAGCTCCTTGGCGAGCAGCTCGGCCACACTCGTCTTGCCGATGCCGATCATGCCTCCGACGCAGATCACTGGCATACCTCACTTCTCCCTGGGGGTCTTCTGTTCGTGGGCGGGTGGGCTGGGCGCCCCACACCACTGAGACGCACGCCGGCGCTCACGCGATTCCCCGGGATCTTCATGATCAGCGTCATGTGGTCGCCGTCCGGACCAAGGCCCTGACTCAGGCTGCTCTCCTCGACCGGTCGGCCTGACCGTTCCGCAGCCGCCGCGCAGAGCGACGAGCCGCAGCCCGACGGCCGTCTTGAATCTTAAATGATGATCAGCTCCCTCCTGTCCAGGGTGCCGGAGCTCTCCACGGCCCGGGCCCCCTCCGGAGCTCCTTCTAGGGGCGCCTATAGTTAGGGCAGCCTAACTTCAGGGCCGCACGAGCGCTCTCCGCCCTCGCCGGTCCTTGCCGACCGAGCAGAAACGGAACCTGTATGAGACCCGAGTCCACTCCCCTCGTCCCCCCCGCGCGCGGATGTTCTGACCGAGACCGTCGAAGGCTTCGGCACGGTCCGTTTCACCCCGGTCGACCCCGTCGCGGACTCCGCCGTGCTGCACGCCTGGGTCGTCGAGGAGCGGGCGCGCTTCTGGGGCATGAACGGCGTCAGCCGGGAACTGGTCCAGGAGATCTACGAGGACGTGGACCGCCGCGACACGCACCACGCGTTCATGGTCCGGCTGGACGACGAGCCCGTGGCGCTCTTCCAGACGTACGAGCCCACCGAGGACCGGGTCAGCGACTGCTACGCGGTGCGGGAGGGTGACATCGGCGTCCATCTGATGCTGGCCCCGGTGACCGGCCGGCCCCGGCCCGGATTCAGCAGGACCCTGATCGGGTCGCTCATCCGGTTCACGTTCCGCGACCCGGCCGTCCTGCGCGCGGTGGCCGAGCCCGACGCCTCCAACGACAAGGCGCTCGCCCTGCTGAACCGGCTCGGCTTCGTCCGGGAGGGCGAGATCACCCTCCCGGAGATCGACCTGCCCGAGGTGTACCTCCCGGAGAAGCGGGCCGTGCTCGCATTCCTCGACCGCCCCGCCGTCCTCCCGGCCGCCGTGGCTGCCGTCAGCCAAGCCTGACGGCTATCCCGCAGACGATCTGCAGGCCCCCTCGCAGGGTTGGCCGTGGATCCGGCGAGGGCGGGGCTGCGCACCCGGGCGCTGCCCCGCCCGGGTCGGACGACAGGCCCGCACCGGAGTGCCGGCCGGGAGGACCTGGGACCGACGGGCCGGGGATCAATGGCCGGAAGGCTCGCGGTCCGACTCGCGCGCCGCGCCCGCCACGAACCGGCTCAGCCGGTAGGTGCTCCGATCCGCAGGGCGCGCACACAGCGTGTCGATCCGGACGAGCGCTTCGTCGGTCCCCGCCTCCCGAAGACGGCGCAGATACGCGCGCAGCTCCGCCTGGTCCCTTGTCTCAAGGACCACTTCCCACTGTCCTGCGTCCGGCGCAGTGCGAGCGGCCAGCCGCTGCCTCCCGGCCTCTTGACGCCGCTTCCGCTTCCCCTGTCCTGGCATCGGCCCAGAATCGCCGACCGACGCCGGCCCGACAAGTGATGGCGCCGGGCACCAGGACACACTCGGTGATCGTTCGGCAGACACGCCCCAGCAGTCCTACTGGCCCGGGGCGCGCAGCAGGCCCGTCGGCAGGTAACCGGAGCGCACGTTCAGCTCCCAGCCGTGTGCCTGTACGGCGAGGGCCGCCAGGGCGACGGCCGTGACCGGCAGCAGCGTCCGCGGCGCGGCATCCGGACCGGCGCCGTCGCGGTGTTCCAGGAGACGGCCGGCCAGGGCCTGTTCGAACGCGGGCCGGTCGTCGTCGAGGAGTACGCGCAGCAGCCGCTGGTCGGGGGTCGGTGTGCCCGCCTCGTCGAGCCGCGCGGCGGCCGCGGCGCGCTCCTCCGCGTCCGGTTTACGCAGGGGCGGCACCCCGGACGCGACCCAAGGTGACCTGGGCTTCTCGACCAGGTGGAGGTAGGCGCAGAGCGCATCCATCTCGGCGAGCTCGGCAGGCTCGGAGACCGAGCTCAGCGACGAGTACGGAAGTCCGGCGTGGAACATCGGAGCGTAGTCCGTCTTCAGCAGAGGACCGATCACCTTGGCCGGTTCCCGGACCAGTCCGGTGATCACGCTCAGCGCGAAGGTGTCCACCCAGACCCGCGCCGTGGGAGCCTGGTCGACCGCGTCGCCGAAGGCGAAGTCCTCGCTGCTGAGCTCCTCGTCGATGAGGGGGAAGAAGATCTCGAAGTCCCCGCCCGGGCATGTGCCGAGCGTCAGAACACCGAGCGCGCACTCCGCCGCCGTCCGCAGGGCCAGCCGGCCGGCCGCGCCCTCCAGCTGCGGATCCTGGTGGGTGAGGGCGCCGACGTGGTCGAGGAGCTCGTCGCCCATCTCCTGTATCCCCTTGATGGACAGGCTGTCGTAGCGCAGGCTGTGCCAGCGGCCGAAGGTCCGGCTGCGGATGCCCTCCAGCGCCCGACTCGTCCGGTCCTCACCGACCTCGTGACGCGTTACTTCCCGCATGGCTGCCGTCCTCCCCGTCGGACGAGGGCGGCAGAGGTCCTGCCGCCCGCGTCGTCGATCTTGAAGGAGCAATCTTCTCCGATGCGGCGGCCTGCTGTGCGCGGCCGGCTGCGGAGGTGAACTCCTATGCGACCCAGCAGTAGACGCCCTGGCCCTGACGACGGGCACCCCTGACAAGCGCCGCCAGGTCGCCCACGATCGAGTCGGCGGTCTCCGCGTCGATGATCTCGCCTTCCTCCGCCCGGAGTTGAACCCACGAGGCGGCGACGTCACGCAGCCCGGACAGTGCGGCGTCCGCGAGTGCGACGGACAGGCCGGGCGAAATGGCGAAGACGACACATCCGCCGTCGTCCAGGCCGGCGACGATACGCGGCTCGCCGGCTTCGACGAGTTCCTCGAAGCCGGCGCCGGTGAGAAGGCATTCCCACTCGACGACGGCCTCCTCCGGGTCGAAGCCGCCGAAGGAGAGCGACTCGCATGCCCGTCCCGGGCCGGTCTGCAGGACCAGAGCTGCCGTGGTGTCGTCCGGTGCCACGAAGAACTTGACGATGATGCTCACCCGGGCATCATGCCTGACCGGCCGAACCCATGAACGGCCGGAAGAACCGGCCTAGTTCTTCGCCGCAGCCTCGGCATTGCGCCAGACCGTCAGGTCGACGGTGAGGAACCTGGTCTCTTCCTTCACGCCCGACCTGCCGCGGAAAGTCGCGAGCGTGATGTGGCCTGCCTTGCTCAGCACACAGACCTGCGACCCGTCCGAGAGCTGGTCGAGGCCGATCTTCTCGGTGAAGCGGGTCACGGCGCGGCAGGTCTCCAGGGAGCCCTTCTCGGAGTTGTTCAGCAGGACGAGCTTGCCGTTCGCTATACCGAACTTCTCGTCCCCGAACAAGGTGTCCCGGTAGTAGAAGAGGTCCCCGTGCCCGTAGAGCACCCCGGCACCGGTCGGCTCCTCGGCCGGGCGCGGCGGGTTGTCGGCGAACATCAACTGGTGGTTCTGGGGCACCTCGATGCCCTGGTACGAGACCGGCTGCGGGTCGGGCCGCTTCTGCGCGGCACCCGAAGAGGCACTGCCACCGCCGGACGCCTTGTCACCGCCGCCCTTCTTCGAGCCGTCAGGCAGCAGGGACCCGAGGACCACGAGCCCGATGACCGCCGCCGCGACCGTCCCGACGACGATCAGTCCCGTCCGCCTGGGACGCGGCGGAGCGCTCGGACCGGGCGGACCGGGAACGAAGCCCCGGGGGTGGAACGGCGGCGGTGTGCTGTGGCCCGGGGCGTACGAGGGCTGCGCGTACGCGGGCTGCTGCGGCTGCGGGTACGAAGGCTGCGGGTACGAGGGCTGCGGGTACGAAGGCTGTGTGTACGGGGGCGGCGTCCGGTATCCCGGCGGCACGGCCCCGGGAGCCCCCTGCGCCGGAGCTGTCTGCGTCGGCGCCGCGGCGGCCGCATCGGTCGGTGTGTACCCGGGCGCGGCAGGTACCGCCGGGGCCGGCGCCTGCGGCGCGGAGACCTCGGTCGGGGTCGGTGCCGGCGCCGGGGTCGGTGCCGGGGTCGGTGCCGGAGCGGGCAGCCGCAGCCGCTCGGTGATGGAACCGGCGACGGCCTGCGGCAGCCAGTCCTCGCCCTGGCGCAGCGGGGTGTCCGAGGCCGCGTTGCACAGCTCGATGATCTCGGTCAGGGTCGGCCGGTCGGCCGGGTCGCGGCTGAGGCAGCGGGTCACCACCGGCCGTAGCTCCTCGGGCAGGGCGCTGAGGTCGGGGTCCTCGTGCACGATCCGGTAGAGCACCGCGTGCGAGGGCCCGTCGCCGAAGACGGACGCCCCGATCGCGGTGAAGGCCGCGATCTGCCCGAGGGCGAAGACGTCGGTGGCCGGGGTGACCGTCCCTGCCGAGGCCTGTTCGGGTGCCATGAACGCCGGGGTGCCGACGCTGACGCCGGTACTCGTCAGGGCGGTGGAGTCGGCGGCCCGGGCGATGCCGAAGTCGATGACGCGCGGGCCGTCGGAGGCGAGCAGCACGTTGGCGGGCTTCAGGTCCCGGTGGACGATGCCCGCGCCGTGGATGACGTGCAGCGCCTCGGCGACCCCGACCGTCAGCAGCAGCACGCTGCGCACCGGCAGCGCGCCGTGCCGGGACACGGCGTGGGCGAGCGAGGGGCCCGGCACGTAGGCCGTGGCCAGCCAGGGCTGGGCGCCCTCGGTGTCCGAGTCGATGACCGGTGCGGTGTAGAGCCCCTGGACCCGCTCCGCGGCCCGCACCTCCTGCTGGAAGCGCCGCCGGAACTCGGGGTCCTCGCTGAACTCGGGCCGGATCACCTTGATGGCGATGGGCCGGCCGCCCGGCGTGTAGGAGAGGTAGACCTTGCCCATGCCGCCAGCCCCCAGCACGGCCGCCAGGCGGTAGCCGCCCACGACGTCCGGGTCGTCCGCCTTGAGCGGCTGGAAGAAGTCGGCGGAAGGTGCGCTGTCCATGGGGACCCATCTCTGATTGCGGCGATCCAGCACCTGCCGGCGCCCCGAAGTCAACCGAGAGCGTACCCAATCCCCGGACCGCCCCCACCCCGCCCCCACCCCGCCCCACCCCGTCCCGGACCGTCGCACCGGCTCGGGGAGTTGGCGGCGCAGGAAGCGGTCGTCGAACGGCGGAGGTCTGCTCGGCGGATCCGCCGCTACCAGCCGAAGCGCCGGTCGACCACGGCCGCGAACTCCTCGAACGTCAGGACGCGGTCGCCGTTCTGGTCGGCCGCGTCGAAGAGCGCCGAGGAGTCGTCGGTGCCCCCGACACCCCAGACGGGGATGGCTCCCTGCGCCGCGAGGGTCGGACCCTTGGAGCGCAGGGCGCCGATGACCTCGGCGCGGGTCAGCGTGCCGTCCTGGTCGAGGTCGAGGGCGTCGAACAGGCGCCGGGCCTTCTCACTCATCACGTGGTCCTCTCAGCGGTACACGCACCGCCCCGCGGGCGGCGCGTCCTGTACGTGAGGACGTCCTGGATCCCTGCGGGGTTGCCCCGCCGGTGCCGGTTTCGGCGGGGCCGGACGTGCTCAGGGATGAATCCCGGCTCCCCGGCGGTTGAAGGGCAGCCTGCCGAGTACGACTGCCATCCCGCAGGTGTCGGTGAGCGCGGAGAAGACCAGGCCGCCCCCGATCGCCGCGGACAGCAGCGCGAGGGCGGGGTGCACGAGCAGCCCGAGCGCCAGGCCGAGCAGTACCGAGACGCCGGCGGCGAAGCGGACCTGGCGTTCCATCGCCCAGACGGCCCGGTTCCGGGAACCGCCGGGATACTGGAGGACGTGGCCCTCGGCGGTCCAGGCCTGGGTGCCGCCCGTGAGGCTCGATGCGGGGATGCCGCCGGAGGCCAGGGTTTCGGCGGCGCTCGCAGAACGGGCACCGGAGGCGCACACCACGAGCAGGGGCCTGCTTTCGGCGGCCCGCCGCAGCTCCGGCAGGCTCCGTGTGAGCCGGTCGAGGGGGACGTTGACGGCGTCCGGCAGGTGGCCGGACGCGAACTCGCCCGGAGTCCGGACGTCGACGACGGTCAGCTCGGACAGCCGTGGATGCGCCTGGCTGACGTCGAGGAGGGTGGGGACGCTCATGGCGGACCTGGTCCTTGGCAGAGGGGGAGGGGTTCGGCGCGGCGAGCGACGCCGTTGCCATGCCGGGGATGTTAGGTACCGGGGGACGGCCCGACCAGGGGCCCGCGAACCCTGCCACGGGACCGCCACATGCCGGCAACAACCGGCAACAACCGGAAACGAACGGTGGCGGGCAGGCAGGAGACGAGCGGGCGCGCAACTCGGACGAGTGAACGGCCGCCGTGTCACCAGGTGACGTACAGGGACTGCGGTGAGCGGTGGATCAGCGTGGGCCGCATCTGCGGCCGTGGACGCTCCCGGTCCAGTCGCAGCTCCGGCATGCGGCGGATGAACAGATCGAGGGTCAGGCGGAGCTGATCGCGGGCCAGCTGCGAACCGGGGCAGCCGTGGGTCCCGTACCCGAAGGCGAGGTGCTGCCGGTTCGCGGGCCGGGTGATGTCGAACTCCCCGGCGCGCTCGTACCGTTGCTCGTCGCGGTTGGCCGAGCCGTACGCCACCAGCACCGTGGCCGCCGCGGGCAGTTTCGTCCCGGCGAGCGTCACCGGCCGGGTGGTGGTCCGCCGGAAGGCCTGGATGGCGGTGTCGTGGCGGACGGCCTCCTCCACCGCCGCCGGGATCAGGGACGGATCGGCGCGGAGCATCCGCCACTGGCGCCGGTCGCCGAGCAGGTGCATCAGCATGGTGGCGATGAGGGCGCTCGTGGTGAGGAATCCGGCGATCAGCAGGTTCTGCAGGCTGGTCACCAGTTCGTGCCGCAGTTCGAGGGTGAGCTCGGCGTCACCGGGGGCCAGGGCGGCCACCATGGTCGAGCACATGTCGTCCCGGGGACGCTCGCGCCGGTCGCGGACGTACCCGTCCAGCAGGTGCTGGAGCGCGACCACGTCCTCGGCGGCGGCCACCTGCCCCTCCGGCGACAGCGGGCGGAACAGCAGCTCCTCGGCCCGGTAGCCGCCGTGCACGGCCGCGGGCACGTCGGCGGGGTCCAGGCCGATCAGCCGTCCGACCACCATCCCGGGCAGCCGCCGGGCGTACGCCTCCACCAGCTCAGCGGACCCGTCCGCCGCGAAGCCGTCCACCAGTTCGCTCGCGCACGTCCGGGCGTACGGCAGCAGCGCTGCCACGCGGGCGGCGGACAGCCCCCGGTTCAGCGGGGCCCGGTGCCGCCGGTGGGCCGCGCCGTCGCTGGACACGACGGTGGGCCGGGGGCCGAACCCGCGTGGCAGGACGCCGAGCGCCGCGTCCGAGAGCGGGATGTCCGGCAGCAGCGCATGGGCCGAGGAGAAGTCCTCCGCGCGCAGCAGCACCTCCCGTACGTCCCGGTCGCGCGCCACCAGCCACGCGTCGAACTCGGGTACGTACGTCAGCCCCTCGGCCCGGCGGGCACGCTCGTAGAGCGGATAGGGGTCGCGGTACAGCTCGTCGCGCCGCGCCTGGTCGTCGTGCCGAGCCACTGGGACCTCCGGATCGCGGGCGGGACCGGACCGGGCCACCGCCGCGGGTGACCTCCGGTGCGCCGGATCATCCTGCCGGACATGCGCCCGGCCCGGTAGGGCGCCTGCCCTTCCGGCCCGCGGTGGGGCGCCTGCCGGGGGACCGGAAGGATCTGTGACGGAAGTCTGACGTCGCGCCGGTCTCCCTGGTGCCCCGGACACCGGGGTGCTGGAATCAAGGGGTGACGACAGACCATCCCGACTTCGAGGGAACCCCGGTCGGCCGCCGTCTCGTGCTCGGCATGCTCGGGCTCGGCGCCGGGGGCCTCGCTGCCGCTCCGTACGTGCAGCGCGGGATCGAGGCCTTCCTCGGGGCCGCCTCGGACAAGGACCCGACCGGGCTCACCGGGCTGCTTCCCAACGGAGGCGGCTTCCGGTACTACTCCGTCGCCACCTCCGTACCGCGGAAGGACGAGCAGAACTACCGGCTCACCGTGGACGGCCTGGTCGAGCGCCCTGCGACGTACACCCTCGACGCCCTGCGTGCGCTGCCGCAGAACCGTGTCGTGCGGGACGTACAGTGCGTCACCGGCTGGCGGGTCCCCGAGACCCCCTTCGCCGGCGTCAGGCTGTCCCTGTTGCTGGACGCCGCCGGTGTCCGCCCCGAGGCCAAGGCGATCCGCTTCACCTGCTTCGACGGCACGTACAGCGAGAGCCTCACGCTTCCGCAGGCCCGACGGGACGACGTGCTGGTCTGTCTGCAGATGCAGGACAAGCCGGTCAGCCACGCGCACGGCGGCCCGGTCCGGCTCTACGTCGCACCGATGTACTTCTACAAGTCGGCGAAATGGCTCTCCGGGATCACCGTCACGTCCGAGGTGCGACCCGGTTACTGGGAGGAGCGGGGCTATGACGTCGACGCGTGGGTCGGCGGGTCCAACGGGCGCAGTGACACCCCCACCGTCTGAACCGACCCGACGGGTCGCCAGGTTCACCCGTGCCGAGCGCTGGGTCCACCGCGTGACCGCCGCGCTGACCCTGCTGTGCGTGGCGACCGCGGCCGCTCTGTACGTACCGCAGCTCGCCGAACTGGTCGGCCGTAGGGATCTCGTGGTGACGGTCCACGAATGGGCCGGGATCCTGCTGCCCGCGCCGTTCCTGGCCGGTCTCGCCTCGGCCGCCTTCCGTGCCGACCTGCGCAGGCTGAACCGCTTCGGACCGCACGACAGGAGGTGGCTGCGCGCGGTGCGGCGGCGCGACCGCCGGCGGGCGTCGCGGCCCGCGGGGAAGTTCAACGCCGGCCAGAAGATCTACGCGTCGTGGATCGCGGGCGCCGTCCTGGTGATGCTGGCGACCGGTGTGCTGATGTGGTTCACGCACCTGGCACCGCTGGTGTGGCGCACCAGCGCCACCTTCGTGCACGACTGGCTGGCCCTGGCCATAGGCGTGGTACTGGCCGGGCACATCAGGATGGCGCTCGCCGACCCGGAGGCACGGAGGGGGATGCGCACCGGGTCCGTCGAGCGCCCCTGGGCGGAGCGGGAGCACCCGCTGTGGCTGAAGGACGAGCCCACGGACCAGCACGCCGAACGGCCGGAGGAGGGTACGGAGGCCGGCTGAGCGAAGACCGGCGACCCCGTGCGTGATCCCCCCCTGGGCCTGCTGGAGCCGGGCGACGAACTGCCGACGGCGCGGGAGGTCGTGGAGGCCACCGCGATCAACCCGAACACCGTCCTCAAGGCCTACCGCGAACAGGAACGGGAACGCGAAGGCCTCGTCGAGGCGAAGCGGTGACTGGGCACCTTCGTCCGGAAGTCCCTGGGCAGCGCCCCGGCCGAGTCTCCGCTGCACGACGAACTCGCCGACCGGGGCGTCGGGCCCAACGGCGCCGGGAAGTCCTCCCTGCTGAGCCTCGCCGCCGGCCCCGTGCTTCCCACGGAGGGCACCCTGCACACGGCGGCACGCGAGCCGCTCGCCTACGTCGGGCAGCGCACCCGCGTCGCCCTGGCCCTGGCCCTCGGCAAGCGCCCCGGCCAGCTGCTCCTCGACGAGCCGATGGCCGACCCCGACCCGCTCGCCCGGCACGAGCTCATGGGCACCACCGGTGAGCGCCTGCCCGAGTACGCCTGCTTCGAGCGGACCCGGAACCTGCCGCGTCTGCCCGGCGGACATGGACGTGACCGGCTGGTACGTGGAGTTCCACCCGGTCTCGCACTACTGGCCGACGCAGCTCATCGAGGGCTCGATGGTCCTGGCCCTGGCCGGCGTCGCCCTGTACGCCGCCTTCCGGCTGGTGGGCGCCCGGCGCGCCTGACTCCCCGACGGGGCGGCGTACGGCAGATGGCGGACGGCACTTGTGGAGCCGCCCGCGGGTCAGCACGCTTGATCCATGACCACACCCGTCCCCGGTCCGGTGCGGCCTCCCGTGACGGTCCGGCCGGACGACGCGCGCCGGGCACTGGTGGCGGGATCCGTCGGCAACTTCATCGAGTGGTACGAGTTCGGGATCTACGGCTACTTCGCCACCGTCATCGCGGCGCAGTTCTTCACCCCGGCGGGCGGCAGCGAGGTGGAGGGGCTCGTCAAGGCGTACGCGTCGTTCGCCCTGGCGTTCTTCTTCCGGCCGGTCGGGGCCGCGATGTTCGGGCGGTTCGGTGACCGCGTGGGCCGGCGGCCCGCGCTCGTCCTGGTCGTCTGCCTGATGACCGGTGCCACGGCCATGATCGGCCTGTTGCCCACGTACGCCTCGATCGGCGCGGCCGCGCCGTGGCTCCTGACCCTGCTGCGGATCCTGCAAGGGCTGTCGGCGGGCGGGGAGTTCGGCGGGGCGGTCTCGGTCATGACGGAATGCGCGCCGCCGGGCCGCCGGGGCCTGTACGGGGCCTGGCAGTCGTTCACGGTCGCGCTCGGACTGCTCGCGGGCGCCTCCGTGGCGGTGGTCCTGGCGAGCGTACTGACCGCGTCGCAGCTGTACGGGTGGGGCTGGCGCGTGCCCTTCCTGCTGACCCTGCCGCTGGGGCTCGTCGCACTGCGGCTGCGGTTGCGGCTGCCCCGGGAGGAGCCGCCCGCCGTCACGCCGGGCGGTCGCGCGCCGGGCGGCGCCGGGACCCGGGGCGAGCCCCGGCCGCGTCCCGGGGAGACGGTCCGGGCCGTGGTGCTGGGCGTCGGCCGGATGATGGGCTGGTCGGCGGCCGGCTACACCTTCCTGGTGGTCATGCCCTCCTACCTGCAGAGCACGCTCGGCACCACCTTCCAGCGGGCCCTGCTCGGCACCGTCCTGGCGAACCTGGGGTTCGCCGCGGCGATCCTGCCCGCCGGGAAGCTGAGCGACCGGATCGGGCGGCGGACGGTGATGGTGGCGGGAGCCCTGCTGGTGGCCGTGCTCGCGCTCCCGCTGCTGCACCTCGTGCAGGACCCCGGCGGGCCGGCGTACGCGAAGGGAGCGGCGCTGTTCGCCGCGGGTGCCGGCGTCGGCCTGCTGGCGGGTCCCGGGCCCGCGATGCTGGCCGAGATGTTCCCGGCCAGGGTGCGCTGCACCGGGCTCGGGCTGGCGTACGCGCTGTCCAACGCCGTGTTCTCGGGCTGTGCGGGACTGATCATCACCGAGGTGGTCGGGCGGACCGGGAATCCCGACGTCCCCGGGTACTACGCGGCGGCGGCCTGCACGGTGAGCGTCGCCGCACTCCTGACGCTGCGCGGCGACGACCACGAGCGGGCGCTGCGGTGAGGCCGCTGCGTGTGGTCGGGCTGATGTCCGGCACGTCGTACGACGCGATCGACGCGGCCGCCGCCGACCTCGCCCTCGACGGCGACACGCTGGTGCTCACGCCCCTGGGGATGGTCAGCACGGCCTACGACGACGATCTGCGGACGGACCTGGCCGGGGCCCTGCCCCCCGCCGGGGCGGACCTCGCCACGGTGTGCCGGCTCGACACCCGCATCGGACGGGCCTTCGCCGCGGCGGCCGTGCGAGCGGACGAGGAGCTGTGCGGCGGCCGGGCCGACCTGGTGGCGTCGCACGGGCAGACGGTCTTCCACTGGGCCGAGGACGGCCGGGTGCACGGCACGCTCCAGATCGGCGAGGCGGCCTGGATCGCCGAGGCGACCGGCCGGCCCGTCGTCTCCGGCTTCCGTACCCGCGACGTGGCGGCCGGGGGACAGGGTGCGCCTCTGGTCAGCATCGTCGACGTGATGTGGCTGCGGGGCCGGCCCGGGGTACCGGTCGCACTCAACCTGGGCGGGATCGGGAACGTGACGGTCGTACCGGGCGGGGCGGAGGGGACCGGCGGCGAACCGCTGGCCTTCGACACCGGTCCCGCCAACGCGCTGATCGACGCGGCGGTGCGCGCGCTGGCGGGACACGACGCGTCGGGTGGGGCGTACACGATCGACACGGACGGAGCTCTCGCGGCGCGGGGCGCGGTCCACCCGCCGCTGCTGCGAAGGCTGCTGGACGACCCGTACTACGCCCGTCCCGTGCCGAAGACGACGGGCAAGGAACTCTTCCACCTGCCCTATCTGCGCGCGGCACTGGGCCCGTACGGGCCGCTGCCCGCCGAGGACGTCGTCGCCACACTGACCCGGCTCACGGCCCGGACCGTCGCCGACGCGATCCGGCCCTTCGGGGCCACCGAGGTGATCGCATCGGGCGGGGGGACGCGCAACCCGGTGCTGATGGACTGGCTGCGGGAGGAGCTGGGACGGCCCGGTGCGGCCGGCGGCCCCGGAGAGAACGGCGGGTGCGTGGTGCGGTCCTCGGACGAACTCGGGCTGCCTGCGGGGGCGAAGGAGGCGTACGCCTTCGCCGTGCTGGGCTGGCTCACCGCGCACGGCCTGCCGGGCACCGTCCCCTCGTGCACGGGCGCCCGGCGCGCGAGCGTCCTCGGCTCGATCACGCCCGGCGGTCCGGGCCTGAGCCTGCCGCGGCCGCCGGCGACGGCGCCCGTCCGGCTGACCGTCGGCGGTTGACCCGGCGGGGTTCCCTGCGGAGGTGGCTTCGCCTTTCTAAGTCCAATCTGCGTTGTTCCTAGAATGGTCGCGTGAAGGATATCGACGCGATCGCGATGTTGCAGGATCCGGTGCGGCGCCGCCTGTACGAGTACGTGGCGGCGCAGGGCCGCGAGGTCGGCCGCAACGAGGCCGCCGAGGCGGCCGGTGTGGCGCGCACGCTCGCCGCGCACCATCTGGACAGGCTGACCGAGGCCGGGCTGCTGGAGAGCGGCAGCCGCCGTCTGACGGGCCGCTCGGGCCCGGGGGCCGGCCGGCCGGCCAAGGTGTACACGAGGGCGCGGGCCGAGCGGTCGGTGTCGCTGCCGGCCCGCGACTACCTCACCGCCGCCGAGCTGCTTGCCGAGGCCGCCGAGCAGGCGGGTCTGGACGCGGCGCTGTGCGCGGCCGCAGGCCGCAGGGGCGAGGCCCTGCGAGGCTCGGCGCCGCCCTGTGGCGGACTGGAAGAGGCCATGGAGATGCTGGCCGGCCGCGGCTACGAACCGTACCTGGAAGGCGGTGAGGGCGTGGCGGGCGGGGACGGCGTCCAGGATGCCGAAGGCGCCGTGGCGGTGACCGGGGCGCCCGAGCCTGTGGTCCGCATGCGCAACTGCCCCTTCCACGCAGTCGCCGAACACTTCCCGCCGCTCGTCTGCGGCATGAACCTCGCGCTGCTGGAAGGGCTGTTCGGTGCGGACGGTCCCGTTCGCGCCCGTATGGATGCCCGGCCGGGGGAGTGTTGTGTGGTGATCGAGAATTCTAAAAACAACGACCGTTGACATAGAGAGGTGGTCGTGCTGGGATGAGGCCATGACCGCATCGGCGCACGCCACCCACCTCGCCCAGCTCAACGTCGCCACGCTCCTCCACCCCTTCGACGACCCGCGCATGGCACCGTTCGTCGAGATGCTCGATCCGGTCAACGCCGCCGCCGACCGTGCGCCCGGCTTCGTGTGGCGGCTCGTGGAGGAGGGGCAGGCCGACGCCACCGGCATGCGCCCGGCGGGGGAGGACGTCATCGTCAACCTGTCGGTGTGGCAGACCCAGGAGGCCCTGTGGGACTTCGCCTACCGCAGCGGGCACCTGGAAGTGATGCGCCGGCGCCGCGAATGGTTCGAGCGGCACGTCGAGGCGCACCTGGTGCTCTGGTGGGTCCCCGCCGGGCACCTGCCGACCGTCGGCGAAGCCCTGGAGCGGCTGGCCGACCTGCGGGCCCACGGGCCGTCCCCCCGCGCGTTCACCTTCGCCTCCGCCTACACCGCCGCCGACGCCGCCCAGCACCTCCTGGCCGTGCCACCGGTACGGCCCGAGCAGGCCGCCGCAGGCGCGGGCTCCATGCCGGCGGTCCCTGCGGGGGAAGCACGCTGAACCCTGCCTTCGAGCGCTGCCCGACGCCTCGGACGCCGCCTCGGTCTCAGCTCGCGACGTTCGCGCAGATGGCGTAGGCGCTGAATCCCAGGGGCACGGTGTCGGTGTTCTGCACGGTGACGATCCACGAGGTGTTGCCACTGCCGGGGAACGACCGGATCGTGAGCAGTTTGGCCCCGTTGCCGACGAACCCGCCCCCGATCACCTTCTTACCGGCCGGGCAGGTGGCCACGACCTGCTCGAACGCGTTCGGCTCGACGACCGCGCCTTCCTGGCGCACGACCTCGTAGCCGGTGATGCCGGATCCGCCCTTGTCGCCGTGCTGTACGGGAACCGAGGGCACCGGGCCGTCCGAGCCGCCGTCCGGGCCGGTCACCCCCTCTGCGTGTGCGCCGGCGACACCGAGGAGCACGGTGATGGCCGTGGAGGCGAGGACGGTGACCAATCGGCGTGCGTGCATGTTCTCTCCGTCGCTCGGAAGGATGGGACCTCGCTCCCGTGACTACCAGGACCGGGGGCGCGGCGGGCGGAGCGCGACCGCGCCGCCGTTCCTGGTGACCTGTTCGGAGCAGGCCGTGCCGTACGGACGGCAGCTGCCCGCCCGGCTCCCCGGCGACCTGGGTCCGACGGCGACCGTCCGACGGCGACTTGCGCGGCCAACCGGGGGGTCGCGGCGCGCGCCGCGGACCCGGTGGGTCGCCCGGGCTGCTACTGCTGGGCCGGGCCGGGCGCCGCCGCCCGCCCCGGTCGTCCCGGCCGTTCCCGAGCACACCAGGAGCCACGTACATGCCGACCCGCGCCCGTGCCCGCGCCCGAGCCCGCCGAGGCAGCCTCCGCACCGGGCTGTCCGCCACCGCCTTGACCGCCGCCGCGCTCGCAGGGCTGCTGCAGCCCGCACAGGCGGCCGGTGACCCGGGCCCCGGCGACGGCCGCCCGCACCACGACAAGCGCCTCCAGCGGCAGCTCGACGGGCTGGTCGCCCAGGACGACGGCCCTCCCGGGGTCATCGCCATGCTCACCCGGGGCGACCGTACGGAGGTGTACACGGCCGGCGTCGGCGACATCGCCACCGGTCGCCCGCCGCACCCCGACGACCACATGCGCATCGCCAGCATCGCCAAGGCGTTCAGCGGGGCCGTGGCCCTCCGGCTCGTCGACCAGGGCCTGCTCTCCCTCGACGACACCATCGGCGAGCGCCTGCCCGGACAGCCCGAGGCCTGGCACGCGGTGACGCTGCGCCAGCTCCTCCAGCACACGAGCGGTCTGCCCGACTACTCGGCAGACCCCGGGTTCCTGGAGATCCTCAACGCCGACCCGCGCCACGTGTTCGACCCGCGCACCCTCCTCGACTTCGTGGCCGACGAGCCGCTGCGCTTCGCCCCCGGCTCCCTGTACGAGTACTCCAACTCGGACAACATCGCCGTCGCGCTCATGGCCGAGGCCGTCACCGACCGCCGCTACGAGGACCTCCTCAAGGAGCTCGTGTACCGCCCGCTGGGGCTGCGCCGCACCAGCCTCCCCCTGGGCTACCGGCTCCCGCAGCCGTACCTGCACGGCTACGACGTCCAGCCGCCCGCCGAACCGGAGGACATCAGCGAGGCCCTGGGCGCCTCCGGTGTCTGGGCCTCCGGCGGCATCGTCTCCACCCCCAGGGAACTGGGCACCTTCATCCGGGCCTACGGCGGTCCGGCCCTGCTGTCGCCGCAGACCCGCAAGGAGCAGCTGACCTTCCGTCCCGGCGACTCCTCGGAGCCGGCCGGCCCCGGCACCAACGCCGCCGGACTGGCGATCTTCCAGTACACCACCCGCTGCGGAGTGCTCTACGGCCACACCGGGAACTTCCCCGGATACACCCAGCTCGCCGCCGCCACACCCGACGGAACCCGGTCGCTGACCTTCTCGATCAACACCCAGACCAGCAAGGGCAACAAGCCCGCACTGCTGGCCCGACTGCGCACCGTGCAGGAGAACTTCGCCTGCGCCCTGCTCAAGGAGCACTGAGCCGCAGCGGCGACTCCGGTTGTCGCGACGCCGGTTGCGGCGGGGCGGCGGGCGGTGCGGCGGGCGGAGCGGCGGCGGGCGGCGCGGCGGCGTGGCGGTGTGGCGCGAAAACGATCACGCTCGTCCGCGCCGCCACCCGCGATCCCTATGCTGACGCCATGCTGCTCGACATACCCCTTTCAGCGCTGGAAGTCGCGATGGTGCAAACGGGCACCCGAGCCGCGGACACCCTGCGGGACACCACGGCCTTCGCCCAAGGACTGGAGAACCTCGGTTACCACCGCATCTGGTACGCGGAGCACCACCACTCTCCCGCGATCGGCGCGTTCCCACCCGTCGTACTGACGGCGCACGCGGCCGCCTCGACCTCGGCCATCCGTCTCGGTTCGGGCGGCGTGCTGGCCCCCAACCACGCCCCCCTCACGCTGGCGGAGCAGTTCGGCACGCTGGCCGCCCTGCACGAGGACCGCATCGACCTGGGCATCGGCCGCGGTCCCGGCACGTTCGACGAGCCCACCGCGCGGGCGCTGCGCCGCGGCGCCGGCCCGGCTACGGATGCCGAGTACCGGGACGACGTGGCCGCGATCCTGTCGTTCCTGGTGGACGAGGTGGCACTGGGGCCGCTGCCGGAGCCGTGGCTGCTCGCCTCCAGCCCCGCGGGGGCCGCGCTCGCCGCGGAACTCGGCCTGCCGGTCGCCGTCGCGCACCACATCAGGCCGGACAACACCCTCGCGGTGCTGGAGCGATACCGGTCGGCGTTCACCCCGTCCCGCTGGTGCGAGCGGCCCCGGGTGCTGCTGTGCGTGGAGGCGGTGTGCGCGGAGACGGAGGAGGAAGCCGTCCGGCGGGCCGGGCCGATGAACGTCGTCAAGGCCGGCCTCCTGAAGGGGGAGAGCCAGACGCCCTTCCCGACCCCGGCGCAGGCGGCCGGCCACCCCTTCACGGAGCAGGAGCGGCAGGCGCTGGCGGGCTTCCGCGCCCAGCAGGCCGTCGGCACGCCCGAGGCGGTCGTGCAGCGGCTCGCACACCTGGCGGCCGAGACGGGGGCGGACGAGCTGATGCTGGCCACCCCCGTCTACGACCTCGCTGACCGCATCGCCTCGTACGCGCTCATCAGGAAGCACTGCGGAGCCGCGACGGCACCGTAGGCCGGCCGGGGCCGCTCCCCGCGGCCCCGCGGCGCCGACGGGCCGTGACACTGCTCACAGGCGGCGCGGCACCACGGACGCGGCCACAACCGTTGGCGCTCCGAGGTTGTCGGCCTCTCGCCGAGGGGCCCGTGTGCACTGAGCCACACAAAACGGGCCATTCGGTCGAGAAAGGGGTCCGAACGGATGACCTAGCCTGGACCGACCAGCGAGATCCGGGGGCTGAGGGCAAAGGAAGAGCACGTCCATGCGCATCACCACCACTTCCGCACGTCGTCGACGGGCGGGGTCCGTCGCTGCGGCCGCCCTCCTCGGCCTCCTGGCGGCAGCCGGCACTCCCGCGTACGCCGCCACGGACGGCTCGGTGGGCCATGCCCCGGACGCGCCCCCCGGCGACCACGCCGCACCGGCCGGAACCGCGAGCGCCGCCCAGGGGACCGCCCGGAGCGCCTCCGGGGTCCCGCTGGGGATCTCACGGCTGGCGCAGGGCTCGGGGCGCCAGGTCGCGATCACCATCGACGACGGCCCGGATCCCCGCTGGACGCCCCAGGTCCTGGAGACGCTGCGGAAGAACCACGTCAAGGCCACTTTCTGCATGATCGGCACCAAGGCGCAGAAGTACCCGGAGCTGGCGCGCGCGGTCGCCGCCGACGGGCACAAGCTGTGCGACCACTCCGTCGACCACGACATCACGATGGACCACAAGCCCGTCGCCTACCAGCGGCAGCAGATCCTCGACGGCAAGGCCATGATCGAGAAGGCCGTCCCCGGGGTCCCTGTCACGTACTACCGCGCGCCGGGCGGAGCCTTCACCCCTGACAGCCGCGCCATCGCCGCCGCGAGCGGCATGCGCCCGCTGGGCTGGAGCGTCGATCCCCAGGACTGGAACCGCCCGGGCCTGGAAGCCATCCTCGCCACCGTGGAGGGCAAGCTCCCCCGGCAGCCGACGGTCCTCTTCCACGACGGGGGCGGCGACCGCAGCGAGACCGTCGCCGCGCTGAAGGAGTACCTGCCCTGGCTCAAGAAGCAGGGCTACAGCTTCTCCTTCCCGGTCAGTACCACTCCCTGAGGGGCACCCGGTCCCGGCCGGCCTCTCCGCTACGTGGCGGGGAGGCGGAAACCGTCGAAGAGGTCGTCCATGCCGCGCAGGGCAAGACGGGCCGGGGTGACACGGACCGCGAGATCACGGGCGGCCACCGCGACCGGATTGCGCACGACGCCCAGACGTCCGACGCGGCGGGCCCGAAGACGCACGGCGTCGGTGCGGTCGCGGCGGGCGGCGGTGTACGCGGCGAGGGCGGCCGGAACGGCGTCGTCGCCGCGGTCGTTGCTGTCGCCGAGCTCTCCGGCGGGCAGCAGGTGGGCGAGGACCACCGCGTCCTCGATGGCCTGGCAGCCGCCCTGGCCGAGGTTCGGGGCCATGGCGTGGGCCGCGTCGCCCAGCCAGGCGATCCGGCCGTGGTGCAGGTACGGGAGCGGGCCGGCCAGGTCGTAGAGGTCGTTCCGCAGGACATCGGCGGCGTCGAGGTGCCCGACGCGGTCCAGCAGGGCCGGAACGGGGTCGTGCCACGAGCCGAAGCGCTGCCGCAGCTCGGTGCGCGGGTCCGCGAAGCGGGTGCCGCGCGGGACGACCGCGGTGGCGTAGAGGTAGTAGCGGCCGTCCACGAGCGGGGTCACCCCGAACCGCCGCCCCCGCCCCCATGTCTCGCTCATGGCCGGTATCCGCAGGTCCGGGGCGTCCACGATGGTCCGCCAGGCCGTCTCTCCGAGGTAGTGCAGTCCGGGGTGCGCGGGGAAGTGCGCGCGGCGCAGCGGACTGTTGATCCCGTCGGCGGCGACGACCAGATCGGCGGGAAGGCCGGGGCCCGCCGCCGTGCGAACGGCCGGACGGCGGCCCTCGGCATCCTCGACGCCGGTCACCTCGGTGCCGTAACGCAGGGCCGACTGCGGCAGAGCGGCAGCGAGGGCGGCGGTCAGCGCCGGGCGCGGGACGGCGAGGGGCGCCATGCCGTAGCGGGCCGCCATGTCCGCGGTGCCCGCCCGGGTAAGCCACCGGCCGTCGGGTCGGCGCACGCCCATCGTCTGGGGTACGGCGCCGCCGATCGCGCGGGAGACATCGACGCCGACGGCCGCGAGCGCGCGCAGGGCGTTGGGGGCGAGGCCGATCCCGGCCCCGGTGACGGGGGGTTCGGGGGCGCGCTCGCAGACGGTGACGCGCCAGCCCCGGCGGTGCAGGGCGACGGCGGTCGTGAGGCCCCCGATTCCGGCTCCGACCACCACCGCATGACGGTTCGTCATGGCCGACCTCTCCGCTCGGGGCCCGATGACACCCCACTCTAGAGCGGTGGGGTGACGGAGCACGCGCCCGTCCCGGACCTCCGTGCACCCACCCGGGCCCACCCGGCGTCCAGCCGCGTCCGCGTCCGCCGTCGCCGCGCGGCAGCTGTCTCGATCTCAGCTCGTGGTATCGGTCTCCGCGTCGGCGAAGAACGCGTCGGCGACAGTCCGGGCGCGGTCCATGTCGGTGAGCGGCTCACCGAGGATGCGCCCGGCCAGCTCGGTCGCCAGTCCGAGTACGTGATCGCGGAGCTCTGCCTCGGCGATCACCCGGTCGGCCTCCAGTTGCACGGTGGCCGCGGCGATCATGTCCTCGCGCGCCTTCTGCCCCTCCGAGCGAACGGCGGCGACGAGGGCGAGGCCCTCCTCGTGTGCGGCCTGGCGGATCTGAGCGGCCTCGTGACGAGCGGCGCTCAACTGCGCCCGGTACTCGGCCCGCACGCGCTTCGCCTCCGCCTGGACCGCCTCGGCCCGCTCGAACCTGCCCGCAGTGACCTCCTCCCGCTCGGCGAGGGTCTTGTCGATCCTGGGAAGGAGGACCTTGGCCAGAACGGCGAAGACGGCGAAGAAGGTGATGAGGCCGACTATGAGCTCGATGAGATTCGGTTTCAGGGGTCCCATGATCGAATCGTAGCGGCGCCTTATGGGTCCCGCTTCGAAATGTGGTGACCCCATGGCTCGAAATCGCCTGCGGCACAGCCGGTGTGAGTGGGCGTCAGGTGGTGCGGATCGCGGCAGGCCGCAGGAATTCCACGTATTCCTGCGTGGCCCGGATTCCGCGGACAAGGAGAAAGCGGTGCGGCCGGCCACGGCATCCGCCGCCTGGCGTACCGAAGTTTTCAGGACCAAGGCAGCGTCAAGACGCACAACCCGGCAAGCGAACCGACCGCCAGGACCACCTGACCAGGCGGGTCACGTTTGACACGGCGAAGACCGAAGGGACGTGCCCGCCGTGGGCAGTCGGTCCGGCGGGAACCGGTCCGGTCCGGGCGGCCTGTCTGCCGACCGTTTGCCCGGGGGCCGGCCCAGAGCGACTCCGCCCAGGACGAGTGCCAGCCCGCACAGCTGCCGGCCCGTCAGTACCTCCCCGGCGACCGCTGTCCCGAGCAGTACGCCGGTGACCGGGTTGAGCAGCCCTATCAGGCCGACCGTCCCGGCGGGCAGACGGCGAAGCCCGGCGAACCAGACGGCGAAGGCCAGCGCGGTGGCGACCAGGCCGACGTAGCAGAATGCGAGAAGGGCCGACGGGGACACCGCTGGCGGGGCGCCCTCCACGGCAACGGCCACCAGCAGCAGGAGCAGGCCTCCAGCGGTGAGCTGCCAAGCGGTCGAGGCGAGCACACCGGCCCCGGTGGTGCCGGTGTTCCACCGCTTGGTCAGGACGTGGCCGACGGACGACACCAGCACCGCTGCGGCCGAGGCCAGGACACCCGGCGCGCTGATCCGGCCCTCGCCCCCGAGCAGCATGAGGCACACCCCGCCCAGCCCGATCACGGCACCCGTCAGGTGGGCGACGCTGGGCCGCTCGGCGACCAGGGGCCAGGCGGCGAGCATCATGATCAAGGGGGAGACCGCCATGACGGTCGAGGCCACGCTCGTCGGCAGCAGCTGGGAGGCGGTGAAGACGAGGAAGAAGAACACGCTCACGTTGAGCAGTCCGAGCACGGCGGACCGTCCCCACCACACACCGTGCGGCCGTTGGCGGCACAACGCCAGCAGTACCAGACCGGCCGGCAGTGCTCGCAGGGCGGCCCCGTACAGCGGATGGTCCGCCGGCAGGAACTCGTGGGTGACGAAGTAGTTGGCCCCCCAGGCCACCGGCGCCACGGCCGTCAGTGCCACCCAGCGCATATTCGCTTCCATGGAAGGTAATATAGCTTCCATGGAAGCAAACGTCTCGTCCGAGGAGCCCGGCCCACCCCGGGACCTGGACCGGGTGGCCCGGATCCAGGCCGACTGGCGCCGCGAAAGGCCTGACCTCGATGTCGGCCCGCAGGGCGTGATCGGCCGACTGCACCGCCTCGCCGACCGGCTCGGCGCAGAACTCCGCCTCGTCTACGACCGCTACGGCCTCAGCGAAGGGGAGTTCGACGTCCTGTGCGCACTGCGCCGCGCAGGTGAGCCCTTCGAACGGGCGCCGGGCGAGCTCGCCGCGCACACCATGGTCACCACCGGTGCCATGACGAAGCGGATCGACCGCCTGGAACGGTCGGGGCTCGTCACCCGCCGGCGCTCGGCCGACGACCAGCGCGGCCGGATCGTCGCCCTCACCCCCGCCGGGTGCGACCTCGTGGACCGGGCGTTCACCGAGCACATGCGCAACGAACGCCGCCTGCTGGACCTCGTGACGCCCGAGGAGGCCGCGGCACTCGAAACACTGCTCGCCACCTGGCTGTCCCGTCTGGAGGACTGACGCGGGCGGCGCGGGCCGGTGTGGCGCGGCCCCGGCCGGGGCGGCTGCCGTCACCCGCCGGTCCCCGCCCCCGGCCCGACCTGGAGAATCCCACGGTATGAACTCTTCGCCACCGCAGCGCCCTTGGGACGGACCACTCCGCATCGTGCGGGGATACCCGCGCCGTGCGCCGCTGACCCTCGCCTACGTCTGCCTGCTCCTGGCGAGCCATGCGTGGGTCATCTACGGGTTGTCCGCCGATCGGGCGGACACCGTGCTGGGCTACCTCAGCACCAACCTGGACAACCTGCAGGAGCATCCGTTGCCCGCGCTGCTCGGCAGCGCGCTGTTCTTCGACGGGACGCTCACCGATGTCACCTCGACCGACTTCGTCGGCACCCTGATCACTCTGGGCCTCGGCGTCTGCTGCTTCCTGGCCTGGGTGGAGCACCGGTGGGGGAAGCGGCGCGCCGCAGTCGTGTTCCTCGGCGGGCATGTCGCCGCCACTCTGCTCACCGCGGCCGTCATCGCCGCCGCGCTGCGGCACGGTTGGTATCCGGCGGCCGTGCGGCAGGCCTTGGACTACGGGGTCAGCTACGGAGCCCAGACCGTGCTGGCGGTCGGCACACTCGCCCTGCCGCGCCGGGCCCGCCTGCCTTGGGCCGTGTTCGTTCTCGCATGGCCCCTCGGCGGCGCCGACTGGACGACCGGGCCGCTGCCGGACTTCACCACGGTCGGCCACCTCACGGCGGCGGCCCTCGGCTTCGGGCTGTCGGGTGTCCCGGCCTTCAGGCGGCGACGCGTCCGCACTGCCGGGCAGCCCTCCGCCGCGAGCGACCTCGGGGTGCGGTGACGAGCGGCTGCTGCCTGTGCGCAGGGCGCTGGACGGTGCTCGGCTCCGCGGATGGCCACCACGTGCGAGACCGGGTGGGCGGGCGGCACCAGCTCTCCGGTGGCAACAGCGGCCCCTCCCCGGAGCGTCCGTCAGGCAGGCTGCGAGACTTGGGCGATGAGCACAAGGCGCCGCCCTCTCGGGCAAGGACCGGTTCCCCTCCGCGAAGATCAGGAGCAGCGCGTCGCACGCGGCCGCACGGCTGCCGAGCGGGCCGTCGAGGACCCGACCCCGGCCGACCCGCCGGAGGCGGAGCCCGTAACGGCCCGGCGAACACTGGGGTTCGGGCTCGGCACCCGTACCTGAGGCGGATCGCCCACGCCGCCCTGCGGTGCGGGCCGGCCGAAGCCCCCGACCTCGCCGACGGCGCCAGGGCCCTGCGGTGGCTCCGCACGTGCTGGCCCGTGCGGGCGGCGGCCTTCCGCCCCGCGCTGCCGCTGCTGGTCCTCGGCACCGGCTCGTACGACGGCGGCTGCTTCTTCGAAGGCGAGCTCTCACCCGACCCGACTGGCGGGCCGTCCCGGCCGGCTCCCTGCGACACGAGGACCCGCGCGGCCCCGCGTCCCGCCCGCCCTGCCAGAACCCGTCGCGGCACCGGTGGCCGACGCCCGCCGATCCCGGCCTGGGTGGAGGCCCTCGACCCTTGGGGCGGGCCCGGCGGAGCGTTCCTCCGGGTCGCCCTGACCGACGGCTCCGAGCTCGAACGGCACACCCCCCGGCTCGGCCGCACTCGTCGCGACCCCGAGGACCCCTGCTCGTACCGATGCCCGCGGGGCGAGGGGAACGGGCCTGTTCACCAGCGACGCCCGCGTCCTGGCCTGCCACCCGACGTCGAGCTGACGGGTGAGCACGGCAGCGTCCTTCCCTGACGCTTCGGAGGTCAGCGCGCTCGCACGAAGGCTCCGATCCCGGCCACCCCAGGACGGTAGCCGTCGGACGTGTCCACGAGCAGGACAGGCGCGTCGAGGGAGATGTCGGCGAACGCCTCGGGACGGTAGGCACCGGTGGCGATGTCGTCGAGGAGCTGCCGGTCGCCGTGCGCCGCGCGGTGCCTGTCGGACCCGGCACGCTCGGTGACGCGTGCGATGACGGTTGCGGTGGGGCAGGTGCAGCGGATGATCCTGAGGTCGGCGATCTCGAGGAGGGGTTCGAGGCCGGGGCGCCAGAGCCGGTCCTGGTAGGCGGCCTCGGCGACGACGGTGGCGCCGGCTCGGAGGAGCACGCCGAGGGTGTCGAAGAAGGCGTGCATGGCCGGGACGTCGAGGGGGTCTGCACGGTCGGCCTTGTGGGCCGCGGCGTTCATGACCAGGCCCTGTTTGATCTCGTCGCGGATGATCGCGGGGCAGCCGATTTCACGGGCGAGGCTGTGGGCGAGGGTGGTCTTACCGGTGGCGGGCGGTCCGCTGACCACCACGAGGGTCGGCCGTGCCGGCATGTGCTGAGCTCCCGAGTTGTGTGCGAGTGGGTCGGCCCTGCCCGGTCAGGCGAGTGACCGGGCGGAGCTCGTGCCGAGTCGGAAGACGACGACTCCGGGCTGTTCGGCTCAGTGTCCCGTACGACGCCGGGCACGGCCGCCCCCGACCCGGCACGGGAACCGGCGCCTCGGCGGACACGGGTACGCTCGGCCCGTGGAAGACCGCGAGGAGTATGTGAGGTATCAGCAGGACCGGACCGTGCTGGCGGCCGTCGGGGCCCACCTCGGTCCCCAGATCGGTCCGGTCAAGGTGCGGTTGCCTCGGTCCGTGGCCGAGTCGGCGGTCGCTGCCTGGGATCGGGAGGAGCTGGGCCGGGTCCGCGAGGAGAGCCGTGAGGAGTACGAACTGCGTCATGACGCCGCAGAGCTGGCCTTCATCGGCCTGGCGATCTCCTCCTCCGGCGTGTGGGACGGCGAGGAGGTCGTCGTCGACCTGGATGTCGTCCAGATCGCCTCGGCCTTGCGGGCCGCCTGGTAGGCCGTCCGCCGTTGCGGTCGGGGCCCGGTGGGCTCAGTAGAGCGCGGCGGACACCAAGGGCCCGTAGAAGCGGCCCCTGATGGGCCGGTGCGGGTCGCCGTAGAAGCCGTACCCAGGACGGTGGCGGCTGTGGGAGGCCGCGTCGTCCACGAGGGTGCGTACGTTCCCGGCCGGGGTGTCGGTTCCGCAACGGCCGGAGTCCACGCACAGGGCGGCGATCCCCGTGGCGATGGACGCGGACATGCCCGCACCGGCGTAGAGGGCGGGACCCGGGTCCGTGGGACGGGGCGCGGTCTCCAGGCAGAGGCCGGGAGCTGCGACGGTGTGGCGCCGATCGGCGGTGGAGCGCGCGAAGTCGCTGAAGCGGATCGCAGCCTGGTCGTCGAGGTATCCGAAGGTGCTCAGGTCCTCTCCGTAGCACGTGGGAGCGGCCTTTCCGCCCGGCTTGCCGTCGAAGTCGGCCATCGCGGTGGTGGTGAGGACCTCGTCGTAGGCGGCCGGCGCCATCATGGCGAGGCCGACGTTGAAGCTGCCGGCGCTGGCCACGAGGGTCACGCCCGCACGAGTGGTGTTGCAGACCGCGAGGTGGAGGGCGTCCTGGTCGGTGGTCCCGCAGTGTCCGTCGTCCGCCTGCTGGAAGAAGTGCGTGCGGACGAAGCCGAGGTGGGCGACAGCGATGTCGTTGTGCGGATCGGCGTCCGCGCGGGTCGAGGCGAGCCAGTCGAGGGCGCACAGCAGCGGGGTGTCGAGGGGGGCCTGGCCGTCGTCGGCGAAGACCTTCACCGACCACAGCGGGGTGCCCGGGGCCACTCCGACGATCCCCCGGTCGTTGTCCTCGGCGCCGATGACCGTGGCCTTGGCGGTTCCCGCCTGCAGCGGGTCGGCCAGGCTGGCGCCGGGGAGTTCCGGCGTGCCGGAGAGGCAGTCGGCGCCGCCACGCACGTCGAGGTCGGGGTGGTCCCCGGTGATGCCGGTGTCGACGATCGCGACGTTCACGTCCGGCGAAGGACCGCGGCCGTCCCCGGACCGTACGGAGGACTTCTCCGCGTCGATGCGGTCGGCCCACGTCGGCAGGCACTGCCGCACGGTGAGGTCGGCGGCCGGGCCGCAGCGTTCGGCGGTACGGGGCGGGCCCACAGGGAACGCGGCCGTGTGCGGCGCGCCGGATTCGGCGCGCTGGTAGGAGCGTTCCGGCGCGACGAAGCGTACGGCCGGGTCGCGGCGCAGCTCGGCCGCCTGGGTCGCGGTGAGCTCGGCGGCGTAGCCCTTGAGGGCGTGCCGGAACAGTGCTTTCCGGGCGGTACGGAACCTGCGGGTCTGCCGGTCGGACAGGGCCGCGGGGTCGGCGCCGTCGGCGAGGACGACGATGTACGGGGCGCTCGTCTCCGCAGCCGCAGCCGCAGCCGTGCCCGGGCGGCCGGTACTCGCGGCGCCCGCGTGCACGGTTCCCGTACCCAGGGCCATGGCCAGGGCGAAGGCGAGTCCGGTGGTGGTCAGCGCGGTCGAACGCCGGGGAAGTGTCACACCTGCTCCTGTCTGACGGCCTCGGCCGGGGTCAGTAGCCGCCGGCATGGACGAGCGGTCCGTAGTACCGGCCCGGGAAGGGGTCGTCGGGGTCGCCTTCGAATCCGTAGTCGGGGTGGCGGCGGCTGTGGCGGGCTGCGTCGTCGACGATCGTGCGCAGGTTGCGGGCCGGGGTGGAGCGCCCGCACGGGCCGTGCGCGATGCACAGGGCGGTGGTCCCCACGACCACCGGCGTGGCGAAGCTGGTGCCGTCGACGGCCGTGTAGGGGGCGTCCGGGGCGGAGCTGGTGGTGAAGACGCACACGCCGGGGGCCGCCAGGGTGTGCTCACGGTCGTGCGCGGACCGCGCGAAGTTGCTGAACTCCAGCGTGGCCTGGTCGTCCTCGTCCCCGAACAGCCCGAAGTCGACGCCCTGGCAGTCGGACCCTCCGCGCGCCCCGGGCCTGCCGTCGAAGTCCGTCATCGCGGTCGCGGTGATGACCTCCTGGTAGGCGGCGGGGCCCACCCGGGCGATGTCGTGGTTCGCGTTGCCGGCCGCCCCGACCAGGGTGATCCCGGCCCGGACCGCGTTGCACACCGCCACGTGCAAGGGATCGGCGTTGAGCGTGCCGCACGCCTCGTCGTCCTGCTCCTGCACCCCGGGCTCGGAGGTGAAACTCATGTTCGCGACGTGGATGTCGTTGGCCGGGTCCGCGTCGGTGCGGGTGGAGGTGACCCAGTCGATGCCGCAGAGGATGGCCTCGTCCGTGCCGAGCCCCGTGGAGTCGTCGGGGAACGACTTGACCGCCCACAGCGGGACTCCCGGTGCCACGCCCACCACACCGAGCCCGTCGTCCTTCGCGCCGATGACCCCGCCGATCTCCGTCCCGTGCGGGTCGGGGGCGTTCAGACTGGTCCCGGGGATCACCGGGCTGCCGCTCAGGCAGTCCACACCGCCGCGGAGGTTGAGGTCCGGGTGCGTGCCCTGGATGCCGCTGTCGATGACCGCGACGCCGACGCCCGTCACCGTGCCCTCGCCGTCGCCCGAACGTGCGGAGGAGCGGTCGGCCTCGATCCGGTCCGCCCACTCGGGCAGGCACTGCCCCGCACCCGTGGAGACCCGGCAGCTCACGGGTGTCCTGTGCCGCGGGGGGCCGAGCTGGTAGCGGCGCTGCTTGCTGACGAACCGTACGTCGCGGTCCGCCCGCAGCCCGGCGGCCTCGGCGTCGGTCAGCCGGGCCGCGTAACCCCTCAGGGCGTGCCGGTACACGGCGGTCGGCGCCGCCCCGTAGCGCCGCGAGAGCCGGTTCGCGACGGCGGCCGGATCGCCCGCGGCCTCCTGGAGGACCACGATGTACGCCTCGCTGTGCGCCCGCCCTTCACGCGCTTCCCGCCCCTGCGCACCGGGGGCTGCCGGCGCCATGGTGGCGACGGCCGTGAGGAGTGCCAGTACGGAAGGTCCCAGCAGCGCGGAACGCACGCGATTGCTCACACCTGCTCCTGTCGGACGGACGGCTGCGTCAGGCTGCCCATCGGACCCGACCGGCCGGACCGGGGTGCCGAACGCCGCTTCCCCGGTCGGCGAATTCACCCGCCGGGAGCGGCGGGGACCGCCGATCGGCGGTCCCCTGTCGGGCCGGACGGCCGAACTCGCAGGCCTGACCGGTGTCACGCACGATCCGGACGTGTTGGACGCCGACCACCCCGGCGAGGAGCTCGCGCAGGTGGCCGCACGCACGGGCGCCGTGCCGGACCCCATCCTTCCGCTGCTGGGCCACCCGCGCCCCAGCACGTGGGAACGTGCCGGGGTGCATGGGAATGCCGCATTTCCGGGCAGGAATCGCAGATATCATGGGGTTTTTCTCACGAGCTCATCAAAAGATGCCCGTCCCTGTTCGACGCTCCAACGCCTTTGGATGGGTGGCGTACGAGAATTTCAGGCGACTGCCACGGATTTACAGTCGCCCTCCGGTCATCCAGATCCGCGACATCGCATCGGCCAGGGCGGGGTACCGGGCGGCCTCGCAGAGCATTTCCGAGAGCACGAGCATTCCGTGAGCGGTGCTCCGCGGATCGCGGTTCTGATGCAGCCGGACGACCGCGTCGCTCAAGGGCCGGCGCCCGAGCAGGATCCCCGAACGCCGGACGGCGGCCGCCCTCTCCAGGTCGGCGCGGCCTCCGCCGAACGGCAGGGCTTCCGTGCGACGGAGACCCGGGGGCACGACCGAGTCCCGCACGTGGCGGACGTAGGCCTCAGGCGGGGCCTGGCCGTTCTCGAAGACGTTCCGGAAACCGGCGATCCGCAGGCTCGTATTGCGTGGGCGGAGCTCGATGTAGAGCTCGATGAACAGACCACGCAGCTGGACGTGGAGCGGAAGGTAGGGCATCTCGCCCTGCTTGCGCCCGGCTCCGCCGAAGAATCCCTGCGCATCTTGCGCCTTCGACCGAATGGTCGACGTCAGGGTTCGATACTCGTCGGCAGAGGCGAGTGCCGGGGAAAACAGCATCGGCATCAGCATGGCCGGCCTATCGGGGGAGAGGTTCGGAACTCGGACTTCCCGTGAGCGATCTGACCGCAACCGCCTGGATCCTGCTGCACTCACGCATGCACATCACCACCTTCGCCATAATCCGACGACGGGTTCATCACCCCGTCGGTGCCGGGTTCGGTCCGATGCGCTCCTTTCTAGCCGTCCGGCCGGCGATCAAGAGAATTATTGGCCCCTGTTGCTAAGAAATCAGCGCGTGATCCCGGAAGTCCGGACGGCTGGATGCGCGACGCAACGGGGCCTGGCGGAGCCCGGGTTGGCGGCAACGGGACCGCCGCTGGTCTCCATACGAACATCACGGAGGTCGAGCCCCACAGCCTCGTGCCGTCGGGCGTCGGGTCCGCCGGGACCCTGCCGGCCCTCACTCGTCGGGACGGCCGTGATGCCCGAGCAGGCCGAGTGCCGTCAGCACGGCAATGCAGAGGGTCATCCAGCCGATGAACGCGCCCCCGCCGTACAGCACCGCGCCGGCCACCGGCGCCCCGGCCTCACGCGACAGCACCCCCGCCACCACCGCCACCAGCAGCGACGATACGAAGGACAGGAGTGCGAGAAGTACCTGAACGGGAAAAGTGAGCCTCAACGGTCGATCCCTTCACGAAGGTGATCGACCAGTCGGCGGGCAGCCTCAGCTCGACCACCGCTTGCGGATGGCCTGCTGAGGCTCTGCGACGATCGGAGTCTCATCGTGCTCATTGGCTGTCGAGACGGAAGCACTGTCCCCCATCGGACACGTCGCCAGTGCTTGTGGCTCTCGAATGAGCAACACGGAGCCTAGCGGCAGGCGTTGAAGAACGCCAGGTTCCAGCCCGGACCTCGGCCCGGACCTCGGCCGGGACCTCGGCCGGGACCTCGGCCCGGTACTCAGCCCTCCCGTGCCGGGCGGAGGACCCGGCGTACGGCGTCGCGCAGCCACTGGTGGGCTCCGTCGGCGCTGTGACGCGGGTGCCAGGCCATGCCGATCGTCAGGGGCGGCAGCGGCAGCGGGATGTCCAGCAGGCGCAGTCCCATCGCGTGTGCCGCGTCGCTGAGTGGGGAGCGGGGCTCGCCCGGCAGCGCGGTCGGTACCAGGCAGACCACGTTGCCCGCCGCGGCCAGGGCCATCGCCGCCAGATGCCCGGGCAGAACGGCGCTGACCTGTCGGCTGAGTCCTTGCCCGGCGAGGGCCGAGTCCAGCGGGCCGGTGAAGCGGCCCCGCCGGCTGACCGCCACGTGTTCGGCCGCGGCCAGCCGCGCAGGAGTCAGGGTTCCCTCGGCGAGCGGGTGCCCGGCCCTGACACCGGCCGACAACCGCAACGTGACCAGCTCTTCGACCCGGGTCTCCGGGTCGACGTGGTCGATGGCTCCGACCTCCAGGTCGACCCGGCCCTCGCGCAGCGCGGGGCCCTCCTCCCACTCCTCGGCCAGCACCCGCAGCGATACGCCCGGCGCCCGGCGGCGGGCCAGCCCCAGCAGACCCGGCGCCAGTGCCGCGCCGACCAGGTCCGAGGCCTGGACGGTGAAGGTGCGCCGCAGGGTGGCGGGGTCGATCCCGCCGCTCGGGGTGAGCAGTGCCTCCAACCGCCGCACCACCGCGGCGGCCTCGTCCCGCAGTGCCTCGGCACGGGGCGTCGGCACCATCGCCTGCCCCGCCCGTACCAGCAGCGGGTCCTGGAGCACCCGGCGCAGCCGGGCCAGGGTGCGGCTCATCGCGGCGGGGGAGGTGCGCAGCCGCGCGGCGGCACGGGTGACGCTCTGCTCGGTCAGCAAGGCGTCGAGGGCGACGGCGAGATTGGCGTCGAGGTTCGTAACGGGGCTGCTCACCAGTGTTATTCCGTTTCAGGCAATGATTGGATGCTGAAGTTCCCATTGTGGCAATGCGGTCGGCGTTCGCACGATGAGGGGGTCTTACCGATCCGACACAGACCCCGAGGTTTTCATGATCGTCATTACCGCCCCCACCGGGAACATCGGCCGCCGGCTGCTGTCCCTGCTGGTCGAGGCCGCGCCCGCACACGGAGAGGAGTTGCGCGTCGTGGTCCGGGATCCCGCCCGGATCCCCGATGCCGTGCACGCAGCGGTCGAGGTGGTCACCGGCTCGCACGGCGACGCCGCGACCGTCGAGCGCGCGTTCGCCGGGGCCGACGCCGTCTTCTGGCTGGTTCCGCCGGACGCCTCGCTCACGCCCGAGGAGGCGTACAGCGGCTTCACCCGCCCGGCCGCGCGGGCGTTCGCCGCCCACGGCGTCGGCCGTGTCGTCGGCGTCTCGGCGCTCGGCCGCGGCACCCCCCAGGCCGGCCGGGCCGGCCTGGTCACCGCCTCCCTGGCCATGGACGACCTGATCGCCGATTCCGGGGTCGCCTACCGTGCCCTGGCCAATCCGTCCTTCTTCGAGAACCTGCTGGAGGAGGCCGACTCGATCCGCGAGAACGGCGTCTTCACCGACACCGTCGCCGCGGACCGTCCGGCTCCGCTGGTGGCCGTCGCCGACATCGCCGCGACGGCGGCCGGGCTGCTGCTGGACCGCTCCTGGACCGGCGTCGGCAGTGTGCCGGTGCTCGGCCCTCAGGACCTGTCGCCCGACGACATGGCCCGCATCATGAGCGAGGAACTGGGCCGTCCGGTCCGCTACGAGCGCGAGTCGCTCGACCGGATGCGGTCCACCATGCTCGCCTACGGCCTCAACGAGGCGTTCGTCGAAGGCATGGTCGACATGAAGCGCGCCAAGGACCTCGGCCTCGACTCGGGCGTCGCCCGCTCGCCACAGGCGGGCCCGGCCACCGGCTTCGCCCAGTGGTGCGCGCAGACCCTGAGGCCCGCCGTCCTCGCCGCACCGGAGGCAGCCGATGCCCACTGACCGAACCGAGCCGCCGGTCACCGCGTTCATGCTGGTCAAGACCACGCCCGAGTGGCTGGCGATGACCGTGGCCGAACGCGTCCATGCCTTCACCACCCGCGTGGTTCCGGTGATCGAGGCGCGTACGCACGGCGTCCGCTCCCGGTTCTACGACACGGAGTTCTACTCGGCGCGCGTGACCGACGTCTGGGTCTGGGAGGCGGACGACCATGACGCCTACCGGCTGCTGATCGACGCGCTGCGCGAAACCCCCTTCTGGGACCGCTATTTCGACGTGGTGGACCTGCTCGTGGGCACCGAGAACGGCTACGCCCGCACCTACGGCCTGGAGCCGGTGGCCACCCTCGCCACCTGACGCACCGCCCCGACCGGCCGGCGCCGGACCGGCCGGCCGGTTGACGGATGCTCAAAGAGCCTGGTGGGAGGGGGTTTCCCAGGAGTTTCCCGTTTCCCGTTGCGGTGGGCGACCCGCGCCTCCTCGACACGGAGGGGTGGCGGGGCACAGTCTCGGAGTGCCCGGCGGACGGCCGGTCCGTGCTCCGTATGACGAGCACCAGGCGAACGCACACCACCACGAACACGACGACCCGCAGGACACCACGTGGCGGGGACAGGGGGACCGGACATGGCGATGCGGAGAACGGCGCCGGCGGCGGTGGCGGTGCTCACCCTCCTGGCCACATGGGCGGGGGAACACGGCACCACGGCGGCCGCGGCACCGAAGTACGCGGAGACGGCGCAGGCGGCACAGGCGTGCGGCGTGCTCGCCCCCGGGGCCTCCACGGCGGCCGAGAAGGCCGTAGGAGCGGCGTGCGAACAGATCGGCGTCTGGTACACCTGGGGCGGCGGCCACGGCCAGCAGCCGGGACCGACGTACGGTCAGGTCGACCCGAGCGACCCGGACAGCGCGCACGACCCGGAGCGGCTGGGCTTCGACTGCTCGGGACTGGTCCGGTACGCCTACCACCGTGCGGCCGGTGGCGACCCGCTCCCCGGCAACGCCTACCACCAGTTCCACTCACCGCAGGTGCAACAGCGCTTCACAGCCGCCGAGGGAACCGCGGCGCTGCTCCCGGGGGACCTCCTGGCCTGGGGTTCAGGGGGCTCCATCCACCACATCGCGATCTACCTGGGCGCGGGAAAGATGGTCGAGGCCCGGGAATCGGGCACCCGGATCACCGTCAGCGACGTACGGCTGGGCGGGGACTACGCGGGAGCGGTCCGCATCGCGCCGGCCACGGCACCCGGCACGTTCAGCACCTGGGGCACGGACGTGTGGACCCACAAGGAACCGTCCACCGGCAGCCCGCGCGTACACCGGTTCCCCGGCCCGACCACCGTGCGCATCGAGTGCCAGAAGCACGCCCAACCGGTGACGGCGGAGGGCTACACCAACGACGCCTGGTCCTACCTGCCCGAGTACGGGTCGTGGATCACCAACATCTATGTCAAGGGCGCCGCCTGGCTGGACGGCGTACCCACCTGCCCCTGAGCACCGCCCGTACGACCGATCACGCACCACCGATCAGGCACGACCGATCACACACCACCGTCACCCGGCTCCCGAGGGAGCCCTTCCGAGGAGGAAGCATGTACGCAGGCAGGAAGATCGCCCTGGGCTTCGCCACCGTCACACTGGCGGCCGGCATGGCCACCGTGACCGGCCCCGCCCAGGCGACGCCCGCCACCGGGAAGAGCGTCGCCGCCGAATGCGGCGTGCGCGCCGACGGCAAGCTGTGGTGCGGCAACCGGGTCGGCGCCAAGGGCTACGAGCACCGCCGCTACAACTCCGCGGTGCGGGGACCGCTGAACACGAGCCCCAGCTGGTTCCAGTGCTGGGGCCGCGGTGACCAGCACGCCGGCGGCAACAACGTCTGGTACTGGACCCAGCTGGACAACGGCCAGTGGGGCAACGTCGCGGCCGTGGACGTCCAGACCTCCGTCGACCCCGCCCCGGGCCTGCGCGAGTGCTGACACCCTGAGGGCCGTGCCGCCACCTCCCCGCCGGGAGGCGGCGGCACGCGGACGGGGCCGACGGCACAGCCGTCGGCCCCGCCTCACTCATGGGCAGGGATCAGCAGGTCCCCGCCGGCCGCTCACGGACCACCAGATCGGTGGAGCCGGTGGTCGCGTCCAGCCAGGCGACCTGACGGCCCGTGCCGGCCGCCGGGTAGCTCTGCTCACCGCGGTTGCAGGAGACCCGCTCGCGACGGGAGCCGTCGGTGGTCAGCTGCCACAGCTTGGGCAGCGACTCGTTGCGGTACCGCGTGTCGGGCGTCTGCGCGACCAGGGTCAGCGCGTCCTGCGAGACGGTCAGGTCGGAGGCGTTGAAAGCGCCCGGCTTGTGCTCGCTGCTGACGATGAAGGAGCCGCGGCCGTCCAGTCCGGAGCTGATCACCGACGTCAGACCGCCGTCGCTCTGGTCGGTGTCGGCCAGCCAGAACACGTTCTTGCCGTTGATGCCGGTCTGGCCGAGGCTCACCGGCTCGTCGAGCTGCTCGGTCATGACCGCCTTGCCGGTGGCGAGGTCGACGATCTCCACGCCCAGCCGGTAGGAGCCGTTCTGCGGGTACAGCTTCGCGTAGGCGATCTTGTTGTTGCTGATGGAGGGGAGGGCGGTCAGGGTGTTCCACTTCCGCCCGTCGGTGAAGACCGGGGCCTTGTCGGTGGGCCGCATGTAGCCGACGTGCCGGCCGCCGAGGATGTCGTACTCCTCGAAGACGACGGTGTTCTTCTCCACCCGCAGGCCCGCGACGCCGGTCACCGAGCTGTAGAGGGTCTTGATCGGGCCGCCCGCCACGGGGCGGCTGAGGACGTCGACCGAGGTCGGGCCGTACGCCGTCCACACCACGGTCTTGCCGTCGGTCGCCGGGGCCGTGTGGTAGCGGCCGTCGTTGGGGCTGATCACCTTCGGTGCACCCTTGCCGTCCAGCCGGCCGGCGTAGACCGAGTACGGCTCCGAGCCGTCGTCGTTGGACTTGGAGGCCGTCCACCAGCCGCCGCCCGCACCCACTGCGGAGTCGGTGGTGTTCAGCTTCCCGAAGAGGGTGTCGGTGTCGATGCCGAGGGCCTGCTCCCAGTCAGGGACGATGCCGTGGGCGTTGAACGACCGCTTGACCACGTTCTGCTGGGCCGAGGTCACGCCCAGCGCCTTGGCCGCCGCGAGCACCGCGCCCCGGGCCTCCGTGAACCCGTCGATCGGCGTCATGTACTCGGTGACGGCCTTGTACACGATCTTGTCGGCCAGGGCGCCGCCCAGGTCCTCGCGCATGTCCCACAGCGCGCCGGAGAAGATCGTCGAGTTCAGGTGCACGCCGCCGTTGTCGGTGGCGAACGACACGCCCAGGAAGCTCTTCGAGGTGGTGGCCCCGTCGTTGAGGTCGCGCAGGGCGCAGTCGGCGGCCGCCTTCGTGCGGCACAGGTTCTCGCCGATCAGTCCGGCGGCCGGGTCGTTCATCGCGGTTCCGCTCGCGGTGACGTCGATCGCGTTGCCGAAGTAGTCCGCCAGGGCCTCGTTCAGGGCGCCGGACTGGCCCGCGTAGACCAGGTTCGCCGTGTGCTCGATGACCCCGTGGGTCATCTCGTGGCCGACGACGTCCGTGTCGGCGGACATCGGCTTGAACTCCGTGTCCCCGTTGCCGTAGACCATCTTGGTGCCGTCCCAGAACGCGTTGGCGTAGGGCAAGCCGTAGTACGTCACGCCGACCAGGGAGTTGACGGCCCCGCCGTTCCCGTCGAGGCTGTCGCGCCCGAAGTTCTTCTTGTAGAAGTCGTAGACCTGGCCCGCGTTCCAGTGTGCGTCCACGGCCCCCGAATCCGTCGCCTCAGCGCCGAAAGAGGTGTTGGGGGAGGAGAACATGGTGATGCCGGAGGGCCACGTGCCCGAGGTCTCCGACACCGACTTGCCACGGGCGTCCCACGTGCCCAGCAGGCTCTTGCTGGTGGCGCGCATGCGGCCGGCGTCCGCGAGGAGGTAGCTGCCGGCCGCCGGGTCGTAGGCGATGTCCAGCGAGGTCGCGGCGCCGCCCAGCCGGGCCCCGGAACCGGTCTCGGGGACCAGGTTCGGCGGAGTGGCCGGCGGGCCGGCCGCCGTCGGGGCCTCGGCGGCCGCACCGGCGGTACGGGCCGCGGGGGCCGCCATCGTTTTTAACGCGCTGTACTGGAGCGCCGGATAGCCCGAGCGCGCGTCCACGTACACCTCGTCCACGACCGGCGCCCCGGTGCCGGGCGCGGTACCCCGCACGGTGACGCGGTAGGCGAGGACACCGCCTCCCTTGGGCAGGACGACGAGCCCCTTGACGTCACCGGTCATGCCGGTGGCCGCGGGATCACCGGACTCGGACTGCGGTGCCCGGTTCTTGTCGAGGGCCGCTCCCAGCCGGCGGGCCGTCGCGGCCACCGCACGGCGGACCGCTACGTCCTCGCTGACCTGGGGGGTGACATCGGTGCTCAGGGCGGTGAAGTAGTGCCCCGAGGTGCCGGTGACCACGCGCTTGCCGTCCTGCTTCTGCATGCGCACGACGTACTGGCCGCCCAGGACGTCGACACCGCGGTGCTTCTGCTGCAGCCGGACCGTCTCGTCCTTGGCCCCGGTGGCCGTCGCGGCCAGGGGGACGAGGTCGCTGCCCGCCCGCGGGATCTTGTAGCGGCTCTTGTTCGCCGCGAGGTGCTGCCGTGCCGCGTCGGCCGGGGCGGCCTTGGCGTCGACGGGCTCCCGTATGCCCTCGACGAGCACCGGGGTCGCGGTGTCCTGGCCGGGAACGGCGTTCGAGGGGCCGGGGTCCGCGGCCCATGCCGGCGATGCCTGCAAGGTCATCGCGGCGGCCAGCAGAACCGCTATTCCTCCGGCTGAGCGGAGCTCTTTCCGCCATATCCGTCGTGCGGTGGGGGTGGGCGCCGACGAACCTGCGCTGAACTTGGGCAAGGGGTCTCCTCAACCATGAGTGCCTGATGTGTTGCTGTGAGTCGTCGCCATGCAAGCGCCGCGGGCGGCCGCCGACCAGAGCCGAGCCCCCCTCAGAAGTGGCCATGCACACTTGTGGGGGCTGTGTGAAGGCGGTCAAAATCCCCCGCATGATCGAAACCGACCCGCACGACCGGACTCCGGCCCGCACGCAGGACGACACCAGGGCGGTGATCCATACGGCCGCCGACCCGGCCGCCGTACTGCACGGACTCATCCAGCGCCGCCAGGCCCTTCTGCACCAGGAGTCGGCCGACCTGAACTCCCTGCGCTCCTACGCCGAGCGGCTGGCCCACCGGCTTCCCCCGCAGCCCGCGAGAACCCCCTTACCTCCGGCCGGCGTCGAGACCGTCGCCGGCACCGAAGCGGCCGACGCCCGTCTCGACACCATGCTCGACGCCGCCGAGACGGAGGTCTTGATCCTCGACCGCGCGACGCGGACAGCCGGGGCGCCCGGCAGCACCGCAGAGGCCGGCGGCACCGGGGAGGCCTGCATCACCGGGGCGCCCGGCGCGGACCGCATCCGCCGGCTGCTGGAGCGCGGCGTCGCCGTACGGACCGTCACGGACCGGCGTGGCACCGACTTCCCCGACCGGGCGCAGGAGCTGATCGCCCTCACCGGACTCGGCCTCCAGGCCCGCATCGGACAGAGCCTGCCGACCGCCCTGGTGCTCGTGGACCGGCGTACCTGCCTCTTGCCCCCGCTGCCCGGCAACGACGAAGCAGGCGACGGAGCGGCCCTGGTGTTCGGCGACCGCCTCCTGCACCGCGCCGCCCTGCCGCTGTTCGAGTCCCTGTGGGCGCGTGCCACCCCCCTCGGCAGCCCCGACGGCCCCATCACCGCGGACCAGCGGGAACTGCTCGGCCTGCTCGCCTCCGGCCTGAAGGACGAAACCATCGCACGCCGGCTCGGTGTGCACGTGCACACCGTCCGCCGGCGGATCACCCGCATGCTGGAGGAACTCGACGCCGACACCCGCTTCCAGGCGGGCGTCCAGGCCGCCATCCGCGGCTGGCTCCGCCCGTACCCGGACCCGGCCGCCGAGCACTTCACCGCATCCGGCGGCCCCGGGCCCCCCGCGATGGCGAACGGCTGACCCACGAGGACGCGAACGGGGGCGGTCCGGGACCGCTCCGCACATCCGGCCCGCATCCGGCTCGCATCCGGCCCTTTCGAGCCCGCGTTGCCGTCGCCTCGTGCATCATCTGTACGAGCGGTCGACCCACTGCTGCGGCCCGCACCTCGCCGCCGGACCAGCCCCCGTCAGGACGGAGCACGGATGCCTTCGCCGGCCGTCCTCGTGCAGCCCTTCGCCCAACGGCTGCACACCTTCGTCACCGCCCCCCGGGCCCTCACGGATCTCCAGCGATACTTCGGGATCAGCCGGGCCTGCGGCACAACCGCGTACACCGGCGGACGGTTCGAGCACCTGGCGGGCGGGGGAGACCGCCCGGACACCGCCGACCGGATCACTGCGGCGGACCTCGTCGCCGTACAGACCCTGCCGCGGGGGTGGCGGAGACGGTGAGTGCGCTGCGCGTGTGCGATGTGGTGGTGTGGATGGGGCACCGGGCCGAACGCCACGACTGCCCTCGCTGACCCGGCAGCGAGGCGCAGGCGGCCGCCCGGTCGGGACACGAAGCCGCCGGTGCCACCGCGTGCGCCCGCTGTTCTGGCAGCGCCTCACCACGGCCGTACTGGTGAACCGGGTCAGAGATTCGGCGGCGGTGGGCGGCGACTTCGCCGAGGATCGCGTCAGCTGTCCTCGCCCAGGCCCGTCGGTGCGGAACGGGGTAGCGCCTGCCGGCGAGGAGGGGCTCGGTCAGGGGTGAGGGTGTGCGCCGAGTGGTCGAGGATCGGCTTGCCGGGGTGCGGGCACTGGTGAAGCATCAGATTACGTGATGTGCCGCCTACGCATCGTGATGCCACGAGTCGCGGCGCGTCGTCCTCTGCCTGCCTGCTCGACCTCATGAGGAGTGGCCATGGAAGACAGCCCGCTTAGCCGTCGAAGGCTGTTGTGGGGTGCTGCAGGCGCGGCGGGTACGGCTCTGGCCGCTGTCGGGCTGCCCCGCCTGATGGAGCCCGAGGAAAAGGCTGCGCTGCCGCGTCCCTCGCGCAAGGCCGTCGCCGCCGCCGGGCCGCCTGCGACCCGGAGAACCGACCCGTCGGTGGACTACGCCCCCGCCGTCTGGATCGAAGCCTCCGAGTCCAACTACACGGCCTCCGACCGTCCCGAGGCGTACCCCATCGAATACGTCGTCATTCACCTGACAACGGACATCTTGCCGGTCATGTTCACCAAGTTCAAGGACCCCGCCGAGAGGGTGTCCGCGCACTACATGATCAGCGCAACCGGCACGCAGATCGCCCAGTGCGTGCGCGAGCGCGACGTGGCCTGGCACTCCGGCAGCGTTTGGTACAACCACCGGAGCATCGGCATCGAGCACGAAGGCTGGACCGATCAGCCTGTCTACACCGACAAGATGTACCAGGTGTCCGCCGTGCTCACTGCCACGATCTGCGCGAAGTACGACGTGCCGGTCGACCGGGACCACATTCTGGGCCACGTCGAGGTCCCGCTGTCCACCCACGACGACCCCGGGACCGTGTGGAACTGGGAGAAGTACATGAAGCTCGTCGAGACCGCCCGCCGGCGCATCAAGACCTGACACACCGCGTCGACCCGTCACGAAGGCTTGCCGTCGCCGTAGAGCCACGAGTCCCAGATCGAGTCGAGGTCCCGGCCGGCCCTGGCCTCCACGTACGCGGTGAAGTCCTTCGTGGAGGCGTGTCCGTGGCGGTGGCGCAGGGTCCAGCCCCGCACCAGGGCACGGAAGGCCTCGTCGCCCACGGTCTGGCGGATCTTGTGGATCACCATCGCGCCGCGCACGTACACCGGCTGGCCGGAGATGTCCGAAGCGCTCGGCGGCTCGGCGGGCGGGAAGTCCCACTCGTCGTCGTCCGCGGCCTTGGCGTGGTTGCGGTCGAAGTGATCCTGGGCGCTGGCCCCACCGTGGTCCTCGGTCCACAGCCACTCGGCGTACGTCGCGAAGCCCTCGTTGAGCCACATGTCCCGCCACGTCCGCGGGGTGACGGAGTTGCCGAACCACTGGTGGGCCAGTTCGTGCACCACGTTGGTGGTGTGGAAGATGGCGGCCGGAATGGTCGGCCTGGTCTGGGTCTCCAGGGCGTAGGGCACATCGGCCGCCTGATCGACGATCACCCCGGTGGCGGAGAAGGGGTAGGGACCGAACCTCCCCTCGGCCCATTCCATGATCTCGGGGAACCGGCCGAGGACCGCTCCGTCCTCGTCCACGCCCGCGGTCGTGTCCATCGCCGACACGACCGGGATGCCCGACCGGGTCCGGGAGGTACTGATGTCGTAGCTGCCGATGGCCACCGTCGCCACATGGCTGGCCATCGGCTCGGCCTGATGCCAGTGGAAGGTGGTGCGGTCACCGCTGGTGTGCTGGGCGCGAAGCGTCCCGTTGGAGATCGCCTGCAGCCCCTTGGGGACCGTGACGGTGATGTCGTACGAGGCCTTGTCCGAGGGGTGATGGTTGCCCGGGAACCAGGACATCGAGCCCGTCGGCTCCCCGAACGCGACCGCTCCGTTGTCCGTCCTCAACCAGCCTTCGCGCCACCCGTGGTCATGGGTGATCGACTCCGGCGTGCCCGCGTACCGTACGACGCTGCGGAAGGCGGCGCCCTTCCTGAGATGGTCGCGCGGCTGCAGGGTCAGCTCCTGCCCGTCCTGCCGCACCCGCGCCGTGCGGCCGTCGACGGTGGCGCTCAGCACTTCCAGGCCGAGGAGGTCGAGATTGAAGCCGCTGAGGTCCGCGGTGGCTTTCGCGGTGATCTCCGCAGTGCCGTCGAGGCGGCCGCTGCCCGGGTCGTAGGCCAGGGTCAGGGCGTAGTGGGTGACGTCGTAGCCGCCGTTGCCGAGCTTCGGGAAGTAGGGGTCACCGGCGCCTGCGGCACCGGGGTGCCCGGCCCGGAACGCCGCGCCGGGTGCCGGCGTCCGATCGGTGTCCGCGCCCGTGCGGGCACCCGCCCCGCCGCCGCGGCCGTCGGGCCCCGAGCACGCGGGGAGCGCGGCGAGCAGGCCCGCGACCACGAAGGCGGCCAGACGTCCGGAAGTCTTCACGCAGCCGATCATGACCCAGCCCCCGGGCACCCCGACCTCGCCACGCCGTGCCCATGGCCCGGCCGGCGGGCAGGGCCCCGGATGCCGCCGGCCGGGTCGCGTCAGCGGCGGAGCACCTTGCGGGACACCACGTTGCCGAGCAGTTGCGCCGACTGCACGAGGGCGATCAGGACGAGCACCGTCACCACCATCACCGACGTGTCGAAGCGCAGGTAGCCGTAGGTCATCGCCAGGTTGCCGACGCCCCCTCCGCCGACCGTACCGGCCACCGCCGAGAAGTCGATCAGTGCGACGAGCATGAAGGTCAGGCCGAGGACGAGGGGGCCGAGCGCCTCCGGGACGAGGACCGTGAGCAGGATCCGCAGCGGACTCGCGCCCATGGAGCGTGCCGCCTCGATCACGCCGGGCTCGACGGAGAGCAGGTTGGACTCCACGATGCGGGCGATCCCGAACGTCGCGACGACCGTCATCGGGAAGATCGCGGCGTTCGTGCCGATCATCGTGCCGACCACCTCGCGCGTGACCGGGGCGAGCGCGACGATCGCGATGATGAACGGAACGGGCCGGATGACGTTGATGAGGAGGCCCAGGACCGTGTGGACGATCCGGTTCGGCAGGACGCCGCCCTTGCGCGTGGCGTACAGGGTGAGTCCCACCGCCAGTCCGCTGACGGTCGACAGCGCCAGGGTGATCAGCACCATGTAGACGGTCTCGCCGGTGGCGTCGAGGACCTTGGGCCAGAAGGTGCTCCAGTCCGCCTTCACCGGGCACCCGTTTCCACGCGGTCGTGGACGCCGAGTCCGGCGACGACCGCCTCGACCGCGGCGGCTTCGCCGCGCAGTTCCAGCGTCACGCTGCCCAGGGGGCGTCCGCGTACTTCGGCGACGCCTCCGTGGACGAACGTGAAGTCGACGCCGTGGACGCGCAGGAGCTCCGAGAGGCCGTCCAGGGCGGGGCTGCCGTCGACGACGGGCAGCGTGACCAGGCGGCCCGGGTGGCGGGCGCGCAATTGTTCCAGGAGCCCGGTGTCCGGCGCGCTGTGCTGCGCGGAGCGGACGAAGGCGGCGGTGGTCGCGTGGCGGGGCCGCGCGAAGATCTCGTACACCTCGCCGTTCTCGACCACCTTGCCGTCCTCCATGACCGCGACGCGGTCGCACAGGGTCCGTACGACCTCCATCTCGTGGGTGATGAGGAGGATCGTGACGCCGAGCTCGCGGTTGACGCGGCGCAGCAGGGCAAGTACCTCGCCGGTGGTCTGCGGGTCCAGGGCGGAGGTCGCCTCGTCGCACAGGAGCACCTTCGGGCGGGTGGCGAGTGCGCGGGCGATACCGACGCGCTGGCGCTGGCCGCCCGAGAGCTGTTCGGGGTAGCGCTTTCCGTGTCCGGCGAGGCCGACGAAGTCCAGCGTCTCCTCGGCGCGGGCCCGGGCCGCCGCGCGGTCCATCCCGGCGAGGCGCAGCGGGTAGAGCACGTTGCCCAGGACGGTGCGCGAGCGGAAGAGGTTGAACTGCTGGAAGATCATGCCGATTTCGCGGCGGATGGGGCGCAGTCGGCGTTCGCCGAGGGACGAGAGGTCGTGGCCGTCCAGCAGGACGCTGCCCGAGGTCGGCTCCTCCAGGCCGTTGACCAGGCGCAACAAGGTGGATTTGCCCGCACCGCTGTGGCCGACGACGCCGAAGGCGGTGCCCGCTTCGACGGAGAGGGTGACGCCGTCGACGGCCCGGGCTCCGCCCGGGAACTGTTTCTCGACGTCGCGCAGTTCCACGGCGGCGGTCATCGCTTCAGCTGCTTCTGGATGCGGGCGACCTCGGCCTGCAGGTCGGAGGCGGGCAGCTCGATGTGGTGGGCGGTGCCGTTGCTGGTGCGGCGGACCTCGTCCTGTACGGCCTGGGACGTGTAGAGCTTGATGATCTTCTGGTAGTCCGCGTCGTCCTTCCGGTCCGCGCGGGCCGCGATGACGTTGAGGTAGGGGACGGACTGCGGGCCGGCGGGGTCGTCCTTGAAGAGCGCGGTGTCGGCCTTGATGCCGGCGAGCTCGGCGACGCCGTCGTTGATGATGGCGGCGTCCGCGTCCTTGAGGGTCCGGGGGGTCTGCTGGGCGTTCACCGGAGTGAGCTTGACGTGCTTGGGGTTGGCGGTGATGTCGTCCGCAGTGGCGAAGAGTCCGGCGTCCTTCCGCAGCTCGATGATCTTCGCCTGTTCCAGCACGCGGAGGCCTCGTCCCTGGTTGGCAGGGTCGTTGGGCAGGGTGATCTCGGCCCGGTCGGGGAGGTCCGCGAGCTGCTTGTGCTTGCCGGAGTAGAGGCCGAGCGGGACCACGGTGGTTGCGGCGATGGGGGCGATGTCGGTCTTGTTCTCGGTGTTCGACTGCGCCAGGAAGACCAGGTGCTGGAAGGCGTTGAGCTCGATGTCGCCCGCGCTGAGGGCCTTGTTGGGCAGCGAGTAGTCGTCGAACACGACCGTCTCCACGGTGAGGCCCTCTTTCTTGGCCTCCTTGGCGAGGACGTCCCATTCCGGGGAGTCGCCGGAGACGCCGACCCTGATGCGGTGGGCGTCTCCGCCTCCGACGCCGCAGCCGGACACGAGGAGCGCGAGGACGGTGGCGGTGGATGCGGCGAAGAGGGTACGTCGACGCGGCAGTGCAGAAATCATTGTGTGATCCATGTGCAGAGGAAGAACCAGACGAAGGGATATGCGGATCGTAGATCGAATTGATCTGATGACCTTTGAATCCGAGGTTCTATTCATGAATCTGCAATGAACGAAAGGGTGGGCGAGGGTGGCGCCGAATCCCGGCTCTCCTGCCGCAGAGGTTCAGCGGCAGGAGAACCGGAGGGCACCCGTCAGGTGCGGTACGCGTAGTAGTTCGCGTTCGGGTAGGACGCGATGATGCTCGCGAGCGACTTACGGTACGTGTTGGTGGAGTGGTACGTGAGGTACGGCATCCCGGCGCTGCTGCGGTACGTCACGATCATGGAATGGTCCTTGGACCCGTCCCGGTTGAAGTCCACCTGGAGGATGTCTCCCACGTCCGCCTGGTAGACGTTGGCCAGGTTGGCGGCCCGCTGGTTGGACAGCGTGAACCAGGCCCACTCGTTCACGCCGACCCAGGAGTCGCTCTGGCGGGAGCCGTCGTACCACCAGTTCCGGTAGTCCGACGTGGAACCCGGAACGGCCTTCCAGCCGCCCGCCTTCAACGCCTGGCTGATGAAGTTGGTGCAGTCACCCCCGGCCCCGTTGTACTTCCGGTACGCAGGGTTGTAGTTGCTCCAGTACTTCTCCGCGTACTTCGCCATCGCGGCGTAGTCGTAGGCTCCGCCCGTCTTCGCCTTGGGCTTCGGCGTCGCGGGGTACTTCGTGGACGCGGGCGTGCCGTCCGGGTACTGCTTCCCGTCGTCCTTGACGGCGTTCACCTTGGCCGCCACGGGCTCGTTGACCGCGACGGGGCCGTTCTCCTGGGACGTGATCGAGGTCAGCTCCCAGTCGCCCTTTCGGTTGCTGGTCAGCGTCAGCTGGTAGCGCGTCCCGATGTCGGTCGTCGCAGGCTCGTCCCCGCGGAGCTTCTTGTACGTGAGCGTGGTCTGCTCGGTGACCTGCACGACGGCCTTGCCGCCGGTCACCGTGGCCCGGTCCACGACGACGTGGGTGGCGGCGTCCGTGTAGGCCTCACCGAGCTCCGCCAGTCGCGTCTTGCGGGACCGCAGCGACTGGAGCGCGGCGTCCTCGTCCTTCTTCAGCTGGGCCGACATCCGGGTCTTCGCGCCGCCCTGGCCGGAGCCGTGACGCCCCGGCTGGTCCTCGACCAGGGCCTGCGTGCGCTGGGAGAGCACGTCGCCCGCCATGCGGGCGAAGGCGTCGGCGGTGGCACGGTCGGCGTCGCGAGGGCCGGGAACCGCGGTCGCGGAGTACGCGAGCATGCTTCCGGACGCCACGGCCACGGTCAGGGCCGCGATGGCGGCGGGCCTGAACCTCTTAGGTATCACTCTATTTCCCCTTGTCACCCGGTCCACACGAACCGGGGGACGGAATCTTCGCACAACTACCTGACTGTTTCGTCGCGTTCCGCTTCGTCGCCGGACTGCCCGGTGGAAGTAGCCCCATCCGCCCCACAACTTGCCTCCGCTTGATCACCGGGGGTCGTCCCCGGAGTGCACGGAGTGATCCGGCCGACCTCCGGTCCGGCCTCACAGCAAGTGCCTTTAGGGTGTGCGGGAAAGCACAGCAGAGGGGGCATTCGGAGTGGGCGGGAAGGATATGGCAGGTACGGGGCGATCTCGGGAAGGGCGGGCGGCTTCGGAGGGCAGCGACGGAGCGGTCCCGGGCCGCCGGGGGAGGTCGGGGTCGCGCGCCAAGCCACGGGCACGTTCCGGCCGGTTCGATGCCTCCGCGCGGGCCCTCGCCCCGGCCCTCGCCGGGGCGCGCACGCAACTGCGGCGTCTGCGCCCCGACTTCCCGCGGCCGGGCCGCACCGGCTGGCGCCGGTGGATGCCTTCGTGGCGTCAGTGGCTGGGCGTCGGCCTGTGCGCGTTCCTGGGCATGGTGAGCTTCGTCACGATCGCGTACGCAACCACCGACATACCCGACGATCTCAACTCCTTCGCCAAACAGCAGGACAACGTCTACTACTGGGCCGACGGTTCCACGATGGCCCGGACGGGCTGGGTCAGCCGCCAGGAGATGCCGCTGGACAAGGTGCCCGACAAGGTCCGGGGAGCCGTGCTCGCGGCCGAGAACGGCAGCTTCTACTCGGATCCCGGAGTCTCGCCGTCCGGAGTCCTGCGCGCCGTGGGCGCCGCGGTGACGGGGGGCGAGACCCAGGGCGGGTCCACCATCACGCAGCAGTACGTGAAGAACGCCTATCTGAACCAGGACCGCACCGTCTCCCGGAAATTCACCGAGCTCCTGCTCGCCGTGAAGCTGGACAACCGCAAGAGCAAGGATCAGATCCTTCAGGACTACCTCAACACCAGCTGGTTCGGGCGCGGGACCTACGGCATTCAGCGCGCGTCGCAGGCCTACTACGGCAAGGACGTGTCGCAGCTCAATCCCAGCGAGGGCGCCTTCCTGGCCTCCCTCCTGAAGGGTGCGGCCCTCTACGACCCCGCTCTCGGCAAGGAGAACCACGAGCGGGCCGTCGAACGCTGGAACTGGATCCTGGACCGCATGGTCGAGACCGGCCGTCTCTCGCGCGCCGAGCGCGCCACCTACACGACGTTCCCCGAGCCCTCGGCCGCCTCCCTCGTCGGAATACCCGGCGCGCAGACCGGCTACCTGGTCGAGATGGCCAAGGCCTACACCATCAAGGCCGGCCACATCGAGGAGTCCGAATTCGACCTCGGCGGCTACCAGATCTACACGACCTTCGACCGGGCCCGGATGACCGCGCTGACCGCCGCCGTCCAGGAGGCCCAGAAGGGCTTCGACGCCGAGCGGCGTCCCGATACCGACAAGTACGCCAAGATAGGCGCGGCGAGCATCGCCCCTGACGGGCGGCTGCTCGCCGTGTACGGCGGCCCCGACTACCTGAAGCAGGGCTTCAACGAGTCGAACGCGACGACGATCCCGGTCGGCACGGCTTTCGCACCGATCGTCTACGCCGCCGCGCTCGACGAAGGGGTGCTGCGCGAGCGCGGCAAGGACCGTACGCCGGTCTCCCCCTCCAGCACCTACGACGGCAACGACCAGGTCACCGTGCAGACGCCCGACGGACCGTACTGGGACCGCAGCGGCAAGGTGGTGAAGGGGCGCAACGACGGCGGCCGCAACTGGGGTCAGGTGACCCTGCGCCAGGCCGTGGCCCAGTCCGTCAACACGCCCATGCTCCAGCTCGGCCTCGATGTCGGCCTCGACCGGGTGCAGGACTTCGCCCAGCGCTCGGGACTGCTCGAATCGAGCCTCGGCCCACGGATCCCCGCGTTCAGCCTCGGGGAGAATTCGACGCCCAGCGCGATCCGGATGGCCGGCGCCTACCAGACCTTCGCCGCCGACGGCATGCACACCGACCCGTACTCGGTGCGCTCGGTCACCCGCAACGGCGCCGACGTGCCGCTCGACGCGCCGAAGCCGACCCGGGCCGTGACCGCCAAGACCGCTCGCGCGGTGACGGACGCCCTGCGGGACGCCGTCACCGAGGGGTCGGCGAAGACGGTGGGCAAAGCCCACGCCGGTACGGCGGGCAAGACCGGTACGACGGCCGCGAACACGGCGGGCTGGTTCGTGGCCAGCACCGAGGACGAGTCCACGGCGGTCGTGGTCTACCGGATGTCGCTCACCGACCTGGTTCCGCTGCCGCTCACGGGGCTGGGGGGCGACGCCCCGGGCACGCCGGGCAGCGAGCGGGCGGTACGTCTGTGGGGCGACTACATCAAGGCGGTGAAGTAGGCCGGGCGGTGAAGTCGGGCGGGTGGGCGGGCGGCCGACGCCGCCCGCCCGCCTACTTCACCAGATGGGTCCAGTCCGGTGCCTGCGCGGGGTCGAGCGCGCGCAGCTGGGCCAGGACCTTGGGGTCCTGGGCGTCGAGCCAGTCCGCCAGCTCCCGGAACGACACGCAGCGGACGTCCTGGCGTGGGCAGACGTCCTTCATCACGTCCTCGACGGCCTTCATGTAGATGCCGCCGTTCCAGTCCTCGAAGTGGTTGCCGATGAACATGGGCGCCCGGCTGCCGTTGTAGACCCGGTTGAAGCCGTTCATGTACGAGCCCCGGGTCTGCGCCTGCCAAGCGGCGAATTTCGACGGGTCGCCCTGGGTGCTGTCGCCCGACTGGTTGAAGAGGAAGTTGAAGTCCATGGAGAGGACCTGAACTTCCTTGCCCTGCAGGGGCATGAGCTGGAGGGGAAAGTTCCATATGTCGTCCTGCTTGGACGGCCACAGCTGGAAGTCTCCGGAGGAACTCGCGTCGTAGCGCCAGCCGTACGGCTTGATCGCGGTCAGGAGGTTCTTCTGGCCCTCCAGGCAGGGCGCGCGGCCGCCGACCACCTCCCGGTCCGGGTCGAAGGGCAGGGGCGCCTCCTTGGTGAACCCGGTGTTCGTCTTCCAGTTCTTGATGAACGAGTACGTCTGGTCTATCTCGCTCTTCCACTCGGTGGGGCTCCACTCCCCGCCGCCTTTGGGTCCGCAGAAGTGCCCGTTGAAGTGCGAACCGATCTCGTTGCCGTCGGTCCAAGCGCCGCGCAGCTGCCCCAGCGTGCTCCGCACGTGCGGGACGGTCGGGTACGAGATCGCGGCCGCGCCCTGGCTGTGCTGGGGCGGGCGGTAGAGCGCCTTCTTGCCCTCGGGCAGCAGGTAGATGCCCGTGAGGAAGAAGGTCATGTGGGCCTTGTTCTGCTTGGCCACCTGACGGAAGTGCGAGAAGAGGTGGTCGTCGCCTTCCAGCGCGCCGTCCCAGGAGAACACCACGAACTGCGGAGGCTTCTCGCCCGGCTTCAGCCGCTCGGGCTTGAGCTGTCCTGGCTGTGGCCCGGTGTAGGAGGTGGATCCGTCCCCCAGCACCTTGGTCTTGCCGTCCCAGGTCTCCTCCGCGCCCTTCGCGGCGGCGGCCTCCTCGGCCGCACCGCCCGGGGTCGTCAACTTCGCGTCGCGCGGGGCGGTATCCGAGGAGTCGCCCAGTGTGAAGGCGCCCGCGGTTGCGGCGGCCCCGCCCAGAGCGATCAGGGCCACGCCCAGGCCCAGGCGTCTGCGGTACTGCGCCTTCCGGCGGACCTTGCGGTTGTTCCGGGACTCCGTGCGGGTGCTCGGAGCGGCGTCGGTGTCGACCAACTCAGTCGTCCCTCCTCATCACCGCAGACGGGTCGCGTGCGGATGGTTCATACGAATATAGAACTTGTCTGCACTCCTCCCGCACCCCAGACCCCCCACGTACGTCGATTCACAGCCACCCCACAGCCCGCACGCGCGACGCGGTAGGTGCGGTGGGCGACCGACAGCCGGACGGCGAACCTCGGCGGGTCGATGGAGCACTGCGAGGCGAACCCGACCAGGCAGCCGTCCCGTTCGCCGCCGGAGCTCGACCCCGGCCGGGCCGGGCCGGCTGTGCCCGGTCGACGGCTGACGTCGCTCGGCGGCGGGGCTCACAGGCCGAGGTCGAGGAGGGCGTTCTCCACGACCTCGGTGAGCGCGGGGTGGATCCAGTACGGGGACTTGGTGAGGGTCGTGGCAGCAATGCCCAGGGTCGCCGCGAGAACGAGGGGCTGGATGAGAGTGGGGGCCTGCGGGCCCATGAGGTGGGCACCGAGCAGACGGCCGGTGCCGGGCTCGGCGAGAACCTTGCAGAATCCGGTGGTGTCCTCCATCGCCCACCCGTAGGCGACATCGCCGTAACCGGCCGTGCCCACCAGGTAGTCCAGCCCGCTGTCGCGGCACTCCTGCTCGGTGGCGCCGACCGAGGCGATTTCCGGCCGGGTGAAGACCGCCGCCGGCACCAGTGCGTGGTCGGCCGAGATCAGGTCGTCCGGGTGCCGGAGATTGTGGGCCACGACCTCCGCCTCGCGGTTGGCCACGTGCTTGAGAGGCACCGGGGAGCAGATGTCCCCGAGCGCGAAGACACCTTCCGCCGTGGTGCGCTGATGTCGGTCGACGATCACTCGGCCGTCGTCGTGGGTGGTGATTCCGGCCGCTTCGAGGTCCAGCCGGTCGCTGTTCGGGACGCGGCCCACCGCGACGAGCAGCATGTCCGCCTCGACCGTCGATCCGTCGTCCAGGGTCAGCCGTAGCGCGCCCGGCCGACCGCCGACCGCCGTGACCTCCCGGCCGAGCCTGAGGTCGTAGCGGGAGCGGACCAGTTCGGTGAACCGCTCCCGGACCGTCTCGTCCTGAGGGCCGAGCAGATGCTCTTCCTTCTCGACGATGGTGACGGAGCTCCCGGTCCCGGCGAACACATCGGCCAGTTCCGCGGCGATGTAACCACCGCCGAGGATCGCCAGGTGCCGGGGCGGAGCGTCGATGCGCATGACGGTGTCCGACGTCTCGTACGGCAGGCCCGCGTCCGCGACGGGCCGGGGGACCAGGGGCCTGCCGCCCGCCGCGACGACGATCTGCCCGGCGCTGACGTCGACGGGACCCTCCGCCCGGTCGATGCGGAGGGTCCTGGGTCCGGTGAACCGTGCCCTGCCCTCGTACACGGTGACCGAGTCCTGCTGCTCGCGGCCCGTACGGCCTTCGTCCCGTTCGGCGTCCAGCCGCGCGAAGACCCGGTCGCGCACCTCGCGCCAGCGCACCGCTCGCAGCTCGGCATCCACGTCGTACTTCCCCGCTTCCCGGACGGTGTGGGCGACGTGCGCGGTGTAGGCGAGCATCTTGCTCGGGATGCATCCGGCGTTCAGGCAGGTTCCGCCGAACCAGCGCTCCTCGACGATGGCCACGTCCAGATCGGCGAACGAGCCGTCGACGACGGCGTTGCCGGATCCTGCACCGATGACGACAAGATCGTGGTGACGCATCCGGTCAGCCTACGAGGCTCTTCGCCAAGCCGACGCGCCGGCGCGGCGGATCCCTGTGCCTGGCTGGAACCCGTCACGTCGCCTTCAGCCGGTCGGCGGCCTGGGCGGTCCGCTCCGGTCCGGTCCGGTCCGCGCGCCGCGTCAGCCGGCGGCGGTGGTGCGGACCAGATCGCCCACCACGTCACCAAGGCGCCCCCGCCGCAGGTACGCGGCGCGCTGGCGGGCGGCCCCGCCTCCGGATCTCCGCACCCGGTGGAACAGCTCCTCCGCGAGTTCGAGGTCTCCCGTGGCTGCCAGCCCGGGCGCGGCGCGGGCAAGGAGCCGCTCCGTCAGGGTCAGGGCCGGTACGTACTCCCCTCGCGCGGGGTCGAGGCCTTCGCCCGCCAGCCCGTGCCGGGCGGCGAGCCGGTGGGCGGCGTGCAGGCACCCGGCGGGCAGGTCGGGCGGCGGGCGCCCGTCCCCGATCTCGAGCAGCAGTCCGGTGGCCAGGCCCCGTACCAGGGCGGTGAGGAGCAGTACCACGTCGAGGTCGGCGTTCACGTCGCAGACCCGGATCTCCAGCGTCGGTACGTGCTCGGAGGGGCGCGCGTACCAGTAGATCATCCGGCGGTCCAGCAGGGTGCCGGTCTTCACCAGGTGGTCCGCGAGGCGCTCGTAGCCGACTTCGTCGAGGAGGGGTGCGGGCCCCACGCCGGGCCAGCGCGCGTGTTCCACGGACCTGCGGCTCGCCCATCCGCTGTCCCTCCCGAGGGAGAAGGGAGAGTTGGCGGCGAGGGCCTGAAATACAGGCAGCCAGGGACGCATGTGGCCGGCCAGCGCGAGGGCCTGGCCGCGCCCCTCCACCCCGACGTGGATGTGGCAGCCGCACACCATCCCGTCGTACGAACCGATCAGGGAGGGCCAGCGGGCGGCCATCCGCCCGTAACGCTCTCCCGGGGTCACGGTCGGCGGACTCCCCGGTGGGATCGCGGGAGTGCCGGTGGCCACCAGCAGACAACCCTCACCGGCCGCCACTTCCCCCAGCACCTTGCGCAGCAGAGACAGTTCCGACCTCACCTCGGTCAGTACCGTCGCGGGCCTGGTGCACACCTCGACCTGCGAGCTGAAGAATTCTGCCTGGACCTGCTCGCCCAGGACCGCACTCGCGGCTCTCACCACGTGGGGACCACGGGCCGCAGGGCGTCCCGTCAGCCGGTCCACGAGCACGAATTCCTCCTCCACCCCCACCGTCGGACCGTGCCTGCCCTGCGGCAGCGCCGTCCGTGCACGATCCATGCCGTAGACCGGGGCGATCAGCATCGAGGACATGAAGAAGCCCTTCGTCGAACGGGCCGAAGCCGACCGCGACCGGCTCCCCTCAGTACCTCGCTCCTACCCCGCCGCCCGGCGGCCAGTCGGCGGCGGAGTGACACTTTCTCCGCCGTCGAGGAGGGGCGGAAGATCCTGTCCGGACGGATCGCGGGCCCTCGTCCACCTCGGCCACGCCGATGCTCGCCCGGCATGCCCTCACGGCCCCGGCAAGGGGGAACGCAAAGCGCTGCGTCCCTGGTCCCAGGCCGTGCGGAGGTGCGCCGCGAGACGGTCCTCCAGCACGACGGTCGCCGCGCATCCGAACGCGATGTCCGCCTCGAGGTCCGGTTCGTCGGCCAGCAGCCCTCCGATCACCTCGTGGCGTACCACCTGTTCGTGGACGGCGTCGGCTTCGACGTGCTCCGCGTAGAAGTGTTCGGCCGAAGGTCCCGCTCCGCAGCGCCGCATGGCCTTGGCCAGGCGCCTGGAGCCGGGCGACGAGGTGACCTCGACACAGGCGAAGTGGCCGACGAGTGCGCCGCGCAGGGCGCGGTGGAGCCCGAAGAGGGACATCAGGTTCACGGTCGCGAGCAACGGCGCCGGCGCGCGGTCCAGGTAGCGGCCGTAGGCGGGATCCAGCCCCAGGTCGGCCATGAGGTCCGCGAAGAGCCGCGCGTGGATGCGGTCGGCGCGGCCGGCGCCGAACTCGTCGTACTCGATGGCGGCCATGGCGGCCTTGGCCCGTCCGGTGAGCCGCGGGATGACCCAGGCGTGCGGGTCGGCCTCCTTGAGGTGGTAGAGGGAGCGCAGGGCCGCGTACTCGCGCAGCTGCCAGAGCTCGCCCTCGGTCTCCAGGTGGTGACTGAGACTGCCGGAAAGGTCCACGGGCTCGACGAGAAGCGGGGCGAAGGCTTCCTCGACCGTTCGGGGTGGGTCGGGCAGCTCGGTGCGCAGGGCGTGCAGGATGCGGGTCTCCATCGCCTGGCGCAGCCGCAGCAGCTCCGGGTCCCATTCGCGCGCGTCGTCCACGCCGTCGAAGCCGCGGTAGTGCAGCTCGTACAGGAGGTAGAGGGCGAGCTGGAGGTCCTCACCCCAGGGGTCCGCCCTGAGCACCGACCCCGTGGTGTACACCGGCGGGCCGCCGGATCGCAGGGCCCGCGTCACGGCGCGGGACAGTTCGCCCCGCCCTTCGACCAGACGGGGGCCGACGGCCGGCGCCGCTGTGCTCAGGCTCAGGCTGGGAGGGGTCATCGGGGGTTCCTGTCCTCGGGAGGCGGGCCGCCCCGCTCACGCGAGCGGTGGCTGGTGTCGCACCAGGGGTACGTACGGCTGCGGCGACAGGTGCACACCGCGACCATGAAGCGGTCGGACCGGGCGACCGTACCGTCGTCCAGGACGATCTCGACCGGCCCCTCGACCAGGACCGGACCCTGCGGGTCCACCGATACCCGGCGGGCCGACGCCCGTACGCGGGCCGGGACCGGGGCGGGGGAGCTGTCAGAGGGACCGGGCACGGATGATCACCAGCTCTTCCCACTCGTCGGTTTCCGCCGCCAGACCCCGCCGCTCCAGCCAGGCCCGCCGCGATCGCAGTACGGGGCCCCACGGCACCGAGGCACGCGCCGCGACCTCCGCTGCCAGCCCCACCCCGGCCAGGCGGTCGAGGGTCTCCCCGGTGCGGCACATCGCCGAGTGCACCATGAGCAGGACGCCCCCGGGACGCAGCAGGGAGGGGGCTCGGGCGCAGATCCGGTCGATGACCCCGCGCCCGTCGGGGCAGGCGTCCCAGGCCCGCTCCGGTCCGCGCGACGGCAGCCGGACCCCCGGGGCGGGTACGTACGGCGGATTGGCGATCACCAGGTCGTACCGGCACCCCGCGGTGCGCGCCGCGAAGTCACCGTGCAGGACGCGCAGCGGCAGCCGTCGGCACAAGGAGTTCAGCCGCGCCGTGACCACGGCGGGCCAGGAGACATCGACCGCGGTGACCCGGGCTCCCCTGCCCGCGGCGTGCAGTGCCAGCGCCCCGGTGCCCGTACCGATCTCCAGCGCGTCGGTCTGCGGCCCGAGTTCCTCCTGGGCGAGCGCCTCCGCGAGGAGGAGGGTGTCCGCCTGCGGCTGGTAGACGCCCGGCAAGGCCATCAGGGTGAAGGGCAGCGGGGGCAAGGACAGGGCCGTACTGGGCACCGCGCACCTCCAGGTGGGAATGCGGCCCGCGGAGCGGACCACGGAAATCGACCGACATCCTGCGACTGCCCTCGACAACGCGGCCGACCCACATGACGTCGACCTTCAGAGGATCGGACGAATACCGCGGGCGGCAGGTGCGGCCGTGCGGGTCAGCCCGGCCAGGTGCCCGTCATACGACGCGTGGCCACGGCGCCGGAGCGGTCGACCGCCGCCTTGACCACGGCGAAGATCGCGCCCTGGATGGCGGCCGCGATGAGGATCTGCCGCCAGGAGCGGTCTTCGTCCGTGGCGCTCGGAGCGTCGTCCTCGCCCTCGACGATCTTCCAGACCTGCTTGAACGCGGCCCCCGCGATCAAGCCACCGACGGCACCCAGGGCCAGACCGACCGGCTTGTAGGCCACCTTCGACGCCTTCATCATCGTCCCCGGCTGCGCCGCACCAGCAGGAGGAGGACGACCAGCGAAGCGCCGGCCACGAGCAGCGGCTTGCGATGGGCTCGTGCCGTCCTCGCGGCCCGGGCCGCCTTGTCGAGCACCGGATCGGGTGTCGTGTCCCTCACCAGCTGTGCGGTGTGCCGGGTCCGCACACGGATCCGGTCGGCGACCACGGCCGTCTTCTCGGCGGCCTGTTCCTTCACGGCGGCTGTCTTCTCCTTCGCCTGTGCCTTGATGTCGGCCTTGTACGCCAGCGCCTCGATGGTCTGCCCGAGTTCGTCGCGGGTGCGCTCGACCTGCTCGCGCAGCTCGTCAGGGGTGGGCGTGCCGATATTCGTTCGAGGTTCGTCGGTCATCGGTGCACCTTCTCCTTGATCTCGGCCAGATCGGCCCTGACGCTGTCCATGGTCCGTTCCGGTACGGGTGCGCCGGCCTCCGCGATCTGCTTCTTCCCAGCCATGGCGGTCGCTGCGGCAAGCACCGCCAACGCCGCCGCGACGATCAGCGCCGATGCCCAGACCGGGACCGTCGACGCGAGAGCTGCGATGCAGGCTGCTGTCAGGGCCTGAGCTGCCAGGATTCCGATCAGGCCCGCCGCGCCGAAAAGTCCTCCGCCCTTGCCGAAGCGTTTGCCCTTCTGGGTCATTTCTGCGCGGGCCAGCTGCATCTCCTCGCGGACCAGCCCCGAAATCTGCTGGGAGGCGCGCGAGACCAGCACACTCACGGATTCATCGGAGCTGTGGATCTGCCGCTCTTTCGTGCTCATGCGGAGTCTCCCCTTCACGATGCGCATGCTGTTGTCGTGACGCGCCTACCCGGTAAACGAAGGAGCACCCGCACCACGAGCGGAAGCTTCCGCGCACACCGCCCGCAAGCGCAGAACAGCCCCCTGCGGACCCCTGCATCGCAGCGCGGCCGGCCATCGCCTCGTTGCACAGCTGCTCCTTGGTGGGGCCCTGCGCACCGCCGTTCCTTGCCGGCGCGCTCCACACGAGCCGCGTCGGCGGGCGGCCCGGTGCCGGGGCCCGTCCGGGACGGGACTCCCGGCGGCCGGCCGTGCTCGTCCACGGCCCGCTCCCTCATCGGGGAGCAGTTTCGGGCGCGGGTCTTGTTTCTCGGCGCTCATGATCGACGGTCTCTCGGTCGTCGACGGGCGGGGCCGGGGGCGTGAGTCAGCTCGCGGCGTACTGGACGGCGTCATGCAGGGCCTCGGGGGCGCAGGGTTGGCCCATGAGGATGCAGAGCGTGAACAGGGAGTCCTCGAAGGAGCGGCGTGCCTCCGGGTCCACGGGTGCGGCGCTCAGGCGCAGGCGGCTCTCGAAGAACCGGCCGAGGGCCTTCTCGGTGTCCTCCCGCAGGGGCAGCAGGTACGGACCCGACGTCGAGGACGGTACGGGGTCCGGGGTGCGGGCCGTGCGGACGGCCTGGCGCAGCGCCCGCTCGGCACGGGCGGGAACGGGTACGCCGCGGGCGGAATCGATCGTCGCGGCGGCCAGGACGGTCTCGGGCAGGCCGGCTCCCGCGGCCGCGGCGGACAGGATGCGCTCGGCCTCGCGGGCCGTGGCCGGGGTCGTCGCCATCAGCGTGCCCACTGCCACCGCCCGCGGGACTGCCCGATCGGAGGGCACGTGGGTGGCGGCTGTCTCGGGGGTGCGGTGGCGGACTTCGTGGATGTCGGCGAGGGGGACGGACGCCGTCATGGGGATCACCTGCTTTCGGGCGCACGCCTTCACGTGAGGAGGGAGCGGGTGTCGGTGAGGTTCAGGAGCCGCTCCACCCGGCGACCGGCCGCCGTGATGTGCAGGCCGCGTCCAGCTCGCAGGGCCGCGTGGCGGGCGGTCAGGAGGGTGTTGAGGCCGGCACAGTCGCAGAAGGTCACCCGCTCCAGGTCCAGGAGCAGGGTCGCGCGCTGGGAGACGAGGGCGGCCAGGAGGGCCCGGCGGAGAAACATGGCGTTGTCGAAGTCGATCTCGCCGCTCACCACGACCTGGACCGTCCCGGGCCGCGGGCCGGGTGTCACCCCGATCTCCAGGCCGGCCGCTGTCGAGGGACAGGTCCGGTGGTCGGACACGATGGCGGTCATGGCTGCCTCCCCATACGCTCTGGGGCTGTTTCTGCTTCTACCAGCATGGTCGGCACTCACCCGACATGCGTCAAGAAATACGCGAAAAACGGGACGTATATACAAATAATGGTGCAAGCTGGAGGTATGGGTGATGAAGGCCTTCCCCACGGGTCATGGACGTTCCTGACCAGCCACGCCCGTGTCCTGCTCGCCCTCGCACGCGACCCCGGAGTGCGCCTGCGGGAGGTCGCCGAGACCTGCGTGCTCACCGAGCGGACCGTCCAGGCGATCGTCGCGGACCTGGAGCAGGAGGGATACCTCACCCGGGTACGCCACGGGCGCCGCAACCACTACCGCATCAGCCCCGGAGCGAAGTTCCGCCACCCCGCCGAGGCGGGCCGCGACATCGCGGGGCTCCTCGCCCTCTTCGCCGACGACCCGCCGACGACCCGGACACCACGGGCCGAGTCCCGGCGGACGTGACCACACCGCCTACGTCCGGGGCCGGCGGACCTTCCGGCAGCGGCCACGGCCGGGAGGGCGCATCCCCCAACCGGCCTACACTCCCCGCCTCATGGCGAGCGGTGCGGCTCCGCGCATGGCACGGTGGAGGGCGAAGAGAGGTCCACGCACGCGGGGCCCGGCCTGTCGACGAAGCCACCCCGGCCGGGCCCCGCCACCTATGCCGGGATACCCCTCAACCCCTCGCCCGCGGCGCGCCCGGGAGCCCTTCCCGCCCGGTTCACGCTGCCGGTCGGGCCCGTCGCGCGGCGCGCGAGGGCACCGGTCAGCCCCCGACCCCGTCACCACCGGAGGCCACCATGCTCGAACGCAAGCGACTCCAGGGCCGTACCCAGGTCACCTTCGTCCTGCCCGAGGGCACCCCGCAGGGACCGGTCAGCGTGGTCGGGGACTTCAACCACTGGAACCCCGCCGCCCACCCCTTCGAACCCCGAGGCGACGGCACCCGCAGGGCCGAGGTCTCCCTCCCCGCGAACAGCGGCCACTCGTTCCGTTACCTCGCGGCCGGCGACTACTGGTTCGACGACGAACAGGCCGACCACCACGACGGCACCAACAACCGGATCCACACCTGATGTTGCGCACGACGGTCGGCCCCGGCACGACGGGGCCTCCGGGAGCCCGTGCCGTGCCTACGCCTGTGGTGTGGTGGGCGGGCACACAGAGGGGTGCCCGAATGTGATGGTCCGCCACATACGCGGCCGACCTGCGGGCTTCTACGGTGTGGCGACACGGATCGTCCCCGCAGACCCCCGGAAGTGGTGCCCATGACCTCCCCCGCAACGGCCGTACCGGCACCGGCCGGCATACGGAGAATCGTCGCCGCCAGCCTCATCGGGACCACCATCGAGTGGTACGACTTCTTCCTCTACGGCTCGGCCGCCGCACTGGTCTTCAACGAGCTGTTCTTTCCCGGCAGCGAGCCCCTGGTCGGTACCCTCCTCGCCTTCCTGACCTATGCGATCGGCTTCGCGGCCCGCCCGCTGGGTGGGCTGGTCTTCGGCCACTACGGGGACAAGATCGGCCGCAAGCAGCTCCTCGTCCTCAGCCTGCTCCTCATGGGCGGGGCCACCTTCGCCATGGGCCTGCTGCCCACCCACGCGAGCATCGGGGTCGGCGCCCCGATCCTCCTCACGCTCCTGCGCCTGATCCAGGGGTTCGCGCTCGGCGGCGAGTGGGGCGGGGCGGTGCTGCTCGTCTCCGAGCACGGGGACGACAAGAGCCGCGGCTTCTGGGCCTCCTGGCCGCAGGCCGGCGCGCCCGGAGGCAATCTGCTGGCCACCGGGGTACTCGCCGTCCTGGCCGCCGTACAGTCCGACGCGGCCTTCCTCGCCTGGGGCTGGCGGATCCCGTTCCTGCTCTCCGGGGTGCTGGTCATGATCGGCCTGTGGATCCGGATGTCCGTCTCGGAGTCCCCGGTCTTCCTGGAGGCGCAGGCCAGGGCCGCGGAGCGGGCCGCCGCCGGGGCCAAGGCCAAGCCGCCCGTGGCCGAGGTGTTCCGTACGAACTGGCGCGGGGTCCTGACCGCGATCGGCACCCGCCTCGGCGAGAACATCTCGTACTACGTCATCACCGCCTTCCTCCTCGTCTACGTCACCAGCCACCTCGGGCTGCCCAAGAGCGACGGCCTGAACGCCGTACTCATCGGCTCCGCCGTCCACTTCGCGGCCATCCCGGCCTGGGGCGCGCTGTCCGACCGCATCGGGCGCCGCGCCGTCACCCTCTTCGGCTCGGTGGGCATGATCGGCTGGGCGTTCGCGTTCTTCGCGCTGCTGGACTCCAAGTCCTTCCCGGTGATCGCCGCGGCCGTGACCGTCGGACTGCTCCTGCACGGTGCGATGTACGGACCGCAGGCGGCCTTCATCTCCGAGATGTTCGACACCGAGGTCCGCTACTCCGGCGCCTCGATGGGGTCCCAGCTGGCCTCCATCATCGGCGGCGCCCTCGCACCGATCATCGCCGTGGCCCTGCTGCGCGACTACGGCTCGTCCCTGCCCGTCTCCGTCTATCTCGCCACGGCGGCGGCGGTCACCACGCTGACCGTCCTGGTGGCCAAGGAGACCCGCGGGCGTAGCCTGGCCCGGGAACACACCCCGGTACGCGCACCGGTCCCGGCCGCCCGCCGGGCCGGGCACGACCCGTTGCCCGCCGACAACTGACCTTCCGGGCCTTCCCGGCCTTGCGGACCTGCCGAGCGCGGGCGGCACCGGATCGAACGGTGCCGCCCCCGTCCGCGTCGAGCACCACGGAGAGCACCCGATGCCCACCACCCAAGACAGCGGGAGCACCGGCACCGGCACCGGCACCGGTGCGCTGCAACGGCTGCGCAACCTCCTGGACCTGCTGGACCAGGGCGCACCCGCCGAGGCGTTCCAGGACGGTGGACTCCCCGGCGCGGAAGCCGGCCCGCAGGCGGCCGCGGACGCGGTGGTGATCGCGGACGCGACCCGCGTCGCGCTCCGCATCCGCCGCACCCTCAGCCAGCACCGCCGCCGCGAGGCCGAACTCGCCGCCCTCTTCGACACCGCCGGCGACCTCGCCCGGCTCAGGGAACCGGACGCCGTGCTGAAGGCGATCGTCCACCGGGCCAAGCTGCTCCTCGGCACGGACGTGACCTACCTGTCCCTCAACGACGAGGAGGCGGGCGACACCTACATGCGGGTGACGGACGGCTCGGTCTCCGCGGCCTTCCAGCGCGTGCGCCTCGGGATGGGGGAGGGGCTGGGCGGACTGGTCGCGAAGACGTCCCGCCCGTACTCCACCGGCGACTACCGCGAGGACCGGCGCTTCAGGCACACCACGACGATCGACAGCGCCGTCGCCGAGGAAGGACTGCGGGCCATCCTCGGCGTGCCGCTGCGCCTGGGTACCCGGGTGATCGGCGTCCTCTACGCGGCCGACCGCACCGCCCGTACCTTCACGCCCGACGAGGTCGCCCTGCTGTCCTCCCTGGCCGACCACGCCGCCATCGCCATCGACGGCGCCCGCCTGCTGGACGAGACGCGTACCGCACTGGTCGACCTCAACGCGGCCTCGCGGACCATCGAGGCACACAGCGAGGCCATGCGCCGGGCGGAGGAGGCCCACGACCGGCTCACCGACCTGGTGCTGCGCGGCGGCGACGTCACCGATGTGGCCACCGCCATCGGCGCCGTCCTGCAGGGCGGCACCCTCGTCCACGACGCCGAGGGGGCCGAGCTCGCCCGGGCGGGCACCGACCCGCGGCCCCCGTCCGCCGAGGCCGTCGCCGCCTCGCGGGCCGGCGGGCGCGCCGTATTCGTCCACGGAACCTGGGTGTGCGCGGTCCTCGCCGGGCAGGAACTGCTCGGCAGCATCGCCCTGACCGGCCGCGCCGACCTCGGCGACGCCGACCGCCGCCTCTTCGAGCGCGCCAGCCTGGTCACCGCCCTGCTGCTGCTCCTGCGCCGTTCGGTCGCCGAGACCGAGGACCGGATACGGGGCGAACTCCTGGGCGACCTGCTCACCCGGGCCGCCGACCCGGCCGGACTGTCGGCGCGGGCCCGCCGGCTCGGTATGAACCTGGGCCACCCGCACGCGGTGTTCGTCCTGCACACCGGGGCCGTGCCCCGGCCCCGGCTGCTGGCGGCCGCCGCCCGCATCGCCCAGGCCCGCAAGGGACTCGCCGGAGTGCACCAAGAGGATGTCGTCCTGGTCTGCCCCGCCGAGGCTCCCGCCCCCGGACCGGGCCCCGCCCCCGGACCAGGCCCCGGACCGGGCCTCGCCGCCGCGAGCCTCGCGAACGAGCTGCGCCAGGTCCTCGCCGGTCCCGTCACCGTCGGAGCGGCCGGTCCGGTCACCGGTCCCGCGGAGTTCACCGGCGCCTACGCCGAAGCCCGCCGCTGCCGGACCGCGCTGCGCGCCCTGGGCCGCGAAGGCACCGGCGCCGCCCTCCACGACCTGGGCTTCCTCGGCGTACTGCTCGGCGATCAGACGGATCTGGGCGGCTACGTACGGCAGACCCTGGGCCCCGTGCTCGCGTACGACGCGAAGCGCGGTACCGACCTCACCCACACCCTGCGGGCCTACTTCGACGCGGGCGCGAGCCAGTCCCGGGCCGCCGAGGCCCTCCACGTGCACGTCAACACCGTCGTGCAGCGCCTGGACCGCATCGGCAGCCTGCTCGGCCGTGACTGGCAGCGCCCGGAGCGGGCGCTGGAGCTCCAACTCGCGCTGCGCATTCATCAGGTGAACCGCCACGACGGCCCCGGCCCGGGCGACTTCGCGGCGTAGCCTGCGCGGACCCGGTCCAGCTGGCAGGGTGGACGGTATGTGCGGCCGTTACGCTTCCACCCGCAGTCCCGAGGACCTGTCCGGCCTCTTCCAGGCCACGCCCCCGGATCCGGGGCACGTGCTGGAGCCGAGCTGGAACGTGGCCCCCACCGATGCCGTGTGGGCGGTGCTGGAGCGCGCCGACCGGGAGAGCGGGGTACTGGAGCGGCAACTGCGTCCCCTGCGGTGGGGGCTGGTGCCCTCGTGGTCGAAGAGCCTGGCCGGCGGCGCGAAGATGATCAATGCGCGGGTGGAGACGGTGCACGAGAAGCCGGCCTACCGGCGCGCCTTCGCCAAGCGCCGGTGCCTGCTGCCCGCCGACGGGTTCTACGAGTGGGAGCCCGTGCCCGCCTCCGGTTCTGTGAAGGCCTACAAGCAGCCGTACTTCATCCGTCCCGAGGACGGCGACGTGATGGCGATGGCCGGGCTGTACGAGTTCTGGCGCGACCCCGCAGTCGCCGCCGACGACGATCCGGCGGCGTGGTGGGCGACCTGCACCATCATCACCACCGAGGCCACCGACGCCGCCGGCCGGGTCCACCCCCGGATGCCGCTCGCACTCGCCCCGGCGGACTACGAGGCCTGGCTCGACCCGTCCCACCAGGACCCGGACGCACTGCGCGCCCTGCTCGCCGCCCCCGCGGGCGGCCGGCTCGACGTCCGCGCCGTGTCGACCGCGGTCAACAGCGTGCGCAACAACGGGCCCGAACTCCTCGAAGCGCCCCCCGCCCCCGGTCGCTGAGGACATCTCCCGCCCCGGGCGCCGGGAAGCAACTCCCGGAACCTGCTCCAGCCGTCGGCCCCGGCCCGTGGTGCGTGACGCGCCGCCTGGAGAGGTAAAGAATTATTGACATGGTGTCCTGATTCCTTGACACTATCGATGTCGGGTTTTCTTTACATGGGGAGTGGTAGTGGCAGTCGAGGAGAAACGTGCGTGGATCATGATCGTGGTGACGGTGGTGTCGTACGGGGCGTATCTGGCCGTCGTTCTGGGGCGGTCCGGGAGTGGGCCCCTGACCCAGCAGCCCTACGCCGCCGCGCTGCTGTGGACGGTCGGCGCGGCGATCGTCGCCTCGATCGCGCTCCACATCACCGTGGCGCTGCTCTCGCCCGAGGACGGCAAGGTCAAGGACCAGCGCGACCGGGAGATCCACCAGTTCGGTGAGCACATCGGCCAGTCGTTCATCGCGATCGGCGCCGTGACCGGGATGATCCTGGCGATGGCCGAGGCGGACCGGTTCTGGATCGCCAACGCGATCTTCCTCGGATTCGTCCTGTCGGCGCTGCTCGCGTCGACCGCGAAGATCGCCTCGTACCGGTCGGGCTTCCACCCGTGGTGAGGCCCACCAGGGTCACCAACAGCATCCGGGCCCTGCGCTTCGCCAACGGCGAGATGACCCAGGCCGAGCTCGCCCGCCGGATCGGCGTGACCCGTCAGACCGTCATCGCCATCGAACAGGGCCGCTACTCGCCCTCCCTGGAGAAGGCGTTCGAGATCGCGCGCGTGTTCGCCGTACCGCTCGACACCGTGTTCCAGTACACCTCCACCGAGGGAGACGACGCATGAAGGCCATCGTCCAGGACGTCTACGGACCGCCCGAGGTCCTGCGCATCGAAGAGACGGACCGGCCGGAGCCGGGCCGGGGCGAGGTCCTCGTACGGGTGCACGCGGCCGGCGTCGACCAGGGGGTCTGGCACCTCATGGCGGGCATGCCCTACGCGGTCCGCGCCGTGTCGGGCCTGCGCAGACCCAGGACGCGCGTCCGCGGCATGGACGTCGCGGGAGTCGTCGAAGCCGTCGGCCCCGAGGTCACCCGCTTCCGGCCGGGCGACGAGGTGTACGGCAACTGCCTCGGGTCGTTCGCCGAGTACGCCCGCGCCAAGGAGAACACCCTCGCGCCCAAGCCGTCCTCCCTCGGCTTCGAACAGGCCGCGGCCGTGCCCGTCTCCGCGTGCACCGCCCTGGGCGCCGTACGGGACAGCGGAAAGGTCGAAGCAGGCCAGAGCGTCCTCGTCCTCGGCGCCTCGGGCGGTGTGGGCAGCTTCGCCGTACAGGTGGCCAAGGCCTACGGCGCCCACGTCACCGGAGTGTGCAGCACCACCAAGACCGACCTGGTCCGCTCCCTCGGCGCCGACGAGGTCCTCGACTACACACAACAGGACCCCGTCGACGGCAGCCGCCGCTACGACGTCATCCTGGACATCGCGGGCAACCGGCCCATCGCCAGGCTGCGCAAGGCCCTCACCCCCCGCGGGACCCTCGTCATCGTCGGCGGGGAAGGCGGCGGCAACTGGATCGGCGGCAACCAGCGGCAGCTGGGCGCGATGCTGCTGTCGCCCTTCGTCGGCCACCGGCTGCGCGCGCACGGCACGCTGGTGCGCCACCGCGACCTCGAAGCCCTCACCGAGCTCATCGAGGCCGGCTCGGTGACCCCCGCCGTCGACCGGACCTACCCGCTGGCCGAGGTACCCGACGCCATCCGCTACCTGCGGGACGGTCAGGTCCGCGGCAAGATCGCCATCCGGCTATGAGGCGTCCAGCCTGATGCGGGCGGCGACCGGCAGGTGATCGCTGCCGGTGGCGGGCAGCGTCCGGACCTCGGCGGCGACCGCCCCGCGGGTCAGGATCTGGTCGATCCGGGCGACCGGCAGGGCTGCGGGCCAGCTGAGGGCGAGCCCCCGCCGCGGCGCGCTCAGCCGGGAGGTCAGCGGGGCGAGGCCACGGTCGTCCACCGTGCTGTTGAGGTCACCCAGCAGGATCACCCGCTCCAGCTTCTCGGCGGCGACGGCCGCGCCCAGCAGCCGCGCGCTCTCGTCCCGCGGGCCGGAGCCGAAACCGCTCGCCCGGAAGCGGATCGAGGGCAGGTGCGCCACGTACACCGCGATCTCACCCCGGGGCGTGCGCACACCGCAGCGCAGGCCGCGGTTCCAGCCCTCTCCGATGCCCTCGGGCCTGATGTCCACGCGGCGGACGCCGGTGAGCGGGTGCCTGGACCAGAGGCCGACCGTGCCCTCGACCGCGTGGTACGGGTACGCGGGCGCCAGCGCCGCCTCGTAGGCGGCCAGCGCGGAGGGCGTCAGCTCCTCCAGGGCCATGAGGTCCGGCGCGGACCCGATCAGGGCGCGCGCGGTGCCCGTGGGGTCCGGATTCTCGTCACTCACATTGTGCTGGAGGACCGTGATGTCGTCCGGGCCACGGTCCGCGGGCAGCAGCAGCCCGCCGAAGAGGCCCACCCACGCGGCCGCGGGCAGCACCACGGCCACCAGCGCGGTGAACGAGCGGCGCACCAGCGCCGGGACGAGCAGGACCGGGACCGCGAGGCCCAGCCAGGGCAGGAACGCCTCCAGCGCACTGCCGAGCCGGCCCACCGCGTTGGGGACCGCGGAGTGGAACACCAGCAGCGCGGCGCTCAGTACGGCGAGCGCCGCGGGAACACGCCCGCGCGTCCAGGGCGTCCGGCCCCGGGCATCGGTGCCCCAGCGCCACCGGGCGGTGCGCCGCGCGCCGCTCCCCGCCACGTCCACCGCCACCGGAGCCCCGCCTGTCTGCCTCGCACCGTCTTCCACCTGGGGTACGACGCACGACCGGGCGGCCGGGTTCCCGCCACGGTCTGTGTGGAAGTGTGATCCCTGCTGGAGCTCGCCGCGCGCGGGGTCCCGGTCGTACCGACCAGGGTCCTCGAACCGGGCGGGCCCTGCGACGCGGCGGACTTCGACGGGCCGCACCACGATCGTCCAGCCCTACCTGCCGCTGGTGGAGGAGGAGGGGGAGCGGGCGCTGATCTTCTTCGGCGGCACCTTCAGCCACGCGATCCGCAAAGAGGCCCTGCTCACGGAGGCGGGGGCTGATCGACAACTTCAGGGTGCCGCACCCCGGTGCCGCCCCCTACCGGCCGTCGGAGGCGGAGCTCCGTACGGCGCGGGCGGCGCTGGCCTCCGTTCCCGCCCCCGGCGACCTCCTGTTCGCCCGGGTGGACCTGGCGTTGAACGGGGCCAGGGAACCCGTGGTCATGGAGCTGGAACTCATCGAGCCGAACCTGTTCCTGCGCATCAACCCGCAGGGGCTGGAGCCCTTCACCGAGGCGGTCGCCGCCGCGGTGGCCACGGGCCGGTAGACACGGCGCAGGGGGTGCCCTGCCGTTCGGGCCGGGCCCGATCGACAAGACACCCCCTGGCGCTCCGGCCCCCCGTGACCGGGGCTTCGGGGAGGGACTGGCCCGGACCCGGGCTAGTTGAGACGGTCGAGCCGCATGCGCCGGCGGCGGCGGAGCAGGAGGCCCACGGCCGCGCCGGCCACGGCGGTCACCGCCACACCCGCCGTCGTCCACCAGACGGCGTACCCCTCGGTGTCGGCGGCCGGTTCCGCGGCCTGCGCCGTGGAGGCGGCCGGTGCCGCGGCGGGGGAGGCCGCCGAGGACGCCGGCGCTGCGGACGACGGGGCGGGAGCCGCCGCGGAGGCGACCGGGGTCGGAGCGACCGGAGCCGGGTCCACCACGGGTACGCCCACTTCGAGTTCGCCGTGCCCCAGGGCCGGGAAGCCCACGTCGACGCTGACCTTCCACGAACCCGGCGGCAGCGCCTCGGCCGTGGTCCAGCCCGCCGGCGCCGCCGCGGGATCGCGCACCAGGCGCCAGGGCCCCATGGTGCGGGAGCCGTCGACGCTGACCGCGTTCACGGTCGCGGCGACGGTCTCGTCCACGGCGTCCCCGTCGTTCTCCCAGGTGACGTCGGCGGTGACGTGACCCTCCCGTTGGCCCGTCACCACCACCTTCACGGTGTCACCGTGGGCATGGGCCGCGGTGGGGAGCAGGAACATGAGGCCGAGTGCGGCCAGGGCGGCCGAGAAAACGATTCGAATGCGCATCGTCGGGGTGCTCCGGTCAAGATGAGGGGTACCGGCGGACGGCCGCTCGGTGCGGCCGTCCGCCGGGGTGGGTTCACGCCGTCAGGGCGTCAGGAATGCTGCGCCATGACGGTGATCAGCCGGACTTCTGCAGGGTCCAGGCCTGCGTCGCGCGGCCGTCCGCACGCTGGAGGTCGAGCAGCCAGTACCCGTAGTAGGGGCGGTTGCTGACGGAGAGGGCGAAGCCGCCGCTCGCGTCCGTCACGGTCACCGCGCCACCTCGGGACGTCAGCTTCCAGGCCTGCGCGCCGTTGCCGTTGCCGCAGGGCTGCTGGGCGACCCACATGCCCGCGGCGGGGGTCCCGCCCGGCTGGAGGCACTTGCCGGAGGCGGCCGACCGGATGCGCACCTGGCCGTTGCCCGCGTCGTCGAAGTACCACTGCTGCTGGGCGTACCCGTTGGTGCGGCCGCCCACGAGGACGGTGCCGTCGGCGGTGCGGCCGCCCCACAGCTCCGCGGCCATGCCGCTGCTGCCGTTTCCGAGCACGTACTTGGCGCCCGGGGTGGTGGTGCCGCCGCCCGCCCCCGTCGTACGGAACGACGCGGCCTTGCCGGGTCCGCTGTCACGGCCGGAGCTGTCGCGGACCGAGACGGTGACCTTGTAGGCGGTGTCGGGCTGCAGGTTGTAGATGCGGAGCACCTGGGACTGGACCCACGTCAGGTGCTTGCCGTTGAGCTGCACCGCGTACCAGGAGGCGCCGTCGACCTTGGGCCAGCTCACGACGACCGAGTCGGACTGGATCTGGCCCGCCGTCACGGCCGGTCCGCCCGAGGGCTTCTTGGTCGGCGTCGGCGAGGGCTTCTTGGTGGGGGTCGGGGAGGGGTTCGGACCCGGGTCCGTGCCGCCGCCGCCGTTGCCCTTCATCAGGAACTGGTTGTCCGCGATGTTCCAGTGCGTGGCCAGGTAGCTTCCGGGCTTCGGACTGGTGTGGAAGTAGTCGTCGTGGTTGCAGTCCAGGATGTTCTCGGACGCCTGGTTGGTGCAGACGTTGCGCATCTGCGGGTAGTACGGGGTGTCCGAGTAGCACATGACGTCGTACTCGTCGGTGCAGTGCGCGCCACGGCTGGTGTTCGGTGCGCTGTTGTTGACCGCGCCCAGGTTGTGTCCGAGTTCGTGCGCGGCGGTGTGACCGCCCCAGCAGCCGGAGTCGGTACGCCCGTAGGAGGGACCGAAGTTGCTCTGGTTGGCCTGGCCGGGCCGCTCGTCGCCCGCGAAGGTGCCGATGCCGCAGTAGACCTGGGTGTCGGCGAAGATCATGTACTTGCGGTCACGACGGTCGAGACCCTTGCCGGCGAGCGCGTTGTTGGTCGCGCTGAACTCGGCGAGGGACGAGGCCGGGAGCTCGATGTTGAGCACGGTGGGGGTGCAGTCGGCGGCCGTCACATAGCGGATGTGACGTACTCCGCCGGTCTCCTTGGCACTCGCCGAGTAGATGAGGTCGGCGTCGGCCGCCCACTTGCGGAACGAGGCGACGTACTCGGAGAAGCGGTCCTTGCCCGGTGCGTGGACGTAGACGACCTGCACGCGGTTGCCGGTGCTGCCGTCGCCGTCGCACTGGACGGTCTGACCGGCGGGGCCTGCGGCGACGTTCTGGCCGCCGGCCGCGGCGCCGGCCGCGGGTTCGGGTGCGGAGGCCTTGGTGGCCGTCGACGCGTCGGCCGCGGGCGCGTCCTGAGGACGCCCGCCGCCTTCCTTGCTCGCCGGGTCATCGGCCGCGGGGCGGGCCGGATCGGCCGCCGGAGCCGTCTCCTTGACGGCGGGCTCGATGTCCTTCGTGATGTCGACGCCCTTGGGCGGGGCGTCGGGGCCGTGCGTGCACAGCCCGGTGTCGGTGCGGTAGACACCCACGCACCGGTCGCCCTTCGGCGCGGCCTGGAGGCCGTCGTAGATCATGCCGTTCGCGGTCTCGTTCGCGGGTGCGGCGGCGATCGGCTCCGGCTCCTGGTCACGGGCCGGTGCGGCGGCCGGTGCTTCGGCGGCGGCCTCCACCACGGGAGCCGCCGCCTGGGCGCCGTCGCCGATTCCGGAGTACGCGATGCCTGCGGCTATCAGCCCCGCCGCTGCGGTGGCGGCGGTGACGAGTATCAACCGCCGGGGTTTGCGGCGGTGGTCGGCGGCGGCAGGCCGTCTGCGACGTCCTGTCATGGGCACCTCAAATCGTTGTCGGAAGACTGGGTGCGCGGAAGCCTGCCAGACGAATGCGGAGGAGAATTCGGACAAACGGGGGCGCGCTCCGAGAAATCATTCCGTTACCTGTCGGTCTGATTTGACGAACACTCAACTCGCAATGAAATGAGGTGAGTTACGCGCGTCGCGTCCCAATGGTCCAGTCCTTTCCGGGCGGGTTGTTATCAAATCGAGATATGAACCGGAGGCTTATTGACGGGAATTCAGTCAGGAATTCACCTAATTGCTACCTGCTGAATTCCCTCGGTCACGACCCGTGAGGTGCGGCGGCCGTGGAGCGCGCCGGAGCGCCGCGGAAGGCGGTTCGGGGCCGGGGAGTTCGTCCGGGGGAGCCCGAAGGGCGCCGCGACCCGGGTGCCGGCGGATCGCGGTCGGCCGTTCGGTGCGCCCCAACTGTCCGGTGCGGGGCGAGAGCGGGCAGGGCGTGGTCAGACCGACCGTGCGGCGGTGGCCGCCGTCCCGCCGAGCTCGGCCCGCAGCCGCCGCCCGCGCTGGTCCCCTCCCGAGACGCGGTGCAAGCCGTACGAACCGGGCCTGCCCGCCTCGTCGGCCAGGTGCTTGACGGTGCCCTTGCAGACGATCTCCTTGACCTTCGCCCCGGTCCGGCCCGCGATGTGGAACCACAGGGCCACGTCGTTCTTGTGGGCGAACTGGAAGATGCCGGCGCGTCGGCCCAGGCTGATGCACTGTCCGGCGAACACCTGGTTCAGGGTCGAGGGCTGCTCGCCGCCGATCCGGCTGAGCACCGTGTCGGCGGCCCGCGCGCCCAGCGGAATCGCGGCCTGGCAGCTCATCCGCAGCGGCAGGTCCGACGGCGCCGCCGAGTCGCCCGCCGCGACGACGCGTACGTCGTCCACGCTCGTCAGCGTCTCGTCCGTGAGCAGGCGGCCCAGGGCGTCCGTGCTCAGCCCGCTGCGCGCGGCCAGGTCCGGCACGCCGAAGCCGGTGGTCCAGATGGTCACCTCGCTCGGCACCTCGCGGCCGTCACCGAGCTCCACCGCATCCCGGGTCACCGCCGTCACCTTGGTCCCGGGGCCGTCGAGCACGGTCACCCCGAGCCTGGCCAGCCGCCCGGCGACCGAGCGGCGGCCCCGGCCGTGCAGGTAGGGGCCGAGGACCCCACCGCAGACCAGGGTCACGCGGCGGCCCTGTTCCGCGAGCTCGGCGGCGGCCTCGATGCCCGTCGGCCCCGCCCCGACCACCGTCACCGCCGCCGTGGGGGCTGCGGCGTCGAGGACCGGCCGAAGCCGCCGCGTCTCCTCCAGGGTGGTGATCGGGTAGGCGAACTCGGCGGCCCCGGGCACACGCGGGTCGGCGCTGCCGCTGCCCACCGCGTAGACGAGGTAGTCGTAGCCGAGCGCGGCGCCGGTCCCGAGCGCCACGCTGCGCGCCGGGGCATCGATCCGCGTCACGGTGTCCACGACCAGCCGGACGCCCTCGGCCAGGACCTCGCGGTACTCGACGACCGCGTCGTCGGTCCCGGCCGCCAGCTGGTGCAGGCGGATCCGCTCGACGAACGTCGCGCGCGGGTTGACCAGGGTCACCGTCACGCCCTCGTGCTGCGTCAGGCGGTTGGCCGCCATGACACCTGCGTATCCGCCGCCGATCACGACCACCTCGGTGTGCTGCGTCATGGTGTCTCTCCTTCTTCTTGACGGGTTCGACATCAAGACACCGCGCCCTCCCGGGTTGTGACAGGGTGTGAGGCGGATCACTCCACGGGTCGGCCTGGTGGCGGCTCAGCCGTCGAGGACGCTCAGGTCGATGCGCGCCAGCCGCTCGGGGTCGGTGAGGATGTCGAGCGCGGTGATCCTGCCGTCCCGGATGGTGAACGCCATGACCGACAGCGCCCGGCCCTGCGCCGTCGCGACCACCCCGGGGACCCCGTTGACCAGCGCCGCATGAGCCGCCTCGGCGAACCGCGCGAAGGTGATCGCCTGGGAGGCGACCTCGGCCGCGCCGCGCCGGAGCAGCGTGGGACGCAGCGTGCCGCCGTCGGAGCGGGCCACCACATCGGGGTCGAGGACCGCGACGAGCGCGTCGAAGTCCCCGCCGCGCGAGGCGGCGAGGAAGGCGTCGACGATGCCGCGCAGGCGGGCCCGGTCGGGGTCCGGAGCGGGCGCCGCGCCCTGGACACGGCGCCGGGCCCGGCTCGCGAGCTGCCGGGTCGTGGCGGCGGAACGCCCGAGCACCGGGGCGATCTCGTCGAAGGGCACGGCGAACAGGTCGTGCAGGACGAAGGCCAGGCGCTCGGCGGGGGCGAGGGTGTCCAGGACGACCATCAGGGCGATGCCGACCGAGTCGGCCAGCAGGATCTGCTGCTCGGGGTCGAGCCCGTCCGCGCGGCTGACGATCGGGTCGGGAAGGCGGACCTGCCCGTCCTGGTCGTGCAGCGGATCCTCGCGCCGCGTGCCGCGCGAGCGCAGCATGTCCAGACACACCCGGCCGACCACGGTGGTCAGCCAGCCGCCCAGGTTCTCCACCGCGGCCGTGTCGGAGCGGTTCAGCTTGAACCAGGCCTCCTGTACGGCGTCCTCCGCCTCGCTGAGCGAGCCCAGCATCCGGTAGGCCACCGCCCGCAGGTGGGAGCGGTGCTCTTCGAAGCGCTGCGCCAGAACTTCCTTCTCGCTCACCCGTCACATCCCCGTGTCCCGATCCGTCAGTACCGAGTCGGACCATAACCCGGACGGGTCAACGGGCGTCGCCCGCACAGGCGTTGGTGGCTGTCCGACGGGACGAAGGTTCCGCCGAGCGCCTTGGCGGGAGTTCCCACGACGGGTGACGTACGGGCCGGGCAGCTCATGTCCTCGTACAGCCGGACGGTGAGGGGGGAGCGCCGGGGCAGATGCGCGCTCGCCGAGACGTCGGGCGGGTCGTCGTTCCCGTCGCGCGCACCGGTGTTGCGCCCGCCGGACCGGCCGTCAGCGGACTCCCGCCGCGGCTTCGAGGAACTGGCGCAGGTCGATGACCTCGTAGCCCTCGGCCAGGGCGGCGTCGACGATCAGGGGAAGGGCCTCGGCGTCGAGGACGACGCCGGAGCCGTTGCTGCCGACGTGCATCTGGATGATCGCCCCGGGGACGAAGGCGTCGACGGCCCGTTCGACGGCCTTGTCCACACTCATGCCGCCCTGCGGGCCGAGGTAGCCGTTCGTGTCGGCGCTGAACTCGATCGCCGCGTAGCCCAGGTCGTTGACGTCGGTGATGGACTCCGGGGTGGTGGAGCTGTAGGGGAAACGGAAGAACGGCAGGGGCTCGGTCCCGGACGCCGCCCGGATGGCCGCGTCGGCCCCGCGGACCTCGTCCGCCCGCTCCGTGGTGCTGAGGTCGTCGAAGTAGGGGTGGCTGTACGAGTGGTTGCCGAGGCCGTGCCCCGCGTCGGCGATGGAGCGCACCGCCGCGGGGTGGGTCTCGGCGAACGTGCCGGTCGGGAAGAAGGTGGCGGGCAGCTTTCGCCGGCGCAGTTCGGCCAGCACCGTGTCGATGCCGTCGACGTCCCAGGCGGCGTTGAAGGTGAGGGCCAGGACCTTGCGGGAGGTGGGCAGCCGGCGGATCTCGTCGCCCAGCAGCGACGCCGGCGGGCGGGGACCGGAGGCGGCCCGGGCGGTGCGCCCCCACGCGGGCGCGGGCGCGGCCACGGCCGGGGAGGAGGGCCCGAACCCGGCGAGCCCCGCGAACCCGGCGAACCCCGCGCACAGCAGGCCCGCCAGGGCGGAGCGTCGTTCCACATCCACCACGGTCGCTCACTCCCCACGGTCACGGCCTTCGGCTCCGGCCTGACACCGAGTGTGCGACGGTGCGGGCCGCAGCACCCGCAGCACCCGCAGCCCGTGCCGGGGCACCCGGGTGATCTCCCGCAGGCGCCGCCCACGACGGGCGCCGCCTACGACGGGCGCAGCCGCAGGTGTGTCGTGAGGTGGTGCTGCAGGGGCTGCCCCACGGCGGCCATGTCGTGGACGACCGTCATCTCGCCGTTCCCGACCGTGTAGTGCCGCCGTGTGCCGGTGACCTCCTTGGCGAGCGGGGTCAGCGCCACGTCCTTGGTCTCGATCTCGAACTCCGCACCGGACACCCGCCCGACGTACGTCTCCACGATGCCCGTCGGGTGGGCGAGCACGACCTCCAGCGCGGCGTCGGGAGTCACCCGCCACCACCCGGCCTCACGGCCCGCCGGCCGCACCGGCGCCCCGGACCCGTCGATCAGCCACGCGCGTGCCTCGTAGCGCAGGAAGGGGCGGCCGTCGTGGCTGAAGGTGATCTCCTGCTCGTAGCGGAAGTCCTTCTCCAGGGTCGGGTACTCGCCCTGCCCCCGGCCGTGCCAGCGTCCCAGCAGGGGCAGTACGGGCCGCAGCAGCGGGTGCGGCTCGGGGCCCTCGCCGAGGACGTGGCTGTCAGGGTAGGGATTGTCCTGCACCGACTCGAACATGTTCACCTTGTCTGTCTGCGAGTACCGCCGGATCCCGCAGCTTAAAGCCTGCGCCGCGCCCCCTGTACCTGGGACTCGTCCGCCATGCCCACCCCCAGGTGCCGGGCGAGCCCGTTCAGAGGCAGTCGCAGCCTGTGGCGTAGAACAACAGGAAGACGCTCGTCCCCGCGGTCAGGACGAAGCCGGCCGTGGATACGGCGGCGAGGCCCCGACGGCCACCCTTCTTGGGGCCGTGGAAGGTCTGCCAGGCGCCGTGGGCGAGGAAGAGGCTGAGCAGCCCGGCCCCCGCAAGGGTCAAGCGTGGGCTGAAGGACCAGCTCAGGTAGGCGATCAGCACCAGGCAGCCGAGCAGGGCGCAGGCGAGCAGGCTGAGGATCGCCTCGCCGACGGTTTCTCCGACGGCCTCGATCAGGAACTCGCCGACGCCTTTCACTGCCCTGCGGACCCCCATGACGCTCCTCCACCCTCGCGTACGGCGCCCCCGCACGGGGCCTGATACCGAGGAGGACCCGCGCTGGGCCTCAATGGTTGCCGAGGCGCTCAGGAGTGGCCGGCCACGGCCCTTCGGCTCGTCCGCAGGGCCGTCCGGCTCACGCCGCACGTCTCGTCAGAAGTGGTACACGCCGAGGTCTCGCACCGTGTCGGCCAGGGCGCGTATGAGGTCGTTCTCGGCTTCGGTCCGCCAGACCAGGACGAAGTGCAGGGCGGCCATGTCGGGGAGGGGAAGCCACCGGATGTTCGACATGCCCCAGTGCCTGGTGACATGGCCGGGGAAGGTGTGGATGATCTCGCCCATGCCGACGTGGCTGATCAGCTCATCGGAGGTGTCCGATGCCGCGGACATGATGCGCTCGATCGGCCGGCCCCGCGGAGTGTAGAAGGGCAGGTAGCTGTCCTCCCAGTAGTCCGGCAGGCCGTGGGCGGTGCCGTGCGGGAAGTCGGCGAGCACCTCCACCGGTACCGAGTCCCGTTCCGCGAGCCGGTGGTCGGCGGCCACGGCGAGGATCCGGGAGTCGGTGCACAGCAGCGGCCCGACGGTGAGGTCCGGCTCCTCCACCGGCAGCCATACGACCAGGACGTCCATGGCGCCGTTGCGGAGCTGGCCGAACACATCGGTGAAGGTCGCCTGGCGGACCTGGAGCCCCCAGTGCGGGTACCGCGCGCGGAACGCCTTCCAATAGGGGTGCAGATCGGCGACGTTGAAGGGCATCAGGCTGACACGGAGCTGCGCGGTGATGCCGCGGGCCGCCAGCTGGGCCCGCTCCAGTGACTCGTGCAGGCCCGCGTAGACCGGTTGCAGATCGTCACGGAACTGGCGGCCGACCTCCGTCAGGCGCACCGTGCGGCTGGTTCGGGCGAACAGCTCGGCCCCGATGCGCCGTTCCTGCTTCTTGATGGCCTGGCTGACGCGCGCCTGGGACACGTGCAGCCGCTGTGCGGTCCGGCCGAAATGCAGTTCCTCGGCCAGTACCAGGAAGATCTCGATGTCCCGCAGCTCCACCGGCCCCCGGCCCTTCGTCGATAACCTGGCGGTTATCGAACCGCGCACAAATGTTCCTTGATCATACGTGCGAGCCGCAAGATCTTTGAAGCATGCAGTCACGCGTGCACGAACCCCCATGCGTACGGCCGGACGTGATGAGGCGCCCCGCCGGCGCCTTCGTCCCGTCATCGGCGCGTCGTGCCTCCAGCCACGTCGCGGCAGTGACCGGTGAGCACGCCGGACCGCACGCGAACCGCTCATGAGCGACGCCTTCGATCTGACCGTGATGTACGCGATGCACGACGCCCTGCGCCGGGAACTGGCCCATCTGGACCGGCTCACCACCACCGCGGACCACGACCCGAGGCAGGTGCTGGCCGCCACTGCCGGATGGACGCTGTTCAAGAAGGCTCTCCATGCCCACCACACGGCCGAGGACGACGCGCTGTGGCCGTCGCTGCGGCGGAACCTGGCCGACCGGCCGAAGGACCTGGCGCTGCTGGAGGTGATGGAGGCCGAACATGCCGCCATCGCCACGGTGATCCAGGCCATCGACGGCGCGCTGACCGACCCCGGCGCCGACTCGCTGCGGTTGGGCCAGCTCGCCGACGCGCTGGCCCGCGGCCTGGCAGGCCATCTCGAGCACGAGGAGGGAACGGTGCTCCCACTGGTCCGGCGGGTGCTGACGGCCGAGCAGTGGGGCCACTTCAGCCGGGTCCAGGCCCGGCACATCGACCAGGACGCACCGCTTCTTCTGCCGTGGCTGCTGGACGGCGCCGACGAACGGACGGCGGCGAGGCTCCTCGCCCGGCTGCCCGCACCCGCCTACGCCGCCTGCACCGCCCGGTGGATCCCGGCGTATGCCGATCTCGACCGCTGGAGTCCGAGCACCACGGCCTGACGCAGCCTCATCACGTACGACCGCCCCGACCACGAAAGCCGTCGGGACCCGCGGCACGACCGGGGTCGTGCGGACCAATCCAGAAATCAGGACCTACGGAAATGAGAACCACCACATGCGTGTGTTGTTGATGGCGTACGGATCGCGCGGGGACATCGAGCCGCTCGCCGGACTCGGAGTGCAGCTGCGGGCGCTCGGCGCGGACGTACGGGTGTGCGCGCCACCGGACTTCGCGGACTTCCTCGACGGCGTCGGCCTGCCGCTGGTGCCGATCGGCTCGCCGGTGCGCGAGATCGTGAAGGGGGCGGTGACCGGCGAGACGCCGATGCCGGCGGCGGGACTGCCCGAGCGCGCGGCCGCTCTGCTCGCCATGACGTACGAAGCGGTCGCCGCGGCAGCCGAGGGATGTGACGTGATGGTGGCGACCGGCCTGCTCCCGGCCGCGGCCGGCGCACGGCTGGCAGCCGAGAAGCTGGGTATCCCCTACACATTCGTGGCCTACTTCCCGACCTATCTGCCGTCGCCGCACCACGCCCCGTTCGAACGGCCGGGCCGGCCCTTCCCGCCGGAAGTGACCGACAACCAGGCGCTGTGGGACCTGGACATCGAGAACATGAACGTGCTCTTCGGCGTGGGGCTCAACACCCAGCGGGCGTCGATCGGCCTGCCCCCGGTGGACCACTTCCGCGACTACGTCCTCACCGACCGGCCGTGGCTGGCGGCGGACCCGGTCCTGAGCCCGTGGCAGGAGCCGGCGGACCTCGATGTGGTGCAGACCGGCGCGTGGATACGGCCGGATGAACGCCCGCTCCCGGCCGATCTGGTGGCGTTCTTGGATGCCGGCACGCCACCGGTGTACGTGGGCTTCGGCAGCATTCCCGTGCGCAACGCGCAGGACGTCGCCAAGGCCGCGATCGAAGCGGTCCGCGCGCAGGGTCGCCGCGTACTCCTCGGGCAGGGCTGGGCGGACCTGGCCCTGATCGACGACGGGGACGACTGCTTCGCCGTCGGCGAGGTCAACCATCAGCGGTTGTTCGGACGCGTGGCTGCCGTCGTGCACCACGGCGGTGCGGGTACGACGACGACGGCCGCCCGGGCCGGCGCTCCGCAGGTGGTGGTACCCCAGATGGCGGACCAGCCGTACTGGGCCGGCCGCGTGGCCGAGCTGGGCATCGGCGTGGCCCACGACGGCCCGACCCCGACCTTCGAGTCCTTGTCGGCCGCGCTCAGGACAGCCCTGGACCCGGACGTCGGCAGCCGGGCGAAGGCCGTCGCCGGCACGATCGGCACCGACGGCACGGCGGTGGCCGCGAAGCTGCTCCTCGACACGGGGCACGCCGCGCCGATGAGCCGCGAGCAGATCTCCGCGATCGCCCATGCCGGCCACCCGATCAAGTCCCCGCTCGCCGACGACTCGGTCGTCCGACTGCTCGAACACGGCCTCCCGCGCGGCGACGAGCGCGTGCTCGACCTCGGATGCGGCACGGCGGAATGGCTCCTGCGCGCCCTGGAGACGCGCCCGCACCTGTACGCCGAGGGCGTCGACGTCTCCGAGGTCTCCGTGACCCAGGCCCGCCGGGCCGCGAGCGAACGCGGGGTCGACGAGCGGTTGGTTCTCCACCGGCAGGAGGCCGCGGAATTCGTCTCCCCGCAGCCGTTCGACCTGGTGATCAGCATCGGCGCCGCGCACGCCTTCGGTGGCCTCCTCCCCACCCTCTCGGCTGCCCGGGAACACCTGGCTCCCGGGGGCCGCGTGCTGATCGGTGAGTCGTTCTGGGACCGCGCCCCTTCACCTGAGGCCGTCGAGATGTTCGGTGAACTCGCCGACCTGGCGACCACGGTGGACCAAGTCGTCGCCGCCGGATGGACCCCTGTCCACGCCCATGCCAGCACCCGCGCCGAACTGGACGCCTACGAGTGGGCCTGCTGGGGTTCGCTGGCCGCGTGGGCCCTGGACCACCCTGACGATCCGGCCGCCGCGCAGGCACTGGAGACCGCCAATGCCGCACGTTCGGAGTGGCTGCACGGCTACCGGGACAGCTTCGGCTTCCTCTGCCTGGTCCTGCGCCGGACCTCGGAATGAAAGCGAGTACACCGATGCAACCTACGTTCGTACTGGTCCACGGAGCCTTCGCGAACTCCTTCTCCTTCGCGCCCCTCCAGGCCGAACTCGGCCTCCTCGGGCATCGATCGGTCGCCGTCGACCTGCCCGGCCACGGCTTCCGGGCGACCTTCACCCGTGCCTATCAGGCACCGCAGGACCCCGAGGGACTCGCCACCGCGCCCGGCTCGATCAAAGGCGTCACGCTGGCCGACAACGTCGCGCACCTGATCGGGATCCTCGAACGGGCCAAGCGGAACGGTCCCGTGATCCTCGTCGCCCACAGCCGGGGCGGCATCACGGCCACGGCCGCGGCCAACGCACGCCCGGATCTGATCGACCGCATCGTCTACGTCTCGGCCTGGTGCCCGGTCCGGCTCGACGTCGGTGACTACTACGCCGAGCCGGAGATGGCCGGGGTCGACCCCGCAGCCTTCGCTTCGGCACTGGCAGGGAACCCCGCCGAGCTCGGGCTGCTCCGTGTCAACTTCCGCACGGCGAACCCCGGGCCGCTCGCCGCGTTCAAGGCGACCTTCTTCGCCGACGGCACCGACGAGCAGTTCCTGACGTTCCTGAACACCTTCCAGCCGGACGAGAACCTGGACGTCGGCGGCTCCGCCGACCGGGCACAGGCCGCGACCTGGGGCCGCATCCCGAAGACCTACATCCGCCTGGCCGACGACGCGAGCCTGCCCCTCGCCCTGCAGGACCGGCTGATCCGCGAGGGCGACGAGCTGACGCCCGACAACCCCTACGACGTCCGCACGCTGGCGGGCAGTCACCTCATGTGGCTGGTCGACCCGGCCCCGGCGGCGCGCACCCTGGGCGAACTCGCCATGCTCCCGGCCCCGTCCGCCCGGGCGTGACGGGAACCGGGTGACCTGTTGGGCGGACCGCTCGATGCGGTTCGCCCGGGCGGCCGTCCCGCCCCCGGTGAACGGGGGTGGGGCGGGGCGGCCGCCGGACGGTCACCCGGCGGTCAGCGGACCGGCAGGGTCCCCGCGACCGAGGCCGGAACCGGTGCGAGACCGGCCGGCCGGGTGGTGAAGGTGCCCCGCCCCTGCGTCCGGCCGCGCAGCCGGGACGCGTAGCCGAACAGCTCGGCCAGCGGCACGGCCGCCGTGATCACGGCGGTCCCGGCCTCGGCCGTGGAACCGGAGACCCGGCCGCGGCGGGCCGCGAGATCGCCCAGAACGCCACCGACGCCGTCCTCCGGAACCGTCACTATGACCTCGGCGAGCGGTTCCAGGAGCTCCATCGAGCACAGGCGCAGGGCCTCGCGCAGCCCGAACCGGCCCGCCGCGCGGAACGCCATCTCCGAGGAGTCCTTGGAGTGGGTCGCCCCGTCGGTGAGCGTGACCCGCAGCCCCGTCACCGGGAACCCGCCGAGCGGCCCCTCGGCGAGCGCGTCCCGGCAGCCGGCCTCCACGGCGCGCGCGAACTCCTGCGGTACGCGTCCGCCGACGACCGCCGACCGGAACGCGAAGCAGGGCTCCTCCAGCGGCTCGACGTCGAGGACGATGTGCGCGAACTGGCCTGCGCCGCCGTCCTGTTTGACGTGCCGGTGGACGAGGCCGCTGACCCCGCGCACGACGGTCTCCCGGTAGGAGACCTGCGGCCGGCCGACGACGACCTCCACCCCGTGACCGCTGCGGATCTTCTCCACCGCGACCTCCAGGTGCAGCTCGCCCATGCCCGACAGCACGGTCTGGCCGCTCTCCGCGTCGGACCGCACCACCAGCGACGGATCCTCCTCGGCGAGCCGGGCCAGCGCCGCCGAGAGCCGGCCCGTGTCGCTGCCCCGCCGGGCCTCGACCGCGACCGACACCACCGGCTCGGCCACCGAAGGCGGTTCGAGGACCAGCGGGGCGCCCGGCGCGCACAGGGTCGTGCCCGCCCGGGCGGCCTTCAGCCCGATCACCGCGACGATGTCACCGGCCACCGCCTCCTCCCGTTCCTCGTGCCGGTCGGCCTGGACCCGCAGGATCCGGCCGACCCGCTCCGTACGGCCCGTGGCCGCGTCCAGTACCGTCGCGCCCTTGCGCAGGGTGCCCGCGTAGACCCGCAGGTACGTGAGCCGCCCGGTCGCCGTCGCCGTCACCTTGAAGGCGAGCGCCGTGAACGGCTCCGCCGGGTCGGGGGCGCGCTCCTGCTCCACGCCGTCCTCCACCAGCCCCCGTACCGGAGGCATGTCGGAGGGCGACGGCAGGTACGCGAGGACCGCGTCCAGCAGCGGCTCGATCCCGCGGTTGCGGTACGCCGATCCGCACAGCACCACGACACCTTCCCCGCGCAGCGTCAGCTCCCGCAGGGCGCGGACCAGGGTCCGCTCCGTCAGGGCCGAGGCCGAGCAGAACTCCTCCAGGGCGTCGGCGTGCAGCTCCGCCACCGTCTCCTCCAAGAGCCGGCGGCGCCGGGCCGCCTCCTCCCGCAGCGGCTCGGGGACCGGACCCACCTGGTAGCCGTCGGAGCCGGACCGCCAGTGCAGCGAGCGCATCGCCAGCAGGTCGACGACGCCGGAGAACGAGCCCTCCGCTCCGATGGGCAGCTGTACCACCAGCGGAACGACGCCCAGACGCTCGCGGATCGACGCGACCGCCGTGTCGAGGTCGGCGCCCGCCCGGTCCAGCTTGTTGACGAACGCGATCCGGGGCACACCGTGCCGGTCGGCCTGCCGCCACACCGTCTCGCTCTGCGGTTCGACCCCGGCGACGGCGTCGAACACCGCGACCGCCCCGTCCAGCACCCGCAGGGAACGTTCGACCTCGTCGGAGAAGTCCACGTGCCCCGGGGTGTCGATCAGGTTGACGCGATGACCGCCCCAGGCGCAGCTCACGGCCGCGGCGAAGATGGTGATGCCACGATCGCGTTCCTGGGGGTCGTAGTCGGTGACGGTGGTGCCGTGATGGACCTCGCCGCGCTGGTGGATGGCACCGGTCGCGAAGAGGATCCGTTCGGTGACGGTGGTCTTGCCGGCGTCGACGTGGGCGAGGATGCCCAGATTGCGGACGGCGGCGGGGGAAGTCGTGGTGCGGGGCTGCCTGTTGGCGCGCATGGCCCGAGGCCTTTCGAGTGTGCTGAGGAAGAGGGCGGCGCGATTCCCCGAAGTCGCCCCGGTCCGTCCGCGCGGCCGCAGCGCAGAGCGGCGCCGCCGACCCGCCCGGAGGGAGTCCGGGCAGGAGGACGTACGCGCCCATGGGCATACGGGTGTACGGAAGGCAGGAGGGGGCGGAACCCTAGAAGTGGGTCACGGGCATACGGTGACGGCCGCGCAGCCGGCACCGCCCGCTGCGAGACACCGGGATCACGTCGTACCGGGTCGGGGGAGCGAAGGCGGCGGTGCGGTACGTGCACATGGCGCAGCTCCCCTTCTCTTCACTCGGCATCAGGCGCGCGGTGCCCTGTCGGCAGCGCGTACAGCGAGTCTAGTGATCGCGTCCTGCCGGGGCACCGGGTTTTCCCGCGCCTGCCACGGGCGGGCGAGAGCGGCGATGTCGGACAGGACGTGTACTGTGAGTGACGTACTGCTACTTAAAGTGATCGCTCGGTTGCGTCCGTGGGAGTCGTCGTGTCCATGCTGCTGATCAGAGGGTCGTTCCGGGTGAACGGCGGAGCCAAGCCGGACGGGGACACCATCCCCTTCATCCCGGACGACGTGGCGGACTGGAAACTCGTGCCAGGGTGCACCGGGGTCCTGCCCAAGGCGGACGGCCGTGTCTCCGTACGGCTGGAGGGCATCGACGCGCTGGAGACCCACTACACCAACGGCAGTTACGGGCCGGAGCGGCACCAGCCGCTCACGTTCGCGCGCGAGGCCGCCGATGCCCTGCTGACCTGGCTCCAGTTCACCAGCATCCAGTGGCACGACGACGGGACGGTCACCACCACCCCCGACACAGTGCCCGGCTACATCCTCACCAGCGGCACGGACATGTTCGGCCGCTGCGTGGCCCTGGTCGGCCGGGGTATCCCGTTCGCGTACAGCGGTTATCAGGTCGACGTCGACAAGAAGAGGCTGGAGCGGACCGCCAATCACCACCTGCTCTCGCTCGGCCTGGTCTACCCGACCTTCTACGAGGGCCTTGCTGTTGACCTGCGGGACGCTCTCAAGGCCGTCGCCCTGGAGGCGAAGGAGCACACCCCGCCGAAGGGACTGTGGGCGAAGGACGTGACGGTCGAGGGGGCGGAGATCGACGGCATCAAATCGATCACGAACGACGACACCGGCGTGGTGATCCTCCCCAAGCTGTTCCGCCGGCTGAAGGACTACTTCGACTTCGACCCGGAGAACTGCTCGCTGGCCTGTTTCCCCGCCTTCCTGGCCGCGGGCGAGGACAAGTTCCGCATCCTGCCCGGCGACGAGGTCCTCACCGGTCTGCACCGGGTGGTCGAGATCACGGACGACCAGATCCTGCGGATGACCCACCCCAGCGAGGACATCCTCTTCGTGAACGGGTGAACGGGTGAACGGGTGGCACCCCGGACGGGCCGGCCGCCCCGGTCCCGTCAGGGCCGGGGCGTCGTCGGCAGGCGGAGCACCAGCCGCGCGCCGGCGGCTCCGCCCGCGCCGCCCTCGGCCGTGAGCGTTCCGCCGTGGTGGGTGCTCAGATCACGGGCGATGGCGAGCCCCAGTCCGGCTCCGCCGTGGTCACGGCTGCGCGAGTCGTCGAGGCGCGTGAAACGCTCGAAGATCCGCTCCCGGTCGGCCGCCGGGATACCGGGGCCGTCGTCGGCGACCTCCAGCACGGCGGTGCCCGGCCGCGCGCCGTGCGTCGTCCGCAGGGTGACGTCCACGCGCCCGTCCGCGTAGCGCTGCGCGTTGTCGACGAGGTTGGTGACGATACGGCCGAGCCACAGCGCGCCGGCGGTGACCTCGACACCGGGTTCCAGCCGCAGCCGTACGGGGACGCGGTCGCCGAGCCGGCCCTCCACCACCTCGCGCACCAAGGCGGTCAGGTCCAGCGGGACGGCGGCCACCGGCTGGGCCGCGTCGATCCGGGCGAGCAGCAGCAGGTCCGCCGTGAGGTGCTGGAGCCGTTCGATGTCCTCCAGGGCCCCGGAGATCAGCTCGGGCCACAACTCCGGGTCCTGGACGGCCAGCGCCACCTCCAGCTGGGTGCGCAGGACGGTGATGGGGCTGCGCAGCTCGTGGGAGGCGTCGGCGATGAACTGCCGCTGGCGGATCCCGGAGGCCTCCAGCCGGTCGAGGGTGGCGTTCATGGTCTCGGCCAGCCGGGCGACCTCGTCGTGGGTGGCGGGCACCGGCACCCGGCGGTGCAGGCCGCGGTCGGAGATCTCGGCGACCTCGGCCCGGATCTCCTCCACCGGGCGCAGCGCATGACCGGTGACGCGCCAGGTCACCAGGGCGACGGTGGCCAGCAGCAGGGGCATGCCGATGACGAGAGCGGCGGTGGTCGTGTCGTCGGCCGCGTCCGCGTCCCGCAGGGAGGCGCCGGCGTAGACGGTGGCCATGCCGTCCGGGGTCTGCGTGACGACCTGGACGACCCGCTGCCGGTACTCACCGTCCAGCGGGCGGACCCGCCACGTGTGGAACCGGGTTCCCGGAGCGCCCGGACCGGGCGGCGGGAAGGCGGGCGCCCCGGCCAGGTTCGGGCTGGCGAACAGGACGCGTCCGTCGGCGCCCACCACCTGGACGAAGTCGATGCCGCGGGCCGGCGGCCGTACGCGGCCCAGCTTCCCGGCGGCGGCGAGCTGCGCCACCGTCTCGGCCTGGCGCCGGGCGTCGTTCTCCGCGTTGCGGAGCAGGTTCGCCTCCAGCAGCCCGAGCAGGGCGAACGCGGCGAGCACCAGGGCCACGGCCACCACCGCACTGGCGCCCACCGTCGCCCGCGCCCGTACCGTGGTCGGCCACAGCCGCCGCAGCGCCGGCCACCGGCGCAGGATCGCCCCCGGGACCGCGCGCAGGGCGGTGCGCACGCGCTCGCTCGGGCCGGGACGCCCGGCCCCGGCCTCAGCCACCGTCGGCCGCCAGCCGGTATCCCGCTCCGCGCACGGTCTCCACCGCGGCACGGCCGAACGGCGCGTCTATCTTGCGGCGGACGGCGCTGACGTGGACCTCGACCACATTGGGATCGCCGTCGAAGGCGCTGTCCCACACCTGTTCCAGGATGTCCCGCTTGGGCACCACCTCGCCGGAGCGCCGGGCCAGGTACTCCAGGACCGCGAACTCCCGCGCCGTCAGCCGGATCTCCGTGCCGCCGCGCGAGCAGGAGTGCCGGGCGGGGTCGAGCAGCAGGTCGCCGAACCGCATCACCTGGGGCCGCCGACGGCCCGTGCGCCGGCCGAGCGCCCGCAGCCGGGCGACCAGGACGAGGTAGGAGAACGGCTTGGACAGGAAGTCGTCGGCGCCGGTGTCGAGCGCCTCCGCCTCGTCGTACTCGCCGTCCTTCGCCGTGAGCATCAGGATCCCCGACTCGTTGCCGGCCGCCCGCAGCTTCGCGCACACCCGGTACCCGTTCAGCCCGGGCAGCATGATGTCCAGCACGATGAGGTCGTAGTCGTGCTCCGTGGCCATCCACAGGCCCTGGGTCCCGTCGTGGGCCACATCCACCGAGAACCCCTCCGACTGCAGCCCTCGCTGCAGGGCCACGGCGAGCCGCCGTTCGTCCTCCACCACCAGTACGCGCATGCCGGACAGGATCTCAGGCCCGTCCCACCGTTGGCTGAAGAGGTCTTCAGGTGGCTTCAGCGGGGCTTCAGCTTCCGCTCAGCATGCTCTGGAACGAGCCGCGCACCGCGCCCGGTTGTCCTGAGGAGTTCCTGTATGTCTGATTCTGTCCCGCCGTCCGAGCCGGCCGAGACCGCCGCCGCGACCGCCCCGGTGACCGCCCCCGAGGCCGAGGCCCGCAAGTCCGCGGCCCTGGGCCGCCTCGTCCCCCGTGGCAGGCGCGCCCGCTGGGCGGCGGCCGGCGCGGTCGCCGTGGTCGTCGTCGGCGGAGTGACGGCGGTGGCCGTGGCCGAACACCATGACCACCACATGCGCGCCGACCGGGGCCCGCGCATCGCCTGGGCCGGACCGGGACCCGAGGCCGGCCTCCGGGGCGGCCCGCACGCGGCCGGACCGCGGCACGAACGCGAGCAGGGCGAGCCCGGCCGGCCGGCGGGCCCCAAGGCGCCCGGGGAGCAGGGCCGTCCCGGAGGCGCCGGCGGGCACGGGGGCTTCGACAAGAGCGCCCCGGCGCCCGCGCCGATCCCCTCCCTGGCCATCGGCGAGGCGGCCGAGAAGGCCGCCGCAGCCGTGCCGGGCGGGAAGGTCGCGGGGCTGCGCGCGGTCGCCCAGGAGGGCGGCGGCAGCGCCTGGCTGGCCGTGGTCATCGGGTCCGACGGCGTCCGCCACGCGGTCACCGTGTCCGGCACGGACGGCTCGATCACCAGCAACACCACCAAGGACCGCTGAGACCCGCTGAGACCCGCTGAGGACGACCAGGGGCCGAGGCCTACGGGGCCATGGCCCGGCCCCCGATACCGGGGGCCCCGCCGAGCTGGCCCCGCCACCAGGCCTCCATCGCCTCGCCGTCCATGCCCGCCCAGGCCGGGGTCCGCTCGACCTGGGCGCGGCCCAGTCGGCGGGCCAGCGCGACCAGGTCCCGTCCGGCTGCGCCGCGACTCTCCTCGTAGCCGTGCAGCAGTTCCTCGAAGGACCCGCAGCGGCGCCAGCCGTCGGCGAGGGCGGTGGCGTCCTGGAGCGCCTTGGCGGCGCCGCTCGTGTTGTGCGGGCGTACGACGCTCGCCGCGTCCCCCGCGAGCAGCAGCCGGCCGCCGGCGGTCCGCGAGGTCTCCATGTCGTAGATCGGCTGGACGAAGGTGTCCGCCGGGTCGGTCAGCTTGAGCGCCCGCGCCCAGTACGGCGGGAACTCGCGATCGAGCAGCGCCGCCAGATGCCCCGCCAGTGCGGGGGTGAGGCCGCCCGGCGGGAAGCTCGTCGGATCGTCGAGTCGCAGCTGCCCGTCCTGCGGCGGAGAGCCGTAGAGCACCCAGTTCACCCGCGGTCCGTCCGGCCCTGGAATCCGGTAGATGACGCAGGAGCCGCCCGGGAAGCAGACCGTGGTCCCCGCCTCCGGCACCGAGTCCGCGACGCTGCCCAGGCCCGCGAGCAGCGCCGCGTCGAAGTTGCCGCGCCAGCACACGTAACCGGCGTACTGCGGCCGGGAGTCCGGGCAGAGCGCCGTGCGCACCACCGACCGGTACCCGTCGGCACCGACCACCAGGTCGTACCGCTCGACGGACCCGCCCGCGAGCCGCACCTCGACGCCCGCGTCCCCGGTCTCCTCGACCCCCGTCACCGCCTCGCCCTGCCGGTAGACCACCGCGTCCGGCACGGACTCCCGAAGGCCCTGCCAGAGCAGGCCCCAGTGGTAGGAGTGGAAGGGGAACGGCTGCTCCCAGATCACCCGGCCGCCCGCCCCGCGGGCATCGTCGCGGACCACCCAGCGGCGCCGCTCCAGCGGATGCGCGGCGATCCCCCCGGGCAGCGCGCCGCTCGCGCCGAGCTCGGCGGCCCGCTCGTTGTGGATGCACAGGCCGACGCCCCGGTCCTGCAGCCGCCCGCGCGTCCGCTCCAGCACCACCACCTCACCGGCGCCCGCCCGCGCCGCCGCCGTCGCGACGGCGCACCCCGCGATACTCCCGCCGACCACCGCGATCGTTCCGCCCCGCATAACCGCCTCCGCCTCCTGTCGATGCACACCACAAGTCGTGCCCCTCACGGGGCCGGTCACTCCACCGACGACCGCGCCGCCGGGGGAGTGGGCCGCACGGAACCCTGCAGGGCCAGCGTGGTGAGCACGACCAGCGAGTCCGTCCAGCCCAGGGGCGCCACGGCGGACGGCAGCCCGGCCCCGTTCACCGTTTCGGGGAGTTCGCCCAGCCCGTTGCGCTTGGACAGCACCCAGTCGAGCACCCTGCCGGCCTTCGCCGGCTCACCGGTACCGGCCCAGGCGAGGGCGAAGAAGGAGGTGCTGGCCGTCCACGCGTACGAACCCCAGCTGAAGGAGGGGTCGTTGCCGGGCGAGACACCGCCGTTCGGCAGCAGCAGCGCCCGGTAGGCGGAGTCCAGCGCCTCGCCGAGATCCGCCGGGGCGGCGTTGAACGGGGGCGCCATGAACGCCACCGCACTGTCCCGGCCGTGCTCGCCGTCCACGGTCCGCTGGTACCCCAGCGGGGCGAAGGAGGTGGCGATCGCGGCGGACAGCCGCCGGGCCGCCTCACCCCAGCGCTCCGCGTCCGCGCCCATGCCCAGCCGCGCGGCCAGGTCGGCCGCGGAGTTGAGCCCGGCCAGCAGGGGAGCGGCGGTACCGATGTTGGCCGTCTCCGTGTCGAGCTCCCAGTAGTCCGGGGACGCCGGAGGCAGGCCGTCCGGCCCCAGGGAGCGGGCGGCGTGGTCGGCCGCCTTGCGCACCATCGGGTAGAGCTCGCGCAGCCGCTCGTCCCGCCCGCCGGCCGGCGCCGCCCGGTACCACTGCCACGTGGCCCAGGGCACCCAGCCGTTGCCGTCCAGCTGCCACTTCCGCGCGTCCGGCGGCCCGCTGCCGTCCAGCACGGTACGGGCCTCCCAGGTCCCGTCGGCCCGCTGGGTGAGCGCGTCGTAGCCCAGGATCCGGTACGCCTCCTCGTCGTGCCCGGTGGCGGCGAAGGCGACCGCCGCGAACGCGCCGTCGCGGGGCCAGGAGTACTCCCACGGCGGCGCCCACGCCGCCGCGAACGCGCCGTTCGGCTTCAGCAGCGCCCGCATCGACAGCAGGGCGCGCTGCGACGCGGCCCGCTGCGCGGCGGTGGTCCCCGGCACCGTCCCCGCCGCCAGCCACGCGCGGCTCTCCTCGACCTGCGCCAGCGCACCCGGGTCGTCCGCCTCGACCACCGCCGACGCCGAGGCCCCGTCGGGCAGGTACCGCCACCGCCCCGACGGCAGGCGCAGCACATTGCTCCCGTCGACGTAGGAGGCGCCCACGGCGAAGGGGGGCAGGACGGCCTCGGTGGCGACCCGGTTGGTCAGCAGGCCCGACGTACGGGCGGCGAGCGCCGAGGCCGGTACGTAGCAGGGCTCGGTCTCCCCGCAGCGCTCACTGCCGGTCGGGTTGACGTGGAAGGCGAGCCGGGAGCCGTAGGCGTGCCAGCCGCCCCAGTACGCCCTGTCGTAGTTCCAGCTGGTCAGCGAGCCGGGCACGGACCGGGTGGTGCCGTACCAGGCGATCGGCCCGCTCTCAGCGGTGCTCGCCTGGAGGAACAGGTGGTACGTGGCGCCGGCGGTGACGGTGGCGCTCAGCGGGAACTCGACCCAGCCGGCGCCGGCGCCGCCGAGCGCCGCGAGGTCCAGGGTCGTCGAGGCGATCACCGAGTCCGGGTCCGCGCGGACCCGGCGGACCTGCGCGGTCACGGTGCCCGTCGCCGCCCCGCTGCCCAGCCAGACACTCACCCGGGAGAGCCGGGTGCCGTCCACCGTGAACTCCTGGGCCGCCGCGTTGTTCGTCGCCTTCACACCGAACAGCGCGCTCTCGTGGCCGCTCTGGCCCTCGTAGGGCGCGGCGGCCGCGGTGTGCGGGAGTGCGGCGGGCACACCGGTGAGCGCCAGGCAGAGCACGGCGGGCAGCAAGCTCCTCGCGAACGCCATGGGTACAGCCCCTTCCTCCTCGACGGGCGCGCGGGACCCGGGGGCCGGGGCGCCGAAAGCTGGACCCACCATGCAGGTACGGGGCACCGAGGAGGGGGGAGTCGGGACGTGTCCCACCGGATGGGGCCGCGACGGCATCCGATCGTGTGACAGAAACAGCGGAGGGGACCCGTTCGGGCGCGTGTCGGCGGAGGCGGCGCACGGCAGGCACGCAGGGGCGCGCGTGGGCGGACCGGGGCGCGCAAGGAAGCGGATGCGCTTCCTTCGGAAGATTTTCAGGGACCGGCTTGCACGATCGGGCGCGCTTTCCGATGGGGTGGTGAACGGGAGCACCTGCTGCTCCACGGCAGCCGGTTCGGGGGCAGGCATGCCGGTTGCTCATGATCCACTTGAAAGGTTCCGCGCCGACGTGAATGTTGCCGAGACGGTCGCCCTCGCGCTGTTAGCCAGCACTGCCCGCCATCTCGTGATCGATGTGTTCAGGGCGCCCATGCGCCTGCCGGGCGCGGGGGTACGGACGGGAACCGGCGGACCAGCCGCCGGCCACCGGCGTGCCGCTCCCCGCGCCCGCCACCATGAGGTCCCCGCCGCCCCGGTGCGCGGTGACGAACAGCTGTGGGGGAGCGTATGAGTGAAGGCGATTTCGATCCATCGGGGGACCAGGCGGTCTCCAGCGAACTGGCCGGCGTACTGCCGGTGGACTTCACCGCTTTCCATTCCCAACAGCACCGCGCCTATCTGCGCTACGCCCACCTGCAGCTGGGAAACCCCAAGGACGCCGAGGAAGTCGTCGACGACGTGTTCACCTTCCTGCTGAAGGTGTGGCGCCAGGCCCTGAAGGAGGCGAGCCTCCACGGCTTCGCGTGGGCGGTGCTGCGCGAGCACGTCGAACGGCGGCTGGCGGCCCTGGGCCGGCAGGTGGCGATGGTGGAGACGGCGTGGTTCGCAGCGCTGCGCCGCTCCTCCAGAGAGCGGCTGGAACTGCTGGAGTCGAAGCTCGGGCTGTACGCGGCGATCGCGGGCCTGTCCGAGCGGCAGTACGACGTGGTGCTGCTGGCCTTCCTCCTGGGCAACGACTCCGACACGGTCGCCCGGATGATGGGGATCACCCCCGCGACGGTCCGCTCGCACATCCGCGGCGCACGCCGAACCCTGTCCCGCAAGCTCGGGGTGGAATGGATCCCCGGAGAGGAGAAGGACCAGTGAGCGACATGCCCCGCCAGCGCGACATGCCGCTGTGCGAACTGGACGCGGCCCTTGCGGACGCGACGGTACTCGCGGAGGAGTACGCCGGATACGACGAGGGCGCGGCCCGCCGTCGGATCGCCCGCCGGATCGTCGCCGACCGCGCCCGCTCGGCGACCGGTACCACCGGCCCCCCCGGCTCCGCGACCCCGCTGCCGCGGGGGCAGGCCACATCAGCACCAGTATCCGCATCAGCATCCGCGTACACCGTCCCAGCCGCCGCCGACGACCTCGTCCTGGACGCCGCCTGCCATGTGCGCGCCGCGCGGGGTCTGGACGACCTCACCTGGTGCCTCGTGGAGAGCCGGGCCTTCGCCGAACTCGCTCTCGACGCCGACTCCTGGCCCTACGGCGTGGACTCGGCCCTGCTGTTCGGCTGCCTGCTCCATCTGGCCGACCGGATGGAGGACGCGCAGTTCTGGTTCCAGTACGCGGCCGGGGCGGGCTCGCAGACCGCCGCCCACTGCCTCTACCTCCTGCACCTCGCCCGGGCCGAGGTCGCGACCGCCCGCCACTGGAGGCGCCAGGCCCGGACCCTGCCCCCCGAAGAGCACCTCCCGCCCCTGCCGCAGCTCCCGGAACACCTCGAAGAGGCCCTCGGCGCCTCGGTCATCTGGACCACCCCGCCCATCACCACCCAGGACCTCACCGCCCTCATCACCGGACCCGGAGGGGCCGGCCGGTCCCCGTGCCGGCTCCCCGCACGACTGCGTCAGGCGCTCAAGGCCCGCCCCCGCAAGGAGCACCCGGACCTCGGGGAGGTCGTCACACCCGGCCCGCAGGTGGCGGTCGCCGTCGCGCAGAACGCCCGGCTCAACCCCCTGCACCTGACACACCAGGCGAACGCCTGGGCCCTCGAAGCACTGAAAGAGCCCCAGCTGACCCACGCCGCCCGGAAGACGCCCGAAGGACGGCCCGCCCCCGCCGCACTGGAATCCGCCCACCAGGCACTGCGGGTCCTGGAAGTCATCAACCGCTACTCGGGAGGCGTGAACCTGACCCAGATCGCCCGGGAAACAGCACTGCCGCAACTGGTCCTCGCCCGGGCCATGGAGCAGCTCATCCGCGCGAACCTGGCCACCCCGACCGGACCGGACGCGTACATCGCGGGCAACGCCCTCCTGCTGGCCGAATCGGCGAACGGAGACGGACGCGGGCACCTGCACGAGACCCTCGCCTGGGTGCGCGACGCCGTCGGCGCCGCCGTCTACGTCGCCCGCTACACCGACGGCGAGGTCTCCATCACCCAGTACGCCGACGGACCGGGCGCACCCGTGGTGGAGGAGTGGGTCGACTTCCGCGTCGCCGCCCACGCCTCCGCCGTGGGCAAGGCGCTGCTGACCCAGCTCGACTACGACGACCGGAAGGATCACCTGGCCCGCCACCGGCTCACCCGGTTCACGTCCCACACCCTCACCAGCCAGCAGGACCTCTTCCACCAGCTCGACCACCGCCCGCCGAACGCCCCCCTCCTCGACCTGCAGGAGTACGCGATCGGCACGGTGTGCGCGGCGGTGCCGATCACCGCGGGCCCGAAGGCGGAATGCGTGGCCCTGTCCATCCCGGTCCCCGACCCCGGCCGGCTGAAGCAGGCCGCCCGGCTCCTGCAGAGCGAGGCGGCCGCGGTCTTACTCGCCCTGATCGTCGCCGGCAGCACCCCGCCCAGGGCACGTCGGCCGGAGGACACCATCCTGTCGCCGACCGCCTAGAGAGGCCGCAAGGGAGGACGGGCCCGCCGCACCCGGAGTGCGGCGGGCCCGTCCCCGTCGGCCGCCCCCGGGCACGCAGCCGCGTGAGATGCGGGCCCGCGCCCCGCGTGGGATAACGGCACCATGGCAGAGTCTCCGGCCGCCACGGCCGCCGAAATCAAGATCAGCTTCGCCGGGGCCGACGCGAAGGCCGCCTTCGACGCGCTGGAGCTCGACCGGGACGAGGGGAGCCGCCGCGCGATCCATTTCTGGGACAGACCGCAGTGGGCGGCCGACGGCACGGTCACTCTGCCCCTGTTGCGTCAGGGCGTCATCCTGCGCCGGCGCCGGGACGAAGAGGGACCCGCGTCCGAGCGGGAGACCGACCTGACCGTCAAGCTGCGTCCCTGCCCGGCGCTGCCGGCGCCCTGGCGGGAGGACCGGGAGGGCGACGGCTGGGACTTCAAGATCGAGCAGGACCGGACCGGCCCGGGGTTCGCGCCGATGGTGTCGGCCTCGCTGGAGGCCGAGGTCGGCCCGCCCGAGCTGCTGCTCATCGACCAGCAGCGGGAACTCCTGCGCGTCGCCGAAGTGACCGAGGCCGATCTCGCCGACCTGACGGCGCTGGGCCCCGTACACGCCGTGAAGTGGAAAGAGGACTGGGACGAGCTGCCCGGCAAGGTGGCGATCGAGGAATGGCGCACCGACAACGGCCTGCGCTTCCTGGAGGTATCGGTGCGCTCGGACGTCGCCGACGCCGCAGAGGTCCAGACGCAGCTCGAACAGGCCCTGCGGGACCGCGGCATCACCCCGCCGCCGTTCGGCGAGCGCAAGACCGAGGCCGTCATGACCGCCCTCGCCCGCGACGCGCACCTCTGACCACCAGGCAGCCCGCGGGTCACCCTGCGGCGATGAGGCCGGGCAGGTCGCGCATGTCGTGGAAGACGACGGTGGCGGCGCCTACGAGCTGTTCGGCCGGGGTCAGTCCCCCCGCGTAGCCGAAGGCCCGCATGCCGGCGGCGCGGGCGGCCTCGACACCGGGGCGGCTGTCCTCGACCACCGCGCACGCCGCCGGGTCGACGCCCATCCGCTGCGCCGCGTACAGGAACAGGTCGGGGGCCGGCTTGCCGCGGCTCACCTCGGTGGCGCTGTAGATGCGGCCCTCGAAGTGCGCGTAGAGGCCGGTGCGGCCGAGGGTGTGGCGCATCTTCTCGTGCGAGCCGCTGGAGGCGACGCAGGTCGGCAGGGTGATCGAGCCGAGTGCCTCGGGCAGTCCCTCGACGGCGGACAACCCGGCGTCCACCGCCTCACGGTGGCGCTCCTCGAAGAGCCGGTGCCAGAGGTCGGCCGTCTCGTCGCCGACCCGGGCCGCGATCTCCACGCGGATGGAGGCGGTGGAGCGCCCCATGAACCGCTCCATGACCTCCCCCTCGGTCAGCGGCCAGCCCAGCTCCGCCCCCAGTGCGACCTGGAGGGGCAGTGCGATGCGTTCGGTGTCGACGAGTACCCCGTCGCAGTCGAATATCACCAGTTCAATCGGCTTGATCATTCCCGCAGCATAGAGGCCGCCCCCGTTCGTCAGGGGGTGATGATCGCGAAGTCCGGGTCGGGGGAGTCGAGGTAGGAGAAGAGTTCGGCGACGACCGAGGGGTCGCCGTCGAGGGCCACCCCCTCGTGCCGCAGGAGGTCGTCCGGCGGCACGGCGCCGAGCAGGAGCCCGCGCAGGAGCGGTTCGCCGAGTACGAGGACGGCGTGCGGGCGGCCGGCCGCGGGGTTGTCCCCGCGGACGCCGGTCAGTACCCCGTTGCCCAGGCGCAGCGTCAGCGGGTCCGAGCCGGGCAGGACGAACCGGACGGCGACGTCCGCGTGCCAGGCCCGGGGCCCGTCGATCCGCACGGCGAGGGAGTCCACCAGCTGGTCCAGGCTCAGGGCGGCGAGCACGTCCGGGGACGCGGCGGTGGCCGGTGTCCCGACCCGCTCGCCGCGCAGTTCCTGGGCGCCGGTGAGGTAGAAGTTGCGCCAGGTGCCGTTCTCGGCCCCGTAGCCGAGCTGCTCCAGGGCATCGGCCTGGAGTTCCAGGGCCTGCGCGTTCGAGGGATCGGCGAAGACGACGTGGTCGACCACCTGGGCCACCCAGCGGAAGTCGCCCTGCTCGAAGGAGGTCCGGGCCCGGCGCAGGACCTCCGCCGCACCGCCCATGAATTCGACGTAGCGGCGGGCCGATTCCACCGGCGGGTGCTGCCACAGGAGCGCCGGGTTCCCCTCGAACCAGCCCATGTAGCGCTGGTAGACGGCTTTGACGTTGTGGCTGACCGATCCGTAGTAGCCGTGGGTGTGCCAGGCGGCCTCCAGCGCCGGCGGCATGCGCAGCGTCTCGGCGATCTCGGTCCCGGTGTACCCCTGGTTGAGCAGGCGCACCGTCTGGTCGTGGAGGTAGGCGTACAGGTCCCGCTGCTGCGCCAGGTACGACATGGCGCGCTCGCGGCCCCACGTGGGCCAGTGATGGGAGGCGAAGACGACGTCGCACCGGTCGCCGAACAGTGCGATGGACTCGGTGAGGTACGTGGCCCAGGCGTGCGGGTCCCGTACGAGGGCGCCGCGCAGGGTCAGCAGATTGTGGAGGGTGTGGGTGGCGTTCTCGGCCATGCACAGCGCCCGGTGGTCGGGGAGCAGCAGGTTGAACTCGGCCGGGGCCTCGGTGCCCGGGGTGAGCTGGAAGACCATGCGCACGCCGTCGACGGTCTCCTCCTGGCCGGTGCGGGTGATGTCGACGGTCGGCGGGATCAGCGTCACCCGGCCGGTGGAGGTGGTCTGGCCCAGGCCCGCGCCGACCTGGCCGCGCGGGCCCCTGGGCAGGCCGGCCCCGTACATGTAGCCGGCGCGGCGGGCCATCGCGGTGCCGGCGTAGACGTTCTCGCTGACCGCGTGTCCGAGGAAGCCCTCGGGCGCCAGGACCGGGACCGCGCCCGCGTCGACCTCGGCCTGGGTGGTGACGCCCTTGACGCCCCCGAAGTGGTCGGCGTGGCTGTGGGTGTAGAGGACTCCCGTGACCGGACGGTCCCCGCGGTGGGCCCGGTACAGGGCGAGGGCCGCGGCCGCCGTCTCCTCGCTGATCAGCGGGTCGATCACGACGACGCCGCGGTCGCCCTCGACGAGGGTCATGTTCGACAGGTCCAGGCCGCGCACCTGGTACACGCCTTCCACGACCTGGAAGAGCCCTTGGAGGGCGGTGAGGCGGCTCTGGCGCCACAGGCTGGGATGGACGGTGTCCGGGCGGTCCGCGTTGAGGAAGGCGTAGGCGTCGCCGTCCCAGACGACGCTCCCGTCCGCGGCCCGGATCACGCAGGGCTCCAGTGCGGCGACGAAGCCGCGGGTGGCGTCGTCGAAGTCGGCGCGGTCGGCGTAGGCGGCACGGCCGCGCGCCGCACGGTGCGCGGCGCCGATCGATCCGGAGGCGTCGTGTCCGGGGCCGTTCTCCATCGGGTGGGCCTCCTCGGGCTGTACCTGGCCGGCCCCGACCGGACCGGGCGAGGGGCCCACGCCGGGGCGCCGCCGCTCCGTCCCAGCCTCGCCCGGCGGCACGCCGCACGCCCGGCGCGGTCCGCCGTCCGGGTGAGCGGGGAGCGCCGGGACGCCGTGCTGCTCACCCCACCCCGGGCGACTGCACCGAAACGTGTGCCGACCGCTTGACCACAAGGCTCTACTTCTCGGTAACTTGATGTCGTCCAGGAGAGAGCCGTCGGAAGGAGCGGGGCGCGTGGCAGACCACGATCTGAGCGGGTTCGAGAAGAGCACGTTCACCCATGACGGTGCCACCCGCCGGATCCTGCGCCGGGGCACGGGCCCCGCGGTGATCGTCATGGCGGAGATCCCGGGCATCACCCCCAAGGTCATCGAGTTCGCCGAGCACGTCGCGGCGGCCGGCTGTACGGCCGTACTCCCGGTGCTCTTCGGCGAGCCCGGCCGTGACGCCGATTTCGGCGGGGCCGGCCGGTCGAGTGCCGCCCGCTACATGGCCTCGTCGCTGTGGCGGGTGTGCGTGAGCCGCGAGTTCACGCTGCTGGCCACGGGGCGCAGTTCGCGCGTCGTGCGGTGGCTGCGCGCCCTGGCGGCCGCCGAACACGAACGCTGCGGCGGCCCCGGGGTGGGCGCCGTCGGGATGTGCCTGACCGGCGGATTCGCGCTGGCGATGGCCACGGACGAGCGCCTCGTCGCCCCGGTGCTCTCCCAGCCGTCGCTCCCGCTGGCCTGCACCGCGAGCCGCGCCGGCGCCATCGACATCAGCCCCGAGGACCTCGCGGTCGTCCGCGGACGCTGTGAGCGCGAGGGGCTCCAGGTGCTCGGTCTGCGCTTCCGGGGCGACCGGCTCGTCCCCGGCGACCGGTTCGACCACCTCCGGCGGGAACTCGGTGACGCCTTCGTCGCCGTCGAGCTGGACGCGAGCGCGGCCAACCCGCAGAGCGCCCTGGCGCCGCACTCCGTCCTGACGGAACACCTCGTCGACGAACCGGGACAGCCCACCCGGCAGGCGCTCGACACCGTCCTCGACCTGTTCCGCACCCGGCTGCTCGGGGAACGGCCCGCTCCTGCCGTATGACCGCCTCGCGCCGGTCGGGACCGATGAGGCGGGACGCCTCGTCACTTCATGCTGACGGCTGTCCGGCCGGCGGCCTTGTCGCGGCCGGCCGCGATGGCCCGAGGCGTGGCTGACGAGGCATCACGCCCCTGGGCGGGCGCGTTGCGTGGACCGGCGGCCCGCCGAGTGGCAATCTGGGCGATATCGCCGCAAATATCCACGTTCCTGAACTGTTCGTGCGTGCGCCGTGCCGCGCCTTCTGCTTCCCAGGGCAGTCCAGTGGTTTGTATATGTCGGTCACCGGCATATGGTGGGGTCTGAAGATCCTTCCCGGCGGCAGCCGCTCCTGCCTGCCGCCGGGGATTCACGTTGCGATGGAGACGGAGTGCTCATGGCCACCAGGAAGAACCTCACCGCGAACCGGGAATCCCTCGTCCACAAGGTCCGCTACGCCGCGAGCCGTCCGCACCGCATCGCCCCGTACCTGAAGCGGGCCGCCCGCGACCGCTGGCTGGCCTTCAAGCACCCCGACCACGTCAGCTACTACCGGGCCGTGATGGCCTCGGACACCCGCCGCAACCCCGAGGCCGCGGTCGGCAGCCAGACCCACGAACGCTGGCTCGCGCTCGGGCAGATGCAGTTCGACTACCTCCTCGGGCACGGACTGAAGCCCGGGGCGCGCATGCTGGACATCGGCTGCGGCAACCTCCGCGCCGGCTGGCGGTTCATCGACTACCTCGACGCGGGCCACTACTACGGCATCGACATCTCGCCCGACATCCTCATCGCCGCGAAGCGGACCCTGACCGAGCGGGGGCTCCAGGCCAAGGTCCCGCATCTGACCCTCACCAGGAACCTGACGCTGGACTTCCTGCCCGACGGCTACTTCGACGTCGTCCACGCTCACAGCGTCTTCTCGCACTCGCCGATCGACGTCATCGACGAGTGCTTCGCCCATGTGGGCCGGGTGCTCGCGCCCGGGGGTCACTTCGACTTCACCTTCGACCGCACCACCGGCACCGAACACCAGGTGCTGCGCGAGGACTTCTACTACCGCACCCAGACCCTCGTCGACCTCGCCGCCGGGCACGGGCTGTCCGCGCGCTTCATGGAGGACTGGGAGGAACTCGGCCACGGCCAGTCCAAGATCCGCGTCAGCGCCGCCGGATCCGGCGTGGATGCGGAGGTCTGACTCCGTCGGTTCAGACCCGACCGGCCGTGTCCGCGTGCCTGCGGCGCCACCGGCGCACGGCCAGGCCGGTGGACGCGAGCAGGACCAGGCACGGCAGCGCGGTGTCCTCGCCCACCACCCCCGCGAAGTGGCCCAGAACCAGGAACGGGGCCGCGGCCAGGGCGAACTGACCGGACGTACGGATCCCCGACAGCGCCGGACGGCCGGCCAGGGCCAGGGCGGCCACCACGGTCACGGCGAAGCGCCACAGCACGATCATGCCGAGCCCGCCCGCGTCGAGCAGAGCGAGGAGCACCACGGACAACGGCGCCCAGAGCAGCAGGGCCACCAGCCCCGTCGTGGTCCTGATCCGGCAGGGCGGATGCAGGTCCGGGGGGCAGAGCAGCGGGAGTGCGGCGACCGCCAAGGGCGGGGCCAGGTAGGCCAGGTGCTCCAGCGGCATTTCCAGGGCGCCCGGCAGCACGGCGATGACGAGACACACCGCGCTTCCCGCGACGCCGGCGAACGCGGTCCGCGCACCGGCGGCGAAGCGCCCGCTCAGCGCCATCACGGCGCCGATGAAGGTCAGTACGGAGAAGCCGTTCATCGCATACGCGAGCGGGGTCTCGAAGTCGGGGCGACCGGTGACGTACGCGCGGTTGAGGGCCGAGGCGAGCAGGAAAGCGGCATGGGCGCCCGTGGCGGCCAGCGCGAAGGGCGCCGCCGCCGCGAAGAGGCGCCCGCCGCGCTGCGCCGAACCCACCCCCAGGCGAAGCCGCAGCGCGTGCGCCGCGATGTCCCCGGCTTCCCGCAGCCGGGTGAGCGGCCCGGCGCCCTCGGTCGCCTCCCGGTAGGCCTCGGATATCTCGTCGCCGAAGGCACGGCGGAAACCGGCCGGGTACAGGCGCAGCAGACGGCGGTTCACGCCGTAGCCGTCCTGCCGGAGATGCCCAGGCGGCGCGCCGCCTCGCGTGCGGTGGCGGCGATCCGCTCCGCCTCGGCGGCCAGGCTCTGCCGGCCTTCGGCGGTGAGGCTGTAGGTGCGGCGCAGCCGGCTGTCGACGATCTGCTCCTCGTGGACCTCGATCAGCCCCTGACCCAGCAGCCGCTCCAGGGCCCCGTACAGGGTGCCGGTCCGCATCTTGACGCGCCCGCCCGAGATCAGTTCCACCTCGCGCGCGATCGCGTACCCGTGGCGGGGCTCGTCCGCGAGCGCGGTCAGGAGGAGGAGGGTCGGTTCCTGCATCGCACGATCACTCATGTCTGCATGGTAGGTCACCCACCGGCATATGCCGCCCAGTAGGGCGCATGCCGGGTCTTCGGGGGTCGCTCTCCGCCGCGGCTCGGCGCAGAGCGACCCCCGTGACCGGGACCCGCGGTGCCGGTCAGCCGCGGAAGGATTCCGGGCGGGTCGGCGAGGCCTCGGCGAGGGCCTTGGTGACCGCGTCGACCCCTTCCCGCAGGCCGTAGACGGGGGTGTCGGGCTGCTGGCGCCAGGAGTCGTCGAGGCCGCCCGCGTCGACCGTGTCGAAGCCGAGCTCCTCGATCAGGGCGCGTACGGCCTTCTTCGCCGCGGCGTCGTCGCCCGCGACGGGCAGCGCCATCCGGTCCGTGGCGCCCGCCGGGCGGTGCCGGTCGAGGATGTCCTGGGCATAGGTGCCGTTGAAGGCCTTGATGACGGGGTGTCCGAGGTGCCGCTCGGTCCACCGGCTCTCGGTGAGCCCCTCGTCCTCGACGCCTGCGATCCGGCCGTCGCGCTGGCGCGGGTAGTAGTTTCCGGTGTCGATGACCGCGAAGCCCTCGGCCGCCTCGTCGAAGAGGCCCGCCGGCAGGTCCGGCACCTTCTTGAAGGGGATCGTGACCACGACGATCTCGGCGCCGCGCGCCGCCTGCGCCACGGTGACGGGGGTGGCGCCGGTCTCCTCGGCCAGAGCGGCCAGGGTCTCGGGGCCGCGCGAGTTCGCCACGGAGACGTCGTGGCCGAGGGCCGTGAGCCGACGGGTGAGGTTGCCGCCGATGTTGCCCGCGCCGATGATGCCGATCTTCATGAGCTCTCCAGTGCATCCGGGATCAGTGTCGCGTCCGCACCAACCCCCGCCCCGGGTACGGCATTCCGCCCCACGGCGGTCGTCGCCCGGCCGGGCGATGCGATCGCGCCGCCGTACGAGGCCGTTCGGCACGCCGGCCCGGCCGCTGACGGGCCCGATACGGCCGGAGGCGTGACTTTTCGGCCATTTCTCGCATTCCGTGAAACCGGACAGGACCCGGGCCGCGTCGGTCGGTGCAGCCACTCAGCACGAGGAAAGGCTCAGCAGATGTCCAAGCTCTCGGCCGGCCGAACCGCCTCCCTCACCCTCGCGGCCACCGCCGTACTCACCCTCGCCCTCGTCACCGGCGCCTCCGCGAACGGACCGGCGGCGGGGGAGGCGCCGCAGGCCGCCGCCCCGGCCCCGTCCGTCTCGGGCAGCCCGGAGGGCGCCTTCACCCGGATCGCCGACTTCTACGGCTCCTACATCGACGCGGTGTACGACGGCGACGGGCCCACCGCGGACCGCCTGCGCGCCTTCTACCTCTCGGAGCCGCTCCAGGCGGAGTTGAGGAGGTGGGAGGAGGCGAACCACGCGGACGGCGTGCTCCGCGCGCAGAACGTGCCGCTCAAGTGGAAGGTCACCTCCACCGGGAGCGGAACGGGACGGACGAACGCCACCGTCACGCTGACCTGGGGCAGCGACACGACGAAGGTCTTCGTCCAGGCCGACCTGGCCACCCGCAAGATCGTCTCCATCCGGGACTGACCGACCCCTGCGGCGGCGGGCGCGCGGGGGCCGCATACAGTTCCCGCGTGAGGAGACCGATGATCCGGGGCCTGGGGCCGCGCCGCCCGCAGCCCGCGCCTGTCCGGTGCGGCGACGGCCGCCACGCCCTGCGGACCGGGCGGCTGGTCCTGCACACCCCCCGCGACTTCCTGGACGTGGAGATGGGCGCCGCCGCCGGGGCCGACGCCGACGCACAGCGCTGGTTCGGCTGGATCCCCGACTCGATCGTCACCCCCGAGACCGCCACGCATCTCCTCGGCATCCACGACGGCAACCGTGCCGAGCGGCTGCGGGCCTTCCCCAAAGCGGTCCGGCGGGAGCTGATACAGCCGGTGGTGCTCCCCGGCCCGGCCGAGGAGCAGCGGCTGCTCGCCGTCGACCCGGCCACGGGCCTGGTGGCCGGGATGAGTTCGCTCACCCCGGACCGCCACGGGGCCATCGGCATCTGGCTCGCCCCGGCCTTCCGCGGCCGGGGTCTGGGCACCGAACTCGTGGCGGCGACCGCCCGGTTCGGCCACGAGCACCTGGGCCTGGATTCGGTGCGGGCCGGTACCGAGAGCTCCAACCACCGTTGCCGGGGGGCCCTGAGCGCCGCGGGGTTCGTCCCGGACGACGGCCCCGCCCTGCACACGCTTCCCGACGGCAGGGTCGTCGACTCCGCCTGGTACCGGCACGAGGCGGCCGGCACCGCCCGCTGCCCCGCCGTTCCGGAGGGGGCGGTCATCCGGGCGTGAGCGTGGCCACCCCGCGGGTCAGGAGATCGCGTACCACTGGCTGGCCCAGCCGGTGTTGATGGTGCTCGTGGACTGCTCGGCGAGGTTCACGGTGGGCGGCAGCGAGGTCTGACCGGTCAGCAGGGTGCTGTACCGGAGGTTCGGCGGCGTCAGACCCGCGTTGACCGAGATGCCGGCGCCCGTGGACTTCAAGGTGAGGCCGTTGGTCGCCCAAGTGCCGTTGAGCAGCAGCGCGATGAAGTAGGTCCCGGGAGCGGCGGTGAACGGCTTGCCGAGGGCGAACGGCTTGGCGATCGCGTCGGTCATCAGCTGGGGGGAGATGTCCGGGGTGGCTCCGACGAGGGCACCCTTGGCGTCGTACACGCCGAGATAGCAGTTGGCGAGCTGGGCGTTCGGGTCGATGCCGGCCAGGCCCAGCCACACGTTCGACCAGGTGATCTGCTCGCGCAGGACGATCCGTACGAGGGTGACCCGACCGCCGACCCCGGCCGACGTCTGGGCGGTGACGTGCCCCGCGTCATTGGGATCCCCGGTCCACGCCAGCAGGTTCTGGTCCTGCGGCCGGGGTCCCTCGAAGCCGGACCCGCCGCCGCTCTGCGCGGGCACGGAGGCCACGGAGCTCGACGCCGCGGGCCGGCTGTCTCCCGGCGCCGTACAGCCGGTGAGGACGAGCAGCGCGGCGAGCGCGGTCACGAGACCGGTCGTGGCGGTGGTGGTGCGGGTGCGCATGGTCCCCCCATGAGGTGCGGATCTGTCGACGGACATGATCACACGCCGCCGCTGCGCGCCCGCCCCGCCCGCGGCGGAGCCGCGAGGGTGCCCGGTCAGGCCAGGGGGTCGGCGACGAGCCGGATGACCTCCGCCGGTCCCGCCCGGAACGCGGGGCTCGCCGCGTCGGCCTCGATCATGTGCGGTGTGGCGTCATGGGCGGCGAGCGCCGCCTGCGACGACCACCGCTCGATGAGGACGAAGCGGTCGGGTTCACCGCTCACCTGGTGCAGGTCGTACCGGAGGCATCCCGCTTCGGCCCGCACGACCGGGGCGAGGCGTTCGAACGCCGCGACCTGTTCCCGGCCGCGGCCCGGAAGGGTGTTGATGAGGATGACGAGTTGCACGGGCTGTGACATGCGCCGAACTCTACGCACGCGCCCTCGGCGCGGGTTCGCCGAGGGTGCGCCGGTGTTCGCCGGGGCTTCGGCGAGGCTTCGGCGGGTCCGTATCGACCCAATGGCCGTAGATGACCCGGCTCGTCCCCTGAACCGACCCTGCGGGCTTCCTTAAGGGAACTTGAAGAACCCCTCCAGCGGGCGGATTTCACTGATCGCAACCCTAGGCTCGGTCGCACCCCACCCCCTTTCCCTCTGTGAGGTGCTACAGGCATGAGCAGCCGAACTCCCGCAACGCCGTCCCGCGTCGAGGCGCGGCGGAAGAAGGCGATGCGCACGCGCGTCGTCCTGTCTCTCACCGCGGCCGCCGCGGCGGTGGCGGTCGGCGTCGCCGTCGCCGATTCCGGCGGCGGTACGCAGGTGGACCAGCGGGCCGACGGCGCCACCGGGGCGAAGTCCGGGACGCCGACCCCGGCGGACACGGCCGCGGCGGCGAGCCCCACCGCTCCGCTTCCCGAGGTCACCGCCGATGCCGCGGCCGCCACGGGCTCGCTGCCGCCCGGGACGCCGACGCCCGAAGGCACGGAGTCCGCGGCTCCGCCGAAGCCCGCGGCGGAGGAGGACGGCCCGGCCAAGTCCACCCCGGCCGGCAAGCCCCCGCGTACGTCCGGTGGGAGCACCGGCGGCGGCTCCGGTACCTCCGGTGGGTCCGGGGGCTCGTCGGGCGGTTCCTCCGGTGGTTCCTCCGGCGGGTCCGGCAGCTCCTCCGGCGACTCCGAATCTGCGGTCCTCGCCCTGGTCAACAAGGAGCGGGCCACGGCCGGCTGCGGCCCCCTGACCGTGAACGCCAAGCTCAGCGCCGCCGCCCGCGCGTACAGCGACACCATGGCCCGCAGCGGCGTCATGTCCCACACCGGGCCCGACGGCTCCACCATGACCAGCCGCGTGGAGGCCGCCGGCTACGGGTGGTCCCGCCTCGGCGAGAACATAGCCCGCGGCCAGTCGGACGCCGACGCGGTCATGAAGGCGTGGATGAACAGCTCCGGCCACCGGGCCAACATCCTCAACTGCTCCTTCAAGGAGATCGGCATAGGCGTCCACAAGGGCGACGGCGGCCCGTGGTGGACCCAGGACTTCGGTACGTCCAAGTAGGAACGTTTCCCCCGCCCCGCACACCGGCCACCTCCCACCGGCTGCCGGGGCGCACACGTCCTCCGACCCGTACGCGGGTCGGAGGACGTCCGTGCGTGTGGCCATGGCACCGCCGGGAGGCGGCGTTCCGTCGCGCCGATGCAGGGGAGCCGGTGACGCGCCGCCCGGCCCGTCGGCCACTATGGGGCCGTGCCTCGATTTCCGCGCTACCTGTTCATATGGCTGTCGTGCACGGCCGCCAGCGTGACGGCCGTGCTCGCCACGGTCCAGTTCGTGGTCGGCTCCACCCGCCATACGCCCCCGGTGGCCCGGTCCGCCCCCATGGTCTTCGGCTCGCCCCCGGCGTGGCCGGCGGCGCAGGACCCGTCACCGGTCCCGCCGTCCCCGACCGCCTCCGCGTCCCCGAGCCCCTCGCCCACCGTGACCGAGGCTCCGACCCCCGCGGCTCCTTCCTCCCCGCCCGCGAAGCCCTCGCCGGCCGCCCGCACCACCGCACCCAAACCGGGCGTGGACTGCCAGAACGGCGGACCGGGCCTGCACACCGTCCCCTCGCAGGGCGGCAAGGTCACGGTGCGGTACGGGAGCCGTGGCGTGTGTCTGATCTCCGCGGTCCCGAGCCGCGGCTTCAAGGCCACCACGTCACAGACCGACGACGACACCCTGACGGTCACGTTCAGCGGCTCGGACCACCGGTCCGTCATCACCGCGACGATCGACCCGGTGGCCAAGGCCAGCGTCCGCGAGACGTCCTTCTGAGAGCCGGCCGGCCGGCCCCGCCGATCGGCCGCCGGCCCGGCCCAGCCGACCCGGCCCCGGCGGCGTGACCGCTTCGGCCGGTCCGCACCGCTCGGTCCCTCCCGATCCCTTTCGCCGGATTCACCTGCCCGTATGCGCTCATCGAACGGGTCGTGGTGAAGCGGAAGGTGAGCTGTTCCTTAGGGGAACCTCAAGATCCCGCGCAGGCGGTTCGCAGGGCCCGCCGCGGTCCTATGCTCACGTCAGCCGACCGGCCTCCGGCGTCCGGGCACACCGCCCCGGCGACCGCGGGTCCGCCGGCTTCACCGAGTCGGGAGGCCTCTCGCCCTTCCCGTAGTTCTCAGCGCGCCTTGGGGTGTCTTCGCCATGACTTCTCGCATACTCCGACCCGTCCGTGCCCGCCACGCCGCGCGGCCCCGCTCCGCCGCTCCCCTGGGTGTCCGGCTGCCGTTCGCCGCCGCGGCCGTCGTCGCGGTGGGCCTGTGCGCCGCCTGCGGGCCGTCCTCCGAGAGCACCGGCTCCGCCTCGCCCACCACCGCCGGACCGTCCACGCAGGTCCTCGCCGCCGCTACGCCGTCGGCCTCCGCGTCCACCGAGGCCTCCCCGAGCGCTTCGGCCTCGCCGTCGGCGTCCGCCACCGCCCAGGCGTCCTCCTCGCCGGCCCCCTCCCGGACCCAGAGCGGTCCGGCCGCCCCCAAGCCGGCCCGTACGTCCGCCGCGCCCGCCCCGGCCCGGGTCCCCGGCCCCGGCTACGACAGCTCGGCCGACGCGCAGAAGCAGATCGACGCCGCACTGGCCGCGGCCAAGGCCGACGGGAGGATGGTGCTGCTCGACTTCGGGGCCAACTGGTGCGGCAACTGCAAGGCCGCCGACAAGGTGTTCGCCCAGCCTCAGACGGCGGCGATCCTCGGAGCCTCGTACCACCTGGTCAAGATCGACATCGGCGGCAACAGCTCCGCCAACTCCGCGCTCCTGCGCAAGTACAGCCCCTCGGGCGGCACCTACACGATGCCCGTACTGATCGTGGTCAACTCGTCCGGCAAGGTGCGCACCGACACCCACGCCACGGGCAACCCCTCCCTCACGGCGGAGGGGATCAACGCCTTCCTGCGCAAGTGGGCCTCGTGAGACCAGCGGACCCGCGCCGGGTCCAGGTGCGCACCGCGGCCCTGGCCGGAGCCGCCCTCGTGGCGGCCGCGGCCGGGTGTGTCTTCGCCGCGGTCGGCACGGTCGCCGCCGACGGTAGCCGCGCGGAGGCGGCGGCCGGACCGGCGACCGCGGCCAGGGCCGTGGTCGCCACCGCGGCCGAGGCCACGGTCATCGACCCCGCCGACCGCCCCGCCGCGCCCGCGCTGGCGGGCGACGACCTCGACGGGAAGCCGGTCGCCCTCGACGACTTCCGCGGGCAGGTCGTCGTGCTCAACGTCTGGGGGTCCTGGTGCGGCCCCTGCCGGGCGGAGGCCGACGACCTGGCACACATCGACCGGCAGACCCGGGACCAGGGCGTCCGGTTCCTCGGGATCAACACCCGCGACCCGGACCGCGCCGCGGCCCTGTCCTTCGTACGCGCGCACGGCCTCGGCTTCCCCAGCCTCCACGACCCCGCCGGCGAGCTCCTGCTCCGCTTTCCCCCCGCCCTCCTCAACCCGCAGGCGATCCCCTCGACCCTCGTGATCGACCGCCGCGGACACATCGCCGTCAGCATCGGCGGCGCGGTCACCGGGGACGAACTGCGCCCGCTGCTCGCCCGCGTGACGGAGGAGGCGTCATGACGGCGGGCCTGGCGCTCGCCGCCGCGGACACCCCCTCCCTCCTCCACGGGACCCTGGCCGTCGCCGCGCCGGTGGCGTTCCTCGCGGGACTCGTCTCCTTCCTCTCACCGTGCGTGCTGCCGCTCGTGCCGGGCTACCTCAGCTACGTGACCAGCCTGTCGGTCTCGGACCTGGCGGAGGCCCGCGGCGGGCGCCGCAGCCGCATGGCGGCCGGCGCGCTGCTCTTCGTCCTCGGTTTCACGGCGGTCCTCGTCTCCGGGGGCGCGCTGTTCGGGTACTTCGGCCGCACCCTGCTGGCCCACCAGGAGGTGGTCACCCAGGTGCTCGGTGTCTTCACCGTGCTGATGGGGCTGTCCTTCATGGGGTTCCTGCCGGGATTCACCCAACGGGAGTTCCGCAGCCACCGGCGTCCCGCCCTCGGGCTGGCCGGAGCCCCCGTGCTGGGCGCCGTGTTCGCGGTCGGCTGGACCCCGTGCATCGGCCCGACGCTGGCCGCCGTACAGGCGCTGGCCTGGAGCGAGGCCAGCGCGGCCCGCGGGGCGCTGCTGATGGCGGCGTACTGCCTCGGCCTGGGACTGCCGTTCGTCCTGGCGGCGCTGGCCTTCCGGCGGGCCCTGGGCGCCTTCGGCCTGGTCAAACGCCACTACCCCTGGGTCCTGCGGATCGGCGGCGGGATGCTCGTGCTCGTCGGCGTCCTGCTGGCCACCGGGGTGTGGAACGACCTGGTGTACCGGCTGCAGTTGTGGAGCGCGGACTTCACCACCGCCGTGTGAGCGGTCCCCCCGGCGGCCCGCCCCGAAGACCCGAGAACCGATTCGTTTTCCCGACACAAGAGGCACGGACACCCAGATGAACGTTTTCCCGCTCAAGAGGCGTACCCGGACGGCCCGGACCGCGGTCGCCCTCCTCTCCCTGGCCGCGCTCACGGCCTGCGGCGACCAGTCCGCCGAGGACGCCGCCGGCGCCGCGGCCGCCGCCGCACCGCAGCCCACCACCACCAGCTTCACCGAGAACGGAGTCACCGTCACCCTCTCGGTGGCCGACTGGCACGCGGCGAAGGGCACGCTGACGGCCGTCTTCACCCCCGAGAAGAAGGGCTTCCACCTGTACAGCACCGAACTGCCGCTCACCGGCGTGGAAGGCGTGGGACGGCCGACCGCGGTGGACGTCACCGGGGTCCTCAAGACCGACGGGAAACTGACCGCCGCCGCCACCGTACGGAACATCAGCGTGCCCGGCGTCGACGCCCCGATGCCCGTCTACCCTGACGGCCCCGTCACCACCACCCTGCCCATCCGCGCCGACGGCAACGGGGAGGCGACGGTGCTGCTCGGCTACGCGAGCTGCAGCGCGAAGGAGGGCTGCACCATTCCGGTCGCCGACCACCCCGTACACCTGCGCCTCACCGACGGCGGCCCCACGTTCGACACCCACTAGGGGGCGGTCTTGCCGGTCAGGCCGGCAAGACGCCCCCTGGAACGGTGCGCGGACCGAACCCCTAAGGTGTGCCCATGCCCAGCGTCCTGGTCGTGGAAGACGACCCCAGCATCCGCCAGTCACTCATCGAGGTCCTGGCGGAGCACGGGTATGCCGTACGCAGCGTGGGCGACGGATTCGGCGCCCTGCGCGAGGTCACCCAGACTCCCGTCGACGCCGTCGTCCTCGACCTCGGCCTGCCCGATCTGGACGGGGGAGACGCACTGCGCATGATCCGGGGCATATCCTCCGTCCCCGTCCTGGTGGCCACCGCCCGCGACGACGAGACCGAAATCATCAAACTCCTCAACGCCGGCGCCGACGACTACCTGGTCAAGCCCTTCTCCGGAGGACAGCTCATAGCCCGCCTCTCCGCCGTCCTGCGGCGCACCAGCCACGTGCCCCCCGCGGGCGCCGCCCACGCCGGCCCGGGGGCACGGCCGGCACCGGCCGCCGACCCGCTGGGCGCCACCACCGTGGGCGAGCTGGCGGTCGACCCCGGGGCGCGTACCGCGTACCTGGCCGGCCGGGAGCTCCACCTCACCCGGCGGGAGTTCGACCTGCTGGCCTTCCTCGCCCACCACACCGGCCAGGTCGTCTCCAAGCGCCGGCTGCTGACCGAGGTCTGGCGCGAGCCGTACGTCGACGACCAGACCGTCGACGTGCACCTGTCGTCGCTGCGCCGCAAGCTCGGCGAACGCGCGGCGGCGCCGCGCTACCTGCTGACGGTCCGCGGCGTCGGCATCAAACTGGTGGCCCCGCGGTGAGACGCTCACTGGCGGGAGTCGCGCTCGCCGTGACGTCCATGGTCGCCCTGTCCTTCCTCATACCCCTGGGCGCACTGGTGATGTCGCTGGTCAAGGAGCAGAGCGTCACCGCGGCCGAGCAGCGCGCCGCAGCCCTCGCACCCGTCCTCACCCTCACCACGGATCCGTCCGCGCTGCGGGAATCCGCCGCCGGACTCGACGAGGCCGAGCACCTCGTCATCCATCTCCCCGACGCCCAGAGCATCGGCGACTCCCAGGCCCCCGTGAAACTGCTCGAACGGGCCCAGCAGGGACGCGAGTCCATCTCCCAGAAGACTCCCGGCGGATGGATATGCCTGCAACCCGTGGTGCTCCCCGGTGACCGGGTCGCCGTCATCGAGAACTTCGTCCCCGACGAGGAACTCACCCGCGGGGTCAAGTCCTCCTGGGCGGTCATGCTCCTGCTCGCGGTCGGCCTGGTCGGCGGCTCGGTGCTGGTCGCCGACCGGCTCGGAGCCAAGGTCGTCCGGTCCTCCAAGAAGCTCGCCCAGGCCTCGCACACCCTCGGCCAGGGCAATCTGGACACCCGGGTGGAGCCCATGGGCCCCAAGGAACTGCGCGACGCCGGCGTCGCCTTCAACGCCATGGCCCACCGCATGACGGAACTGCTCGCCATCGAGCGCGAACTGGTCGCCGACCTGTCCCACCGGCTGCGCACCCCGCTGACCGCCCTGCACCTCGCATCGGAGCGGATGGCCGGCACACCGGAGTCGGCCAGGGTGGAGGCGGCGGTGCACGCGCTGGAGTCGGAACTCCAGGCCATCATCACCGCGGCGCGGACACCGCTCGCCGTCGGCCCGATGGGCCACGGCATGCGCAGCGCGGAAACGAGCACGGGCCGGCAGGCGACCGGAACGGGGCCGTCGTCCGAGTGCCCCCGGTGCGAGGCCGCCGATGTCGTGCGGCGCCGGACCGCCTTCTGGGCGGTCCTGGCGGAGCAGCAGAACCGCCCCTGCTCCCTCGACCTCACCCAGGAGCCCACGGCCGTCGGCCTCAGTGACGACGACGTCGCCGCGGTGGTGGACGCGCTCATCGGCAACGTCTTCAGCCACACTCCGCCCGGCACCGCGTTCGGGGTACGCGTCGCCCGTACCGCCCAGGCCGTGGAACTGGTGGTGGAGGATTCCGGACCGGGCATCCCGGAACCGGACCGGGCCCTTTCCCGCGGGAGCAGCACGGGCTCCTCCGGGCTCGGCCTCGACATCGCCCGCAGGGCGGCGGCCGTCACCGGCGGCACGATGCGCATCGCGCACGGCCCGCAGGGAGGCGCGCACATCACCGTGGTCTTCGCCCTGGCACCGCCCCTGCGGCCCGAGCGCGGGCCGCGCGGCTCACGCAGGCGTGCGCGATGGTGGCCGCACAAGCGGTGACCGCCGCACCAGCGGTGACCGCGCACGGTCCGCCGGGCCCATGGCGAGGGGGCGAGCCGCGTGAGCTGTGGCAGGATGCCGCGATGATCTTCAGCTCGCCGATACCGCATGTCGTTCCCGCAGGCCGGATGGCCCGCTCCGACCAGCCCGTGCTCGCGCTGGCGGGCGGGTGGGAGCTGCGTCCCTGGCACGCCGATGACGCCGCGGCCTTGTACGCCGCCGGCCAGGACGAGGCCGTTCGCCTCTGGAACCGCCTGCCGGTGAACTCCCCGGAGGAGGCGCGTCAGAGGATCGAGCGCATGCACCGGCGGTGGCAGGCCGAGCGCGCCGCGATCTGGGCCGTCGCCCGGCCGGGCGGCGAGGCCATGGGCCTGATCGGCTGGAACGACGTCGACCTGCAGGGCGGCAGCGCCGAGATCGTCTACTGGCTGCTTCCCGCGGCACGTGGCGGGGGCATTGCGGCCGAGGCGACACGGCGGGTCGGCCGATGGGCACTGGACGATCTCGGCCTGCACCGACTGCGGTTGTGCCACTCGGTGGCGAACCCGGCATCGTGCCGCGTGGCGGACAAGGCCGGATACACCTTCGAGGGCACCATGCGCGGCGCACTGCTGCACGCGGACGGATGGCACGACCAGCACCTGCACGCCCTGGTCAGGGGCGATGTCTGATTTTGCGGCGAGCAGCCACCGCGGGGGGTGCGGCGGCGGCCCGGCACATCGTCCCCGAGGTCACGCCTGCGCTCCTACGGCACCCCACCGGCAGCGCCCCGCCCGGGCCGCGGCTGCTGTACGAGGCGAAGGACGGGATCGATCTCCGCCAGGGCCCCGTGCAGCTGACGGGCCCCCAGGGCGGTGCGAGCATCGCCGTCCTGCGCCAGCTCCTCGCAGAGTCGCAGCGCCTCGTCCAGGTCCGCGGAGAAGATGCTGAACACGTCGATGACCGCGGTGTGGATCCAGTCGCCGTGGTTCTGGCCGGCCACCGCCAGCGCGGACGCGACGATCGACAACCCTGCCCTGTCCTTGCGCCGGAGCAGGCACTGTGCGGTGCGCCGGGTGACGAAGGTGTCGCCCCTGTCGAGCACGAGCTCCAGCAGGGGGCCGCGTGCCTCCGGCATCTCGGCGAATCCTGCCAGGCCGGCCCCGGCATCCGCCCGGTCGCTCCAGTGGTCGCTCCGCCCGAGTTCGACGAGCGCCGTCACCGCCGCGCGCCGCAGGTCACTGCTCACGTGCCCCCACCCACCTCTCCCGTGACACCGGGCCGGAACAGCACCGAGGTCGCTTGCCTGCTGATCGCCAGGACAGAACCTAGTCGTTGGCGGCCAGCGGCAGCAGTGCGGGGCGCTTCGCCGTGCGGCCGTCGCCGGAGGAGCGGCCGCGCAGGCGGCGGCCCAGCCAGGGGCCGAGGAACGCGGCCGCCCAGCGCAGTTCGGCCGACACGGACGAGCCGCCCGGGGCGGTCGGCCGCGGCGGCAGCGGGTGGGTCCAGGTGTCGTCGCTGCCGGGCAGGCCGACGGCGTGGGCGAGGGCCGCGGCGATGCGTTCGTGGCCGACGGGGCTGGCGTGGAGGCGGTCCGTGGTCCACATCCGCGGGTCGGTCACGGCGACCGGCCGGGCGGTCTCGGCGACGGCGACCCCGTGGCGGGCCGCCGCGCTGCGGATGCGGTCGTTGAGGTCGGCTATGCGCGGCGCGACGGGCCGGGCGAGGGGCACGAGCACGCTGAGGTCGGGGAAGGTAACCGTGGCCACCCGGGCCCCGGCGGCCGTGAGCGCGGCGAACATCTCCTCCAGGTGCCCGGCGACCTCCGCGGCGTCGAAGCGGGGCCGGAGGATGTCGTTGACCCCGGCGACGACGGTGGCCAGGTCGGGGCGCAAGGCCAGGGCGGGGCCCAGCTGCTCGGCCCGGACCTGCCCGGCGAGACGTCCCCGGACGGCCAGGTTGGCGTACTGGAGGCCCGGGTTGACGGCGGTGAGGTGTTCGGCGAACCGGTCGGCGAAGCCGCGCAGGCCCACGGTGTCGTCCCCGTCGCCGAGGCCTTCGGTCTGACTGTCGCCCAGGGCGACGTAGCGCAGGTACTCACCGTTCGGCACGGGTCTGCCTCTCCTTCAGGATCGCCGCGCTCCGGCGGCACCAGTCGCGGTGTCCCTGCTCGAAGGCGAGGCCGCGCAGACCGGTCAGGTACCCGCCGATCCGCTCACCGTGGAGCAGGAACTCCTCCTCGTCCAGATCGCCGCGCATCTTGCGCAGCACCCGGCCGAGCAGCTCGATCTTGGCGTCGGCGGCCACCGCGCGCGCTTCGAGCTGCGCGATCACCGGTCCGATGCCGATCCGGTCGGCGGTCTGGACCTTGACGAGGAGGTCGTCACGGATGACGGAGGACTTCAGCGGGGCCGCGGCGAACTCCTCCAGTTCGGTGCGGCCGGCCTCGGTGACCTGGAACAGGCGCTTGTTGGGCCGGGTCTCCTGGACCACCTCGCGGCCCTCGACCAGCCCTTCCTTCTCCAGTTTGGCCAGCTCGGCGTACAGCTGCTGGGGCAGGGCGTGCCAGAAGTTCGCCACGCCGATGTCGAAGGACTTCGCCAATTCGTAGCCGCTGAACTCTCCGTCCAGCAGTGCTGCCAGTACGGCATGTCGCAAAGCCATCGCGGTCGCCCCTTCCCCTTCCTCGCCGACCCCTGCATCATACTCATGAAAGTGACTAGTCAGATTCATGAGTATGAGGAGGGGTCATGGAGACTGCCGAACGCTTCCGCGCCGCCGTGGAGAAGCGGGATCTCACCGGGCTGGAGGACCTGTTCACCGAGGACGTCCGGCTCTACAGCCCGGTGAAGTTCACGCCCTTCGAGGGCCGGCCCATGGTCCTCGGACTGTTCGGGGTCCTGATGCGCGTCTTCGAGGACTTCCGCTACGTCGGCGACTTCGAGGGCGCGGCCGAGACCAGCGCCGACGGCGCGGAGGCCCCGGCGGAGGTCCTGCTCTTCCGGGCCGCGGTGGACGGCAGGGAGATCCACGGGATCGACCTGCTCCACTTCGACGAGGCCGGCCGGATCAAGGAGTTCACGGTGATGGTCCGCCCGCAGTCCGCCGTGCAGGCCCTGGGACAGGCGGTCCTCGCCGGCCTGGTCGCCGACGGCCTCGCGTAGGCGGTCGGGACGGCGGTCGCGCAGGCGGTCGGGCGGCGCTGCTTCCGGCGCCGCCCGCGTGGACGCCGGTGCGGGAGTGCGGACGGCCGTCGTCGCCCGCACTCCCTCGCCGTCACACCAGGACGGTTCTGCGACGGCAGACGACCTAGGGGACCGGGCGCAGGACCAGGGTGACGAAGCCGAAGCTGTCCCGGTAGCCCCGCAGCCATTCCGCACGCCGTGCGTGGGCGGTCCGCAGCACCTCGGCGGCGTCCGGATCGGCAGGGTGGTCGAGCGCCCACGAGGCCAGCGAGCCCAGGCAGGACCACTCGTAGTCGTCCAGCTCCGCGCGCGTGCTGACATGCGCGTGCACCGGAGCCCACCCGTCGGCGGCGACGAGGTCCACGGTGGTCGCCAGGTCGTGGAGCTCGCCGAAGATCTCGACGGCCTCCGGGGAGGGCGGGCGGTCCCAGAAGCTCTCACCGAGCAGCACGCGCCCGCCGGGAGCCAGGTGCTCCCGGGCCGCCGCGAGGGTCGGCAGCAGGCCGCCGAAGGCGTGGGTGGCCCCGACGCTGAGCACCAGGTCGAAGGGACGGCCGGCGACGAAGTCCGCGGCCTTCTGCTGGTGCACGACGAGACGTTCCCCGAGGCCGAGCAGATCCGCCGACCGGCGGGCCTGCGCCACGGACTCCTCGGAGGTGTCCACGCCCTCGGCGTGCAGACGGGGGTGCGTGGCCAGGGCGCGCAGAAGCCATTCCGCGGTACCGCACCCCAGGTCGAGCACCCGCTCGCCGTCGCGCGGTGCGCCGTGTTCGAGCAGCCGGTGTACCGACGCGTCGTCGAGCGGGGCCTTTATGGGGTGGTCGGCGTGGGCGATCCTGGAGATCTGTTCATGATTCACCGGGGCAGCTTGTCAACGCCGGAGCCCGCACGCACGCGATTTGCGTCCGGGTGTCGAACATCCTTCAGCGACCGGCGGACCTCCGCTCCCAGGCCTGCGCGAACATCTCGTGCAGGGGCGCCGTCGGCAGCACCCGGCCGAAGGGGGCGCGGACCGAGTTGCTCCACAGCGGGCGTACCTGGTGGGTCTCCAGCTTCACCGTCTCCAGCGGCAGGTTCGGGGCCTTCAGCTCGGTCCATTCCCCGGGCAGGAACACGGTCCGGCCCGCCCGCGCCCGCTTGGCCTCCATGACCGCGCCGGTGGCGAGGAGTTCCGCCTGGACCTCCTTGTGCCGCTTGGCGGTCCAGCCGTTCCACCGCCGTACGTTCCGGTCCGTGGGGGAGGCCAGCGCCGCCACCTGGAGGTACAGCGCCGCCGCGTCCGCGCCGACGCCGAGCTCACCCGCCACCCGCGTGACCAGCTCCGGGCAGGACTGCCGCGGATCCGCCTCGTACGCACCGGCCGGCACCGGCCCGGAGCGGGCCCGCAGCATCATCCGCTCCAGCCCGCCACCGGCCACCAGCGGCGCCACCCGGTCCAACTCCTCCGGGAGGTCGGTGACCTCCCGGACCCGCCGCCACACCCCGGGGTCGGCGACCGCCGCGGGCCGCAGGAACGAGGCGCCGCCGGGCGCGCACACCACCAGAGGGCCGGAGTCGTACGCGGTCACCGGGACCGCGCCCTCCTCCTCCTTTTCCTTGCGGTCGTCCGTCGCCACCGGCAGCAGCCCGGGCCCGAACCGCTCCGCGATCCGCGCCGAGGTGTCCTGGACCCGGCCGCCGGGCAGCGCCAGCAGCAGCTCCGGACGGGCCAGTTCGGCCCGCAGCCGCTCGTACACGTCCATGGCGCCGGCCACCGCCGGATCCCCGACGGGCCGGTCCGTCCAGGCCCACACCAGCGCGCTCGCCATGCCGTGGAGGTCGAGGCCCACCGGGGTGCGGTACGGCAGTCCGGGGCCGGCCGGGGGTACGGCCCGGACCTCCACCCCGATGCCGTACCGGGTCGCCGCGAGCTCCCAGCCGACCGCCTCCACGGCCGCGTTCACGGTCGTGTCCGTGGCGGCCTCCCAGCCGCCCGCCAGCCGCCGGGCCCACACCTCGCCGAGCCCCAGGTCCGTCTCCAGGGCGTCCGCCGCCTCGTCGTGCACGGCGGGCAGCACCCCGAGCAGCTCCCGCCACACGCCGGCCATCCGCTCCACGGCCGCGTCCACCCCGCCCGGCCGCCACAGCTCGGCCGGGTCCTCGGGCAGGCCCGCGGCCAGGACGGCCCGCTGTCCGGCGCCGCCGAGCCGCGCGCGCAGGTCCTCGTACGCCCCGGCCGTCATCACGGTCGCCCGGTACGGGGCCTTGCACACCAGGGCGCGGTCCTCGTCCCGGTGGGCCCGGCCGACCAGACCGGCCACCACGAGCCGGGCCACGGCCCGCCGGACACCGGTCAGTTCCGCGAAGCGTGCGGCCGCCGACTCGGGCAGTGGGACCGGCCCGTGCGCCTCGACCGCCGCCACCAGGGCCCGGAGCCGGGCGGCGTCGTCCCGCCGCACCCGGACCGGGCGGGCCTGCGCGAGCGCCGCTGGTACCGGGTCGCCGTCAGGGTCCCCGGCGGCGGGCGCCACGAACCAGCACGCCGCACCGCCGGCCCGCAGCGCGGCGGACACCACGGCGGTCCCGCCCGCCCGCAGCCCGTCCAGCGCCGCGGAGCCGGATGCCCGGCCCACCCACCACCGGCTGCCCGCACGGGCGAACGGCTGGTCGGCCCAGGTGTCGAGCAGCGCGAGCAGGGCGGCCCGGTCCGCATCCGGCGTCGGTGCCACCGCCGCCCGCCACGCCACGGCGTCGATCGAGCCCAGCAACGGCGACCAGTCGTGCGGCGGCGCGGGCGGCGAGAGCCGCCGCACCTCCTCCCCGATCGTCCCGGCCAGGCAGGCGCCGTCGGCGGCCAGCGCGTTCAGCGTCGCCGGCAGGGCCACCCCCCGGGTCCGCCGATGCGCGTCGTCCTCCCCGCCCGAGACCAGCCCGAACAGCGCGGGCAGCAGCTCGGTGTCCCGCGCGGACCGGCGCAGCACGGCCGGCGGGGCCTCGGAGAGCAGCGACACGCGCCGGTGCAGGGCCCGCCGTCGCTCCTCCACCCGGGCCGCCCGCCCGGCCACCCTCACGACCGCCTCGGTCAGCACCGGGTCGGTGACCTCCGGCAACTCCCGGGCCACGGCGGCGCGCAGCGCCTCCTCGCCGGTGAGGGCGGCCGCCAGCAGCGTCTGCGCCGTGCCCCCGTCCACACTCCGCAGCGCCCGGGACCCGGCCGCGTCCCGCGTGCGCAGCAGGTACCAGAAGGCGGGCGGCAGGGCCACGCCCGCCGACACGGTGACCTGCCGGGCCGGCCGCACCCGCGGGTGCTTGGGCGAGCGGTGCCCGTCCAGCTCCCACAGCAGGACCCCGTCGGCGGTGTACGCGCGCACGCCCGTACGGGTCTGCGCCTCGGCCAGGACCACGTCCTCCACCGCGCCCTCCGGCGCGGCCCACAGCCCCCACGGCTCCTGCCCCGGCCGGTCGATGTCGAAGCGCGCCGTCCGTCCGTCCACGCTCTCCACCAGGTAGTGGTCGGGCGCGTGGTCGCGGTGCCGGGTACGGAACAGCACCCGGGTCCCGACCAGCCCGTCCCGGCTGCCCAGCGGGGAGCCGGACAGCCCGGCGGGCAGCGGCGCCAGCTGCAGCGCCTCCGAGTCCAGGCTCATCCCCACCTCGGACGGCTCCGCGGCGGGATCGGCGCTCGGCGCGCGGCCGGGGAAGTCCGGCAGCGGCACGGGCCCCCGCCGCTCTCCGGTGGCCGGATCCACCACCTCCCACGGCTGCTTCCCGTAGATCCTGTTGGTCCAGATCCGCGAGCCGTCGCCGAGCAGCAGTTCCTCGCTGTCGATGCCCTCGGTGCCGCCCGGCCGCAGCACGCGCAGGCCGCTGTGGCGCCCGCCCCCGTCGGCGGACTCGAACTGGAAGCCGTACGCCCCGTCCAGGCTGCCGCCGAACGGCACGAGCCCGCCCGACTCCGCGGGCTCGAACGGCTCCCCGGGCCGGTCGGCCCAGACGGCGGTGTCGCAGGAGTAGGGGTTCGGCTTGAGGGTCCAGCTCACCAGGAAGGAGCCGCCCACGTAGTGCACGGCGAACAGGGTCGCGTCCTCGGGAACCGTGAACCGGCAGGAGCCCCGCTCCCCGTCCCGGGCGCGACCGCGCGGTCGCGCCCGAAGACCGTCAGTACCGGCCAGGTGCAGGTCACCCCGGCCACGCCCGGCAGGGCTCCGTCGGCCGCTCCCTCCGGCGCGTCGGCCCCGGCGGACTCCGCGAATCCCGCGTACACCGATTCGAGGGCCGGCCAGGCCAGTTCCTCCGGGAGGCCGACGGCCAGCGAGCGCCGCAGCGTGCCCGCCGCGACCGCCCCGGCGAGGGCGTCGACGATCCCGCCGAGGGCCGTCACCGTCGGCCGGTCCAGCAGGGTCTCCAGCTCGGCCAGGGCCTCCTCGGCCCCCGCCATGCCGCCGCCCCCGACCGTGCCGACGAGCTTGCCGACCCGGCCGGCCACCTCGTGGGCGATGCCCTCGTTGCCCGGCAGCAGCGTCACCGCGGACCCGGTGCGGCGCCCGCGCACGGCCCACTGGTCGGGGAGCAGACCGGCATGGACCGTCCCCTCCAGCCGGGGGCCGAACACCGGGTCCGCGGCCAGCGCGACGAGGTCCCGCCGGGACCGCTCGCCCCAGAACCGCATCCGGACCTCCGGGCCGGGGTCGACCACCGCGGCCCCGGCCGCCAGACAGGCGTCCAGCACGTCTGCGTCGAAGCCCTGGTAGTGGTACCGGGTGGTGTGCACCGCGACCGGGGTGCCCGCAGCCCGCAGCCGCGGCCCCAACCGGCCGACCAGGTCGAGGAATTCCGCCGGCAGCGGCTGCCGGGAGACCCCGCCGCCGGACTGCAGCGCGTACTGGTACATGCGGACGAACTGTCCGACCCAGTGCGGCAGCCCGCCCTCCGGCACCACCCGCCCGGCCGCCATCGCCTCCGTCGCGCCACAGCCGATCAGCATCCGCAGCCAGGCCCCGCCGTCGGTCACCCCGGCCGGAAAGGCCTCGACCAGTCCGGCCATGACGGCGTCCGTCGGCGGATGGGCCGTCAGGACCTGTTCCGCGGCGGCCAACAGCGCTTCGGGCACCGATTTCCCGCGGGTGACCGACAGGATCGCGCCCACCATCCGCGCGGCCTCGCCGTCCCCGTGCCCCGCCGCCCTGGCCGACGCCCGTACCCGGCGCACCAGATCCGCCGGCAGGTCCGCCCGCGAGCCCGCCCACGCGGTCAGGAACGCCTCCAGCGCGGTGTGCGCCGCCGCCGGATCGAGCGTCTCGGCGAGGAAGCGCTGATGGGCCCCGAACTCCTTGGCCGGCATGGCTCCGCCCGCCGCGAACAGCAGGGCGTTGGCCCGGCGGTAGCCGGGATCCACCGGCAGCCCGTGCTCGGCCTCGGCCGCCCGCGCCGCCGCGTAGGCCCGCCCGCCCGCGCGGCTCCCGTACCCGATCAGGCGATGGCCCACCGTGTCCCAGAACCACGGCAGGTGGGCCGGCGGCAGCCGCCGCGCCCGCGCCGTCATCGTGTCGACGAGCCGGCCGGGCTTCTCCCGGGACCGGCCGAGCTCGGTGTACATGTCCTCGATCAGGTCGCGCGCGACTCCGGCCGCCCCCGGGTCGTGGGCGTCGACCCAGTCGGCGTACGTGGTCGAGGCGTGCGGACGGGAGGAGGGCACCAGAGCATCGAGCGAGACGATCATGCTTCGCATCGTCGCACGGGCCACCGACACCACCGGGCCACGGCCTCCCCGCCTTCCTCTAGAGTGCTTCCGTCCCGTACACGTGACTGTGACCCCGGCCGGGCGGCGCGTGCCGACCCGCGCACGGGCCCGAGCGAGGAGCAACCGTGACCGACCTGGCGTCCATATCCCTGCAGCAGGAGATCGCCCGCGATCTCCAGGTGAGCGCGTCCTTCGACGTACGGCAGGAGATCGAGCGCCGAGTGGCCTTCCTCGCCGAGCGGCTGACCTCCACGGGCCTGCGCGCACTGGTCCTGGGCATCAGCGGCGGCGTGGACTCCACGACCGCGGGCCGGCTGTGCCAGCTCGCCGTCGAACGCGTGCGCGCCGCCGGGCACGAGGCGACGTTCTTCGCGATGCGGCTGCCCTACGGAACCCAGGCCGACGAGAAGGACGCGCAGCTGGCGCTGGACTTCATCCGGGCCGACCGGGTCCTGACCGTGGACGTGAAGCCCGCGAGCGACGCCGCCCTGGAAGCGGCGCTGGCCGGCGGCACGGTCTTCCGCGACGCGCGCCACCAGGACTTCGTGCACGGCAACGTCAAGGCCCGGCAGCGCATGATCGCCCAGTACACGGTGGCGGGCGCGCACGACGGCCTCGTCGTCGGCACCGACCACGCCGCCGAGGCGGTCTCCGGCTTCTTCACCAAGTTCGGCGACGGCGCAGCCGACGTCGTCCCGCTCACCGGCCTCACCAAGCGCCGGGTACGCGCCCTCGCGGAGAAGCTGGGCGCGCCCGCCGAGCTGGTCCACAAGACCCCGACCGCGGACCTGGAGACGCTCGACCCGGGCAAGCCCGACGAGGACGCGCTCGGCGTCACCTACGACGACATCGACGACCTCCTGGAGGGCAAGCCCGTCGAGGGGCCCGCCTTCGCGGCCATAGTCGCCCGCTACCGCCTCACCGAGCACAAGCGACAGCTGCCGATCGCTCCCTGAGCAGCCCCGCGCCGGCCCCGGCATTGAGCCGAACGGCTCAATGCCGGGGCGACGACGGGCCCGCCCCGCACGGTCGCACCTATCGTGGAAGTGACCTCATGACCGGGCGGTGGCGCGCGAACAGGTGGATGTGGACGGATCAGGGATCGACTATCACGCGGTCTTCCACGCCCTTCCGGGCGCGGTCGCCCTGCTGACCCCTGACCTGGTGTACCTGGACGTCAACGAGTCGTTCCTGGAGACGTCCGGCCGCACCCGCGAGCAGATCATCGACCGCTACCTCTTCGACGTCTTCCCCGACAACCCCAACGATCCGGCGGCGAACGGCATGCGCAACCTGCGCGCCTCCCTGGAACGGGTCGCGGCCACCGGGGAGCCCGACAGCATGGCTGTCCAGCGCTACGACGTCGAGTACCCCGACCGGTCCGGGGTCTGGCACGAGCGTTACTGGAGCCCCGTCAACGTGCCCGTCCTCGCCCCCGACGGCACCGTCGCGCTGCTCCTGCACCGCGTGGAAGAGGTCACCGAGCTCATCCGGGCCGGCGCGCACGGCGACGGCGACCACGCGCAGGTGCTGGAGGCCGAGATCTACACCCGGGGCCGGGAGCTCCAGGAGGTCAACGAGCGCCTGCGCCGGGCCCACGCCCACGAGCGCGAGGTCGCCCTCCACCTCCAGGAGACCCTGCTGCCCGCGCCGCGCCCGCTCGGCCACCACCGGGCCGCCGTCCGCTACCGGCCCGCCACCGTGGCCCTCAACGTGTGCGGCGACTGGTACGACCTCGTCGACCGGCCCGGCCGCACCGCCGTGGCCGTCGGTGACGTCGTCGGCCACGGACTCGGGGCGGCCGGCGTCATGGGCCAGTTGCGCAGCGCCCTGTCGGCCGCCTCCCACGTCGCCGAGGGCCCGGCCCAGGCCCTGGAGGTCCTCGGCCTGTACGCCCGCTCCATCGACGGCGCCGAGTCCACCACCGCCGTGTCCGTCTTCATCGACTGGGACAGCCGAACCCTCACCTACAGCAGCGCCGGTCACCCCCCGCCGCTGCTCTGCCACCCCGACGGCACGGTCACCTTCCTCGACCGGGCCACCGACCCCCCGCTCGGCGCCCGGCCCGAACACGCCCCCCGCCCCGAGGACCGGCTCACCTTCGCCGAAGGCTCCACCCTCGTCCTCTACACCGACGGGCTCATCGAACGCCGCCGCGAGGACATCGACGTCGGCCTCGGCAGGCTCGCCGACGCCCTCGCCCGACACCGCACCGCCGACCCCGAGGCCCTCGCCGACGTCCTGCTGGCCGAGCTCATCCCCGCGGGCGGCATCACCGACGACACCGCGCTGGTCATCCTCCGCCTGTGACGGCCGCCCGCCGGAAGAATCCGGAGGCGCCCACGGGCCCGGCTACATAGGCTCGGCCCATGCCGAGCCCAGCACTCCAGCGCGTCCACGCCTTCCTTTCGGACTTCGCCCGCCGCCAGGCCGGGCGCACCACGGCCCTTCCCGGCGGGTTCGCCGTGTACGACGACGCGTTCGCGCAGTCCTATGCGAACAACCAGGTCGTCATCGACGCGGCCGTCGACCCCGAGGCGCTGCCCGCCCTCGCGGAGGAAGCCATGGGGCACCTGCCGCACCGGCTGATCTCCGTACTCGACGACGACACCGGCAAGGCGTGCGCGGGGCCGCTGATACGGGCCGGATACACCCACTCCACCTACCTCGTCATGCTGCACACGGGCCCGGTGCCGGACGCCGGACCCGCGCAGGAGGTGGAACTCGACGCCCTGCGCGCTCCGCTGACCCGGCGCTGGCGGGGATTCCTCCCGGACGCCGACGACGAGGTCCTGCGCCAGCTCGTCGACCGCCGCGAGGCCCGCCGGCGAGGGGCGGACATCGTCCGGTTCATCGGTGCCCGCACCGAGGCGGGCGAGGTCGCCTCATGGGCCGATCTCTACGTCGACCGGGGCACCGGCACGGCCCAGATCGAGGACCTGATCACCTCGGAGGCCCACCTCGGACGCGGCTACGCCGACGCCGTCCTGGCGGGCGCCCTGAGCCTGGCCGCCGCCCACGGCAGCGACTTCTGCTTCCTGACCGCCGATGCCATGGACTGGCCGCGCCACTGGTACGAGCGCCGCGGCTTCGCCGTCATCGGCCACTCGCACGGCTTCGAACGCAGCTGACGCCGTACGCGCCGCGCGCCGCCCGTGCCCGGCTTCAGGGGCGGGGGTGGAGCGGGACCGGGACGCGGGGCAGGTCGATGCCGAAATGGGTGCGGTAGGCGGCCAGGACCTCGGCGTCGTCGGCCAGGATCCGCTCGGTCCGCTCCCCGTCGGCCGTGACCGTCAGCACGCGGTCGCTGAGCGTGGTCCGGCCGGACTCCGTCAGCACCGAGCACACCGGCTTGCGGGTGAAACCGGACACGGGCGAGGTGCTGTGCCACCAGGCGCCGGTCACGAAGTCGGACAGGACCCGGGGGCGCCTCTCCATCCGGTACCGGGGCACGCCGTCCCGCAGGACATCGAGGTCCCCCTCCGCGCCACCGGCCGGCACGATCCGGAACACCCCGCCCGGGTCGGTCTGCTCGCCGCGCTCGTCGAAGGCCAGCGGGAAGTGGCTCTGGTCGCCGAAGCCCACGTCCACCAGCCACGGGCGGCCGTCCTCGCACTCCACGCGCAACGCCAGGTGGTCGTAGGGAACGCCCTGCCCGCCGTCGGCCGAGTGCACCCGGGCCTGCAGCAGCTGCACCCCGTAGCCCAGGGAGTGCAGCAGCAGCGCGAACGCGCCGTTCAGCTCGTAACAGAACCCGCCGCGGCCGCCCCGCAGCAGTTTGCCGAGCAGCGCCTCCCCCTCCAGCACGATCTCCTCGCCCAGATGGATGGACAGGCTCTCGAAGGGGACGGTCCGCAGATGCCGCAGGTGCAGGTCACGCAGGGCCGCCGCACTCGCCGACCCGGGCCGCGCCGCCCCGATCCGCCGCAGGTAGGCGTCAACTCGAGTCACAGGAAGCTCTTCCATCCCGGCAGTCTCGCAACCCGCTCCCGCCCCCGCCATACGCGGTTCGACCTAGGCCGCCTCTTTCGGATCTTGCCTGACCCGCGCCGCCTGGCACCGCACCTCGCCGCGTTGTCGGAGCACCCAAGTACGTCCAGTACTCGGGTGCTCCTCCGCCTTGCGAGGCACGGCACCAGACGACGCGGGCTTAACCGGCAAGATCCGAAAGAGACGGCCTAAGCCGTTCGGTCCGCTGCCGCACACGTGGCTGTCGGAAGCAGGAGCGGTGTGGCCAGGATGAGCAGTCCCGCGACCGCGAGAGCGGTGCGCGGGCCGGTCACGCCGGCGAGCAGCCCGGCGAGCGCGGTGAGGACGGCGATGGACACCTGCTGGCCGATCGACCAGGCCGTCAGGGTGCGGGCGACGAGATGCCTGGGGGTGTGTTCGAGCCGGTACGTGGCGAGCACCGGCGTGTACAGGCTCATGTTGACGATGATCGCCAGCTCGACCGCCATCACGGTGACGAGGCCGACGACGCCGGGCCGGACGAAGACCAGACCGATCAGCCAGACGGCGCGCAGGGTGCCGACGGTCCGCAGCACCCGGTGCCGGCCGTGGCGGGCCACGACACGGCGGGCCAGCCGCGAGCCGATGAGTCCGCCGAGGCAGGGAGCGGCGAAGGCGAGAGCGTACTGCCAGGGCGGGAACCCGAGTTGGCGCAGCAGGAGTACGGCCAGCAGCGGCTCGGTGGCCATGATCAGCCCGGACACGAGCATGTTGTTGAGGTAGAGCGCCCGCAGATCGGGACGGCCCATGATGTGACGCCAGCCGTCGAGCAGTGCGCCGGCCCGGACCGTGTTCCTGGCGGCGGGGCGCGGCGCCTCTTCCCGGCCGCGCATCGCGGTGAGGCACAGCGCGGAGACCAGGTAGCTGAGTGCGTCGGCCACCACGGTGGTGACCGGACCGAACAGGCCGATCGCGGCCCCGCCCAGCGGCGGTCCGACCGCGATGGAGCTCCAGTTCGTGGACTCGAACCGCGCGTTGGCCACGAGCAGGTCGTCCGGCCGGACGAGGGCCTTGAGGCAGGCGCCACCGGCCGCGCCGAAGGCGATCTTGGCCGCCGCGACCACGGCCGAGACCACCAGCAGCTGGACGAAGCCGAGCCACCCGGAGAAGTAGGCGACGGGGATCGTCGCCAGGACGGCGAACCGCGTCAGGTCCATCGCGATCATGACCGGACGCTTGCGCCGGAACTCCACCCACGGCGCGAGCGGCACCGCGATCAGCGCGCCCATCGCGGGCCCCACCGCGGCCAGCGCGGACACCTCGGCGGGACCGGCGTGCAACGCCAGCACGGCGATCAGCGGCAGTGCACCGAACCCCAGCCCGGACCCGTAGGCGCTCACCGCGTACGCCGTCCACAGCAGGCCGAACTGCCGGCCCGACGGTCCCCTGCCCACCATGCTCAGCGCTCCCACCCGAACAAACCGACGTTGACCCCTGGGAGCTAACCGAGCGGCACAACCACAGGTCAAACAACTACATGGGCAGCTGTCCACAACCATCCGTTGTTCACTAAGGTGGATCGACGTGGATCTCGAAGCAGTGCGCACCTTCGTCGCCGTCACGGAAGCGGGCCAGTTCCGGAAAGCCGCTGCCGACCTGTCGATCACCCAGCAGGCCGTCTCCAAGCGCATCGCCGCCCTGGAGCGCAGCCTCGGCGTGAGGCTGTTCGCCCGCGCGCCCCGTGGCGCCGAGCTCACCATCGACGGGCAGGCGTTCCTGCCCCATGCGCGGGAGCTGCTGCGCGTTGCCGAGCGCGCGGTCACGTCCGTGCGCCCCGGTCGCCGTCCGCTACGCGTCGACGTGATCGCTTCGCGCGGCGCGCAGGCCGGCCTGATGCGCGGCTTCCACCGCGCGTACCCGGAGATCGACCTCGATGTGGTGATGCTGCTCGAGATCGAGACGGCCGTGGCCGCGATCCGGTCCGGTGCGATCGACGCGTCCTTCCGCGCCGTCGCAGCGCCCGGCCGGCCCCTTCCCGAGGACATCGAGTCCGTCCGGGTGCTCGACGAGCCGCTCCAGCTCCTCACCGGCCCGGCCCACGCGCTGGCGGGCGCACGGTCGGTGACCGTCGCCCAGCTCGCCGGGCACCGGATCTGGATGCCCGGCATCGTTCCCGGTACCGAGTGGGGCGCCTACTACGACGACCTCGTCGCGGAGTTCGGGCTCACGATCGAGGCGACCGGCCCCAACTTCGGCTCCGACGCGCTTCTCGACACCATCGCCGACAGCCCGGCCCTGGCCACCTTCATGGGCGAGCACACCCGCCTGATCTGGCCCGCCGGCCACGGCCTGCGCCGCATCCCGGTGACCGGTCCGACGCCCGTCTACCCGCACTCGCTCCTGTGGCACCGCGACAACCCCCACCCGGCCCTGGTCACCCTCCGCGCCCACCTCGCCGCCACTGCCGCCGGCCACGCCACCGCAGGGACCTGGGTACCGGGCTGGGTGATTCCGCGCTGAACGACCCCGCCCGCGCGGCGAGCCTCAGGGGAGTGCGCTGGTGACGCCGTCGACGATCATCATCCACATGGGCTGGGCGCCCGTGCCGAACGCCGAGGCCAGGGCGTACCCGATCGCCGCGTCCGCCGGCCGGATCTCGCGGTCCTCCCGCCATTCGGCGATGACCGTCTCGTCGCCGTCCGAGGAGAAGTCGCCCAGGTGCACGCCGTCGCGGGTCAGCCGGCTGGTGGCGACGGAGTCCGGGACCAGGCGGTAGTCCGCTCCGTCGTACGTCAGGTCCACCCGGTACGAGTGCCTGCTCAGGCGGCCCTTCGCCGGCAGCAGCCCGACCACCGCGCCGTCGACCCGCATCGTGAGGTGCGCCGGGTCGCGGGTGCCGATGGCTATCTGGGGGTCCGCCGCGCTCGCCGGGTCGCGCTCCAGGCTCACGCGGGGGACCGCCTCGCCGTCGACCTCGAGGCGGTCCTGGCCGTCCTGGCGGACGGTGATCGCGCCGAAGCGGGTGTCGTCGATGGGGGCCGGGTCTGTCTCGTTCACAGGTGTGCGTCACTTCGGTGAGTGGGGTGGGTGGGGCGAGCGTGGCGTGCGTGGCGCGCGGTGAACCGCCGTCAGGCATAAGGGATTTTCCGTATCACCCTACCGGTAGTGATCATGGTGTGGGCGGCAGCGGATCAATCGCGCTCCCACACCTTGGCGACGGCCTCCAGGTAGTCGTCCTGGCCGTCCTCGATGCGGGTGACCTCCAGCACGAGCAGCAGGTCGGAGGAGACGCGAACGCAGATCATGTCGTCGGTGTCCCACTCGGCGTCCTCCACCAGGGTTCCGTAGCCGGAGCTGTGTCCGTCCGCGAGGCAGTCGCTGTTCAGGTCGGCATCACCGGACTTGAGCAGCAGGATGTCGTCCCCGGCGAGGTCCCAGTTCGGGTGCAGGTCGACGTCGAAACCGTCCCCCGCCTTCGCCTGCGTGAGGTCGGCGGCGTCGATGCCGTGGCCGGTGGGCAGCTGGACCTCCGCCTCGTCCGACAGGGACCAGCCGTCGAGCGGGTCGGTGCTCTCCGGCGCCGGATCCGTGGGGGTGCCGCCGCTGTCGTCCTGGGAGACGTAGTGGTCGGCCGCGTTCTTCCCGTTCTGCGCGGCCGTGTACGCGAGGGCCCCGATCGCCGCGGCCACCACCACGGCGGCGCCCGCGAGGAAGGGTGCCGTACGGAACCGGAAGCGCGGCTCGGCCGGGCGCGGTCCGTACCCGGGCGGGACGGCGGCCGGACCGGCCGCCGCTACGGACGGGTCCACGCGCGTCGGCGCGTACGGCGGGGGCGCGGTGGCCGTCAGCGAGGGATCGGAGTCCGCCTCCAGTGCCGAGGAGGCGCGCGCGAGCAGGCTGTGCGCGACGGGGGCCGGCAGCCAGCCGGAACCGACCGGGCGGGCGTCGTCCGCCCCGTCCGAGAGTTCCGTGAACAGCGCGGCCAGGGTGGGCCGCGCGGCGGGGTCCTTGGCGAGGCAGCGCCGTACGAGATCCAGCGCGAGCCCCGAGAGGGCGTCCAGCCGCGGCTCGGAGTGCACGACCCGGTAGAGCAGCGCAGGGGTGGCGCCGGACCCGAAGGGGCTCTCGCCGCTCAGGGTGAAGCCCAGCACCGCCCCGAAGGAGAACACGTCGGAAGCCGTTCCCACGGAGCCCCCGCAGGCCTGCTCCGGCGACATGAAGCCGGGGGAGCCGACGGTCAGTCCGGTGCGGGTCAGCGCGCTCGCCTCGGTGGCCCGCGAGATCCCGAAGTCGATCACCCGGGGTCCGTCGGGGCCCAGCAGCACGTTGGACGGTTTCAGGTCACGGTGGACCAGCCCGGCGGCGTGCACGGCCGCGAGTGCCGCCGCCAGCCCGCGCGCCAGGGCGAGCGCCGAGGCCTCGGGGAACGGCCCGTGTTCGGCCACCGCCTCGGCGAGCGACATCCCGGGGACGAAGACCGTGCTCAGCCATGGGGTCGGGTCGTCCACGCCGGCGGCGAGCACCTGCGCGGTGTACCTCCCGTCCACGGCCCGCACGGCGGCGACCTCGCGGGCGAAGCGGCGCCGGAACTCCGGATCCCGGGCCAGTTCCGGATGCACCACCTTGACCGCGACGCTGCGTCCGCCGGGCGTGCGGGCCAGGTAGACGCGGCCCATGCCGCCGCTGCCGAGCCGTGCGACGACGTGGTAGGGCCCGACCCGCAGGGGGTCACCCGGTATCAATGCGTCCACTCGGCCCCCCGGATCGCGCCTGGTACGGCCGGATCCTAGTGGCTTGAACCATGGTCATGCGGGCGTTCGGAGGCGTTCGCGGACGTGGTCCGGGCCGCCGCCCGGGCGCCGGTGGCCGGACACGGCCCGGCCCCGCGCCCGGGTCGATTCGGTGGCTCAGCGGCTGGTCAGGTACCCGCCCATGGTGGTGAAGTAGTCGGTGGCGGGCATCTCTTCGCCTTCCTCGGTCCGTACCCGGGTGATGGCGAGGCCGTGGTTGCGCCCGGTGCGGGCGTCGGCCCCGGCCACGATCACGACGCCTTCCCCCTCGCGGTAGAACACGCGGCCGGGCGTGCCCCCGTAGCGGCCCTCGGAGACGACGGCGGCCAGTACCTCCAGACGCTTGCCGCGGTGGTAGGTGAAGGCGGCCGGATAGGGGGCCGACTGGGCGCGGACGAGTCGCTGGAGGTCCTCGGCCGGCCAGTTCCAGTCGATGCGGATGTCCTCGGCCGAGCGCTTGTGGAAGAAGCTGGCCTGCGAGCGGTCCTGGCGGGTGAAGTCGGTCTCGCCGGCCGCGATCCGGCCCAGGGCGCCCACGGTGACCGGTGCGATCAGGTCGACCGTCTTGTGGAACAGGTCGGTCGCGGTGTCCGTGGGGCCGACCGGTACGGCGTGCTGGACCACGATGTCGCCCGCGTCGAGCTCGTCGTTCATCAGGTGGGCGGTGACGCCGACTTCGGGCTCGTCGTTGATCAGCGCCCAGATCAGCGGTGAGAAGCCCGCGTACTTCGGCAGCAGGGAGTCGTGCACGTTGAGGGTGCCGTGCCGGGGCAGGTTGAAGATGCGCGGGGGGATCCACGTGCGCCAGTTGTTCGCCACGATGATGTCCGGTTCCGCCTCCTTCAGCCGTGTGAACAGCTCTTCGTCGTCGGGGCGGTTGCGGATGAGCACCGGGACGCCGTGGTCGTCGGCGAGGTCGGCGACGGAGTCGCTCCAGATCTTCTCGTACGCGTGCTCGCTCTTCGGGTGCGTCACGACCAGAACGACATCGTGTTCGGACTCCAGCAGGGCCTGCAGGGTGCGGTGCCCCCACGTCTGATAGCCGAACATGACGACCCGCATGGGGTTCCTCCTTGGAGCGGCGACAGATTTCAAAATGAGTAAAGCAAGGCTTACCTAACTGTACAACATCCCCTTCTTTGGGGAGAGTTCAGCGGCGAATCGATGAAGGCTCGATCTGATTTGCCCATCGACAGGTCCATGATGTCAGGTTAGCCTTCCCTAAGTTCGCTTCGGGTTCCGCTCCTTCGGCGTGCCCAGTCCCTGGTTCCCCCACCCATGGCGATCGGCTGCCCCCCGCACGATTTGGGAGTGACATGTCACAGGATCTGTCCGATGATGCGCCACTGATCCACGACCTCATCGGCATCGGCTTCGGCCCCTCGAACGTGGCCATGGCGATCGCGCTCAGCGAGCACAACGCCGGCGTCGGACCGCAGGAGGCGGTCACCGCCCACTTCTTCGAGCAGCAGCCCCGCTTCGGCTGGCACCGCGGCATGCTCATCGACGACGCCACCATGCAGGTGTCCTTCCTCAAGGACCTGGTGACACTGCGCAATCCGGCGAGCGAGTACAGCTTCCTCTGCTACCTCCAGAGCCGGGGCCGCCTGATCGACTTCGTCAACCACAAGAACCTGTTCCCGCTGCGCGTGGAGTTCCACGACTACTTCGAGTGGGCCGCGGCCAAGGTCGACGACATGGTCTCCTACGGGTCCGAGGTCGTCGCCGTACGCCCCGTCCTGCGCGACGGGGCGATCGAGTACGTGGACGTGACCGCACGCTCCGGCTCCGAGCTCGTGGTCCACCGGGCGCGCAACCTGGTGGTCGGCACCGGCCTGCGACCGCAGATGCCGGAAGGAGTGGAACGCACCGAGCGCATCTGGCACACCTCGGAACTCCTCACCAGGGTGGCCGCTCTGGGGGGCGCGGACCCCGCCCGGTTCATCGTCGTCGGCGCAGGCCAGAGCGCCGCCGAGAACGTGGCCTTCCTGCACCGCACCTTCCCCCGGGCCGAGGTGTGCGCCGTCTTCTCCCGCTACGGCTACAGCCCCGCCGACGACAGCGGCTTCGCCAACCGGATCTTCGACCCCTCGGCGGTCGACGAGTACTTCACCGCCCCCGAGGAGATCAAGCGCAAGCTGATCGAGTACCACGCCAACACCAACTACTCCGTGGTGGACATCGACCTCATCGACGACCTCTACCGGCAGGAGTACCAGGAGAAGGTCCTCGGCACCGAGCGGCTGCGCTTCCTGAAGGTGTCACGGCTCGCGGACGTCACCGAGACCCCCGACCACGTGCGCGTCACCGTCGAGTCGCTGGTCACGGGGGAGAAGGAGGCCCTGGCGGCCGACGCACTGGTCTACGCGACCGGATACCGTTCCGCGGACGGCCTCGGGCTGCTCGGGGACGTCGAGAAGTACTGCCGGCGCGACGGCCTCGGCCGCGTCCGCGTGGCACGCGACTACCGTGTCGAGAGCGAGCCCGAACTGCGCTGTGGCATCTACCTCCAGGGAGGAACGGAGCACACGCACGGCATCACGTCCTCCCTGCTGTCGAACACCGCCGTCAGGGTCGGCGAGATCCTCCAGTCCATCGTCGCCCACGGCCGCGTCCCGGTACCGGCCTCCCGCACGGCACCCACCCCCTGAGGACCAGCACCCATGCTCTGCACCAGGCTGACGAACGCCACCTTCCTCACCATGGACCCCGGCCACCCCGTCGCCCACGACCTGGGCATCTGGCACGGCCGGATCGTCGGCCTGGACGAGGCCGTCACCGCGCTGCCCGCCCGGGAGGTCGTCGACCTCCAGGGCGCCACCGTACTGCCCGGATTCATCGACTCCCACGTGCACCTGGCCTGGACCGGACTCAAGGCGACCACCCCCAGCGTGGCGCCCTGCGAACGCGTCGAGGACGTGCTCGCCGTCGTCGCGGAGGCGGTCGCCCGGAAACCGCGCGGCGCGTGGGTGGACATCGTGGGCTACGACCAGCGGGCCCTCGGCCGGCACCTGACGGCCGCCGAACTGGACAAGGTCGGCGACGGCCGCAAGGTGTTCATGCTGCACGACTCGGGACACGGCTGCGTCGTGAACACCACCGTCCTCGACCTGCTCCCCGGGGAACTCGCCCACGGCGAGGGCTTCCTCGCCGAGAGCGCCATGACCACCGCACGCCGGCTGCGCCTGCCGTACTCGCAGGAGGAGATCGCCGACGCCGTCGAGTACGCCGGCCGCACCTGCCTCGCCGAAGGCGTCACCGCCTGCGCCGAGGCGGGCATCGGCGGCGGCCTGCTCGGCAACAGCCCGGTCGAGCTCGGCGCCTACCAGCTCCTGCGCGACCAGGGGCGGCTGCCGCTGCGCGTCCAGCTCATGGCGGCCGCCGACACCCTGCGGCCCGTGGCCGCGCACGCCTCGGACGGGATCCCCCGCGCCCTGGACCTCGGCCTGCGCACCGGCTTCGGCGACGACTGGCTCTCCCTCGGCGCGCTCAAGGTCTACACCGACGGCGGCATGATGGCCCGTACGGCCGCACTCACCCGCCCCTACGAAGGGAGTGACCACGCGGGGGAGTTCCAGGACAGCCCCGAGCGGATCACCGACACCATCGTGGACGGTCACCTGGCCGGCTGGCAGCTCGCCGTGCACGCCATCGGCGACCGCGCCGCCGACCTGGCCCTGGACGCCCTGGAACGCGCCCAGCGGCTACGGCCCCGTCCCACCGCCCGGCACCGGATCGAACACGCCGGCCTGATCCGGCCCGACCAGCTGGCGCGCTTCGCCCGCCTCGGCGTGTGCGCGGTGGTCCAGCCGCACTTCCTGCGCTCCTTCGGCGACGACTACGCGGCCGTGATGGGCCCGGAGCGGGCCCCCTGGATGTACCGGGGCCGGGGCTTCCTGGACCACGGGGTCACCCTGGTGGGCAGCTCCGACCGCCCGGTCACCGATGGATCACCGCTGAAGGCCGTCCAGTTCATGGTGGAACGGGCCTCCGCCTCCGGCGCCCTCATCGGTCCCGACGAGGGCATCACCGTGGACGAGGCCCTGCACGCCTACACCGTGGCGGGCGCCTACGCCTCCCACCAGGACGACAGCGCGGGCACCCTGGCCCCGGGCCGACGCGCCGACCTGGCCGTCCTCGGCGACGACCCGAGGCGGGTCGACCCCGGGCGGATCGGAGCCATCGAGGTCGTCGCCACGTACGTGGACGGCAGGCCCGCCCGAGGTGTCAGGCGGGCTGCGGCGTGAGGCGCTTGAGGCCCTTGCGGTCGTAGTAGGCGGTCATGGCGAAGCCGAACAGCAGGGCCAGCACCGTACCGACCGCGATCATGATCCAGGAGCGGGTGAGCCCCGCGTCGCCGCGGGCGTCGAAGTAGAGGATCGCGCGGACACCGTCGCTGAGCTGACGCATCGGTTCGAAGTGGGAGAGGAAGCGGTAGAAGCCGGGGACGGCCTGCAGCGGGACGGTCGCACCCGACGACGGAAGACCCAGCACGATGAACACGAACATCGACACGAGCTGCCCGATCCCGCCGAACGCGGCGTTGATGGCCTGCACGCCCAGGCCGACGGCGAGGGCCGCGCAGTAGGAGTAGATCCACAGGAGCGGCAGGTGGGACGCGTCCATCCCCAGGATGCCGATGCAGGCCAGCATCACCAGGGACACACTGACCAGCGTGATGCCCGCGGTCATCAGCATCTTGAGGAGCAGCGTCTGGGTACGGTCGATCGGCACCGTCGGGCGCCGGGTGTGCCACGGGCCGATCTCGTTGTCGGCGTAGCCGAGGGCGGTGTCGACGCCGTTGCTGATGACGTTGCCGCCCATGAACCCGGCCAGCACCAGCAGCAGGGTGTAGTAGAAGGCCGTCAGACCGAGGCCGCTGTGCGCGCCGATCGGGTGACCGACCCGCGTGACGACGTCGACCGGGTCGGCCAGCAGCAGCTTCGCGGTGGCGCTCGCCTGGCCTCCGGCGGCGGCCGTGAGCTGTTCGCCGACGGAGCGGGACGCGCCGTGGGCGGCTCGCGTCGTGATCTGACTCGCCAGCGAGGATCCGAGGCTGCCCTTGCCGGGGTTGGTGAGCACCGTGATGGCCGGCCGCTTCGTGGCGCCGGACGTGGGGAGCGCCGTGACGGACTCCGTGAAGCCGGCCGGGACCACCAGCGCCCCGTAGACCTCGCCGGAGTCGAGCTGGTCCTGGGCCTGGGCGAGGCTCAGTTCGCGCCAGTCCGCCTTGCTGCCCGCGGGGTCGGCGGCGATGGCCGCGGTGATCTGCGCACCCAGGTTCTGCCGCTGCCCCGGCTGCGGCTCGCCCGTGTCCTCGTTGACCAGGGCGATGGGCAGGTCGTGCAGTTCCGCGTTGGGGTTGACGATGCCGCCCATGTAGAGCAGCGACAGCAGCAGGGCGAGCAGTCCCGTCAGGATCGTGGGGACCAGCCACAGCTGGGGGCGGCGCACCAGGGCCGCGGCGGTGGCTTCGGGGGCGACGGTCGGGGACATCGGTCTCCGTAGCTTCCCGGCGGGCCGGGATCGAGGGGCGGTGGCAGCGGCGGGGGGCCGCACGGCACCCTCAGGATGGTCTCCGCACCCGGGAAGGCCGCCGTACCCCTCGCGCTCCGGCCGCGAACCCGCGTACGGGACCACCGGAACGGCCCACCCCGGCGCCGGGCTACCAGGTCCAGCGGAAGCCGGCGGCCGCGTGTTCCAGTGCCGGGACGAACCGGTGGACCGAGCCGTCCGGGGCGAGGGCCACCGGGGTCTCGCTCAGGAGCGTGCCGTCGCGGTGGTGGTCCCAGGTCGCCCACCAGACGCGGGCCGGGCGCGGTGACGGCGGGAACTCGACGACCAGGTCGACGTTGTCGGCCCGGGCGTGCGCGACCCTCCGGTACTCGGTCACCTGTTCCCGGAGCGGGGCGTAGAGGACCTCGTACTCCAGCGAGGCGATCTGGCCCGCCTCCAGCGGGGCCGGGAAGGTGAGTTCCACGACCGGCGTGCTGCCCGGGAACTCCCGGCGGGCGCCGACACGGGCGCCGCGCAGCACCGCGACGTCGACGGCGCCGGGTGGCAGCCGGCAGGGGAAGGAGCGGACGCCGTCCTCGCACGCCATCACCGCACGGGTGGTGCGGTGGCGTTCCGGGGCACCGTGACGGCCGATGACGTGCCGTTCGAACACCGAGACGGTGCGGTG